>CAVXVV010000079.1:0-108982 GCA_963765195.1 uncultured Candidatus Rokubacteria bacterium
CCTTGCGGCGTGGTATCCAGCCCAGCTGGTCAGTTGTGACCACCTCGATCGCGCTAATTCCGGGATTCCCCCAGGTCACTGCTCGATCATCACCGAGCGCGCCTCTGCTTCGGCATCGATGGGCTCCGCTCCGTCCACCTCGACAAGGACCCTCGCGATGCGGCCAGTGAAGCGGAAGGGGGCCCGGTACTGCTCGGTGACCGGCAGGCCGCTGTCGTAGCCGCAGCAGAGCCCTTCGCCGGAAGTCTCGATCACGGCCGGCACCATCTGGGGAATCTCGCCCGAGCCGACCTGGCGGTCGCTGACGTGGAGGGACCCGATGCCGCGGTGCTCCCCGGTGCGCGTGAACCGGAACTGGAGGCGGACCGCCCCCGAGGGGATGTCCTCGGTCGCGCTGATCCGGTACTCCGCGAGCCCGAGGTAGTTGTGGACGTAGTGGAGGCGCCGATTCTTCACATACAGGCTGTAGCCGGCGAACCAGCTGCCATGGGCAAGGAGGACACCCTCGGCGCCGCCGGCGGGGATCTCGACCTCGGCGGTGATGACGTGCGAGCGGTTCTTGAGGTTGACCGCACCGTACTCGAAGACCGGCGCGCCGCCCGGATAGTACACGTGGCGGGTCTCCGCCTGGGTCGGCGTCGCCTTCCGCTCGGCCATTCGCGCCTGCATCCGGGCGTCGAGCGGCAGGACGTCGTACTTCGCAGCCTCCACCCACCAGCGCTCCACCAGCTCGGCGAGCTTAGCCGGGTGCCGCGTCGCGAGGTCCTCGCACTCGGAGAAGTCCTCGGCCACGTGGTAGAGCTCCCAGCGTTGGCGGGCGAGGGTCTCCTCGGTCAGGGACTCCCCCTGGGGCTGCTCCACCACCGCCTTCCACCCGTCGCTCCAGAGGGCCCGGGACCCGATCATCTCGTAGTACTGGACCGTCTTCCGCGTGGGCGCGGCGCCGTCGTCGAACGTGTGCCGGAAGCTCACGCCCTCCAGGGGGCGCTGCGGGACGCCGTTGAGCAGGGCGGGCGGCTCCAGGCCAAGGGCCTCCAACACCGTCGGCACGACATCGATCACGTGGACATACTGCCCGCGCACCTCGCCGCGGGCCCGGATGCCCTGCGGCCAGTGCACGAGCAGCGGATCGCTCATGCCGCCCTGGTGGAGGTAGCGCTTCCAGCGGCGCAGGGGAGTGTTCCCGGCCCAGGCCCACCCCCAGGAGTAGTTCGGATACGAGCGCACGCTGCCCCACTCGTCGAGCCGGGCGAGGTTCTGCTCGATCGTCGCCTCCACGCGGTTCGGGAACTGGAGCTCGTTGAACGAGCCGTGGACGCCGCCCTCGGCGCTGGCGCCGTTGTCGGAGGCCACGAAGATGAGGGTGTTGTCCAGTTCGCCGAGCTGGGTCAGGAAGGCGAACACGCGGCCGATGTGGTGGTCCGTCTGCTCGAGGAACGCCGCGTACACCTCCTGCTGCCGGGCGTAGAGCTGCCGGGCGTCGACGGTGAGGTCACCCCAGGCGGGCACCCAGGAGGGCCGCGGCGAGAGCCTGGTTCCCTTCGGGACGACGCCGACGAGAGCTGGCGAGCGAAGACTTCCTCGCGCCAGCGATCCCAGCCCTTGTCGAACTGGCCCCGGTAGCGCTCGATCCATTCCGGCTCCACGTGGTGCGGCGCGTGTCCGGCGCCGGGGCAGAAGTAGAGAAAGAACGGGCGGTCCGGCCCGACGGTGCGCAGGTCGGTGATGAACTCGATCGCCCGGTCGGCCAGGTCGGCGTTGAGATGGTAGCCCTCCTCCGGTGTCCGCGGCGGATCGATGTAGTGGTTGTCGTGGACCAGGGTGGGGCACCACTGGTTGGTCTTGCCGCCGAGGAACCCGTAGTAGCGCTCGAAGCCGCGGGCGAGCGGCCAGCGGGCCTTGGACGCACCCGACGCGTACTCGCTCGCCAGGGCGAGGTGCCACTTGCCGACGGCGAACGTCGCGTAGCCGCACGCCTGGAGGATCTCCGAGAGGAAGCCATTCTCGCGCGGCACCCGCCCGTTGTAGCCGGGGAACCCGGTCGCCATCTCCTGGATGATCCCGACGCCGTTGGAGTGGTGATTGCGTCCGGTGAGGAGACAAGCCCGGGTGGGGGAGCAGATGGCGGTCGTGTGAAAGTCCCGGTACCGCAGGCCGCCGTCGGCCAGCCGATCGAACGTCGGTGTGCGGATGTCGGCTCCGAAGCACCCGAGCTGCGCGTAGCCCACGTCGTCGAGCAGCACGAACACGACGTTCGGCGCCCCGCTGCTCGCCCGGGGGGAGACCGGCCACGCGGCCACCGACTCGCCGACCGTGCGCCCGATCACCCCAGTGAACGGCGTGCCTTCCGGATACGTTCTCACGTCGGCCTTCCTCCTCAGGTGCTGGTCCGGTCCACGCGTGAGGCCCAGGCGCGCCGCCGGTGCATGAACGACTCGCGGTCCACGGCGTCGCCCCATGACATCCCAGCTGCCGGTGAGACGCAAGCCCATCACGGCCGGCGCGGTGGGCGATCGCTGAATTGACACTCGGAAGCCGGGCGACTAGAATCGCGCCGCCGGCGGAAGGGCGCCATAGCGGCGCGTTGACGAGGTGAGAACGTCCGGCCCGCCATCTGGAGAGGAGACAACCTCATGAAGCGGCTCGTCTTGGCCCTGGCTATGCTTCTCCTGGTCGGGACCGAGGCCCTTGCCGACGTGACGCTGAACGTCGCGTCGGAGCTCCTGTTCAGGGCCAACCTGAAGGGCCCGTACCAGACCCTGATCAAGACCTTCGAGCAGCGCCATCCCGGCATCAAGATCAATGCCTACGGCTATCCCCTGGCCGAGTACCACGCCAAGATCCTCACTGAAATGGCGGCCGGGAACGCCCCCGACATCTGCGAGTCCGTGGCGATGACCTTCTATTCCCACGCGAAGGTGGGAAAGGGCTTCATGCCCCTGGACAGTCACCTCGACCAGTGGGCGTATCTCGGCGGCGAGGGCTTCGACAAGGCCATGATGGCGGACTTCATGGTGGACGGGAAGATTTCCGCGCTGCCCGTCGGTGGCGCCAGCTGGGGGTACGCCTACTGGAAGCCGGCCTTCACGGAGGCCGGGATCCGGGCCGAGAACCTGCAGACCTGGGACGACCTGATCGAGGCGGCCAAGAAGCTGACCATCGATCGGGACAAGGACGGGCGAATCGACCAGTACGGGCTCGGGCTCACCAACGGCCGCGACACGTACGACATCCTTCACTGGGAGCAGCTGGCCTGGACGATCGGCGGCGGTTTCTTCCCGAGTGACCAGGGTCCCTACACGGCGGAACGCGTCTCGGTGAACAGCCCCGCCAGCGTTCATGCCATGGAGCTCCTGGCCGATGCGGTACACAAGCACAAGGTCGTCGTCCCGGGGGTCTGGACGAGCGAGAAGGCCGCCACCGACCTTCTGCTGACGAAGAAAGCCGCCATCGTGTTCGTGCACCTGGGGATGATCGAGGGATTCCGGATGCTCAAGCCGGACGAGTTCCAGAACATCGGGTGGCTGAGGAAGATGAGCGTCAACTGGCAGGGAAAGACGTGGAAACCGGGCGTCAACATCGGGTGGCAGGCCTTCGGCATCCGGAACGAGATCCCGGTGGAGAAGCTGCCGGCGGCGCTGGAGTTCATGAAGTTCTTCGGTAGCCGGGAAGGGCAGACCATCCTCGCCGAGGGCGGCCAGATGCCGATCCGGACGGACGTCGTGAAGACCCTGGACCCGGTCAAGTACAAGCACGTCGTGGAGTTCTTCGACTTCCACGCCAAGTACTACGCGCACATCCCGCGGCAGAGTAACCTCAAGAAGCGGGAGGTCTACTCGCGCTTCGGCGATACCGCTTTCCAGAAGATCCTCGTCGAGGGCCAGCCCGCCCGGGCAGTGCTCGGCAAGGCCCAGGAGGAGATCGCCGAGATCATGCGGAAGTAGCGCCCGGTCCGAAGGCACCTCGGCCGTCCGACGCTGGCCTGGGGCTCTTCGACCGTGCCGGTCCGGGCGTCTGAGTCGACACGGCCGCCGCGCTTCCGCCGGGCGGCAGGCAGGGCGGAGGGTCTCTGAAGCCCCGCTGGCTTCCTTACATCCTGGTCCTTCCCGCGATCACGGTCGTCGCCGGCACCCTGCTCCTACCGGTGTTCAACGTCGTGGTCATGAGCGTCACGGACTGGTACCTGCTCGCCCAGCGGTCAGGTGGGGACGCGCACCCGTTTGTGGGCCTGGCCAACTACCACGCCGCCTTCCAAAGCCCACTGATCTGGAACGCCGTGCGCGTCACCGGGATCTTCGTGGTGGCGTGCGTCATCATCGAGATAACGGGAGGCCTCGGGGCGGCGCTGCTCCTGAACGAGCAGTTCCGGGGGCGGGCGGCGGCCCGGACGCTGACGCTGATCCCGTTCGCGATGCCGGTCGTGCCGTGGGCGCTGGCCTGGGTCGTCATGCTGTATTACGACGGCATCGTCAACAACCTCATGATGGCCCTCGGGCTCGCCCGGGGGACCATTGCCTGGCTCGGCCAGGCCCAGACCGCGCTCCCGGCCGTGATCTTGGCGCGAGCGTTCAAGGTCGTCCCGTTCGTCCAGGTGATGTGCCTGGCCGGCCTGTCGACGATTCCCGACGAGCTGTACGAGGCAGCCACCGTGGACGGGGCCTCCGCCTGGCGGCGATTCCGGCACGTCACGCTCCCGCTGCTCAAGCCGGTCAGCCTCGTCACGGCCCTCATCCTCACCGTGTGGCACATCAACGACTTCGCCATTGTGTGGGTCATGACCCAGGGCGGGCCGAGCAATGCGACCGAGCTCATCGTCATCAGCGCCTACAAGGCCGCCTTCGAGGCCTTCCGGTTCGGGGAGTCCTCGGCCGTCGGCGTGGCCCTCCTGATCTTCTCGTTGCTGTTCGGTGTCCTGTACCTGAAGTCGACGCGAGCCCTCGAGTGAGGATACGGGCGTGATCCGGCGCCGGCGACCGCTTCTTCTCGGGAGCACGGTACTCGCGTACGTCGCGATCTCGGTCTTCCCCTTGGCGTGGATGGCGCTGGCGTCCTTCAGCGGGGATCCGTACTTTCGTCTGCTGCCCTCGAAATACGGCCTCGGCGCCTATGGCGAGGTGCTCGCCTCGCCGGATCCCAGCCTCTCGTTCCCCGCCTGGTACGGGAACAGCGTCAAGGTGACGGTGTTGGTGACGCTGTTGGCCACCGCGCTGTCGGCCCTGGCCGGCTACAGCTTCTCGCGGTTCCGGTTCCCTGGACGCCAGGGCCTGATGTACGCCATCCTGGTGGGGCAGATGCTGCCCGGAGTCGTCCTGCTCCTGCCCCTGTACGTCCATCTCAAGGGGCTGCGGCTGCTGGACACGCACTTCGGGCTCGGCATCGTCTACATGACCTTCGCCATCCCCCTGTGCACCTGGCTCCTGAAGGGGTTCTTCGACACGATCCCCCCCGACCTGGAGGAGGCCGCGATGGTGGACGGGTGCAGCCGGGTCGGGGCCATGGCCCGCATCGCCCTGCCCCTGGCGGCGCCCGGGATCGTGGCGACGGCCCTGTTCGCCTTCATCACCGCCTGGAACGACTTCATGTTCGCCCTGGCGATCCTGTCCACGCCGGCGAAGTTCACCATCGGGCTCGGCCTGCTGGCCTATCAGCAGGAGTACTTCTTCCAGTGGAACACCCTTATGGCCGGCGGGATCCTCATGTCTCTCCCGGCGCTCGCGCTGTACCTGTGCCTGCAGCGATATCTGGTGACGGGGCTCACCCGGGGGTCGGTCAAGGGGTAGCGAGCCTCCGGAGTCAGGTTCGAGTGCTACTGGAGGTGCCATCCGTGTGAGCTGGTTCTTCGCGTCCTGCGGGTCACGGACATTGCACCGCTCGGAAGAGCAATGGGGTTTGCGATTGCCGGTCGGGTGGAGCGCGTCGACCACCGCACGCGGCAGTTCAGCATCGAGGAAGCCTCCTACATGTGGTTCCGGCGGTGGATCTCGGCAGCCTCACCAACGGCGTCTTGATCACGGCCAGCGGGTACGAGCAGAGCGACCGCTGGATCGTGACGCAGTTCTCGCTCGACTGAGCGGCGCAAGCCGTCACGTGGCCGGCCCCCGCCTGTCCCGGTCGAAAACTCCGTCTGCTTCTCCCGCCTAAACTTCCCTCGCCAACGCTGATCCGGTAGAGTCTCGGCCCAGACGCCATGCCTGAGGCTGGGGGGCCCATGATATACGTGATCGGTCTGTGGATGTTCCTCCGCGCCGTGCTCTTCGGGTCGGCGGCCGTCGCCATCGAGAACCTGGCGCTGCGCCATCAACTCCTCGTCCTCCAGCGGTCGGTGGGTCGACCGCGTCTGGCTCGGTGGGATCGCGTCTTCTGGGTCTGGCTGTCACGGGTCTGGGTGAGTTGGCGGTCCAGTCTCGTCATCGTGCAGCCCGCCACGGTTCTGACGTGGCACCGCCAAGGCTTCCGGCTCTACTGGCGGTGGAAGTCCAGGCCAAACCCGGTCGGCCGCCCGAAGCTTGACGCCGAGATCCGCCGCCTCATCCGACGCATGGCGCGGGAGAATCCGACATGGGGCCGGCGGCGCATCCAGGCGGAACTCGCCCTGCTCGGCTACGAGGTCGCCGAGCTGACCGTCGCCAAGTACATGCACCGGATGTCGCCGCGGCCCTCCCCGACGTGGCGGGCCTTTCTTGCCACTCATGCCAGAGACATCGTCGCCGTCGACTTCTTCCTCGTGCCGACGCTCACGTTCCGCTTGCTCTTCGTCTTCGTCGTGCTTCGCCACGACCGCCGCGAGCTCCTCCACCTCAACGTCACGGACCACCCGACGGCAGTCTGGACCGCTCAGCAAATCATCGAGGCGTTCCCGGACGAGTCGGCTCCGAGATTCCTGCTTCGTGATCGAGACGCGATCTACGGCGAGGAGTTCGCGCGGCGAGTCAAAAGGATGGGGATCCGCGAGGTCCGCATCGCCCCGCGCGCGCCCTGGCAGAACCCGTTTGTCGAGCGGGTCATCGGCTCCCTTCGCCGCGAGTGCCTGGATCATTGCCTCATTCTGAGCGAGGCCCACCTCCGCCGACTCCTGCACGCCTACGGTGCCTACTACAACACCACGCGACCACACCAATCGCTCGACAACAACAGTCCCCAGCCCCGAGTCATCGAACCCCCACCATGTGGCGGGATCATCGCCATTCCGCAGGTTGGCGGGCTCCATCATCGCTATCAGCGGGTCGCCTGATCCTCGTCGGGCGCCGGCTCAGCCTCCGCAGCGTGTTCCAGCATGCGGCCGCCCGGTCAGGTGGCGGTCCAGGCTCGCGTCTATGTCGGCTCCTTGCCCACGGTGATCATGATCAGAGCCGCCCCCGACGCCAGCGCGAGTCACGCTCCCTCACCGTGCTTCGGAGGGAGAGAGGATCGGACCGATGGGGTTTCTGACCAGGACAGGGCTCATCCGCTCACAACGCAATTTGGACAAGAGTGGAATTCTTCAGCCTGGGTCAAAGGGGTTCCTCAGACGACCGCCTCGGCGGGCAGGTTGGCCCATGGGCCGTCATCCGAAATTCCGCTGCCGAGGCGCCGGAATTGAGTATTGCGTCCCCGAAGGTCCGATCGCTGCGATCTTGGAGAATTTTCGCCGGTATGCCGCAAGGGTCAGGCCGACCTTGCGCTTGAACAGGCGGCGAAAGAAGGTGGGGTCCTCATAGCCCACGATGTGGCCGATTTCCTCCACGCTGACGGTATCGGTTTCCAGGCGTTGTTTCGCCTCCTCCATGCGAACCGCGTGCACATAATCCACCGGATGAAAGCCCGTCGCCGCCAAGAACCGTCGGGCGAAGGTGCGGGACTTGAGGCCCGAATGAGCGATCATGCTGGCCACAGGATTCTGGCAAGCGTAATTCTCAGCGATCCAGTGTTGGCAGTCGGCGATGACGGCGTCGGTGTTCCCCACACGCGGCGTGATCACGGCAAAGGGCAACTGACCCTCCGAGTGATCTGACAGGATGTGGATCTTGGCCGTCCTGATCGCATGCTGGGGCCCGCAAAGCCGAGCAATCAGATAGAGCGCCAGTTCCTGCCAGGCGGTCACGCCCCCCGCCGTTACGATCCGGTCTTGCTCACCGGCAACGCTCAAGATCGAATCCACCCGAAACTTCACCTTCGGATAATGGTCACGAAACAATTCGCGATAGGCCCAATGTCCGGCTGCCTGCAGTCCGTCCAGAAGGCCCGCCTCGGCGAGTACCAGGGAGCCCGAGCAGACGGAACCGAGGATGGCACCCTTGGCGTGGATTCGGTTCAGCCAATCGATCTCTCGCCCGTAGCGCCCGCGCGGCGGCGTGTCGATCGGCGTATACATATCGCACACGATCGCGACATCGGTTTCATTTAACCGGTCGATGGCGTCATGCGGTTCGACCATCACACCGCCGAAGCAACGGAACGGATCGGTGGTGGCGGCCACGATCCTGACGTCGAGCATCTTCTCCGCCGGATTCCCGCTGGTCAGTTCGGAATAGACCGCCCCTGCCGTACTCAGGACGTCATAGAGGCCATAGAGCACCGCGGGAGAGGTTTCCGCCGCGGCGAGCAGACAGATGCGCGGCAACTTCGCTTCGGATCTTGCCATCGATCCTCCCAGGTCAGCGCGGTGTCACATTTGCCCCGTTAGTGTCCATTCTGCCTCTTACGAAGGCTCGGGCTCAACCATACTCTTGAACCGTCATGATCTCGGATTTGCCGCGCCGGCCCTGCGTTGCCGCGCGGCTAGCAAGGGGGGACAAGCATGACAAACCGACGAGCGCCACTAGTCTTGAAGCGGCGGCAAAAGCGTTGCGCGCCAACCTGCGCGGGGAAGTGCTCCAACCAGGTGACGAAGGCTATGACGGTGCGCGGCTCATCTGGAACGCCATGTTCGACAAGAAGCCGGCGCTCATCGCCCGCTGCAACGGCACCGCCGACATCGTCCACGCGGTCAATTTCGCCCGCGAGAACGGGCTTCTGACTGCGGTGCGGTGCGGCGGCCACAACTCAGCGGGCAGCGGTTCGTGTGACGGCGGCATCATGATCGATCTGTCTCGGATGAACGCGGTCCGGGTCGATCCCAAGGCGCGGCGGGCGTGGGTGCAAGGCGGCGCAACCTGGGGCGATTTCGACCGCGAGGCGCAAGCCCACGGCCTGGCGACGCCGGGCGGCGTCGTCTCGGCGACGGGCGTGGGCGGGCTGACGCTCGCCGGCGGCCTCGGCTGGCTGCGCGGCAAGTATGGCCTCAGCCTCGACAACGTCCTGTCGGTCGACATCGTCACCGCGGACGGCCAGCTTCGCACCGCCAGCGCGGCCGAGAACAGCGATCTCTACTGGGCCGTGCGCGGGGGCGGCGGTAATTTCGGCGTCGTCACCTCGTTCGAGTTCCAGCTGCATCCGGTCGGGCCGGAGGTGATGTTCCTGGGCGTGATCTACCGGAGTCGAGGACGCCGCCCAGGTGATGAAGGGCTGGCGCGATTTCATGGCAACCGCGCCCGACGAGATCGGCGGAACGCTGGTCGAATTCTCCACGATCCCCACGGATCCGGAATATCCCGAGGAGACATGGGGCGCGCGGGTCATGGCTCTGGCCGGGGTGTGGGCGGGCCCGGCGCACGAGGGCGAACAAGCCGTCAGGCCGCTGCGCGAATTGGCCACGCCGGTGCTGGATATCAGCGGCCGGATGCCCTACTGCAGCGTTCAGAAGCTCTACGATGGGCTGTTCCCCAAGGGCGTTCATCGCGCCTACTTCAAATCGCTCTATCTGAACGGCCTGGACGACCGGATGATCGACGAGATCGCGCCACGCGCCGCCGATCGCCCCTCCGACCTGACGCTCTGCTCGGTGTGGTATCTGGGCGGCGCCGTCGGCCGGGTGGCCGGCAACGCGACCGCCTTCGGCGAGCGCAACATGCGCTACATGCTGAGCATCGATTCGATCTGGAAAGATCCGGCCGACGACGAGCGCAACCTGTCCTGGTCGCGCGCCTTCTGGGGCGACATGAAGCATCATTCCGGCGGCCGCGCCTATCTCAACTTCGCGGGCCTCGGCGAGGAGGGCGAGGAGCTGGTGCGCAACAGCTATGGCGCCGCCAACTACAACCGCCTCGTCGCCTTGAAGACCAGATACGATCCGACAAACCTGTTTCGACTGAACCAGAACATCAAGCCAAGCGCGTGAGCTGCGCGCTGGAGATCGGCAATCGTCCCGCCCGTAGTGTCCGAAAACTGCGCCCGTGCTCAAGCCGCGCGGTGATAGTAGCGCAACAGTCCGCCCAACCGCTCACGGCAACGCACCTGGGTGGCCCAGAGCGGGCGGGTCTCGCGGATGATCAACTCGTTGCCGAGCCCCTGATGGTTCCGCTCCCGGTGGTAGTGTGCCACGAACGCATCGAGGGCGCGGAGCAGCCGACGTTCTCCGAAGAAGATGAGGCGGTCGAGACACTCCTCGCGGATGGAGCGCACAAATCGTTCCGCGTAGGCGTTGGCATTCGGCGCCTGGACCGGCGTCAGCACGATCCGCACCCCGGCGTCTTCGAGGATGTGGCGGAATCCGTGGGTCCACTTCCTGTCTCGATCGCAGATGAGGATCTGGTGACCCACCAGGAACCCATCGACCACATCAGTCAGTCGCCGCGCCGCCTGCGCCATGAACCACGCGTCCGGGGTGGGCGTCGAGCCCGCCACGTGAACCCGTCGGCTCCGGAGATCGATCACAAAAAGCGTGTAGTAGGTGATCAGTCCTCGAGGCGTCCAGACCTCGGTGGTGAAGAAGTCGGCCCCCGCGATCTCGCCCCAGTGAGCCCGCAGGAACGTCCGCCAAGAGGTCGGCCGGTCGGGAGCCGGCGGGATCCCGTGGGCCTTGAGCACCTTGGCGACGGTACTCCGGGCCACGCCGTGGCCCAGGTTCTTCAGCGCTCCCTGGATCCGCGTGTAGCCCCACGTCGAATTCTCCATGGCCATCCGTAGAATGAGCGACGAGATCTCCTGCATGATCCGGGGGCGGCCTGGCCGCTTCGGCGTGAACGTCCACTTCCGGGCAATCAGCTGCCGGTGCCATCGCAGGATCGTGTCGGGGGTCACGATCGTGGCGACCTGCCGCAGGACCCGGCGACCGAGTGGACGACCTTTCGCCGCAAGGCGTCGGCGCTGGTCGTCGGTCAGCCGGAGGCGGCGCCCCTCCAGCTGCCCCTTGAGGACCCGGTTCTCCTCCACCAGATACTCGATGACGTGTTGTTGGTGGCGATTGACCCATCCCGCGAGGGTCACGAGCAACACCTGCAAGGGGTAGAGATCTGCCGTCATGGGCCGATCCTACCGGGCTCACCCCGGAACGGCTATGGGTAAGGCTCGGCCGAATATTCGGGCACTACGCGCTCGGGACTGTGCGGTCGGACGGCCACGGAAGTCGGGAGACGATCAGCGGGAGCCACTAACTCAAGTCCGACGCGAAGAACACGGTTCCCGCTCCGATGTTGAGACTGAAGTTCCCCAGAGTCGCGTTGTCTCCAGACGTGTAAATAATCCCGTTGTTGAGTGTGAACAAACCCGTCTCGTTCAACGAAATGGTGGAGCCGGCCAGATGGACCTGGCCGGTGCGGTCAGCATATACACCGATGCGGTTGTTCGTGACGGTCGAGCCCGTGATGGTCAGTGCCGCCAGCGGCGAGCCTGCATTGCCGCGAACATAGAATCCGAGGCCGTAGCCAGTGATCCGGCTATCGGCAACGGTTACACGGTTCGAGATTCCGACTTGGACGCCGATCGCGTTAACGTCAACGGTGTCGGGTGCGGTGAGCCGGCCGCGACCCTCGATCCGACACCTGCGGATCTCACCTCGGATGGTCGAGCCTCCCTGAAAGTTGATCCCCCCACTGTTGTCGCGTAGCACCGTGTCGGCAAGGGTTAGCACGCCGGCCGCCAAGGCCTCGATCCCGCATCCTGAAAGTCCCTCCGGGCTGCTGAGGAAGTTGCTGATCGAGCAGTTCTCAACACGCAGCACCTTTCCCGAGCCGAACGAGATCCCGATTGTGGCCCCGGCTCCCCGCAGGGCGAGTCCATCAAGCACCACGACGTCCGTCGGTCCGGCATTCACGGACACAGCGCGGCTCGCGGGCGGGGCTGCGGGCGCTACCACCTCTGCATACACGCCTTTTGCCACTACTGATAGTGTCTTCCCAACACTGAAGGGCGCATAGTCTCCGCTGTCCAGAACCATCACCGTGTCGCCCGCGGTGGCTAGATCGACGCCCTTGGCGATCTGTCGCACGGGCGACGCGATGGTGCCAGGATTCACGTCGTTCCCTCGGTGCGCAGACACATAGATCATGAGCAAGACCCTCCCCTGAAAGTAGGCACGCCTGTGGCTAGCGAACGCCGAGACGTCCGGCAGCCTACTCGATGATTTCATCCGCCCGCGCGAGCACAGAGGGCGGGATGGTCAGGCCGAGGGCCTTGGCCGTCTTGAGGTTGATGGTTAGGTCGAACTTCGTTGGTTGCTCAATGGGCAAGTCGGCGGGTTTGGCGCCTTTCAGGATCCGGTCCACGTACCAAGCCCCACGGCGCCAGTTGTGGCGAAGGTCGGCCCCATACGCCATGAGGCCCCCCACCGCCACGAACTCCCTGAACGTGTACATCGACACCAGCCGGTGCTGGGCCGCCAGCTCCACGAGCCGGGCCCGATGCGAGAAGAACAGTGACCCCGCGAACACGATGAGAGCACCGGCCCGCTTCCTCGCCGCCGCCGAGAACGCCCCGGCAAACTCGCCCGGCGCCCGAGCCTCCACGACCTGGAGTCGCACCTTCAGCGACTCAGCGGCGATGCGGAGGTCTCTCAGATCGAGCGCCTGGGACGAAATGGCCGGATTCGTGAGGACCGCGACGCGATCGAGCCCAGGCACCACGTCCGTGAGCAGCTGCAACTGCTTGCCGCGCAGCTCGGAGAAGATGGGAGACAGTCCCGTGACGTTGCCCCCCGGTTTCGCGAGACTGACCGCGAGCCCGCTTCCCACCGGATCGGGATGGCTGAGCATGATGATGGGGATGGTCGACGTGGCGCGCTTGGCGGCTTCCGGCGCAGGCGTGGTCCCCACGACGAGCACGTCGAGCGGGAGCCTCACCAACTCGGCCGCGAGCGCGGGAAGCTGCTCGGTGGCGTTTCCGTACCAGCGGCTCTCGATGACGAGGTTTCGACCCTCGACGTATCCGAGCTCGCGCAGCCCCGCGAAGAAGCCCTCCCAGAGGTGTGAAGCCTCCGGGGTCCCCGGCCCGGAGCCGGCGAGAAGGCCGATCCGATGGATCTTGCCCGGCGCCTGCGCCTCGCCCGCGAGCGGAGCCACGAGCAAGCCGAGGGCACCCAGTAGCCATGTGCGCCGGTCCATCTACTGGATGACCTCGTCCGCCCGCGCGAGCACCGCCGGCGGGATGGTGAGGCCGAGCGCCTTGGCGGTCTTCAGGTTGATCACGAGCTCGAACTTTGTGGGTTGCTCCACGGGGAGGTCGGCGGGCTTGGTGCCCCTCAGTATCTTGTCCACCTGCGTCGCGGCCTGTCGGTACAGCTCGCCATAGTGCGGCCCATAGGACATGAGCCCGCCCGCTTCCACTGTCTCGCTGAGTCCAGAGATACTCGGCAGCCGATACTTCAACGCCAGAGCTGCAATCCGGGCTCGGTTGGTAGTCAGCATCGCGTCATCGACTTGGAGGAGCGCGCTCGCCCCCTGGGCCGAGCTCAATGCCCCATCCAAATCGGCGGGGTCGCGGACCCTCAGAATCTGTACCTGCAGGCTCAGACTCCGCGCCGCCCCCTCCACTTCCTTGACATACTGAGGAGTCGCCGGGCTGGTCGCTCGCACCAGGAAGCCAATCTTTGTGGCTTTAGGAAATAACTCCTTGACCAGCTGCACCCGCTTCCCCATGGAGTCGGCGAACACGGCGCTGACTCCGGTGACGTTGCCGCCCGGGCGTGCCAGGCTCGCCACGACGCCGGTGGCCACCGGGTCGATGGCCGCCACGAACACGACCGGGACCGTCTTCGTTGCGTTCTTGGCCGGTACGACTGACGGGGTCCCCGAGGCGACGAGCACGTCCACCTTGCGCCGAAGCAACTGGGCGGCCGTTTCCGGGAGCTGCTCGATGCTCGCCGCGAGGCCATACTCGATGATGAGGGAGTACCCCTCAACGTGGCCCAGCTCGCGAAGTCCCTGTCGGAAGGGATCGATGAAGGTCGCCGGAGGGGCGCCGACCCGCAATAGACCGATGCGATGAACCTTCCCCGCCGGCTGTGCCCGGGCGACGCGTGGCGCGGCGAGGAGGCCCAGGGAGCTAGCGAGAAAAGCGCGTCGGTCCACTACTGAATCACCTCGTCGGCGCGCGCCAGGATCGACGGCGGGATCGCCAGCCCCAACGCCTTCGCGGTCTTGAGATTGATGACGAACTCAAACTTCGTCGCTTGCTGGACCGGAAGATCAACGGGGTTCGCCCCTTTCAGGATCTTGTCGACATAGGCGGCGGCGCGGCGATAAAGATCTGCACGGTCCGGGCTGTAGCTGAGCAGGCCTCCCGCCTCCACGTGTTCTCGCGGTCCGAACATCGTCGGCAGCTTGTGCGTCAAGCCGAGCTCGGCCAGCCGGTGTGCCCCACCCATGAACAGCGGGGTCGAAAGGACCAGAACCGCCCCGGCCCGTTCTTGAACAATTAGCGAAAACGTGGTGTCGAACTCTGAGGTGCTGCCCACGGCCAGCGTGTGAAGCCGGAGACCCAGCGCTCGGCTCATATCCTCGACGGCCTTTAGGGCGGGTCGATGGGAAGGCGTGGCCGGATCCCAGACAACGGCCACCCGCTTGAGCCCAGGCACGGTCTCCTTCAGCAACTCCAGGCTCTTCGCCATCGTCTCACTCATGACGATCGTGAGTCCCGTGGCATTGGTGCCTGGATGCGCAAGGCTGCCCACGTGGCCACTGCCAATCGGATCGGCGTGGCTTGCGAAGACGATGGGAATCGTCGAGGTCGCTCGCTTCGCCGCCCCGGTGTAGATCGACGTCGGCGCGACGATGAGATCGACCTTGAGCCGGACGAGCTCCTCCACCAGGCTAGGCAGCCGCTCGAATCGCCCTTCGGTCCACCGGTATTCCACCGCGATGTTCTGCCCCTCGACCCAGCCCAGATCGCGGAGCCCTTGACGGAATGCTTCCAGCGCGTGCGGCCATACCGTGGGGGTGTCCCACAGAAACCCGATGCGATACACCTTTTTAGTCTGTTGTGCCGCCGCAGAACGGGGCGTGGCTACGGCGGTGACCGCTCCAACAACAAACGCGCGCCGGCTAATCATTGATGTCATGAGGACGGTCTCGCGCTGTTGCTATGCTCGCCATGGGCGACAGCGCTCTCCGAAAGGAGGCCGACGCCATGACATTCGTGGGATGCGACCTGCACACACGCAAGCAGCAGGTGGCGGTGCTGGACACCCACACGGGAGAGGTGAGTGAACACCAGCTTGTCCACGAGGGTCCTGCGATCGAAAAGTTCTATGCGGCGTTGCCCCGACCGGTGACCGTCGGCATCGAGAGTACCGGGTACGCCAGCTGGTTTCACACGCTCATGCAGCGCCTCGGGCACACGCTGCTCGTCGGCGATGCCGCAAAGATTCGCGCCATGGTCGTGCGCAAGACCAAGACTGATCGGCGCGACGCCCTGCACGTCCTCGACCTGCTGCGCCACGATCGCTTCCCCACCATCTGGGTGCCGGATCCCGCCACGCGAGACCTCCGCGCGCTCCTCACGCACCGCATGCGCCTCGTCCGCATCCGCACCATGGTCAAGAATGGGCTGCATGCCATCGCCCTCAACTACCGACTCGTCCGTGGCTCCAAGCTGCTCCGCCAGGTCGGCCTGACCCAACTGCAAGCGCTCGCGCTGCCCCCGTACACCGCGCAGCGTCGCGACCAGAGCCTCCAGTTGCTCACGGGGCTCAACGCGCAGATCCGTGAGCTCGACGACGCGATCACGGCGGCGGCCCTGGCCCACCCCGATGCCCCACGCCTGATCACTCACCCGGGCGTCGGCGCCCTGACCGCGCTCGCCACCATCGTCGTCCTGGGCCCGGTGGCTCGCTTCCACGACAGCAAGCACGTGGTCAGCTACGTCGGCCTGGCCCCCGCCCTGAATGCTTCCGCCGACAAGTATCACCTCGGTCACATTACCAAGCAGGGCAGCACGCTCCTCCGCTTCGCCCTCGGTCAGGCCGCGTCGCATGCGGCCCGCATCGATACCGACCTCAGGCGCACCTACTTCACGCTCGTCCATCGGCGTGGGCGCTCCAAAGCCAAAGTCGCGGTCGCCCGGAAGCTCCTCGTGCGGCTGTTCATCATGCTGCGCGACCAGATCGACTACGACGAGTTCCGTCGCCGCGGGCGGCAGGTGCCCGCGCCTGCCTTGGCGTGAGGAGGTCCTGGATCGACTCCGTCTCCCAAGGCATGCGTTCCAGTGTGGGCGTGCTCGGGATCATTCATGGTCTCTCATGACCGGTCTATTGATTGGGCCGCCCCGCCTCGACGACTGCCGGTCGTCGACGATCGAACACGACATCATGCGCCTCGTGCGCGAATGGATGGCTGGTGGACGCTTGCCGGCTGGGACTCGACGTGAACTCCATGCGGGCGAAGAAGGGGACGACTAGCGAACGTCGCTTGACTCCACCGACCGTCCTCATGGATGGATGATCTCGTCCGCCCGTGCCAGTACCGCCGGCGGGATCGTCAGGCCGAGCGCCTTGGCGGTCTTCAGGTTGATCACCAACTCGAACTTCGTCGGCTGCTCGACGGGTAGGTCGCTCGGCTTCGCTCCCTTGAGGATCTTGTCGATATAGCGCGCCCCGCCGGCCCATGTCCGGGACGGCTCGGGTTGTAGGACATCAGCCCGCCGGCATCAACGTAATCGCGGCCAGCGTATATCGCGGGCACACGGTTTCTGGCGGCAAACCCCACGATCTCCGTCTGCCTGGTACGGGGCACCGGAGTGCCGTCCACGATGAAGCCCTGGACGTGGGCCCCGATCATGGCGGCGAATGCGGCGTCGAATCATCGGGCGTGGTGACCGGGAGGACCTGCACGGACACGCCGAGGGTCCGTGCGGCTCCGAGGACCTTCTCTGGAAGATCGGTGACATGGGACTGCGGGGATCCTCCAGAGAAACCAGATCGGGAAGCGCGGGCACGACCTCGCGCAGCAGCTCGAGCCATTTCGCGGAGATATCGCCATGCCCCGCGGACACCCCGGTAACGTTGCCCCCCGGCCTGGCAAGGCTGGTGACCAGCCTGTCCCGACAGGATCGCCCACGGTCAGCATGACGATCGGGATGGTCCTGGTCGCCTGCTTGGCCGCGGTCGCGACCTGGCTGCCGACGACGACAATGGCATCCACGGGCAGGTTCACTAGGTCGACCGCGAGGCTCGATAGCCGTTCAGTCCGCCCCTCCACGAATCGATATTCGATGACGATGTCCTTGCCGTCCGTGTACCCGAGCTGTCGGAGCCCTTCCAGGAACCCTCCGATGAACTCAGCGTGGGTGGCCTGGCGGGGCAGACCAAGCCAGCCGACCGGGGGACCTTCCCCGCCTGCTGCGCCTCGGCGGCGACCGGCGCGGCGAGGAGGGTCAGAGCGAGGAAGGCGCTTAGGAACACTCGCGTCATGGCCACCTCCGGTTCACGCCTCCGCCTGCGCCAGCCAGAAGTTCATGCCCATCTCGCGGTACATCGTCGTCGCGGTGCTCAGGTGCTCAGAAGCCTTCGCCTGGTCGCTGGTCCGTCGATAGAGCTTGCCGAGGCCGAGGTGGCAGTGGGCGACGAGGGGGCGCATGCCGAGTTCGGTGGCGAGGGCGATGGCCTGCTGGTAGTGAGTCTCCGCGGTCTCGACCTTGGGAGGATCGCGATGGGCGGCGATCTCGCCCAGAAGCCGCAGGGCCTGGGCCTCGACCCCCCGCTCGTTCCGGTCACGAGACAGCGCCAGGGCGCGGTCGGCCAGTGGGGTAGCGTCAGCCAGATTCCCCGCGAGGAGATACGTCTCCCCAAGCCGGGAGGCCGTCCACGCAGGGGCGCCGACCGTCGTGGCACTCCATTCGACCACCTGGGCGGCCAGCGCGAGCGCCTCGTTCGGCCGCCCGGCCTGGGCGTGAGCCAGCGCCATCGTCGCCGCGGGCCACCCCCGGAAGCGCAGGAATGAATCCCGACTGAGTTGCACCGCCTGACCCAGCCGGGTGATCGCGTGCGCGAGGTCGCCGAGGCCGAGGTGCACGTCGCCCGCCCGGAGGTGCGCCTGCATGCGACTGTAGGGTTGGCCCGCCTCATCCGCAATCCGGACCCCCTCTTCACACCAGTAGACGGCCTCTCGGAACTCTCCGAGCATCGCGAGGCTCATGGCGAGCCACCCACGGGCCAGGACGGAGCTAATCCCGGGAGTCCCCCAATGGAGCCACTCGCCGACGAGGGATTTCACTTCGTCCCGGAGCAATGGCACCGCTCGACGGTAATCCCCGAGCGAAGCGCGAGCGGCGGCCAGGTAGAATGTTGCCTCGACCTGGAGTTCGAAGTCTTCCACGGTCCCGGCTATTGCGAGGGCGCGATCGCTGACCTCAGCGGCGTGCTCATGGTGTCCCTGCAGCGACAATGGAGTGGCCATGTTGGCGAGGGCCCATCCCAGGCGCCGCTGGTCGCCAAGGGTTTCCGCCAGCGTTTCGGCGGCCCGAACATGCTCGAGGGCGCGATCCCACTCCCCCAACGGGGAGAGGGCATAGCGCAGCTCGAACCGGAGATCGATCCCATGCTCGACCCGCGCCCGTGTCTCCGGCAGATGGACCAACGCGGCCAGGGCCTGGTCGAAGCAGGTCACCGCTTCCCGATGGGCCGAACGGGCCATGGCCTTGGCCCCGGCCTGCTGGAGGTAGGCCACCGCCTTCTCCCAGCTCTCGCCGCGAACGGCATGATGCGCGAGCCATTCCGCCTGCTCGGCGAGCCGGTCGGGATACAGCCGCTCGATGGCCTCGATGACCCGCACGTGCAGCTGCCGGCGTCGGTCCTGCAAAAGACTGCCGTAGGCCACGTCGTGGGTCAGGGCGTGCTTGAACGTGTACTCGAGGTCGGGGAAGAGGCGTGTCTCGTACAGGAACTCGGCCGCCTGAAGGGCCGCGAGACCGCGGCGCAGCGCATCCTCCGGTCCCGCAGCGATAGCCTGGAGGAGGCCGAACGGTACGTCTTTGCCGATCACGGCCGCGGACTGGAGCAGACGCTTCTCGTCGGGCGGCAGCCGGTCGATCCGAGCGGCCAGGACCGCCTGGACCGTCGCCGGGACCTGAATGCTCGGAAGGGCTTGGGCGAGGCGATAGGCGCCGCGCTCCCCGGCCAGTACTTTCGTCTCGACGAGCGTGCGGACGCTCTCCTCCAGGAAGAACGGGTTCCCCTCGGTCCGCTCGATCAGGAGGCGCTTGAGCGGCCGAAGGGCAGGGTCCTTGCCCGAGGAGCGCATCCAGCAGGGCCTCGGCGCTCTCGGGCGGCAGGGGGTCGAGCCGGAGCTGCATGTAGTAGGTCTTGCTGCCCCAGCGATGCGTGTACTCGGGGCGGTAGTTCACGAGGAGGAGCATCCGGGCCGCCGGCAGGCTCTCGACCAGACTGTCCAGGAACGCCTGGGTCTCGCCGTCGATCCAGTGGAGATCCTCGAAGACGACGAGCAGCGGCTGGACCTGGCTCTCGCGCAGGAGCAGACGCTTGACCGCGTCCAGGGTCCGCTGACGGCGTTGCGGCGGGTCGAGCGCCGACCATGCCGCGTCGTCCACCGGCACGTCCAGCAGCGCCAGGAACGCGGGCACGGCAGGCTTCAGGGCCTCGTCCAGCGCCAGGAGCTTGCCGGTGACCTTCTCGCGGACGGCCCGCGGATCGTCCTGGTCTTGGATCTTGAAGTAGCCCTTGAGCAGGTCGATCACGGGCAGGTACGGCGTGGCCTTCCCGTAGGACACGGAGCTCGCCTTGCACGATGAGCCACCCATGGGTGCGATGGGAGTGGGTGACCTCCCAGACTAGTCGCGACTTGCCCACGCCGGGCTCGCCGACGAGGGCCACGACCTGGCCGTGCCCCGCGGCGGCCCGGCCGAGCGCCTGGCGGAGCCGCTCGAGCTCGGCCTCACGACCGACGAATCGCGTGAGCCCTCGAGCGGCCGCCGCGTGAAGCCGGGAGCCGATGAGGGCCTGCGCCGACCATCTCGTAGACGTCGATAGGCGCGTCTCCAGTCCCTTCACCGGCACCGCCCCGAGGGGCTTCACCTCGATGTAGCCCTCCGCCAAGCGCAGGGTGTCCGCGGTGAGCCGGATGGTGCCGGGCGTGGCGAGCTGCTCCATCCGAGCGGCGAGGTGCGTCGTCTGGCCCACGGCGGAGTAGTCCATGCGGAGGTCACTGCCGATGGCGCGGACCACGACCTCACCCGAGTTCAGGCCCACGCGGATCTGTAGCTCGATCCCATGCGCGTGCCGCACCTCCTCGGTGTAGCGTCGCATCGTGGCCTGCATGTCGTGGGCCGCGTAGCACGCCCGCACCGCGTGGTCCTCGTGGGCAACCGGCGCGCCGAACAGCGCCATGATCCCGTCGCCCATCACCTGGTTCACTGTGCCTTCGTACCGGTGGACCGCTTCCATCATGCGTTCGAGCACGGGATCGAGGAGCTTCCGCGCCTCCTCGGGGTCGCGATCGGCCAGGAGCTCCATCGAGCCCTTCAGGTCGGCGAAGAGCACGGTGACCTGCTTGCGTTCGCCCTTCGAGAGCGGCCTTCGAGGTCAGGATCTTCTCGGCGAGGTGCTTGGGGGTGTAGGTCTCCGGTGAGCCGAATCGCGGGCCGGACACTGCGGGCTCGGCCTGGGGTCTGCTGACCCGTTGACCGCACTTCTTGCAGAAGTTGGCGTCCAGCTGGTTTACAGTCCCGCAACTCGGGCAGCCAGTCGCGAGCCGGGTCCCGCACTCTTGGCAGAACGCGGCATCGCCGGGGTTTTCCTTCTGGCACCGGGGACACGTCATGGCCGTGGAGGCGCGCCTCCACCCTCGTCGCTCGCAGTCCTGCCGTCCAGGCCGAATCGGCAGCGTGAAGCTGAACGTCGACCCCTGGCCCACCTGGCTCTGGACCCAGATTCGCCCCCCATGCAACTCCACGAACTTCTTGGCCAGCGTCAGCCCGAGTCCCGTGCCCTCCTGCGTGCGGGCGTCGTCGCGCCCGACCTGGCGGAACTCCTCGAAGATGGCCGCCTGGTCCTCGGGCGCGATCCCGACCCCCGTGTCGCTGACCGCGATGGTGACGGCGCGATCGGCCGCCGTGGCGGTGAGGCCCACTCGGCCGCCCTCGGGGGTGAACTTCACCGCGTTGGAGAGGAGGTTCAGCAGGATCTGCTTGATCTTCCGCTCGTCGGCGACGATATCGTCGAGCCGCTCGTCTACGGACTGGGTGAGCGTGATCCCGTGTCGGGTCGCTCGCTCCCGGACGAGGGTGAGGGCGTTGTCGAGGGCGGTCGGCAGATGGAACCGCCCGAGCTCCAGCTCGAGCCGACCGGCCTCCACTTTGGCGAGGTCGAGGATGTCGTTGATCAGGGAGAGGAGATGCCGGCCCGAGGACAGGATGTCCTGGAGGTACTCGGCCTGCTTCTCGTTCACCTCCCCGAACATCCGCTCCGCCAGCACCTCCGAGAAGCCGAGGATCGCGTTCAGCGGCGTGCGCAGCTCGTGGGACATGTTGGCCAGGAACTCGGACTTGTGGCGGCTGGCCGCCTCGAGCTGCCGGCCCTTGTCCGCGATCTCGCGGAAGAGCCGGGCGTTCTGGATGGCCAGAGCGGACTGGGTGGCGAAGGTCTGGAGGAGATTGACCATCTCCGGCGGGAACTGTCCCGGCTCGCCTGCCGCGATACGGTCAGCGCGCCCAGAATCCGCTCCTCGAGCAGACAGCGGGATGCTCAGGACGGATCGATAGCCGAGCCGCGATCAGGATCGACACGTACCCGGCTCAAACTGGTACTGCCGGTCCTCGAGGATGTCGGCGAGCTCGACGGGATCCGCGCGGAGTGCCGCCTGCCCGGTCGCGCCCTCTCCCTGAGCTGGATCGGCGACCGCCCGCAGCGCGTCCACTAGCTCGGCCTCGGTCCGATGGCTCGCCCTCAGTTCGAAGGCCTGCGGTCGCCTCGTCGAACTCGTAGATGACGCCGCCGTCGTGCCCGAGAGCTGGACGGCGCGGGCCACGATCGTGTCGAGCACCGTGTCGAGGTCCAGCGTCGAGCTGACCGCACGGCCGACCTCGCCCAGCGCCTGTGAGCTCGCTCCACCGAGCGCGTCAGCTCGGCTGTCCTCGCCTCGCAGCTCCTTGAACAGCCGGACGTTCTCGATGGCGATGACGGCCTGGTCGGCGAAGGTCTGGAGCAGCGCGATCTGGGTCTCCGAAAACCACCCGGGCTCGTGCCTCATGACGGTAATCGCCCCGATGGGGTCTCCCTCCCGGACCATCGGTACCGACAGCAGGCTGCGCCAGCCGCCACTCAAAGCCACATCTCGGCGGTACTCGTGATCGTCCAGGACGTCGGGCAGATGCACGACGCTTCTCGTCAGGACCGCGCGGCTCGCTGCCTGGCTTCGATCCGGCCGCATCGGGTAGAGCCGGGGAATCAAGTCCATCGCCTCGATATTGTGCTGCGCAACCCAATGCATCAGTTCGCCGTCGAACAGTTGGACGTTGCTCCGCACTGCGTCACACAGGCGCACCGCGGACCGGACGATGGTATCGAACACCGGCTGCGCGTCGGTCGGCGAGCGCGAAATGACTTGGAGAATCTCGGCCGTGGCGGTCTGCTGCTCCAGGGTCTCGCTGATCTGGGCATGGGCGGCGGTGAGCGCGCGATTCTTCTCCTGCAGCTCCGTGAACAGCCGCACGTTCTCGATCGCGATGACCGCCTGGTCGGCGAAGGTCTCGAGGAGCGTGATCTGCTGTGGCCGAGAAAGGATGAACCTCGGGCCCCCGAGTGATAACAATGACGCCCAGGGGCGCGCCCTCGCGCAGCAAAGGCGTGGCCATCATGGTCCGGTTGAAGGACCCGGCCTGCCTGTTGCCGGACACGGCTTGCGGAAACTCCGCCTCGGCCGCCCTGATGTCCGCGACGTGGATCGTTCGCCGGTCGCACACAGCTCGTCCGGCGACGTAGCCGCGAATGACGGGCAAGGTGTCTCCGATCGCCAGTGGTCTGGGCAGCGATCCATGTCGTGCCACCAGGCGGAGGTGCTCCCCTTCCAGACGGAAGATCGACGAATCCGTCGCTCCGCACACTCGGGCAGCGTTCTCGGCGACAGCCTCCATGACCGGCTGGAGGTCGGTCGGCGAGCTTGCAATGACCCGCAAGATCTCAGCGGTGACGGTCTGCTGCTCGAGCGACTCTGTCACCTGCGCGTGTGCCTGCGAGAGCGCACGGTTCTTCTCCTGCAGCTCCTGGAACAGCCGCACGTTCTCGATGGCGATCACCGCCTGGTCGGCGAAGGTCCGGAGGAGGGCGATATGGCTCTCCGAGAACTCACGCGCCTCGGCTCGCGACACCGCGACGGCGCCGATCGGGTCGCCATCACGCAGCATCGGCACCATGAGTTGACTGCGCACACCCTGGACTCGCCCCGACTCGCGCACGGGGGCGGGGACCCGCGGGTCATTCTCTAGATCCGCCACGTTCACCACGTCACGGTCTCGGATCACCCGGCCGACCAGAGTCCCGTCTCCCGGCGCCACCGGGAAGCGCCCACGTACCTGCGCTAACGCCTCATCCGTCGCACCATGCGCCGCGGCAAGGTGGATCAACCCATCCTGGTAGCGAAAGACCCCACCGATCTTTCCTGAGCAGAGGGCCAGGGCGTTCCTGGCGATGGCGTCAAAGACAGGCTGCACGTCCGTCGGTGATTGGCTGATGACCCGGAGCATTTCGGCGGTGGCCGTTTGCTGCTCGAGCGCCTCCGTTAACTCGCGATTACGCGTCCCAAGCGCAGTGAACAGGCGGACGTTCTCGATGGCGATGACCGCTTGGTCGGCGAAGGTCTTCGAGGAGCTCAATCTGCTTCGCTGAGAACCCGATTTCCGGGTGGGTGACTACGATCGACCCGATGGGCATTCCGCCCCGCAGCATGGGGACGCCCAGGATTCCGCGAAAGTTCAGAAGCTCCGCGAATCGCCGAAGGCTGGGGAGTCCGGCTCTCGGGGCGTCCTCGATGTGGACGACCCGACTCTCCAGCACGCTCAGACCCGCGACGGTGTCGCGGGTCGGGGCTCCACCGAAGACCTCTTGGGCGACTCCCGCGCCGGGCGCAGAGTTGTGAGCGGCAACCTGCTCGAGCCGTTCGCCGTCGAACCGGTAGACCGCCGCAACAGTGGCGCCGCAGAGGCGCACGGCGCTCTCTAGGATTGCATCGAAGACGGGCTGCACATCGGTGGGCGAGCCACTGATCACGCGGAGGATCTCGCTCGTCGCCGTCTGCTGCTCCAGCGCTTCGGTCACTTCCGCGTGGGCCTCCACGAGGGCGCGGTTCTTCTCTTGCAGCTCCGTGAACAGCCGGACGTTCTCGATCGCAATCACGGCCTGGTCGGCAAAGGTCTTCAGCAGCTCCACCTGCGTGTCGGTGAACGGCTGGACCTCGGTGCGTCGGACCCCAATCGTGCCGATGGCTATGCCCTCGCGCAGCAGCGGAACGCTCAGCAGAGTGCGGTGGCCGAGATCCCGAGCGAACATGCTACCTTCCGGAAACTCCTCCACCTCGGCCTGCAGATCCGCCACGTGGACGGCTTGCCGATCAAGCACCGCGCGTCCGTTCACTGTGCCGCGAATCACGGGCACAGGAAGCCCCAGAGGATTGGTGGGGATCGGGCCATGGTGGGCCGCTGAACGCAGGACGTTGCCGTCTAGGCGAAGGATGCTCGCGTCATAGGCGGTACAGAGGCGTGCGGCGCTCTCGGCCATGGCGTCTAGCACGGGTTGCAGGTCGGTCGGCGAGCTCGCTATGACCCGCAGGATCTCGCTCGTCGCCGTCTGTTGCTCGAGGGCCTCTTTCGTCTTGTTGAAGAGGCGCACGTTCTCGATCGCGATGACGACCTGCGCGGCGAAGGTCTCCAGAAGCTCGATTTGCCGATCGGTGAACGGCCGAACCTCGGTCCGCCGGATGGCGATCGCTCCGATGGCCTCGGTCCCGCGGAGCAGAGGAACGCTCAGCGTTGTCCGGAAACCGAATGATCGCGCAAAGAAACTGGCGTCAGGGTACTCATCGACCGCGGCCTGCACATCGGGGACGTGGATCGTTCGCCGGTCGAGCACCGCACGTCCCACGGTCGTGCCACGAATCAGGGGGAACTCGCCCACAGGATGAGAGAGGATCGGTCCCTCGTGAGCGACCAAGCGGAGCCCGTCACCGTCGACCTGGAAGATTGAGGCATCGAGGGCATTGCACAGACGGGCGGCGCTTATCAACACTGCCGCGAACACGGGCTGGACGTCGGTCGGCGAGGTGGCGATGACGCGAAGAATCTCGCTCGCCGCCGCCTGCTGCTCTTGCGCGTCCGCAAGCTCGCGGTTCCGCGTCTGCAGGAGCTCCGCCGTGGCCTTCTGTTGCTCTACGGCCTCGGTCAGCGCTTGTCTGAGGCTTTCGACCTCGGTTTTCAGGTCATCTGCGTGAGACCGCGTGACAGGGCCGGGCCCCTTGAGAGGGCCGCCGCATTTCTCGCAGAACCTCGCCTGCGTGGGGTTCTCGCGCTGGCACCGGGGACAGTGCATATCTAACGTCTCCCGATTCCGGCCCACTGCCGGCCACGATCACGCGGCGCCGGACCCCTGGACCGCCGCCGGCGCTCGGCTTTCCGGCCGTTCCGTGGGCACGGGCGTCCCGACCCTACCCCGACCCGGCCTCGGGCGCTAGATGGGTGTGCCTTCTATTTACTCCGTCCGCCTTGTCAACGTTGACTTTCGGCCGGCCTGATCGATGATGGCCGGCATGATCACCCTCATCCTCATCGGCCTCCTCCGTGGTGTCAGAACCCAGCGCTCCTTGGTGTTCGAGAACCTCGCGTTACGGCACCAACTGGCCGTCCTCCAGCGCACTGCGCCGCGCCCACGCCTGCGGACGTCCGACCGGCTGTTGTGGGTCCTGCTGTCCCGCCTATGGAGCGGCTGGACGGATGCCGTCTCCGTCGTCCAACCCGCGACGGTGATCCGGTGGCAGCGCGCCGGCTTCACGCTTTTCTGGGCCTGGAAGAGTCGCCGAAACGGGCCAGGGCGTCCGGCCGTCGCGCCGGAGGTCCGAGCGCTGATCCGACGAATGTCTCGCGCCAACCCCCTGTGGGGCGCGCCGCGGATTCACGGGGAACTCCAGAAGCTGGGCATCGAGATCTCGCAGGCGACGGTCTCCAAGTATCTGGTCCGCCACCGGGCGCCGCCGTCGCAGACCTGGCGCACGTTCCTCGACAACCACCTCCGGAGCCTCGTCTCCGTGGACTTCTTCACCGTGCCCACGGCGACGTTCAAGGTGCTGTTCGTCTTCGTGATCTTGGCGCACCACAGGAGACGCGTCGTGCATGTCAACGTTACCGACGCCCCCACGGCCCAGTGGACGGCCCAGGAGATCGTCGAGGCGTTCCCCTGGGACACCGCACCGCGCTACTTGCTGCGCGATCGCGATGGGCTCTACGGGGTCATGTTCTCGCGCCGCGTGCACGCCCTGGGGATCCGCGAAGTCAAGACGGCGCCTCGGTCCCCTTGGCAGAATCCGTACGTGGAACGCCTCATCGGAACCCTACGCCGCGAGTGCCTCGACCATATGGTCGTGCTCAACGAGATCCACCTGCGTCGGCTGCTGCGAGACTACCTTGCCTACTACCACAGCGTCCGGACGCACCTCTCCCTGAACAAGGACTCCCCGGACCCGAGAGCGGTACACCGTCCCGACCTGGGCAGAATCGTTGAGACGCCTCTTGTCGGCGGCCTCCATCATCGCTACAGCCGGCTGGCGGCGTAAGATCTCGCCTCCCGCTGGGTGTACCGGCCACGTTGACGTCGCCGGGCGGTGCGTGCGCCTCGGTGCGCTGGAACCCACTTTCGGTGGCTTTGCGTGGAGCCAAGTGGTCCATGCTGGGAGTCCGTCGTATCAGAGGCCCCACGACCAAGGGCCGCAGCCGGTCCCAAGGTACCTGGATCGACTAAATGGAAGGGACAGGACGCCGGACCGGGCCCCTTCGCCTGCCCCGAGTGCGGGAGTGCGGCGGAGCGCTACGACAGTCGGCCGCGGCGGTGGCGGCACCTCGACACCTGTCAGTTCACGACGTGGATCGACGCGGACGTGCCCCGGATCGACTGCGAGGCCCATGGGGTGAAGCAGATTCGGGTGCCGTGGGCGGAGCCGGGGTCGCAGTTCACGGGGTTGTTCGAACGGCTGGCGATTGGGCTGCTGTGGGAGTGCTCGGTAAGCATCCCTTGGGTCGCTGCCGTACGGTGGCCGGCCACGAGGAAAGGCCGTTCATGAACGAGCGTGCCGGGTTTGCACGGCGGCCAGACGCCGTGCATTGCTCGTTTCGGTGTCCCACACAGCCACGAAAACAGCCACCTGGCCCTTCTTGACGAGAAGCTCATGTGTCGTGTAAGGTCTTGTCAACACAGGCGTCCCCGTCGTCTAGGCTGGCCTAGGACCCCAGATTTTCAAACTGGTCGGACGCCGTCTCATCCGTCTCAGTCCGTATCGAGCTGTCATTGTCAGTCATAGAATCAGCCGGTGCTGGAGCGGCGATTCTTCGCCTCGATACTCATGACGGAAGACGATGAGTTGTGACTGATGATGATGGGCAACAGCCACCTATACAGCCACCCATGGTGGCGTGCCACCGTGGTCCGGCTCATCAGGGAGACATGCGGCACTGCCGTGGTAGCCTGATGGCTCACGGCATCGAGTCGAACCTCACTGGTATGCCGGCCCAGGCTTCGGCCGGTGTCGTCGACCGTGAAGGGGAGTGTGAGACATGATCCGCCAGTACGTCGAGACCGCGCTGCACAAGGCACGTTACGAGAAGCTCCGTGACGGGACCTTCTACGGCGAGGTCCCGCGTCTTCGCGGCGTGCTGGCAATCGGCGCCTCCCTCGAAGCCTGCCGGGATCAGCTAGCTGAGGTCGTCGAGGAGTGGGTCCTGGTCCGGGTGGCGCGGGGCCTGAGCGTTCCCCCCCTCGGGAAGGCGGTCGTGCGAGTCAAGCAAGCCAGCTGATGCCTCCGTGGGGCCCCGTCCCCCGCCGGAAGCTCATCCAGGGCCTCCGGGCGCTCGGGTTCGACGGCCCCTTCTCGGGCGGCCGGCACCAGTTCATGGTCCGCGGGGACGTCGTGGTGACCGTTCCGAATCCGCACGGCCGAGACATTGCTGTCGAGCTCCTCTCACGCGTCCTCCGGCAGTCCGGAGTCTCCCGTAAACAGTGGGAGAGCGTCTAAGTCAAGAGGGTCGCACGTTGTCGACCAATCATCCGAAGTCTGGGAAGAGCAGACGGGTTCCCGCGACGACTGGCTCCGGTTCGCGGACCACCTCCCAATCCGGCGCGCCCTCCCGGAACTCCCGAGTGAACCGTCCTTCGCTCTGGCATCATCTCGGCCGCCCGGTGTCTCCGCTTCGGATCGTCGGAGTCGCTCGCCGCCCCAGGCCTACGCCCTGCGGTGCCAGGTCGCGAGACTCCACAGCGGAGAGAACCAGGGCGAGATCTCGAACTGGAGGTCGCGCGCACGGCCTCGACTCGGGCTCGCTGGACCACGGGAATGACCGCGCCGCTGGCCACAACAAGGTCGTTCATCCGCATGAACAGCGCCGCGCGCCGGGCCGGGTCCAGCTCGGTCCGCGCGGCCCGCCACAGCGCATCGTAGCCGTCGTCGCGCCATCGCGTGACGTTGCCACCGCTCCAGTCTGTCGCCTTGCTCGGGATCCGCCACGACGTGAACCGTTCCATGAACCGCAGCGGGTCGGGAGGCGGCCCGGCGTTGTACATCTGCAGGTCCGCGTGGAACCGCGCATAGCCGTCGGCGGCGTCGCTGGAGAAGAACACCGACGCCAGGACCGCCTTCATCTCGATCTCGATGCCCGCGCGCGCGCACGCCTGCTTGACCACCGCCTGGGTCTTCTGGCGGACGGGGTTGGTACTGGTTTGGAAGAGCAGCCGCAGCCGGCGGCCCTCTTTGATGCGGACGCCGTCGGGGCCGCGGCGCCAGCCGGCGGCCTCCAGGGCCTGCTCGGCGCCGGCGGGATTGAACGCCCAGCGGGTATGCGGCGACACGAAGGCCGCGGGTCCATCCAGGATGTTCCCGGTCGGGCTGCCGAAGCGCCCGTAGAGCTCTGTGGCGATGGTCGAGCGATCGATCAGGAGCCCGAGCGCCCGGCGGACGAGCGGGTCGCCGAGGATCGGGTGCGGCGCCTTGGGGCTGGATCGCTCGCCGTCGACCTCGCGCCAGGGATCGCTGAGGTTCAGCAGGATCTGTTCCACAAGCGCGGTCGGGGTCACCAGCACACGCCCGCGGCCGCCCCGCTCCAGCCGGGTCAGCACTTCGTCTTCGACTTGGAGATTCCAGGCGTAGTCGCCGTCTCCGGTCTGGAGCACCGCGCGGGCCGCCGAGACGGCGTCGCTGCCACCCTTCAGTTCCAGCGTGTCGAAGAACGGCCAGCCGGCGACGTGGTAGTGAGGGTTCCGCTCGGCGCGGAACCACGTCCGCCGGCCGGAACTCGACGCACCGGTATGGCCCGGTGCCGACGGGATGATGGTTGGCGGGCGCTTCCTGGGCCCGGCCGCGGAACGGACCGAACACGTGCCGGGGGAGGATCTGCCCGGTGTCGGTCCCGCAGAAGGCTTCTGCCCAGAAGGCGGTCGGCTCCCGGAACACGACACGGATCGCGTGATCGTTGAGCTTCTCGACTCGCTCCAGGTCCTGGTACCGTCCTCCCACCCCGCGGTCGATCGAGTACTCCCACGTGAACACGACATCATCGGCGGTGAACGGGCGGCCATCGTGCCAGTGGACGCCCCGCTTCAGGTGCCAGACGACCGAGCGCCCGTCGGGCGCCACCTGACCGTTCTCCCGGCTCGGGACGCCGGCCGCCAGGACGGGGTCGCAGCCGCGCCTCCGCGTCAAACGCGGCGAGGGGCTCGTAGAAGATGCAGGCGGCGATCGTGTCCTTGTCGCCCAGCGCCAGGTGCGCATTCAGGATCGTGGGCGCCTGCCAGAAGAGCATCCGGAGCGGCCCGCCGCCGCCGCGAGGGCGGTCCTTCGGATCGATCCCAGCCGCGGGCCGGCGCCGGCGCTTGGGAGCGGGGCCGAGGAGCGCCGACACCGCCGGCGCGGTCATCCCGAGGGCCGCCAGGCCTCGAACGACCCGCCGCCGGGTGACGCCTCTCGCCGCCACCGTCCGGATCGCCTCGCGGATCGCCGCCTCATCCACCAGAAAGCACGTCGCGCTCCCGCTCCGTCTCCTGCGCCCATGGGGTCATGCCCATCCGGTTGAACGCGGCCAGGGCGATGTCCAGGTGCTCCCGCGCCCGACGAGCGTCGCCTCGCCGCCGGCCCACCTGGCCGAGCCCAAGGTGACAGCACGCCACGAGGGGAGCCAGGCCCAGCGGGGTCGCGAGCTCCAGAGCCTCGTGGTAGTGCGCCTCGGCGCCCGCGAGGTCGGGGGGCTGCCGCGCCGCGAGCGCCGCCCCGACGAGCACGAATGTGCGAGCTGCTCCTGAAGGGTGCACAAACCCTGATTCATGCCGCGGCCTGGTAGTATTCGTGCAGCAAACCGCCGAGCAGGTCCCGCCGATACACGTCGCCAGTTCCGGCGCAGGCGATCGCCGCCAGCTGGCGCTGTCCCTGAGGCGCGTCTAAGCCGAGCCCTCGGTGTGATCGATGGTGATTGTAGTGGCCGACATAAACTCGGAGCACGCGCTCCAGATGCGTCCGATCAGAATGAGGAGCCAGTCGAGGCACTCCGTCCGCACTGTCCGGATCCAGCGCTCCGCGTAGGCGTTGGCCCGGGGTGCCCGCACGGGCGTGCGGAGCACCCTGACGGCCTCGCTCCGAAAGACCTTGTCAAACGCCCGGGTGAACTTGCTGTCCCGGTCGCGCACCAGGAACCGCACCTGACCCTCGACATCGAGCCACTCCCGCGCGAGATTCCTCGCCTGCTGAGTGACCCAGGCAGGGTCGGGATTCGCCGTGCACCCTCCAAGGTGCACCCGCCGGCTCCCCAGTTCGATGAAGAACAGCACATAGAGCGTCTTCAGCCACACCGTCTCGACTGTGAAGAAGTCACAGGCCAGGATGCTCGTGGCGTGCTGGCGCAGGAATACTGCCCAGCTCACCCCGCCCCGGCGCGGGGCCGGCCCGAGCCCGTGGCGGCTCAGGAGTGTCCGGATCGCGGTCGCCGAAACCCGCCGGCCCAGCTTCGCCAATTCCCCTTGAATCCGCTGATATCCCCACCGCGGATTCTCGCCAGCCAACCGGAGAATCACCGCCCGCGTCGCCTCGTCGAGGGCCGGTCGGCCCGGCCGCCCGCGGGCACTATAGGACCACTTCCATCGGACGAGCTCGCGGTGCCAGCGGAGCACGGTCTGAGGCGTTACCAGGAAGGCGCGCCAGGTCTCCCGCGCCAGGCGACGACTCGCCGCGGCGAGGAACAGCCGGTCACTCCACCCAAACCGAGGGCGGCCGACTTGTCGGCGGAGCACCTGAAGCTGGTGGCGCAGGACCACGATCTCCAGGTCTTTGGCGTGCTTGTCATTCCACACGAGCGAGGCGAGGACTCGCCGGAGGAGCAAGGCCACGAGAGACCGCACCATGGAGGTCCTCCCGCTTGTGAGAGGCCGTCCGGCCGGACGGCTCTACTGCTCGGAACGCCGACCGTGGATAAGTGTACCCTTCAGGGGCAGCGATTCCACCAGGAATACCAGTTCGAGCCGACCCGGCGGGAGGTCGAGGCGATTTCGCGCCTTATTTGGGCGAGACCGGGCGGCCGAAAACCGTAGGCGAGGCGCCACTGATCGAGAGGCGACGGTAGCAGACTGGTAGCAGTGGCCGGCAACCTCGTGATTTTCCGTCCTCCTTCCGCCGGCCTCTAATTACTTCCTGGTGCAAAAGTGAGGCATCTCAGCCACTGTTTTCGGGCAGGGTGTCCGGGCGAACCTGACCGAACGGCGCATTTTGAGCTTGGGCCTGGCGGGGGTTTCCGGATAGAGTCGTAACGGATGACATCGATTACGCTCCCTCGAAGGACCCGCGACGCCCTGCTCCGCCGGCTTCTGCCCCTGGCCCGCCAGGCGATCTTTGGCACCCTGTCCGAGACCTACCGCACCTGCGGTCGGGCCGGGTGCCACTGTCAGGCCGGGCAAAAGCACGGCCCCCATCTCTATATGAGCTTCCGGGGGTCGGCCGGGACCACGGCGGGCTACTACGTCCCGCAGGCCCTGGGCCCGCGGGTCCGAGCCGGCGTGGCCGCCTGGCAGGAGCTCCAGGCCCGGCTGCGGGAGCTCGCCGAGGTGAATCGCCGGCAGCTCTGGGCGTCACGGCCGGCTCGACCCAAAGCCCGACGGTCTTCGCGGAGGCAGGATGGTCCGACGCGCGTTCGCCCAGCGTAGCCTGGTCGAGATTCTGCTGCCCGACGGGGATAAGCTCTGGGATCCCACGCTCCGGTCGATTGATGAGGTCCTCACGGATGACGCGCTGGTCGACCACGTGGTCGAGGCCCTGGGCCGACGCCACGAGCGAAGCCGGCAGCGTGGCCGCCCCGGGACGCCCGCGGTGGTGATCCTCCGGATGCTCGTCCTCAAGCATCTGTTCGACTGGAGCTTTGATGAGTGCGAGCGCGAGGTCCGGGCCAATCTCGTCTACCGCGCCTTCTGCCGCATCGAGGGCGAACGGGTCCCTGACGCCAAGACGTTGATCCGGCTCGCCCGCGTGCTCGATGGCCCGACCCTCAAGCGGCTCCTCGAGCGCCTGGTGGCGGTGGCCGGCGAGCGCCGCGTGGTACGGGGCTGGCGGCTCCGCGTCGACACGACCGTGGTCGAGACGAACATCCACTATCCGACCGACAGCACGCTCCTGGCGGATGGCGTCCGCGTGCTGACTCGGACGCTCACGCGGCTGCGCACGGCGGCCACCGTTGGCGTGGTCCGGCTCCGCGATCGGACCCGGAGCGTCGCCCGCCGGGTCTTCGCGATCACCCAGCTGAGCCGACAGGCGAAACAGGAGCCGGTCAAGCTCCGGATGCGCACACTCTACCGCGCGCTCATGGGGCACACCCGCGCCATGGTCCGGCAAGCGGAGACGGCAGCGCGGCAGGTCGCGCGCGGCACGGTGCGGGGCGTCGGCCTCGCGCAGGGGGCGGTCGAGGGCCTGGCGCAGCAACTGCGCGAAACTACCGGGCTGGTGCGCCGGGTGCTCGCGCAAACGCGCGCCCGGATTCTCTCGGGTAACACGCACTATCCCGACAAGCTGCTCAGCCTCTTCGAGCCGCACACGGAGGCGATCCGCAAGGGCAAGGCGGTAAAGCCGACGGAGTTCGGCAAGCTGGTGAAGATCCAGGAAGCCGAGACCCAGTTCATCACCGACTACGAGGTCTGCGAGACCCGCGTGCCGGATCAGGCGCTGTGGGTCCCCTCGCTGGTCCGGCACGCGCAGCTGTTCGGCCGCGCGCCACGCCTGGCTGCGGCCGATGGTGGCTTTGCCTCGCGGGCGAATGAACAGACCGCGCACGATCGCGGCGTGCGCACGGTGGCCCTGCCGCGGCGACGCCGGGAAGGCCGCTCCCGCGCGATTCGAGCGGCGTTGAGATGGCGAACCGGCTGCGAAGGACGCATCAGCGCCCTGAAGCGCCGCCACGGCCTCCGACGCTGCCGGTATCGGGGCCTCCGAGGGATGGAGCGGTGGGTGGGCCTCGGCGTGATCGCCAACAACCTGCTGGTGCTGGGTCGCGCGAGCCCTCGGACCGGATGATGGCAACCGGCGAATGACTCGATGGGACACACAGATAGACCACGCGAGACCGAACGGATGCGACGGAGGCCGGAACCGCACGCCGCCCGAGATCGATTCGCCAACCATCACTTTTGCACCAGGAAGTAATTAGGAATTAGAAGGTTCGCTGAAGCTCAGAGGAGTCAACCTCCCTCTCACTAGACGAAGCGCATCCATTTTGAGTGGCCGATGAGCTGCGGAGCGCCGAATCGACGGGCGAGCTCCACCGCTGGGGAGCGGCCAGAGTCACCGGGTAGCTCGCTTCCGAGTCGAGCCCACATCAGGACGCGGATCCGGCACAAAGCCGTCGAGGTTCGGCATCCGGACCGCGGGCAGCGTGCGGGCGTCGAGGACGTCGGACTCGCCGATGATCCCGTTCAGGTACAGGAGGTACGCGGTCACCGCGTAGACCTGGTCAGGCGTGAGCGAGCCGGGCTCGTCGACGGGCTGCGACCGGCGAATGTAGCTCCAGAGCGTCGTGGCATATGGCCAGAAGCTCCCGATGGTCAGGACGGGCGCGTCCGTCTTGAGGGTGCCCTGGCCGCCGACGAGGCGGTCGTACTTGGGGTTCTGACCCCGCTCGCCGTGGCACGAGGCGCATCGCGTCGCGTAGATCGGCTCGCCCAGGGCGGCCGTGCCGCTCCCTGGCGGCAGGCCCTGGCCGTCGGACGGGATCGTGAGGTCCCAGGCCTTGATCTCCTCGGCCGTCGGCGCGCGGCCCAGGCCGTAGGTCGGAAGCTGCGCGCACGACGGGTTCGCGGTGACCGCGACCGCGAGCAGGCCGATCCCGGCGACGGCGAGCGCACTAGACATGGACATTGAGAACGCTCCCGTCGGCTGCCACCTTCCAGCTCTGGATGGCGTTGTTGAAGAAGCGTGAGTTCAGCCCACGGACCCGGACCAGTTCGGCCAGCGTCGGCTGGACGTAGCCGGTCTGGTCGGTGCACCGCGACTGGAGAACGGCCTCGCCCCCGTCCCAACGCCAGTCGAGTCTGAACCGAGTGTGGGCGAGAGGGAGGACTGGGTTCTGGAGGCGAGCCTCCCGCCAGGTCTTCCCACCGTCCGTCGAGACCTCGACCCGGCGGATCAGCCCTCGACCCGACCATGCCAGGCCTCTGATTTCGTGGAACCCGGGATGCGATAGCCGGTGACCCCCCGATGGAGAGGTGATCACCGACTTCGCCTCGATCACGAAGTTGTTCCGTCGGGCCTTGCCGTCCGGCAGGAGGACGGGTTGCCCCGTGCCGTCCATCCGTGTCAGGTAGGGCCGGTCTACCACCTTGATGCGGCGTAGCCACTTGACATTGATGTTGCCGGTCCACCCGGGGACGATCAGCCGGAGCGGATACCCATTCTCGGGGCGCAACGGCTCGCCGTTCTGACCATAGGCGACCAGGATGTCGTCCATCGCCTTCGCCATCGGGATGCTGCGCTCGTTGCCGCTGCCATCGGCGCCCTCGGCCAGGACCCACGCAGCGCCTTTCTGGACGCCGGCCTCGCGCAGCAGAAGCGAGAGGGGCACGCCGGTCCACTCGCTACAGCTCGTGAGGCCGTGCGTGCCCGCGACGCCCTTCGCCGTCGGCTTGCGCCACTCGAACTGGCTATTGCCCTGGCACTCCAGGAAGAGAATGCGCGAGGTCGAGGACAGGCGCCTGAGGTCCTCCACGCTCAGGCTCACCGGACGATCGACCATGCCGTGGATCAGCAGGCGGTGCTTTCCAGGGTCGATGTCAGGAACGCCGCCGCGGTGGACCTCGAAGTGCAGTGCGGACGGCGTGATGATCCCCAGCGTGTCGTCCAGCGGTGTGGAGTTGCCGACGCCGACCTCATCCGTCTTGCTGGGCGTTGCCCGCAGTCGGACCGCCTGCTCGAAGCGCGAGCGTTCGCCGTAGGGCCGCACGGGGCCCCCGAGGACCTTGCTGGGGTCATCGGGCGCCGGCTGGGCCTGGCTCAAGCCAGGACGCCCGGCCCCGGTCAGGAAGCCCGCCCCCAGCGCGGCGCCACGTCCGAGGAACCGCCGGCGGCCAGGGTCATGGGGAGTGCGTTCTCGCGTTGGACCTGAACCACCCATTTATCGCCTCCTCATTTCGTAGAGGGACGGGGGTCAGTCACGAACCCGGGTTGGATCCCCCGCGAGGAAGACGGCTTTCAGCACCGCCACGCGGGATTGACGGCCGCGCATCACTGCATCATGCTGCCCAGGGTGAAGGGATCATCCACCAACGATGGCGGAAGCTTAAGGCCCTCGCGCGGGACCTGTCAATCCTGACTGCCTTGACGTCATCCCACAGCACTTTTGGCTTTCTACTGGTCCCAGGGAAGCGCGCCACATGCGCCCGCGGCAGGTCCCATCCTCCGGCGGGCATCTCCCTCCGGTCTGGAACGCCGTGCTGGAACCGGGCGAGAGACTCCTGCGCTCTCTCCTGATCCGCTCGCCGATCGGAGCGCTGGTCCGGTCGGTCGCTCGTATCCACGCCTCCGTCCACACGAAGCTCCTCGGCGCGTTCCTCCTGGTAGCGCTGCTCTTCATCCTCACGGGAGCGGTTAGCCTTCAGGTCGTCAGGGGGATGTCCAGACAGATCCGGCTCCTCGACGAGGCGCACACGCGTGTCGACGCCTCCCGCCGCATCGAGCACGCGCTGGCCATGCAGATGAACTTCACCGCGATGGCGCTACTCCTCAGGGACGAGGCCACGATCTCCAACATTTTGCGGGAGAACAACCGGTTCAACGACACGCTCGCCCGGATCGAGGCCGCCGCGCCGACCGGGGAACGAGCGTTCATCCAGCGAATTCGTTCCGCGCAGGACGAGGTGCTTACCACCGTGGCCGATATCGCGAACCTGATCCGCGACGGCAAGACCGAGGAGGCGATGGCGCTCCAGCTCAATACCGGGTACCCCCTCTATCAGCGCATCCAGGGACTCGTCGGCGAGGTCGTGAAGGCGGAGGAAGACGAGATGGCGACCCTGCGCTCGAGCGTCGCGGCGGCTCATCGACGGGCCGTGATCATCACCGGCGCATTCGCCGGGGTCTCGATCGCGCTGGCCCTGGTGCTCGGCTTCGTGATTTCATGGTCGTTCATCCTGCCCGTGCGCGAGGCCCACGGCTTTCTCAGCCGGGTGGCGAAGGGCGACTTCGGCGCGACGATCGAGGTTCCGAATCGCGACGAGTTCGGCGACCTGGCGGGCCAGATGAACGCGATGAGCCAGAGGCTCGCGACGCTCAACGACGAGCAGCGCCAGGCCAGCCAGCAGCTGAGAACGCTCAACGACGAGCTGGAGCGGGCAAGCCGGGCCAAGTCCGACTTCCTGGCCAGCATGAGCCACGAGCTGCGGACCCCCCTCAACGCGGTCCTGGGCTTCACGGAGATGATCCTCGACGACGTCTACGGCGAGGCCCCGCCGGCGATCCGGGAGCCGGTCGCCGACATCCGGACCTGCGGCACGCAACTCCTCCGCCTGATCAACGACGTTCTCGATCTCGCCAAGATTGAGGCGGGCCGCATGGATCTCGCCCTAGGGGACTACGCCGTCGAGGACGTCGTGAACACGGTGAAGCTCTCGCTGCGCTCGCTGGCCGCTGAGAAGGGACTCGAGCTCGTCGCCGCGACCCAGCCGGACATCCCCCTCGCCGTCGGCGACGCCAAGCGCATCACGCAGTGCCTCACGAACCTCGCCGGGAACGCGCTGAAGTTCACGGCGCAGGGTCGGGTGGAGATTTGGGTGGAGCAACAGGGCGAGCGACTCCTCTACCGGGTCTCGGACACCGGGATCGGCATCCCCCCGGACCAGATCGGACACATCTTCGAGGAGTTCCGCCAGGCGGATCCGACCATCACCCGCGAGTTCGGCGGGACCGGTCTGGGGCTCAGTATCACGAAGCGGTTCGTCGAGCTGCACGGCGGACGGATCTGGGTCGAGAGCGAGGTGGGCAAGGGCTCGACCTTCTTCTTCTCGATCCCGCTCAGGGTCTCGGGGGGAGCCCACGCATGAGCGAGAAACGGATCCTCTACATCGAGGACAACGAGTTCAACCGCAAGATCGTCCGGGACCTGCTGGGCCGCACGTCCTATCGCCTGATCGAGGCCGTCGATGGCGAGGCCGGCGTGGACACCGCCCAGCGGGAGGTGCCAGAACTCATCATCATGGACATCCAGCTGCCCCGCCTGTCGGGCCTGGACGCGACCCGCCGGATCCGCACCGACCCTCGGACGGCCCACATCCCCATCATCGTCATCACATCCTTCGCGCTCAGCGGCGACGAGCAGTGGGCGATGGAGGCGGGGGCCTCCGCGTACCTGGCGAAGCCCTACAGTCCCCGGGAGCTCCTCCAGACCATCCGGCGGCTCGCCCCCGAGGGCTGACCCTACCTCGGCGCCATCTCGACGGTCACCGTCGTGACGGCCGCGTCGCTCACGGTGACGGCTCGGGCCACCGTGCCCAGGGTCTCCTGCCAGATCTGCAGCGTGTATTGCCCCGCGGGAACGTTTGCGAGCGCGAACTCGCCCTGGTCGTTGGTGAGCGCGTAGAAGGGGTGCTCGGCGACGACCACCCACGCGCGCATCCAGGGGTGGAGGTCGCAGTCCACCCGGATGATCTCCGGCCGCTTGAACACGATCGGGATCGTCCGACCCTTCGGCTGGGTGCGGTTGAAGGCAGGGTTCTCACGGGGACTCGCAGCGTGGAGGTTGTGAAGCAGGCGATCGTTATTCAGGAACTCCACGGTTCCTCCGGCCGGCACCACCACCACCCGCGGCACGAACACGCACTGATTCTGGTCCGTCTGGACGGGAGCTGAAGGCCCCTCCCACTTCGTCCCGGGAGGAGCCGTCTGGAGCCAGACTACGACGTTCTTGATCCCCCGATCACGGGACACCACGAGGTCCTCGGCGTCCTTCTCCTTGCCACAGATGTATTGATCCGTCGTGACCGCGACCTTCTTCGCCTCGAGGGGGGCGCCCGCGAAGCGAACGGTGCCCTTGAGCGCGCCCGCCCACGACAGCCCCGGCGCCAGCGCGCTCCCAACCATCACGGACAGCAGGATCAAGAACGGACCGAGCGTAACGAGAGATGTCGGAGGATCGGGTCGTCGCTCCATGGGTCCCCTCTCCGGCGCCGTGTCAGCCTCCGCAATGCCGGGCGCCTTTCGTCCGGCTCGAACTGAGACCGCACCAGGACGCCGCCCGACCCCGGGCCCACGACCCGGAGTAAGCCAGGGATCGGTGAAATCGCAAAGGAACCTGAGCACTGCGAGCACCTTTCCCGGGCACGGTCCTGAGGCCGCCTCCCCGAATCCCTTGGTCAGCGAATTCCTGAGGTGGCCAAAGTGTAGCGTGCCCTGGTTGTGACCGGCAATGGCCGGGCTGCGGAGGGCGGGAGGGTCTTGACGGCACCGCCGGCAGACGGCCTCGGCCCCGCTGACACTGAGGCGCGAGAGTCTGAAGTACTCCGCCTTCCGCCGCACGCTGTGGGCGAGCGCGGGCAGCGGCTACGGCCACACCTTCGCCGCAGCGCTCCGCAGCGACTTGGGGGGCATCCACTACCCGTATCAGATGACGGCCCTGGATCACTGCGCCGAGCAGGGCTGGATCCGCCCCGACCGCCCCGCGGTGACGGGGACGCGCCACGGCCGGCCCGCGGGCCGAGCCACCCGACCCTGCAGGGACGCCGCGAGGGCGCTGGCGAAGAGCGGCTCCTGTGCCGCGAACGGGGCGCGGCCGTGGAGATCCTCAGGTAGGAACCCAGCGAAGGCGCCATCTCGCGACCCGCACCTTGGGCGGGAGGACCAGAAGACATCGAAGGGCCGAATTCAATCGGCGGCAGATCTGAAGGTAGCGCTTTTGGCTGTTCTCTAGACTCGATCGCCTTGTCTGTTCATGTTGAGGCTCTTCCGACACCCAGCCCTCTGGCTGACTACGCCGCGGTGTCGGTCATCTCCGCCCCCTCTACGGGCACCAGAGGCTGCAGTTCGCTGAGCCCACTGACCTGCCCCGGCTTTCGGCCATTCCGGTAGAGAGCCCGTGCCCAGCCCGACCCGGCTTAGGGTGAGTTCCTATAGATTCTCAATCTGACCAGCTGTGTAACACCGAGTGCCGCGCCACTCCGTTTATCCCGCAGTCTCTGGACTTGACCCGGCGATGAGCAACGGTCGTCGAGTCTGCTACCACCCTGCTACCACACCATCCCGCACCAGGAGCATCGACGCGGCCCATCGCTGCTCGGAGAGGTGCATCATCTCAAGCGGATAGGGACTCCAGGATTCAGGCAGTTCGGTTCGGGCACAACTAGGAATTAGTGGAGGCCTCCTCCGAGCGTGCGATCGGCACGACGGTGAACGACTTGAGGCTCGGCTGCCGCGAGCTGCGCGCGAGCTCGGTCACCACGTAAGCGTCCACGCCGTCGATCGAGACTCGCCTCCGTCTGGCGTCTCGGGCCGTTCGGGGCGACGTGCGCGGCGAGGTCTCGCAACGCAACGGAATAGTGTTGGCAAAATCGGCGGACAAATGCGTCCGCCTCGTCGGCCGACGCGACTCCGTCGAATACGTGGCGAACCAGATCCTCCGAACACCCGAGGTCGTGCGCCACCGCCTCGGCGGTTCGCTTGAGGTCGTTCGCCTCAGCGCGCAGACGCGCGCCTAACGCCTCGAGTCGAAGCAGCTCACTGTCGACCATGGCTGCTCGCGGTCAGTCGTCACCGATCGCGAACCCGAGGTCCTGTGATTTCGCGAGCGCAGGCAGTTGCGAATAATCCTCGGGGGTGTCGATCTCGACCCAGCCCCGGGAAACCGGCGCCACGTCGACCCGTTCGCCCCTATCAACGCACTCTTTCAGGAGGTCGGTGAGATATGCGTTCTGCCATCTCGCAGCGGCGTGAAACGGATCCGATGGACCGAGACGCGCATCGGCCGCGCTGAAGGCGTCAACCAGTATGCGACTACCTTCCGATGTCGTGCACACGACTCCGATGAACTCGGCGATCTGATGCGCGGACGGCGACGATTCAGGCAGGTGCTTCCCAAAGTCCACGGCGTTGTGTTCTCCGTCGATCCGCACTTTCTCTGCCTCCGAGACGGGATGCTCCACCCGATTCTCGTACCTGGATCGCCACGAGACATCCGCCCCGACCACGATACGACCAGGAGTCGACACAATCGACTCCATGACGCGAGACGCAACGACCGTGTCAGAATACGTGATGATCGTAGCCCCATTCAGAAACGGCCGCGCGCACATGAGCGAATGCAGCACGTTCGTCTCACTCGGCGACCCGTTGCGCACACACACGACGTCGTCCTGGCCAATGACGTGCGCCTCGATGTCCGAATGTCGATACCCGGTCACTATCACGATACGTCGACATCTCGCCGCTCGGAGATTGGCCAACGTGTAATCGAGCAGGACCCGTCCGGCGAATGGAAGCAGGCACTTCGGGCGCGCGGCAATGAGCTCTCCCATACGCGCACCACGGCCGGCCGCGATCACGACACCCGTCCGACTGTCGACCGATGGCAACGCGTCTCGCCCACGTTTCCGAGAACTCCTGCAATGACGATCGACGTTAGAGTCTCGCGCTGGTAGATAGCGCCGCTCGGCCTCAGCCAGCTCCGCGTCGCCCTGGAGGCGGAAGATCTCTTGAAGCGGAGCGACGTGCGGCTCGATGGCCAGCAGCGACTCGTCGTCGTGGACACGCTCCGCAGTCTCTTTCATGGCGCCGATCGATGAGCGCAGCAGGTGATTCGCCCAGATCACAACGCTAACCATGCGCGCGCGGAAGGCCTGCGTTGAGGTGCGCCAATACGTAGTGGGTACGAGCACCACCGGTGAACGCTGTCCCCATGCGGCGAGGAAGGCGAAGATTTCCGCGGGACTGGACTGCCGCGAGTGAATGAGGATGGCATCCGCGCCGGCCGTGTGGTACGCCTCGGCGCGCTTGAGCGCCTCAGCGAGGCCCCAGCCCGCGATGAGCGCTTCCACGCGGGCGATCAGAACGAAGTCAAGATCTCGTTGACTGTCCTTCCCCGCCTTGATCTTGCCGCAGAACTCCGAGATGTCGGCGAGCGGCTGGATCTCGGACCGCAGGAAGGAGTTGGTCTTAGGGAGGTCTTAGGGAAGATCTTGTCCTCGATGACGACGCCCGCCACACCCACCTGCTCGAGCTTCCGGACGAGGCGTCGCATGTTGTTGAAGTTGCCATAGCCGGTGTCGCCGTCGAGCAACACACGGGCACGGGGACTGCTTCCGCCATGAAGGCCACGTGGTCGACTACCTGCGTCCAGGAGAGCTCGTTGTTGTCGCGTACCCCGAAGGAAGCTGACACCGTTAGCCCACTGGCCCAGATGCCTTCGAAGCCGGCTTCCTTTACGATGCGCGCGGACAGCCCGTCATGGGCCTCCATTAGGAAGGCGATCTCGGGTCGGGTAACGAGCCGACGTAGCTGGGTGGTCGTGCGCACTGTCATCCTCCGTTCAACGTCGACGGTCGCGCTGAATCGATCTCGGAAGTCGTGGCCCGTGTAGGGGGCGCGAGGAACGGACGCTTTCTCCGCCGGGACCTTGGCGAGGACTCAGTTCGGCCCGTCGCTATCGAAAGCGTGCCGCACCACCTCGGTGATGGTCTCGGCCTCGGCTTCCCATCGTAAGAGAGCGGGGCGCTGGGAAGTCGCTCTACCGAGACTGCGGCCGCATCGAGCGCTTGCTCGCCGTCCAAATCGACAATGGCGATCGCGCACCGCGTCCCCTCGAGCATGGCGCGGATGCGTGGGGCGGGGAAGAGCGGATTGACCGCCACGTAGTACTTTCCGGACTTCATCACGCCGAGCTCCGCGGACAGCAGGGCCGCGGGATCGCGCACTAGGACGGCCACCGGCTCGGCCATGCCGCCGCGGCGCGCGAGCACCGCGTTGCCGAACCCGTTCGCGCGCGATTCGAGCTGCTCGTAATGCAACACGAAGCTGCCGTGCTGCACCGCCACTCGCGACGAACCCTCGTCGACCCGGCGTTCGAAGAGCGCGGCCGCCGATCGATTCAGATCACTGCGCTCCACGCTCATCGGATTCCTCTGTGGGAGCGCAGGATGGCGACCAGATCGAACCGGGTGAGCGGAATCGGATTGTTCGCGAGGCGTTGGGGATCGACCAGATCGGCGATCGGGTCGATCTCCGCGTCACTTTTACCGAGCTCGCGCAAGCTGCCGGCGACGCCGAGCCGGCGCATAATCGCAGAGATGCTGGCCCGGCTCATCAGCCGTTCGACGGCTGGACAGTCGTTGTAGGCACGTAGCGTATCGATCGTCAGAGCCACCGCGTGACCATGAGGAATTCCGAATCGCGTGGTCAACGCGTACGAGAGGGCATGGGAGGCAGTCGTCTTGGAAATGTCGATGGCCCGCCCGGACCAATGCGCCGCCAGCAGCATCTTCGCCTGCGACTCGGCGCACCCTTCCACCGCTGGCACGAGGTGCTCGCGGGCCAGCGTCACCGAGCGGGCCGCATAGCTCTTCGACTCCTCGGTGGCCTGACGGCTCCACAGGGACTCGATCGACTGGCAGAGCGCGTCCAGGCCCGCGCAGATCGCCACGTATCGTGGAGCGCTCCGGAGCAACGCCGGCTCGAGGATATACCGGTCGGGACGCACGCCCTCAACCGAGTGCTTGACGCCGTCGACGTACACGGCGGCGAAATTCGTCACTTCGCTACCGGTGCCGGCCGTGGTCGGCACGGCGACCAGCGGCCTCCGCCTCCGGACGATCATTTTGGCCAAGTCGATGACGCTACCGCCGCCGACGGCGACGACCAGATCGAAGTCACCGGCCTCGAAGGCTTCACAGCCCCGGTCGACGTCTGCCGATGTCGGATTCGATCCGAAGCCGGTGAAGTGCACACACGTGCTTAGGTCGAATTGGCGATTCGCACCGGACGCGTGAAAGGACCGCCGCCCGGTCACCAGGAAAATTCGGCCTCGAAGTTCGGACCACGACGTCACTGCCGTTCACTCCTGGTCATACCAACAACCGATTCCCTCGACCACGCTGCGCATGGACTCCTGCTCGATCAGGGGGCCTCGATAGCGGCGTCGCCGGTCATCCGACCGCCGGCGCGAAGCAAGAGGACGCGCGGCGATTCGTCGGTGGTCGCCGACGCCTTCTCGAACCTGTCCTTCGCCAAAACTCCGTCCGGCCGCCAAGTGGTTGATCTGTCGGCTCTGATCCGAGAGAATCCCAGCTCGATGATCACCCTCCTGCTCCACACTGCTTCGACTCCTCCCGTTCCTCTGCGGCGGCCACGGCCAGCTCTCGCCCTGGAGAACATCGCCTTGCGCCAGCAACTCGCCGTCTACAAGAGAACGACGACACGGCCCAAACTTCGCCGGACTGATCGCCTCTTCTGGGTGTGGCTGGCCAGGGTCTGGGCGGGGTGGAGGCAGCCCCTCCTGATCGTGACTCCCGACACCGTCCTGCGGTGGCAGCGGCGCCGCTTCCGCGAGCACTGGACCAAGCGCTCCGGGCGGCCCACCGTCGGCCGTCCGTCGGTCAACGCGGAGCTCAAGGCTCTGGTCGGGAAGATGGCCGCGGCCAATCCCCTCTGGGGTGCCCCGAGGATCCACGGTGAGCTCCTGAAGCTCGGCATCCACGTGGCCGAGCGCACCGTCTCCCGGCTGGTGCCGAAGCGCCGTATGCCTCCCTCGCAGACCTGGCGCACGTTCCTGACCAATCACGTCCGGGACTTGGTCTCCCTCGATTTCTTCACGGTCCCCACCGCGCGCTTGCGGGTGCTCTTCGTGTTCCTCGTGCTCGCTCACCATCGCCGGCGCGTCGTCCACTTCAGCGTCACCGAGCACCCCACCGCACACTGGACGGCCCAGCAGATCGTGGACGCCTTCCCAAACGACACCGCGCCGTCCTACCTTCTCCGCGATCGCGACGCGGTCTATGGCGACGCGTTCCGGCAACGTGTGAAGGGCATGGGCATCGGGGAAGTCCTGACCGCGCCCTCCAGCCCGTGGCAGAATCCGTTCGTGGAACGGCTCATCGGCTCGGTGCGGCGCGAGTGTCTGGACCATGTTCTCGTGCTGAGCGAGCCGCACCTGCGTCGCATCCTGACTGCGTACGTTGCGTACCATCACCGCGCCCGAACCCATCTATCGCTCGACAAGGATGCGCCAGACGTGAGGCCCGTCGAACGGCCGGGGGCGGGCCGGGTCGTGGCGCTTCCCGAAGTCGGGAACCTGCATCATCGCTACGTCCGGCACGCGGCCTGATCTCGCATCGCCCGGCCGGACTGCCGCCACTGACCCGCGACTCCCCACGCGATCCTTCCGGCGCCATTCGGTCCGACGCCGACATCCACCGTTTCTGGGTGGCGGGGCCGATAGTCTGAGGCTGCCGACTGTCCCTGCGTCGGACCCGCCACCTCCGATGTCCTGGCGTGGTGCGCTCGTGACAAGAGCATGGGTCGTCGTCAAACGAGTCGGATGCGGTTTTGAGGAAGGACAGGGCGAGAAAGGTGCCTATCGTCTCCTACGTTCGTGATCGGCAACGCGCTGCGTCTCCGCCGCGTCGCGCTCTGAACGGGGGGCGCGGCGTGAGTCGCGCGTCCTGCTAGGGCGCGGGGCTCGGGTGAGGCGAGCTCACCGGCCGGAAGCTCAGCGCCCGCGAGACCGTGTCGGCAGCCGCCCGGACGCGCGGGCCCCAGCCCAGCAGCTTCGGGAGCGGCGTCCGGTAGGCGGGGGCCGATACCGAGATTGCTGCGACGACGCGACCCCGGTGATCGAAGACGGGCGCGCCGGTGCAGCGGACGCCCGCTTCTCCTTCCTCGAGATCGACGGCGAACCCGCGCGCGACGATCTCGCGGAAGTGGCGCCGCAGCTGCGCCGGGTCGGTGACAGTGCGCGGGGTGATCCGGACAAGCCCGCGTGCGAGGATGCGCTCGGCGTCCTCCCGTGGCAGGTGGGCGAGGATCGCCTTGCCGATGGCGCTGACGTGGAGCGGCTCCCGGAAGCCGAGACTCGCCGTGACCCGGATCCGTTGCGGGCTCTCGACGCGGTCGATGTAGATTCCGGCGCCCCCCTCCGGCACCATCAGGTGGATCGTCTCCTGCGTTTCGGCCATCACCGCCTCGAGCGCTGGCCGGGCCTTGGCCCGGAGCTCGATTCCCTCGAGCGCCAGGTGACCGAGCTCCGCCAGGCGCAGGCCGAGGGCGTAGCGGCCTGGCGCGGAGCCCGGCTGGAGGTAGTGGTGACGGGCCAGGACCGCGAGAAGGCGGTACGCGGTGCTCGCGGGCAGCCCGACGGCCCGCGCGACGTCTTGGATGCCCAACTCCCGTCTGGCCTCGCCGAGGTGGGCGAGGACGCGGAGCGCCTTCTCAAGCGTCTTGACCTCCGGCCCCTTTCGGGACGCAGAGGGAGCGGCGCCGCGTGGGCCCATCCCGCTCAGTGCCCCGGACCCGCCACGGGGCAGCGTGGTGCCGTTCCCCGTAGGACTCGCAGGACGTCCTCCGCCAGGAGTCGCTGGAGGTCGCGCATGGCCTCCTCCGAGTACCAGGCGGAGTGAGGCGTCATCACGACGCGGGGATGACGGATGAGCGGATGGTCCGCGGGAGCCGGCTCGAGGGCCAGGACGTCGAGTCCGGCCCCAGAGAGCCGGCCCCCGTCCAGGGCCTCGAGGAGCGCCGCCTCGTCCACAAGTCCGCCCCGCGCGACGTTGATCAGGTAGGCTCCCGGCTTGAAGCGCGCGAGCTCGGCGCTCCCGATCAGCCCCTCGGTGGCCCGCACGAGCGGCGCGTGCAGCGAGACGAAGTCCGACTCCGCCAGGAGGTCGGCAAGCGGGCGCCAGTCGATGTCGGCTGCGGCGGCCTCGGCCGGTCCGACTGCCGGGTCCGTGCCCAGGATCCGGAGCTCGAGCGCGCGCCCCTTGGCAGCCAGGCGTCGGCCGATCCGGCCGAGACCGACGATGCCGAGCGTCCGGCCCCGCAGCCGGTGGAGCGGCCGCGCGGCGGCGCCGTAGTCCCATGCCCCCGCCCGCATTGCGGCCCCGAGGGGAGCCAGCCCCCGCGCGCACGCGAGCAGGAGACAGAGCGCGTGGTCGGCGACCTCCTCGGTGCCGTAGTCGGGCACGTGGACCACGGCGAGTCCCTGGCGCCGCGCCGCGCCGACGTCGGCGTTGTCGACGCCGGCACCGTAGAGCCCGAGCACCCGGCAGCGCGAGAGACGTCCGATGAAGGCGGCGTCGATCGGCGTGTCCTGGACGAGGAGGGCATCGCACGCCGCGGCCTCCCGGAGACGCGCCTCGGGCCCGAGCAGGGCGCCGTCGATCACGTCGATTCCGTGGGGCTCCAGCACCGCGCGCTCCGGCGTGAGGTCCGGGAACACGTGGGTGAGCACGAGGGCTCGCGGTCGGGCGCCGCCCGTCATGCTCGCAGGAGCTCCGCGAGGCGCTCGCGATCGAGTGTCACGCCGAGGCCGGGTCGGCCGAGCGGTCGCACGGTATCACCGCGGACCTCCGGTTCCCCGACGAAGAGCGGTCGGCGCGGCGGCAGGGGATCGGCCCAGGACGGCTCGGGGAAGTGCTCGAGCATCGGACAGTTGGGCGTGGCCATCGAGAAGTGGACGTGCGGGAGCGAGTACGTGTGGTTGATGACAGGAAGCCCTCGCGCCGAGGCCATCGCGGCGATCCGGCGCCCCTCGGTGAACCCGCCGCACCGGTGGAGATCGGGCTGCGCGATGTCGAGCGCTCCGGCCTCGAAGAGGCGCTCGAATCCCCAGCGGCTGAACTCGTGCTCGCCACCGGAGATCGGGATCGCCGTCGCGCGGCGGATGCGCGCGTACCCCTCGACGTCGTCCGGGATGACCGGCTCCTCGATCCAGGCCGGCTCGTAGCGCTCGAGCATCCGGCACATCGTCTTCGCGTAGGTCGCATCCCACCCCATGTAGGCGTCGCACGCCACGTCGATTCCGGGGCCCGCCGCCTCGCGCATGACGCGCACATGGTCCGCGTTCGCCCGCATCCCGGCGAGCCCATCCGCCGGGCCGGCCGGGAAGCGGCCCTTAACCGTCGTGTACCCGGCCGCGACGTACCCCCGCACCTCGGCCGCGACCCGGTCGGCCCCGACCGGATGGAGCGCCGAGGCGTAGAGCCGCACGCTCTCGCGGACTGCCCCGCCGAGGAGCGCGTAGATGGGCTTGTCGGTCGCCCGGCCCATCAGATCCCAGAGCGCGATGTCGAGCGCTGAGATCGCCTCGAGCGCCGCGCCCGCCCGGCCGTACGGGATCGAGGCGCGGTACATGACATCCCACAGCCGCTCCACGTCGAAGGGCGATTCGCCGACGACGAACCGGCGGAGGTGCTGCTCGATCATGAGGCGCGCAGCGCCCGTGCCGTCCTCGGTCCAGCCGAGACCCTGGCGGCCCTCGTCGTCCGTGAGGACGACTAGCGTCATGCCCGGCTCCCAGTACCAGGTGGAGTAGGGGTGGCGATACGTCGGGTAGCCCGAGAGAGGTGACACGAATGGCAGGTCCTTCTCACGCTCCCAGAGCTCGGCCCAGAGGCTCCGGCCGAGGTGGAAGGTCTCCAGCTGCTCGACCCTCATGCCGGGCTCCCGAGCCGCGCCACCGCGTCGAGCACGCGATCCATCAGAAACGCCGCATAGGCCGTCGTGTCCGCGTCGAGCCGCATCCGGGGGTGCCGCGGGTGCGAGGCGCGGAGGAGCCCTCGGCGAATCAGCAGGTCCTTCTCCAGGTAGTTGTAGGACTCCATGCTCTGGAGCGAGTACGCGATCCACGGGTGGATGCGGGCGAAGTGCTCGTACGCCTCGGCGGTGCGTCCGGCGCGGCCGAGGTCCCACACGCGCTGCAGCACGTCCACGAGGGCGAGCCCGGGCATGACGCCGACGATCCCGGCCGGAAGGAGCTCCAGCATGTACTCGCCGCCCCAGCCCTCGAGCACGCCGACCGCGTCCCCGCACCGGGCCCGGATCGCCCGCACCTTGGGTCCCATGCGGGGCTCCTCGAGCTTCACGTAGCGGAAGTTCGGGCAGGCGTCGCGGAGGCGCGCGCAGAACTCGGCACCCACGGCGGGGCCGGTGGGGTTCCAGTCCTGGACGAGGAGCGGCACGCCCACCGCACCGCCCACCGTCCGCGCGAACTCCAGCAGGTCGTCCTCCCCGTAGGCGAAGCTCCGGGGGAGGGCCACCGAGACCACGGACACCCCGGCCTTCTCGTTGGCGCGCGCCAGCTCGGCGGCGCGGCGCGCCGCGCCGTGGTTCGACTGGCCCATGACCGGGACGCGGCCGCCCACCGTCTCCACGGCCACGCGCACCGCCTGGAGCCGCTCCTCGTCGGAGAGCTTGTAGAACTCGCTCCCGTAGGCAGGCAGGCACAGGGCCCCGACCCGCTGGCGGGCGGCGAAGTCGCACAGGGCCGCGAGTCCCTCGAGGTCGATCGACTCGTTCTCCCGGAACGGCACCGGGACGATGGGGACCATGCCGCGGATCTCGGTCATGCTCACGCGCTCGCTCCCTTCGGCCAACTTCGGATGGCAGGTGGCCCGGGGAGGGGGTGCCTCCCCGGGCCGGAATGGGAATCCTGGGGCCTCGTCGCCTAGCGGCGCTTGGCTCGCGTGACGGCCTCGGCCACCTTGTCCGCCGCGCGGTTGAGCGCATCCTTCACCGGCATCTGACCCTGGATGGCCGGGTGGAAGTTCTCGGAGAACGCCCGGATCACGACGAAGTCCACCCCGTGCGGGGACAGGGAGTGGATCTCGTCCGATGGGTACTTCTCGAGCTGCTCCCGGTTCAGGGCGAAGATGGGCCACTTCTTCGCCTCGGGGGTGTCGAAGACGTCCTTGCGCACCGGGGTCAGCCCGAGCTCCTTCACGCAGTAGATCTGGGCGTCCTTGGACAGGTACTCCTCCATGAACTTCCAGGCCCACTCCTTGTTCTTGCTGCGGGCTGGGATGGCCCCGAGCCCCTCGGAGACGGGGGCGGAGCAGCTGTACTTCTTCTCCGGATCATCCGCGTCGGCGGGATTGATGGCCATGCCGTACTTCCCGGAGATCACGGAGAGCTTCGGGTCCTCGAAGGTGAGGTTCGCCCACGACCAGTTGAAGGACATGGCGGCCTTGCCCGCGGCCATCACCTTGTTGTTCGCCCCGCCGCTGAAGGTCCGGAGCGTCTCGGGGAAGACCACGCCCGCCGCCCACATGTCGCGGAACCACGTCAGGGCCCGGACCCCGGCGTCACCGTGGAACGCGGGGTTCCCGTCCTTGTCCCACATGCGCCCACCCGCCGCGAACAGGCGCCGGCGGAAGTTGTACCAGAAGTTGTCGTCGTCCCAGTCTCCCGTGAAGCCGTAGAACTGCGCGCCCTTGTGCACCTTCTTCGCCACCTGGAGGATTTCCTGATAGGTGCGGGGGGCCTGGGGGATGAGATCCTTCCGGTAGAAGAGCTGCATGTCGAGGTTGTGGAACGCCAGCCCGTAGATTTTTCCCTGCCAGGTCGCGGCCGGCACCCACGGCCCCTTGATGTCGTCCAGCTTCAGCGCCGTGCTCTTCTTGAAGTACTCGTCGAGCGGCTCGTAGTAGCCCTTCGGGGCGAACACGCCCGTGAAGGGATCCGACCAGACCACCACGTCGTACAAGGACGAGCTGGCGCCCGAGATCATGTCGGCCACCTGCTTCTCGTAGGCCGGCGTGAACTCCACCGTCGTGAACGCCACCTCGATGCCGTGCTTCGCGGTGAACTGCTTGGCGACGTACGACGAGAGCGGCTCGAAGTCTTCGGCGAGGACCTGGAGCTTCTGGGGCTTGCCCTGCGCGGCCGCGGGCCGCGCGTCGGGCAGGGTCGCGACGGCGAGGGCCCCCGCTCCCGTCGACCGGAGGAACGACCGCCGAGTGATCCCGGATCTCCCGAAACCCATACCGCCTCCCTTTCCCTTGCCGGGCGTCTGCGGACTGGCCCCTCCGGGGCTCAGCCCGTCACCGCGCCCGCCGTGAGCCCCTTGACCAGGTAGCGCTGGAACACCAGCGCGAGCACCAGCGGCACCAGGAGCGCGAGCACCGCCTGCGCCGACATGAAGCCCCACCGGGCCTGGATCTCTCCCACCCCCAGGGAGACTACGACCGAGACCGGCTTCACACGCGTCCCCGTGAGTACCAACGCGAACATCAGCTCTCCCCAGGCCGACAGGAAGCCCCAGACCAGCGAGGCCACGAGCCCCTGTACCGAGAGCGGCAGGACGATCCGCCAGAGTGCGCCGAGGGCGGAGCAGCCGTCGACGAGCGCCGCCTCCTCGAGCTCCCGCGGGATTCCCTGCAGGAAGCCGAGCATCATCCAGGCCACGAACGGCGTGAAGAACGCGATCAGCGGGAGGATATAGCCAGGGTAGGTGTCGACCAGGTTCCAGCCGCGGATCACGATGAAGAGCGGAATCAGGACTGCCAGGCCCGGGATCATCTGGACGACGATGTAGGTCCGGACCAAGAGCACGCGCCCCGGGAACCGGAGCCGCGCGAACGCGTAGGCTGCCAGCGATCCCAGCAGCACCGTGCCGACCGCGACGAAGGTCGAGACCACCGTCGTGTGCCACAGCGCTTCGAGCAGGAAGTATCCGTACTCGGCCGACACGCCATACTCGATCTGCTGCGTTCGCCACGGCATGAGGAGCGCCTGGTAGTAGCCGAGCTGGATCCGTCGCGGCAGGACGAGCTCCGACGCGAATCGGATGAAGTCCGTCTCCACCAGGATCGACGAGATGACCATCCAGGCGACCGGCATGAGCGTGTAGGCGAGGAACAGGGCGACCAGCGCGTAGAGTCCGACGCGGCCGAGGGCCCGGCGAAGGCGCCCGCTCCGGGTCATGGCCGGCTCACCGTTCCACCTCCAGGCGCAGTGGAAAGACCCGGAAGTACACGACCGTCAGGCCCGCGATGACCAGGAAGAGGGTGTAGGCGAGCGTGGCGCCGTAGCCGAAGTTCAGGTTCTTGAAGCTCTGCACGAAGACGTTGAAGTACCAGACCATCGTGCCCGCGTAGCCGTTGGTGAGGACGTAGATGAGGTCGAAGACCTTGAAGGACGAGATCGTGGTCAGCACCACGAGCACCAGGCCGATGGTCCGGATCGACGGCAGCGTCACGTACCAGAAGCATCGCCAGGGGCCCGCCCCGTCGACGCGCGCGGCCTGGTAGAGCTCCCCGGGGATGGTCTGGAGCGCCGCCAGCAGGAAGAGGGCGACGAGCGGCACGTTGGTCCAGACCTGGGCGAAGGCGACGGCGTTGATCGCCAGCCGGGGGTCGGTGAGCCACTGCACGGGCACGTCGACGAGGCCGACCTCGCGCAGGAGCGTGTTGACGATGCCGAACCCGGCGTTCATGGCCAGCCCCCACATGCGCCCGGAGACGACGGTCGGGATCGCCCACGGCACGAGGAGCATGAGCCGGCAGAAGCGCTGTCCCCTGAACTCCTGGCTGAGGAGGAGCGCGATGCCGAGGCCCAGGAGGAGCGTCACGACGACGACGAGCCCGGTGAAGTGGACAGTCGTGACGACGATCTCGGGCAGCGCCCGGTCGCGGAGCATGTGGCGCCAGTTGTCGGCCCCCACGAACACCGCATCGAGGCCGCGGACGTCCAGCTGGACATCCTGGGTCGTGAGCCAGACAGAGTACGCGATCGGGTACAGCTCGAGGAGGCAGATGATGAGCAGGCTCGGCATGATCAACCCGTAGGCGAGCCGGGTGGTCGCCGCCTGCCGCGTCACGGGCGGCCGCGCCCGAACGCGCGTGCCGCTCCCGGCGACGATCGTGCTATCCTCCCGCATGCTCAGGCCACGCGGTAGCGCTCCAGTACCTGCTCGTCGAGCGTGATGCCGAGCCCAGGTCCCTGAGGCACGGCGACCATGCCGTCGGAGTCGATCCAGAAGCGGGCGTGCACGAGGTCCTGGGCGAGTGGCGAGTCCCACACGCAGAACTCGAGGAACGGCGCCTCGGGCAGGGCGGCCAGGAGGTGCAGCGTGGCAGCCTTCAGGATCCCGGTCTTGAAGGCGTGCGGCACGCAGGGCACTCCGCGAAGCCGGGCGAGCTCCGCGATGCGGCGCGTCTCGGTCAGGCCGCCCGCGTGCGCGATGTCCGGCTGGACGACGTCCACCCGCCCCTCGTCGAGGAGTTGCTCGAACTCCCAGCGCGTCACCGACTGCTCGCCGCACGCGATTCGCGTGTCGACCGCGTCCGCGAGGCGCCGGTACCCACGGAGGTCGTCCGGCATGAGCGGCTCCTCGATCCAGTGCGGCTCGAATCGCTCCATCCGCTGCACCTGCCGGATGGCCATCGCCGCGTCCCAGACGAGGCCGATGTCGAACATGAGCGTGACTCGGTCGCCCACCGCGCGCCGGGTCGCCTCCACGAGGGCGACGTCGGTATCAAGCGACCGCCCGAAGCCACCCCGGCCCAGCTTGACCGCGGTGAACCCTCCGGAGGCCCATCGCTCTGCCTCGCGCCCGGCCTCTGCCGGCGTCTCCGGCATGAGGGTGGACGCGTTGGCGCGCACACGGTCGCGGTGGGCGCCGCCGAGGAGGCGGTGCCCGGGCTGGCCGAGCGCCTTCCCGCAGAGGTCCCAGGGGGCGATGTCGATGCCGCTGAGCGCGTGGATGCCGACCCCGCGCCGACCGAAGTAGAGCGACCCACGGTAGAGCTTCTCCCAGAGTCGGCCGACGTCGCGGGGGTCCTCCCCGAGCAGAAGCTGACGGAGCCCAGCGCACGTGAGATGCGACTTCGGAGCCTCGATCGCCGCCTTCACCAGCTCCGGCGCGGAGTCCACCTCGCCGATCCCCACCAGGCCCGCGTCCGTGTGAATGCGTACGACCAGCGTGTCCTGGGTGCCGTCGGAGATGTCCCGCACCGGGTCGTGCCGGCCAAGGACGATCGCCTCCACGTCGGTGATCTTCACGGCGGCCCCCGCGCGCCTCGATTTCACAATGTGAAATGACACTTCGGAGTATGAAGTCGGCGGGACGCTAGCACGCAGCCCGGATGCCGTCAAATGGGGGGTGGCGGTGCGTGGATGTCAGTACATGGCGGTCATGACGAACCGCCGGCGACGGGGCACGGGTCCCGCGCCCAGTACGGGACGGGCGGTTCCCAGCGGCGCAGAGGGTTAGGCGTCTGCGCTGGCTCCCAGATCGGCACGAGCGACACCAGCCGTCGGCCGCTGGCACCGGAGGTACATTAGTCCGTCGAGTTTGGATCCGAGGTCGACAGGCGCCCCGTAAGGCTCGCGATGATCGTGGTGAACTCGCCCGGATCGACCGGTTTCGGGACGTGCATGCTATAAACCCGCGGAGAGTGATGACACCCCGATCCTCTCGCCGCCCATACGCGGTGACAGCAATGGCCGGCGTCTTGCCACCATGGGACTCGTCCAGCGCACGCACGTTCCGGATGAACGAGTAGCCGTCCTGTCCTTCGCCAAAACTCCATCCGGTGGGCAAGTGGTTGATCGATCAGTCTGATCATGCCGCGGTCGAATAGGAGCGGCCGTAGGTCTCCATGTCTCCATGGTGTCGACCCACGAGACAATTCCACGGCCTCCCGTAAGATTCCTTTCCCTATACGCTCACCTGCCAGCCGATGGCCGCTGGGAGGGACGGGGGACCCCGCCCGCGCGGCTGAAGGCCACTCCCATCAGCCTGGCAGATGCCAGCCGGGTTCCCGGGCCCGGGCAGGACCTCCGCATGTCGGTCGGGGACCCGCCCCGTCCCTTTGATCCTTCCGTCAGCCCCTCGACAGTTCGGACAATCAGGGGGACCTCAGGCTGGGTGGGAGCCGCTCGAAGACCTCGCCGGCCGGGGTGGGCGAAGGCGGGGGCCGAGGCTCGAGGCGACCCACCACTCCTGAGAGCTGAAGGATCAACCGCTGGTTCGTCCGGACGGGGTTTTGGCGAAGGACACCGCGGGGATTCCCGCGGCGATCGATCCAGCCGCGCCCTCATCCTGCGCTCACTCCACCCGGGCAAGGTGAGCAATTACGATCCGGCCTATCGAGCAAGCACTGGCCGGTGGCCTATCCCAACGCCGAGTCTCCGCCGTCGCGACGATCCCAGGCCTGGTGCTCAGAGGCCGTATCTTCCCCCCCATGGGACCCGACCGAGAAGAAGCTATGAAGGGTGCCAACCCCCGGGCGGATTGCGATAGCGTCTCAGTTACTTGGGGACGAGATCGCACACCGCTCACCACCAGGAGGTTGGCATGCACGACTGTGGGCTGGACGTCTCACGGAAGTCAACGCACGTGTACATCGAGGACGCGCAGGGCCGTCGGGTGACGCGGGGAATCGTGGCGACGACCCCGACGGGGTTGGCCGGGGCCGTGGAACGCGACACGGCGCGGGGCGTGCGAGTCGCGATCGAAGCGGGCAACCAGACGGCGTGGATTGTCGACCTGCTGCGGGAGCTCGGGGCGAAGGTCCACCTGGTGCACCCGCTCAAGGTGAAGCTCATCGCCGAATCGAAGAAGAAGACAGATCGGATCGATGCGCAGCTCCTCGCGCATCTGCTGCGGATCGGGGGCTGCCGGAGCCCGTGCACGTGCCCAGTCACCGGAGCCGCGAGCTTCGGGGACTCCTGGTGGCGCGGCGGCAGTTGGTACACATGCGGACACGGCTGGTGAACGTGGTGCGGGGCCTGGCGCGGCAGCAGCGGATTGAATTGCGGCCGCGGGCGTTGCGGACCCACGGGGGTGGAGTCAGCTGGCGGCGGCGGAGCTGTCGCCCGCGCTGCGAGAGGTGGTGGTCGCGTACGAGGCGACCGTGCAGGCGGTGGGCACGGCGCTCGGCGCCCTGGACCGGCACCTGGCCCAACGGGCGCGGCGGGATCCGCGGGTCGCGCGACTGGAGACGATGCCCGGCGTTGGGCCGGTCTGCGCGCAGACCCTGGTGGCGGCCGTGGATACCATCGACCGGTTCGCGACCGCCAAGAAACTGGTGGCCTACGCGGGGCTGGCGCCGAGTGTGCGGGCGAGCGGGGAGCGGGTGGAATACGGACGGATCACGAAACAGGGGCGGAGCGAGATTCGCGCGGTCTGGATCCAAGCCGCGCATGCAGCCCTCGCCGTCAAGGCGGCGGCGGCCGCCCCCCTCCAGCACTGGTGGACACGGGTGGCCCGGCTGGCCTCGCCAGTTGCGACTGATGTACGAGAAGAGGCGATGCTCGATCGTGTTCCACTTGCTGGTCCCCGGCGGGAAGTGGCACGTCGTGATGGTCAGGCCCGTGCGATCGGCCAGCTGCTGCAACTCCCACTTCCACAGCCGGAGCCGGGCGCCGTTGCTGCCTCCGGCATCGGCCGTGATGAGCAGCGAGCGGGCGCGCCGGTAGCGCGGGCGCCCCATCTTCTGCCACCACCGGCCGATCGTACGCACCGCAAAGCTGGCGGTGTCGTGGTCGATCCCGACGCTCACCCAGCCGGCGTTGCGCGTGAGATCGTACACCCCGTAGGGCACGGCCTTGCCCTGGGCCGGGATGAGAAAGTCGTGCACCCGCACGACCTCGGCCTGGCCCAGCGGACGCCACGTGCGTCCCGCGTTCTTGAAGTCGCCCACCAACTCCTTCTTCTTGGTGTCCACCGAGATCACCGGCTGCCCCGCGGCCTGGAAGTGACGCACTTGCGCGCTGATGTGGCGGAACTTGGCGTCCCGGTCGGGGTGCGGCGGGCCTTCGCGCGTCTTGCGGTTGGCTTGCAAGCTGTACCCGGCGGCGCTCAAGAGTTCCCGCACCAGTTGGTGGCTGACGTGGTGCCCCATGGTTTGCAGAGCCCGCGCCAGGAGCCGCGTGCTCTTCGCCGTCCAGCGCAGGGGGGAGTCCGGGGCCCCCGAGGTGGTCGGCTCCACCAACCCCTCGAGATCGCGCCGCAGCGTCGGGTCCTTGTCGATCGTCCGCTTTCGGCCCCCACCCGGTCGCCGCACCCGGCCCGGCGGCAGCCGGACGCGCGCCCGCAGTTCGCGGAGCCCGCGGGCGATCGTGGAGGTCGAAATACCCGTGGCCCGTGCCACCAGGGCCATGCCGCCCCGGCCGAGGGCGCGCGCCTCGGTCGCGGCCCACACGCGACGCGACCGCTCGGTCAGCGTCGGCGCCAGCGCACGGTACTTCGCTCGACAACCCCCGGAGGTCCACTCATTCGAATCTATCCCCCCGACCGTCAGATTCCATCACTTATTGTCTTACGAACCCTTAGTGGGCCACCGAGCCCGAATAGGAGGATGGACGGTGTATCCCCACCTGCCGCGCGACTACTGGACAGGGCACACTTCATAGGAGGGGCTTTATGGCGACTACCCTCTCCCAGACGCGTCAGTGAACGACTGGCCGCCCGGGTCACCTCTGGGCCACACCGAGACGCCAGAGCTCCACGCCGGCCCGCCACCGCAGCTGATGCGCACTCGGCCTCGGGTCCATTCTCGCGGTACCATGGTTTGCTCGGTGTCGGTCCCTGACGGCTTGGGCAGCCGATAGACAAGACAGGATCGGGGAAGAAGGGACGTCATGCGGCCTCGAGACATGTTGACCGCGCTCGGCGTGGCGCTTCTGTTGGCGACCAGCCCGGAGGGAGTTTCGCGAGCCGCCGAAACGAAGGGTCCGGTCACGGACCCGATCGGCGTGGTCCACGTGAGGAAGGGTGAGCCCATCGTCATCGGGGGCTACTGGGTGCTGTCCGGGGCCGACACCGCCCTGGGACTCGACCAGAAACGGGCTGTCGAGATTGCCATCGGTGACCTGGGCAGGGCGCTGCTCGGACACCCGATCAAGCTCGTCGTGGAGGACGCCCAGTGCACCGCCGAAGGGGGTCAGTCCGCCGCCACGAAGCTCGCCGCGAACAAGCAGCTCGTGGTGGCCTTGGGGCCGTCCTGTTCCAGCGAGGCGCTCCCGGGCGCGCCGATCCTGTGGAGCGCCGGGATCCCCAGCGTCGGGACGTCACCCAGCGCGCCGTCGCTCACCGATCCGAAGCGCCCGGCAGGGCTCTCGGGGCTCGTGCGAGCGATCTACAACGACAAGTGGCAGGGCGCGGCGGATGCGAAGTGGGCGTACGAGGTCGCGGGACACCGGACCGCGGCCACGATTCGCGACGAAGGCCCCTACGCCACCCAGCTGACGGCGGCGTTCACGGAGCACTTCCGGAGGCTGGGCGGCACGTTGACGTCGGCGGAGGCGGTGGCGTCCACCGATACCGATATGCGTCCCGTCTTGACACGCGTCGCGAGCGGCAGGCCGGCGCTGGTCTACTATCCGCTCTTCATCGCGGCCGCCGCACACATCACCCGTCAGGCGAAGGGCATCGCGGGCCTCGAGAAGAGCATGCTGGTGGGATCGAGTGCTCTGCTCGATGCGAACTTCCTCGCGGTGGCCGGCGAGGCGGCCGTCGGCTTGCGCTTCACCTCGCCGGACGTCTCGCCCGACGCCTTCGGCCAGGACTACCCGGGGTTCGTCAGGAAGTACAGGGAACGGTATGGCGAGGAGCCGATCCAGGGCTACCACGCCTACGCCTACGACGCCGCGATGATCGCGCTCCGGGCCCTCACGAAGGTCGCGAGACAGGATGCTCGGGGGAACACGTATATCGGTCGGAAGACGTTGCGAGACGCCATATTCGCGACCCGGGAACATCCCGGGTTGACGGGGACGCTGACCTGCGATCCGCACGGGGACTGCGGCGTGTTCAAGCCCGCCGTCTACCAGTTCACGAACGCAGATCCCAAGACGTTCAAGCCCGGTACGAACCCGATCAAACTCTGGCCGAAGTAGACCGCCCCTCGGCGCGCCCCGTTCGCGTGATGCGCCCGTCACTCGATCAGCTCATCCGCTCGCGCCAGCAGGGAGGGCGGGAGGGCGAGTCCCAGGCCCTTGGCGGTCTTCGTGTTGATCACGAGGTCGAACTTCGTGGGCTGCTCGACGGGGAGGTTGGCCGGCCGGGCGCCCTTCAGGATCTTGTCGAGGTACACGGCCGCCCGGCGCCACAGGTCGGGCGCGCTCGGGCCATAGGACATGAGCGCGCCGCCCGCGGCCGCCTCCCGCCAGCAGCCCACCGACGGCAGCCGGAGGCGAAGGGCGAAGTCAACCACCGGCTGGTCCGGAAAGGTCAGGCACCAGACGAGCGCGTCCACGCGCGCGCGCTCGAGCGCCGAGAGGGCGCCCGCGAGATCCTCCGGCTGGCGGAGGTTGACCGTGTGGAGCGTGAGCTTGAGCCGACGGGCACCCGTCTCCATGGCCGCCTCGTAAGCGGCCAGCGGACTGGTCGGATCGGCGAGGTCCGACAGCACCCCGACGCGGGAGATCCCCGGCGCGGCTTCCTTGGCGAACTCCAGCGCCTTTGCGCGCACTTCGGGGCTGGCCGCCCACGCGAGCCCCGTGAGGTTCCCCGCCGGGCGCGCCAGGCTCGCGACCAGGCCCTCGCCGACGGGTTCCGCGCTCCCGATGAATACGATGGGCGTCGTCCGGGTGGCTGCCTTGGCGACCAAGGCTGCCCGGTCGGTGCCCACCACGAGGACATCCACCGGGAGGGCGACCAGTTCGGCCGCGAGGGCGGGCAGCCGGTCAAGGTGCCCCTCCGCCCAGCGAAACTCAAGTCTGAGGTTCCGCCCCTCGGTGTAGCCGTGCTCGCGCAGCCCCGCACGCAGGGCGTCGAAGAGCTGGGCACCTTCCAGGCCGCGCCAGGGCCCGGGTCGAGTTGGTTCGCGCCAGAGCCGCGGCGGCCCCATCTGCCCTGCCCCGAGGTAGCCGACGCGGTACACCCGTTCGCCCGGCTGCGTCTCGGCGGTGAGCGGCGCCACGAGGAGCGTGAGGAGCAGGCTGACCACCAGGACCGGCGTTGCCCTCATGCTCGGTGCCGGCCCGGACACGGATGCTCCGGCATCGCGCGATCGTGGCCACCGGCCCGTCGAACGCGATCCCGACGCCGGCATCCGCCGGCCTCGGACCTCCGGCAGGCTGGATTCGTCGCAGCCGGGCTCACGGCAGAGCTTCGCGTCGAGAACCGTCTGGTCGCGGCGGATGACGTCGTCGAGATCGGCTCCGTCGGCTGCCTGACCAGGCCCGATCGCGAATCTGGCTCATGGGCGCGCGTGAGCGGAGTCCGCATGAGTCATCATAGCCGTCCGGTCCCTGCTGCGGAAGCCGCAGCGCCAAGGGAACGCGCCAGCGTGGCTCCTCGGCCACCTCGTCTGCCGGGCCGATGAGGTTTTGCGGGTACAGACGCTTCGTCGAGGGTCGGCCGCCGATGCCCGACTCCGCCGCGAGCTCGTCCATCCGATGAGGGACGGAGTGATGCGGTAAGTTCAGCCGCGATCAGCAGATGGAGTTCTTGACCCCCCATGGGACCCGACCAAGAAGGGGGTTTGTGTCGACTTCTCCTAAGAAACTGCACCCTCGAGCAGCTCGCCCGTTTGGCGATTGACGAGGGCGAGCCCGAGATTGGCGGCGCGCTGACGCAAACGGCGAATGACGCGCTGACGGTGCTGGGCGTCGTACGCGGCGGCTCCCGGATCTCGGTAGACGAGGCCATCCTTGAGGGTGCGGTAGACGAGGATCGCGAGCTTGCGGGCCGTCGCGGTGATCGCTTTGGCTTTGCCCACCCGGAAGGCCAAGCGGCGATAGAAGGCGCCGAGCGCGGTCTCGGTCCGGCCGAGGCTCATGGCGGCCATGCGCAGGATTCCCGCGGCGCGGTTGGCGGACGGCAGCGTCGCCGAGCTGAGGAGACGGCCGCCGGTGATCTTGTTGTGGGGCGCCAGGGTCAGCCAGGAGGTGAAGTGCTTCTCGGTGGGCCAGCGACGCATGTCGGCGCCAATCTCGGCGAGCAGACGCAGGGCGCTGTAGGGGCCGATCGCGTCGATCTGCGTGAGATCGACCCCCGTCAGCTGGTGAAGCGGGCGGCGAATGTCGAAGCGCGGCTCATTGTCGCGGGGCTTTTTCCTCGTCCTCGGGCCGGGCAGCGGGCCCGCGGGAGCGGGCGCCTTGGCGGCCAGCGTGGAGATGTGGGTCTCGATCGCCGCGTCGCACGCGGCCAGTTGACGCTGATACGCGTCGAAGAGCTCGAGGTTCTGTTGGAGCACGAAGACGTGCTCGGGGCGGTAATGTCCGGTGAGCGCCGCCATGATGTCCGCCTCCGAGGCCTGGCACCGGGCGTCTCGATGCTGCGCGAGGGCCCGGGGGTCGGTCTGCCCCGCGACGATGTCGCGGACAATGCGCAGCCCGGTGACGCCGGTGATATCGCTGAGCACCGTGGAGAGCTGGAGGTTCATCTGCACCAGGGCCTTCTGCATGCGCTGGACGTGCGTGGCCGCGCTCTGCACCAGGGTCTCGCGGTGGCGCAGATACGCGCGCAGGGCCGCGATGGCGGCGGTCGGCCGGAAGCTGCCGCGCAGCAAGCCGACGCTATGCAGCTCCTGGAGCCACTGGCAGTCCAGCACATCGGTCTTCCGGCCTGGGACGTTCTTGACGTGACGCGCGTTGACGAGCACCACGTCGAGGCCCCGAGCTTCGAGGATCTCGTAGAGCGGGATCCAGTAGACCCGGTGGATTCCATCGCGACGGTGGTGACGCCGCAGGCCGTGAGCCAGTCGGCGAGGTGGTGGAGCTCCGTCGTGAAGGTCTTGAACGCGCGCACGGGGGCCACGTCACGGTCGGCGGGCACGGCGACATAATGCGCCTCGGACCCGCAATCGATGCCAGCGGCATTCGGGGTGATGCGCGCCAAGAGTGAGGGGCCGGAGGCGGGTTTCGTCCGGTGACGACGCGGGGCGTGCTTCATGGGAGGCTCCTCTCTACGGTGTAATCGACGGAGCCCCGGGGACAGGGATGAAGCGAAGAGACATTCTCCTAAACGGGATCACGCGCCGAGCCGCGTGTCACCACTGCCGTCGCCGTAGCATCCCATGGGCCATGCTATGAAACGGGCTCACCCGCACCATTGAAGGAGTCGGCCATGGCCCCAGAGGCTCGGATCATTCTACGCAGCGCGTCGCCGGCAACCAGTTTCTGGGCTGGAGTCCCGCGAATTCCGTCGCGTGCCGCGCTATGAAGCGGCCGCCCGTGTCAAGCGAGACTGGCGTCTGCCGTGTGCCTCCTGTTGCTTCCGTCCCACAGCAGCGGTCCACGGCGATTGATCCAGGCTCCCGCGAGGTTGGGTCATCCTTCTATTCGCGCTCGTCAGGGGCGAGCAAGGCTCGCCGGCGCATGAGGGGAGTCGAAGGGTGGGGGCGCCATCTATGCAACGGCACTCGGACCGCGGCCACGTCGACACTCGCGCTCACCCACCCGTCGAACCTGCGAGGGAGGTCTTGCTGATCATCGCATCGCGGACTGTGCCTGAGTGCTCAGGGTTCGGAGCCTCACGCGGGTGAACCGCAATCGCCCAGGAGACCCAGGATCGCGTCCGTCGCCCCGGGCCGCTCTCTGGGTATTCCCGAAATTGGTCATTCTCGCATGCACCACGCGCCGCCACTCAGACGGAAGCCGCCGCCTCGGCCGCGTGGCGCGGTACAACCCGTGGGATATACGTCATCCCGTCGCGCAGCATCAGGGGGTTGCCGGGCACCCGGCACCCCCCTGATCCTGTTTCTGCTACCACTCGGGCGGGAGCACCCCTTGCCGACCGCTCGGAGATCGGGGAGTCGGGCGCCCCGGACTAGGGTCCGACCTCGGGACTGGGGCCCTGGTCCCTAACTGTCCAGGTGGTCTCCTTGTCGTCCAGTCCGTCGATCGCCGCCTTATTCCCCGTCGGGAGCCATCGGCCGTAGGTGTCGACGGTCAGCTGATCGACGCGTGACCCAGATGGAGGCGAAGGTGTGGCGACAACCGTGGTGCGTGAAGTGAAGGGTGAGCTCGGCGCCCTTGAGGGCCCGCTTGAAGGTCTTCGCGACGTCATTGTGGTGCAACGGGGTGCCGGCTTCCGAGCAGAGGATCCAGGGCGGCCGTCATCCGCCACGGTGTGCCCTCTTTGTGCCCACGCTGAGCTCATTCGGGCTCACTCTGGATCATTCCGGCGCATGATGGTCGGATCAATCTCGCCTGGCACATCAAACACTTCCGGGCACTTGCGCGATTCAGTAGCCAGGCCTGAAAATCCCGGTGTCGGGAGTTCAATTCTCCCCCTGTCCACCATTTCTTTTGCCCGCCCGATCGCCGAATCCCGCTATGGGAACGGGTAGCCCGTCTCTTCCGCCCCACCGGCTGCCTGTGATGGATCGTGACCCCTTGTGACCCGTTTTGATGCGGGACTCCCCCTTCGTTTCCCCCTCGTTTTCCAGACGGGGCTGGGCCACCCCTGACTCGCACAAGAACGCGGCCTGAGGCCACCCCGCCACCAACCCGGGAAGTCGACCCCCCGTTGGCGCTGCCGATCCTTCTCGACCGCTCGTATAGGCGGAGTCCTCGCCACCTAGGCTGAAATCGAACGCAGCCCGCGGCTAACCTCTGGCTTGACAGACCTGGGCCATGCCCAGAGGTGAGCGCTCCCACCCACACTTGCCAAGGAGTTTTCGCGAATCTCGTTGGTTCGCGTAGGCCCGAGCAGGCTGGTTCCGACCCCTCACCGGGTCTCGAGGTGCGCAAGGCCGAGACCAATGTCTCGGCGACCTGGCCGTGGACGATCAGGGCTTTTACGGCAATTTAGAGCTGAACGTTGCCTCGGCAACCCAACGGCATACGGTGGTTGCCGTAAACCCCTTGTTTACCTGGTTGCGGGGGCTGGATTTGAACCAGCGACCTTTGGGTTATGAGGGCAACGGGGGTGCGACGGCGACCAAATTCCCACAATTGGACCCATACGAAATCGGGAGTTGCAGTGCGTCCGGTTTGGTCCGGGTTGGGGCTGGTTGGCAAGCATTCACGGACAGAACACGGACAGTTGACGCGAGGTCGTCCTGCCTACCCCCGTCGCCGTGCGGAAAGGTCCCTCGGGTCCGCCGGACGGGGTTTTGGCGAAGGACAGGGTTTAAGTGCTTGAATCCACGATCACTGCGTCTCATTGCGCTGCATTCACGCGCTACGCTCTGACGACTGAAAATCCCGGTGTCGGGAGTTCAATTCTCCCCCTCATGCGCTCTTCACCTTTCGGTTCCCACGGCGCGCTTCGGCTTCCTGTTGAATGCGGAGACGCTCAGCCTGCCACCCTTGAGAGCCGCGTTTCGTGAGGTCCACCTCATAGAGGGTGTCTGGCCTCGATGCCGTCGACCACGACGCGCGGCGAGCCGGGACGGCGCTGGTGCGGCATAGGGCTGCACGGTCTTACGTGCCGCCGCCAGCGAGTTCGGGGACCATGCCGCTCATGGCCTGCGCGATGCAGCCGGCCCAGTAGGCGTGGATCTCGGCGTTGGGATGACCGTAGACCGGCACCTGCATCTCCGTCGCCCACACTCCCGGATGCACGCATTCCGCCGTGGGGATGCCGTGCTCCGCCAGTAGCGCGCGGAACGGCGCCATGCTTCGGGGCCCGAATTGCGAGAGCAATGCCACGAGCAGCGTTCCCCCGCTCTGCCGCACGACCTTGTCGAGCTCGAGCAACAGCTTCTTCGTGACCGCGTTCGCTTGCGACGTGCGCTTCATCGCATCGAACGACGCCCAGAGCTGTTCGAGCGTCGCCACCGTAGCGAGTCGGCGATGGAGCCACCAGGCCGGATACGTCTTGGGCGGGTGACGCTGCAGCTCGCCGTCGCCGTCGAGGGTGGCGTAGGGCGTGGCGCCTAGCCCGCGCGAGCCCTGTGCGAGCGTCTTGAGCCACACAGCGTCGGCGATACTGCGGCTGGTGTGGAAATCGCTGAACCCATAGACGACTATCAGCGGTCCCTTGGCCGCCGCGGCGCCATGCGTGCGCCTGCGTTCCTCAAGGTAGCGTTCAAGCGCAAGCAGCGACTGCGTGGTGCCGTAACCGGCGGTCCCGAAATTCAGCACCCGCGCGCGGGCGAAACGCTCTTGCAGCTTCCACGCGAACGTCTCCTCATCGGACAACGCCCAGCCCTGCACGAACGAGCAGCCCAGCACCACGACCGCGGCGTCGGCGCGGACGGGGGCCGCAGCGGTCGCGCGCGTGTGATCGGGCCAGAATGTCATGTGGATGGGCGTCGTTCCGAACACGTAGCGCCCTTCTTTGCTGCGCCAGCCGAGGTCGGGGTCGGGCTCGTGCATTCGCGGTAGATCCAGGTGCGCGTCGAACTCTTTCCAGGGCTTGTGCCCGCCGGAGCGCAGCGCCATCTCGGCGATCACGAGCGCGGCGAGCATTCCCATGCCGACCGCGAGCGTTGCGAAGGCGAGTCGATGCTTGGACCGCGATTCCGTCACTGGGATTGAACGCACGCGGACGACCGAGGAACCTGAGCGGCGAGCCGAATGGCGCTCATATCCATCGCGGGTCCGGTCGTCACGACGAAGAACATCTGCGCGCGCTCAACTCGCACACGCGGCAGTTTCCCCGGTGCATACCCCGGCGGGCGCTAGTGCTTTGACGGGTTCGGATTATCAGGCCCACGCATCGTTCGCCCAAAACGGCGCGGCCGGCTCCCACCGTCGCAGTGGCGTCGGCGTCTGCGCCGGCTCCCAGATCGGCACGAGAGACCACCCGCCGTCGCCCGTGGGCACTGGCAGGTACTCGGTCGAGCAGCCGCACCAATCGGGGATCTGTAGCGTCTGGGGTGGCGTCCAGCCGTGCTGGCGCAGGTCAGCGGCGCGAAACCGCATCGGCGCGGCTTCCCGGCCGCACGTCCAGCACGCGAGGGACGGCTGGCGGCGGCCGGAGGCGTCGAGCCAGGTGGGCGGGCTCACGGGGGCGGCTCTGTCGCATGGACGACAAGGAAACGCAACGTCCTCCACGTCGCAGATGGCGACCGCCGGCGATCCCGCCGACGGCGGTCGAGGAGCACCTGACCGGCGAAAACCCTGCGGTCGCAGTGCCGGTGGTCCCAGATCACCGGGATGCTCGGACCTGCGACTGTCCGCAACTGCTCAGCGAGGACCGTTTCCCCGCGCTGCGCAACCACCAGTCGCGGCAAGGGATTAGCCAGCGCCTCGTGCTCCTCGGTGATACGTACGGGATACCCCAGCCGCTTCGCCAGCGCCCGCAGTTCGGTGATCGCCGCCGCTCCGCGGCCGTTCGTCCATTCGCCCTGCGCCGCACTGTGCTCCAGGGCCACGGCCTGTTCCGACGTCTCGGGTTGGAGCCGGACCCAAGCCTCGTCTGCCACTCCAGCGATAATCAAGCGCATCCTAAGTCCTACTCCATGGGTCCGCCTACCTGACCGCGAGCGGGGCGGCCACGTGGATCACAGGATCATCTCATCCGCCCGCGCCAGCACTGCGGCGAAGTCGTCAGGCCTGGCGTCTCCCTGGACTCTTCCTCTTACCTTTTTGCTTTTCGCCTATCTACGGCCTTGGAGGAGGACGAAGGTGGAGCTGCGATTTTTCGGACGTCCAGCACGACATCGTGCCACCAATGATCAGGGGGGCCGTTCTCTAGTCCATCACGTCGCTGGCGCGCCTCGGCGAATGTCGGATCATCGTGCCATCTATCCCAATCCGCCCGAGTTCTCTGCCAACGATCACTCGCCTACACGCAGATTGCTCAACTCAGCGGTTCCGGCCCGGCGTGCCCATCCCTCCACTCTGACGTGCCGGGGAGGGCGGGTCATGCGGTCCTCCCCCTGCGTTGCCCCAGTTGTGGGCCGACCTGGTGCGCGTAGCACGTTGGGCAGATACCGTGACTGAACTGCACCGGGGCATGCGCCTCGATGTACGTCTCCACCTGCTGCCAGTCGTGCTCCTCGTTGCGAATGCGCTTGCAGTAGCAACAAATCGGCAGCATCCCCTGCAACGGGCGCACCTCTGCGAGCTCCCGACTCAGCTCGGCGTTGACGACGCGTAGTGCCTCTTCCCGCTGGGCCTGCTCCGCGAGATCCCACACGAAGATGCTGGTCCGTGGCTCCCCGCTGCTGTCGATGTAGACGGCTGAAGAGAGGGTCGCCAAAAACCGACTGCCGTCCTTGCGCCGCAACGGGAGGACCCCCTGAAAGTGGCCAGTCTCCAGACGCTCGGCCAGCGCCGCACGGATCCTCGGGTCAGATAGATCGACGACCGCGCTGCGGCCGAGCGCTCGGAACTCGTCGAGCGTGTATCCGAAGAGCCGGCATGCAGCCGAATTGGCATAGAGGATCGCCCCGTCCTCCGGGCACGTCAGAACTGCCGCATCGAAACCGTGCTCCACCAGTTGTGGATAGATCGATTCAGCGGGTCCGGTCATCCGCGCGCCCTCCATGATGGCGAGGTCTGGGTGAGGTCGCTGGCCGACCTTGTGCCCGATCCTGCCTGCCCATGAACAGTCGCATTGTCTCGTACTCCGAGTGCCGAACGCCGGGCGTCAGCGGCGGCCGAACGCCGGAGCGCCGCGCAGGCCGGGGGCGAGACGGACGCGGCGCGAGTCACGAGGACCGGGAGCCGTGGGTCCCTGCGCGGACCCGACATCGGATACCCGGTGACAAGTCAAGGAGCGAAATGTCATGGAACGTCACTGACGTTGACCCTTTGATCATCGTTCGGGATTCCCCTTCGGGGAAAGGCCCGCAGGGGTGACGGTCTTCACAATCGGGTGACTTTCCCGTCCTTCGAATCGCAGGAGGTCACAGGCCAGGATGCGCGTGGTCCGCTGCCGGAGGAACACCCCGCGAGCTGACCCCGCCCCGGCGCGGGGCCGGCCCGAGCCCGTACCGGCCCAGGAGTCCTCGAATCGCGGTGGCAGACACTCGAAGGCCGAGCTTCGCCAGTTCCCCTTGAATCCGCTGATAGCCCCACCACGGATCTCGCGAGCCAGCATGAGAATCAACGCCCACGTCGCCTCGGCAAGGGACGGTCGGCCCGGCCGACCGCCGCCACCGCTGGACCACTTCCGTCGGGCGAGCCCGCGGTGCCAGCAGAGCACGGTCTGGGCGTCACAAGGAAGGCGCGCCAGGTCTCCCAAGCCAAGTGGTGGCTCGCCGCGGCGAGGAAGAGCCGGTCGCTCCGACGAAACCGAGGTCGGTCAATGTGCCGACGGAGCAACGATTTCCAGGTCCTTGACGTGCTCGGTGCTCCACGCGAGCCAAGCGAGAAATCGCCGGAGGACCAAGGCCACGAGTAACGGCACCATAGAGGTCATCCCGCGCTCGAGCTTCTGTCGAATCCTCCGAGGTCTATTGCTCGGAAGGCCGCTCCTGAATGAGTGGACCCTTCAACGTTCTGGCCTCCGTCCTCCCGGCCCGTAGGCCCCTCCGTAGTCGGGTCGCCCTGGCGCAGTGTCGCATTTGCGCGGGCGGTGACGCCGGCGCCGAGTGTTCAACCGCGGCCGCCGCCCATCTCCACCTTGTCAGCGCCGCGCGCGGTCATCGGAGGACCTCCGCCCGTTGAAGCAGCGACGGTGGAATCGTCAGGCCGATGGCCGTGGCCGCTTTGAGGTTGATGACCACCTCGAACTTGATGGCCTCCTCCACGGGCAAATCTCCCGCTCGGGCTCCCCTCAAGATCTTATCGACAGGCCCGGCTGCTCGTCGGCACAGATCCACCAGATCAACTGAAAATGACATCAGGCCACCGGCATCGGGGAACAGCCGGTCGCCGTAGATCGTGGGTACCCGAGCCTTGAGAGCCATACTCACGAGCTGCACCCGGTTAGAGCTGAACATGGCATCCCCGGGCACGAAGAGGGCATCCATTCGCTGGCTCTGCATCCTCTTGAATGCGTCATCGAGCTCCTTGGCCTCGAACACGCCGATCTCGTGCAGGGTGAGGCCGAACGGCTGGGCCGCCTTCTCCGTGGCGCTGAAGATCTGGGGATGGACCGGGTTCGTCAAATTCATGAGAAAGCCGACCCGTTTGACGCGCGGGCTCGCCTCGCGCAACAACTCGATCCGCTGTTGAATCGCGCCGAGTCCTCCGCCGAGACCCGTGACGTTTCCGCCCGGTTTCGTCGGGTTCGAGACGACGCCGAAGGCCACGGGGTCTCCGCCGGTCACGAATACGATCGGAATACTCGCGGTCGACCTCTTCGCGGCCAGCGCCGCCGGCGTCCCGATTCCGGTCACGATGAGGGACACACCGAGGCTGATGAGCTCGGCGACGAGACCGGGCAGCCGCTCCAGGTTCCCTTCGGCGGAGCGTTGCTCGATGCGAAAGCTCTGTCCCTCAACCCAGCCCCGCTCGCTCAGGCCGCGGCGCAATGCCTCGAGATACGGCGGCGCGAGAGTGCGCTCTGATAGAAACCCGATCGTCTTGACATCTCCCGCCCTCGGTGTCTCAGCGACGAGGGGTGACGACGCAACGCCGAGGGCGCCAGCGATGAACGATCGACGCGAGATCACAGCACCAGCCGCCGGAGATGTTCCGCGACTTCGGGGGTCATCGAGGTGAAGCGGACGGTAAAGCCCGTCTCGCCGACCGGAGTGCCCTCGACCACCTTGGCGTAGAGCTCGACGGGCGATGATCCGGCCTCGATCTCCGGAATCCAGATTTTCACGTTTCTCAGCGACGGCACCGGCGTGGACGACCGCACCTCGGCGCCCTTGACGGAGAGGCGCACGAAGCTCGCGTCGATGACGCTCCGGCCCACGTGCTTTTCCTCCAATACCGCGTAACGAATCGGAATCTCCCTCAGGAGGCCGATCAATGCCGGCTCCGACGCGTGCAGGGTGAGGCCATGCGATCCGCCGATGCCGACCACTTCCCACACGGTCATCTCACGCCTCGCTCCCTTCGGCTCGATGCGGAGAGAACGCCCCACCGTGGCGATCGACGCGACCTCTTGCAGAGTACTCTCCGAGATAAGGATCTGGCCGCCCGTCGTGTATGACTCGATCCGGCCCGTCAGGTTCACGTGGGTTCCGACGGCGGCGTACTTCATCCGCCGGTCCGAGCCGATGTTGCCGACGATCACCTCGCCGGTGTGGATGCCGATCCCCATCTCGACCTCCGGCAGCCCCCGCTCCCGGCCGCGCGCGTTCACCTCGTCCATGGCGAGCTGCATGGCCACCGCGCAGGCCACGGCGCGCTCGGTGTCGTCCGCCGCGGCCTTGGGCGCCCCGAAGATGACGAGGATCCCGTCGCCCATGATCTCGTTGATCGTCCCGCCGTAGTGGAGAATGAGGTCGACCATCGTCTGCAGATATCCGTTCAGGAAGCGGATGGCTTCTTCAGGAGTCAAGCGCTCGGCCAGCGCCGTGAACCCGCGCAGGTCGGACATCATCACCGTGACCTTGCGCAGCTCACCGCCCAGCTTGAGCGCGTCCGGGGAGCTCAGCAGGCTCGCGACGACATCGTCCGAGACGTAGCGCCCGAACGTCTCCCGTACGAACGCGCCGCGCGCCTCCGACGCCTTGATCTCGGTCAAGTCGTGCGCCGCGAAGACGACGCCCTGTACCGCGCTCGTACCCTGCGGCATGACGGCGCTCGAGAACAGAACCGGGATCTCGCGCCCGTCCCGGATCTTGAACACGACTTCGCGGCCTCCGATGCGTCCGAGCCGTAGCACCTCCTCGAGCCAGACACCGTGTGCCCCGACCGGACCGCTCTGCCCCGGGGTGATGTCCGGAATCAGGCTCCCCACCGGCTGGCCGAGGATCTCGTCCTGCTTGCGGCCCAGCATGGCGCACGCCGCCGGGTTGACCGTGGTGATGACGCCTTCCCGCCAGTCGGCGCCCGGGTCCGGTGGCCGGACAACGAGCACCGCGTCGCTCATCGAGTCGAGGATGCTGGTGACGTGGTCGCGGGAGACGGTCGTCTCCTGGAGGGCTTCGGCCATCCGGTTCAGGGCGGTCGTGATCTGCCCGATCTCGTCGCGCCTGTTCTCCCTCAAGCGGTGTGACAGGTCGCCCCGGCCGAGGATGCCCACCCCCGCGATGAGGCGGTGAATGGGCGCGGTGAGCGACCGCGCCAGCACCAGGGCAATCACCGCCACGAGGACCGCGATGCCCGCACCGGTTCCGAGCAGGGCGCGCCGGAGGGCGGTGACGGGCGCGAATGCCTCCACGGTGTCGAGCTTGGCGATGATCGCCCAGTCCAGATTCGGAATGGCCAACGCGGCGTACGAAGCGAGGACCTGCTCCCCTCGATCGTCGAGCTGGGTGGACGTCCCTGCCTGGCCCTTCAATGCCGCCGTGGCTGCGGCCGTCGCGATCTGCTGGAAGAGAACGGTGCTCTGGTGGACCTGCATCAGCCGACGGGGTTCCTCCGGCAGGCCTCTCTCGGAGGCCGTATCGAGGTACCGCTGCGGCGCCTCCAGGAAGAACCGTGAGTCGCTCCGCATCCGATGATCCGGGCCGATGAGATACGTCTCGCCCGTCCGGCCCAGGCCCTGCGCCTCCCACTGTCGGTCGCCGGTCATGACGGCATCGATCCGGTCGAGCGGGACCTGGAGGGCCAGCACGCCCAGCCGCCGGCCATCCTTGAAGATGGGGGCCGCCACGAACGCCGCGGGCGCGCCGAGCGACGGCGGGTACGACTCGAAATCCACGAGCTGGACGAAATCGGCATCGATGGCGGTGCGGGCCGTCCGGAAGGCGCGGCTGAGCCTCGTGTTCCGATACGGCCCGGACATGAGGCTCGTGCCGAAATCGACCTTCTTGGCCACGGTGTAGACCACACGGCCGCTCTCGTGATCGATGAGAAAGAGGTCTTCATACCCGAACTGGCGACTCGTCGAGCGGAGGAACGGGTTGAATCGGGCGTGAACCTCCCCGTACAGCCCGCCGCCTGCCGGACGGTCGAGGCGATCGCGCCACGCCTCCGGGTTCGGGTTCTCCGCGATGAAAAGGGTCTGAAGCCAGAGCGCCGCATCATCCGCCGGAACGTATCGTCTGTTCGGGCTCACCTCCGACTCTGTTTCGAGGGCTCGCAGGCGCGGTATGAAAGCCGACTGGTAGTACCGATCGACCGGCGTCCGGTATCGCGCCCGCGTGTCTTCGGACCAGCGCGCCGCTTCCAGCTCGAGCGCCCGGTACGCCGCGCTGAACTGCCGCATCGCGGTCGTGGTATCGCGAGACTCCGCGAGAGCCAGCGCATCTCGCCGGACGTTTCGGAAGTAGGTTTCGATCTGCCGCCTCCGCTCCTCGCGGATAGACGTCAGGCGGTTGATCGAGACCTGTCGGAGCGCCGTCTCCGCCCGCTGGTACGCCTGCCATCCCGTCGCGAGCAGGGCGAGCAGGCCGACGCTCATGAACGCGCCGAGCAGCTTCGTGCGCAGCGAGAGATGTTTCACTCAGCCTCCGACAAGACGCGATTCGAACGGCGCGAAGTACCGGTGCCACAGCTCGCCATAGCTGCCATCCCGGCGCATCTTGGCCAGCCAGCCGTTCACCCACCGGATCAGCTCGGCGTCCCCCTTGCGAGCGGCGATCGCGAGCGGCCGCGGCCGGATCGGCCGGCCGGTCACGCGAAGCGCGGGATCGGCCTGAGCCAGTTTCAATAGCACCACGTCGTCGTACACGAAGGCATCCGCCTGACCGCCCTTGACGGCCTGCGCGCCCTCCGCGACGGACGCGACGGCGACCGGAAGCGCTCGCGGCTGGAGCTCGGCCACGTCCCGCTCCTGCACCGAGCCGCGGACCGCCGCGACGCGCCGGCCGCCCAGATCGGCGAGCTCGTCCACCTTGCTTGCGTGCGCCACGAGCACCAGCGACGCCGACATGAAGTACGAGTCCGACAGCTCCGCCAGCGTGCGACGCTCGTCCGTCGCCGTGATCGTGGCGGCGACCAGGTCGACCCGTCCCGCCTGTAACGTCCCGAACCGCGTCGCCGTGGTGACGGGCACGAACTCGACGCGTTTGTCGTCGTCGAAAACGACCCGCGCGAAGAATCGGGCCAGGTCGATCTCGAAGCCAACCGGTCTCCCGCGCGCGTCGAGCGAGCTGAACGGGGGCGCGTCGAACTTGACGCCGACGCGGAGCACGCCTCGAGCCTGGATGGCATCCAGCGACGACTCGGCCCATACGGGCGACGCCAGGGCGATCCCGAGGGCAACAAGGCCGGTCAGTTGGACGAGACGGCGCCGAGGCCAGTTCGCCTTGATTTTCCCCTCTACGTTGCGAACCACCTTTCTTGCTCCACTCCCCCGCGTCTCGTCACCCCGGCCTCGCCCTGCCACCCGGGCGCGCCCACGCTAGCACGCTATCCAGGCGACGGCCCAGCGCCTGCGGGAGGCCGATGCCTGAGGGCCGGACCCCGCCCCGCCGGGTCCCGTACGCGGACAGGCGCGGGACACCGGCAGGGACGGGCGCGAGCGGGGCGTCAGGCGGCGGAGACGACGGGATCCGGCGGCGGCTGGGCCGCCAGCCCGAGCGTGCCGCGCAGGCGCCGCACGGCCCGGGGCTCGGTCACCGTGCCCACGATCCGGCGCGGGCCGGCACAGCGGGGACAGTTAGTCAGGAGGAGCACCGGCGGAGCGGCGAGGTCCGGGCCGACCTGCCCGTGTGCGATCCGGCGCTCCGCCGCGTCAGAACCTCGCGCCCACCCTGAACTGCGCGAACGGGCCGCTACCCACGTCGATGCGGTTCTGGTCGCGGTCGCTGTAGCCCTCGCCCTCGAAGTAGAAGCGGTCGAAGCTGTAGCCGCCGGTGCTGTCCGTGAACAGCCACCGGGCGAGACCGATGATCGCGCCCGCCCGGACCCGCTTCTCGTAGTAGAAGAGGCGGTCGTCGGGATCGGCGCGCTCCGCGCGCAGATACCGTTCGTTCGTCCAGTCGAAGCCGATCCACACCCGAACCGGCCGGAACAGCTGGTACGTGAGCCGGACGTCCACCGTGCGGACCGCGACGTACAGCGCGGACAAGGTCAGCTTCTCGATCGGCCGGTACGTGAGCGATAGGGCGCCGGTGCTGACGATGGCCGAGAACTGCTCGGACGGCTCCCACGCGTAGCCGAGGCCGGGAATCGGGATGTGGGGCAGGAACTCGCGGTTGCTCCCGTAGTTCAGGAAGAAGATCCATGCGTCCTTGTCCCGGGCGGGAATGCGCAGGGTGGCCGTCGCGTTGATGTCCATCTCGTCGATGCTCGCGAAGGGCTCGTCGCTCGGCGAGCCGACGCTGACGTCGAGCCCGGCGATCCAGCCCGACTCGAACCGATGTCGATAGCCCGTCCCGAACCGGATGTTCCAGAGCTCGTCGGGGAACGGTTCGCGGGTGTCCGGGAGGATCGCGCCGGTGTCGAACTCCTGGTTCCGGATGCGGAAGGATGCGTACCACTCGTCACTCCCGCTCTGGAAGACGGGGCCGGACAACGAGAAGTCCTGCTGGAGGAGTTCCAACTCGGCCGGCTGTCCGGAGACGGGCTGGTCGGGGAACCACGTGATCCGGTACTCGGAGCGGATCGGCAGCTTTCCGAGCTCCGGACTGAAGAGGTTTAGGAACTCCTCCTGGGCTGACGCCGGCCGCGCCCAGAGGCACAGGGCACATGCCACCAGGAGGAGGGCGCCGAGCGGCGGCGCGAACCGAAGAGGGGCCGGAGCCGCGGAGGCTAGGCGGCGTCGACGACCGACGTCGCGGTCGCCATCGAGACGACCGCGGCCGGCGCGGTCACCGGATCGACAGCGGGGCCCGGCGGTGGCCGGCACCAGCAGGGGTTCCGCCCCGCGGCCGAGAGGCCAGCGGCTCGCGATCTCGCCGAGCGGCGCCGCGGACCCTGATTCCCCAGATCGCGCGAAGGAGATAGGCCAGCCCGGCGGTGAAGCCGCCCAAGATGTCCGAGAGGACGTGCGCCGGCAGGAGAGCGGCGTACGGGAAACCCGTGCGCGCCGTTCGATCGGGCGGGGGCTGGAGACGGCTCCCCGAGTACCGCGCCAGCCCTCGACCGTACAGCTATGCTCAGAACGATGCCCGCGACCCTTCTTTCTCGGCGCATCACAGCTAAATCTTTCTCGGCGCATCACAGTTTCGAAATCTCCCGAGTTCGTGGAACCAAACGGGCCGACGATCCTACCGTCCGCGATAGTGCAACCCCTGCCCCCGATCTACGGTAGCGGAGATGTGACGATGCGACGGCGCGATCAGGCGGTCACTTCGGGAACAGGAGCTGGAGCTGGATCCGGAGCTGCCATTCGGCCGCGTTGTCAGGCCGCTCCACGTTGTAGTAGGCGCTGACCTGCGCGTTCACCGGCTGCTTGCCGATCCGCACGATCTTGCCCACGCCCGCGCCGAGGGGCACCGTCCACCGGTTGTCGCTGTCCGCCTCCCAGTCGGCGGTGATGATGGGTACCGAGGTCAGATACCACGCATCGGGCAGGTTGTAGTTCAGGAAGGGCTGGATCAGCATCTGGTTCACGTCCCGGCGATCGCTGTCCCCGGCGAACGACCAGACGTTGTTGATGAGGGCGCCGAACACCCACGGCCCCTGCACCGTCAGCGCCACGGCCGTCGGCCCCGCGCCCCACTTGCCCTGCCCCAGTGAGTCGTCCGTGGCGCTGGGGAACTGGAAGATCGGCCCCACGCCCAGATCAGCTTCCCCGGCTTCGCCGGCGAGAGGAACAGCGACTGCTGGATGTCGCCGAGCCCGAACACGTCGCCGACCCCGGGCGCCAGTTCCGGCTGGTAGATCAGCGGCATGATCGTCCGCGAGATCAGGTTCCAGTCCTCGGTCAGCTTGAACGGGATAACGGGCTGGACGTTGAGGATGTACTGGACGTCGTCCTGCGGCCCCACGCCGAAGTTGATGTTGTTCTGGAGCGGTACGGAGATCAGGTCCGCCACCGGATTCTGCGTCTTCTTGGCAAGCTCCGCGTCGTCCTGGGCCCAGGCGAGCCCCGGAACGCCGGAGATCAGCAAGAGCATAACGAGCGCGAGGGTGCGCCCCGTTTGTCGTAAGCAGGTTCCGCTCATGTCTTCCTCCTGGTCCTTTCTCTGGATTCCGGTTAGTATTGCATGCACCCCAGGCATCTCCACCGGAAGGCCCGCTCTGGAATGCTTCTGCCGACAGGTGCATGAGGCTCCCCGGACCCGGTGGCCCTTCACCGAAGAGGCTGGCCAGATGCTTTTCCGCCTGATCGTGGCCAAGGCACCCAATCTCACGATCATCCGGGTGGCTGGGCGGCTCCTGTGACGACGCGGTGACCCTCCTGGGCGATTCCTGCGTCGGGGTCGGCCGGCCCCTCATCCTCGACTTGTCCGAGCTGATGAGCGCCAACGACGCGGGCGTGCTGCCGCTGCGCCGGCTGGCGGGCGAGGGCATCCACCTGCTCGGGGCGTCCCACTACGTGAGGCTCTTGCTGGAGCACGCCACGGACGGTCCCGCGCGACGCCAACGCGGCGCCTCGGCCACCGAGCGGTCCGCACGCCCACGCCGGGGCCGTGCGAGACAGCGCCCATGACGGCCGCCTTCGCAATTGTCGTAGGTTCCGTCCCTACTGGAGCAACGGCCCCATGCTGCGGGGACACCCTCGCAGATCTGGCCGAGCGGCGGTTAGCCGATCGCGGCCCGGACGGGTGGGGCGGGCCGGGTGCCTCCGGGGAGCGGGCGCCTCCGCCATGGGCAAGTGGGGCCGGCACGACGCCAGTTGGCCAGTGACTGAATTGGTTGGCGGTACAACTGCGGCTCCCGTACCGACGTTCACAAACAGTGACATTGGTATCAGATTGGCCTGAGCTATAGCCGCGCCGAAGTAGAAGCCGCGTCCGCGTCCACGTCGCTGGTCGCGGCGCGCACCGGAGCCTTGATTGGGATATCGGCAGCTTGCACGGCACGGTGAGCGGTGCCAACCGCGACGAGCTAGGGTGATCCTTTCCTCAGTCGACCCCCTCACTTCTCGTCGGTCGCGGACGGCAGTGCGACCATCAATTGATACGCTTCACGACGGGCGGAACCCAACTGCCATCTAGAGCATTCGCTTTCGGCGCGTATAGACGCATGGTGATCCCAAGCGGTCCCTCGGGGGCAGGTAACCAATTGGCTTTCTTTTCGCTCCCCGGCGACTCGTGCTGCATGTAAATCTCTAGCGAACCATCTGGATTGAATTTCAGCGGATCACGGTCGCCGATCGCAAAGCGGTTGATGGGGTTAGCGGCTTGAAAGCCGTCCTTGTCGTACATGGTAATGGACCAGAAGGCCTCGACAGGCGGCAGGTCCTCCTTCGCAAAATGCATCACGTATTTGTTGGCTCCATCCATCGGCTTACCGTCCGCATCGGCGATGTTGAGCGGGTAGATGGCCTCCTCAGGCGGGTTTGCACCGAGTCCAACCAACGTAATGATGGCCCGCTTGAGGTAGTAATTACCATACACGCCCATGGTGTCCGTATTCATCTGCCACCCGTTCGCCACGCGCGCCATCGTCGGCAGTTTTGCTTGCATCGCCTTGAGGCCTCCAGCCGGCACGCGTTCAAGCGCGCGCTTCACGGCTGGATCCACCTTGTCGATATTGAAGCTTTTGCCGACCTCGATCCCAATCTGTTTCATTCGGGTGACAGTTGACCAGTCGGTGACATGCGGCGGGTGCAGCTTCATCAATTCCGCGCTATAAGCGAAGAATTGTCCCGCCGGCATCTTGTTGACCTGCTCTAGAGGCGGTGTCTTCATATCAACGGTCGGATCGATGCGCACGGTCATAGGCGTTGGCTGACGTCCCCAGTCCGAGAGCCGCGTGAGCTTATAACGATCCTGCACCTTGCGGACTGCCTCATAATCCTTCGGTCCATTCGTTTGGGTGCGGCCAATCATCCACACATGCGGGGTCGGCGCATCGATGCGCGGCATTCCTGAGGGGAGTGTGCCGTTCCAACCACGCGGCACGATCGCGAAGTTGTTCGCCTGCGTCCCACTTGTCCGTTTGCCAGGCACCGCAAACACGTCCGTCCACATGTCGAGCATCGGCATGAGGTAAAACCGGCCTTGTGTATCCGGAACGGAAAGGACCACGGGTGCTTTTGTCAAATCGAGCCAAGCAGGCGAGTACAGGGTATCAAAATTCGGCCTAACGACTTCCCTAAAGTCAGCGGACGGATACTCTCGAATGTGTGAGAACGTATTCATCGGTCCGCGGCCTGGCATTTTCCCAGCTTCTATGTTCGTCGCTTGCCGACGAGTCAAATCCATGGTCACCAGGGAATAGAGATAGAGATAGGCTTCGACCCCAACTTCGTACGCCTGCTGCTCAGTCACAGACTGAGCACGCACCACCGCAGGAGTGAAAGCCAAGGCGAACGTCGCTGCGATAGCAAGTGTGCTTTTCATAATCACCTGTGCCTTCTACTTATTCCGTCTGCCTCGTCAACATTGAACGGTCGGCCAGGCTGATCGATGATGGCCGGCATGATCACCCTGATCCTCATAGGCCTCCTCCGTGGTGTCCGGACCCAGCGCTCCCTCGTGCTCGAGAACCTTGCGTTGTGGCACCAACTGGTCGTCCTCCAGCGCACCGTGCCGCGTCCACGGCTGCGAACCGCCGACCGCCTGTTCTGGGTCCTGCTGTCCCGCCTGTGGGCCGGCTGGACGGATGCCATCTCCGTCGTCCAACCCGCCACGGTGATCCGGTGGCATCGGACCGGCTTCAAGCTCTTCTGGGCCCGGAAGAGCCGCCGGACCGGGCCAGGCCGTCCGGCCGTCGCGCCGGAGGTCCGAGCGCTCATCCGACAGATGGCTCGCGCCAACCCCCTGTGGGGCGCGCCGCGGATTCACGGTGAGCTCCAGAAGCTGGGCCTCGAGATCTCACAGGCGGCAGTGTCCAAGTATCTGGGCCGCCGGAGCAAGCCCCCGTCACAGACCTGGCGCACGTTTCTCGACAACCACCTTCAGACCCTCGTCTCCGTCGACTTCTTCGTCGTCCCTACCGTGATGTTCAAGGTCCTTTTCGTCTTCGTGGCCCTGGCGCACGAGCGGCGGCGCGTCCTTCACATCAACGTCACCGACGCCCCCACGGCCCAGTGGACGGCCCAGCAACTCGTGGAGGCGTTCCCCTGGGAGACCGCCCCGCGATACCTCCTGCGCGATCGCGATACGGTCTACGGGGTCGCGTTCTCGAGGCGAGCGCAGTCCATGGGGATCCATGAAGTCAAGACGGCGGCTCGGTCGCCTTGGCAGAATCCGTACGTGGAGCGCCTCATCGGGACCCTGCGCCGCGAGTGCCTCGACCACGTTGTGGTGCTGAACGAACCCCATCTGCGCCGCCTGCTGAGCGCGTACCTCATCTACTACCACGGGGCCCGCACCCACCTCTCCCTGGAGAAGGACGCCCCGGAGCCAAGACCGGTGGAGCGACTCGACGAAGGCCGAATCGTCGAGACGCCGATGGTCGGCGGCCTCCATCATCGCTACGGTCGGCGAGCGGCGTAAGCTCCTGTCTGCGGGCCGTTCCGCCTACATCGACGGCGCCGGTCGGTGCGTGCGCCTCGGTGCACTGGAACCCACTCCTCGGTGACTCCGCGCGAAGCCAAGGAGGTCCACGCTGCGTGTCCGTCGTATCAGAGGCCCATGACCACGGGCCGCAGCCGGTCCCAAGGTACCTGGATCGACTAAATGGAAGGGACACGTGGCGTAGACGTGAGATCTGACTCGTCGGAGCCGCCCACGGGTCCTCCCCCCCAGGCCCCAGGGCGAACCACGCCCCAGAACCGCCCATCTAGCGCCCGAGGCCGGGTCGCGGTAGGGTCAGGGCGCCGTACCCCATGGAACGGCGGACCCGGGCTCTGGCGGCGGTTCGGGCGCCGTGACGCAGAGTCCCTGGTAGGCGCTGACAATCCGGAATCGGGCAGCCATCGCGAGGGGAGGAAGGTCATGCGCAGCCTCAAGGGTGTGCTCACGGCGCTCGCCGCCGCATTACTCCTCACCTCGCTCGCCCTCGCTCAGGCTGCCGGCCCGGTCGAGCCGCGCGCCGGAGGCTGGAAGACCTGGGCAGTCGCGTCCGGAGCCGAGCTCCGCCTCTCCGCGCCGCCGGACACCGCTGTCACGCAGGCTGAGCTTGCCGAGGTTCGGGCCCTGGTTCCCCTCCGGGACACGGCGGTGTTGGAACGGATCCGCTACTGGGACGCAGGTTCGCCCGCCTACCGCTGGAACGAGCTGATGGCCGAGGCGAGCGTCCGGGCCAACACCGCCAGCACCCCGGGCGCGCGGGCCTTCGCCCTCGTGAATGTCGCGGCCTACGACGCCCTGGTCGCCGCCTGGGACTCCAAGTACGCGTACAACCGGCGCCGCCCGAACGAGCTCGACCCGGCCCTTCCCGTGGCCGTAGAGAGCTCGCGGAGCCCCGGGTACCCCTCGGAGCACGCCGTCGTCGCCGGCGCCGCCTCCACGGTGCTCGCCTATCTGTGGCCAGTGGACGCGGCGCTCTTCCGCGCACGGGCCGAGGAGGCGGCACGCTCGCGCGTCGAGGCGGGCGTCCAGTTCCCGAGCGATGCGAAGGCAGGTCTTGACCTCGGGCGCGCCATCGGCGCCCGCGTGGTCGAACGAGCCATCAAGGACGCCTCGGGACCGCGGTGGAGCGGCACGATCCCGACCGGCCCCGGAATCTGGACGGGGGCCATGCCCGTGGGGATCGAGGAGGCGACACTCCCGACCTGGGTACTCGCGTCTCCTAGCGCGGTACGCCCGGGGCCGCCGCCGGCCCACGACTCGGCCGAGCGGGCGGCCGAGCTCGCCGAGGTCAAGGGCTTCCTGAGGACCCCGATGACCCAGGGGAAGGTCCTGTTTTGGAACCACGGCCAGTACGGGATGCCCGGGACCCACCTCTACTGGAGCCGCCAGGTAAGTCGCAAGGTCTTCGAGGAGCGTCTCGACGGGAACGCCCCTCGGGCCGCACGAGCCCATGCGCTGGTCGCCGTCGCCCACTACGACGCCGTCATCGCGAGCCAGGACGCGAAGTTCACATACTGGACCGCGCGCCCGAACCAGTTCGATCCGACGATCACTACGTCCATCGCGACGCCGCTGCATCCGAGCTATCCATCGACCGCGGCGGCGTTCATGAAGGCACCGGCGGAGGTGATGGCGTACCTCTTCCCGCAGGATGCGGAGATGTTCCGGTGGGCTGGGGAGGAATTCGGCGAGACGCGACTCTGGGCCGGTATTCACTTCCGAAGCGATATCGAGGCAGGATTCGCCATCGGCCGTACCGTCGCCGCGAAGGTGATCGAGCGGGCGAAGGGGGACGGGGCCCAGTGAGGTCCGAAATAGGAGCCGACATTTGGCCGCGAGCTCGCCGACACGGTGATCAAGGAGTGCTGAAGAGGCGAGCGGCTGTCAGAGGCCTACGGACGGGACGGTCGGACATTGTCGACCCCACGCCGACGCCGAGGACACTCCCAGATGAAGGATGATCGACGAAGTGGATAGGGCCGCCGTGAGTTCGTCGAGACGCTGGCGCTCGGCTGAGTCCCGGCGCTCGGACCACGCCGGGCGGCGGCCGAACCGCCGCCGGAGACCAGCCGGATCCGGCTTACTCAGACGATTGAGATCTGTACGGCGCCACAGCTGGTATCGGCGGAGCTCTTGAAGGGCGAGGGGTTCATCGACGTGCAGTTCGGGGACCGCCGCATGACAGGCGCGTTGCCCGAGTTGGCCTCCGGAGCCGCCGACATCGGCATCACGTTCAGCGGTCCCACGATCATCCCGATCGATGTCGGCGACCCGGTCACGGTCCTGGCCGGCGTGCATGTGGGGTGTTTCGAGGTCATCGCCACGGAGCGCGTGAGACGGCTCACCGATCTCAGGGGCAAGATCGCGGGCGTTCCCGACCGGTGGCGCTTACGACCCCGAGGACCCGATCCGGTTCTACGCGATCGTCTTCACGAGATCGGGATGATCAAGTCGAGTCCCCGTCAGATCATCGCCCAAGGGACCGACTGGCGCTTCCTCAACGAGCTTCGACGGGAGCTCGTGCGTCGCCGCGCACTCGGTTGCTGGATTGGGAGGGTGCCATGGCCATTCGACGCGACACATGGGGCAGGCGCGAATTTCTAGGTGGAATGGCGGGCACCGCGGGACTCCTGAGCCTCGAGCGTCTGGCCGGGGCCGCCCCGCCACCCGAGACATCGAGGCTTCGGTTGGCGCGCATCACCGATCTCTGCTTAGCGGCGCCTCAGCAGGTAGCGGAGGACTCCTGCGGAGCGAGGGGTTCAGCGACATTGAGTACGTCGAGACCGGCGGCGGGACGGCGCGGTACAAGGCCGTCGCGGACGGGCAAGTCGACCTGAGCGTGGCCACGGGCGCCCCGCTCATCATCCGAGTGGACGCCGGCGATCCGATCATGCTCTTGGCCGGGCTTCATGTGGGCTGCTTCGAGCTGTTCGCCACGGAGCGGATTCGCTCCGTTCGTGACTTGAAGGGGAAGACTGTCGCCGTGACCGGGCTCGGAACCGGACGGCACGTCTTCCTCGCGAGCATGGCGGCTCATGTCGGTCTCGATCCGCGCCGCGACTTCAAGTGGGTGACCTCACCGGCGGCGGAGTCGATGCCGCTCTTTGCCGAGGGCAAGATCGACGCGTTTATGGGGTTCCCACCCGAGCCGCAGGAGCTACGGGCGCGGAAGGTCGGCCATGTGATCGTCAACACGTCGGTCGACCGCCCGTGGTCTCAGTATTTCTGCTGCATGGTCTTCGCGCACCGTGACTTCGTCCAGAGAGACACCCGGTCGCCGCGAAGCGGGCGCTGCGCGCCTTCCTCAAGGCGGCGAACGTCTGTGCCGTCGAACCGGAGCGCGCGGCCCGGCTCGTGGTCGATCGTGGACTCGCGACGAGCTATGACCAGGTCCTCCGGACGCTGAAGGACGTCCCGTTCGGACGATTGTGGGACACCGGCGCCCAAGACACGATCCGGTTCTATGCACTCCGGCTCCACGAGGCAGGGCTCATCAAGTCGAGCCCGCAGAAGATCCTCGCCCAGGGCACCGACTGGCGATTCCTCAACGAGCTGAAGAAGGAGCTGAAGCAATGATCACCCGGCGCGATGTCCTGCGCGGCGTCGCGGGAGCGGCATGGCTGCTCGGAATCGCCGCCCGGATACGCTTCCGCGGAGCCGCCGCCGGAGACGACACGCGTCAGGCTGGGTGCGGTGCCAAGCATTTGCCTCTCGCCGCAGTACGTCGCCGAGGACCTGCTGCGTGCCGAGGGTTTCACCGATGTCCGGTATCCGCCGGTGAGCGGAGGCGTACCCGGGGCGAAGGAGATGGGCGCGGGAGACGCGGACATCGCCATGAACTTTGCCGCGCCCCTCGTCGTCGCGCTAGACAGCGGTACGCCGATCGTCGTGCTGGCCGGCGTGCACGTCGGGTGTTTCGAGCTGATCGCCACGGACCGCGTCCGGACGATCAAGGACCTGAAGGGGAAGACGGTCGCCGTGTTCGGTCTGGAGCTTGCCCAGCACGTGTTCCTAGCGAGCATGGCAACGCTGGTGGGTCTCGATCCGCGCAAGGACATCACCTGGGTGACCCATCCGTCGACCGAGGCCAAGCGACTCCTCGCCGAGGGCAAGGTCGATGCGTTCCTCGGGTTTCCCCCGGATCCCCAGGACTTGCGCGCGAAAAAGGTCGGTCACGTGGTGGTGAACAGTGCCACCGACCGGCCCTGGTCCCAGTACTTCTGCTGCATGGTGGTGGCGAACCGGGAATTCGTCGCCCGGCATCCGGTCGCCACCAAGCGCGCGCTGCGCGCGATCCTGAAGGGGGATGAGGTGTGCGCTCTCGACCCGGCTCGCGCGGCGCGCGCGTACCGCGACCGTGGCTTCGACGTACCCGAACCTCTCGTCCTGCGGGCGTTGAAGGACGTGCCGTTCGGCCGATGGCGCGCGTACGACCCGGCGGATACGCTCCGGTTCTACGCCCTGCGCCTCCACGAGGCGGGAATGATCAAGGCCAATCCGCAGAAGATCCTGGCGCAGGGCACCGACTGGCGGTTCCTCAAGGAGCTGAGGAAGGAGCTGAAGGAATGATGGAGCGACGCGCGGTCCTGAGGGCTCTGTCCGCGGGCGTCATCGGAAGTGTCGGCGGCGCACGTACCGGCTTCGCAGTAGAGCCGCCGCCCGAGACGACCCGCATCCGGCTCGTTCGGAGCCCGGCCATCTGCATCTCTCCCCTCTACTTGGCCGAGGACCTGCTCCGGCTAGAAGGGTTCACCGAGGTCGAGTACGTTCAGTTCAAGAGCGGCAATCTCTTTACGCAGGCGGTGGCCGCGGGGCAGGTGGACTTGGCCCTGAACTTCATTGGGCCACTCGTCGTCAGTGTGGAACAGCACGCCTCCTCGGTCGTGATCCTGGCCGGGGTCCACGCCGGCTGCTTCGAGCTGTTCGGATCCGAGCGTATCCGCGCCGTCCGGGATCTGAAGGCCAAGACTGTTGCGATTCCGGGCAAGGGGGAGCCCCAACACGTCTTCCTGGCCAGCATGCTGTCGTACGTTGGCGTCGATCCGAGCACGGACATCTCCTGGGTGACCCACCCGTTCGCCGAGTCGACCCGCCTCCTCTCTGAGGGCAAGATCGATGGGTATCTCGGCATTGCGCCCGAGCCCCAGCAACTGCGCGCGCAGAAAATAGGCCGGCTGATGGTCGATAGCGCCGCGGACCGCCCATGGTCGCAGTACTTCTGCTGCATGGCATACGCGAACCGCGACTTCGTGCGCCGGCACCCTGCGGCAACGAAGCGAGCCCTGCGAGCCATCCTCAAGGCGGCCGACCTCTGTGCCACGAACCCAGCCGCCGCCGCGCAAACCGTCGTGACCAAGGGCTTCACGCGCGAGTACGACTACGCGCTTGAGTTGATCAAGAAGCTCCCGTACAACCTGTGGCGGACCCAGAACCACGAGGACTCGTTGCGCTTCTACGCGCTCCGCCTTCACGAAGCGGGGATGATCAAATCGACCCCCCAGAAGATCCTCAGCCAGGGGACCGACTGGCGGTTTCTCAACGAGCTGAAGAAGGAGCTGAAGGGATGAAACGGCGCGAGTTCCTGACCAGGACGAGCCTCGGAGGAGCGGCGACGCTGCTCGGCTCCGTCCGACGCCGGCCGGTGCGGAGCCGCCACCGGAGACGAATACCCTTACGCTGACTCACTTGCCCACCATCTGTTTCGCCCCACAGTACGTGGCCGAGGAACTGCTACGCGGCGAGGGATTCACGGACGTGCGTTACGCCAAACTCGCACTTGGCGACGAATCTATAAGTTCCTCGGCTCTGCGAACATCAACTTCACGATGGATCCGCGGCCCCGCAGCTCGTCGCGATCGACGACGGGGATCCGTTGTCATCTTGGCCGGCATGCACGTCGGCTGTTACGAGCTCTTCGGGACTAACGGGGTCCACACAGTCCGCGATCTGAAGGGGAAGACCGTGGCGGTGCCCGCGCTAGATCCGGTCCGCACGTGTACGTCCATGTCGCCGCAAATATCGGACTGGACCCACGGAAGGACATCACATGGGTGGAGCATCCCGGGGAGGAGTCGATGGCGCTTCTTGGGCCGGCAAGGTTGACGCCTTTCTGGGCTTTCCGCCGGAGCCCCAGGAGCTCCGGGCGAAGAAGATCGGCCAGTTAGTGCTCAACACAGCCACCGACAAGCCGTGGGGTAACCGTTCAGGCCTTTTCAGGCCCGAGCGAGCTTGATGGCCGGAGTGGGCAGCGGCAGGATTGACGGTGCGGAGTCGCCATGCAGGGCCGCGACACACGCGTGCGTGACGTAGTCGACCACGTTCCGGTGCTGCTGCCTGAGCGTCGCGGCCACGGTGAGCATCCGCTCGACGAACCGACTGCCGTGCGGACTGTGGGTGCCGAAGCAGCCCTTCCGCCACAACACCGCCGGCCGGAGTGCGCGTTCGGCCGCGTTGTTGGTCGGCTCGACGCCGGGCACGTCGACGAACGTCCAGAGGGCCGGGGCCAGCCCGAGGATGTCCCGACAGGTGGCCGCCGTCTTGCGGTGCCCACAGGCCGCCCCACGCCGCAGCCACTGCTCAACCCGTCGGCGGCGCGGCCGCATCGCCGTCTGGAACTGCGCCCGCGAGAGGGTCCCGTCGCGCACCCGGTGCCAGGCGGCGAACATTGCCTTGGTCTCGGCCAGGAGGGCCCGCCCGACCCGATGGGCCGTCCCCCCGCGCTCGGTGAAGGCCGTGAACTCGCGCTGCAAGTGCGCCCAGCACAGCTGCCGGCGCGCGAGCGGCCAGGCGTTGTACGCACTCCAGCGATCGCTGACCAGCCGGCCCCCGTACTCGCCCAGCAGGGCCCGGGCCGCGACAGTCCCCCGCCGGGCATGGACCAAGAACACCGTCGCGAGCGTGGTCACCGCCACCCACAGCCACGCCCGCTGCCGGCCTTCGCGCCAGCCGGTCTCGTCGACGTGGACGACCGCCTGCTGCTGCATGTAGGCCTGCGCGGCGGCCACCGGGGCCGCGACCGCCGCGCTGACCGTCTGCTCGCACGCGCTCACCGTTCCCACCGCCAGGTCCACGCCGAACAGATCGGCCAGCAGTCCGGCCGTCGTCCGTTTGCTCAGGTGATAGACCCCGGTGCACACCGCCACCGTGGCCGTCAGGCGCGGGCCGAAGATCCCCCGCGGCACGCCGGCCGGCCACGGGGCGGTCGTCCGGTGCCCACAGCGCCCACAGGCCAGGGTGTGCAGCTGGTACTCGGTGACGACGGGCCGCACCGGCGGCGTCTCGGTGACCTGGTGGCGCCGGGGCGTCGGGTCCGTCCCTCGCACGGGGGCCCCACACCTCTGGCACTGCGACGGGCGGACCGGCACGACGACGCCGACCTGTTCCATCGGGAGCAATGGCCGGTACTGCGCGTCGTGGCCCGGCTGCGCCCCCGGCCGACGCCCCGAGGGCGGTCGCTTCGGGAGCCGCTCCACCGCGGGCGGATCGGTCGAGGGCGGCCGCGAGGAGTTCTGCGAGGTCTGCCGCAGTTGCTCCTCCAAGGCCCCGACCTTCGCCTCCAGCGCGGCGACCTCCGCATCGCGCGCGACGACCTGCGCCCGCAGCTCGGTGGTGAGCTGCAGGAGCTGGTCGATGACCCGCAGCGCCTCTCTCAAGGTGCGGGGCCGACGACCCGTCACACCCCAACATGTACCGCATGTCCCTCAGCACGACCGCAACATTTGGTACCGCCACGCTCGAGCGGTCCCAGGGGCTCAGACACCTGAACGGTTACGCCGTGGTCTCAGTACTTCTGCTGCGTGGTGTCCGGTCGCCGGGAGTTTGTCCGCAAGAACCCGGTAGCCACCAAGCGAGCACTGCGCGCCATCCTGAAGGCGACTGACATCTGCGCCCGCGAGCCTGCGCGGGCCGCTCAGCTCCTCGTAGACAAGGGCTACGTTCCGCGTTACGACTACGCCCTGCAGGCCCTGCAGGATGTCTCGTACGCGAAGTGGCGCGAGTACAACCCCGAGGATACAGTGCGTTTCCAAGCCCTTCGCCTCCACGAGCTCGGAATGATCAAGACGAGTCCGCAGAAGCTCGTGGCCCAGGGGACCGACTGGCGCTTCCTCAACGAGGTCAAGCGGGAGCTCAAAGGGTAGACGAGGCTTTCGAGCATCCGGTTGCTTGATGGGAAGGTGCTATGGCCACTCGACGTGACACGTGGGGGCGGCGCGAATTTCTGGGTGGAATGGCGGGCGCGGCGGGATACCTGAGCCTCGAACGTCGGGCCGGGGCCGAGCCGCCGCCCGAGACGACACGACTCCGCGTTGCCCAGAGTCCCGCCATCTGCTTTGCCGCGAAGTACGTCGCGTCAGACGGGCTCTTTCAGGCAAAAGGGTTCCCAGAGGTCCAGTACGTCAAGGCGCCGGGGAACGCGTACGAGCCGCTGGTCTCAGGCGAGGCTGACCTTGCGGCGGCGGATGCACCGAGCCTCATTGTGGCCCTCGACAAGGGGCTGCCCATCGTCCTTCTGATGGGGTTGCACATCGGCTGCTACGAGCTGTTCGGCTCTGGCAAGGTCAGCTCCATCCGAGACTTGGGCGGCAAGAAGATCGCGGTGGTCTGGCTCAACAGCTCCGGGCATCTCATGCTGTCCATCATGCTTGCCTATGTCGGAATCGATCCCAATAAAGACGTTCACTGGGTCACCCCGGGACCTGGGTCACGGAATCCGACCGATGAGGCCATGCAGCTCCTGGCCGATGGGAAGGTGGACGCCTATATCGGCTTCCCCCCGGAGCCTCAGGAGCTGCGCGCGCGGAAGATCGGACGGGTGTTGGTCAGCACCACCCTGGATCGGCCCTGGTCCGGGTACTTCTGCTGCTTCGTCGCGGCGCGGAGGGACTTCGTCCTGAAGCATCCGGTGGCGACCAAGCGAGCTCTCCGCGCGATTGTCAAAGCGGCCGCCGTGTGCGCGCTCGAACCCGAGCGCGCCGCTCGGTTCCTTGTGGACCGCGGCTTCACGCCAGGCTACGACGCGGCTGTGCAGACGCTCAGGGAGCTGCCCTACGGCAGGTGGCGAGACTACAACCCGGAGGACGGGCTCCGCTTTTACGCCCTCCGGCTCCACGAGGCGGCGATCATCAAGTCGAGCCCGCAGAAACTCCTCGCCCAGGGGACCGACTGGCGGTTTCTCAACGAGCTGAAGAAGGAGTTGAAGGGATGAAACGGCGCGAGTTCTTGACCAGGACGAGCCTCGGAGGAGCGGCGACGCTGCTCGGCGTCCGTCCGACGCCGGCCGGTGCGGAGCCGCCGCCCGAGACCTCGAGGCTTAGGATGGTCCAGATTCCCAGCATCTGTCAGAACCCTCAGTACGTGGCGGAAGAATTCCTTCGGAGTGAAGGGTTCACGGATGTGCAGTATGTCAAGAAGGAGAGCACCGAGGGGATCGAGCAAGCCTTGGCCTCCGGCGAGGCGGACCTCAACGGGCACTTTGCTGCCCCCCTGCTCCTCCGGTTGGAAGCGGGCGATCCCATTCTCATCCTGGCTGGCGAGCATGTTGGGTGCTTCGAGCTGTTCGGTACGCACCGGATCCGAACGATCCGCGATCTTCGGGGCAAGACGGTGGCGGTGCCGGCGTTCGATTCCAGTCGGTACGTCTTCTTCGCCAGCATGGTGGCGTACGTGGGCCTCGACCCGCGAAAAGACATCAACTTCGTGACACATCCTGGACCCGAATCGATCCGGCTTCTGGCCGAAGGGACGATCGATGCGTACCTGGGCTTCCCGCCGGAGCCCCAGGAGCTCCGGGAGAAGAAGGTCGGCCATGTGCTGGTCAACAGCGCGGTGGACCGCCCGTGGTCACAGTATTTCTGCTGTATGCTGGCCGGGAACCGAGAGTTCGTCAGGAAGCACCCGGTGGCCACGAAGCGGGCCCTCCGAGCGATTCTGAAGGCGGCTGATCTCTGCGCCCTCGAGCCCGAACGCGTTGCCCGCTTCATCGTGGACAAGGGGTTCACCGAACGCTACGAGTACGCGCTCGAGACCCTGAAGGGACTTCCCTATGGAAAGTGGCGCGGGTTCGACGCGGAAGACACGCTGCGGTTCTACGCCCTCCGCCTTCGCGAAGTCGGGATGATCAAATCCAGCCCCCAGAAGCTTCTCGCCCAGGGCACCGACTGGCGGTTCCTCAACGAGCTGAAGCGGGAGCTCAAAGGATAGGGAATGAGGAACGGTCTCGCACGGCCGGGGCGAGCACGGTCCGGCGAGGCGGCGCCCCTCGTGAGGCGGCGACGTTCGGCGCGCGTCGCTGCGGTGGTGGCCCTCGCGCTCCTCGTCTGGCCGGCCGCCGGCGGCGCTCACAAGGCCAAGGAAGGCGGGCGGCTCGCGAAGATCGGCCCGGCGCCCGAGTTCACGCTGACGACGACCGAGGGCGGCCGGCTCTCGCTGAGCGAGCTCCGGGGGAAGGTCGTGGCGGTGACCTTCATCTACGCCACGTGTACCGACACGTGTCCGCTGCTCACCGCCAAGATGGCGGAGATCCAGAAGCGGCTTGGCGCCGATTTCGGTCCGAAGGTCCGGTTCGTGTCGATCACCGTGGATCCCGAGCGCGACACGCCGGCGGTTCTCGCGCAGTATGCCCGGAATCACGGCGCGAATCCCGCGGGCTGGGCGTTCCTGACGGGCACACCGGCCGAGATCCGGGACGTCGGGCGGGGCTACGGCATCTATGCGAGGAAGAGATTCGGAGGCGACGTCGATCACACCTTCCTGACGTCGATCGTAGACCAGCGCGGGACGCTCCGCGTCCAGTACCTCGGCATCCGCTTCGATCCCGACGAGTTCCTGCGGGATGTCCGGAGCCTCCTGCGGGAGGCGAAGGCCCCGTGATCGACTGGCTCCCGAGGCTGGTCGCCCGCCTGCCGCTGGCCGTCCACGGCAAGCTCCTCCTCGCCTTCCTGGCAATCGTCGGGCTGCTGATCGCGGTGGGCGCGGTGGGCCTCCAGGTGCTGAGTGGGGTCAATCGGCGGGCGGAGGACATGGTGAAGCTCCAGCGGAAGATCGCCGCCTACCGGCAGCTCCAGCACGACACCACCAGCCAGCTCTACAGCGTGTCCTCGGCGCTCCTCGTCCCCGACGACCGGACCCTCGAGGCGACCCTCCGCCAGCTCAACCAGTTCGGCTACGACCTCGACCGGCTTGCCTTCGTCGCCCAGGACGAGGTCGAGCTGTTCGGGCGTGTCCGCGAGGACTACGAGGAGTTCATCAAGGTTGTCACCCAGGTGATCGAGCTGATCCGGAAGGGGAAGGCGGCCGAGGGGCACGAGCTGCAGCTCAGCCGGGCCAGCCCGCTGGCCGACCGGCTCGAGCGCCTGACGAACGAGCTGGTGAACAAGGCGGAGGCCGACATGGTCGGGGGCATCGAGGCCAGCCACGAGGCCTACGTGACCTCCCAACGGGTCGTGGTCGGCTTCGCCGTGGGGAGCGTTCTCCTCGCCTTGGTTCTGGGCTACGCCATCTCGTGGTCCCTGGTTGGACCCGTGAAGCAAATGGACCTCCGGCTCCGCGAGATCGCAGGGGGAGACTTCGGGAAGCGGGTGGAGGTCGCGAACCGGGACGAGCTGGGCGCGTTGGCGGCGAATCTCAACCGGATGAGCGACGAGCTCGGCCGCCTCTACCGCCAGCTCGCCGCGGCCAACCAGCACAAGTCCGAGTTCCTGGCCAACATGTCCCACGAGCTCAGGACGCCGCTGAACGCGATTATCGGGTTCTCGGAAGTGCTGGCGGAACGGATGTTCGGCGAGGTCAACGAGAAGCAGGCCGAGTACCTGCAAGACATCCTGTCCTCCGGCCGGCACCTCCTGTCCCTGATCAACGACATTCTCGACCTGTCCAAGGTCGAGGCGGGACGGATGGAGCTGGAGCTCAGCCGCTTCGACCTGTCGGCGGCGCTCGACAACGCGGTGACGCTCATGCGAGAGCGGGCGACCCGTCACGCGATCCGGCTCGATTTCCTCGTGGACCCGGCGGTTGGCGCGGTCGTCGCCGACGAGCGGAAGGTCAAGCAGATCCTGCTGAATCTCCTCTCCAATGCCGTGAAGTTCACGCCGGACGGTGGGCATGTCGGCGTCACGGCGAGCCCGGCGCCGGTCGCCGCCGAGCCGCCCGGGACCGTGGAGATTGCGGTCACCGACACCGGGATCGGCATCGCGTCCGAGGATCTGGCTACGGTCTTCCAGGAATTCCGGCAGGTCGGGAGCGCCGTGGAACGACCCGAAGGTACCGGGCTCGGACTCACCCTCACGAAGAAGTTCGTGGAGCTGCACGGCGGTCGAATTTGGGTCACGAGCGAGGTGGGCAAGGGCTCAACCTTTACCTTCACACTGCCGGGACGACTTTTGTTCGAAGCCTCAGCGACCGCCGGTCATCTTCGCTCGTGAGCCTGAACGGATCGCCCAACGTCTCGTGGACTGTGGTACGCGACGCGCTACGACGATGCGGTGCAGGCGCTGAAGGAACTGCCCGACGCGAAGCGGCGCGAGGGCGACGCCGAGGACACGATTCGCGTCTACGTACTCCGATTGCCCGAAGCCCGGATTCTCAAGAGCGTGCCGCGACGACGGGCTCGAACAAGGGGACTCCAGGAGCTCAAGAAGGAGCTGAAGGGATGAGAATCGACCGGCGCACGTTCTTGACCGGCCTCACCGCGGCGGGAGGCTTCGCGGCGTTGACGCCGGGCTCGACGGCTGCCGAGCCGCTCCCGGAGACGGGAACGATCCGGGTGAGCAGCTCTGTCGCCATCTGCACGGCCCCTCAGCTCGTGTCCGAAGATCTCCTGCGGGCCGAGGGCTTCACCGTCGTCCAGCACACCGGACAGGCGACGATTGGCACGCTCGAGGAGGTGGCGGCCGGTCAGGTCGACATCGGAATCAGCTTCATCGGTCCCCTGGTGGTCCAGATCGACGGCGGCCAGGCGATCACCGTCCTTGCCGGGGTCCACCCGGGGTGTTTCGAGCTGTTCGGAACCGATCGCGTGCGCTCACTCAAGGACCTGAAGGGCAAGAAGATCGCCGTAATCAGCCTCGGATCGAGCCCGCACATCTTCCTCTCCAGCATGCTCGCCCACGTGGGCCTCGATCCCCGCAAGGACGTCGAGTGGATCACCAAGCCACGGCCGGAGTCGGTCGAGCTCCTCCGGGAAGGCAAGGTGGACGCCTACATGGGGTTCCCGCCCGAGCCGCAGGAGCTGCGCGCCCGGAAGATCGGCCACTCGGTGGTGAACAGCGCCGTCGACCGGCCGTGGTCACAGTACTTCTGCTGCATGGTGGCAGCCAACCGCGACTTCGTGCGGAAGAACCCGGTGGCCACCAAGCGCGCCGTGCGCGCCTTCCTGAAGGCCACGGACATCTGCGCGCTCGAGCCCGAGCGCATGGCCAAGAGCCTCGTGGCGAAGAAGTTCACCCCGCGGGAGGATTACGCGCTGGCCACCCTCCGCGAGCTTCCCTATGCCCGCTGGCGCGAGTACAGCCCCGAGGACAGCGTCCGGTTCTACTCGCTCCGCCTGCATGAAGCCGGCATGATCACGTCGAGCCCGCAGAAGATCATCAGTCAGGGCACGGACTGGCGGTTCCTGAACGAATTGAAGAGGGAGCTGAAATCATGATCAGCCGGCGTGAGTTTGTCCGCGATTGTGTCATCGCGGGCGCGATGAGCCCTGTCGGATTCAGCTCGGATCTACTCGCCGCCGAACCGGCGCCCGAGACGAACAGAATACGTCTGGCTCTGATTCCCGGCAGCTGTTTTGCGCCGCAGTACGTGGCAGAGGAGATCCTGCGCGCAGAGGGATTCGCCGACGTGCGTTACGTGCGTATGGCCAGTAGCACAGAGGTCTATCCGGCCCTCGTGTCCGGTGAGATCGACATGACCATGGCCTTCATCGCGCCATTTGTGGTGCAGGCGGATGCGGATCCGTCGATCGTGATGCTGGCCGGAATCCATCCGGGCTGTCAGGAACTCTTCGGATCGAGCCGGGTTCGCAAGGTTCGCGACCTCAAGGGCAAGACGGTTGCGGTGCCCGGCATGAATGGCGCGTCGCACTTGTTCGCCGCGAGCATGGCGAAGCTCGTCGGACTGGACGCGCAACGCGACATCAAGTGGGTGGTCCTCTCGAGCAAGGACGTGCCGCAACAGTTTGCCGACGGGCGAATCGACGCCTTCATGGTGGGTCCTCCAGGGACCTACGAGATGCGCGCGAAGCGGATTGGGCACGTCGTGGTGAACATGACCGTTGACCGACCGTGGTCTCAGTATTTCTGTTGCATCCTGACCGCACACCGCGAGTTCGTCCGCAAGAATCCGGTGGCGACGAAGCGGGCGATGAGGGCGATCCTCAAGGGCGCGAATCTGTGCGTGAGCAGTCCCGAGCCGACGGCGCGCCTCCTGGCGGACCGGGGTTTCGCATCAAGCTACGACATGGCGTTGCAGTTGGTTCGCAAGGTGCCGTATGCGCACTGGCGAGACTACAGCACTGAGGACTCGGTGCGCTTCTACGCGCTGCGGCTGCAGGAGGCTGGGTTCATCAAGTCGAGCCCGAAGACGATCATCGACCAGAGCACCAACTGGCGCTTTCTCAACGAACTGAAGCGAGAATTGAAGGCCTAGCACGCCGGCGGGTTCATGTGTTTCACGCATCCGCTGCCTACCGACGGGCTAGTAAGAACGGCGGTATCCACTGCCCCGAATCCCGGCCGACCGAGCGACTCCCGCTGCGGTCCTCATCCCCGGTGCCATCGGCAGATCAGGGCCACGCGGCACGATCCATGCTCTCGCGCTGGTCCCCGTGGTCGCGGCGGCGCCGCACGTCTCCCTATTCCACGGCGCCCTCGCCGCCCACTTCAGCGTCGGAATCGTCGGACCTCATCCCGGTCGCCGCGGGGGCCGTCGTCGCCACGCGCGGGATCGAAAGTGACTGTGCTCAGGGGCTCGAGACGGCGCTGCGGGGCTCAGTCAAGCGCGTGAATCGACGGCGGTCGGCATCATCGAAGGAGGCAGAGCCATGAACACCGTGGGAGAGAACAATGGTGGCGGAATCAGCCGTCGCCGCTTCCTCGCCAACACGTCCGCCTTAGGTGCTGCTGCGTCGTTCCTTGGCCTTCTGCGCACGGCCGCGGCCGAACCGCCCCCGGAAACGACGAAGATCCGCCTAGTGAAAACCCCTGTCATCTGTCTTGCCCCGCTCTATCTGGCCGAGGAACTCTTACGGTTGGAGGGCTTCTCGGAGGTCGAATATGTCGACCAGGACAGCTCGACCGTGTGGGCGACTGACCTGCTGGTCGCGAATCGGGCGGACATCGCGCCGGACGCTCCGCCGAGCTTCATCCCGGCCGTGGACGCCGGGCAACCCGTGGTCGCGCTCGCCGGCCTCCACGCCGGGTGCTACGAGCTGTTCGCCAACGAGCCCGTGCGAGCGATCCGGGACCTGAAGGGCCGTCGGGTGGTGGTCAGACTCGTCCGCTCCACGGAGTACTACTATGTCGCCAGCATGGTGGCGTACGTCGGGATGGACCCTCGTCGGGACATCAACTGGGTCGTGGCGCCGACCTTCGACGATACGATGCGCTACTTCGTCGACGGCAGGGCGGATGCCTTCATCGCCTTCCCCCCGCAGCCCCAGCAGCTGCGCGCGAGGAACATCGGCCGTATGATCCTCGACACGGCTCGGGACCGGCCTTGGGACCAGTACTTCTGCTGCATGATCACGGCCCGGCAGGAGTTCGTAACCCGGTATCCGGTCGCGGCGAAGCGAGCGGTGAGGGCCATCCTCAAGGCCACCGACATCTGCGCCCGGGAGCCGGAGCGGGCCGCTCGATCCATCGTGGCCAAGCGGTACGAGCCGAGCTACGAGGTCGCGCTCGAGGTGGTCAAGTCGCTCCCCTACAATCGCTGGCGCACCTACGCCCTCGAGGACAGCCTGCGCTTCTACGCGCTTCGGCTGCACGAGGCGAGGATGATCAAATCGACCCCTGAGAAGATCATCGCCCAGGGTACGGATCTGCGGTTCCTGAACCAGCTCAAGAAGGAACTCAAGGCGTGACCGCACAGTGGAAGAGCAAGCTAACGTCGGCGTGCCGCTGGCCGACCGGCTCGAGCGACTGACGAACGAGCTGGTGAACAAGGCGGAGGCCGACATGGTGGGGGTCGCCGGCGTTGTTGGCTACCGGGTCGCCACTACTGGTCGGCCGGGAGGGACGACGATGCAGGAAACAGGTGGCGTAGGGCGTCGGGACTTCGTCCGGCGAGGTGCGGCAGTCACGGCCGCGGCCCTCCTCGGGATCCGACCGCGCCGCGCGCGTGCCGAGCCGACGCTGGAGACCACAAGAATCAGAATTGTCCGGGAACCGAGCATATGCATCGCACCGCAATACGCAGCCGAGGAACTGCTCAAAGGTGAAGGATTCGTCGAGGTGGAGTACGTGAAGACGGAGTCGGACTCGTATCCGGCCCCCGGCACCTCGTCGATGGACGGGAGCGTCGACCCCGTGGCGGCGGGCCTTGCGGATATCCACACCGTTATGGCGTCACAGCTCGTTGTGTCGATTGATGCGAGCAAGCCGATCCGGATCTTGACGGGCATCCACGCCGGCTGCTTCGAGCTGCTGCGAAGCAGATCGGTCTGACGATCCCGCCATCGGTGCTGGCGCGAGCGGATGAGGTCATCCAATAGAGAAGCCGAGAGTGCGCAGGGTTCCTAACTGAGAGCGATCTAGGGAGTCGGAGCGACTGCAAGGATTGCGGTTGAGGTCGGGGGTGAGTGAGAATAGCCGCGAGAGGAGTACCGACGACGCACGTTGATCCGCTTTCTTTCATGGCCAACTCGGGTAGAGGTGCTGCATGAAGCGTCGAATCGCGGCAATCATGGTGAGCGACGTCGTGGGCTACTCCTCGATGATGGAAAAGGCCGAGGAACGGACTGCCGAACGGCTCGCCACCTGTCAAGCGCTCATATCAGAGAAGGTCGCATTGCTCGACGGCCGGATTTTCGACACCGCCGGCGATGCCACGCTGGCAGAGTTCCCGAGCGCGATCAATGCCGTGCGCTGTGCGGCCGAGATCCGCAATGCGCTCGCGGGCGCAGAGACATCTGACAGCGAACCACTGAAGATGCGCTTCGGCATCCACCTCGCGGACGTGATCGTCCGTGGAGACGCTTTGGTCGGAGATGGAATCAATCTCGCCGCGCGTATCCAACAGGCTGCCGAGCCTGACTCGATCGACGTGAGTGGAATGCTGTTCGACCACGTTCGCCGCAACTCTCCGTTTATCTTCGAGGCCCTCGGCGAGCGGAGCTTCAAGAACATTTCCGAGCCGATTCGCGTCTATCGCGTTCGTGGTGAGATGGGCGCCCACAGACTGCAATCAGCGCCAACGAAATCCCAGAGCAACAGGGAAAGGCGACCCTCTTCCATTGCCGTTCTACCATTTCGCGTAATAGGTGGCGATGAGGATCAGCGCTTTCTTGCCGAAGGACTCACCGAGGAGCTGATCGTCGAGCTAGGACGCTTTCGGCGGCTGTTTGTCAGCTCGCGTAGCGCCAGTTTCGCTCTCGCCGACTCCGAAGCAGACCCCGTAAAGATCGGCGACGCCCTCTCCGTTCGGTATGTCTTGGAGGGCCAGGCGAGGAGGATCGGAGACCGCGTTCGGATCGGTCTCACGCTATCTGAAACCGAGAGTGGCTCCGTTGTGTGGAGCGAAAGGATCATGCGACCGTTCGACGAGCTTCTGGACCTGCTCGATCAAACGGTCGCGAAGATCGCGGCAACCGTGGTCGGGCGGATGGAGGACGCGAGCATGGTCGCCGCTCGACGAAAACCGCCAGAAAATATGACGGCGTTCGAGTGCCTGCTTCGCGGGATGGAGCATCACCGGCTTGGGGGCGTGACTGATGACAACGCGCGGGAGGCAGTCAGCTGGTTTACCAAAGCAATCGAAGCCGATCCGAATTACGCTGCAGCTTACGCGTGGCGGGTTTGCTCGGGCTCCGGGCTGCCAGAGTTCGATGTCCGGGCCGGAGAACGGGACGTTCGTCGTGCGCTTGAACTCGATCCCTGCGATCCCGAAGCCAACCGCATCATGGCTTTCTTCGAATTGTTGCAGGGCAACTTTGAGCAAGCCGCAGCGCTCAACCGGAGAGCCGTCGAGCTGAACCCCTCCGATGCTTACGTCAAAGCCAGGTGCGCTAACGTCTCAACGTACATAGGGGAGGCAACTCGCTCGCTTGAGCTACTCGACGAAGCCGAAGGACTTGATCCATTTCTCCCCGTATGGTGCATCGAGGAGCGGGGCGTCGCACTTTACGCGCTCGAGCGCTACGAGGAGGCACTCGAGGCGCACGGCAAGCTCGTGTTCCAAACCTACCGCTCACGGCTCTATCGGGCGGCTGCGCTCATCGCGCTCGGTCGACGGGACGAGGCACAAAGGCTGGTGAAAGAAGCGATGGCAAGCAAACCGCACCTCACCACATCTGGGTTTATGTTCCATGAGCGCTATCGCGATCTTGAACAGCGCCGAGCGTTGCGTCGTCGGCTGGAGGAGGCCGGCCTACCAAGATGAGCGACGAGTCGGTCATCTTTCGAAGACGTTCCCGATTGGCCCGAGGCTCTGTGATTTCATTCATGCCTGTGCAGGTCAGAAGCTCGGTTTCGCGTGCCTTGGTGGCGACTTACCTACGCAGCTCTGTTCCGGAGACACGCCGCACGGGCTAGTTTGTCGGATCGCCTTTGCGCGGCGATCAGGTTCGAGAGCGCGTGACGATCGTGTGCCGTGTGCTTGACGCCTCCTTCCCCCGGCAATAGCCTTGGCGCATTGGAGGCCCGGCATGCAGTGCTCCCGATGCCAAACGGACAATCCGTCTTCAAATGGGCGCGGATTGGTCCCCGGATCAGACCGATCTAGGAATTCTGGAGTGTCTTGACGAGCAGTTCGCCGATCTTTTCGATCCCTAGGTCGGACAGGGAGACGTAACCGACTGTCGGCGGCATTCCCGGAAGTTCGACGTTATGCACCTTGATCGGGAGGAAGTACTCGCCGCCACGTTCCTTCAGACCGGGGGCCTGGGCGCTACGGCGTTCATGGTTGGTCCATTCGCGGTCTGCGTATTCCTGGGAGACAAGAATGACGCAGAAGCGCGCAGTCTTCCGATAGATCTCATCAAAGAAGACCACAAGGTCCTTGCCCCAGAGCCTCTTCGGGATAGAAGGCGTCATAGAACACCTCGAACCCGGCGTCCTGGACGACCTTGGCGAGTTGCTCGGCAACCGGGCGCTCGCTACCTGCGAAGGATATGGCCACGTCGAATCGGAAGTGTTGCTTGGCGCTTCGCGTCCTGCTTTTCGCTGGCAGAATACGGCGATCGATCTCCGCGATGGAGCGCTGCTCGAGGAACAGTTCCCAGGGGCACCCGCTGGACAGTCTGGAACCGCGCATTGATCGCCGCAACGACATCGCCGTTGCCGACGATGATCGTAGGCCGCGTCAGCGGACCGTTGAGCCGTACCGTCGGCGCCGATCCTAGCGGATGGGTGAGAAGGAGAAGCGAATGCCTGGACGCACTTCCAGTCAGCTCGTAGCGAGATCGTCGACCGGCTGGGGAGGTCCCGCCCGAAGTGTAGCGCTGCCCGGCTGACTCGACACGCTTCGCCTCGCTCGGGACCCGCCAGCGCGGATCAAATCCCCTGGGAGCGTCGAGTCGGGAACCCGCCTGTCGAATTGGGTACTGCCCGCTCGAACGAGTCCGGTTTCACTCGTATCGGAGAAACTTCCGATGCGCTTCCCCAGCCGCCCGGACATCGAGCCCAAGGTAGTACCGACACGTCGTCTCCAGTCGTTCGTGTTCAAGCAGGGCTTTGATGTGCCCGATCGGGCAGCCGTTGAACAAGAGCGTCGTGGCCACCGTATGCCGGAGCACATGTGCGGTCACCGTCTTCCTGATGCGTGCCAGCCGGGCAAACCGCTTGAAGGCCGCCTTCACCGCATCGTATCTGAGATGGCGTGGCAGGTGCCCACTTGTGACGAACAGGGCCTGCTCGTCGTCCCGTCGGCGACCGAGATAGCGGTCAAGCCATTCGACCGCCCGATCGGTGAAGAAGAGCACCCGCTGCTTGTTTCCTTTCCCAATGATCTTGATCTCTTTGCGCTGAGCGTCCACATCACGGCGGTCAAGCGAGAGGATCTCGGAGATGCGTGCGCCGGTCCCGAGGAGCACCTCCACAAGGGCTCGGAACCGCAGCCGAGCCAGGGAAATCTGATCCCACGGTTCGCCGGGTCCGATGATCACCCAGTTGAGCGCCTCTTGGTACCGCGCAAGCGTCGAAGGTGGTCGCCGCATCTCGCGGCGCGCCACTCCACAAAAGGGGGAGCAGCATCCCAATGGTCACGGACAACGGATCCTCTTGACCCATCTCTTGACCCATCTGCTTCTGTTCAGAAGGCCTGACGACCGTCTTTGCCAAGGAGGTACTTACGTGTCCGACCAATGTCATGGTCAACCCCTTCCACCGGTTCGAGCTGTGACTCTCTCGACAGCATCTGACATTTTGAGGATCCTCGCCTCGTTCTGGTGAAGGTGGAGACCGATTGCGTGGGCATACCTCCGCGAAACCAGTGCTCCCAACAGCGAGACGGAAGGCTGCCCGAGGAAACGGCATCTGATGCCTCGTCTGATAGGACCGGACCCGGCTTCAAGGCACCACCGACCGGCCCATGGGCATCCTAAGCGATTGCTACTCCTCTGAGGTTGGGCGGAGGGTGTTCCGGACACCATGGCCACCGCACAGCGAGGAACCGAGGCTGAGTTCCAACTCTTCCTGCTGGATCTGGACAGGAAGAGGCTCCTCAACGATGCGCCCGGCCCTCACGCCACTCGCCCACTCCGGACCTCCCCGCAGACCTCGAACCAGACCACCACTTTCGTGACCCTCGGCCCTACGCGCGCCGGCGGTGACAGGACGGGGCGCTCGAGGACAGAGTCCTGATGGCCGTGCAACGCAAGTACCGCGAGACCTTCCGGATGCACGCCCGAAACGAGACCACTGTGAGCCGGGCTGTCCGGGAGCAGAGCCGCAGGGGGGACGGAAGAGGGGGCCGGTTCTGAGCCAGAACATGTCGGGCTCGAAGGCCGTCATGGCCCGTTCTTTGGTCGGCACCGGACCCCGTGGCGCCGGCCTCATCCACTCCCAAAAACGGGGACCCAAACGGGGCCCCAGTCCGCTATCAAAAACGATCCCAACGGGTCGCACAGCATCTCACAGGGCTCGTGGGACCCGACGTGACGCAACGCCAGGCCCAGAGCGGGATTCCGGCGTTTGGCGTGACAAAGAAATGGTGGACAGGGGGAGAATTGAACTCCCGACACCGGGATTTTCAGTCCCGTGGTCTGGAGACGGGCGGCGGACAGAGACTGCGGGGCCAGGGCAAGACTCCTCATCGATCTCGCCGGCAAGGATCGCGGTCAGCCCTGGTGGTGGGAGGGCGTGCAGGTCCTCCGCTGGCGGTAGCAGCCGTCCGACTTCGAGCCGGTCACCGCTTCAGCGCGCGGCCGGGTTGGTGGACACGTGCTGGCTATTCTCGACGGCAGACTGCGCCGGCCATGACCTCAGTGCCTGGATGAGAGCGATCCCGGGTCTCACCACGCGCGACCAAACTTCGCGCTTGACAGCCCGGTGGCGCTGACCTAGCGTCATTTCGCTCTCACACTGACCGTCCGGCCCTTCGGGGGAGGCAGGGATGCCCCGATCCGGGTCCCCGGACATCCCTTCGACGCCCCCGTTGACGATGCCGATGGCCGGCGGGGGCGTTTGCCTGTGAGTGGGGCAGTCGCCCATGGGTGCACTCACGGCGGGAGGGCTCAAGGGGTAGGGACGGTCGCCGCCGTCACACACGCGAGCCGTGGCCTCGGTGAACGGATGGCATTCGGGCTCGGCAACGCCGGCGCGAGCCCGCGGACGATTCAGGTCAACGGACGCGAGGACGCGTTCCTCGCGGGCTGGGCCTTTACAGGCTTGACTGGAACGGGAGGACAAGGATGGGTACCTTCGTCAGGGTGGCTTCGGCTGAAGACATTCCGCCGGGGTCCGCCAAGCTCGTGGAGGTCGAAGGCAAGCGCATCGCGGTCTTCAATGTGGACGGCCGCTTCTACGCCATTGACGACAGGTGCCCCCACCGCGGCGGCCCGTTGTCCGAGGGCGAGTTGGAGGGCGAGGTGGTCACCTGCCCCTGGCACCGCTCCACATTCAACGTGACGACCGGAGCCGTCCTGAGTGCCCCCGCGCGGGATGGCGTGAGCCACTATTCGGTCCGTGACTCGGGCGGGGAGGTCTCCGTCGAGGTCTGACGGGTCGTATTCGGCTCGCCCTCTCGTCGTCCTGTTGAACGGCGTTCGGCCGCGCGCGGTGCCCATTCGCGGGAACGCGTGGGACGTCGCAGTGGCGATGGGGACCGCGCGCATCCCAGCGTGACGCTGAGGGAGAGAAGGAACGCCAACGATGCCGTATGTCATCGCCGAGCCCTGTCTCAACGTCAAGGACAAGGCGTGCGTCGAAGTCTGCCCGGTGGACTGCATCTACGAGGGGCCCGAGCAGCTTCATCCACCCCGACGAGTGCATCGACTGTGGGGCCTGCGAGCCGGTCTGCCCCGTCACGGCCATCTTCGCCGAAGACGAGACCGCGGAGCCGTGGAAGCCCTTCATCGAACTCAACACGCGGTTCTTCGTGGATCACCCGGGAGTGCCGCCCTGCACCATCAAGACCTGAGTCCGGAGAACCCGGAGAAGGCATTCGGGGAAGAGCGGTTGCAGGTTGGCTACAACTCAGCTCAGAGAACAAGGGATTGGTCAGCCAGTCCACTTGGGGCAAGAGGTAGACCGCCATGGCCGAGATCACCCTCGTTGCGGCGTTCTCGACGGTCCCGGGCGGAGAGGCGGACGCGATCAAGCAGCTCTTGACGGACACGATCCAGCAGATCGCCCAGGACGACGGCACGTTCACGAAGGCGAAGATCGTCTTCACCGAATCGGACGAGCGCTGCGGACTCACCGCCGAGCTGGACGGGGTCAAGAAGGAGGGCGTGCCGCTTTCGCTTGACCTCGAGCAGTTGGAGGACGCCAAGACCTCCGCCGGTGCCCGAGCGCAGCTGAAGGAGGCGCTGCGCCTCTACTTCAGGAAGGTCCTCGGCCGGTAGACCCCCGATGGATCACGTCGACCCTCGGGGAAGGTAGGGATGCCCCTGGATCGGATCCCTGGGCCGTGTTGCATCGCCTTCGCTGGCCATTGGGATGGCCGGCCGGGGCATTGGCATGGTCGTGGCTCCGAGGAACGAGGGTGAGCGCCGTGGAAGAGAAGATCGGCGTCGTGACCGACTACCTCAACCGGGTGGGTGTCGCCGTGGTTCGGCTCACCGACGGGGATCTCCGGCTCGGTGATCGGGTGACGATCACCGGTCGGACGACCGAACTCACCCAGACAGTGGAATCCCTTCAGATGTCCGCCGGTGTCACAGCGAGATCGCCAGGTCGCTGGATCACGTCGGGACTACCGCTGCGGCTTCTCAGCCCAATTTCGTCTGAGTGTCCTCAAGCGCCATACCCTCCTGGAGCCCTCCCCCTTCATGCTGGCGCACCAGCTTCTCTATCCGCACGCCGATCAGCCGGATCTTCTTTCCTTTCGGGTTCTCCCGCGCATCGAAGAATGGCTCCAACAGTCGACGCACCTCGCCCTGCAATTGCTCCTCGCTCGTCAGCGGTATCTTGCTGGTCCGTGAACGGCTGACCGTCAGAAATCCGCTGAAGCGGACCGTGACCGTCACCGTTCGGAAGGCCCGGAGGCGCTCGTCGACGAACCGCCTGAACACTCCACCGGCGAGCTCCCGTGCGCGGTCGAGAATGAGGGCCGTATCGAGCGTATCCTCCTCGAAGGTCTCTTGCTCGCCCACCGATTTTCGCTCCCATTCGTTCGACACGGGATCGTCAGAGATTCCGCGAACCTTCTGGTAGAGATCCTCTCCCCACTTGCCGAACCACTCCCTGAGCAGAGCGGCCTCGACCCCGCGCAGTTCCGCAACCGTCTCGATGCCCCGGCCGTGGAGAAGCGCCTGCGTCTTTGGACCAATGCCGGAGATGACCCGTACTGCGAGCGGGCCAAGGAACGCCCCGACCTCCTCCGGCCGGACGATCGTCAGGCCATCCGGCTTCCGGAAATCGGACGCGATCTTCGCGACGAGCTTGTTCGGTCCGACGCCAGCGGAGCAGGTGAGCCCCTCCTGCGCGACGATCTTCGCCTTCAGGGCGTTGACGTGCGCCTCCGCCCGCGCGAAGTCCCCGAACGAGGAGAGATCCAGGTACGCTTCATCAATGCTGCTGGCCTCCTCGAACGCATCGGCGCCCTCACTCGCGATCGCCATGATGCGCTCTGAGACGGCCCGGTAGAGCGCATGCGTGCCGCGGACGAAGACCACCTCCGGCTCGCCTCTCCGTCGCGCGGCTTCGGCGAAGCGCCACGCCCTCGAGATCGGCAGCGCTGACCGAATGCCATACTTGCGGGCCGCATAGTTGGCGGTCGTGACCACCCCGCGGCCGTGGCCGGCCTTCGGATCGGCGCCGACGACGAGGGGTCGCCCGCGAAGTTCGGGATGCTCGCGCTCTTCGACCGCCGCATAGAAGGCATCCATGTCGAGGTGACGACGGTTCTCACTGGTCCCATCTTCCACCACTGGCGGAGCGGGCGCGGGCAGAATCCGTCAGGCGCGACGGAGGCGCCCAGAGGTGGGCGCCTCACCGAATCCCGGGAATGACACGGGACCGCCGCATCGGCCGGGGCTATCTGCCTCGCGTCGCGGGCGGCTTGTGGCCTCGCACGAAGGCGAGCGCCCGATGACCGGTGGGCCCGATCTCGACCGCGTCGAAGCCCGCCTCGCGGAGCATCGCCCGGAGGCGCTCGGCGTGGTCCCACCCGGTCCGGAGGCGCAGCACGCAGAGGAGGTGACCGATCCCCTCCCCCGGCGTCGCCCCGAAGTCGACGGCCACCAGGCGCCCCGCGGGCTTGAGCACACGGTGGATCTCCGCCAGCCCTCGACGCTTCACCTCGTCGGGCAGATGGTGGAGCATCAGGCTACTCAGGACCACGTCGAAGTGGTCCGGCGCGTACGGCAGCGCCTCGATCACCCCGACCTCGAAGCGCACTGTGACGCCGGCCTGCCCGGCCTTTCGGCGCGCCAGCTCGACCATCTCGGGGGCGGGGTCGATCCCGCAGGTCTCGCCCGCTGGCCCCGCCGCGGTGCCCGCCACGATGGCGAGGCGGCCGGGGCCGCAGCCCACGTCGAGGACCCGCTCGCCCGACCTGATCCCGGCGAGCTCCACCATCGTCCGGTGCAGGGCCGCCAGCCGCCCGAAGGACAGCGGTTCGCCTCGGTCTTCTTCCGCCTGGCGTCTGAAACACCACACGGAACACGTGGGTCCACGCGGGGTGTCCTTTCGGAGCCAAGGCCGGTGCTCCTGACGAACGGCCGCAGCCGGTCCTCCGAACACCTGGATGGGTTAAACGGAAGGGACAGGTCGTGGAACGTTGGCGAGCCGTCGCATCGCCGCTGGAACCACCCTGCTTGGGCAGTCCACTGGCCCGGCCCGGTGAAGCAACCCTTCCACCCGGGGTTTCGTATATACTGAACCGTGTTCGAGTGGGACACGCGGAAGGCGGCCGTAAACCGTGGCAAGCACGGAGTCTCGTTTGAAGAAGCGGGGACCGTGTTCGGTGACCCCAATGCCCTTGACGGTCCGGATCTGCGTCATTCCGAGAAGGAGTCGCGGTTTCTGCGCCTGGGCCGCGCGGCGACCGGCCGCGTGCTCGTTGTGGCCTATACCGTGAGGAGGCGAGGCGATGGCGAGAGCGTCCGTATCATCAGCGCGCGTCGGGCGAGCCGCAAGGAGCGGGCGGCCTATGCGGCGACGCCGCGGGATTGACTTCTCCGACATCCCGGAGGCTTCCCCCGCACAGCTGCGGGTGATGCGACGAGTCGGGCGACCCCCCCTGGGCGCCGCGGCCCGCCGACTGATCGCGATTCGGATCGACCCCCAGGTCCTCGACGCGGTCCGGCGTGAGGCTAGACGGCGAGGGTTGGGCTACCAGTCGCTCATCAACGACCTCCTCGCGAAGCACGTCGAACGAGTGCGGAGCGCCTGAGCCAGGCCCCCAGGCGGCGGTTCGTATCTTCGAACGTACCTCTGGTTCGGGAACTGGCGGAAAACGCTGAGAGAGCGGACGGGCTTCTAAGCCGGATGCCGGGGGTTCGAGTCCCCCCAGGCGCGCCAACACCCCAATGTTTACCATCGCTTAGCCAACGTTGTGTGGCGAGGTCCCCGCGCGGTGGATAGGCCGTTGCTCGCCGCTCGCTCCGGTGCGTAAGGGTCTTACGTCGGGAGCGAAGCCGACATGGCGCGATCTTTTCCGGCTTCCGCACCGTACTGTTCCCCGTGCACCAGGCCGCCGAGCCGAACTCGAAGCCCCGCGTTGTGTGGGGTCCGACACCGGGATTTTCAGTCCCGTGCGTTCGCCTGTTGCGGCAAGTACTTACCGATTCGGGGGGTCGAACGGGGGTTCAACGCTCCTCGCATCTTAGGCCGGATGGTCAACCTTCTGGCGCCTTCATGAGCCGGCGCTTCTTCTCACCAGCGAGGCCCTCGGTCCGGGAAGTCATGGTCACCCTGATCGCGAGAACGTCGCACGCGAAGGACCGCGTCGAGGATCTCGATCCCGCGAAGGGGCAGAAGGTCCTCGGGGCAGAGGTCGAGCGAAACCCCGCTACGGGTTCCTCTGCGAGAAATGCCAGACGTTTAGCTCCTCGCGGACGCACGGAGCAGCACGGCGTCCGCCTCGGCGACCAGCCGCGCGACGAGGTCGCCGGCCTTCTGGCGACGGGCCATGCGGACGCCCTGACCCGCCCACAGCGACAGGAACTCAGCGCGATTGGCCTTGGCGGCCGCCGTCCGCAGCGGCCGCGTCAGCGCATTCTGCAGCGGGAACGGCAGTACGTGGCCTCCTCGACCCTCCGCATGAACCGGTTGACGATCCCGCGTGCTGGCCGGCCGGAGAACGCGCCGCGTGATACGCGTATCGTCCTCGCGGGCGGCGAGGATCGCCTCCTTGTACGAAGGCGGCACGCCGGCTTCCTCGCAGGTAAGAAAGGCGGTGCCCACCTGGACTCCTGCGGCCCCGAGCACGATTGCCGCCGCGACGCCGCGGCCGTCCATGATCCCGCCTGAGGCGACGACCGGTATACGGACAGCGCCACGGTTCCCACCATCCCGGTCTCGAACTCCGCGATAAACGTCCCGCGATGGCCGCCCGCCTCGCTGCCCTGCGTCACCACCCCGTCCACGCCGGCCCGCTCCAGCGCAAGCGCTTCGTCGACGGTGGTGGCCGTCCCCATCAGCCACATTCCGCGCTGTTTGATCGCCGCGATGGCGACTGGCGGCAGCAGACCGAGTGTGAAACTAACCAAGGCGGCGCCGCTTTCAAGTGCAGCGACCAGTTGCGCGTCAAAGTCGTCGGCGGCGTATGCGGGCGGCGCTGGCTGCGGCAGTCCGAGTTCGGCGTAGAATGGCGCGACCCACGCGAGCGCCGACCCGAGATCCGCGGGAGGCGGCGGGGGCAGCGGCGCGAAGAGATTGATGCCAAACGGTCGGCTGGTGCGCGCGCGCACCGCGCGCGCACGCTCGGAGATCTGGGACGGTGTGAGGTAGGCGGCGCGGATGCATCCGAGTCCGCCGGCCTCGGACACGGCCGCCACCAGCTCCGGCGTGTCGCCGCCCCCGGCCAGCGGCGCCTGCACGATGGGGTGGGTGAGCCCCAAGCGTTCGGTCAGAATAGTCGGCATCGGCATGTCTACCTCCACCGCCTATGGTGGCGGGCGGGCAGCCCCCCGTAAAATGATTATTCGTGAACGAATCCATCTCGATTCGAGAAGGCAAGCGGATGACGAGCAAGGGGTGGGTGGGTCGACGGCATGGCCTGCGGGGGGAGGGACCGAGGGTGAGGGTGTGCCGATGAAGACTCGACACCGCCATTAGCCCCGGACACCCGTGAGTGCCCGGAGTATCTTCGGTGAGGCGGGTTCCGAGTTCTCTGGGGTCTCTCCTCGCTAGGCCGGCGGTGTGCGTGGACACGGAGCGGCGCTGGAGGGCTGAGCGAGTACGATCGCACTCGCCACGAGCAGAAGCGACGCGACGAGTAGCGCGAGGGGGAAGCCGCCATCGACTTCGGCGGCATAGCTCACGCAGATCGGGCCCGCAATCTGGCCAATCCCGAACGCCGCGGTCATGGCGGCGATCAGGCCACTGGCATCGCTGCCGGCGGCCTAGGGCCTCCTGCAGGCCCACCATTGTCCTCACCATGAAGGTGCCGCCGACGAGGAGGCCGGCGACCACGATCGCTCCGATCCCCGGCCTGATGACAGGCAGTCCCACGCCGACCGCCATGACGAGGGACGCGAGCATCCAGAGCCGCCGGTTCCCGAGGCGCCGAGCCAATGCTACCGCGAGCAGCGTGGAGAAAGCGGCAGCGGTCCCGAAAATCGGCCAGGCCCATCCGAAGACGGAACCGCCAGATTGTCGGTGGCTAGCGCGATCACCCGCTCGTACTCGCCCCGAAGGTAATGCGCGTGCACGAGAAAGCTGGGTCGTGACGATGCGAAGCCTCAAGTCCCCGAGATGCTCAGCAAGATCCAGCGCCTTGGTCCCGGTCGCGAGCGCCGAGGCCGGCTCGCCGAAATGCGTGTGAGCAGCCGTCATGAATGCACAGACTCGACCGCGCCTGCGATCGTCGCTCAACCGCTCAGCCAGAGCCTCGGCCTCGCGCAGGCACTCCAGCAGCGACTGGACGTCCCCAAGCTGGGTCAGCACCGGCCGCAGCTCGAGACGAGTGTCGAAAGCCTGCTCCAGCATGGCCTGGCTCTCCGGCAGCGCCTCAATGATCCGCAACGTCTGCTCGAACCAGGCCCGGGCGTCCTGAAGCGCCCAACGTCCTATCGCCTTCAGGCCGGCCTGTCGGAGGTAGGGTATCGCTCTGTCTCGCAGTCCGCCGCGCTGGGCGTGATGGGCAAGCCGCTCGATCTGCTCGCCCAGACGATCCCCGTAGAGCATCTCGATCGCGTCGACGATCCTCGCGTGCAGGGTGCGCCGCCGCTCCTGCAGCAGGCCGCCGTAGGCGACCTCGTGCGTGAGCGTATGTGTAAACGCGTGCGCGAGAATAGACAACGGCCCGGTCTCGAACAGAAACTCGGCGGCTTGGAGGCGGTCGAGTCTACGACGAAGTGCTGCATCTGACTCCCCGGCGATCGCTTGAAGCAACACGAACGGCACGTCCTTGCCGACGACGGAGGCGACCTGCAGGATTCAGCTTGTCTTCGAAGGGTAGCCGGTCGATGCGGGCGGCCAGCACCGCCTGGACCGTCGCGGGGACTTGAAGATCCGATGGTTCGTGAGCGAGGTGATAAGCTCCGCGTTTGCCGGTCAGCACCTGCGTCTCCACCAGCGCGCGTACGCTTTCCTCCAGGAAGAGGGGGTTCCCTTGCGTGCGTGTGATTAGGAGGTGTTTCACTGGCTGAAGGGC
>CAVXVV010000080.1:0-226828 GCA_963765195.1 uncultured Candidatus Rokubacteria bacterium
CGACCTGCCCGGGCCCCCAGACCTCCTGGAGGAGCTGGCGGTGCGTCAGCACCTTGCCGGCGTGGCGGACGAGGACGGCGAGCAGCCGGTACTCGATGGGGGTGAGGCGCACCTCGACGTCGCCGAGCCAGACGCGGCGGCGTCCGAGATCCACCCGGAGGTGCCGCAGCGTGAACGTCGACTCGCCGGGCTCCCGCGCCTGGGCCGAATGGCGGAGCGCGACCCGCGCGCGCGCCAGGAGCTCGCCGACGGCGAACGGCTTGGCGACGTAGTCGTCGGCGCCGGCGTCGAGCGCCGCCACCTTGTCCGACTCCCCGCCGCGGGCCGACAGCACGATGATCGGCACCGTCGCCCATTCCCGGAGCCGGCGGATGACCTCGATCCCGTCCAGATCGGGGAGCCCCAGATCGAGGACCACGAGGTCGGGCTGGCGCGTGGCGGCCTGGACCAGCCCGTCCTCCCCGGTCTCGGCCTCGACCACGCGATAGCCCTGGCTCGCGAGAGAAGGGCGCAGGAAGCGGCGGATCGGCGGCTCGTCCTCGATGACGAGGACGACCGGGCCAGTGGCCGGCGGGCGGGTGGGCGCGGGCTCTCGCTCAGTCATCATCCGAATGCACCTTCGGCGGGGCCTCGCCGAGCGGCAGCGTGAACCGGAACAGCGCACCGCCTCCGGGCCGGGGCTCCGCGACGATCTGGCCGCCGTGCACCTCGACCATGCCGCGCGCGATCGCGAGGCCGAGGCCCGCCCCGCTGCCAGTCCCGGCGGCCTCGCCTCGGTAGAACTTCTCGAAGATGCGCGCTTCCTCGCCCGGCGCGAGTCCCGGCCCCCGATCGGCGACGGTCACGCTCACGACGTGGTCGTCCGCAGCGGCCGAGACCTCGATCGGCGTGTCCTCGGGCGTGTACTTGATCGCGTTGTCGAAGAGGTTGATCAGCACCTGCTCGACGAGGAGGGGATCGAGCGGTACGAGCGGCAGATCGGCGGGGAGCCGGACGTCGACGCGTCGCGGGCCGAGCCGCTTCTCCACGCGCGCGAGGGCGCTCCCGATGACCTCCTCCAGGGGCTCCCAGTCCTTGCGCACGTGGATGCCGCCGGACTCGAGCCGGGTCATCTCCAGGAGGTTGTGCACGAGGCGATTCAGGCGGTCGGCCTCCTCCTGAATTGCGTGCGCGAGCTCGCGCCGGGCCGCGGGGTCGAGCGCGGCTTCCTGCTCCACCAGGGCGCTGGCGGAGCCGGTGATGGTGGCCAGCGGCGTCCGGAGATCGTGCGAGACCGCGCTGAGGAGCGAGTTGCGGAGCCGGTCCGCCTCGGACCGGAGGCGGGCCTGCTGGGCCTCCTCGACGAGCGCCACGCGCTCGATGGCGAGGGCGGCCTGAGCGGCGAAGGTCTCGAGGAGATGGAGCTGCTCGGGGGTGGCCGGCGCTTCGGCCGTCGGCGGCTCGATCGCGAGGACGCCCACCGTCCCGCGCGCGGCGCTGAGCGGGAGATAGAGCGCACGGGCACCCGGCAGGGTCGCGCTGCCTCGCCCCGCCAGCTGGCCGTGCTCGTACACCCACCGCGCGACGCCGAGCTCGCTCGCGTCGCTCGCCCCGGAGCCGAGCTCCCCGACGCGGCGCGCGAGCTGCCCGGCGGCGTCCGGCAGGAACGCCGCGACGCGGCTCCCGAACACCTCCGCGATGTGGCGGGTCGCGACGCGGAGGAGCTCGTCGAGCTCCTGCAGGCTGATCAGGTCCCGCGTCATCGCGTAGAGGGCGGCGGTGCGCCGCTCCCGATGGCGCGCGGCGTCCGCCTGGGCCCGGACGCGCGTGGTGAGCGTGCTGATCACGACCGCCACCGCCAGCATCACCGCGAACGTCACGAGGTACTGGGTGTCGGACACCGCGAAGGTCAGGTACGGCGTCACGAAGAAGAAGTCGAACGCGGCCACGCTGAGAAGGGACGCGAAGATCGACGGCCCGCGCCCGAGCCGCCAGGCGGCCAGAATCGTGCCCAGGAGGTACACCATGATGAGGTTCGCGGGGGCGAAGTGGCGGAACATGGCCGCCGCGACCACGGTGCAGACGGCTACCACGCCGGCGGCCCGCAGGTAGCCGGTCCAGTCGACGGGCGGCGCTGGCCGATCCGCCGCGTCCGACGGCGTGCCCTCGCGCTCCCCGGTGATGACGTAGACGTCGATGTCTCCGCTCTGCCGGATCAGCTCGTTGACGACCGATCCGAACAGGGACTCGCGCCAGCGGGGACGCGCGGGCTTGCCGAGCACGATGCGGGTGACGTTCCGCCGGCGCGCGTACGCGAGAACCTCGGTGGCGATGTCGTGGCCGGTGAGGGTCACGGTCTCCGCGCCGAGCTGCTCCGCCAGGCGGAGCGTCTGGACGACCCGGTCCCGGTCCGCGGGCGCGAGGCGCGCGGCGGCGGCCGTCTCGACGTACACGACGATCCACTGGGCCCGGAGGCCGACCGCCATCCTCCGGGCGGCGCGCACGACGCGCGCGGCGAAGGGACTCGGGCTGACGCACACCAGGATCCGCTCCGCGACAGGCCAGACGCCCGGCACGGCGTGCTCGCGCCGGTACCGCTCCATCTGGGCGTCGACGCGCTCCGCCGTCGTCCGCAGGGCGAGCTCCCGCAGCGCGATGAGATTGCCCTTCCGGAAGAAGCGGCGCATGGCCTCGCCGGCCTGCTCGGGGACGTAGACCTTCCCGTCACGGAGTCGCCGGATCAGATCGTCGGGCGAGAGATCCACCAGCTCGACCTCCGCCGCCTCCTCCAGGATCGAGTCGGGGACGGTCTCGCGCGTGGGGACCTCGGTCACCCGGGCGACGACGTCGTTCAGGCTCTCGAGGTGCTGGACGTTGAGCGTCGTGTAGACGTCGATGCCCGCGGCCAGGAGCTCCGTGACGTCCTGCCAGCGCTTGGCATGCCGAGAGCCCGGCGCGTTCGTGTGGGCCAGCTCGTCGACGAGGATGAGGGCGGGGCGGCGCGCGAGGGCGGCGTCGAGATCGAACTCGCGGAGCATCGTGCCGCGGTACTCGACCGCGCGCGGCGGCAGCCGCTCGAGCCCGGGCAGGAGCGCCTCCGTCTCGGCCCGGTCCGTGGGTCTCGACCCAGCCGACCACCACGTCGACACCCGCCGCGTGCTGGGCTCTCGCGGCCTCGAGCATCGCATAAGTCTTCCCGACGCCGGCGGCGGCACCGAAGAACACCTTGAGCTTTCCGCGCGCCTGACGCGACTCTTCCTCTCGGACGTGCGCCAGTAGGGCGTCGGGGTCCGGGCGAGGATCCACGCCGGAGTCCGTCACGCCTGCAGTCTAGCCGACGGGGACCCGCGCGTCTCACGCGGCCCCGCCGCCCCCGACTGCCCCCGGCTCGGCCCGTCGGCTCCCCGGGTCTTCGCGGCCAGGTGATACGGCACATCGATCACGATGACTCCCCGGCGGAACAGCATGGCGCCCTTGATCAACAGGGCCGTCTGATTGTGAAGGAGCTGCTGCCACCAGCGGACCGGCACGAACTCGGGCAGGACGATGGTGACGATGGAGTCCGGAGCCTCTTCCTGCAAGCGATCCACGTAGTCCAGCAGCGGGCCGATCACGGAGCGGTACGGCGAACGCAGCACCACCAGGGGCATTCCGCTCGCCCACTTGGCCCAGCGCTCCTCCAGCCTGATCCGGCTCTCGGCGTCGACCTCGATGTAGACCGCTCGCGCGCTCGGCGACATGGCCCGAGCGTACCGGATTGCTCCAACGACGCCGCGGTGAACGTCGCCGATCGGCACGAGCACGTGGTGGCGTCCGGGAGGCGGCTCCTGAGGCTCCAGCCCGTCCAGAGACAGCTGGCCCGCGACGTCGTCGTAATGGCGACGGATGGTCACCAGGAGGAGCACCAGGAGCGGGATGAGCAGAATCACGAGCCAGGCGCCATGCGTGAACTTGGTCGTGGCGATGATCAAGGCGACGACGCCGGTCGTCACCGCGCCGGTGGCGTTCAGCACGGCGCGCATCGGCCAGTGGGACCCTCGTTCTCGGAACCAGAAGCGCACCATGCCGAGCTGGGAGAGCGTGAAGGACACGAAAACACCGATGGCGTAGAGCGGGATCAGCGCGTGTGTCTCCGCGCGGAAGACCACGAGCAAGAGCGCGCTCAGCACGGCCAGGATGATGATGCCGTTGGAGAAGGCGAGGCGATCTCCCCGGCTCGCGAACTGGCGCGGCATGAACCGGTCGCGCGCCATGAACGACGAGAGCCGGGGGAAGTCTGCGAAGCTCGTGTTGGCCGCGATGATCAGGATCAGCGTGGTCAGAGCCTGCACGAGGTAGTAGAGGACGCTGCCTCCGCCAAAGACGCGCCGAGCGAGCTGGGAGTTGATAGTCTCCTGCGGGGTCGGGGTCAGGCCGAACCCGTTCGCGAGGAACGTGATGCCGACGAACAGGCTGATCAGGACGACTCCGAGCAGGACGAGCACCTGGCGGGCATTCTTGGCCTCGGGCGGCCGGAAGGCAGGCACGCCGTTCGAGACTGCCTCGATCCCAGTGAGGGCGACGCAGCCGGAAGCAAAGGCGCGGAGGATCAGGAACAGGGTCAGCTCGCTGCTACCGGCGACCGACTCCGCCATGACGCCGGCGGGTGCTCCTTCCGTGGTCGATCGCGCCCAGGCGACGAGGCCCCAGACGATCATTAGGGCGTAGGCCGCGATGAAGGCGTACGTGGGGACCGCGAACACGTTTCCGGATTCGCGAACGCCCCGCAAGTTGGCGACCGTGATCGCGAGCACGCCGAGTATGCAGAGCTCGACCCGGTACGGGTAGAGCGCCGGGACGGCCGACGTGACGGCCGCGATACCCGCCGCGACGCTCACCGAGACGGTGAGCACGTAGTCTGTCAGCAGCGCCGCGCCCGCCACGAGGCTGGGGTACACGCCGAGGTTCTCCCGGCTCACGATGTAGGCGCCGCCCGCGCTCGGGTAGGCCAGGATCGTCTGCCGGTAGGAGCTCACGACGATGGCGATGAGCAAGGCGATGCCCAGCGAGATCGGCACGCCGACGTGGAGCGCGGTCGTGCCGGCGAGGGCGAGGATCAGTAGGATCTCCTCGGTGGCATAGGCGCTGGACGAGAGGGCGTCCGACGCGAAGACGGCCAGACCGGTCGCTCGCCCGAGCCGTTCGTGCATCTCGTGTGATGTGGGTATGGGATGACCCAGGAGAGCGCGCTTCAGGTTCGAGATGGACACGGAGCGGGCCACCTCAGGAGGCCGGACGGCTCAGGGCGGGCTCCGGTCGAAGAGCGAGGCGGAGCGTGCGGAGAGGTATCAGTCCAACGCCGAGCGCCATGGCGACCAGCGCGCCGATCGCGATCCACAAGGACTCCGAATCCTGACGAGCCATGAGAGGGACCTCCTGCGGCGCGGCCAAGATGGCCCGGAACGCCCGCGGCATGGCGTTTGGGAGGATGCCGAGATCGATCAGCGTGGCGCCCAGCCGCCGCTCCCAGTCGATCCGGTGCGCGGCGGTTGCTCGCCTTCGGACGCGCCGTTCCGGCCGACGAGGATTCGCCCGGCCACTGTCATCCTGGCGTCATGCCATCGAGGGCCAGATTGAGGCGAAGGACGTTGACGCGGGGCTCGCCGAGCAGGCCGAGTTGCCGGTGCCTGATATGGGTGTGGACAAGCTCCCGGACCCGCTCCTCGTCCAGATGCCGCGCCCGAGCGACCCGCGGGACCTGGTAGAAGGCCGCGGCCGGGCTGATGTCGGGGTCGAGTCCGCTTCCCGAGGCGGTCACGAGATCGACGGGAATCGGAGCCTGGTTGCCGGGATCGGCCTCCCGCAGGGCGTCGATGCGGCCCTTCGCCGCGGCGTGAAGCGCCGGGTTGATCGGCCCGAGGTTCGAGCCGCTCGAGGCGCCGGCGTTGTAGGCGAACGGCGCCGTGGCCGAGAGGCGCCCCCAGAAGTACGTGGGGTCGTCGAACGGCTGGCCGATCAGGCTCGACCCGACCGGCTTGCCATCGCGCAGGATGAGGCTGCCGTTGGCCTGGCTCGGGAAGACGGCCTGCGCGATGCCGGTCACGACGAGCGGATAGGCCACTCCCGTGACGAGGCTCAGCAGCACCAGGACGATGAGCGCGGGCTTGATCTGATCCATGTGGGCTCTCCCTTCGATCCGCTAGGCCCAGCCGAGGGCGACCAGGATCAGGTCGATGAGCTTGATGCCGAGGAACGGCACGATGATTCCGCCCACCCCGTAGACCCACAGGAACCGCCGAAGCACGGCCGACGCGCCCATGGGCCGGTACCGGACGCCGCGGAGCGCCAGCGGGACGAGCGCGATGATGATCAAGGCGTTGAAGATCACCGCCGAGAGGATCGCGCTCTCGGGCGTCGCGAGCCCCATGACGTTGAGCGCGTTCAGCGCGGGGTAGGTGGTCGCGAACGCCGCGGGAATGATCGCGAAGTACTTGGCCACGTCGTTGGCGATGCTGAACGTGGTGAGCGCCCCGCGGGTCATGAGCATCTGCTTCCCGGTCTCGACGACCTCGATGAGCTTGGTCGGGTTCGAGTCGAGGTCGACCATGTTGCCGGCTTCCTTCGCCGCCTGGGTCCCCGAGTTCATCGCGACGGCCACGTCGGCCTGGGCCAGCGCCGGGGCGTCGTTGGTGCCGTCGCCGGTCATCGCCACGAGGCGCCCGCCGGCCTGGTACTCGCGGATGAGCTTGAGCTTGGTCTCGGGCGTCGCCTGGGCCAGGAAGTCGTCGACTCCCGCCTCGGCGGCGATGGCGGCGGCCGTCAGGGGATTGTCCCCGGTGATCATGACGGTCTTGATGCCCATGCGCCGGAGCTCGACGAACCGCTCGCGGATGCCGCCCTTGACGATGTCCTTCAGCTGGATGACGCCCAGGACCTGCTTGCCGTCCGACACCACCAGCGGCGTGGCGCCCTGCTTGGCGACGCGGTCCACCGCGCTCCGCACGTCGGCGGGCAGCGTCCCGCCGGCCGCCTGGACGTGCGCCTCGACGGCGTCGGCCGCGCCCTTGCGGACCTGTCGGCCGTTGAGGTTGACGCCGCTCATGCGCGTCTGGGCTGTGAAGGGCACGAACGTCGCCCCGAGCGACCGGACGTCGCGCTCGCGGATCTGGTACTTCTGCTTGGCGAGGACGACGATGCTCCGGCCCTCGGGAGTCTCGTCGGCGAGCGAGGCGAGCTGCGCCGCGTCGGCGAGGTCCCGCTCGGCGACGCCGGCCGCCGGAAGGAACTCGGTCGCCTGTCGATTCCCGAGGGTGATCGTGCCCGTCTTGTCGAGCAGCAGCACGTCCACGTCGCCCGCCGCCTCGACGGCACGGCCGGACATGGCGATGACGTTCGCCTGCGCCATGCGGTCCATGCCCGCGATGCCGATCGCCGAGAGCAGCCCGCCGATCGTCGTCGGGATGAGGCAGACCAGGAGCGCCACCAGCACCGTCACGGTCACCGGCGTGCCCTGGCCCGCCGTGGTGACGCTGTAGATGGAGTACGGGAGCAGGGTGGCGGTGGCCAGCAGGAAGATGATGGTGAACCCCGCCAGCAGGATGTTCAGCGCGATCTCGTTCGGCGTCTTCTGACGCTTGGCGCCCTCGACCATGGCGATCATGCGGTCCAGGAACGCCTCGCCGGGGTTCGCGCTGATGCGGACGATGATCCAGTCGGAGAGGACCCGCGTCCCGCCGGTCACGGCGCTTCGATCGCCGCCGCTCTCGCGGATGACGGGCGCGCTCTCGCCGGTGATCGCGCTCTCGTCCACGGAGGCGACCCCCTCGATCACTTCGCCGTCGACGGGGATCACGTCGCCGGCCTCCACGAGGACGACGTCGCCCTTCCGGAGCGCGCTGCCGGAGACGGGCGCGGTGCCGGCTTTCCGGTCCGGCCCGAGGAGCTTCTTGGCCTGGACGTCCTGACGGGTCCGCCGGAGGGCCTCCGCCTGCGCCTTCCCGCGCCCCTCCGCCATCGCCTCGGCGAAGTTGGCGAAGAGCACCGTGAACCAGAGCCACACGCTCACCCAGAGGATGAACCCGGCGGGCGCCTCGCCCTCGCCCAGGAGGGCCTGGAGGAAGAGGCCGGTCGTGAGGATGCTGCCCACGTAGACGACGAACATGACCGGGTTGCGGACCTGGACTCCCGGTGTGAGCTTGCGGAAGGAGTCGACGACGGCTCGCCGGAGGATCGACCCGTCGAAGAGGGAGCGCGATTTCGAGCTGGTCGCCATGTCTCGGTCCTCCCGCTATGACTTGGCCGCAACCATCATGAGGTGCTCGACGATCGGCCCGAGCGCGAGCGCCGGAATGAACGTGAGCGCGCCGACGAGCACCACCACGCCGATCAGGAGCGCGACGAAGAGCGGGGTGTGAGTCGGGAGGGTGCCCGGGCCGCGCGGCACGAGCTTCTTGCGCGCCAGCGAGCCCGCGATCGCGAGCGTCGGGATGGCGAGCCAGTATCGGGCGACGAGCATCGCGATGCCGAGGGCCGTGTTGTAGAAGGGCGTGTTGGCCCCGAGCCCGGCGAAGGCGCTGCCGTTGTTGTTGCCGGCCGACGAGAAGGCGTAGAGGACCTCGCTGAAGCCGTGCACGCCCGGGTTGAAGATCGTCGCGGTGCCCCCGGGGCTCACCACGGCGATGGCGGTGCCGATCGTGACGATGGCCGGCGGAAAGAGGATGACCAGCGAGGCCATCTTCATCTCGTACGCCTCGATCTTCTTGCCGAGGTACTCGGGGGTCCGCCCGACCATGAGCCCGGCCACGAAGACCGCGATGATCGCGAAGACGAGCATGCCGTAGAGGCCGGAACCGACGCCGCCGAACACGACCTCGCCGAGCTGGATCAGCCACATCGGGACCAGCCCGCCGAGCGGGGTGAAGGAGTCGTGCATCGCGTTGACCGAGCCGTTCGAGGCGGCGGTCGTCGCGGTCGCCCAGAGAGCCGAGTTGGCGATGCCGAACCGGACCTCCTTGCCCTCCATGTTCCCGCCCGACTGGAGCGCGCTCGCCTGGTGATCGACACCGAGCCAGGCGAGGGTGCTCCCGCGCTGCTCGGCCACGACGCACACGACGAGCAGGGCGACGAACATGACGGTCATCGCGGCCAGGACCGCCCAGCCCTGGCGAGTGTCCTTGACCATGGCGCCGAACGTGTAGCAGAGCGCCGCCGAGATCACGAGGATGGACAGGACCTCGAGGAAGTTCGACAGCGGCGTCGCGTTCTCGAACGGGTGCGCCGAGTTGACGTTGAAGAAGCCGCCGCCGTTCGTCCCGAGCTGCTTGATGGCGATCTGGGAGGCCGCGGGGCCGACGGCGAGCACCTGCTCGGTCAGCGTCGCCTTCGTCGTCTTCGGCTGGCCCTTGTCGTCGAGGACCGGCTTGCCGTCCTTGTCGGTCTCGGGCACGTCGTACTGGCTTGGCTGCGCGACCGCGACCTTCGCGTACGGGCCGAAGGTCTGGACCACGCCCTGGGACACGAGCAGCAGGGCCAGCACGAAGGACAGCGGGAGCAGGATGTACAGCGTGGTCCGCGTCAGGTCGACCCAGAAATTGCCGATGGTCTCGGCCGACCGGCGCGCGAGGCCGCGGATGAACGCGGCGACGGTCGCCATCCCGGCGGCCGCCGAGACGAAGTTCTGGACGGTGAGCCCCAGCATCTGGGTGAGGTAGCTCATCGTCGTCTCACCGCCGTAGCCCTGCCAGTTGGTGTTCGTCCCGAAGCTGACGGCGGTGTTGAACGACGAATCGGGCGAGACCGCGCCGAGCCCCTGGGGGTTCACGGGCAGGACGCCCTGGAAGCGCTGGAGGAGGTACACGACCAGGATGCCGGCGAAGTTGAAGAGCAGCATCGCGATGGCGTACGCCTTCCAGCCTTGCTCGGCCTCGGGGCGGACGCCGGCGGCCCGGTAGACCAGGCGCTCGAGCCAGCCGAGCACCCGGTCGAGCCCGACGGTCTTCCCCTCGTAGACCCGGGCCATGTAGAGCCCGAGCGGCTTCACCAGAAGGAGCAGCACGATCAGATAGAGCGCCAGCTGAATGGCCCCGTTTCCGGTCACGAGAACACCTCCGGCTTCAGGAGCGCCACGACGAGGTAGACCAGCAAGCCGATCGAGACCAGGCCGCCGATGACGTACAGAACGGGCATGTGACCCTCCTGCGCTACAGCCGATCGCAGAGCTCGACCAGGCCCCAGGACAGGGCCAGGAACCCGACGATCAGTCCGAGATAGAGAACGTCCTGCATTCGGGGCCTCCCTTCCGCTCGAGCTGCCTCATGGCGAGACCATAGCGGGCGAGGGCATCAAGGCGCGCTAGAGAGTGACCTCCGAAGGATCAAGGCCGCGTAAAGGACGCGGCCGCGGCGACGACGATGACAGTTGGCGAACGCCGGACTGGTGACGCCGAGGCGGGACCGACGGATGGGCTACCGGGCGGGGGCGCGGCGGCGAGGGGTCACGACCCGGAGGTCGGGTCGGACATCGCGATCATCATCGCCGCGGCGGTCAGCGCCCGGCGTTGATCGAGGTTGATGCCCTCGGGGCTCCCCTCCCAGAGGTCGAGAAAGAGCGGCTTCGGGCCGGGAAGCCGGAGCCGGCCGCCTCGATCGGGCAGCCGGAACCCCGCGCGGCCCAGGCGGTGGACCAGGGTGTCCGAGCCGACCAGGGTCGCGGGATCGAGCTCGGTCGGCGGCGCGGGCAGGCTGGCCTGGCTCGAGGGCGCCGCCGCGATCAGGCGCTCGTCCGCGCGCCTGAGCACGACGCCGCCGAGGTTGAAGAACCGCCGGACGTCGTCCAGGACCTGCTCGATGGGCACGTGCGACGAAAGGCTGGTTGCGGTGCGGGCGAGGAGCTCCAGGTCTCCCCGGGTCTCGGCGACCTGCTCGGCAGTCCGGACCCGGCGCTTCCCGAACGCGGCTGCGATCAGCCCGCACGCCGTCAGGGCGAAGAATGCGGCCACGTCACCGGGCTTGTCGATCTCGAGCGAGAGATAGGGCTCGGTGAGGAAGAAGTTCAGGCTCAGCGCCGAGACGACGGCCGTGGCCAGCCCTGGCGCCCGCCCGCCCATCTCCGCCACGACGATGGTGAGGGCGAGGAACACGAAGGCGAGGGTCGAGGCGGTCGCGACCCCTCGCAGCCCGGTGAGCGCGAACCCGAGCGCCACCGCGCCGCCGACGCCGATCACGAACCACACGGCTCCCCGGTCGTTCATGGCTCTCCTCGCGCCTCTCGGGCGCTCTCCCTGTCCGACGGCGAGCATAGCGGGCGGGGCATCAAGATGCGGAAAAGACCGGGCGCCGGCGCATCAAGACGCCGTAAAGAATGGCCGGGAGGCGGGGAGGCCTACCCCTTGACGCTGCCCGCGGTGAGCCCCTCGACCATGTAGCGCTGGAGGTAGACGTAGGCGGCGATCACGGGCAGGGTCGTCAGGACCGCGCCCGCCATGAGATAGCCCCAGCCGTACACGTCGCCGGTGATGAACGTCGAGAGCCCGACCGGGAGCGTCCGGAGCTTGACGTTGGTGATGAACACGAGCGCGTAGAGGAACTCGTTCCAGGCCTGGGTGAAGGCGTAGAGCGCGGCGGCCAGGAGCCCCGGCGCGGCCAGCGGCAGCACGATCCGGCGGAAGGCGCCGAACCGCGTGGCGCCGTCGATCATCGCCGCCTCCTCGAGCTCCTCGGGGATCGACTCGAAGTAGCCCATGAGGAGCCAGGTCACGAAGGGGACGGTGAAGCTCGGGTACGCGACGATGAGCCCGGTCAGGCTGTCGGCGAGCCCGAGATTGCGAATCTGCGCGTAGAGCGGAATGAAGAGGATGGACGGCGGCACGAGATACGTGATGAGCACGGCGCTCGCCATGAACGCCCGCCCGAGGAACCGGAGGCGGGCGAGGGCGTACGCGCCGATCGTCCCGATGGCGGTGGCCAGGAGCGTGCTGCTCACCGACACCACGATGCTGTTGCGGTACCAGCTGAGGAACTCGGTCTTCTCGAGGAGGTGTGCGTAGTTGTCGCGGACGAACGGGCTCGGCCAGAACATCGACGTGAGGCTCCGCATCTGGTTCTCGCCCTTGAACGACGTGATCGTCATCCAGAAGAACGGGAAGAGGACGATCACGAGGAGCGTCAGCAGGATCGCGTAGGCGACCGCGGACTGGACGCGCTCGCGGGCGACCCGACCGGGGCCGCCCACCGCCGTCATGGCGCCGCCGCCGGCGCTCATCGCGCCCGGCCCCGGCGCATGTAGCGGGCGAGCACGACGATCACGAAGGCGAGCGCCGGGAGGAGGTAGAGCGCGACGGCGATGGCCTCGCCGAGCCGCTGCGCGCCGAACGCGATCTCGTAGGTCAGCACGGGCAGTACCTGGGTGGCGCCGCCGGGCCCGCCCTTCGTGAGGATGTAGATGATCGCGAAGTCGTTGAAGGTCCAGATGGTCGACAGGAGGACGACGATGATCACGATGTTCCGGATGCCGGGCAGCGTGACGTGGCGGAACCGCTGCGCCGCGGTCGCGCCGTCCACCGCGGCCGCCTCGTAGAGCTCCCCCGGGACCGCCTTCATGCCGGCGAGGAAGCTGATCCCGAAGAAGGGGAATCCGCGCCACACGTTCACCGCGATCACCGACGCCATCGCCGTGCCGGGCTCGCTCAGCCAGCCCACGCCCTGGGGCAGGATGCGGAACACGCGCACCAGGAGGTAGTTGAGCACCCCGAGGCTGTAGTCGAAGATCCAGAGGAAGTTGAGGGCCGAGACCACCGTCGGCGCGACCCACGGGATCAGCAGCACGCCGGTCCAGAAGCCCCGCCAGCGGATGCGGGTCGTCAGCACCAGCGCCATGACCATCCCCAGCACGAGCTTCACCGCCACCGATCCGCCGGTGAATACGAAGCTGTTCATCACGGCGCGCCGGAAGAACCCGTCGGACGTGAGCCGGATGTAGTTCTCCAGTCCGACGAAGACGGGTGGCATGCCCACGTACTTCCGGGTGAGGCTCAGGTACACGGCGTAGCAGAAGGGATAGGCGACCAGAACGAGGACCAGGACCACGATCGGGAGAACGAAGAGGAAGCCCAGGCGGTAGTCGGGCCCGAGCCACGACTCGAGCGCGGCCCGTTGCCGCCGGGCGGACCGACCGAGCGCAGCTTCCTTCGCCGGAAGCCGTGCCGCGGTGGTGGCCATGACGGGCTCGCCGACCTCTAGCCCTTGCTGCGGATCTTGTAGATTTCTTCCACGCGCCCGTGAGCTTCCTTGAGCGCCGCCTCGGGGGACAGGCCGCCGACCACGACGCGCCCCGCCATGTCGGTCAGGATCTTCTGCCCCTGGACCTCGGCGGCCGCCGGGGTCATGGGACCGGGGTGGCCGATGTTGACGCAGCGGAGGATGTTCTGGAGCATCGCGTCGAAGTTCGGGTCCGACTTCCAGTACGTGCTGTCGGCCCGCCCCCGGTACACGGGCCCGGCCTGGCCGATGGACACCTCGACGTACTCGGCGAAGCGCTTCTCGTCCTCCACCCAGCGGATCAGGTCCTCGGCCAGGTCCGCGCGCTGACTCTTCTGGAAGATCGCCCAGTTGTAGCAGGAGGAGCCGACGAAGGAGCCTGCCGGCCCGCCTGGAGTCAGGATGCACAGGGTCTTGGGCGCGAGCTCGTGCTTCCGGTTCACCATGGCGTAGTACAGGCTGGCGCCGTTGTTCGTCGTGACCAGCTTGCCCGCCATGTACGCCTCGTTGTTCGACACGTCGGTCCAGCCCATGACGCCGGGCGGCTGGATCTTGTGCTTCTGGATCGTGTCGACCGCGAACTGGAGCGCCGCCATGTTCTCTTTGAGGAAGCATCGTCCCCAGGGCGGGCTTGCCGTCCTTGTCCCACACGCCCCCGCCGTAGTCCCACAGGATGTTCTGCATGAAGCCGTCGCCGTCGTCCGAGCGGTTCAGGGTCTGGCCGAACCCCCAGAGATCCTTGGACGCATCCTGGGTCTTCTTCGCGAACTCGACGACGTCGGGATCGTAGACCTTCGGAGGCTTCAGCCCCTTGGCCTCCATGATGTCCTTGCGGACGAAGAACACGGTCGTCATCGAGTAGCGCGCCACCGCGAGGGACTTGCCCTCGAACTTCATCAGGCGCTCGGCGAACGGCAGGAGCCCGCCGCGCGCGGAGGCGATCTCGCCGGCGACCTTGGTGACCTCGCGGAGGGCGGGCCGGTACCGCATGGGGCCGTAGACGTTCATCTCCGCCAGATCCGGCGGGTTGCCGGCCTCGATCGCCGCGACGAACTTCTGCTCCCGGTCGCCGAACGTCGCCCAGTCGAGCTCGACCTCGACGTTCCGCTCCTTCGCCCACGCCTCGATGTGCTTGGCCAGGACGTCATTGGCGCCGGTCACGAAGCTCTTGAAGAGCCAGATCCGGAGCTTGGGCTTGGCCTGGGCGCTGGCGATCGAGCGGAGCACGTCGAGGCCGGCGGCGGTGCCGCCCGTGACGATGGCGGCGCGGCGGAGGAACTCACGCCGGGCGATCACGCCTCCATCGAGCTTCTCGGCCAGACTGCGCAAACGTGCGTCGGTCATGGTCGCCTCCCGGGTCGGGTGGAGTGGTGGAGTCTGTACGGTGAGTCTAGGCGGGGGGCCGGAGGGCGGTCAAGCGTCGACCGGCCGGCGGGCGCCCGGCGCCGTCAGGACGGGCGCGTGCGGGTCCGGAGGTGGAAGCTCTTCGGGCGCGTCAGGTGGTCGAAACCCAGGCGGGACAGGGAGCACCCCTTGCCGCTGTCCTTCACGCCCACCCAGGGGAGGAGGGGATCGAGGTAGTCGCACCGGTTGGCGTAGACGGTCCCCGCGTCGAGCTCGGACATGAGGCGCTTGGCCCGGTCCATGTCCCGCGTCCACACGGACGCGGTCAGCCCGTACGGGCTGTCGTTCATGAGGCGCACCGCCTCGGCGTCATCGCGCACCGGCATGATCCCGACCACCGGCCCGAATGTCTCCTCCCGCATCACCTTCATGCCGTGGTTCACGTCGGTCAGGACGGTCGGCTCGCAGAAGTAGCCGCGCTCCCGCCAGGGTGTGCCTCCGGTCAGGACGCGCGCGCCGGCGGCCCGGGCCTCCGCCACGTGCTGCTCGACCAGCGCCGCGCCCTTGCGGTGGGCCAGCGGTCCCATCGTGGTGGCGGGGTCCTCCGGGTCCCCCATCCGGTACTGCTTGACCAGGGCGACCGCGGCGTCCACGAAGCGATCGTAGATCGACCGGGCAACGTAGATGCGCTCGATGCCGCAGCAGCTCTGGCCGGCGTTGTAGAACGCGCCGTCGACGACGTTCTCCACCGCGAACTCGAAGTCGGCGTCCTCGGAGACGTAGGCGGGGTCCTTGCCGCCGAGCTCCAGGCCCGCGTCGATGAAGCGGTGCGCGACCTCCGCGTAGACCTCGCGGCCGCCGGAGACCGAGCCGGTGAACGAGACGTAGTCCACGGCGCCGGAGCGGATCAGCCCCGCGGTCGCGTCGTGATCGAGGGTCACCGCGGCGACGAGCCCGGCCGGCACCGCGGTGCGCGCGAACGCGTCCGCGAAGTGGCCGCCGCAGAGCGGCGTGAGCCGGGCGTGCTTGATCAGCACGGCGTTGCCCGCGAGGAGGGCCGGCACGATCACGTTGACGGCGATCAGGAGCGGGTAGTTCCACGCCGCGATGTCGAGCACCACTCCCAGCGGCTCGTGGCGGATGAAGCGCTCGAACCCGTCCTTGGGCGGGAGCGGCTCGTCCGCCAGCGCGCCTTCGGCGAGCCGGCACATCGTCTCGGCCCGGTCGATCATCGTGTTGATCTCGTTCCGGGACTGCTGGAGCGGCTTGCCCATCTGGCGGGTGATGTCGAGGGCGACCTGGTCGGCCATGGCGCGGAACGCGGGCACCATCTCGCCCACGGCGGCGACGCGGCGCGCGACCGGCACGCGGCGCCAGTCGCGCTGGACCGCCCGGGCTTGCTTGACGATGGCGTCGAGCTCCCCGGCGGACGTGTAGACGACGTCGCGGATCGGCGACTCCGTGGCGGGGTTGATCAGCGTGTAGTGGTTCGACACGCCGGGAGCTTAGCGCCGCGGACGGACGCCGACAACCCCACCCGTGGCGTTAGGCCTTCTCTCGGCGGGAACGTCTTCCCCAACGCATCCGCGCCGCCAAGGGGTGACATTTTCACGTGGCAGATCCGATGACCTTTTCATGTTGCAGCTCCAGACGGGAGACCCTGCCGTCATGCCATCTGGTAAGATCGTCGGCGGCGATCCGGAGCAGCGGGACCACAGAAGGAGGAGCGCGTGCGCAGGTTCGACATGGTGTTGCCGACGAGCGTGGAGGAGTGCCTCCGGACCCTGGCCGAGCGCGGCCCCGACGCCCGCGTGGTGGCGGGTGGCACCGACCTCCTCGTGCAGCTCAAGAACGGGATGCTCCGGACCGGGTGCGTGGTCGACCTGTCCGGCGTGAGCCAGCTCCGCCAGCTCGCGCGCGCGAATGGGTCCGGCCTCCGGATCGGCGCGGCGGTCACGGCGCGGACGCTCGAGCGGGACCCCGGCGTGAAGGCCGCCTATCCGGCCATCTCGGAGAGCGGCGCACTGGTCGGGTCGGTCCAGGTGCGGAACCTGGCGACGCTCGGCGGGAACCTCTGCAACGCCGCTCCCTCGGCGGACATGGCGCCGCCGCTCCTGGCGCTGGACGCGGAGGCGGTGATCGCGGGACCCAAGGGAACCCGCCGCGTGCCGTTCGCGTCGTTCTTCCTCGGGGTGCGCCGCACCGTGCTCCAGCCGGGCGAGCTGCTCGTGGAGATCGCCGTGCCGGATCCCGGCCCTCACAGCGGCGGCAACTACCGGCGGCACACGCCACGCCGGGAGCTCGACATCGCGGTGGTCGGGGTGGCATCGCAGCTCACGCTGTCCAAGGGGGTCTGCGCGAGGGCGAGGATCGCGCTCGCGGCGGTGGCGCCGACGCCGGTCCGCGCCACGGCGGCGGAGCGGCTCCTGGAGGGTCACCCGGTCACGCCCGAGCTGATCGAGCGGGCCGCCGGCGCGGCGGTCGAGGCCGCGCGCCCCATCAGCGACCAGCGCGGATCCGCCGACTTCCGCCGACACCTCGTCCAGGTCCTGACCCGTCGCACGCTCACCACGGCCCTCGCCCGCGCGAGCGCCTGACGATCCCGGAGGAGCCATCACGTGGCGAAGCAAGTCCTGAGCTGTGCGGTGAACGGGGAGCCGGTGGAGGTGCTGGTCCAGCCGTACGAGACCCTCCTGGACGCGCTCCGCGAGCGGATCGGCCTCACCGGGCCGAAGGAAGGCTGCGGGACCGGCGACTGCGGGGCCTGCACGGTCCATCTCGACGGCGAGCCGGTCGCGAGCTGCCTGGTCCTGGCGCTCCAGGCCCGCAATCGGTCCGTTCTCACCATCGAGGGGCTGTCCAAGAACGGCGTCCTCCATCCGCTGCAGGACGCCTTCGTCCGGCACGGCGTGCCCCAGTGCGGCTTCTGCATTCCCGGGGTCCTGATGGCCGCCGCGGCGCTGCTGGCCGAGACGCCGCACCCGACCGAGGAGGAGATCCGCTACGGCATCGCCGGCAATCTCTGCCGGTGCACCGGCTACACGAAGATGCTGGCCGCGATCGACGAAGCGGCTCACGCCAAGGCGTAGACAACCGGACATCGAGGAGCACACGTCACCATGGCGATGAAGACGACGCGTGATGTGAAGGGTGTCGGTCTCTCCATTCCGAGGCCCGACGGGCCGGAGAAGGTCACGGGGCAGGTCCAGTACGTGGCGGATCTGAAGCCGCGGGGGCTCCTGCATGCCAAGCTCCTGCGGAGCCCGCACGCGCACGCCCGGATCCTCCGGATCGATACCAGCCGCGCGAAGGCCCTGCCCGGCGTGCGGGCAGTCCTGACGGCGGCCGACATCCCCGAGCTCAAGAAGAAGGCGCCGACCCGCGCGCACGCCGTGCTCGCCATCGACCGCGCGGTCTTTTCCGGGCAGCCCGTGGCCGCCGTGGCGGCGGACGAGCTGTCGATCGCCGAGGAAGCGCTGGACCTGATCGAGGTCGAGTACCAGGTGCTCCCGGTCGCCATCGATCCGCTGCTGTCGATGAAACCGGGCGCGCCGCCGGTGGCGGACGCCGGCACCGAGGCCGACACGAGCGAGGCCCTGGCCCACTCCGGCGTGGCCGCGACGAAGAGCGAGGCCGAGCCCGCCAAGGCCGTCAACGTCGCCCAGCAGGCCCACCTCCATCGCGGGGACGTCGCCAAGGGATTCGCCGCCTCCGACCTGGTAGTCGAGCACACCTACCGCGTCCCGATGGTGCACCAGGGCTATCTCGAGCCGCACGCGGTGCTGGCGCAGTGGGACACCAACGGGCTTCTCACCATCTGGGCGAGCACGCAGGGGTCGTTCAACACCCGCTCCGAGGTGGCCGACGTCCTCGGGATCGCGGAGAACAGCATCAAGGTCATCCCGATGGAATGCGGCGGCGGGTTCGGCGGCAAGATCCGCGCCCTGTGCGAGCCGATCACGGCGATCCTGGCCCGCGTCACCGGCCGGCCGGTCCGCTACGTCATGACGCGGCGCGAGGAGCTCGAGGCCGGCATGCCCGCGCCCCAGGTCGTCATCCGCCTCAAGGCGGGGGTCAAGAAGGACGGCTCCCTCATGGCCCTCGAGGGCGAGACGATCCTGGACTCGGGCGCGATCTCGGGCGCCGTCCTGACGATGAGCGTGGTGTTCCTGGGAAGCCTGTACAAGTGGCCGAGCTTCGACGTCCGGGGCTTCGAGGTGCTCACCCACAAGCCCAGCGTGGCGGCGTACCGGGCGCCCACCGCGCCCCAGACCATCTTCGCCATCGACTCCCTCATGGAGGAGATCGCCCGAAAGCTCGGGCTCGACCCGGTCGAGTTTCGCCTCCGGCACCTCATGCAGGAAGGCGATCCGATGGCCAACGGCCAGCCCTGGCAGAGCAACGGCGCGAAGGAGGTGCTCCGCCGGCTCGCCGAGCACCCGCTCTGGACGACACGCGCGGAGTGGGCGAAGAGCGGCGGCAAGAACGGGCACGGCCTGCGCGGCACCGGACTGGCGGTCGGCGGGTGGATCCCGGGCCTTCAGCCGACGGGCGCCACGGTCCGGCTCAACCCGGACGGGTCGCTCCAGGTGCTCACGGGCCAGGTGGACATCGCCGGCACGAACATCGGGCTGGCTCAGATCGCGGCGTCGGCCTTCGGCGTGGACACCGACCAGGTGAGGATCACCACCGGCGACACCGACACCGCGCCGCTCACAGGGCTCAGCGCCGGCAGCAAGACGATCTACACGGTCGGCGCCGCGGTGATGCAGGCCGCCGAGGACGCGCGCCGCCAGACGCTGGAGATCGCGGCGTCGGAGATGGAGGCCGCGGTCCAGGACCTCGAGATCGAGGACAACAAGGTCGTGGTCCGCGGCGTTCCCAGCCGCTCGATCACGCTCGCCCAGATCGGCAAGAAGGGCAATACCTACATGTCGAAGGTGCCCCCGGTGCTGGGCGTGAGCCACATCGCGTTCGCGGTGCAGGCGCCGGCCTTCGCCGCCCAGCTGGCCCGGGTCGAGGTGGATCCGGACACGGGCGAGGTCACGCTCAACGGCTTCGTGGTCGTCCAGGACGCCGGCAAGGCGATCAACCCGCTCGGCGTCGAGGGGCAGATGCAGGGCGGGGCGGTCCAGAGCCTCGGGTTCGCGCTCACCGAGGCGCTCCTCTTCGACGAGCAGGGGCGCCTGACGAACCCGAGCCTGCTCGACTACCGGAAGCTCACCGCCGCCGATCTTCCGAACATCGAGACCATCATCGTCGAGGTCCCGTCACCGGCCGGCCCCTTCGGCGCGCGCGGCGTGGGCGAACCCCCGATCGTCCCCGCGCCGGCGGCCATCGCCAATGCGGTCTTCGACGCCACCGGCGCCCGGATCACCGAGCTGCCGATCACGCCGGAGCGGATCGCGATGGCTCTGGCCGCGGGACAGGGGAACGGGCACCGGTAGGATCGACCCGCGCGCCGGCGCGCGGGTCGGCAGTTCCGAGGCCGCTCCGAAGGCGACCGGCCTCAGCGAGCGACGGTGAGGCTTCCGAGCACCACCGCGCGGCGCCTCATGGGAAGGTCCGTCGTCGCGCGGAGCTGCTTCCCGGTCCAGGGGAGCCAGACTCCCGTGTGGAGCGGGTAGCTCCCGGGCGGCGTGTCGGCGGGGACGCGGAACGTCACGCTCTGGCGGACCTCCTCGCCCGAAACCCAGACCGAGGTGCCGAAGCTCCGCCCGCCGACGGGCTGGTCCCGGTTGAGATTTTTCCTCAGGCCTCGCACGTGGAGGAACGCCCAGTAATCCTGGCGGAGAGGCTGCGCGAGGCGCCAGTGGAAGCGGACCGTTGCCAGGTCGCCCGGCCGGACCTCCCGGGGCAGGTCCACGCCGACCAGATCGAGGGCGTCCCCGAAGCGAATCTTGGTCGGAAGGGCCGGGACCGGCGCCGGCCGGCTCCGGATCGCGGCGGCGGCATCGCTCTGCCCGAGGCGGTCGAGGGCCTGGGCCCACCGCTCCATCCGGCCCCGGCGCCAGAACCCCTCCGGCTGGGTGTCCGCCATTTCGGCCCAGCGGACGACTTCCTGCCACGCCTGATCCGCCGTCGACCGCTCGACGTTGAAATCGAGCGCCTCCGACCACCCTGACCGCGCGAGCGCCATGGCGTAGAGGTCGTGCGGGCCTTCCCACTCGGGCGCGATGGCGAGAGCACGATTGGCCTCGCCGAACACCGAGCGCCACGGAACCTGCGCCCGCCGATGCTCGTATGTGATGGGCGCCCGGGCAGGGTTGGGCCCGGCGGGATCGTCCATCCAGTGGCTCAGGTGGCGCTCCGCGGCCGCCAGCGCCTCGGCCGCGGCGGCTGGCGGCTCGAGCGGCGCCGCGGCCGGCTGGTAGACGAACAGCTCGGCGATGCTCCACAGGGCGCCGGGCTGTCCGCGATCGGTCTCGACCAGGCGCAGATACCGAATGGGCTCGGGCGACATCCGTACGATGACCCGCCCGCTGTCGTCCATCCGCGGGTGCCCCTTCCACCAGTGGAGCCCCGGCAACACCTCCGCGACCGCGACCGCCGTGCGCCACGTCGAGCCATCCGCGGACGTCTCGACGCGGAGCCCCTCGGGCGCGTCGCCGACCCAGGGCGCGGCGACGAGGTCGACCTGGGCCACGGGGTAGAGCCGTCCGAGATCCACCTCGAACCACTGCCCGGGCCGCTGGGGCGCCGCCCAGCGCGTCCACACGCGGCGGTCGAGGGCAAGGTGGGCGGTCTCGGGCTCGGTCGAGGCGCGCGTCACCCAGCCGGCCGGCGCGATCGGCGTGACAGGACCCGGCTCGACGAAGCTGTGGAAGATCGAGTAGTCGCCGACGTCGTCGCGCGTGTACCGGGCGCCGACGGCGTCGAGCATCCGCGCCATGACGTCGGGGTGGGGCCGTCTGAGGGCGCGGTGCGTGACGATCGCCATCGTCGTCGGATCGTCGACACGGTCGACCGCGCGGAGGAAGTCATAGTTCCGGAAGCCGTCGTAGTCGGAGCAGAGGATGCGCTCGCTCGATTCGAACGTCACGACCTGCGCGATCCGACCGTCCGCGTAGCAGGTCCGGATTCCCAGCGCCTCGAGCCGCGCGATGGCGGCGTCCACGGGACGCCAGGGCGCCGCCCGCCCGTCCGTCACGAAGGCCACGTGCGTGAAGAGATTGAACCCCAGAAGGGCGGCCGCGAGCCCGGCCGCGACGGGCGCCCCCGCCACCGGAGCGAGCCGCGCGAGGGCCAGGCTGCACAGCACGGGCAGGGTGGCCTGGAACGTCATCGCGTAGCGGATCACGGTCGAGGTGCCGAACCACGTCAGGAGATGCGCCGCGACAGTGAGGCAGAACGCGACCGCGACGAGGTCGCGGGCATCCCGCCAGGGCGACTCGCGCCGCCGCAGTCGCTGGAACCATGCCGGCACGCGGCCGAGGGCGATGAGCACGCCCGGCAGGTACACGCCCAGGAGCGCGATCCAGCTCAGGAACCAGGCCCAGGACGGGAGCCGGACCGCCCGTCCGTCCCAGAAGTAGTCGCGCAAGCTCTCGAGCAGCGTGACCCCGACGATCTTGAAGCGGAGGGGCCAGGACGGAAGCGGACCGCCCCACGTCGCGAGATGCCGGAACGTGGCCCACTCGTGACGCAGGTTCCACACCCAGAAGGGCCAGCTCGCCGCGAAGAAGAGCGCGATGGCCGCGTAGAGCCCGGGGCGGCGGAACACGCGGGGCTGAACGGCGAGGACGAGGGCGGCGGCGAGGAGCAGCATGACTCCGATCTGGCTCGACCACCAGCTGAGACCGGATGCCACGCCGAGGACTGCCCACGCCGTTCCCCGCGCCGCCGTGGTGCGCGCATCGACGAGGTATGCCGCGCTGGCCAGCGCCAGCGTGCCGAACGCGAGCGCGGCGCTCTCTCCGTGCGTGGAGAGCTGGGCGTGGCTCAGGAAGACGGGCGGCACGGCGACCAGGAGCCCGGCGAGGAAGGCGAACGGTCCGGCGCCCGCGCGGCGCGCGACGAACCACAGCGACCAGGCCCAGACGACGGCGATGACCGCGGAGACCATCCGGAGGACCAGCGTCGACGGGCCGAAGAGCCAGAACCCGAGCGCCGCCGGGTAGGCATCGCCGATCGCTCCGCCGTAGGGCTCGCCCCAGTAGAAGACCTGCGGCGTGCCGTGGAGGATCGCGAACGCCATCAACCCGGTGAGCGCCTCGTCGTAGTACGTCTCGGCGAGGAGCGGGGTGAGGGCCAGGCGATACCGGAGGGCGAGGAACACGACGGCCAGAAGCGCGCCGGCCGCCGCGACCCAGAGGCGGCGGTGCCACACGCCGGCGAGGGAGCCAGCGTCCGTCACGGCGCCGGAACGGGATCGAACGTCAGCGGTGGCGCGCATTTAGAACAGCGTAGGTCCAGCGCGCGCTCGGACGTAGCAGTAGAAAGCCCGCATGCATCGGTGATTTGCCTGACAGATCAGCGATTTAGGGGGAAGTCCCGCGAACGTCGAGCGCAACGGGGCGTCACGAGGATGTCGTCGGGGCGCGATGGCGCTGTCGATCGCCGGGTGCGAGGATCACCGGCGGCTCGCCGCTCACGATGACTCCTGACCGCCCCGCCTGTCCGCCATGAGAGGCCTTGGGCTAGAATCGCGCCGGGGCGCGCGCCGCCCGGACCCCATGGCCAACGACCCCGCCGTCACCGTCGAGGAGATCGTCGACCGCATCGAGGCCTGGCGCGGGAAGCCGGTCTCGATCCGGCCGCTGACGAACGGCCTCACCAACTCGAACTACCGGGTGGACGTCGGCGGGCAGGCGTTCGTGGTCCGGATCCCGGGCGCCTCGACCGATCTCCTGGCCATCGACCGCGCAAGCGAGCTCCACAGCGCCCGCGTGGCCGCCGGGCTCGGCATCGGGCCGGCGGTGCTCCACCACTTCCCCGACAGCGGCGCGACCGTGATGGAGTTCCTCCACGGCCGGCCCATGACGAACCAGACGCTCAGCGAGCCCGGCATGCCCGCCCGCATCGCCGCGACGCTGCGCGTCCTTCACCGCGGGCCTCCCTTCCTCCGCGACTTCGACATGCTCGCGCTCGCCGAGGGCTACCGGGCGGTGATCGAGCGCCGGGGCTTCCCCGAGCCGCAGGGCTATCGCGGGCGGCGGTCCGCGATCCGCGTGATCGGGGAGTCGCTGGGGGCACATCCCCTCGGGCGGGTGCCCTGCCACAACGACCTCCTGGCCGACAACTACATCGAGCAGGGGGACCGGCTCCGGCTGGTCGACTGGGAGTACAGCGGCAACGGCGACCCGGCCTTCGAGCTCGGGAACACGTGCCGGGAGCTCGACTACGACGACGCCCGGCTGCGGGAGCTCTGCCAGGCGTACTTCGGCCGGGCGCCGGAATCCCTCGTCGCGCGCGTGCATCTCCACATGATCGTCTCCGACGTCGGATGGACGCTCTGGGCGGCCATCCAGACGGCGATCTCCCGGATCGCGTTCGACTTCGCGGCCTACGGCGCCGCGCGTTGGGCGCGCGCCGGCGCGGCCATGGATTCCACCGAGTTCCCGCGCTGGATCGACGCCGCTGCGCGCCCGACGCCGGAGGGATTTTCGTGAGGTCCGAGGTCGGGCGCCGCTCTTGACAACGTCGGCGCCGCGGACCCATCGTAGGCCGTCGCCACGAGGCCAGGCTCCGAACCCGAGGAGGATACATGAAGCTTCCGTCGCTGCGGATCAATCTCGCTCGTCACCCTGGCCGTTCTGGCGACCATCGGGGTCGCGGTCGGCCAGACCGGCATGGACCAGCTGGTCACGGCCGCGAAGCAGGAGGGTAACCTCACCACGATCGCCCTTCCGCACGACTGGTGCGGGTACGGGGAGCTCATCGCGAGCTACAAGCAGAAGTACGGCATCAAGGTCAACGAGCTCAATCCCGACGCCGGCTCCGGTGACGAGATCGAGGCCATCAAGGCGAACAAGGGGAACAAGGGTCCGCAGGCGCCGGACGTGATCGACGTCGGCCTCTCGTTCGGTCCGTCCGCCAAGAAGGACGGACTCCTGCTGCCCCACAAGGTCGCCTCGTGGGCGACCATCCCGAACGACCAGAAGGATTCCGAGGGCTACTGGTACGGCGACTACTACGGCGTGCTGGCGTTCGAGATCAACGCCGACATCGTGAAGAACCCGCCCCGTGACTGGGCGGACCTCCTCAAGCCGGAGTACAAGAACGCGGTCGCCCTGGCCGGGGACCCGCGCACGTCGAACCAGGCGATCCAGGGCGTGCTGGCGGCCGGGCTCGCGATGGCGAACGGCAACATGGACCAGGCCGCGGAGGCCGGGCTGAAGTTCTTCGCCGACCTCAACAAGGCCGGCAACTTCGTGCCGGTCATCGGCAAGGTGGCGTCCCTGGCGCAGGGCGCGACGCCCATCATCATCCGCTGGGACTACAACGCGCTCGCCGACCGCGACACGTTGAAGGGGAACCCGAAGGTCGAGGTCGTGGTCCCGAAGAACGGCGTGGTCGCCGGCGTCTACGTGCAGGCGATCAGCGCCTTCGCGCCGCACCCCAACGCCGCGAAGCTGTGGATGGAGCACCTCTACTCCGACGAGGGGCAGATCGCGTGGCTCAAGGGATACTGCCATCCGATCCGCTTCAACGACCTCGTGAAGAACAAGAAGGTCCCGGCCGATCTCCTGGCGAAGCTGCCTCCGGCCGAGTCCTACGAGAAGGCGGTGTTCCCGACGCTCGACCAGCAGGCGAAGGCGAAGGACATCATCACCAAGCAGTGGGACACCGTCGTCGGCGCGAACGTCAAGTAGCGCGCGCCGAGTGAACATGGGTCGCACCGAGCCTACGTGGCAGGGCTGCCCGGGGCTGGTGTGATCGCTGCCGAGGCCCCTCTTCCTCTCACGCCCGAGCAGGGCGGCGAGGGGAGGAGGGGCCGATCCCTCCCGGCGACCGGCGGGATGCCTGCCGGCGCCTTCAGGAACGGTCGCGCGGAGGGCACGCGGCCCCTCCGGCCGCTCCGATGAGCCCGGCGGCCTCCACGGGGACCGCGTCCGGCGCCGCCCCGCGCCCGGGTCGGTTCTCGTGGGACCTCCTGGGGGTCCTGCCGTTCTTCCTGTTCGCGTTCTTCTTCCTGGTCCTTCCGACGAGCTTCCTGATCGTGGGCGCCTTCCAGGACGCCGAGGGCCGCCTGACACTCGCCAACTTCCGCGACCTGTTCCATCCGACCATCCTGAAGGCCTACTGGATCAGCATCCAGGTCAGCACCGCGTCGGCGCTCGGCGGAGCGATCCTCGGCTTCTTCGTGGCGTACGCGGCGATCTCCGGCGGACTGCCTCGGTGGGTGCGGCCGACCCTCCTGACGTTCTCCGGCGTGGCCTCGAACTTCGCCGGGGTCCCGCTCGCCTTCGCGTTCCTGGCCACGCTCGGCCGGATGGGGCTGGTGACCGTGCTCCTGGTCAGCCTGTTCGACTTCAACATCTACCGGACGGGGTTCAACCTGCTCAGCTTCTGGGGTTTGGCGCTCACGTACATGTACTTCCAGATCCCGCTCATGATCCTGATCATGGCGCCGGCGATCGACGGGCTGCGGCGTGAGTGGCGCGAGGCGGCGTCGAATCTCGGCGGCAGCGCGGTCGACTACTGGCGGTACGTCGCGCTGCCCGTCCTCTGGCCCACGCTCCTCGGCACCACGCTCCTCCTGTTCGCCAACGCCTTCGGCGCCATCGCGACCGCCTACGCCCTGACCGGGAGCTCCCTGAACATCGTCACGATCCTGCTCTACGCCCAGATCCGCGGGGACGTGCTCCACAACCAGAACCTCGGGTACGCGCTCGCCCTCGGGATGATCCTGATCACCGGGCTCTCGAATACCGCCTACATCCTGCTGCGCTCTCGCAGCGAGCGTTGGCTGAAATGACGCGCCGGACGATCTGGTCGTGGACGGTGATGCTGCTGGGGGCGCTGTACTTCTTCGTGCCCCTCCTCGCGACGTTCGAGTTTTCGATGCGGTACCGGCGGGGCGTCTACAGCTTCGAGGCGTATCGCATCGTGCTGGGCGACCCGCGGTTCCACGAGACGTTCCTCTACTCGACGGGCCTGGCACTGGCCACGATCGTCGTCGGCGTCCTGCTGGTCGTGCCGACCGCTTACTGGATCCAGCTGCGGCTGCCGCGGCTCCGACCCACGGTGGAGTTCATCACGCTGCTCCCGCTGGTCATCCCGGCGATCGTGCTGGTCTTCGGCTACCTCCGCATCTACAACAGCTCGTCGTGGCTGCCGCTCACCGCCAACGAGCGGACGACCGACCTCCTGCTGATGTTCAGCTACGTCACGCTCGCCATGCCCTACATGTATCGCGCGGTCGATGCCGGGCTTCGCGCCATCGACGTCCGGACGCTGACCGAGGCGGCCCAGAGCCTCGGCGCGAGCTGGGGGACCATCCTACTGAAGGTCATCTTGCCCAACGTCCAGGTGGCGGTCCTGAGCGGCGCGTTCCTGACGTTCGCCATCGTGATCGGCGAGTTCACGATGGCGAGCCTGCTCGATCGCCCGGCGTTCGGCCCGTACCTCCAGCTCATCGGCGCCAACCGCGCGTACGAGCCGGCGGCGCTCGCGATCATCACCTTCGGGATCACGTGGGCGTGCATGGCGCTGATCCAGGTTCTGGGACGCCGCGCTCCCGGCAAGACCGCCGGGGCCCACTAGAGGACACGCATGGGCTTGCTGGAGATCCACGGCCTGCAGAAGAAGTTCGCGCTCTCGACGGCGGTCGAGCACTTCGAGCTGGACGTCCAGCGCGGCGAGTTCGTGTCGTTCCTGGGTCCGAGCGGCTGCGGGAAGACGACGACGCTCCGGATGATCGCCGGCTTCGAGACGCCCTCGGCGGGCACGATCCGGATCGACGGGGCGGACATCACCCGGCGCCCCCCGAATCGGCGCAACGTGGGGATGGTCTTCCAGTCCTACGCCCTCTTCCCGAACATGACGGTCGCCGACAACGTCGGGTTCGGCCTGAAGGTGGCGAAGCGGCCGAGCGCCGAGATCGCTCCCCGGGTCCAGGAGATGCTCGAGCTGATCAAGCTGCCGGCCATGGGGAAGCGCTACCCCTACCAGCTGTCGGGCGGCCAGCAGCAGCGGGTCGCCCTGGCCCGGGCGCTGGCCATCCAGCCGAAGGTGCTGCTGCTCGACGAGCCGCTCTCGGCCCTCGACGCGAAGATCCGCGTCTCGCTCCGGAACGAGATCCGGGCCATCCAGCGGAAGCTCGGCATCACGACGATCTACGTGACGCACGACCAGGAGGAGGCGCTCTCGCTGTCAGATCGGATCGTCGTGATGCGGGACGGGAAGGTCGAGCAGATCGGCACCCCGTTCGAGATCTACAACTTCCCGCGGACCACCTTCGTGGCGGCGTTCGTCGGCACGCTCAGCATCCTCCGGGGGCAGGTGGTGGACCCGGCCCGCGGTGCGATCGCGATCGACGGGCAGGAGATCCAGGCGGCGCGAGGGCTCGAGGACGCGAAGGCCGGCGAGGCGCGCGCGGTCGCCCTGCGCCCCGAGATCGTGTCCCTCCATGACGCGCCCGGCCACGGGAACCGGATGCGAGGCACCGTGGAGGACGTCAACTTCCTCGGGTCGATCGTGCGGGTCCGGGTGCGGTTCGGCGAGAACGCGGTGTCGCTCGACACGTTCAACAACCCGACGACGGTGCCGCCCGAGCCGGGCCAGCCGGTGACGGTGACCTTCCCCCGGGAGGCGGTGCTGGTCCTCGAGGGGACCGGAGCCCACTGACGGCGTCCGGCCGGCGTGGAGCCGGTCGGCCGCTACGGCCCTTCCAGCACCATCCGCCGGTAAGACTCGGCGGCGTCGAGGCCGGCTCGGAGCCCCTGTTCCCGTGCCCACTCCACCAGGAAGTCCTTGGGGTCCCACTCGCCCATCTGGCTCCGGTGCTCGCGGAGCGCGGCGAGCTTCACGTCCATCGTGCCGGCGATGTCCACGTAGGTATCGGCCCGCTCGGATCCGTGGATGTAGACCTGGCGCACCTCGTGGGGCTCCAGGCCCTCGGCGAGGAGCTCCGGGAAGATGAGCCGCGTGCCCGCGGACGGGAAGGTCGCGTCGAGAGCCGCGTCGGCGGCCGCCCGGTGATCGGGATGGTTCAGGTACGTCGAGCCGTAGTAGCGGACCGTCGGGTCGCCGCACACGACGGCCTCGGGGCGGAAGCGCCGGATCAGCCGGGTGAGATCTCGCCGGACGGCGATGGTGGCCTCGAGCATCCCGTCTTCGTAGTCGAGGAACCACGCGTCGGAGATCCCCAGGATCCGGCAGGCGCTTCTCTGCTCCGCCTCGCGGATCGGGCCCAGGGCCTCGCGGGTCATGTCGAGCGGCGTGAAGCGGTTCGACCCGCCCGTGCCGCGCGTGATGCAGACCGTGACGATGGTCGTGCCTGCCCGCGCCCACTTGGCCAGCGTGCCGCCCACCGTGAACTCCTGGTCGTCCGGGTGGGCGTGGATGCTCATCGCCCGGGCGGGGGGCGCGGGCTCGACGACGGCGCGCTTCTTCTTGCCGTGCTCGGGAACGCCAGGGGTGCCGGAGTCCGTCGGTCCGTCCGTCATGTGAGCTCGGGAGTCCTTTCGCGTTCGAGGATGGGATAGCGCCGCCCGCCCAGGACGAGGACGGGCTGCCCGCCCTCGTCCCGGAGGTGCGGTCCGAGCTGCTGGAGGGCGAGGCGCCCGAACCGGGCCGGGAACGCGCCGCGCCTGACCCGGCAGCGGAGACGACCGCGCGCGCTGTCGAGCGTCTCGGGATCGAGCGGCTCCCGGTACTCGCCGGCCAGCACCAGCTCGAGGCCCTCCACGGCCCCATCGCGCAGGACGGGCCGGACTCGCTGCACGACGAAGGGCGTCTCGTCGGGCTCGAACCAGTTCCGCTCGCCCTGGCACACGGCGAGCCAGCGCCCCTCCGGGGTGCGGGTCATGGCGAGCAGGAAGAAGCGGAGCGTCGGCGGATCGACGATCTCGCTCCCGTCGTGAAAGACCCGCCCCTCGGCATCCACCCGGTAGCGATACTCTCGCATGCCGCCTTCATTCTACTCGCCCCGCCCGGGCGCTAGAGCCAGCGTCGGACCCGCGCCCGGTATGCCCGGTACGGGTCGCCGAACTTCCCTTCCAGATAGCGCTCCTCCGCGGCGATCACGCCGACCCTGAGCACGCCCACGTAGGCCACCCAGAGGGCGGCGAGCCATCCGCTGTTCGCCAGGACGGCGATGCCCGCGAAGAGGAGCGCCAGGGCGACGTACATCGGATTCCGCGACCACGCGTAGACGCCGTCGGTGACCAGCGCGATCGTGGGCTTCGGCGTCTCGACATTGGTCCCGGCGCGCCGGAAGGCCCGGAGCGCGACGGTCACGACGGCGAGGCCGAGGACGACGAGGAGGCCGCCGAGACCGTAGCGGAGGGCCGCGGGCCACCCGGGAGGCAGGAGCGAGAGGGGCCGGAACCATTCGAGGAGCGCCCCGATGGCGAGCAGCAGGTAGGCGATCCGCGGCGGCCGGGCGATCACGTCCGGGCGGTCCGCCTTCGCGGAACCGCCCGCGCTTCCCGCTCGACGGCATCCGAGACGGAACTGGGCCTGGGCCTCGCGGTGACACCTCATGAGCGTATTCATGTCAGGCTCCTTGTTCGAGCCGCTCGACGCGGCCCCGGAAGGGAAGGGTGAGAAGCCACCGGAGCGACGAGGCCCGCCGGTCCTGGCACTCCTCGAGTCCGAGCCGGGTCTCGCGCGGGTCGCCCGGCGCGGCCCGGTACGTCCCGAAGAGCCGGTCCCACCACGGCACGAGCACGCCGTAGTTCGAGTCGGTCTCCGGCCACACGGCCGAGTGATGGACCCGGTGGAGATCGGGCGTGACGACCACGTGGCGAAGCCAGGCCTCGACGCGGGCCGGCACGCGGGCGTTCGCGTGGATGAACAGGTTGGTCGCCGTGTCGAGCAGCTCGTACAGCATGATGGTCCAGGGCGGGATGCCGAGCGCGACGATCGTCAGCGCCGTCGGCCCGAGCTGGACCAGGAACTCGAGCGGATGGAAGCGGACCGTCGTCGAGATGTCCAGGAAGACGTCCGTGTGGTGGACGCGATGGACCCGCCACAGGACGGGCACCTTGTGCATGGCCACGTGGACGACGTAGGAGACGAAGCTCCGCGCGAGCAGCGCCACGCCGAGCGTCACGGCGAGGGGCAGGGGATAGCGCTGCAGGAGCCCCCAGCCCTGCTGCTGGGCCAGGACGGCCACCGCCAGGCCGCTCACGGGCAGGGCGCCCAGCACGACGATGTTGAGCAGCGTCAGCCCGAAGTTCGCCGGCCAGCGTCGCGCCCGCGCCGCCGGGCCGTCGCGGCGGGGCGTGAGGGTCTCCATCACCCCCAGGGCGGCCAGGAGCCCGAAGTAGACCACGTATTGCAGCGGCTCGCCGTACTCCGTCAGGATGCGTTCCAGCGACATGCGTCTGTCCTCCATGCGGTCGCGCCGGCCGGGCCTCGCGTGCCCCCTCGGCGCCCCCCGCGCTCCGGTTGATCGGTCGCTCGCCGATCAATACGAGCGAGGCGGACGTCCGTTACAGGCGGGGCGGCGGTCGGGGCGCCCGGGGCTCACCCGGCCCCGGGTGTAACTCCGACGGGGCCTCGTTCGTAGACGCGGCTGGAGGGCCATGAACTCGACCCCGGTGGTGGAGGCCGTGGAGCGCGCTCGGCGGGGAGACCAGGCGGGTCTCGCCGAGCTTTACGCCGGGTTCGGCCGGCGGGTCCTCGGCCTCTGCCGCCAGCTCCTGGGCTCCCGGGAGGCCGCCGAGGACGCCCGCAGCGAGGTCTTCCTCCGGCTGCCCCGAGCGCTCGAGCGCTACGACGTGAGTCTGCCCTTCGATCGCTGGCTTCTCAGCGTGACGAGCCACCACTGCCTCGACGTGCTGAGGCGGCGACGGCTCGAGTCCCGGCTGTTCGCGGCCGACCTGGACGAGACCGACAGCGCGTCGGTCGGGAGCGAGCCGGCCCCCTCGCCCCTCGCGGCCGTCCTGAGCGACGAGGGGCGGGCGCGGGTGCGCGACGCGCTCCTGCGCCTGCCCGAGCGCTACCGGGTGTCGCTGGCGCTCCGCTACTACGGCGAGCTGGGCTACGACGAGATCGCGAGCCAGCTCGGGCTGACGCGCAACCACGTGGCCATACTGATCTTCCGCGGCAAGCAGGCGCTCCGCCGGCTGCTCGCGGATCTGGACGAGAGGGCGTGACGATGACGTGCCTGAGCGAGCTCACCTGCGCGGTGTACGCGGACGGAGAGCTGTCCCCCGAGGAGACCCGGGACGCCGAGCGGCACCTCGCCGAGTGCCCGCGCTGCCGGGCCCTGGTGGCGGCGCTTCGCGGCGAGAACCGGATCCTCGCCTCGGCCCTCACGGAGCTCGACCCGGTCGCGGAAGCGAGCATGCCCGACGGGGCTCCCGCGCTGGCCGCTGGCGCCGTGCGCGGCGGGCGCAACGGGCGCTGGACCTGGCTGGCGGCCGCTCTCGGCGTGGCCGGGCTGGCCGGCGTCGCGGGCTGGGCGGACCTCGCGGGGCGATCGGGCGGCGACTGGATCGGGCTCGGCGTGGAGGCTCTGCTGTTCGTCGTGATGAACGCGGAGACGGTGGAGCGTGCGCTCACCCTGCTCGCCATGGGCGCGATGGTGGGGCTCGGCCTCGCCGGCGCGCTCTATCTTGCGCGGACGCCCTCGCGGGCTGTCGCGGCGCTGGCGCTCGCAGTCGGGGCTACCTTCGCGACGCTGCCATCCCCGAGCGAGGCGCTCGAGATGCGAAGGGGCCGGGATGTCGTGATCGGCGCCGGCGAAACGCTCGACACGACGCTGGTAGCTGCCGGCGAGAGCGTCCGGGTCGACGGGACGATCGACGGCGACCTGATCGTCGCCGCGAAGCACGTGGACGTGCGAGGCAGGGTGCGAGGCGACCTCGTGGCCGTGGGCCGCGCCGTCGAGGTGACGGGGACAGTGGAGGGAAACGTCTACGCCGGCGCTCGCGCGCTGACGCTCGGCGGTCGCGTGGGGCGAGCCCTCTACGTGGCGGCGCGCACGACGACGATCGAGGCTGGCGCGCGCGTCGAGCGGGACCTCACGCTCGCGGGCCGGAGCGTGGCGCTCCGCGGCGAGATCGGTCGCCAGGCGACGATCCGGGCTCACGAGGCGGCGGTGGGCGGCCGCGTCGCGCGCGACCTCCGCTTCCGGGGCGATCGCCTCGTGGTGGAGACGGCGGGGCGGATCGAGGGAGCGATCCGGGCCGACGTCAGCCGGGCGTCGGGCGTGACGGTCGACGGCGGGGCGACGGTGACGGGGCCCGTCCTGACGCGCGTGGGCTCGTGGGCCTCTGGGTGGCACGGCGCGCCGCGCGTGTGGTTCTGGGCGGCCACCAGCTTCTTCGGCGCGGCGCTCCTCGGCTGGGCCGGGCTCGCGCTCGCGCCGGGATTCGTCGTCGGCAGCGCCGACGGGGTGCGGAGCTGGGGCCGATCCTTCGGATGGGGCGTGGTGGTCCTGCTCGCCACCCCCGTGCTGATCGTGATACTCGCCGTGACCCTCGTCGGCCTCCCCTTGGCCCTGGTGCTGCTCGGGCTCTACCTCCTGGGCTTCTACGCCGCCAAGATCGTGGTGGGCCTCGCCCTCGGGCGGATGCTGCTCCGTCCGCGCGGCAATCCGCGGCGCGACGCGCTGCGCGCCCTGGTGGTCGGCTTGGCGCCGATCACGCTCGCGAGCGCGGTGCCGTGGGTAGGCACGCCGATCTGGATCGCCGTGGCCTGCCTCGGCGCCGGGGCGCTCGCGGGACGGCTGGCCCGCGCGGCCGGGGCCGTGCGAAGCTCGGGGGCGTGAGCCCACAGGCCGAAGGCCGTCCGATCAGCTCGCGCGAAGCCAGGGCGGCCCGGTGAGCGTCGAGATCCGGACCGCGGCCGAGATTCTCGCGCCCGAGCCCGCGAGCGAGTGGGAAGCGCGGCGGGCGCAGCGGGATGATCCGCTGCTCCGGGCGATCTGGCGGGAGTTCGTCGAGACCGGCGGCCCGGTCGCGCTCGAAACGGCGTCCCGGAGGATGGCTGGAATCGCGCTCGCGACCGCCCGGGCGCGCGCGGCCGAGCTCGACGCGGCCGACTTGATCGCGCTCGACGGAGACCGCGTGGAGCTCGCGTATCCGTTCACCGCCCGACCGAACGATTTCGCGGTCGTGCTCCCCGGCGGGCGGCTGCGCTATGCGTGCTGCGCCATCGACGCGCTCGGCGTCGCGCCGATGATCGCCACGCCGGTCCGGCTCCAGTCGCGTTGCCACCGGAGCGGCGCACGGCTCGACTTCGACGTCGATCCCGTCGACGGCCCGCGCGACGCGCCGCCGGGGAGCCTCGCGTGGGTCGAGCGGAGCCGGTGGGGCGGCGACCGGCTCTCCGGGTACTTCTGAACGCGCCTCAACTTCTTCCGGTCGGAAGAGGAGCTCCGGGCGTGGCGCAGGGAGACGCCCGACGGCGACGGGGCGGGGTTGATCCTCCGCGAGGCCTTCGAGCTCGGACGGCGCATCTTCGGAGGCCTGCTGGATCCGTCGCCGTCCTAGCGCGAAGGTCGCGGCGACCGGGCGGGCGTCGCCACCGCTCGCCCGTGTCATAATCGGCTGGGGACATGACGGACGCGAGCTTCGGCCCGGTCGTGAGCACGGCGTGGCTGGCCGAGCATCTGGGCGATCCCACGCTCCGCGTCCTGGACGCGACGTGGTACCTGCCGCATCTCCAGCGCGACGCGCGCGCGGAGTTCCGCGAGGCCCACATCCCCGGGGCGGTCTACTTCGACATCGACGCGATCGCCGACCACGATCAGGGGCTTCCCCACATGCTGCCCGGCGAGGCGCGCTTCGCCGAGGCGGTGGGCGCCCTCGGCGTCGGGGACGGCGACCGGATCGTGGTGTACGCGGGCAAGTACCTGGTCGCCTCCGCGCGCGTCTGGTGGACCTTCCGCGTGTTCGGGCACGATCGCGTGGCCGTGCTGGACGGCGGCCTCCCGAAGTGGCGGGAGGAGGGACGGCCCATCGAGACGGGAGAGGCGCGGCCGGCGCCTCGTCGGTTCACGGCGCACTTCCATCCCGAGCTGGTGACCGACCTCGGCGCCGTGCGGCGCAACCTCGACACGCGGACCGCGCAGGTCGTCGACGCACGCTCGGCCGGCCGCTTCGCGGGGACCGAGCCCGAGCCGCGGCCCGGCCTGCGCGGCGGACACATCCCGGGGAGCCGCAGCCTGCCGTACGACCGGCTCTTCGGACCGGACGGCACACTCCTGCCGCCGGACGGGCTCCGGCAGGCCTTCCAGTCGGCCGGCGTGGCGCTCGACCGGCCCATCGTGACGACGTGCGGCTCGGGCGTGACGGCCTGCGTCCTCGCGCTCGGGCTCGGTGTCGTGGGTCGTCCCGATGCGGCCGTCTACGACGGCTCCTGGACGGAGTGGGGCGGGCGCAGCGACGTGCCCGTCGAGCGATAGCGTGCCGCGACAGCGCATCGAGCTCGATCCGATCGACGCCATTTCGATCCTCGACGAGGAGGGGCGGCTCGACCAGGCCCTCGAGCCCAGCATCCCGCCCGACGACCTGCGGCGCCTGTACCGTACGTTTCTCCTCGCGCGCCGGTTCGACGAGCGCATGCTCCTGCTCCAGCGCCAGGGGCGCATCGGCACGTACCTGCCGGCGCGCGGTCACGAGGCGGCGGTCCTCGGCAGCGTCTACCCGCTGCGCCCGACCGACTGGCTGGTGCCGGTCTGGCGCGAGTGGGCGGCCTACGTCTGGCGGGGCTGGCCGCTCGACAACCTCATCCTCCTCTACGCGGGTCTCTCGGAAGGCACGTCGGTTCCCGACGGCATCCGCGATCTTCCGGTCTGCGTGCCGATGGGAACCCACGTCCCGCACGCGGTGGGGATCGCCTACGCCGCGCGGGCCCGGCGCGAGGACAGCGTCGTCCTCTGCTACTTCGGCGACGGGGCCAGCTCCGAGGGAGTCTGCCAGGAGGCGATGAACTTCGCCGGCGTCTACCAGGCCCCCATCGTCTTCGTGTGCGTCAACAACCAGTGGGCGATCTCCATCCCGCGCTCGCGACAGACGCGCGCGAAGACCCTCGCGCACCGCGCCCTGGCGTATGGCTTTCCAGGCGTGCAGGTGGACGGCAACGATCTCCTGGCCGTGGTCATGGCGACGCGGGAGGCGATCGACCGGGCCCGCGAAGGGCGCGGGCCCAGCCTGATCGAGGCCGTGACGTATCGCCTGGCGCCCCACTCGACGGCCGACGATCCGAAGAAGTACCAGGACCCCGCCGAGGTCAAGCTGTGGGAGGCCCGGGAGCCCCTGCCGCGGCTCCGGCGCTACCTCCAGGCGAAGGGCGTCGTCGATGACGCGCTGCACGCGCGGTTCGAGGCGGAGGTCGACGCCGAGGTGCGTGACGCCGTCGAGCGCGCCGAGGCGCGCATGAAGGCGGCCCGCCCCGAGAGCATGTTCGACCACGTGTATGGGGACGTGCCGGCTGAGGTCCGCGCCCAGCGAGAGGAGTTCGTCCGGGAGCAGGAGGAGCGCCGGAGCTAGCCCGGCGGGCCGGGCGACGAGGGCGCGGGACCCCGTCGGAGCTCCAGGACGGCGGTCGCGGTCGAGGAGGTAGTTGATCCAGGAGCTGGTGCCCTGGAGCGCGCGATCGGGCGGAGGCACGTAGATCGCCAGCTCGTCGAGGCGCCTTCCGGCGCTGGCTCGCGACTCCACGCCCACCCAGATGCACGGCTGGTCGACCACCTCGCAGTGCCCGAGATAAGTGCCGCCACACGGGCCATTGCGGAGGTGCTTGGGGCAGGTCTCGGGGCACACGTACTCCAGGTGCCCGAGGACGCAGTTGCCGCAGGCCTGGCAGCCGAAGAGCGGTCGCTTCACGGCGAGCTCGAGGCGCTCCACGGCCTGAGCGATGGCCGGCTGCCGGTCGGCCCAGGCCGCGAGGCGTGCCAGAGCCCGCCGCAGCACGGTGTCGCGTCGGACCGGAAAGAGTCGGCCGAGGCCGTCGAGCACGCGCGCGATCCACCGCCGCCCCGGCGCCTCGGCGTCCGTCGGGACGGCGAGCCGCTTCGAGCCCGGGATGGGCTCGGGGCCGCCGGGGCGCGCGCCCGCGGCGGGGATCGCGCTCCGGGAGCGCGGCCCGTACAGGTAGAAGCCGCCCTCGTACCCGTAGCGCAGCTCCGCCGCGAGCTCCTCCCAGCGCGGCGCGAGCTCCCGCGCCCGCCGGATGATCCACGCGATGTGGTCGGCGTCGTGAGTGCCGCCCAGGTACGCGCCCGCGTAGCCCAGCCCGCGCAGCACGGCCACGGTGCGCGCGGCGCGCTCGAGGCGGGCGCGGAGCCCGCCGTCCTTGCCTCGCGCCTCCTGCCGCACGGTCTCGAGGAGCGCCGGGGACACCCAGCAGCCGGGCGGCTCGCCCCGCGCCATCCGTTCGGCGGCGCGCGGGCCGAGGACGTAGACGTTCCCGAGCACGGGGGTCCGGAGCCCGCGCTCCTCGAGGTAGCGCTTGAGCTCCCGGAACTTCTCGGAGTCCCACCCCACCTGGGTGATCGCGCAATTGGCGCCGGCGGCGATCTTCTTCTCGAGCTTCGCGTACTGCCAGACGCAGTCCCCCTCCACGTACTTGAACGGGGATACCGCCACCGCGGCGTGAAAGGGCCGGCCGGCGCGGCGCAGCTCGTCGATCATCCGGACCAGGTGGACCGAGTCGATGTCGAAGACCGGGGACTCCGCGGGCGGGCCGCCCGGGCGGGCTCTCGGCCAGTCTCCGGTCAGAGCGAAGACGTTCTCGATCCCGAGCGCCTGGAGGTCCTCCAGCGTCTTGCGGAGGCCCGCGCGGTCCTGGCCGACGCACGTGACGTGCACGTTGGGGGTGAGCCCGCGGGCCCGCGCCGCGGTGCCGACCCGCATCGGGTCGTGGCCCATCGCCCCGCCGGCGTAGCTCGTGATGCTCCCGGCGACGACGTCCGGCACGCGCGCCAGCCGCGACGCCACCTCGAGGAGCTTGGCCTCGCGCTGGAGGCCGGACGCGACGAGCTCGACGACGTAGCAGAAGCGACCCGCGCCGAGGGCGTCGGCCAGCGGGTTCGGAGGCACGGGCCGCCCCGGCCCGGCGGTCAGCCGCCGAGCTCCGCCCGCACGAGCCGCGTGCCCTCCACCATCGCGTTGAGCTTTGCGAAGGCGACATCGCGCGGGAGGTGCATCAGGCCGCAATCCGGATTGACGGCGAGCCCCTTGGCCGGGACGAGATCGAGGGCGGCGCGGATGCGCTCGGCGACGACGGCCGGCGTCTCGATGTCGTGGCTCTTGACGTCGACGACGCCGAGCCCGAGCGTGAACTGCGGATCGAAGTCCTTGAACAGGCGGACGTCGTCCTCGCCCCGCCGCGCGAACTCGAGCGTGAGCTGGTTGATGCGGGCGTCGAGGATCGCCGGGAACAGGTAGCGGTAGCTGCCTTCCCACGAAGGCTTGCCGTAGCGGTTCCCGTAGCAGACGTGGAGGGAGATTCGCGCCCCGACGCCCTCGACGAGCGCGTTGAGCGCCCGCACCGCCCACGGCATGTCCTCGGGAAAGCCCGAGTAGTAGGGCTCGTCGACCTGGATGTCCGTGGCTCCCGCGCGGGCGAGCTCCCGGAGCTCGACGTTCATGACGCGGGCGATGTCGAGGGCGAGGGCTTCCTCGCTCGGGTAGTACTCGTTCCGGATGCGCTTGACGAGCGAGAGGGGTCCGGTCACCGAGACCTTGGTGCGCCGCTCGGTGTAGCGGCGGAGGAACCGGAACTCCTCGACCAGACCCAGCGAGCCGGTCGGCAGGCGTCCGCGAACGGCGGCGTCGTAGAAGTCGTAATAGAACTTCTTCGAGGTGTGGTCGATCTGGACGCCTGGGAGCCGGGTCGTGAAGTGGTCGATCATGTTGTCCCGGCGCAGCTCTCCGTCCGAGACGATGTCGACGCCCGCCGACTCCTGGTCCTTGATGGCCGCCTTGACCGCCGCGTCATGGATCTCCTCGAGGTCATGCCGGGAGAGGCGGCGGTGGAGGTAGTCGTTCTTGGCCCGCTCGAGCCAGCCCGGCATCGAGTAGCTCCCGATGACGGCGGTGAGCAGGACCGGGTCAGGCCGTGACATGGGCATGCCTCCACTCCGCATCGGGATGCCGCGAGGATCGCGAGGTCAAATGCCCGGCCCTCTATTCCCGCGGGGTCGTGTAGAGGATCGACGTCCGCGACCCCGGACGGTACCGGAAGGGCGCGAAGTGCACGTCGAACCCGGTGCGCGCGCCGATGGCCCGCAGGAGCGCGCCGTTGACCCAGTTCACGACCGAGCCGTCGAGCTTGCCGGGCCCCCGGAATCCCTGCCGGTACTCGTGCATGTCGGCGACGAAGATGTCCTGCACCTGGAGGTAGCCGCGCGGGTGGAGGAGAGGCACGGTGTGGACGAAGCTCTCCGCCGCGCCGCGCGAGAGATGGAAGCGCACGTCGTCCGGCGCGTCGGCCAGAAGGTCCTCGAGGTGGCTCTGGTCGAGGCCGGGAGGCAGCGGCACCTGAGAGACGTCCTCCAGCCCGACCAGGCGCTCCTCCAGCCGCAGCGCGTCCCACGCCGCCCGCCAGAACTCCACGCCGCGGGCGCGGTCGCCGAGCGCTTCGGGCCCGACCAGGAGCAGCTGGTCGAGGATCCGGGGGAGGTCCCCGACGGCACAGCCCGCGATTCCCGCGACGCGCGCGGCGGCCTCGCGCGGCAGGAACCCGCGCGTCTCGACCAGGTACAGCCGACCGTCCCGCCGGACCACCTCGTCGTGGGGCAGGTTGTCGTACACGTTCGTGAGGTGGATGTAGAGGATCTTGTACCGGAGGAACGAGAGGGTCTTGAGTGGATTCAGCGCGTCCATCGGGATGACGCTCACGAGGTCCCGGTGGGCGGAGACCGCGTCCATCGCCCGATCGAGCGTGGGCAGCGAGTAGTCCCCGAGGAGGAACCGGAGGCGCGGGTAGTAGCTGGTCCCGCGCTCCTCGTCGAGAGCCCGGAACCGGTCGAGCCAGAGCGCCGCGCGCTGGCCCGAGCCCACACCGATCTCGAGGGCGAAGACCTCGGACGGGAGCTGCCCCCGCTTCTCGAGGTCGCGCAGGAGCGTCCAGAAGTCGGCCACCGCGTCCGCCACCGCGTCGGGGCGCCTGGCGTCCGATTGCCCGCTGGGAAGCGCCTCCTCGAACCGGCGCCCCGAGGCGGCCTCCCAGTCCCCCACGCGCTGCCAGAAGAGCCGGTTGAAGCGCCAGATCACGCTGTCCCGGACCGGCGTCCACGTCTCGACGGCGACTCCGCCCGCCGGGCCCTCCTCGACCGGATCCGCGGCGCCGCCGAGCGCCCGAGCGAGCGCCTCGCCGAGGGCGGCGGGCTCGACGCGGCGGAGGTCCACCGCGAGCTCGGCGAGGGCGAGGGGCCCGCCGGACCGGTCGGCCGCGCGCCGGACGAGGACCGGCTCCCGGAAGTTCGCCTTGTACTGGATCCAGTCCAGGTGGACCCGCAGGCTCGGCACCAGTCGCGGCTCGATGGCCCCGTCGGCGACCAGGCCGAGCAGCGTCCGGACGATGTCCGCGGCCCGCTCGGCGAGGATGGCTTGCTCCGGGCCGCCCGGCGCGATGTGATTGACGTGGAGGATCATCGGACCTCCAGTGTGGAGAACCCAGGGCGGACGGTCAAGGTTGGCCCCGAGGACGGATGACTGTGCCGTGACGCGTCGTGACGCCGCGCAAGCCGGATGCGTCACGCCCGCGCGGCCGTCGGCCGACTGGGGCAAGATGAAGCTGGACCGGAGCGGGGGCTGGACGACGACCGGCCCGCCGCCGAAACCCGAAGGAATCCAGGGAGGCTAGCGATGCGAGCGAATCTGGTTGTCGGCGGTCCCTTTCCCGATCTCGAGCTGCCCGATCATCGGCGGGAAACCGTGAAGCTCAGCAAGCTCGCCGACGGGTACCCCCTGATCGTGTCCTTCTACCGTGGCTACTGGTGACCGAAGTGCCAGTGCCAGTTGAGGCACTTGGTCGAGTTGCAGCGCGAGCTCGATATCAACTACTGCCACCTCGCCGTGATCAGCACCGACGCTCCGGAGATCTCCTCCGCGTTCCGTGCCGGATTGGGCGCCACGTTCACGTTCCTGAGCGACCACGAGCGCCGGGCCGTTCGGAAGCTCGACATCGTCGATGAGACCGACAGGAATCACCCCCGGATCGCGTACCCGTGGAGCTTCTCGATCGGGCCGGATCTCGTCATCCACAAGGTCTACGACGGCGGCTGGTTCGTCGGTCGCCCGACGCTCGAGGAGCTGCGGCAGGACCTGCGCGCGATGATGCTCAAGTACCACCCCGACTGACCGGAACGACGGAAGGGGCGTGCCCGCGCGGTGGCCTGGCGACGGCTCACGCGCGGAGCCGCGGATCGAGCACGTCACGCAGACCGTCGCCGACCAGGTTCATGCCGAGCACGGTCACCATGATGCCGAGACCCGGGAACGTCGCGATCCACCATGCCTCCCGGAGGTAGTCGCGGCCCTCCGACAGCATCCGGCCCCACTCCGGCTCCGGAGGCTGGCTCCCGAGCCCCAGGAACGACAGGGCCGCGGCGGACAGGATCGCGGTGCCGAGGCCGAGCGTCCCCGTGACGACGAGAGGCGCGACGACGTTGGGCAGGAGGTAGCGGACGAGGATGCCGCGATCACGGCAGCCGAGGGCGCGGGCGGCCTCCACGTAGAGATGCTCCCTGGCGGCGAGCACGGTGCCGCGGACGAGCCGCGCGTACGTGGGGACCGAGGCGATGCCGACCGCGATCATCAGGTTGGCCAGACTCGGGCGCAACACGCTCACGATCGCCAGCGCGAGGAGGATACCCGGGAAGGCCAGCATGACGTCCACGAGCCGCATCAGCAGGAGATCCAGCCGTCCCCCGTAGTAGCCGGAGACGAGGCCGATCGGCGTCCCGAGTCCTACGGCGATCGACACCGCGACGAGACCGACGACGAGAGAGATGCGCGCTCCGTGGAGCACGCGACTCAGGACGTCGCGGCCGTACTGGTCGCTGCCGAGAGGGAACGTGGGCCCAGGCGGCTGGAGGGCGTCCCGAGGCGCCGTGCGGATCGGATCGCGCGGGCTGAGCCAGGGCGCCGCGACGGCGAGCAGGACGAGGAGGCCGAGGATCGCGAAGCCGACCAGAGCCCCCCGGTGGCGGAGGAGCCGGTTACTGGAGACGGATCCGCGGGTCGACGATGGCATAGGCGAGATCGACCAGGAGGTTGACGAGCACGTAGGCGGTGGCCACGAACAGGATCGTTCCCTGGACCAGGGGGAAGTCCTTGTTGAGGATGCCGCCGACCAGGAGCCGGCCGATGCCGGGGCGAGCGAAGACGGTCTCCACGATGACGGTCCCCGCCAGCAGGTTGCCGAACTGCAGGCCGAAGATCGTGATGATCGGGATGAGTGCGTTGGCGAGCCCATGCCGCACGACGACGACCCAGCCGGCCAGTCCCTTCGCGCGCGCCGTGCGGACGTAGTCTTGTCCCAGGACCTCCAGCATCGTGGAGCGGGTCAGCCGCGCGATGATCGCCGAGGCGATGAGCCCGAGCGTCAAGGCCGGCATGACGAGGTGCGGGAGGTCACCCCCGCCGGTGGCCGGGAACCAGCCGAGGTGCAGCGAGAACCCGAGGATCAGCAGGAGACCGAGCCAGAAGCTCGGCATCGACACCCCGAGGAGCGCCACGAGCATCGCGAGGACGTCGAGCCACGAATTCCGCACGAGTGACGCGACGAGCCCCAGCGACACGCCGATGACCAGCGCGATGGCCATGCTCGCCGTCGCGAGGATGGCCGTGCTGCCAAGGTTCTCGCGGATCTCCTGGGCGACCGGCCGGCGGCTCCGGATCGAGGTTCCGAGGTCACCCGTGATCGCGTTGCGCACGAAGCGGCCGTACTGGACGGGGAGCGGGTCGTCCAGGTGGAGCTGGGCACGCATCCGCGCGACCTGCTCGGGAGTGGTGGCGAACTCGGCCAGCATCATCTTCACGGGATCGCCGGGAATGAGGAGGAGGAGACTGAAGACGGCGAGCGTCACCCCCACCAGGACCGGCACGCAGGCGAGGGTCCGGGTCGTGACGTAGGTCAGCACGGGCCGTCCGCCGTTCGAGGGTGGCGCCCGCGGGGCGGCCGGGTGACGTCCTTGTTGCGCCGGCTCACGGAGGCCGAGCCGGACCTCGACGACCACCCTCGGCGTGCGCGCCCCGAGAGCCGTCTCCGGCGGAACCGGGCCTCACGCCGACCCGGCTACCGGCGGACGATGTGGGCGTCGCTCAGAACCGGATAGGCGTTGAAGTTGTACTTGGTGCCCTGGACGCTCGACCGGTACGCCCACACCGCCAGCTCGTCGACCAGCGGGACGCTCGCCGCGTCGTCGAGGAGGAGCCGGGTGATCTGGACGTAGACCGCGCGGCGCTTCGCAGGGTCGGACTCCTGCCGACCCTGCTCGAGGAGCTGATCGGCCTTCGCGCTCTTGTAGCAGGACCAGTTGAAGTTCTGGCCGACGAGCGAGGAGTGGAACAAGGAGTAGAGCGCGTCGGGATCGGTGGCCCGGAGGAACATCACCGGCCCGTGGGTCGTGCAGCGGTAGTTGTCCTCGTAGAACGGCGGGCGCGCCTGCGCCTTGATCTTGAGGTCGATTCCGACGTCGCGCAGCGACGCCTGGATGAGCTGAGCCGTGGGATCGGCGCCGCCGCCGTACTCGATGGCGTTCAGCACGAGCTCGAGACGCTGGCCGGCCTTCTGACGGATCCCGTCGGCCCCCGGCTGCCAGCCGGCCTCGCCGAGAAGGGCCTTGGCCTTGGCCGCATCGAAGGGGTACGACTGGCGCACCGTGGGATCGTCCAGCATGACGCCGGTCAGGGGCGCGGCCGCTCGGACCGCAGTGCCCTTGTAGACCGTCGCGAGGAACGCGTCCTTGTCGACCGCGTAGTTGATGGCCTGGCGCACCCGGAGGTCGTCCAGCGGAGGCTTGGTCGTGTTGAGCATCCAGATCCGAGGCGCGCCCGGCCAGGGCAGCTTCTCGACGCGGAAGTTCGAATCCTTCTCCAGGCGGGGGAGCGCCTGGGAGGGGACGAGATAGATGCCCTGCGTCTCGCCGCTCTCGAGCGTGGTGACACGCGTCCCCGCCTCGGGGACGAACTTCCAGACGACGGCGTCGAGGTACGCGGGCCCGGCCCGGTCACTCCACGGCGCCTTACGCGTGTAGCCGGGGTTCCGGACCATGGTCGTGTGGTCCTTGGCCACGTACTCCTTGACCATGAACGACCCGGTCCCGACGGGCTGGGTGTGGACCTGGTCGCCCATCTCCTTCACGGCCTTCGGCGAGACGAAGCTCAGCGTGCCCGCGCCCGCGTAGGTGAGGAACGGGGCGTTCGGCGCCTTGAAGCTGACCCGGACCGTGTACTCGTCGATGACCGTCGACTCCGCGTAGCCCGCCAGCTGGGCCCGCGAGGTCCCCGCCTTGAAGTTCGGGTCGACGATCCGATCGAAGTTGAATTTCACCGCGGCGGCATTGAAGGGCGTCCCGTCGTGGAACTTGACGTCCCGGCGGAGCTTGAACGTGACGCTGCGCCCGTCCGCCGACGTCGCCCAGGACTCGGCCAGCCAGGGCACGAGCTTCCCGTCGCGGCCGTGGTAGAGGAGGCTCTCGGTCACCGACGCGATGATCTGGTAGGTGACCGCCGAGGGCGACGCGTGGGGATCGAGCGTCGGGGGCTCCTGGTCGAGCGCGATGACGAGGGTCCCGCCGGGCGTCGGGTCCGCCCCCTCGGCGCGCCGCGAGGCGACACCTCCAAGCCCGATCGACAGCAGGACGAAGACGAGTCCCCAGAGGGCCGTGGGGAAGGCGATGCCGGAGTGCCGAGTACGCGCGCGGTCCATGAGTTCCTCCTATGGGAGGCGCGCCACCTTGCATGGCCGGCGCGCACCATCCTCGCCGGTGGCCTCGGATAAGGCAGGATAGACGACTGCGCCCCCGGAGAACAAGGCACCTCCGGAGTCCGCTCAGCCGACCGAGAGCGCTAGCGCCAGACCTCGCGGGCGGTCCGCACGATCAGCCCGAGCTTCGCCCACTGATCGGCTTCGGTGAGGAGATTGCCCTCCATGGTCGAGGCGAAGCCGCACTGCGGCGAGAGCGCCAGGCTGTCCAGCGGCACGTAGCGCGACGCCGCCTCGATGCGCTGCCGCAGCTCGGCGGCCGACTCGAGCTCGGGCATCTTGCTCGAGACCAGGCCGAGGACGACGGCCTTGCCGCGGGGCACGAAGCGGAGGGGCTCGAACGTCCCGGAGCGCGCGTCGTCGTACTCCAGGAGGAAGCGGTCGACCTGGAGCGAGGTGAAGAGCTTCTCGGCGATCGGGTCGTAGCCGCCCTCGGCGTACCAGTGGCTCCGGTTGTTTCCGCGGCAGAGATGGATGGCGACCGTCACGCCGGGGCGGCGGGCTCCCTCGAGGCAGGCGTTGTCCACGCGGACGGCCTCGTCCAGCGCAGCCTCCGGGTCCTGGCCCATCTCGGTGCGGATCCAGTCGCGCCACTTCGGGTCCATGTAGTAGCTGTAGCGCGGCGCGTCGATCTGGACGTACGACACGCCATCGTCGACGAGGGCCTGCACCTCGGACTTCAGGATCTTCCCGACATCCCACAGGAACTCGGAGGGGGTCGCGTAGACGCGGTCCGAGATGCCGCGCTTGTAGGCGATCGCGGGGAACTGGGTGGCGCTGGGGAGCGTGACCTTGATCGCGCCGGGGCTGTGCTGCTTCATGAACGGGAGCTCGTGCCCGGTGAGCCGTCGGAGCTGCCGGAGCTTCTGCGTCACGATGCCGGTGACGGCGCTCACGTGCGGGGAGGCCGTGGCGCCAACCTGCCACATGCGGGCCACGGCGTCTCCGTGGTCGAGACCGGCCACCGCGTCCCAGAAATCGCTCATGAAGTTCGAGCGGCGGAGCTCGCCGTCGGTGAAGATCTCGAACCCGAGGTCGCGCTGGTGGGCGAGGCACTCCAGGATCGCGCGGTCCTCCAGTTCCCGCAGGTGCTCCGGCCGGGTCGCGGGGTCTTTGCGCGCCTCGAGCAGCGCGGCCGGGCGCAGGAAGCTTCCGACCTGGTCGGCGCGGTATGGCACGGTCATCGCGAGACCTCCTGGGGCCGCGCCGCCGCGGGCGCGCCCCGACGCAAGCGAATCGTCAAGCCTTCTGCGCGGCGCTGCCCTCGTCCGCCGCCATCTTCTGGATGATCTCCGCCCCGAGGTTCGCGGCCGGGAGGCCGCGGAAGAGGAACGCGAGGCTCACGACGGCCGAGAGCTCCTCCCAGGAGGCGCCTGCCCGCCGGGCCGCGATCGCATGAAGCCGCGCGGCGTCTCCCATCAGGGCGAGCAGGATGCCGAACAGCATGAGCTGCGAGGTCTTCACGTCGAAGCAGGCAGGATACATCGCTCTGAGGCGCGTCTGCTCCTCGAGACGCAGGAGCTCGGGATCGACCCGGGCGAGGAGGTCCGTGCGCGCCATGATCCGAGGGGGGACGAAGCCGATGAGGGTCTCGTACGGGGCGCGGATGGCCGCCAGCTCCGCCTCCGACATCGCGTGCGGGGGGAGTGGTCCCGAGTGCTCCGGCTTCACCATGATCCCGATCCTCCCTGGGCCGTGTGCTGGTCAGTGCCGACCACGACATCGTACCCCGGGCGGCCCCCGTCATTCGGCGACATGTTGACAGCAGCAAGCTTGGTTCGCTAGTGGAAGCATCCGACGCCGTGCTCGTCACGTTCATCGGGGGAGTGGGCACGGCACGGCCCCGTGCTCGGCGCGGCCCTGTTCGTCTTCCTGCGGGAATATCTGGCGCTTGGCTGGGTGGACCTTCATCTCCTGATCTTCGGGGTCCCGTTCATCGCGATCATGCTGCTTTTCCCGGGCGGGCTCATCGAGGCCGCGACGCGCCGGCTGGCCCTCCTGCGGCGCCGCCCGCCCGCGCTGGGCGGCGATGTGCCGGACAAGGCCGGACCCGCGTGAGCGCCCGCGCATCCCGCGCTTCCGGGGGAATCCTTGCCATGTGAGGGGCGATCGGGCATAGTGTGCCGGGCCGCGAGCTACTCCGTGTCGCAGGCCGTTACCCAGTACCCCAGGTTTTGCCGCGAGGAGATTGAATGGAGACGTCGGACAGCTTCCCTGCGCCGAGCGCGATCCCGGTCGGCTACGGGCCGGAAGGCATCGCCGTCGACGGTGAGAGCCGGCGCGGATACGTGGCATGCGCGCGCAGCGACAGCGTCGCAGTGTTCGATCTCGACTCTCGCGAGGTCGTGGCCCAGGTGCCGGTCGGCCGGGAGCCGATCGGGCTCGTGCACGACCGCGAAGGAGGCCGGGTGTTCTCGACGGACGCCCGATCGGATGTCGTCTCGGTCATCGACACGAAGACCCTCAAGGTCATCAAGCAGATCCCCGTCCAGCACTACCCGGCCGGCGCCGGATTCTATGCGGAGCGCCGCAGGATGTACGTCGGCAACACGGCGGACAGCACGGTAAGCGTCATCGACGCCGACCGGCTCGAGGTCATCACGACGGTGCCGGCGAAGATGGCTGCGGGGAGCCTGGGAGCGGACCCGGTGCGCGACCGCGTCTACTGCGTCAACTTCGGCGACGCCTCCATGACGATCATCGACGGGAAGACCAGCGAGCCGATCGGCGAGATCAAGCTCGACTACGCGCCGTGCAAGATCGCGGTGGACGCGCACCGCGGCCGGGCCTACATCGCGAACTCGCTCGTGAGCACCGTGGCGGTCGTGGACCTGGACCGGCAGGAGGTCGTGGACACGCTGACCGTCGAGCGCGCTCCGGTGGGGATGGGTCTCGGGCGCGGTGGGGACCGTATCTACGCGGCCAACCGGGGCACCGGGCGCGTGAGCGTGATCGACCGCGCAAGCGGCCGGGAGTGGGCGCGCGTGCCGGTGGGCAAGGCGCCCGGCGATCTCGCGGTCGACCAGGAATCGGGCACGGTGTACGTCTCGGACGCGGGCACCAGTACGGTCAGCGTGTTCCAGGACCGGCTCGAGGGCCAGCCCGCCGAGCTGCCGAGCGACTGGCGGCATCCCCTGATCGGCAAGCCGCTCCCGGCATTCAGCCTGCCGGACATGGTGACGGGCCGCCCGCGCACGTCGGAGGAGTACCGGGGGAAGAAATACATCCTGAACTTCTTCGCCAGCTGGTGAGGGCCCTGCCAAGCGGAGGCTCCGCTACTCGAGGAAGTGCGCAAGCGAGCCGAGAAGTACGGGCTCGAGATCGTCATGGTCAACGTGTGGGAACACGTCGATCCGCGACAGGAAGCCCTGCATTTCTGCAAGATCCACAACATCCAGGGCACGGTGCTGATCGACGCGACCGGCGAGTACATCACCAAGCTCGGTATTCGGGGCGTCCCGCACAACGTCGTGGTCGACAAGAAGGGAATCGTACGCGCGGTTGGAGTCACGACGCCTGACGAGGTGCGAGCGACCCTGACGAAGCTGCTCCTGCCGTTCGGCTAACCCTTCCGCGGCGCTCCGCGCCCGCTCTTTCCGTCGGGGTGCTCGGTTGCGGCCAGCGCCCCTCGTTCCGCTCCCCGATCCTCGGCGGAGTTGCCGCATGCCCGGGAATCACCTGGCCCGGATCTACGACCGGCTCGGCGTGGAGACCCGCGCCGCGGCGGCGCGGATCGCGCTGACGGTGCCACAGGCCGTCCACCGGCGGGGCGCGGCCCGTTGGCCTTCCTCTTGCTCCTCTCCGGGTTGTGGATCCGATCGCGGACGCGCCGGGCCCGGTCGAGGGACCCCGGTCCGAGGACCGGCGACCGTGCTATGCTGCGGGGTTAAGAGCGCATTGACCCTCACCAAAGGAGGTCACATGGCGGTCAAGCTGTATGTGGGCGGTCTCTCGTACTCGACTACCTCCGAAGCCCTGCGCGAGCATTTTGTCCAGTGCGGGACGGTGGAGTCGGCGACGGTCATCACCGACCGGTACTCGGGACAGTCTCGAGGCTTTGGCTTCGTCGAGATGGCGACCAACGAGGAAGCCCAGAAGGCCGTCAGCATGCTCAACGGCCAGCGGCTCGACGGTCGCACCATCAAGGTGGAGCTCGCCAACCCGCAAGGCGCGGGGGGTGGCGGTGGCGGTGGCGGTCGCGGCGGCGGAGGCATGGGCGGCGGACGCGGAGGTTCGGGCCGGCCCCCACGCTGGTAGCGTCCACGGTCCCTCGTTCCCCCGGCCCGGCCGAATCTCCACAGGTCCCGGCTGTTAGCTGGGCAAGGCCGCGCGCGAGCCACCTCGCAGACCGGAGGCCCGCGCGCCCCGCCTTGACGGGATCCGACCGGCCCCTTCATTCGTGAGCGGTCCCCGATTCGTCGCAATCCACGGGCACTTCTACCAGCCTCCTCGCGAGAGCCCCTGGCTGGAGCGCGTCGAGGTCCAGGACTCCGCGGCTCCGTTTCACGACTGGAATGCGCGCGTCACCGCCGAGTGCTACGCGCCGAACATCGCGGCGCGAAGGGTCGACGCGCAGAATCGCATCCTCGACGTCGTGGACAACTTCGCCGCCCTCGCGTTCGACGTCGGCCCCACGCTGATGGCATGGCTCGAGCACGAGCGTCCGGACGTCTACCGCGCGATCCTGGAGGCTGACCGGACGAGCCGCGCGGCGCGGGGGCACGGGAACGCCATCGCGCAGGCGTACGGGCACGCGATCCTGCCGCTCTGCAGCCGTCGCGACAAGGTCACCCAGGTGCGCTGGGGCCTGGCCGACTTCCGCCATCGCTTCGGACGGGAGGCCCACGGGATGTGGCTCCCCGAGACCGCCGCGGACCGCGAGACGCTCGAGGTGCTGGCGGAGGAGGGCGTGCGCTTCACGCTCCTCGCGCCGTCCCAGGCCGCCGGCGTGCGCGAGCCCGGCGGCGACTGGCGGCCCGGAGCCGGGCTGGACCCGCGCCGGGCCTACCGGTGGGAAGGGAGCGGAGGCCGCGAGCTGGCGCTCTTCTTCTACGACGGACCGATCTCCCACGCCGTGGCCTTCGACGGGCTCCTCCGCTCGGGCGACGCGCTGGCGACACGCCTCCTGGCCGGCTTCGACGAGACCGCCTCGCACCCGCAGCTCGTCCAGATCGCGACCGACGGCGAGACCTACGGCCATCACCATCGCTTCGGGGAGATGGCGCTGGCCGCGGCCTGCGCCCGGATCGAGGCCGGCGGCGCCGCGACGCTCACGAGCCACGCCGCGTTCCTCGCGGCGCATCCGCCCACGTTGGAGGCGCGGGTCGTGGACGGGTCATCGTGGAGCTGCGCGCACGGCGTCGAGCGCTGGCGGGCCGATTGCGGGTGCCGGGCCGGGCGCCACCACGGCTGGGATCAGCGCTGGCGGGGTCCCTTGCGGGAGGCGCTCGATTGGCTGCGCGACACCGTGGACCCGCTCTACGAGGCCCGGGCGGCCGCGCTGCTCAAGGATCCCTGGGCCGCCCGCGACGCCTACGTGGAGGTCCTCCTCGATCGGACCCCCGCGTCCGTGACGGCCTTCCTCGATCGCCACGCGCTCCGCCCGCTGGATGCCGACGGCCGCGTCCAGGCGCTCCGGTGCCTCGAGCTTCAGCGCCACCGCCTGTTGATGTACACGTCGTGCGGCTGGTTCTTCGACGAGATCTCCGGGATCGAGACCGTCCAGGTGCTCCGGTACGCGGCCCGGGCGCTCCAGCTGGCGCGGGCTCTCGGCGCCGACGCGGGACTCGAGGAGGAGCTCCTTCGTCGCCTCGGGGCCGCGCCGTCGAACCTCCCGGAGCTTCGGGACGGCGCCGGAGTGTGGCGACGGCACGTGGCGCCCTGCGCGACCGACCTGGCGCGCGTCGCCGCGCACTACGCGATCGCGGGGCCAACCGAGGGCTACGGCGATCCGGCCGAGATCCACGCGTTCCGGGTGGAGCGGCGCCAGTGGGCTCGGGTGGCGGTCGACGACGCGTCCCTGTCGATCGGCCGCGTGAGGGTGACCGCGCGCGTGACGGAGGAGAGCGAGGAGGCCGACGTGGCGGTGCTGGATGACGGAGACGGCCAGATCCACGCCCGCGTCCGGACGGGTATCGAGGCCGACGCCCTCGCGGCGGCCCGGGAGGCGTTGCTCGGCCTCGTCCCCCTCCGGGGGCAGGCGGAATGGACGCGCGAGCTCGAGCAGCACTTCGGCGGGCGCGCGTACACGACGGCCGACGTCTTCCTCGACGAGCGCCGCCGGCTCGTGGCCGGGCTCGCCGAGCGCGTGCTCGACGGCTCAGCCGGCGCTCCGGTCGAGACGGTCAGCCGGCAGCTTCTCGGGGAGCTTCGCCGGGTGGAGGGACCCATTCCACCAGGTCTGGCCGACGTGGCCCGTCGGCTCCTCGCCCGAGCCGCGAGGGACGAGCTCGCCAAGCTCGCCGAGGGCGGCCCGGTGGCGGAATCGACGCAGCGGCTCCGGGAGGTCCTCGCGGAGGCCCGCTCGCTGGCCATCTCTCTCGGGCTCCGCACGGAGGACGTCACGCGGGCGATCGGCTCGGCGCTCGGGTGCGCCCTCGAGACGCTTCGCGCGCACGTCACGTCAGCGGCGACCGCCGACGCCCTCGCGCTGCTCGCGATCGGCCACGCGCTCGACGCGCAGGTCGATCTGTGGGAGGCCCAGAACGCCGCGGCCCGCCTGTGGCGCCAGGGATCGCGGGAGGACCGGCAGACGCTGGCCCCGCTCATGTCCGCCCTCGGATTCGCTCCCGGGGCGCTCGCGGGTCCGCGGCAGCGCTGATGACCGGCCCCAGATCGAGCGGTCCGGCCGACCTCCGCGGCCAGGTGGCGCTGGTGACGGGGGGTGCGCGAGGGATCGGGCGCGCATCGGCGATGGCGCTCGCGCGAGGCGGTGCCGACGTCGTGGTGACGGACCTCCTGTCGACCGCCGACGCTGAAGCGGCGATCGCCTCCACCGGCCGGCGCGCCGTCGGCCTGCGCCTGGATGTGACCGATGCCGAGGCCGTCCGCGAGGCGGTGGAGCAGGTGGTGCGATCGCTGGGGCGCCTCGACATCCTCGTCACCGCGGCCGGGATCATTCACCGGGATCCGCTCGAGGAGACCACCGAGGCCGTCTGGGACCGCGTGCTCGACGTCGTCCTGACCGGCACGTTCCATGCGGTCCAGGCGGTCATCCCCGTGATGCGTGCCCAGGGCTACGGGAAGATCGTGACGATCTCGTCGATCTCGGGGATCATCGGGGGGGCGGTGTCGCGCCCGGCCGAGAGCCCGGATGCCCGGCGCGGCCGCTCCGGTCCCGCCTACGCGGCGGCCAAGGGGGGTGTCATCGCGCTCACTCGCTGGGTGGCCAAAGACGTGGGCCAGAGCGGGGTCTACGTCAACAGCGTCGCTCCGGGCGGCGTCGAGACGGAGATGACACGCGGATATGCCTACTCGGCCGAAGACCTTCCGATTCCGCGAATGGGGCAGGCGGAGGACGTGGCCGAGGCGGTCCTCTTCCTGGCGTCGCCCGCGTCGAACTACGTGACGGGCCAGGTGCTGCGAGTCGACGGGGGCTGGGTGCTCGGATGACGGACGGCGGACGTCCCGGGCTCATCATCATCGCGCACCGGCTCCTGATCGGAACGGCGGTCTGCTTCGGCGTCTTCTACACGGTGTGGGAGGCGCTCGCCTATCGCGAGACCGCCGAGGTGAGCCATCTCGTCATTGCCGTCCTCTCGGCCGTGATCACGCTCGCGATGGGGTACTACCTCAAGAACCTGCGCCGGTTCGTCAGCCGCCTCCGCTAGATGTACGCGCCCTCCGGCGGTGACGCAGGAGCCGCGAGACTAGTTCAGCGACCCGAGCGCTTGCCGGAGAGCCTGGAGGCGGCCCTTGACGTGGGCCGCGTCGGATCCCTCGGGAGCGCGCTGGAGGTACGCCTCCCAGTCCCGCACCGCCGCCGGGCCCTGTCCGAGTCGCGCGTGGAGCGTGCCGCGGTCCCGGAGCTCCTCGAGCAGGTCGGGGGCGAGCAGCAGGATGCGCTCCACGGCCGACAGCGCGGCCGCCCAGTCGCCCAGGGCCGTGTACACGGCCTTCAGGTTGCTGAGCACCCGGATGAAGATCTGGCGCGTGGTGACCGGCGCCAGCCAGCGCGGGTCGAGCGGGCCGCCGCCGCGGCGCACGCGGGCGACCAGCGCCTCGCAGGCCGCGCGATCCAGGAGCCCGCCGCCGTGGAACGGGTCGATCAGCCGATGGCGGCCGCGGCGCTCGGCCCGCACGATGAAATGCCCGGGCAGTCCCACGCCCACGGCCTCGAGCCCGGCCCGGGCCGCGACCGCCACGTACACGATCGAGAGCGTGATCGGGATGCCGAGCCGGCGGTCGAGCACATCGTGGAGGAAGCTGTTGCGAGGATCGTAGTAGTCCTCGGCGTTGCCCCGGAAGCCTTCTTCCTCGAACAGGAACTGGGACACGGCCGTCGCCGCGTGGTCGACGTCCATCTCGGAGGTGAGCCGCTCGGCTGCCCGGTACCCGAGCGCATCGAGCCGGGAGAGCCACGCCCGGACGTCGAGACCCGGCTGGGCCTCGGCGGCGATCCAGAGGGCTCCCTCGGCCAGCGAGCGAGCATCGGCTGTCCCGGCCAGCGCCACGAGCCGGCTGCGCGGATCCACGACGGCGAAGCTTAGCGGATCTCCGGTGACCGCACCAGGCGGAACCGGGGGCGGGGGAGGAGGGCGGCGAGAAACCGCGGCTCGAGGAGCGCCCGGGCCGGCACGAAGTCGCCGAGGACGCCCATGAGACGCGCCAGGTGGCCCGGCCGGGCGGCGAGGAGTCGCGTGACAGCGACCGAGAGCGCGCGCCGGGCGATGACGCGCTGGAGGATGACGGTCAGCCGTGTCTTGGCGGCGAACTCCGTCGCGCGCCGGGCGTGGCTCGATTGCAGGGCGGCGGCGGAGACGTCGCCCGCCTTCACGGCCCGGGCTCCCACCTCCGCCGTGACCTCGGCCGAGCGAAGGGCGGCGTAGATGCCTTCGCCCGTGAAGGGATCGAGGAAGCCGGCGGCATCTCCGGTCAGAAGCACGCCGTCCACGCAGGGTGGGGCAACCCGGTAGCCGAGCGGGCCCAGGGCGCGGACGGGCCCGGTGCGCCGCGCGTTCCGGAGCCGCTCGCGGAATCCCGGGAGCTCTCGCGTGACGCGATCGAAGTAACCGGCGAGGTCCGCCTTGTGCCGCCGCGCCTCCTCGATCGGGATGACCAGGCTCAAATTGCCGACGCCGGCGCCGACCGGGTTCAGGATCGAGTACGCGGGTGGGGCGAGGACGATCTCGCCTCGCTCGGGATCGCCCGACGCGCCCTCGATGTCGGCCACCAGCGCGAGCCGGTGGAGCCACGGATGTGGGCGTCGAAGCCCCAGGCGCTCCGCGATCACGGAGGTCCGCCCGTCGGCGGCGACCACGAGCGGCGCCGAGAATCGCTCCGCCGCCGCGGTGCGCCGCTCGAGTCCGACCGGCTCGGCGACGACGCCGGTGATGCGCGCGCCCTCCCGGAGGAGGTCGACCACGCGCATCCCCTCGCGGACGGAGATGCCGACCTCCCGGGCACGCTCCACGAGCGCCGCGTCCAGGATCCGGCGGCGCACGGCGAGGGCGCGCGGCCGATCGCCGGGGCGCGCGCCGTCGGGCGGGTAGTCCCCGACGAGCTGCGTGCCGTCGGGCCCGAGGATGCGCATGCCCCGGAGCGGGCGGGCCCCGTTCGCCTCCACCCGGGCGAGGACGCCCAGGCGATCCAGGATCCGGCTGCCCTCCGGCGAGAGGTATTCGCCGCAGATCTTGTCGCGGGGGAACCGGGCGCGGTCGAGGAGGGCAACCGCCAGCCCCTCCCGCGCGAGGAGGATCGCCGTCGCGGCGCCGGCCGGCCCCGCGCCGACGACCACCGCGTCAGCCCGCACGGGCGGTCCCCTCGGACCCGCGCGTCCAGACGCCGACCTGGCGGAACGCGGGCGCTCGCTGCCAGCGAAGGTCCGGCAATCCGGCGCGCTCCGCCAGGCGGGTCAGCTCTGCGGGCGTGTACGCCCGTCGCACCGAGAGCGGCCCGTCGTGGCGCGCCATGCGACCGCACGCCGTCGCGCGTGTCACGAGCCACACCGCGGCCCAGGCGAGGCGCCCCCGGCGGAAGTCGCTGATGACGAAGCCCAGTCGCACGAGCGCGGCAAGCTGGCGGAGAAGAGCGACGACCGCCTCCTCGGGGAGGTGATGGAGGACGAGCGAGCAGAGCGCCACGTCCACCGAGCGGGGCCGGATCGGTGGCTCGAGGCCGTCCGCGGCGACGATGCGCACCTCGGGCGTGTCCTTCGCGGCGTGGGCGGCGTGACGCCAGATCGTCGGGTGCATCTCGAGAGCGGTGACCCGGACGCGCCGGCCACGGCGCCGCGCCCATGTCGCCAGGGCCAGCGGGATGTCCGCCGCGCCGGTGCCGATGTCGAGGATCCGGAGCGTCTCGCCCGGCCGCAGGCGGGCCAGGAACGGCGCGACGTGACGCCGCATGGTCTGCGTGCCGCCGATGCGGTTGAGGCGCGCGATGTCCGAGAGCGACTGGGTCAGCTCCGCGGCGGGCGCGTCGAGCTCGTCCATCAGCTCGCTGCGCGCGGCCTCGCGGGGTAGGGGGGACAGCATCGCGGCTAGAACCGCAGCAGCGCGCCCTCGGCGGCGAAGCCGGGTCCGAGCGCCATCATGAGACCGATGTCCCCGGCGCTGGGCCGGCCGCTCCGCATGACCGCGTCCAGGACGAAGAGCACGGTGGCCGACGACAGATTGCCGAAGCGGCGCAGGACCCCGCGCGAGTACGAGACGTCGTCGTCGGAGAGCCCCAGGAGGGCCTGGGCGTTCTCGATCACCCGCCGGCCCGCCGAGTGGAGCACCCAGAACCGCACGTCCTCCTTGGCGAGGCCGTGATCCTTGAGGATGGCCTCGGAGAGCTCCTCCATCATGGCCGGCGCGATCCGGCGCACTTCCGGCGACAGGAGCACGCGGTAGCGTCCCTCGGGGAAGGTGAAGCCCATTCGGTCCAGGTACTCCGATCGGATCAGCGTCCGGTGGCCCAGGATCTCGGGCCCGTCGCCCGTCGTGCTGAGGAGGACCGCGGCCGCGCCGTCGGCGAAGATCGCGTTCGCGACCGCCGTCTCCGCCTCCTCGTCGAGGTAGTACGTCGTCGAGCAGAGCTCCACGGAGACGGCCAGCACCCGGCGGTTCGGAAACGCCTGGAGGTAGTTCCAGGCCTGCTGCAGGACGACCATGGCGCTCGCGCATCCCGTGTCGCCGACGTGCACGCGCTGCACGTCGCTCCGGAGGCCGAGCGCCGCGATCAGGTGCGCGTCGAGGCTGGGGACCAGGCGGCCGGTGCAGGTCGTCGTCACCAGGAAGTCCACGTCCGCGACGCCGAGGCCCGCCTGGGCGAGGCAGGTTTCGACCGCCTCCACGCCGAGGCGCACGCTGCCCTCGGCGAAGCGCGCCGACATCTCGTCGATCGTCTCGGCGCGCGGCTCGGCGGCGGTGACGTAGAGATGGCGCGCGTCGATCCCGCTGTTGAGGAAGAAGCTTCGGCGGAGCCCGTCGCCGTAGCCGAAGAGCTTGGCCAGCTCCCCCTGGGTGAAGCGCCGGGTCGGGACGGCGGTTCCGAGGGCAACGATGCGAGGCGTGTGCACGCGTGGGCCTCCCTGGAGGCGCCGCGTCGCGATCATGCTGCTCGCGACCCTCCCCTCCATTATGCAACCGGGCGCCGGAGGGGCGGGTTCCAAGCGGGCGCAGGGAGAGGCGGGTTTCTCCCTGACACCGTGAGAGACCCGGAAGCCTGGGCTAGCGGGGCCGGAACGTGATGACGGGCGGTTCCGCGTTCGCGGCGGCGCCCGCGAAGCGGACAGGCATGCCGACGCGGGCCCCGTCGACCGGGACTCCCGTCAGGCGGCCCAGGAGCGACACGCCTTCGGCCATGCGAACGACCGCGATCACGTACGGGGCCTCCGGCGCATGTTGCGCCGGCGGAACCCGGATCACCGTGTAGGAGGCGATCTCGCCGTCGCCGCCGAGGGTGGCGCGGTCCCAGCGGACGCCCTCGCAGCTCGGACACACCACCTTGGGCGGCACGGTCAGGGCTCCGCACGCCGCGCAGCGCTGGACGACGAGCCGGCCCTCGCGCACGAGCGCGAAGAACTCGCCCGTCGTCATGCTCCGGGCCGCGTCGGGCGCGGCGGCCGTCGTCGTCATCGGGGCTCGGAGCCGAACAGGCTGACCAGCACGGTCGCCGTGTTCCCCCCGAGCGTGTGGGTGAGCCCGACCGTCGCGTCCTCGACCTGGCGCCGCCCGGCCTCGCCGCGCAGCTGCGTGGCGATCTCCGCCACCTGCGCCGCGCCCGTCGCGCCGATCGGGTGCCCCTTCGCCTTGAGTCCCCCGGACGTGTTGACGGGGATCCGACCGCCCAGGCTCGTCTCCCCCTTCTCCGCGGCGATGCCGCCGGTGCCGGGCTCGCAGAGGCCCAGTCCCTCGGTCGCGAGGATCTCGGCGATCGTGAAGCAGTCGTGGAGCTCGACGACGTCCACGTCCTGAGGACCCACCCCCGCCTGGCGGTAGGCCGCCAGCGCCGCGCGCTCGGTGGCCACGGCCCGCGCGAGATCGTGCTTGTCGTGGAGACACATGGAGTCCCCGGCCTGGGCCGAGCCCAGCACCCACACGGGCTTCCGCGTCTTCCGCGCCACGTCCTCGGAGGCCAGCACGACCGCCGCCGCCCCGTCCGAGAAGGGGCAGCAGTCGTAGAGCTTGAGGGGATCCGCCACCTTGGCGCTCCGGAGCACCTGCTCGAGCGTGATCTCCTTCTGGAACTGGGCTTTCGGATTCATCGTCCCGTGGCGGTGGTTCTTCACGGCCACATGCGCCATCTGCTCCTCGGTCGTCCCGTACTTGGCCATGTGGGCGCGGGCGATGAGGGCGAAGACGCCCGGGAAGGTGAGCCCGGCCGGCTGCTCGAACACCGCGTCCGAGGCGTACGCGAAGACCTCGGTGGAGCGCTCGGTGGGCATGGTCAGCACGCGCTCGGCGCCGCCGACCAGCAGCACGTCCGCCGCGCCGGAGGCGATCTCGAACAGCGCGTGGCGGAACGCCGCGTGGCTCGAGGCGCACGCGGTCTCGAACCGGGTCGCGGCCACGTCGGGGATGCCCAGCGTCGATGTGACCTGGGGGCCGAGGTGGAGCTGCCGCTCTCCGGCCTCGCCCACGACGTTGCCGACGTACACGCCCTGCACCTGGCGCGGGCGGATCCCCGCGTCGGTGAGGGCGTCGAGCCCGGCCTCCGCGAACAGCTCCGCGCAGGTGCGCTCGTGCTTGCCGAACTTGGTCACCCCGACGCCGACCACCGCGACTCGTCGCATGGCCTCGATTGTATCCGACGTTGCGTGGCCCCGGAAGGGTGCGTAGGATGCGCGGCATGGCGGCGCTCCCGACGAGCGACGGCCCTTCGATCCGGCCGCTGCGCGCGCGGACCGGCTCGGGGCCGATCGGGCTCGGCATCGTGGGCTGCGGCCGCTTCGCCACCTTTCACGCGCGAGCGGCCCGGAAGCTCGGCGGCGCGGTGCGGATCGCGTTCGCGAGCCGCGATCCGGCGCGGGCGGAGGCTTACCGCCGGCGGTTCGGCGGGTTCGCGGCGTTCGCCTCCTACGAGGCCGCCGCTGCCGACCCGCGCGTCGACGCCGTCATCGTCTGCACGCCCCACCATCTCCACGAGGCCCACGCCCGCCTGGCCGCGGAGCACGGCAAGGCGGTGCTCCTCGAGAAGCCGATTGCGAGGACCTTGCCCGAGGCCGACGCGATCCTCGGGGCCGCGCGGTCCGCCGGCGTCGTGCTCATGGTGGCCGAGAACGCCCACTTCGTGCCCGCCTTCGCGGCGACGCGCGCGTACGTGCGGGCGGGGGCGATCGGCGAGCTTCGTCAGATCGTCGTGAGCGCGCGAGGCTACCGGCGGCCGGCCGGATGGCGGACGCGGCGCGCGGAGATGGGGGGCGGGCTCCTGATCGACGGCGGAATCCACTATCTGCACCTCCTCCGCGACTGGGCCGGCCCGGTGGAAGACCTGGTGGCGCTGGCGCCGGCGAAGACGTTCCCCGCCGAGGGCGAGGACACCGTGTTCGTGATGCTCCGGTTCCGGAGCGGGGCCGTTGCGGCGCTGGCCAACTCCATCGCGGCGCCCCGGCTGCCCCGCTGGCAGTGGGCCTGGCTCACCGGCACCGAGGGGTCGCTCGGGGTGGATCATCGCGGCCGGGCCCTCTGGTTGCGCGGGCGCTCCGGCACCCGGGCGCGTGCGTTCGTGCGAGACCGGCGCGGACTGGTGGCCCAGTTGACCGAGTTCGTGGCCGCGGTGCGCGAGGGACGGCCTCCGACGCTGCCCCCGGAGTCCGCCCGTGAGGACCTGGCCCTGGTCCTGGCGGCCTACCGGTCGCTCGACCTCGGTGCTCCCGTGGCGGTGGAGGTGTAGGGTTGCGGAAGGAGGACGAAGCCTTGACGACCAGCCACGGGATCTGCCCGGAGTGCTACGAGAGCATCCTCACGCCGCAGCTTCGCGCGATGCACGAGGCGCGAACCGAGCAGCCGCGCAAGCCATGAAGACGCTCGAGGGCAAGGTCGCGGTCGTGACGGGCGGCGGCAGCGGCATCGGCCGCGCCCTGGCGCTGGGCCTGGCCCGCGAGACGGCCCGGGTCGTCGTGGCCGACGTCGACGAGGGGGACGCCGCGGAGACCGTGCGGCAGATGGCGACGCTCGGCGCGGAGGGACTGGCGATTCGGACGGACGTGTCCGACCGGAGCCAGGTTGCGGCCCTGGCGGACCGCGTCTTCGATCGCTACGGCGCGACCCACCTCCTCTGCAACAATGCGGGTGTCGTCGTGCACGGCGGGCTCGAGGCGGCGACGTGGGAAGACTGGCAGTGGCTCGTTGGAGTGAACCTCTGGGGAGTCGTGCACGGGCTCCTGGCGTTCCTGCCGCGGATGATCGCGTCGGGGGAGGGCGGCCACGTCGTCAATACCGCGTCCATGGCGGGGCTGATCGCGTCGCAGGGCCTGGGCGTGTACAACACCACGAAGTACGCCGTGGTGGGCCTGTCCGAGACGCTGGCGAAGGATCTCCGTCCGCACGGCATCGGCGTCACGGTCATCTGCCCGATGGGCGTGGCGACCCGCATCCGGCAGGCCGCGCGCAATAGGCCCGCCACCCTGCGGAACGCCCCGGGCGGATCGGAGCGCGGGGAGATGACGCTGATCGGACGCACGCTCGACGCCGACGACGTCGCGGCCCAGACGCTCGCGGCCATCCGGACCGACGCGCTCTACGTGATCACGCACGACGAGGCGCTCGAGCCGCTGCGCCGCCGCTTCCAGCGCCTGGAGGACGCGGTTCGGCGGCGTCCACAAGTTTGACACCGGCACGAGCGACAGCTATTCTGTGCCACAGAGTTTGATGGACGAGCGTGACGTTGTGCGCGATCTGGTAGCGAAGCTGATCGAGGCCGTCGAGGCCTCGCTCGATGGTTCCCCCGCGGTGCGCGATGCGCTCGACGAGCTCGTGCGCAACGGCTTCGAGCCCCGGCTCATCCTCCTCGCGGACGCGACGGCTCGCTCGAGCAGCGGCGACGAGAGCGCGGACGACGAGGACGCCTCCGGCACGGCGGAGGCCGAGCCCGGCGCGGACGCCGGGGACGCCGGCGAGGACGATCTCGAGGAGGCGCGCGACCTGCGTTACGAGATGACGAAGCTCGACCGCGACTTCCTCCGCACGGTGCGCATCCAGCCTGAGAGCGGGTAGCGGTCTCGCCACCGCCCGCCCGTGGTCCGCTTCCTCGCCCTCGCGGTTCTCGCGTTCCTGATCTTCCTCATCGTTCGGGCCAGCGTGAATTCCTTCCTGGCGGGGCTCCGAGGCGGTTCCCGAAGCGCGCCGCCGCGGCGTGCGGGCCTCGACGAGCTGGTCAAGGATCCGGTCTGCGAGACCTACATCCCTCGCCGCAAGGCGATCAGCCGGGGGAACGGACCGGACACCCGGTACTTCTGCAGCGCCGCCTGCGCCGACAAGTACCTCGCCCGCTCGTGACCGCCCGGCCGGCTCCGTGAGCCCGGCCACGTGAGCGCGGCCTCGCCCGGCGTCGTCGACCCGTACCGGGCCGTCGACCGGGACTCTGATCCGCAGCGGCTCGCGAGGATCCTCGAGGCCCGCGGCGAGCAGCCGGGTCAGACGCGGCTGCGCCGCGGGTTCCTGTCGCTCGTGGGCATCAAGGCGGGGATGCGCGTCCTGGATGTCGGCTGCGGGACCGGCGTCGTGACCCGCGACATCGGCGCGCGGGTCGGGACGCGCGGCGCGGCCGTGGGCGTCGATCCGAGCCGTGCGCTCCTGGGCGTCGCCCGGCGCCGCGCCCGGACGGACAGGGCTGGCGGCCGTCTCTCGTTCCGTGCCGGCGACGGCCTGGCGCTGCCGTTTCCCCGGGCGTCGTTCGACGTCGCGCTGGCGGTCACGGTGCTCCTCCACGTCCCCGCGGGCGACCAGATCGTCCGCGAGATGATCCGCGTCACTCGACCCGGCGGCCGGGTGGCGGTGCTCGACCAGGACTTCGGCACCTTCGTGCTGGACGTGCCCGATCGCGCGCTGACGCGACGGCTCGTGGACGGGCATGCGGAGCGCTTCTACGCCGAGCCGTGGAGCGGGCGGACGCTCGCGCGTCGCCTCCGCCTGGCCGGCCTGAAGGACGTGCGGAGCCGAGCGTTCGTCGTCGTCGACTCGGTCTACGACGACTACGTGCGGTCCATGCTGGAGCGCCGTGTGGAGCTCGCGGTCCGGTGGCGCGTCGTGACGGCGGCGGAGGGGCGCCGCTGGCTCGGGAGCGCGGAGGCGGCCGCGAGTCGGGGCGACTTCTACATGAGCCTCAACTACTACGGGGCGGTGGGCGTTCGCGCCTGAGGCGTCGCGTCGAGCCGGATCGCGTCGGCTCCGGGATCCGGACGGCTAGAAGGTGTGGGTCTGGTCCTGCTCCAGGATGTGGATCCGCGAGCCGAGCCGCTCGAGCTCCTCCGCGGTCTCCTCGAAGTGGGCCGGCTTGATGTGGTAGATCCAGAGCGGGGCGTCCGGCATCTTGTCCATCTCGCGCTGGAGCAGGGCCGGCGTGAAATGACCGGAGACCGTGGCGAGGTCCTCGAGTCGATTCGGGAACGCGGTCTCCACGATGATCGCGTGGAGGCCCTTGAACTCCCGCGCCACTTTCCAGATCTCTTCGGTGGGGCCCGTGTCGCCCGAGAAGACCAGCCCCGACTTCCCGTCGTGGATGATGAATCCGGAGGCGGGCACGGAGTGCTGGACGGGCACCGGCACCACCGTCAGTGACCCGAACTCGATCGCCTCTCGCGCCCGCAGGGTCTGGAGCCTGAGGGCGGGCGCCCCGGGTGTCGGCAGCTTCGTGAAGTCGGGCCAGAGCCGGTTGTTGAAGCAGTAGGTGCGGAGGTCGTCGATCACCGGCTCGATGGCCGCCGCGGTCACCGTGGCGTTCCGGCCCGCGACGGTCTGCGTCGACTGGATGTTGTCGACGAGGAACGCCAGGCCCACCGTGTGGTCGAGGTGAGCGTGCGAGACGAGCACTTGCTCGATGCTGGCCTGGGCGCCGAGCGGCAAGGCGCTCGTGACCGAGCCCGCCTCGAGGAGGACGTGCCCGTTGATGAGGAAGCTGGGCAGGCGCCGTTTCGGCACGCTGCCACCGTGGCAGCCGAGGATCTCTAGGAGCATAACGGCAGCGGTTGTCAGGCCCTCGCGCCCTGCCGTATAGTGGCCGGTGCCGTGGTCGCCCCCTCGTGGATGGCCTGCCGTCAGGCCGGCCCGGAGATCCCGTCCGTGTCGGGGATATATCCCACAGCGCACCGCAAAAAGTCAAGTTCGGCGAGCGTCTTCGCAGCGCTCGCGTGGAGGGGCCAGTGAGCTGGGTGAAGACGAATCACGTGAAGCGCGCGCTTCGCGAAGGGCGGCCGACCGCGGGCGCGTGGCTCCATCTGTGCAGCGGGATCAGCGCCGAGATCATGAGCCGCGCCGGGTTCGACTGGCTTCTCATCGACATGGAGCACGGGCACGGCGACCTGCAGACGCTGCTGGCCCAGCTGCAGGCGATCGAGGGGAGCGAGACGATCCCGGTGGTCCGCGTCCAGTGGAACGACCCGGCCATCATCAAGCGGGTGCTGGACATGGGGGCCTACGGGGTCATGGTCCCGTGGATCGGCGGGCGGGCGGAGGCCGAGGCGGCGGTGCGCGCGGCCAAGTATCCGCCCGAGGGCATCCGCGGCATCGCCGGCAGCCACCGAGCGGGCGGCTACGGCCGACACGCGGCCGAGTACTGGAAGCGCGCCAACGAGGAGGTGCTCGTCGTCCTCCAGGTGGAAACGCGGGCAGCGGTCGACGAGATCGACCAGATCGTGAAGATTCCCGGGGTCGACGTGATCTTCATCGGACCCGGGGACCTGTCCACCGCGCTCGGCCACATGGGCAATCCCGGCCACCCCGACGTGCAGGCGGTCTTCGCCCGCGTGGAGGCGGCCGCCCGCGGTGCGGGCCTCGCCCTCGGCAACATCACGCGCGGCTGGGAGCAGGCGCGCGAGCTGTACGGGAAGGGCTACCAGTTCCTCACGCTCTCCTCGGACACCGCGCTGGTGGTGCAGGGAAGCCAGGACGTGGTGGCGCGATTCCGGCAGGACATCCGGCCGTGACGGCGAAGCGCGGCGGACCGCTCGCGCGGCGCCGGGGGAGTGCCCGGTGAAGGACGGCATCACCGGGCGCATTCCGCCGATCGACCCCGCGACCGCCCCGCCCGAGGTCCAGGAGGTCTTCGCGCGGCAGACCGAGCTGTGGGGATCGCCGCTGGCGTCCACGCTCGTGCTGGCGCATTGCCCGCCGCTCGTGCGAGGGTCCGCGGGCCTGTCCATCGCGCTCGAGAAGTCGGGACAGCTCGCGGCGGACCTCCGCGACCTCGTGTGCCTCCGCGTGGCCCAGCTCATCGGGTGCCCGTTCTGAATGGACATCAACTCATCCCGGGGGATGAGCCACGGCGTGACGCTCGAGAAGCTCTCGGCCGTCGACCGCTTCCGGGAGAGCCCGCTCTTCAGCGAGCCGGAGCGGGCGGCGCTGGCGTTCGCGGAGGCCGCGTCGCGGACGCCCACCGCGGTGACGGAGGTCGAGTTCGAGCCGCTGCGCCGGCACTTCACGGTCCCGCAGATCGTGGAGCTGGCGGCCACGATCGCCATCGAGCACTTCCGCGCGAAGTTCAACACCGCTCTCGGCGTCCAGAGCCAGGGCCTCTGCTTCCTGCCGCCCCCCGCTTGATGCCGCTCGGGAGTCTCCGGGGGTTCGCGTTCGACCTGGACGGCTGCATCTGGGCCGGGTCGACCCTGCTGCCCGGCGCCCGCGACCTGGTGGCGGCCCTCCGCGCCGCGGGGCGCGGCGTGGTCTTCGTCACGAACAGCTCGCGGGAGCGCGCCGCTCAGATCGCCGAGCGCCTGTCGCGACTCGGCATCCTCGCGCGCGAGCCCGACGTCCTGGCGGCGCTCGACCTTCTCGGCGAGGCGATTCGGCGCCGCAAGGGACCCCAGGCGGTGCTGCCGCTCGGCACGCGGGAGATGGGGGAGGTTCTGGAGGCCGCGGGACACACCGTGGTCGCCTTCGACGACTGGCGCCGGGCCGGCGTGGTAGCGGTCGGTAACGACCCGCTATTCGACTTCGCCCGCTTGCGCGCCGCCTCGCGCGCCGTGGCCGGCGGAGCCGCGCTCTTCACGGTCAACCTCGATCCCCGCCTTCCGGTGGCGCCGGGCGAGTTCGATCCCGGCTGCGGCGCGCTCTGCGAGGCCGTCGCGGTGGCCGGCGGAGCGCGCCCGGAGGTCGTGGGGAAGCCCCACGCACCCATCTTCGAGATGGCGCTCGAGCGCCTCGGCTGCCGGCCGGCCGAGGCGATGATGGTAGGCGATGGTCTCGCGACCGACATCGCCGGCGGCCGAGCGGCCGGCATGGCTACCGCGTGGCTCGATCCCGAGGGCGGGGGCGACGGGCAGGCGGACATCATCGTGCCCGACCTCGCCCGGCTGCTGGAGGCCTGGAAGGCCGCTCGCGCCTGAGAGGCGTACATCCGTCCGGGCTCCCGCCGGGCTCCGGGGCGCCTGCTAAGATTTGGACATGAGCACGGCGGCATCGCCAAAGGTCCGCGCGGAGCGGGTCGCCATCGCGGGTGCGGCCGGGCTGGCCGTAGCGAAGCTCGGCGTCGGCCTCGCGACGAACTCGATCGGTCTCCTGTCGGCTGCCGCCGATTCCCTCTTCGACGTCGCGATGTCCAGCTTCAACCTCTGGTCGATCCGGATCGCCGATTCGCCCGCCGACGAGGGCCACCCGTTCGGCCACGGGAAGGCGGAGAACCTCGCCGGGCTCGTCCAGGTGGTGTTCATCGGGCTGGTGGGCGGCGCGCTCCTGGCCGAGGCGGTGCGGCGGCTGATCCAGGGAACCCGTCCCGACCATCCCGAGTGGGGCGTCGCGATCATGGCCGTGTCCACCGTGGTGAGCTGGCTCATCACGCGCCACCTCCAGCGGGTGGCCCACGAGACCGACTCGATCGCCCTCCACGCCGACTCGCTGCACTACGCGACCGACGTCTGGACCAACGCCGGCGTGATGGCGGGGCTCGGGCTGCTCTGGCTCACCGGGTCCGGCCTCTTCGACGCGCTCATCGCCATCGGCGTGGCCGCGGTGATCCTCGGATCCGCCTACCGCCTCCTCGTGCGCTCGATCAACGAGCTGATGGACGCCGCCCTGCCGGCGTCCGAGCAGCGCGCGATCGAGGAGGTCATCCACCGCCACCGGTTCGTCGTCGACCATCGCAACCTGAGGACGCGTCGATCCGGCTCCCAGCGGCACATCGACTTCACGATCGTGTCGTGCCGCCACCTCCCGCTCGGCGCGGCGCACGACCTCGTGGACCACGTCGAGCGGGAGATCGCGGAGGCCATCCCCGGCGCCCACGTCGTCGTGCACGCCGAGCCGACCCACGATTGCGCGGACGCGAGCCGGTGCGTCAGCCGCGGGAAGGGCGAGGATCTCCTCGCCCATCACACGGAGCCGTGAGCCCGGGCCGGCGCGCACGCGCTGGCCGGATCGCGGCGGCGCGCGCCGCGAGAGGCCGCCGAAGCTTGTGTCGGGTGATCCCCCGTGATACAAACCGGAGCGATGGCTGCTGCTCCCGATGATTCGCAGTACGACTACCCGACGGTCGCCCGCGCGCTGATCCTCGGCGACCGGGACACCGTGGGCCGGATGACCCGGACGGGGCTCGATCTGGGTCTCGATCCGAAGCAGATCATCTTCAAGGGACTGATCCCGGGGATGGACGTCGTCGGCGAGAAGTTCCGCCGAAACGAGTACTACGTGCCCCAGGTGCTGCTCTCGGCCCGGGCCATGTACGCGGGCCTGGATCTCCTCAAGCCCTTGCTCACCGCGGCCTCGACCTCGGAGTATCTGGGGACGGTCGTGATCGGCACCGCTCAGGGCGACCTCCATGACATCGGCAAGAACCTGGTGGCCATGATGCTGGAGGGCGCGGGCTTCAAGGTGGTGAATCTCGGTCGCGACGTCTCGCCGGAGAAGTTCTGCGCGGCCGTCGAGGAGCACGGGGCGACCATCGTCGGCATCTCCGCCCTCATGACCACCACGATGCCGGGCATGAAGCGTACGATCGACGCCCTCGCCCGGGCCGGGCTCCGGGACCGCGTGAAGGTCATGGTCGGCGGCGCGCCGGTGAGCCCGGCCTTCGCCGAGGAGATCGGCGCCGACGGCTACGCGCGGGACGCGACGCTCGCGGTCGTGCGGGCGAAGGAGCTGTCCGCGGCGCCCGTGGCGGCGTCAGGGTAGCATGCGGAGCGGACGGTGAGCGGGACCCGGGGTCAGGAGTGGCTCGGCGCGAGTGCGGACGGGCGAGCTGCTCGTCTTCGACGGCGGCTACGGCACGATGCTGTTCGCGGCGGGCCTGGCGAACGGCGCGTGCCCCGAGCTCTGGAACGACACGCACGCGGACGTCGTCCGGAGCATCCACCGGGCCTACTTCGAGGCGGGCTCCGATCTCGTCGAGACCAACACGTTCGGGGGCGCGCGTCTCAAGCTGAACGAGTACGGGCTCGGCGACCGGACGCGCGAGCTCAACGAGCGGGGCGCGCGCCTGGTGCGGGAGACGGCGCCCGCTCACGGCTACGTGGCGGGATCGGTCGGGCCGACCAGCCGCCTGCCGGCCGAGTACGAGCCCCTGGGCGACACGACGGACGAGGAGTACTTCGAGACGTTTCGCGAACAGGCCGAGGCTTTGGCGGAGGGCGGCGTCGACCTCTTCGCCGTGGAGACGATGATGTTCCCCCAGGAGGCCGTCGCCGCGGTCCGCGCCTGCCGGACGACGGGGCTCCCGGTCATGGCCACGATGTTCTTCCAGTACGAGGAGCTCCACGACCGCGATCGGACGATGTGGGGCGAGAGCCCCGCCGAGGTCGCCAAGAACCTCCTGGCCGCCGGCGCCGACGTCGTCGGCATGAACTGCGGCCGCGGGCCGGACCGGGCCATCGCGATCATCCGGGAGATGCGCGCGGTGACCGACGCGCCGCTGGTCGCGTATCCGAACGCGGGCCTCCCGATCACGACCGGCGATCAGGTCACCTACGAGCTGGGGCCGGAGGCGATGGCGCGCGAGTACCCGGCTCTCCTCGACGCGGGCGCGAACGTGGTCGGGGGGTGCTGCGGGTCGACGCCCGAGCACATCCGCCTGATCGCCCAGATCGTCCGCACCCGCCCCCGCTAGCCGCTCCGACTCTCGCCGACCCGGTGGACTGGCCGGCGTTCGACCTCGCGCTTCGGGCCCGCCGGCGGCCGATCCTCGAGCGCTTCACCGAGTTCCTCCGCGTCGACACCGTGAGCCAGCAGCCGGAGCGGGTCCGCGCCGGCGCGGGCTGGCTCGCCGACGCCATGCAGGCGCGGGGCTTCGACGCGCGCGTGCTCGAGACGGGAGGGAACCCCGTCGTGCTGGGGACGCGGCTGGTCCCCGGGGCGACGCGCACGCTCCTTCTCTACTGCCACTTCGACACGAAGCCGGCCCCGGGCCCAGGCTGGCTCCAGCCCTCGCCGTTCGAGCCGGTCCTCCGGCCGGGTCTCGCCGAGGACGGCGTTCGGATCGTCGAGGCCAGCGAGGTCGCCGACGAGGCGCTGCCGGCCCACCGCCTCTACGCGCGCGGCGCGTCCGACGACAAGGGCCCGATCTGGGCGCACCTCGAGGCTCTCGCCCTGATGGATGCCCTCGGCATCTCGCCGCGGGTCAACCTGAAGCTGATCCTCGAGGGGGAGGAGGAGATCGGAAGCCCGGGGTTCGGCGCCCTCGTCGAGGCCCATCGCGACCTGCTCGCGGCGGACCTCGTCCTGGTGACGGACGGGCCCAAGGACGCGAGCGAGCGGCCCACAGTCGTGTTCGGCGCCCGGGGGATCCTCGCGCTCACCCTCGAGCTCGAGGTCGCGCGGCGCGACGTCCACTCGGGGAACTTCAGCGTGCCGAACCCGGCGTGGATCCTGACCGGGCTGCTCGCGTCGATGGCCGCGCCCGACGGGACCCCTCTCATCGAGGGCCTCGGCGCCGATGCGACGCCGCCCACCGCCGCCGAGCGCGAGCTGATGGGCCGCATCCCGCTGGACCGGCCGGCCCTCGAGCGCGAGCTGGGCGTGCGTCTCGCGCCCGACTACCTCGAGCGGCTGATGTTCCGGCCGACGCTCACGATCCGGGGCCTCCAGGCCGGCTTCGTCGGCGCGGAGGCGAACACGATCATCCCCCACCGCGCCACCGTCGCCCTCGACCTCCGACTGGTGAAGAACCAGCGAGTCGACGCCGTGTACCGTCGGGTCGTGGACCACATTCGGGGGCAGGGGTTCGCGGTCATCGAGTCGGCGGACGCGCCGCTGCCGGACGACCTCAGGGGCCGCGCGATCCGCGTCGTCGAGCGGCATGGCTACGATCCCTCGAAGACCCCCGCCGACCTCCCGATCTCGCGGCGCGTCGTCGAGATCATCGAGCGCGCCCACGACGGCCAGCCGGCAGTGGTCGTGCCCACCGCGGGCGGCAGCGTGCCGCTCTGGGCGTTCACGGACCTGCTCGGGCTCCCCACGATCGTCGTGCCCTACGCGAACGCCAACAACCGCCAGCACAGCCCCAACGAGCACCTCCGGCTGGACCACCTGTATCAGGGCGTGCGCACGACGGCCCGCCTTCTCGTGGAGCTGGGGGAGTAGAGAGCGCCGCCCTTCGCGGTCAAGCGCCCGGACGCCGCCGCGCCGGCTGAAGCTGACCTCTCCAGCGTATCTGGCGCATCGCGTGCGTCGTTCACGCCCGCTGACGGGCGTAGGTTCCGCCGCTTTCCGCGACTACCCCCGCTGGTGGAGCTCAGCTCGCCGCGTCCAGGATCCAGAGCGTGACGATGGTCTTGGCGCCCAGCGTCCCTCCTCCACCCGCGTTCTGGAGCCTGATGACGAGGCTCCGGGGGCCCTGCGTGCCGGCGTGATTCACGAGGCTCGGTCGAGAGGGGGCGGTCGGCTGGCTCTGACCCTGGGCGATGTTCTGATCGACCGTGTAGCGGGTGGCGCTCAACCTCACGAAGGGCCATCGTTGTCCAGGACCTTGACGGACGCGCTCGCGGGGACGCCCACGGCGGTCGACGGGCCGGTGATCGCAGCCGTGAACATCTCGTCCCCCTCCACCAGGCCGTCGGGGCACAGCGGGATGCTCACGGTCTTCGAGGTCTGCCCGGGCCCGAACGTGACGGCCCCGTTCACGGGCCGGAAGTCCGCGCCCGGGGCGCAGGCCGATGGAGTGGGTGCCGCGGTGGCGTGTCCCGGCCCGGGGCTGAGGGCGGTGGCGGCGTAGCTGACGGTGAGGGGCTGGCTTGTGCCGGCTGGCCGGAGCAGCGTTAGCTTCACACTACCGGAACCCTCGCCCGCGGTGTAGCTGTCGGCGCTGAACCGGACCCGGTCATCGACGATCGTGACCACCGCTGACGTCACGGCGCCGAGGGCATACCCGCTCGATGGGTTTTGCAGCTCCGCGGTGAAGGTCTCGGGCGTCGGCTCGAGGGTCGTGTCGACGCAGATCGGGACATCGATCGTCCGGCGCGACTGTCCCGTGCTGAAGTCGACCATTGGTGACGAGGGCGGCGTGTAGTCGGCAGCGCCACCGCAGGCTCCGGCGGCGGCATCAGCGGTGCTGAAGACGAGGTTCACGGACGCGGGCGCCCCGGTCGGCCCGGTTCGAGTCACGACCAGCGGCACTGTCCCGTTCGATTCCACGACTGTGTAGGCGGCCTTGGTCAGCTGGAACGTCCCAATGCGGTCATTGTCCACGATGGTGGCTCGCGTGGTGTTCCGATTCCCGATCGTCGCGCCGCCCGCCGGGTTCTGGAGCTGGAGCTCGACGGTCTCGTCGGGCTCGACGTCGCCGTCGTTGACCGGCACGATCGTGAAGCTGGCCGATGTCTGATTCGCTCCGAATGTGAGCCGCACCAGCGAGTTGGGGACCAGGGCGCCCGGAATTGCGTAGTCCGTGCCGGGCGTCGCGGTTCCACCGGTCACCAAGACATCCACCGAGACGTCGCTCGCCTTCCCGCCGGCACGCTTGACCTTGATGGGCAGCCCGGTGCTCTCATTGACGGCATACGCGCCCTTCTCGAACTGGAGGCTCCCCGCACTGTCGTTGTCCTGAATCGTGAGGGTGGCCGTGCGCTGAGCGCCGAGGATCGCCCCGTCTGTCGGATCGCTCAGGGCGAGCAGGATCGTCTCCGGACCCTCCGCGCGAGTGTCGTTGATGGTCGAAATGGTGAACGTCCGGCTCGACTGGCCCGGGGTGAACGTCAGCGTGCCGGTCAGGCCGGTCTGGGGGATGCTGTAGTCGGGATCCGGTCCAGAGGGAGCGGTCGCGCTCCCCGGCAGGATTGCGTAGTCGACCATCACCGTCCCCACGGTCGAGATGAGGCGCTTGACCTTGATCGTCGCGCTACCGCCTTCAGCGACGGTGTAGGCGGCGGCGCTGAACTCGAGGAATGGCCGCAGGCTGAACGTCGCCGTGACCGCCTTGTCCCCGTCCATCGTCAGGTGACAGGCTCCTAGACCTTCGCACGGACCGCTCCACCCCGCGAACAGGGAGCCGGAGGCGGCGTTCGCGGTGAGGTCCACGAGGCTCCCTGGTTCGTATTCGACCGCGCACACGTCCGGGCAGTCCAGGCCATCAGGGCCCGACACGCTGCCGGTGCCTGGCCCCGCCAGGGTCACGGTGACTCGCGGAGGCACGATGCGATAGACGCCGCCGCCGAGGTCCACGACGTAGAGTTCGCCGTCCACATCCTCGCCGAAGCTACTGATGTGAAGTCCTGAGGCGGCCAGCACGACCCTGCTCCAGTTACCCGGGCTCTCCTCGATCCCGCCCCAGATCGTGCCGCTGCAGAAATCGCCGAACACGTACACTTTCTGAAATGAGGGGAGCTGGGTCCCGCGGTAGCGATACCCGCCGGTGACGGCACAGCCCTCGCCGTGATCGTAGTCGAGAATCGGTGGGACCAGGGTTCCGGAGCAGGGAGGCGAGTTGTTGAAGTCCGCGAATCCCTCCTTGCATCGCCATCCGTAGTTTCTCCCGCCGGTTGGGCCCGTGGCGGACTGGAAGTCGATCTCCTCCCGAGCGTTCTGGCCGACATCGCCGATGAAGAGGTCCCCGGTCAGGCGGTCGAAGGTGATGCGCCAGGGATTGCGCAGACCGTACGCCCAGATCTCCGGGAGCGTCGCCGGGTTGTCGGCAGGAGACTCGAGGAAGGGATTGGTGGCCGGGATCTCATAGCATGGTGGGGGGCAGCCGGCGGCCACATCCACGTGGAGACGAAGGATCTTGCCCAGGAGCACACCGAGATTCTGGGCGTTGTTCGGCGGATCGCCGCTGCTGCCACCGTCCCCGACCGCGGCGTACAAGTAACCATCAGGTCCAAATGCGAGACCACCGCCGTTGTGGTTCGACTGGCCCGGGTGAGGGATGGTCAAGAGAATCTCTGACGAGCCGGCATCGGCGACGTCCGGATCGGGGGAGACGCTGTAGCGTGCGATGACCTCGTTCCCGCCCGTGTTGGAGTAGTAGACGAAGAAGAAGCCGTTGCTCGCGTAGTTGGGGTGGAAGGCAAGACCCAGGAGGCCCCGCTCCCCGTCAGTGTTGACGAGCCCGGAGATGTCGAGAAACGTCGTGGTGTCGGTGCCATCGAAGACCGCGGATCTTGCCGCCCTTCAGGACGACGAACAGCCGCGAGTCGCCGGCGTGCGCAAGAGCCACTGGACTGGGGATGTTCGTCAGGCCGGTCACGGGCTCGAGGCCGATGCCGAGAGTGGCGGCGTCAACTGCAGAGGCGAGGAGACAGAGGCCCCAGAGACTCAGGCCAGAGCCGACTCAGCCGGTGACCGACTGACAACGTGCGCATTCTCCTCGGGTGCCCACGCCACAATGGAGCCGCGGCGATCAGCCCGCGGCGCGCTCTGGGTGGGCCTCGATTGTCCCCTGAATCACCAGCCACGATGCCCATTTGGTGGCGGTCCGTGGCCAGGCGCGGGGGGCCTCTCGCGACAACGACCGTCGTCCGGAGGTTTCCCTGGGGAGGCAATGCAGGCGACGTGCCAGAGAGACGAGCGGACCGAACGGTCAGCCCCCGACGCGATGTGTGGGAGCGAGCGCGGTCCGGACCCGGAGGTCCGTCAGACCCGCAAGACGGGAGCTCGTCGGCCAGTCGGAAGCGTCCGGCGTGTGCCCTCTGCACCAGTGGGGCGCGCGAAGGTCACGCCTCCACGACGGGGTTGTCCAGCGTCCCGAGTCCGGTGATCTCCATCCGCACACGGTCCCCGCCCTTCAGGAGGACCGGGGGCTTGCGCGTGAAGCCGACGCCGGCGGGCGTGCCGGTGATCACGACGTCGCCCGGGAGCAGAGTCATCTTGGCCGTGAGGAACGCGACCAGGTAGTTGATGTTGTAGATGAGGTTCTTCGAGTTGCCATCCTGGAGCTTGGTCCCGTTGACCCAGGTCCGGAGCTCGAGGACATGCGGATCGGGCACCTCCGTGCGGTCGGCGATCCACGGACCCATCGGCGCGAACGCGTCGCAGGCCTTGCCCGCCATCCACTGCGAGGTGACCATCTGGAAGTCGCGCGCGCTCACGTCGTTGACGACCACGTAGCCCCAGATGTAGTCGAGCGCGCGCTCGGCGGGAACGTCCTTGGCCTCGCGGCCGACCACGAACCCGAGCTCGACTTCGTAGTCGAGCTTCTCGCAGCCCTTCGGACGGACGATCGGCGCCGTCGCGTCGACGATCGAGTTCGGGAACTTGGCGAAGAGCGGCGGCTCCTTGGGGATCGGGCTCTTCGTCTCCTCGGCGTGGTCGATGTAGTTGAGCCCGATGCAGATGAACTTCTCGGGGTCGTGGATCGGGGCGTGGAGATGGGCCTCGGCGAGGGGGTGGGTCATCCACTCGAGCTTGCCGGCCTTCACCGCGCTCTCCATCGCATGGAGCGCGTCCTCGGCCGCCGGGCCCGCCCGGAGGAACTCCCGCGCGCTGGGTGGGAAGAGCGCGTGCGCGAGCTCGCCCGCCCGGACGACGCCGCGGCCGGCGAGGTAGCGGTGGTAGGTCTCGCCCAGGCAGCGGATGCGGTCGCCGACGAGGGCGCCGAGGCGAGGGGACGAGCCGCGCGTGGAGTATCGAACCAGCTTCATCGGACTCTCCTGGTCACGGGTGGCGAATCGGACCGACGGACCGCGGACGTCCCGATTATATGTCGACTTACACGTCGACCGGCCCTCGCGTTGACGCTCTCCGGGCCCTGTGATAGAGAGGGGCGCATGGCCGTCACCATCGTCGGGGCCGGCGCCATCGGTGGTGTCACCGGGGCGTCCCTGACGCGCGCCGGGCACGACGTCCTGCTGGTCGACCAGGCGGCCGACCACGTGGCCGCGATGAACGAGCGCGGTCTCGAGATCGCGACGCCGGCCGGCGCCTGGTCCGTCCCGGTGCGGGCGGTCACGCCCGATGCCCTGCCGTCGACCCTCGACCTGGTGCTGCTCGCCGTGAAGGCGCAGCATACCGAGACCGCGCTCGACCGCATCGCGCCGCGGCTCGCGCCGAAGGGCGCGGTCGTGTCGCTCCAGAACGGGCTGGGCGAGGCCGTGATCGCGGCGCGGGTCGGCCCGCACCGGACGGTCGGCTGCCTCGTGAACTGGGCGGCCGACTGGATCGCGCCGGGTCGAATCCAGCACGGCGGCCCGGGCGCGTTCGCGGTCGGCGAGCTGGACGGCGAGCTCTCGGCGCGGGCCAAGGAGCTCGCGGATCTCCTCGGCGCGGTGACGCCGACCCAGGTCAGCGCGAACATCCTCGGGCTGAAGTGGTCGAAGCACGTCTACAGCGCGCTGCTGGTGGCGACGGCGCTGGTCGACGCCCACGTCTACGAGGTCGTCGAGCGGTCCCCCGAGATCCAGCGGATGCTGGTGGTGCTGGTGGCCGAGGGCATGGCGGTCGCGGAGGCCGAGGGCGTGCGGCTCGAGGCGTTCGACGAGTTCGACCCGGCGTGGTACCGCGCCGGCAGCGCGGGAGACGCGGGGGCCGTCGCGCGCGCGATGGCCGCCATCACGAAGTTCTACCGGGGCCACACGAAGACGAAGACCGGCATCTGGCGGGACCTCGCCGTCCGCAAGCGCAAGACCGAGGTCGAGGCGCACGTGGGCGCGACGCTCGCGCGGGCGGAGCGCCACGGCATCCGGACACCGTTGAGCCGCCGGCTCCTGGCGCTCATCGGCGAGCTCGAGACGGGTCGGCGAGTGATGGCCTGGGAGAACCTCGACGAGCTCGTCGCGTTGAGGCCGTGAGGCCCCCGGAACGCACGCCGTAACACGGAGAGGAGTGCCCTTGGCCACGGATCCGACCTCGACCCCTTACTGGCACTACCGGAGTCCCGACGAGGCGGAGCTCTTGCCCGCCGTGTCCGCGGAGACCTTGATGGCACACACGCGCGTGATGGCCGCGCGCGAGAAGGAGTCCGGGACTCCGGGCGAGGCGCAGTCCTACGACCACATCGAGCAGGCGCTCAAGAGCTACGGCTACGCCGTGGAGCGGCGCGAGATCGAGGCCTTCATCAGCCTGCCGCAGGAAGGCCGGGTGGCGCTGCCCGACGGCTCGGTGATCGAGGGGCTCACCCACGCGTTCTCGCCCTCCACCGACGGCCTCGAGGCCGAGGTCGTCGACGTCGGGGACGGGAATCCCGAGGACTTCGTGCGGGCGGGCGCGGCGGGCAAGATCGCGCTTCTCGACAGCCTGGCGACGCCTGGCAAGGCGTGGGCCGCGCAGCAGGCGGGGACGGTCGGCCAGATCTTCGTCAACCGCGACCACCTCCACAACATGATCGTGACGACCATCTGGGGCACGCCCGAGCCCGAGACCGCGTGGCGGATCCCGCGCACGCCGTGCCTGTCCATCCGGCGCAGCGACGGTGACCGGATCCGGCAGCTGATCCGCGAGGGGCGCGGGCGCGTCCGCCTGATCACGCGGGTCCGCACGGCCTGGTCGCCGATCCCGCACCTCACCGCGCACCTCGACGGCACCGCCGAGGACCGTTTCATCATGTTCTCGGGGCACGTGGATGGCTGGCACTTCGGGGCCATGGACAACGGAACGGCGAACGCGACGATGCTCGAGGTCGCGCGGCTCCTGGCGAGCCGGCGGCGCGCGCTCCGGCGGGGCTTCCGCCTGGCGTTCTGGTCCGGGCACTCTCACGGGCGCTACGCCGGCTCGACCTGGTACGCGGACCACGCGTGGATGGCGCTTCACCGGCGCTGCGCGGTGCACCTGAACATCGACTCGACCGGGGCTCGCGGCGCCACCGACTATTCGGTGGTCCATGCGACCGAGGACGCGCAGAGCTTCGTCGAGAAGGTCGTGCACGACGTGACGGGCCAGACGCCGCGGGCGCGCCGCTTCCCCCGGGCCGGCGACCAGTCGTTCTGGGGCATCGGGATCCCGTCGGCGCTGATGTCGCTCTCGGGGATCCCGAAGCAGGACACCGACCTCTCCCGCTGGATGGAGCGGCTCTTCGGCACCGCGGGCTTCCCGTGGTGGTGGCACACGCGCGAGGACACGATCGACAAGATCGACGCCGACGTCCTCGCGCTCGACACGCGGGTCTACGTGGCCGCGGCGCTCCGCCTCGTCGGGGGGCCGGTGCTGCCGCTCGACTACGTGCGGTTCGCGCGCGCGGTCGTCGCGACGGTGGAGGAGCTCGCTTCGGCCGGGCGGTGGGACTCGGCGCCGGCCCTCGAGGCGGCCCGGGATCTCGCGGAGCGGGCCGCGCGGTTCACCCGGGCGGTGGAGGACGCGGCCTCGGGGCGCGGGGACGCGGCGCAGGCGGAAGCCGCCAACCGCGCGCTGGGCGCGGTGTCCCGGGTCCTGATCCCGCTCTTCTACACGACCGGCGACCGGTTCCACCACGACCTCGCCATCCCCGTGCCGCCGCTGGCGGGTCTCCAGCGGGCGCGGGAGCTGTCCGGTCTCGACCCGTCATCCGACGGGTTCCGGTTCACAACCGCGGCGCTCCTCCGCGAGCGCAACCGGGTCGTGCACGCCCTCGAGGCGGCGGCCGGAATCATGGATGCCTTCGCCCCCTAGCCAGACCCGAGGGCGCCGCGTCCCGAGCGCCGCAGGCGCGAGGCGCGCCGCCCGGGTCAAAAGGAGATAGATCGATGCGTAGCTGGAGGTTGCCGCTTCCGATCCGTGCCGTCCTGGCGGTCGTGCTCGCGGTGGCGGTGGTCGCCCTCGCGGGCCCGGCGCACGCCCAGAAGAAGGGCGGGACCCTCACCATCGTGCGCCCGACCGATCCGGTGTCGCTCGATCCTCACACCGAGACCACCGCGCCCGGCGCGTGGGTCTACTACAACATCCTCGAGCCGCTCATCTATCTCGACGAGAAGATGACGATCCAGCCCAAGCTGGCGACGAGCTACGAGGTGATGAACCCCACCAAGGTGCGCTTCAAGCTGCGCCCGAACGTGAAGTTCCACGACGGCACGCCCTTCAACGCCGCGGCGGTCAAGTTCACGTTCGACCGCGCGTTCAAGAGCGATCCGCCCGCGCGGTGGGCGAGCCTCGCGGGGCCCGTCGCCGGCGCCGAGGTCGTGGACGACCTCACCGTCGACATCGTCACCAAGGAGCCGTACGGCCCCATCCTGCGCTCGATGGCCATGCTGTACGTGTCGATCGTCTCGCCCACCGCCGTCCAGAAGATGGGCGAGGGAGCGCTCCGCGCGCCGGTGGGCACCGGGCCGTTCAAGTTCGTGGAGTGGAAGACGAACACCCAGATCGTGATCGAGCGGAACCCCGACTACTGGGGGGAGAAGGCGCTTCTCGACCGCGTGGTGTTCAAGGTGGTTCCGGAGGAAGGCGCGCGGATGATCGCGCTCCAGACGGGTGACGCGGACATGGTCATGTTCCCGTCGCCGGCCCAGCTGCCGACGTTCCGGAAGGACTCGAAGTACACGGTCCACGAGGCCCCCGGCCTCCGGGTCGTCTACATCGGCTTCAACGCGAAGCTGGCGCCGCTCGACGACGTGCGCGTCCGCCAGGCGCTGCTGCAGGCGGTCGACCGCAAGGCGATCATCGACAACATCGTCGAGGGCCTGGGCGTGCCGGCGAAGTCCGTCATCTCGCCCGGCGTGTTCGGCTACAAGGACATGCAGTTCGACCAGCTGTTCCCGTTCGATCGCGCCAAGGCCAAGGCGCTCCTCGCCCAGGCCGGCTGGACGCCCGGCCCGGACGGCATTCTCCAGAAGGGCGGGCAGAAGCTCACCCTGAACTGGATCGCCCAGCGCGGCCGCTATCCGAAGGACGGGGAGATCACCGAGGCCGTGCAGCAGATGTGGAAAGAGGTCGGGGTCGACGCGAAGGTCGAGTTCCGGGAGTGGGCGACGGTCTTCAACGAGTCCCGCAAGCTGGACTGGGGCCGGCACAACTGGACGTTCGGCTGGGCCACGACCAACGCCGACGCCGACTACTCGCTCTTCGCCCAGTACCACTCGACCCAGCTGACGCCGACCGGTTGGAACCGCACCGGCTACGCGAATCCCAAGGTCGACCAGCTGCTCGAGGCGGGCCGGCGGAGCCTCAACCAGAGCGAGCGTGAGAAGGTGTACGCGGAGGTCCAGGACATCCTCGCCAAGGACACGCTCTGGGTGCCGGTCTACAACACCAAGGAGATCGTCATCACCAAGTCGAACGTCAAGGGGTACGTCATCCACCCGGTCGAGTACAATCTCGGCCTCTGGAAGACCTGGATCGACAAGTAGAAACTCCAATCGGGCGCGAGTGGCGCCGGTGAAGCCCCGGGGGCGCCGGACGGCGACAAGCCGCCGGTTCCTCCGGGGCGGGTCCGAGGGCCCGGCGATGCCCGGTCCACTCCGGTCTGACCCATGCTGATCTTCGTCGTCCGGCGTCTCTTGCTCACCGTCCCGGTGCTGCTGGGCGTGCTCTTCGTCGTGATGCTGACCATGGATCTCATTCCGGGCGATCCGGTCCAGCTCATGCTGGGCGACGCGGCCACCAAGGAGACCGTCGCGCGGTTCCGGGAGCACCTGGGCCTCGACCGTCCGCTGGTCGTGCGCTACGTGCGGTACATCGGGCATGTCATCACGGGGGACCTCGGGCGGTCCATCCAGCAGAACCGGCCGGTCGTGGACGAGCTCGGCGACGCGTGGCCGGCGACGCTCCAGCTCACGGTGGTGGCGCTCCTGCTGGCGGCGGTGGTCGGCGTCGCGACCGGGATCGTCTCGGCCATCTGGCCGAACTCGCTCTTCGACGCCCTGTCGCGGCTCTCCTCGCTGTTCGGGCTCTCGATGCCGGTGTTCTGGACGGGCCTGGTCCTCATCGTCGTCTTCGCGTTCTGGCTGCCGCTCCTGCCGGTGGGCGGCGTGGGGTCGCCGTTGCACCTGGTCCTGCCCGCGGTGACGCTCGCGCTCCCGTCCATCGCGATGATCGCGCGCATGACGCGGTCGAGCGTGCTGGAGGTGCTGCGCGAGGACTACGTGCGGACGGCCCGGGCGAAGGGCGTGGGCGAGCGGCTGGTCGTGGCCAAGCACGCCCTCCGGAACGCGGCGATCCCGATCCTCACGCTCGTCGGGCTCCAGGCCGGCCAGCTGATGGGCGGGGCCGTGCTCACGGAGACCGTCTTCGCCTGGCCCGGGCTGGGCCGGCTGATGGTCAAGGCGATCTTTGCCCGCGACTACATCCTGCTGCAGGGTGCGGTGCTGATCTTCGCCATGGCGTTCGTCGTGATCAACCTGGTCGTGGACCTTTCCTACGGCATGCTGGATCCGCGCGTGTCGCGACAGGGGTAGGGACATGGGAGAGCGACGATTTCGCGGCGAGGTGGCGATCGTGACCGGCGCGGCGCACGGCATCGGCCGCGCCATCGCGGTGGAGCTGGCTCGGGAGGGGGCGTCGGTGTGGGCCTGCGACGTCCTCGAGCGCGAGCTGGGCGAGACCCGGCGGGCGGTGGGGGAGCGCTCCGACGCCCCGTGCCGGACCGCGGTCGTGGACGTGACCGATCCGCGCCGGGTGTCGGCGTTCGTCGACGATCTGGTCGCGACCGAGAAGCGCGTGGACGTCCTGGTGAACTGCGCGGGCGGGGTCGTCGGTCAGACGATGAAGCCGGTGGAGGAGGTCTCCGAGGAGGCCTGGCGCGCGATCTTCGCGGTCAACCTGGATGGCGCCTTCCACTTCACGCGGGCCGCGGTTCCCGCGATGAAGACGCGCCGCCGCGGGAGCATCGTGAACATCTCATCGGGCGCCGGCCGCTCGTACAGCCTCACCGGGATCCAGGCGTACGCCAGCGCCAAGGCGGGGCTGATCGGGTTCACGCGGCAGACGGCCCGGGAGCTCGGCGAGTTCGGCATCCGCGTCAACTGCGTGGCGCCGGGATTCGTCCGCTCGAACCCCTCGACCGAGCGCCAGTGGCAGGCGATGGGCGAGGCGGGGCAGCGGAAGCTCATCGAGGGCATCGCCCTCCGCCGGCTCGGCGAGCCCGAGGACATCGCGCGCGCCGTGCTCTTCTTCGCCTCCGACGACGCCCGGTACGTCACCGGTCAGACGATCAGCGTCGACGGGGGACACTGGATGCTCGGGTGACCGGGACTCCGCCGGAGCCGCCTCGAATACTGGCGGTCGCACCCCTACGGTCTGCGACCGTCGGAACGCGGCGGTCTCCGGCGCTCGGCCGCGCCGGAGAGCTCGCCGGCGCTTTCCGTCGCTGCCCCGGCGGCCTTCCGTGAGCACGGCGGTCGAGGCGCTGGCGCCCGTCGCCGAGCGATCCGACACGCTCGCCGGCGACGCCTGGCGCCGGTTCCGGCGGAACCGCCTGGCGATGGTCGGGCTCTTCATCGTCGCGGTGATCGTGGCGGCGGCGGTGCTCGCGCCTTGGATCGCCCCTCAGGACCCCGCGAAGCAGAGCCTGGTCGAGAAGCGCGCCCGGCCGGGCGGGAAGTACATCCTCGGGGCGGACGAGTTCGGGCGGGACATCCTCTCCCGCATCATCTACGGGGCCCGGGTGGCCCTCGTGGTGGGCCTGGTGTCGGTGGGGATCGCGCTCGGGCTCGGGCTGGTGCTGGGCAGCCTGGCGGGGTTCCTCGGTGGCTGGGTGGACGGGGCCATCATGCGGTGCGTCGAGGTGCTGTTGGCGTTTCCCTACCTCCTGCTCGCGATCGCCGTCGTGTCCGCGCTCGGGCCCGGGGCGCTCAACACGACGATCGCGGTCGGCATCTGGGGCACGCCGCCGGTCACCCGGATCGTCCGCGGCGCCGTGCTCGCCCTCACCGAGACGGAGTACGTGCGCGCGGCCCGCGCCCTCGGCGCGGCGGGCCCGGCGCTGGTCACCCGCCATATCCTGCCGAACATCCTGCCCACCGTGATCGTGTACGGCACCCTCTTCATGGCGAACGCGATCCTGGTCGAGGCGGCGCTGTCGTTCCTCGGGCTGGGCGTCCAGCCGCCCACGCCGTCCTGGGGGCTCATGGTGGCGACGGGGCGCGACTTCCTGCTCGTCACTCCGCACATCACGACGATCCCCGGGCTCGCCATCATGCTGGCAGTCCTCGGCTTCAACCTTCTCGGGGACGGCCTTCGGGACGCTCTCGACCCCCGCTTGCGCGGGGCGTGAGGCGCGAGCCGGAGCGGAAGCTCCGGCTCCCACTGCCAGCGGCTGATGTCGCGTCTCGTCCGACTCGCCCGCCGAAACGTTGAGGAGATCTCCGCCGATCGCGATCCTCCGCGGTCAACGCGGTCGGTGCTCGCGCTCGTTCCGTCCTGACGTGCGTCCACTGGAGCGATGGAGCTTCGCTCCGCGGCACCATCTCGGCGGGCGGAGTGCCCGATCGGCTGGCCGTTCTTCGAGGATTGCCATCGATTCCGGATGTTCGGGCGAGCCGGGGTGGACGCGCTCCTCTGGCGGTACTTCACCCTGGCGGTGGCCACGCTGCTCTTGTTCACGCGTCGCTGGACGACCCCGGCGGCGTACGCTGGCGCTCTCGATTCTCGAGCTCGTGAAGATTCTCGTCATCGTCCAGGACTACCGACTCCGCCTGAACCAGCACGCATGGCGTTCTTCGCGCCGCCCTCGGCGAGCCGCTGGATGATCTCGGCGGTGCGCGTCCGGGGCCAGGGCCACCGGCCCACCAGCTCGAGGCTTCTCTCGTCGATCGCGACGATGCTGATGTTCTGCGGGACGGGCAGGTGCCCGCGCAGGCGCGCGTGCCAGTCCAGGATGCGGAGCTCGATCTGGTCCACGAGAGTCGGCGGCTTGAAGACGCAGAGGAGTCCCAGCGTGATCGCGAGGCAGACCAGGAGCAGTCGGACGAGGAGCCGAAGCACCTTCGTCGCCCGCGACCTGGACTTACCGGGGAGCGAAGCCGTGCTTTTCGTGGCGCGATCTTAGCATGCGACGCGCTCGGCCCCTGGTTTCCGGGCCGCTCCCGCGACGCCGCCGACGCGGCGCAAGTGTCCGGAAGTCAAGGTCTGACGCCGTAGTATCATCCAGCCATGCCGGCGACGCCCGGAAACGTGATCCTCGTGGGCTTCATGGGGGCGGGGAAGTCCACCGTGGGGCGTCTCCTCGCGCGACGACTCGGCCGCTGCTTCGTCGAGACCGACGCGATGATCACGGCCCACGACGGCCGGTCGATTCCCGAGATCTTCGCGGAGCGCGGAGAGCCGTACTTCCGGCAGCTGGAGGCCGAGGCCCTGGAGGCTCTGGCCGACAAGCACGGCCACGTGGTCGCCACCGGCGGGGGCTTTCCGTGCGCGCCGGGCGCCATGGACCGGCTCCTCGATCTGGGGACGGTCGTGTGGCTGGCCGCCGACTTCGACGCCGTCTACGCTCGCGCCAATCGGGTCGGCGGCCGGCCGATGCTCGCCGGCCGATCGGTCGAGGAAGCGGCCGCGCTCTACCGGGCCCGCCAGGATCACTATCGCCGCGCCCACCTGGCTCTCGACACCACCCGGATGACCGTGGACGCCGTGGTGGGACGGATCGTGCGCTACCTCCGCGAGCGGGAGCGGAGCGCTCGCGCGCCCGAGACGGCCGCGGAGAGCGCATCGCCGCTTGATCTCCCCGCAGGAGTCGGCGAGCCCCGGGAGGGAGATGCCTAGCCCGCGAGTCTTGAAGCCGAGGGACCATGGCTAGCGCGACCGGCGCCGTGGCGCTCGTCCACCGGCTCGACGAGGGACCGCTCCTCGCCGATGGCGCCATGGGGACCATGCTCTATGCGCGCGGCGTGCCGCTCGACGCGTGCTTCGACGTCCTCAACCTCCACGACCCGAAGACCGTCCAGTCGATCCATCGGGAGTACGTCGCCGCCGGCGCCGATCTCATCGAGACCAACACCTTCGGCGCCAACCGGTTCAAGCTCGCAGTCCACGGTCTCGACGGCCGCGTTCGTGAGATCAACCGAGCGGGCGCGCGGCTCGCGCGCGACGTGCGCGAGACGATGGGCAAGGACGTCCTCGTGCTCGGCTCGATCGGGCCGCTCGGGAAGTACCTCTTGCCTCTCGGCACGCTGGGCGAGGCCGAAGCGTCCGCCGCGTTCCGCGAGCAGGCCGAGGGGCTGCTCGAGGGCGGCGTGGACGGATTCGTCGCCGAGACCTTCTCGGATCTCCGGGAGCTCCGCCTCGCCGTCGAGGCGATCCGCACCGTCTCGGCGGACCTCCCGATCGTGGCCCAGATGGCGTTCAACGACGAGCACGTGACCTTCCTCGGCCAGGCGCCGGCCGAGATCGCGCGCGAGCTCGCCGCGTTGCCGGTCCAGGTGATCGGCGCCAACTGCGGCGTGGGCTCGAGCGTGCTGTACGACGTGGGGCTGCTCTTCCACGAGGCCGCACCGCGGTCGTGGCTCTCGATCCGGCCGAACGCCGGCCTGCCGAGCCGCCACGGAGAGCGCCTGATCTACCTCTCGTCGCCGGCCTACATGGCCGACTACGCGTCTCGCATGCTGGACGCCGGCGCGCGGGTGGTGGGCGGCTGCTGCGGGACGACCCCCGCCCACATCCGCGCCATGCGCGAGATGGTGGACGCCCACGGCCGCGGAGGGGACCGCGCGCGGCGCGCCGTGTCGGTGGCGCCGAGCGTCCGGCCCGAGCTGGAAGAGACTCCCGTGCTGGGAGTGACGGCCGAGCCGTCCCGGCTTCTCTCGCGGCTCCACGCCCGGGAGTTCCTGGTCACGGTGGAGCTCGATCCGCCGCGCGGCCACAACATCGAGAAGCTCGTGCAGGGCGCGAAGCTCCTCGCCGAGCGCGGCGTCGAGGTCGTGGACATCAACGACGGGTCGCTGGGCCGCGTCCGGATGGCCGTCCTCGCGACCGCGCTCCTCGTCCGCGAGGCCACCGGTCTCGACATCAGCATGCACTTCACCTGCCGCGACCGGAATCTGATGGGCATCCAGGGCGATCTCCTCGGGGCGCATGCCCTCGGGATCCGCAACATCCTCGCGATGACCGGCGACCCGCCCCGGAGCGGCGACTACGTGAACGCGACCGCGGTTTTCGACGTCGACGCGATCGGCCTCGCGCGGATCGTCGCGGGGATGAACCGCGGGCTCGACGCCGCCGGCAACTCGATCGGCGAGCCCACCGCGTTCGGCATCGGCGTCGCGGTGGACCCCGGCGCCGCCGATCCTTCGCGGGAGATCGACCGGCTCCACGCCAAGATCGAGGCCGGCGCGATGTGGGCCCAGACCCAGCCCGTCTACGATCTCGAGCAGCTGGACGGCTTCCTCGCGCGGATGGGGCCGGTCTCGGTGCCGCTGATCGTCGGCATCCTGCCCCTCCACTCGTTCCGGCACGCGGAGTTCCTGCACAACGAGGTGCCGGGCATCACGATTCCGGACGCCGTCCGCGCGCGGCTCCGCGACGCGGGCGACCACGCGCTCCGGGTCGGCATCGAGACGGCGCAGGCGATCCTGACCGAGGTGCGCCGGCGCCATGCCGGCGCCTACCTCATGCCCTCGTTCGGGCGCTTCGAGGTGGTCGCCGAGGTCCTCGAAGTCCTAAGCGGGGTCGGGCCCTGACTTTGGCTTTCGCGCCCTCACCGCCGTCGCCGGCGAGGCAAAAGTCAAAGTGCGGGCCTGACCCCGCTTTGACTTTCCGGCGCTGACCCCGTGGGGGCGCTCGACGGCCTCGTCGTCCTGGACCTCGCGACCTTCATCGCGGCGCCGATGTCGGCGACGCTCCTCGGCGAGTTCGGCGCGGAGGTCATCAAGGTCGAGCAGCCCGGGATCGGGGACGACCTCCGCCGGCTCGGCCGCCAGTCGGACGGCGTGTCGCTCTGGTGGCTCTCCGATGCCAGGAACAAGAAGTCGATCACCTGCAACCTCCGGGACTCGGCGGGACAGGCCCTCATCCGCCGGCTGTGCCGGGAGGTCGACGTCGTCACGGAGAACTTTCGACCGGGCATCCTCGAGCGCTGGGGGCTCGGGTACGACGCGCTCCGCGCGGAGAACCCCGGGCTGGTCATGGTCCGGATCTCGGCGTTCGGCCAGACCGGGCCCCACCGGGAGCGCCCCGGGTTCGGGCGCATCGCGGCCGCGGTTGGTGGCATCTCATATCTGTCGGGCTACCCGGACCGCGCGCCCGTGACCCCGGGGACACCGACGGTGCCCGACTATCTGGCGGGCGTCATGGGGGCGGTCGGGGCCCTGATCGCGCTGAGAGCGCGGGAGCGAACGGGGGAAGGGCAGGTGGTCGACCTGGGGCTCTACGAGCCGATCGTCCGGATCCTGGACGACGCGATTCCGGTCTTCGGGGCGCTCGGGTACGTCCGGGAGCGCATCGGCTCGGCCGCGGAGAGTGCGGCGCCCCACAACCACTACGAGAGCCGGGACGGGCGCTGGCTGGCCGTGGCGTGCACGAACGACCGCATGTTCGCCCGGCTGGCCCAGGCCATGGGAACACCCGACCTCGTCTCGCGGTTTTCAGGAGTGCGGGAGCGCCTTGCCGGGCGGGCCGAGCTGGACGGGCTGGTGCAGGCGTGGGTGGGCGCCCGGGACGCCACGGAGGCCCTGGCTGCCCTCGATGCCGCCGAGGTGCCGTGCGCCCTCGTGAACTCGGTGCGGGACCTGTTCGAGGATCCGCAGATCAAGGCCCGCGAGAACATCGTGGCAGTGCCGGACCCGCGTCTGGGAACCGTCCAGATGCCCGCCGTCGTGCCTCGCCTCACGGCCACGCCCGGGGAGATCCGGCACGCCGGTCCCCGGGAGCTCGGGCGGGACAACGAGGAGATCTACCTCGGCCGGCTGGGGCTCGAGCGAGCCGAGTACGACCGATTGCGGGCGGCGGGCGTAGTCTAGTTAGGGGAGGATTCCATGCTGATCCGAGTTCCCGGACCGAACGAGCCTCGGCCTTCCGAGATCACCCCGCACGGCGTGTACCTGAATCGCCGCGCGTTCATGGCCGGGGCCGCCGCCGCGGCGGCCGTCACGCTGGCCGGCTGCGAGGCGACCACGGAAGCCGCCCTCAAGCCTGCGACGAAGGGGCAGCCCCTGACTGCCACTCGCAACCAGGGACTGAGCGTTGCCGATCCGCCAACCCCCTGGGAGAGCGCCACCACCTACAACAACTTCTACGAGTTCGGCACCGACAAGGCCGACCCCGCGCTGAACTCGCACACCCTCCGGACGCGGCCCTGGACGGTCGACGTGGGCGGGCTCTGCCAGAAGCCGAAGACCTTCGACATCGAGGAGATCCTGAAGCTGGCCCCGCTCGAGGAGCGCGTGTACGCGCTCCGGTGCGTCGAGGGCTGGTCGATGGTGATCCCGTGGGTCGGGTATCCCCTGTCGGCCCTGCTGAAGCGGGTCGAGCCCACCGGCGCCGCGAAGTACGTGGAGTTCCAGACCCTGGTCGATCCCGAGCAGATGCCGGGAACCAAGCCGAGCTTCTTCGGTTCCTCGCTCGACTGGCCGTACGTGGAGGGGCTCCGGCTGGACGAGGCGATGCACCCCCTGACCCTCCTCACCGTGGGCATGTACGGGGTCGTGCTGCCGAACCCGAACGGCGCGCCGGTCCGCGTGGTCGTGCCCTGGAAGTACGGGTTCAAGAGCGCGAAGTCCCTCGTGAAGATCCGCCTGGTCTCCGAGGAGCCGAAGACCAGCTGGAACAAAGCCGCGGCGAACGAGTACGGGTTCTACTCGAACGTCAACCCGAACGTCGACCATCCCCGCTGGAGCCAGGCGACCGAGCGGCGCATCGGCGAGTTCCGCCGCCGGAAGACGCTCATGTTCAACGGCTACGATCAGGTCGCGTCGCTCTACACGGGGATGGACCTCAAGAAGTCCTACTAGGGCCGCGCCGGGCGAAGGGCGCGTCGTGGCCCGAATCGAGGGTGTCCGGCCGGGCGAGGCGGGGGACGACTACGTCGAGAGGATCCTCGCCGCCCAGGCCAAGCACTGGGGCGGCCCCCTCCTGAACCACCTCGTCTACGCGCGGCGCCCGTCCATCTTCCGGGGCGCCCGCGGGATGTGGACCGGCATCGACGCGTCGGGCCTGATCGACGGCAAGCTCACGGCCCTGATCAACCGGCGCGTGGCCTCCCTGAACCGCTGCGAGTTCTGACAGGACATCAACGCTGCCGTGGGCAGCGCGCTCGGCGTGCCGGAGGAGAAGATCCTGGCGCTCTCCGAGTACGCGACGAGCCCCCTCTACGACGACGCGGAGCGGGTGGCCCTCGAGTACGCCGACGCCATCACCCTGAGCGATCTCGAGGTGAGCGACGAGCTCTTCGCCCGGCTGCGGCGGTTCTACGACGACGACGCGCTGGTCGAGCTGACCGCGATCATCGCCTGGGAGAACGCGTCCAGCAAGTTCAACCGGGCTCTCCGCGTGCCCTCGCAGGGCCTCTGGCGGCGCTCGCCGCCGGAGGCGGAACGCCCCGATCCCCCCGCGGCGGGGACGCGGTAGGCGAGTCGAGCGCGGCCTGCCGTGACGCGTCGGGGGCGCATCGGGCTGAAGGTCGCCGTGTGGGCGGGCTGCCTCGCCCCGCTGACGGCCCTCGTGTGGCGCCTCGTCACGGACCCGCTCGTCACGAATCCGATCGACGTGGCGACGGACACGCTCGGGGACTGGACCCTCCGGATCCTGCTCCTGTCCCTCACGATGACTCCGCTCCGCATCCTGTTCGGCTTGTCCTGGCCGGTGACGCTGAGGCGGCTCCTCGGGCTCTTCGCCTTCCTCTATGCCGCCCTCCACTTCAGCGTCTGGCTCGTCGTCGACCACTTCTTCGACTGGCCGGAGATGGCGGCCGACGTGGTGAAGCGCCCGTACATCACGGTCGGCTTCACCGCGCTCGTGCTGCTCATCCCCCTGGCGGCGACCTCCACCGCGGGGATGATCCGGCGACTCGGGCCGGTGGCCTGGCGGCGCCTCCACCGGCTCGTCTACCTGATCGGGATCCTCGGGGTGCTCCACTACCTCTGGCTCGTGAAGGTCGGCGTGCACACGCCGTACTACTACGCCCTGTGGCTGGCGCTCGTCCTGGGCGTGCGCGTCGTCGACGCGGTCCGCCGCGCCCGGGCCCGGGCCCGGCGCGGGAGCGGCCGCGAGACCGCGCTCGCGCCGGGACCCGCGCGGCCCGCCTGAGCCGCTCGCGCGCCGCGCGCCCGCCTCCCCGCGGAGGGCGCGCTTGTGCTACGGTGTTCCGCGCGCGAGCACGAGGCTCCTACGGCGAGGAGGGTGACGATGGTCAAGGGTTTCCTGGCGGGTGTCCTGACCGGCGGACTGGTCGTGTGGTTCTTCAAGGAGGACATCCAGGCCTACCTGGACGAGCAGGCGCGGCTGGCGCGGGTGGGTGCGGCCGATCGGCTGCGCGCGGTCGAGCAGACCGCCGAGCGCGTGTTCGATAGCGCCGCTGCGCCGATCCGGAAGGCCGAGGAGATGCTCGATCACGGCAAGGCACAGGTGAGCGACACCCTGCGCTCCGCCGAGCGCACCATCCGGCCCTAGTCAAACTCGGGGTCAGGCCCGCAGTTTGATTTACCTTGCCGTCGGACGGCGGGGGCGAGCGCTCATCAAAGTCAGGGCCTGACCCCGGAGTTTGGAAGTCGGGGCCTGGGCGTCTAGGTGCGGAGGCGCGGGTCCATCGCGTCCCGGACCGCGTCGCCGAAGAGGTTCAGCCCGAAGACCGAGATCGCGATCGCGGCGCCCGGGAAGATCGCCAGCCAGGGCGCGTTCCGCATGTTCTTCTGCGCCTCGTAGAGCATGTTGCCCCACGTCGGCCGCGGCGGCGCCTCGCCGAGCCCCAGGAAGGAGAGCGCCGCCTCGGCCAGCAGGACCTCGGCGAAGTAGAGGCTGCACTGCACGATCACCACCGAGAGGCAGTTCGGCACCACCGTCCCCAGGACCAGCCGGCGGGTGGACATCCCCAGGGCGCGCGACGCGGTGATGTACTCCTGCGCCATCACCGACAGCGCGATGCCGCGCGTCATCCGCGCGATCCGGGGGAAGTACACGACGCTCAGCGCGATGACGATGCTCCGGCCGCCCGTTCCCAGCGCCGCTCCGACGGCCACCGCCAGGAGGAGCGCCGGGAAGGACATCAGGACGTCCAGGGCCCGCATCACCAGGCCCGCGACGCGCGGCGGCGCCGTCGCGCCCAGGATGCCGACGAGCACGCCCGGCACCCCCGCCAGCAGCATGGTGAACGCTCCGATGGCCAGGCTGAACCCGGCGCCGTTCACCACACGGCTCAAGACGTCGCGCCCCAGGTGGTCGCTCCCGAACCAGAACGCGGCGCCGGGCGGGGTGAAGCGCTTCGAGACGTTCATCCGGACCGGGTTCTGGAGCGGCAGATAGGGGGCGAGAATCGCCATCAGGACGAGGCCCAGCACGATGGCGGCGCCGGCCACCGACAGGGGGTTCCGTCGCATCCAGCGGCGGACGCGCGCCCAGCCGGTCCGCCGCAGCGGCGCGGCGATCAGGAGCGGCCGCCCGGCCAACTCGTCCGCCCCGGCGGCCACGCGCAATCCCGTTCCCGTTCCGTCGCCCGGGCCCGCCTGCATCCGATCGTCCGCCATGCGCGCGGATCAGCTCGGGCGGAGCCGGGGGTCGAGGCAGGTGTAGAGCACGTCGACCAGCAGGTTCACGAGCACGTAGACCACCGCGACGTAGAGGATCAGGCCCTGGATGACCGGGAGGTCGCGGTTGTAGAGCGAGCGCACGACCAGCTGGCCGACGCCCGGGAGCACGAACACGGTCTCGATGACCGCGCTGCCCCCGAGCAGGATGCCGATGTTGATGCCGATCACCGTGACGATGGGGATCAGGGCGTTGCGAAGGGCGTGGCGCATGAGGACGACGCGGTCGCGCAGGCCCTTCGCCCGCGCCGTGCGGACGTAGTCCTGGTTGAGGACCTCGAGCATGCTCGAGCGGGTGAGGCGCGTGAGGAGCGCCGCCAGGTACGCGCCGAGCGAGAGGCTCGGGAGGATGAGGAACGGCACCGCCTTCCAGATCCCTTCCGTGATCGGCTCGTAGCCCACGATCGGCAGGAGGTCGAGCCACAGCGAGAACAGGATGATGAGCATCAGCCCCAGCCAGAAGCTCGGCAGCGAGAGGCTCACCAGGGTGAGAAGGCGAGCGGCGTGGTCGATCCACGAGTTCCGGAAGGCGGCGGACAGGAGGCCGGCGGGCACGCCGATGGCGACGGAGAACACCAGGGCGAGAGTCACCAGGGCGAGCGTCGTCGGCATGCGCCAGACGAGCTCCTCGGACACGCGGGTCTTGTTGTAGAGGGACTGGCCGAGGTCGCCGCGCGCGATCTGGCCGAGCCATTCCAGGTACCGCACGTGGAGCGGACGGTCGAGGCCCAGCTGGCGACGGAGCTCCTCGACGGCCTGGGGCGTACCCTCGCCGCCCATGATCACCAGCGCCGGGTCCCCCGGGATGACGTGGACCAGCGCGAACGACGCGATGCTGAGGGCCAGCAGCATCGGGACGAGCGCGACCAGGCGCCCGAGGACCAGCCTGATCAGGGGATGCATCGCTAGGGCAGTGCCGCCGTCACGGCCGGACACGGGCCCGGAGCGTCCGGGCCGCGCGTGGCCGCTCCACCCGCAGGGGGACCGTCACGGATCCGCCGCGAAGGCCTTCTGCACCGAGCTCGCGATCTCGTCCAGCGCCGTGCGCGCCTTGTCGAGGACGTTCGTCAGGCGCACGAACCCGTGGAACATTCCCGGATACCGGGTGAGCGTGACCGGGACGCCCGCGTCGCGGAGCCGCGCGGCGTACGCCTCGCCCTCGTCGCAGAGCGGATCGTACTCCGCGGTGATGATGAGAGCCGGCGGGAGGCCAGCCAGGCTCGACGCGCGCAGCGGCGACGCGTACGGCTCTCGTCCCTGGGCCTCACGCGCGAGGTAGTGGTTCCAGAACCATCGCATCCCCTCGCGGGTGAGGACGTAGCCGGTCGCGTTCTCCCGATAGGACCGCGTGTCGAGATCGTGGTCGGTGACGGGGTAGATCAGCACTTGCAGGGCCAGCCGGGGCCCCTTGCGGTCGCGCGCGACCAGCGCCATCACGGTGGCGAGGTTGCCGCCCGCGCTGTCGCCTCCCACCGCGATGCGGCGCCGGTCGATCCCGAGCCGCTCGGCATTGGCCACGATCCAGAGAAGGGCGGCGTACGAGTCCTCGACCGCGACGGGGTACTTCGATTCGGGCGCGAGCCGGTAGTCCACGCTCAGCACGGCGCACCGGGCCGCGTTCGTGATGGACCGACACAGCCCGTCGTGGCTGTAGAGGTCGCCGATCACCCATCCACCGCCGTGGTAGTAGACGAGCGCGGGATGCGGCCCGGGGCCGCCCGGCGAGTACGCGCGCACGATGATCTGGCCGCCCGACACGGGCACGCGGTGGTCGACCACCGCGGCGACGTCCGGGAAGGGCCCGAGCGCCGCGGTGCGGGTGCGGATCGACTCGCGGGCTTCCGCGGGCGTCGACTCCTCCACGGGCTTCAGGTTGAGCGCGGCCATCGCGTCGATGACACGCTGGGCTTGGGGATCGAGTGGCATGTGAGGCCTCCGAAATGCTGGGCTCAGGCGCTCGACGCCGCGCTGGCGCGGGGGCGCAGGAGCTTGACCCGGGCGTCGTGCAGCTGCTGGTGGAGCGGAGTCCGCTCGCGGAAGGTCATCGGCGTCTTCTCGGCGAGCCCGGTGTGGAGCTCGACGAGAAGCGGACCCTCGGCGGTCAGGATTTCCGGGAGCCGGCGCTTCAGGTCCTCGAGCTGGTCGATGGCGAACGCCGACCGGTAGCCGGCGCCCTTGGCCATCATCACGAAGTCGACCGACAGGCCTCCCGGGATCACCTGCGCGCCCGACGTGTGGTACACGCCGTTCTTGAAGAGGAAGTGAACCAGGTTGCGGGGCGCGGCTCCGGCCACCGTGGCCAGCGAGCCGAGCTGCATGAGGAGCGACCCGTCGCCGTCGAGCACCAGGACGCGCCGGTCGGGGCGCGCGAGCGCGAGCCCGAGGCCGAGGGACGAGGCGCCGCCCATGAAACCGACGCAGGTGACGGAGAGGTCCCCGGGAGCGATCGTGCGCCAGGCGGGGGCCGTGGTCATGGTCGGCACCACGATGGCGTCGCCTCGCTGGGCCGCGATGGCGTGGAGCACGTCCTCCGGCTTCATCGGCGCCATCTCAGCTGGTCTCCAGGCCGACCAGCACGGCGGCCGGACCGTTCCGCGCGCGGCTCAGGCGGTAGTACTCGGGGATGAGGTGCACGTCGTTCGGACCCTCCAGCCGGGCGTGCGGCACCCCGAACGTGTCGAGGATCGGCTCGCAGTACCGGACCATCGAGTGGCGGGACTCCCGCGGGTCCTTGTCCTTCTCGCGGCTCAGGAGGCCGATCATGTAGAAGACCGGCACCCGTCCGTCGATCGCGACCCCGCGGAGCGTGTTGATCGACGCGTAGAGCCCCGCGTGCTGGATCATCAGCACGACGGGCTCGCCTCCCACGTGGAGGCCGGCCGCGATCGCGGTGGCCTCGTCCTCGGTCGCGCAGGTGAGGACGCGGATCGACTCTTCCTTGTCGAGCGCGGCGAGCACGGTCTTCTGGTGCGTGTCCGGCACGCTCAGGATCCAGCCGAGGTGGGTGTGCCGCGGCGGCTCGGCGACCTCGGCCGCCAGAGCGGCCCGGGCTTCGCGGAACGTGTCCTTCAGGGTGTCGATGACGAGTGAGGCCGGAATCGATTCGGGCATCCTACCTCCCGCGATCACTGGCGGCGCCGTTCCGCTCCACGCGGCCGGCCCGGCGCGAGCCGGCTCGGCCGGTCGGGCCCGGGCGCGACGCTGGCAGAGGTCGGATGGAGCGGCTCGGCGCGCAGCCAGGCTGCCGCTCCGGGCCTCGCGCGAAGCGTGTCCCCGCGCGGGGTCCGGAGAGGTCGAGCCTGAAGGTTACTTGGAGACTCCCCACACGCGGGCGTAGCCCGCCGCCCAGTGGGTCCAGCCCTTGACGTTCTCGCGCCACGCAGCGACCTGCGGGACGTACACGGTCGGGTAGTAGGGGAGATCCGTGCGCCGCAGCTGCTCGAGCTGGGCGTAGATCTTCGCTCGATCCTCGGCCTTCACGGCCTTCCGGCCCTCCTGGCAGAGGCGGTCGTAGTCGGCGCTGTTGTAGCCGGCCTGGCTCGACTTCGACTCGTTGGTCTGGCAGTAGTACACGTCGGCGTCCGGACGCGGGGTGAGGCCCGAGTAGAAGAGCTCGAACTCGCCCTTGTTCCAGACCTCCTGGAGGGCGGCCGACTCCAGCGTCTTCACCTCGACGTTCATGCCCGCCGCCTGGAGCTGGGACTGGATCACGACCGCGCCCTGGGCGATCCGGTCCGGCACCAGGTGGGCCGTCAGGACGACCTTCTCGCCCTTGTAGCCGGCCTCCTGCATGAGCTGCTTGGCCTTCTGCACGTTCGCCTTGGCGTAGGGGTCCTGGTCCTGCACCGACCCGTGGAACGGCATGCCGGCCGGGAACCCCGCCGAGACCGGCTTGCCCTGGCCGCCGGTGGTGGCCTTCGAGAGCTCGTCCTTGTCGATCGCGTAGGCGACGGCCTGCCGGAGCTTCTGGTTGCTGAACGGCCCGCGCTTGAAGCCGAAGCGAAGGTCGTCGAACGCGATGCCGGGCTTGGACGCAACGACCAGGCCGGGCTTGCCCTTCATGCGCGCCACGTCCTCGACGTTGAGCTCGATGGCGATGTCGACGTCACCCTTCTCGATCGCCGCCGCGCGCACCGAGCTGTCCGGGATCGGGATGAAGTCGACCGTCTCGACCAGGGCGACCTTCTTGCCGGCGAGCCCCGACGTCGGCCGCGAGTCGGCCACGTAGTCCTTGAACTTCTTCACGCGGAGGTAGGCGTCCTTCTTCCACTCCACGAACTCGAACGGGCCCGTGCCCACCGGCTTCGTGATGGCGCCGCCCTGCTTCTCGACCTCGCCCTCCGGGTAGATCACGACGGGGCAGATGACGTTGGCGAGGTTCGCGAGGAACACGCCAGACGGCTGGTTCAGCGTGATGCGGACCGTCGACGCGTCGGGGGCCGCGAACTCCTTCACGAGCGCCTTGAACTCCGCCGACCGGCAGCCCTGGTTCATCATCCGGTTCAGCGTGTACGCCACGTCCTTTGCGTCCATCACCTTGCCGTTGTGGAACTTGACGCCCTTGCGGATGGTGATGGTGTAGACGAGCCCGTCGGGGCTGACGGTCTGCTTGTCGGCCAGCATCGGCTGGATGGACAGGTCCTCGCCCAGCGTGTAGAGCATCTCGTACACGTTGAGGAGGGCGACGCGGCTGACGTAGTGCGTGGTCAGGTGAAGATCGACGTTCGAGGTGTCGCCCTGGAGGGCGACCTTCAGGTGATTGGCCTGGGCGGCCGCCGGCGGCGCGGCGGCCAGGGTGGCGCCCAGGAGCAGGGCCAGGGCGGCGGCGCACGTCCTGGCGTAGCGGTACCCGTGTCTCGTCGCTCGCATCAGCGTCTCCCTTCTCGTGTGTCTCACCACCGGATCTCCCGCTGGACCGGCAGCCGGTGCTGATCCTGACGCCCCTCGATCGGCCAGTTCCGGAACTCCTCCAGCCAGACCAGCATCTCCTTCATGATGGCCTCGGCGATCCGGCGGCCCTTCTCGCGGCTGGCCTTGGTGGGATCGCCGTGGACCCCCGTCTTGGTCCACCGCCCCCAGAAGTCGTTGAAGCGGACGTTGGTCGTGCTGTCGGAGGTCATCGTCCGCCCGACCCGGTCGGTGTCCGGGACCGCCTTGTCCATCTGGACCCGGTCGGCGGCGTAGTGGAGGTAGAGCGAGGTCTCCCACTCGTCCGCGTGCGCGTAGACCCCACTCTCGAGCCCCTTCAGGCTCTCGTCTCGCCCCATGTTGTAGTAGCCGAACGCGCAGCAGATGGCCGGCGTCTCGAGCACCACCCGGCGGGCGATCAGGTCGGCCATCGGCATGTTCGACCCGTGCCCGTTGATGACCGCCATCCGGCGGAAGCCGTGATAGGCGACGCTCTTCAGGACATCCACGGAGAAGTCGATGAAATGCTGAGGCTCGACGTGGATGGTTCCGGGGAAGTCGAAGTGGTGCATGTTGAGCCCGTAGGGGATGCCGGGCAGGACGAGCACCTTGTCGGGGGCCCGGCGGCCGAGCTCCTGACACACCGACTCGACCAGGAAGAGGTCCGTGTCGAGGGGGAGATGGGCCCCGTGCTGCTCGGTCGAGCCGGTGGGGAGGAGGACGACCTTCCCGAGCTCGATCGCGTCGTTCATCTCGGGCCAGGTCAGCTTGTTGTACTCGTAGATCTCGCGCGCCTTCACCGGACCTCCTGAGTGTCTGGGATGTCTCTCGGTCGGAGCGGCCTGGGAGCCGCCCCAACTCTAGCGAACCCCCCGGGCCCGAACAAGAGGGGGCCGCTCCGTTCCGCGCGCTCGGGCGCGCACGGGCCTCCGTCCTGAGGTACGATGAGCGGCCATGGACCATGCGAGCGCCACCCCGACCACGCCGTTCCTGACCCCCGAGGTCGCCGCCGAGGTGCGCGATCGCTTCGGGACGCCCTGCTACGTCTACGACCGCGCGGCGCTCGAGGCCGCGGCCCGGGCGGCGCTCGCGTTTCCCGCGCCGTTCGGCTTCACCCTGCGCTACGCCATGAAGGCGAATCCGTCCCGCGGGATCCTCCGCGTCTTCCGGGAGCTGGGCCTCCACATCGACGCTTCCAGCGACTTCGAGGTCGAGCGGGCGATCCAGGCGGGGTTCCAGCCCGCGGAGATCCAGCTCACGTCCCAGATGCCCTCGCGCCGGCTCGGCGAGCACGTCCGGAGGGGCGTCCTGTTCAACGCGTGCTCCATCCATCAGCTCGACAGCTACGGCAAGATCGCGCCGGGGAGCGAGGTGTCGGTCCGGATGAATCCCGGGCTCGGGACGGGCTCCACGAAGCGCACCAACACCGGTGGCCCCGCGTCGAGCTTCGGGATCTGGCACGAGTATCTCGACGAGGTCAAGACGGTGGCGGAGCGGCACCGGCTGCGGATCACGCGGCTCCACTCCCACGTGGGCTCCGGCACCGACCCCGAGATCTGGAAGCGCTGCACGCGGATGACGCTCGAGCTGGCGGCGAAGCTGCCCGAGGTCCGCGCGGTCAATCTCGGCGGCGGCTTCAAGGTGGGCCGGATGCCCGAGGAGCCGACGGTCGACCTCGGCGACGTGGGCGAGCACGTCCGCGCCGAGCTCCTGGCGTTCCAGTCCCGGGACGGCCGTCGCCTCGCCCTCGAGATCGAGCCCGGCACGTTCCTCGTGGCGCGCGCGGGGGCGGTGGTGGCGAGCTGCATCGACGTGGTGGACACCGGGCGCGACGGGTACCTGTTCGCCAAGCTCGACACCGGCATGACCGAGGTCACGCGCCCATCCCTCTACGGCGCGCAGCATCCGATCGACGTGCTGGTCCAGGGCCGGGAGGCCGCGGCGGTGGTGTTCGTCGGCCCCTGCTGCGAGTCGGGGGACATCCTCAGCCCTGCCCCCGGCGAGCCCGAGGCGCTGGGGCCCCGCTGGGTGCCGCGACCCCGGATCGGCGACCTCGTGGTCGTGAGCGGCGCCGGCGCCTACTGCGCGGCCATGTCCACCGTCAACTACAACTCGTACCCGCGCGCCCCCGAGGTGATGCTGGAGCGGGACGGCTCGCTCCACCTGCTCCGGCGTCGGCAGGAGCCCACCGCCGTCTGGGCGGACGAGACCTGAGAGGCGGTCCCGCTCTCAGCGGGCCGCCCGCCGGCGATAGTCCGACGGCGTCGAGCCGGTCCAGCGCCGGAAGGCCCGATTGAAGGCGCTGACCTCCGAGTAGCCCAGAAGATAGGCGATCTCGGCCAGCGTGTGGTCCGGGTTTCGCAAGTAGGTGAGGGCGAACAGCCGGCGCGTGTCGTCGACCAGCGCCTTGAACTCGACGCCCTGGTCCTTCAGCCGCCGCTGCAGGGTGCGCGGGCCCATGGCGATCCGCTCCCCAACCGTGGTGAGACTCGGGTCGCCGTGCCGCATCGATTCGGCCACGGCTCGCCGAACCGAGGCGAGCAGGTCGTCCTCCCGCGGCACCTCCGTTAGGACCTCGTCGAGGTAGCGCCGCAGGATCGGATAGAGGCGCGGGTCGGCCGCCGGCACCTGGCGGTCGAGGAACTCCCGCTCGATGACGAAGGCGTTGGCGTCGCGACCGAACGAGACCGGCGCGCCGAAGACCCGGGCCTGCTCGGAGTGCTGTCCCGGATCCGGATGCGTGAAGTGCGTCTCCAGCGGGGCCCAACTGCTTCCCGCCATCAGGCGGACCATGTTCAGCGCCACCGCCATGCTGTACTCGTTGTGCTGGCGCGGAGCCTCGATCGCCGGGTCGACGAGGACGTGGCGTGCGTAGGCGAACCTCCCGTCGACGCCGAAGGACACCTTCGCGGCCTGATTGTGGACGCTCAGGTAGCGCCCTGCGTTCTGGAAGCCCGCCTCGATCGTGGGCGAGTTGATCATCACGTAGGCGACAGGGCCGGCGTCCTTGGGGTTGAAGCGCTCGCCGAAGTGCAGCCCGAAACAGTCGTCGCCCGTGGCGCGCGCCGCCTCGTCGAGGAGCCGAGCGAACTGGGCGCAGGGGATGAAGCCGTCCGGCTTGGAGACGGCCGCGGGCGTCAGGCCGACGGAGCGGGCGATCTGCTCCGGATTGGCGCCAGCCGCCTCGATTGCCTCGAGCAGCCCCGTCGCGGCGGTGAGAGAGATCAGGGGTCTTCTGCGCACGGATTCCGGTCCTTTCCGCCGCTCGGTCGCTGATGCGGGACCAGTGTCAAAAGATTGTCGCGCAATGTCAAGACGAGGAAGCCTCCCGAATGGCCCCATGGTTCGTTGGAGGGGTCCGCGATGCTGGAGTCGACGAACGGCGGCGCGACGCCGGCGCAGGAAGCCGACCCTGCCGGCGGAGACACCGCGCGATGAGGTGCTTGCGCGTCGCCGCGCCACCCTCGCCGCTCGGGGTGTCGACGCCGCGTGACCTGGCCGGGAAGGATCACGGCCACGGCATGGTCGGCCTTCCGCCGGTCCTCTCGGCGCGGCTCGTCGCCCAGGCCCGCGCCCAGACGTGGCCCTGGGTGACCCGCCGGCAGAACGCGAGCGTCTCGGCCGGGGCCGCGTTCCCCAAAGCCGCGAGAGCGTAACCGCCGAGTCGCTCCGTCGGCCGCCCCGCTCGGCGGACCCGTTCCAAACCGCGACGTTCCGAGGCCCCCCGTCCGCCCGGGCGCTATCATGGCAGCCAAGACACATGAGTGGGCTGCCGATCGTCCCGCTGGTCGCACTCGGGTTGCTCTTCTTCGCGACCCCGATCATCGTCCTCGTCCTCGTGCTGATGCTCCTGAGCCTCCGCAGCAAGGTGCGCCGGCTGGAGACGCGCTTGCTCGATCTGGAGCGCCACGCGGGAGGTGGCGCGGGCGAGAGTGCGTCGACGGCGCCCGTCCCGAGCCCCATCGCCGCGTCGCCTTCACCGTCGCCGCCGGGACCTGACGCCGCGCCGGCCGAACCCGTCCTCGAGACTCCCGGGGACGCCCGAGCCTCCGCCCGTCGCGCCCACGGCCGCCGCGCCGGCGGCCTTCGAGACGGCGAGCGTGCCGCCGAGCGAGACGCCGCCGGCCGCGTCGGGCGCGCCGAGCCCCGCGTCCGCGCCGGCACCGGCGCCCGCCCCGGGCGTGGGGCAGTGGGAGGGGCGTCTCGGCAAGACCTGGCTCTCCCGCGTGGGAGCGGTCCTCTTCTTCCTCGGGATCGGCTTCTTCCTCAAGCATGCCTTCGAGCAGGAGTGGATCGGGCCCACGGGCCGCGTGCTCGCGGGGCTCGTCCTCGGACTGGCCATGGTGGCGGGCGGCATCAGGCTCGCGGGCCGCGCGCCGTATCGCGCGCCGGCGCAGAGCCTCGTTGCGGTCGGCATCGGGATCGTCTACCTCTCCCTGTACGCCGCGCACGCGCTCTACGGGCTCGTCGGAGCGCCGGCGACCTTCGTGGCGCTGGCGGTCGCGACGGCCGTGGGATTCGCGACGGCGCTGCGGCTGGACTCCCGGGCCCTGGCGGTCCTCGCGACTCTCGGCGGGCTCCTCACGCCGGTCATCCTCAACACCGACACCGACGCCGCCGGGGCGCTCTTCACGTACCTCGCCATCCTCGATCTCGGCGTGCTGCTGCTCTCGGCCCGGCAGGGATGGCCCGGGCTCGCGCTGCTCGCATTCGCGGGGACCCAGATCCTCTACTGGGGCTGGCTGGACCGCTGGTACCAGCCAGGCCGCCTGCCGGTCGCCTTCGGATGGGCGACCGCGTTCTTCCTGGCCTTCGCGGCGTGGGGACGGGGCGGGGGGGCGGACGAGCGGACGTCCGGCGCAATCCGACTTGGCCGGGCGCTCGTCATCCTCGGAGCGCCGGCGCTCTACTTCGCGGCCGCACGGCGGATGCTGGACGATCCCTCCGGCCGGCGCCTGGCCGTGCTCGCGCTCGCCCTCGCCGGACTCTACCTGGTGTTGGCGCGCGCGGCGGCGAGGAGCGAGCGCCCGCGGGTGGCGTGGCTCCACCGCGCGGTCGCGCTGGCGTTCCTGGCGGTGGCGCCCGCGGTCACCTTCGGGCGGCACGGCCTCGTGATTGCCTGGAGCGTGGTGGGGCTGGTGCTCCTCCTCGGGGGCCTCGCGCTCAACACGAGGGGGCTGCGCGCGGGGGGCCTGGTGATCAGCGCGCTCGCGTGGGGGCGCTGGTTCTCGGCGCTCGGAGAGGACGCGGGGCGAGCCGGGACGTTCCTGATCGCGCACCCCGCGCTGCCCGCCACCCTGGCCATCATCGTGACGGCGGTCCTCGGCGCCCTCGCTTACCGCGCGCGCGAGCGCGGCGAGGCCCTCGGCGGGTGGGAGGGCTACGCCCGCCCGATCCTGCTCGTGGTCGCGGTCGGGAGCGCGGCGCTGCTCGTCACGGTGGAGCTCGGCCAGTACCGTACGCTGGCCATCCCGCCCCCGTACGTCCCCGTGGTGCAGTCCGTCGTCTGGATGCTCGCGACGATGGTGCTGCTGGCGCTGGCGCGCACCGACCGCACGCGGATCCTGTTCGGCGTCGCGACGTTGCTGCTCCTCGCGCTCGTTGGCGAGGCCTTGGGTGGGACCGACCGGTGGGCCCGCCTCCAGCCCTCGCTGCGGCCCGCCATCGGCAATCCGCGCTTCCTCGCGGGATGCCTGCTGGTGGTTCTCGTCTGGCTCTACGGCCAGGTGGCGGAGGCCCTGCCCTATCTCGGCGAGCGTACGCGCCGGCGGCTCGCCGCGGTGAGCTCGATGGCGGCGGCTCTCCTGCTCCTGTGGAACCTGAGCGTGGAGGTCGTGCTGGTGCCGCTGCCCGAGACGCGGTTCGACCCCGCGAAGCTCCGGAGCGCCGCGCTCTCCGTGCTGTGGGCCGTATACGCGTTCACCGCGATGGCGTGGGGGCTGTGGCGCGACGTGCCGGCCCTCAGGATCGGCGCGATCCTTCTCTTCAGCGTCACCGTGCTGAAGGTGCTCACGGTCGATCTGGCCGGCCTCGACGCCCTGTACCGCATCCTGTCGGTGCTGGTCCTGGGCGCTGCCCTGCTGATCGCGTCATTTCTTTACGCACGGTCCCGCCGGCGCACCGGCGAGACGGGCTGATCGGCCGAGACCGGCCGGCCCGCGATCAGTCGCCGCCCGCGACGTCCCGCACGAGGTCCTTCAAGATGGCGTGGGCGGCGTTGTGCCCCGGCGCGCCCGTGACCTCGCCGCCCGGATGGGTCCCCGCGCCGCACAGGTAGAGCCCGGTGATCGGAGTGCGGTAGTGCGCCCAGCCGGGCAGCGGCCGGCGCCCCAGGAGCTGCGCGGGCACGAGGTCGAGGTGGCGGATGTTGCCGTCCGTCAAGCCGACGCGCGCCTCGATGTCGGGCGGGGTGAGGAGCATCCAGTCCACCATCGCCCGGCGGAAATTCGGCGCGTACTCGGTCAAGAGGTCGATCATCCGCTCGCCCATCTCCTGGCGGCGAGTCTCCCACGAGCCCTCGGCGGGTCGGACGGGCGCCCAGAGCGCCCAGATCGAGACGACGTGGTGCCCGGGCGGCGCCATCGAGTCGTCGTAGACCGAGGGGATCTGCACCTCCATCAGGGGCGCGCGCGGCAGCCGGCCCGCCTGCGCGTCCTGCCAGGCGGCGACGAAGGCCTCCGCCGACGGGCAGATCTTGACCTGCGCCAGGTAGCGCGGATCGAATCCCGGGCCGAGGTAGCGGGAGAAGTCGGGCAGCTCGCGGAGCGCCGCGTGGAACTTGAAGTAGGCCGCGCGCGTCGAGAGCGCGGCGATCTGCTCGCGGAACTCCGACGGCAAGTCGGCCGGCGGGACGAGCTTGAGGAACGTGCGCTTCGGATCGGCGTTCGACACGACGGTGTCCGCCGCGACGTGAGCGCCGTCGGCGAGGACGACGCCGGCCGCGCGCCCGTTCCTCACGTCGACCCGGGCCACCTCGACCCCGGTGCGGATGGTGACACCCGCCTCGGCGGCGGCGCGCGCCATGGCCTGCGTGATCGACCCCATGCCGCCCTTCACGATCCCTACCGTGTCGTGCGCCGAGCGGAGGTTCACGCGAATGTAGGCGTAGATGAGGGCGCTGCCGGGCGCTCGCGGGTCGCCAAGGTCCTGCGCGTTGACCGCGTGCGCGCGCATCACGTCGGACTCGAAGTACTCGTGGGCGAGGTCCCACATGGGCCGGGTCAGGAGGGTCTCGAAGACCTCCTCGTCCGGCGTGCCGCGGACCCGGGCCGCGAGCTCCGCGTACGTCGGCGCCGGCGCGAGGAAGTAGGGATGGAGCAGCGCCGCCGCCCGCTCCCACAGCTCGATCCAGCGCGGGTAGGCGGCCGCGTCGCGCTTCGAGTAGCGCTCGATCTCCGCCGCGGTGCGCGCGACGTCCTCCCACACGACGAGGTGGCGCCCGTCCGGGAACGGATGGAACCGGGCCGGCTCGAGCTGGAACACCTTGAACCCGTGCCGGGGGAGATCGAGGTCGCGGATCACGCGCTCCTGGAGCAGATGGCAGATGTACGAGCAGGAGGAGAGGCGATAGCCGGGGAACAGCTCCTCGGTCACGCAGGCGCCGCCGACCATCGGCCGCCGCTCCAGCACCAGCACCTTCAACCCGCCGCGGGCCAGGTACGTCGAGGCGACAAGCCCGTTGTGCCCGCCGCCGATCACGATCGCGTCGAACCGTTCCGTCATGGCATCTCCTCCGAGTCTCGGAGCATCGTCGCCGAGGCCTCGTCGCGGTGTCAACGGCTCCCCGGCTTGACGCGCTCCATGCCGGGTGATAGCGAGGGAGCCGTCGGCGGTCGATCTTCTCGAGGAGGCGGGTGAATGCGCGACGACGGACCGGAAGCGATGCGGCTCATGCTCACGGCCGAGGCCACGCGGCGGTTCGGCGCCGAGCGCGCCGCGACCCTCGCCCGCGACATCGAGGCGCTCGCCCGCGAGCTGGCGCGGGTCGCCGCGGCGGAGGTGCCGGAGGGCACCGAGCCCGGGTTCTTCCTCGTCGCGGAGTCGGCGGAATGACGGCGCCCTTCGAGCTGTCCGTCCTGGACGCGGCCGCGGACATTCGCGCCGGCCGGCTCTCGGCCACGGGTCTCGTCGAGGCCTGCCTCGCTCGCATCGACGCGTGCGAGACCGACGTCCAGGCCTGGGTGGCGGTCGACCGCCAGGGAGCCCTCGCGGCCGCCCGCCGGCTCGACGCCGACGCGCGCGAGGGGCGCTTCCACGGCCCCCTCCACGGCGTGCCCATCGGGCTCAAGGACATCATCGACGCCGCGGGGCTCACGACGACCGCGGGCGCTCGCGGCTTTGCCGACACGACGCCGCGCGAGGACGCGACGTGCGTGGCGCGCCTCCGGAGCGCGGGAGCCGTGATCCTGGGGAAGCTCCAGACGACGGAGTTCGCGTTCAGCGACCCCGCGGTGACGCGGAACCCCTGGCACGCGTCCCGGACGCCCGGTGGCTCGTCGTCCGGCTCGGCCGCCGCGGTGGCGGCTCGCATGGTCCCCGCGGCGCTCGGATCGCAGACGCTCGGGTCCGTGCTGCGGCCCGCGGCCTTCTGTGGCGTCGTCGGCCTCAAGCCGACGTATGGCCGGGTGAGCCGCCGGGGCGTGGTGCCGCTCTCCTGGTCGCTCGATCACGTGGGCGTCTTCGCCCGCTCGGTGGCGGATGCGGCCCTGGTGATGTCGGCCGCCGCCGGCTACGATCCCGCGGATCCGGGCTCGGCGACCGCCCCCCCGGCCGACGTGACGGCGGTGCTCGCCGGGCCGCCGGCGCGCCCGCCGAGGCTGGGGCTCATCGGGGAGCCGTTTCTCGCGCGGGCGACGCCCGAGGCCCGATCCCATCTCGACGACGTCGCGCGGATGCTCCGGGCACGGGGGGCCGAGGTCGAGCCGGTGCGGCTCCCGTCGCTCATGGAGGCGGTGTACTCGGCGGTCATCGCCGTCTCCCGGGCGGAGATCGGCGCGGTCCACGCGGACTCGCATCGGCGCCGCGCGGACGCCTACCGTCCACGGATCCGGGCCGGGATCGAGATCGGCCAGTGCATTCCCGCCGATCTCTACCTCCGGGCCCAGCGGATCCGGCGTCGGGCGCGTGTGGACCTGGCCCCGCTCTTGGCCCGCTACGACGCCCTGGTGATGCCCTCGGCCCTGGGGCCGGCGCCGGACCGGAGCACGACGGGCGACGCTGCGTTCAACGGCCCGTGGACCGGGCTGGGCCTGCCGTCGGTCTCGGTGCCGACCGGTCTCGCGGCTGAGGGCCTTCCCCTCGGGACCCAGCTCATCGGCGGGCCGTTCGAGGAAGCGCGACTCCTGACGGCGGCGCGGTGGGTCGAGACCGCGCTCGGGTTCACGGCGGCTCCAGCGATCGAGTCCTGAGCGTCCAGCCGCCCGTCGGGGGAGACAGGCCTCTGATTGTCACGGCCCCGGTGCCCCTTCCCCGCGAGGGGGGTGGCCCCATGCTAAAATCGATTTTGACGTGTCGCGCCGTTCGGGCGTGACCCCTCGCCTCCGATAGGCCACTCTTCCGCATGTCAGGGGCGCAGAAAGAAGTGCGGAAGAGTGATGGCTCCGAGCCTCAGGCTCGGGGCTCCGAAGGAGGCGCCCCTGTGGCGACCAAGCTGTTCGTCGGCGGCCTGTCCTATTCCACAACGTCCGAGAGCCTCCGGGAGTACTTCGCCCAGTGCGGGACGGTCGAGTCCGCCACGGTGATCACCGACCGGGCGACCGGCCAGTCACGCGGCTTCGGGTTCGTCGAGATGGCGACCGAAGCTGAGGGCCAGGCTGCCATTTCCAAGCTGAACGACAAGCCCTTCGAGGGCAGGCGCCTCACGGTCAACGTCGCGAACCCGCAGGGAGCCGGCGGTGGTCGCTCCGGCGGTGGGCGCCCCGGTGGTGGGTCGCGCTCGGGCGGCGGGTTCGGTGGCGGCGCTGGTGGTGGGTACGGCGGCGGCCCGCGCCGCACGCCTCGCTGGTAGCGCTCGCGCTCCGGCGACGGCGAGAGTGCGGTCCGACGCGCTCACGCCAACGCGGTAGATGATAACGGCGCAGGGCTCAGGCCCTGCGCCGTCCGCTTTTCGGGATGCCCGGCGGAGAGGCGAGGGCCCCGCTCATGTCCCTCCGTCTGTTGGAGCCGCATTCCGCCCGGCTTCAGGGCTTGGCCAGGAACTCCTTGGCCCGCTTGATCTCGGGCCGCTCACTGTCGGCCTTGGCCGTGAGCGTGACGAGCATCGTGTAGTGGCTCTTGGCCTTCGCGGCGTCGCCTGACAGCTCGGCCGCGCGGGCCGCGCCGGCATACCCCCGGAGACGGTTGGGATCCTTCTGCTGGGACGCCTCGAACTCCCGCAGCGCCTCGGCGGGCCGGCCGAGGTCGAGCAGGAGCTCCGCCAGGGCCTCACGCGCGGGCACGATGGAGCCCGGCGTGACGGGATGCTTCTCCGTCGCCTCCTCGCGATCCGCCGCGGCCCGGATCAGCTGTACGGCGTCGTCGTTGCGGCCCTCTCCTCGCGCGATCCAGCCCGCCACGACCAGGCGCTGGATGTCCACCTGGTCGGCCCAGTAGCCGATCTTCGCGGCGGTCAGGCCGTCCCGAAGCGCGGCCAGCCGTGCCTGGTCGTCCCGCGCTTGTGCAAGGTTGCCGTTCCGTGCCGCGCCCAGGCCACGGCTGAAGACGAGTATCGCTTCGGCCTGAGGGAAGCGCGCCCACGGAAAATCCCCCGGCTTGAGCGCCAGCGTCCCGCTTTCGGCCCACTGCCCCCGCTCGAGCGCGTAGCGCGACGGGATCGCCGCCAGCGCGAAGGCCGTCGCGAAGTTCAAGACGTTCGGCTTCTCCACCGAGAGGATCTGGTCGAGCACGCCGCGAGCCAGCCGGTCCTGGCCGAGCTGAAGATACCCGTAGGCGAGGTAGTCCCACGCGTGGAAGCGATCGAAGTCGTTGTCGGCGGCCGCGGCCGAGGCGAGGTTCGACCGGATGGAGTCTTCCCAGTACCCGCGGCGCGTGAAGATGTGGGAGGGCATGTGCTGGGCGTGCGGGGCGGCGGGCGCGATGATCGCGTAGCGCCGGGCGGCGTCCAGGCCCTTCTCCGCGATCGGCGGGTAGTCGTAGCTGTGGATCAAGTAGTGCGCCGCGCCCGGATGATCCGGCTGCTCCCGGAACACGGCCTCGAGGATCCCGGCGGCCTTGAGCTGCTGGGAGTAGGCCTTGTCGCCTGCCTGCGCGGTCGCGTTCAGCGCCAGGGCGTAGAAGATGGCGGCCTCGCGGTCATCCGGATATCGCGCCGACAGCTGCTCCATCGCCTTCTCGTAGGCGACGGCCCGGGGCCGGTGCTCTACCTTGTCGTAGTCCTTGTAGAAGACCTCGATCGCCGCGATGTAGTCGAGCTCCCGCTGGCTCTTCGCGCCGGCGGCCCGGGCTCGCGCCACGGCCGCCGCGCCGTCACTCAGCATCTTCGGGGTCGGGGGCCAGCCGAACGGGTTCTCCAGGACTCCCATCGCGACGCCCCAGAAGGCGATGCCGCACGACGGGTCCTTCTGAGCGACCTCGGTGAAGGCCTTGACGGTCGCGCCCCACCAGAAGGAGTGGAGCAGCGCGACCGCGCGGGTCAGCTCCGCCTGCACCGCGGGGCTGCAGGTGTTGGCGAAATTGACCTGACCGAGCTTCTCGTGGCCCGTGTGCTGCTGGGCGAGAGCCGGCGAGGCCGTGAGGAGCCCGGCGAGGACGACTGCGGCGAGGAACATCGGGTGATTACGCATGGGGAGCACCTCCATGGCGCTCAGATTGACACACTCGCGGGCGAGATCACCATGGGCGTCTCGCGTCGCCGGCGCCGGCCTGGCGAAGCCCGCCACCCCCGGCTCACGGCGTGGTCCCAGGAGGAAACGCGATGCGGAGGAGCCGTCCGGTATCCTCCGCGACGATCACGGCCTCGCCGAGCACGGCCAGCGCGACGGGCCGCGTGAGCCCCTCGACGAATGGCTCGACCGCGCCGTCCGCCCGGACCCGGGCGATTCGCCCGCCCAGGTAGTCGAGCGCGTACAGCACGTTGGCGTCGGCGGCGACGACGGCTCCCGCCCCGGTCAGCTGGGCGAGCCGGGCGATCGTTCCGTCCGGCCGCAGCTGGTCGATCACGCCGTTGCTGGCGCTGGCTACGAGATCGTTGGACGGGAAGACGGCGAGGCTGCTGTACCGCGACAGGACGACCTTCCGCCGGCGCAGGGCGGGCGGGGGGAAGAGCACGCCCGTGTACTCGAGGTTCCGCGGGACCGGCAGGGCCTCGTCGACACGGAACCAGCGGACGACCGGCCCCTGGTAGGACTCGCCCGGCTCCATGAGATCTCGCAGAGGGTCGCTCGTGGCCTCCGCGACGACCCCGCGCCCCGAGTGATCCAGGAGCAGCAGCCGGCCCTGGGCGTCGAACACGAGAGCCCGGCCGTCTCCGAGCACGTTCCCGCCGCGGGCGAAGATCGTGACGCGCCCGTCCGGCGTCACGCGGAATAGATGGTGGCCCCGCGCCTCCGCGACGTAGAGGTCGCCCGATCCGGGATGCCGGGCGAGGCTGCCCGCCTCGAAGGGCACGGTGGCCGAGGCGAAGGGGAGCGGGATCCCTGGCAGCTGGCTCGCGTCGATCGGTCGCGGCCCGTCGAGGGGAACCCGGACGAGGACGCCGGCGCCGCGATCGGCGCCGGGGGCCGCACGGGTCAGGACCCACACCCCGTGGGGTGGGTCGACGGCCAGGTCCTGCGGCAGGCGAAGGCCCCGGGCAACGACCTCGGCCCGGTAGCCGTCCGGGAGGGTGAGCTGCCGCCCGCCCCTCAGCGATCCTCCGCTCCAGTCCTGGGCGTCGGTGCGAGCGGCGCCCAGCACCAGGAGCAGGACCGCGAGGAGCGTCAGCTCATGAAGCGCTCGTAGCGCCCGTACTCCCGCGTCGCATCCATGAACCACTGGACGATCTCCGGCTTGGAGCGTGGCGGGATCTCGCAGGAGGTCGACAGGATGAATCCGGAGTGCCGGGCGGCCGTGTCGATGCATCGCCGCACCTCGGCCTCGATCTGTGCCTGGGTTGCGCGCTCGAACAGCGTGGCGTCGACGTTGCCGATGGCCACCGCGCGGCCCCGCGCGACCTGCATGAACCGCTCTAGCTGGTCGACGTGGAGCTTGGGATCGGCCTGCTGGTCGAGGTCGAAGGAGATGGTCGCGAACCCGCAGGCGATCAGGTCCTCGTAGATCGGATACGTCGTGCCGCAGATGTGGGTGGTGAGGCCCACCTTCTTCGCCTTGAAGTAGTCGACCAGCTCCTTGTGGTACGGCGCGATGAACTCCCGGTAGTTGTCGGGCGAGATCAGGCTGATCGACGCGGTCGGCTCCGAGAAGGAGAGCCCGATCTTCGTCTTCACGATGGCGTCGCCCCACCGCTTGCAGTAGTCGGTGGCGAATCGCATGAGGTCGTGGATGAACTGCGGGTCCTCGAAGGTGTCGAGCAGCATCACCTCGGGATTCCGCATGAGCATCGCGATGGTCCACGGCCCGACCGCGACGGCGCCGACCGCCGTCGGGAACTTGGCGGCGACGAGGCCCTCGCACAGCTCGAGGAACCCGGGCAGCCGCGCGTCTCGCTGCGGATCGGGGATCTCGAGGCGCGCCAGGGCGCCCTTGTCCTCCTGGAGGACGTGGGTCTCGATCGAGGGCACGACGTAGTCCGAGTACTTCACCCCGCAGCCGGTGGCCTCTGCCTCCTTGGCGAGGTCGTTGTAGGCGAGCACCACGTCCGGCTGGTAGCGGTCGTAGTAGTTGAGCATCGCCTTGATGGCCTTGCCCGGGTTCGTGCAGTACTCCTCGATCGACAGGCCGTCCAGGGTGCCGGCGAAGGACGCGACGATCGGATACACCGGGACGCGGTCGGTGAAGCTTCGCTTGTACGCCGCGACGACGTGGTCCCGGCCCGTGTACCCGCCCTTGCCCCGCTCCGCGTCCCAGAGGCGGTTCACCTCCATGTACCTCGGCGGAAGCTTCGCCTCGTACTCCATGAACTGCGTGATCGGGTAGCGGATGCCGCCCCGGTGTGTGCCCTCGAGCCCCTCGATGATCTCGGGCATCCGCGCCCAGGGGATCGCGAAGGCCATCTCGTGGTCCTGGGTCTGGCCGAAGATCCGGTCGCCCGAGCAGGGGAGGATCACCTGGGGCTGCCCGGTCTGCATCGTCGTCACGATGATGTCGGCGCAGACGATCCGCCCCTGGAACGACGACGCCAGCCGCCCGCCGGTCTTCCACAGCGACGCCTGCGTGAGCCGCATCACCTGGGCGGGGTTCGCGTAGACCACGACCACGTCAGGCTCGAACGTCGCGCGGTCGAGCGGGCCCACCAGGAGCGCGTGGTACTCGCCGGGGAGGAACTTGTCGACGGCCGCCTCGGAGCGCGCGCCGGCCTCCTTGGTCGCCGTGTACATGCCCTCGCAGAGCGTGCCCGAGTTGTAGAGATGCGTGGGGCGGTCGAAGCCGAGGGCAGTGATGCCGAGGGAGCAGATGCTGTCGTCGCGGGTGAGCGCGATGGTCCAGCCGTAGCGGCGGGCCATGTCGATGACCTGGCAGTTCATCGAGAGCTTGCCGAAGTCCCGCGCCGGTCGCCGCGCTCGCTCCGGGACGGGCTCGCCGGGCCGCAGCATCCGGATCGCTACCGGAAACGTCTGCGGCCGGACGTAGGTCTGGAGCGCCTGGTCGGCGGCCTTCGGGTCCACCATGCGGGTCTCCTCCGGGAACCGGCGGTCGCTCGAGACGGGAGAGGAGATTGCGGGCGCGCCGCTGATGCGCTCAGCCAGCGTCAAGGCGCCACCGGGACGGTCTCGGGCAAGCCGTGTTCGTCAGGTCCGAGCCTACCCGGGGGGTAGGGCGCTGTCAACAAACCGAGCCCTCTTGCGCGCCTCACGTCGAGCGGACATGCTGCAGAGCGAGCCCGCGAGCGACCCGATGGCGACCCGCACGACGATCCGCGGTCCGCGTCCACTCCTGGCAGTCCTGCTGCTGACCGTCCTGTGGCTCCCGGCGGCGTCCGGCTGGGCCGATCCAGTCGCGGCGCCGGCGCCCGGCAGCGCCGCGCCGAACTTCGCCCTGACCACGCAGCAGAACGATCGGCTCTGGCTCACGCAGCTTCGGGGGCGCGCGGTCGTGCTGGCGTTCGGCTGCACGGCCTGCGGCGCGTGTCCGGACGTCGTGGCGCGCCTCAAGGACGTCGCGCAGGGGCTCGGTGACGCCCCGGGTCGCCGCGTCTTCTTCGCGCTGGTGACGGTGGATCCGGCCCACGACTCGGCGACCGTCCTGCGGGAGTACGGCCGCGCCCACGGCCTCCGCGCCCCCGCGTGGATTCTCCTCACGGAGGATCGACCGGGTCAGACGGACGTCGTTGCGCGCCGCTTCGGTATCGACATCCGGCGGGTCGGAGGGCGGACGGAATCGAGCTGCGCGGTGACGCTCATCGACGGGGCCGGCGTGATCCGGGCGCGGTACGAGCCGGACACGCTCGGCGCGCTGGCGACCGACCTCCAGGCACTTCTGAGCCAGCCCGTCGCGCGGTGATCTCGCGCGCGGGCCCGCGGGTCGGCCGCGGCCGCCCGGATGCTAGGATGGGGCGATGCGGAGGCACTTGGTTGTCCTCCTGCTCCTCTACACCGCGCTTGATTTCGGGAATCCCCTGATGCCGGGGGCGGTGAGCTTCGAAGCGGGGACCATCCAGGTCGTTCCCGGGGACCGGGCGTCCCGAGCCGCGCGACCAGCCGAAGCGGCCGCGCGACCGGTGACAGTGCTGCCCGTCTGGGTTGCCGTCCCGCTGGATCCCGTCTCCGCCAGGCCGACCTCGCTGGTCCCGGTCCCGTCTCCCGCACCCCGCGTCGTTCGGCGCACTCCGGCGCGGATCCGCGTCTCGCAGTCGCCGTCCGAAGACCACTAACTCCTCGTCGATCGTTCCTGGGTAGCTCCGCGGCAGTCCCGCGGCGCGGACGCCCTTCCTCTCCGTTCTACCCGAAGGAAGCGTCGAGATGCGGACTAGACCAGGCCGGTACGGATTGCCATCGCAATGACCATGATGTGGGTCGCCGACGTCGATCCTCGGCCTCAGGATTGCCAGGGTTAGCGGTGCCGCACAAGGAGGGACCGATGGGCAAGGTTGGCCGGTTCGTCAGCGATCCCAAGGCCGGGGCCTTCTGTCAGATCGCCCTGGACAGCGGCGAGAAGATTCTGGTGAGCCACGACAAGGGAGGCTTCAAGGGGGGCCGCCTCAGCATCGCGATGCTGAAGTGGCTCGGTCTGGCGTCGGGCGAGACACTCTTCGAACTCGATCTGGACACGCCGGAGGGTCGGGCGATCCTTACCCGCCTCACGGCCGGCGCGCCGGAGGGTAGCGCGCGGGCCACTCCGCTCGGCGCGCTGGTCGAGCACGTGAAGGACTGCGCGTCAGCCGCGGACGTTCGGGCGCGCTGCTCAGGCCTCGCTCGCTAGCGCGTGCTGCGAAGCGTCCGGCGCTTGGCGCGGACGAGCCACGGCAGGACCACGGCCAGATACCCGAGCGCGCCGCCGACGCGCGCCCAGGCGGCTCCCTCGATTCCCCAGGTCGGCACGAGAGCCACGAGCAGGACGACGAGGACCGCGGCCCCGGCCGTCGCGGCCGTCGTCGCCGCCGCGGGGTGCCCGCTCCCGAGCATCGCCGGCGTGGCCCAGAGCGTCGCGACTGCGACGCCGGTGGCGAAAAGAAGGAGACGGAAGGGTTCTGCGGCCGCCGCGTAGGCCGGGCCCAGGGCGAGGGACACGATCAACGGAGCCGCGATCGCCCCCACGGCCACGACGGCGGACGTGAGGACCGCGAGGCCGGCCGCCATCAGGCGCAGGAGCCGGAAGAACTCGTCCCGCGCCTCCACCCACGCTCGCGCCAGCTGGGGGAAGGCGGCGAAATAGAGCGGGTCGCTGATCTCCTCCATGACCTGCGCCAGCCGCAAGGCCGCGCCGTACGTGCCGACCTCCGCCGGCGAGCGGAAGTGCCCGAGCAGGATGAGATCGAAGCGTCGCGTCAGCACCTTCAGCGACGCCCGGACCGCGCTGTGACCGACGAAGGCGAGCATCTCGTGGCGGTAGCGGCTCACGGCGGAGAGGCGGGCGGATGCCCGCGCGGCCCAGAGCCTGGCGTGGATCTCGCGTGCGGCCACCGCCAGCAGCAGGATGGCGCCGGCAACGGCGGCGGCCAGATGCGCGACGAGCACGCCCTTCGCCCGGCCGCCAACGGCCACCGCGACGATCACGAGGAGGAGGCTCAGGACCGCCTCGATCGCCGAGCAGAGCCCGAGGGCTCCGAAGCGGTCGAACACCCGGAGCACCGCGCGAGCCGTCCGGTCGAAGGCGCTCACCACCAGCGTCACCGCGCCCAGGAGGATGAGGGGCTGCAGGGACGGGTCATTGAACAGCCGCGTCGACACCCACCCGGAGGCGAGCCAGATCAGGCCGAAGCCGAGGAGGGCCACCGCGCCTTCGGCCAGGAGCGCGAGCTTCAGTGTGGCGAGGGCGAGCGCCGGCTGCCGCCGGCTGGTGAACTCGCTGAGGTACCGGGTGACCGCTTCCCAGGCCCGCACGTCCACCAGGAGGTGCGCGACCCCGACGACGCTCCACACGAGCGTGATGCGTCCGAACTCTTGCGCGCCGAGCGCCCGGGCGGCGACCAGCGTGCCCAGGAGTCCGGCCACCAGGACGGTTCCGTCCGAGAGGAGCAGCCATCCCGCATTGCGCAGGAGCTGGCGTAGCGCGGGATCGAGCGTCAGGCGTAGCCGCACCGCGTTCCGGCGCGAGCCCAGGCCGGAGGCCGGATCAGTCGGCGAGATCGGCCTGGCCGGGCAGGCGGGCGAGCTCGCCGAGCAGGAGACCGGCCCAGCGGTAGATGTTGTGCTCGCGCACGGTCTGGCGCATCCGCGCCATGCGGCTCCGACGCTCGCCGGGCGTCATCTCGATGGCGCCGCGGATCGCCTCGGCCATCTCGTCGACGTCGTAGGGATTGACCAGGATGGCGTCGCGCAGCTCCCGGGCGGCGCCGGTGAACCGGCTCAGGATGAGCACGCCGTCGCCGTCGTCCCGGACGGAGACGAACTCCTTGGCGACGAGGTTCATCCCGTCGTGGAGCGACGTCACCATCACGAAGTCCGCCCAGCGATAGAAGGGCCAGACGTCCCGGTGGTCGTGGTGGCCCTTGAGAAGGACGATCGGCCGCCAGCTCCCGCTCGCGAGCTCGCCGTTGATCTGCCCGGCGAGCTGGACGAGCTCCTCCTCCAGGGCCTGATAGCGGGCGATGCGGCTCCGGCTCGGGGCGGCGAGCTGGACGAACGTCAGGCGCCCCCGGTACTCGGGGTGCTGCGTGAAGAAGCGGCGGATCGCGGCGAATCGCTCCGGGAGCCCCTTCGTGTAGTCGATGCGCTCGACCCCCACCCCGAGGAACTCCACGTCGATGCCGAGCTCCTGCAGGAGGGAGGCCCGGCTCGTGGCGGGGGGCTCGTCGATGAAGCGAGGGGCGACGCTGATCGGAAACGGCTTGACGAGGGTGACGCGCTGGTTCCGCGCGACCGAGAAGTGCTCCCAGTCGATCCGCGCCTCGACGACCCGGTCCACCGTCTCGAGGAAGTTGTTGCAGTGGAACTGGGTGTGGAACCCGACGATGTCCGCTCCGAGCATCCCGTCGAGGATCTCCGTCTGCCAGGGGCAGATGCCGAACGCCTCGGCGTTGGGCCACGGGATGTGCCAGAAGAGCGCGACGTGGGCGTCGGGGCGCTTCTCCTTGATGAGGCGGGGCAGGAGGGCGAAGTGGTAGTCCTGGATCAGGACGGCCGGGTCGTCCGTCTCGGCGATCACCTCGAGCACCGCGTCGGCGAACTTCGCGTTGACGGCCTCGTACTGGCGCCAGTCCTCGGGCCGGAAGATCGGCCGGGCGTGGACGATGTGGCAGAGCGGCCACAGGCCTTCGTTGGCGAAGCCGTAGTAGTAGCCGGTCTCCTCCTCCTCCGACAGCCAGATGCGCTTCAGCGCGTAGCGGGGCGCGTCCGGCGGCAGGCGCACCATGCCGCGCTCGTCGACCACCTCGCGGTCGGCGTCGCCGCTCGCGTGGGCGACCCAGACGCCGCCGCACGCCCGCATGATGGGCTCCATCGCGGTGACCACGCCGCTCGCGGGCGTCAGCGGGACGATCGTGCGCCCGCGTCGCACGTGGCTCACCGGCTCCCGGTTCGAGACCACGACGAGCGGGCGCTCGCCGAGCCGGGCTCGCGCGAACTGGGTGAGCCGCTCCTCGGTCCACACCGCCTCGCCCCGGAGCCGGAGGCGCGCCTCCTCGGCGATCGCCACCCGCGCCCGGGCCAGGCTTCGGGCGAGGTCCCGCACCTCGGAGGCCAGGGGACCGAACAGCGCGGGATCGAACGAGGGCGGCGGCGGGCCGGCCTGGCCCGCCCGGAGCTGACGCGCCCACTCCGCCATCCGGTTCAAGGGATGCGTCACGCTGCGGCGCACCACGAGCATCGTGACCAGGCTCAGCACGGCGATGAGCACGGCGAACCGGATCAGGTGCTGCTGCGCCAGCTCCCACCGCGCGCGGTCGATGTGGCTCGCGTCGGAGAGGATGACCAGCACGCCGCGGGGGCGGTTCTCGCTGAGGAGCGGCACCGCGTAGTAGTAGGTCTGGCGATTGTGGATGGTCTGGAATCCCTGCTTGGGCGCGACGTCGACGAGCGCGAGCGGCACGGCCGGCAGCGGGCGCGTCCAGCTGGGAGGCCCACTGGGAGGTCACGGCGACCATCGTCCCGGCGCGGTCGTACACCGCGACGCCGCGCGCCGAGGATCCGAAGCGCTCGACGATGCGCTGGATCTGAGCGCGGGGGCCCTTGTCGATGAGGGGCTCGACGGCCTCCTTGAGCCCCTCGCCGAGCAGCCACGAGCGACGCTCGAGCTCGGCGGACAGACGGGCGCGTTCCCGCTCGACCGAGACGTACGCGAACGCCCCGAGGACGACCACGAGCGGCAGCCAAATGGCCGCCAGCAGGCGCAGATTGAAGCGCATGCACAGCCAGTATAACCGCGACGGCGCCGGGCGGAGCGGCGGCCCCCGGATCGCTCGGCGGCCCGTGCCTCCCGTGACGCCGGGACGGCTCCGCACGGCGAGGGTCCACGGCCTCGGGGCGCGTCTGGTCACCCGTGGGGCGGGAGCCTATAATCCCCCCGACCTACCGGCGCCGGGGCGCCCGGGGGACTCAATGAAGAGCAAGGACCTCCTCGTTGCCCTGTTTGCGCTGGGCCTGATCCTCCTGTCCTGGCCCTTCCTGGCCGTGGTCAATCGGCCGGTGGCGGTCTTCGGCATTCCTTCCCTGGTCCTGTACCTGTTCCTGGTGTGGGCGGGGATCATCGGCGTCCTCTTCTGGCTGGCGGGCGGACGGGACTCGAACTGGTGAGGGAGCGAGCGCGATGAGCTGGCTCCGCTACGGCCCGCTCCTCTCGATCGTCGTCGGCTACCTGCTCTTCCTGTTCGGGGTCGCCTACTGGGCGGAGCGCACGCGGCGGCTGGAGCGACCGCGGCTCCAGATGCTCACCTACGTCCTGACCGCGTCGGTGTACTGCACGGCGTGGACCTTCTATGGGAGCGTGGGCCTCGCCGCCAACCAGGGGCTCGAGTTCCTGACCATCTACCTGGGCCCGGCGTTGCTCGCGCTCCTCTGGCCGGTCCTGCTCCGACGTCTCGTCCGCGTTGCCAAGGAGCAGCGGATCACCTCGATCTCGGACTTCATCTCGAGCCGCTACGGCAAGTCTGCCCCGCTCGGCGCCCTGGTGGCCGGCCTCGTCGTGGTCGGCCTGATTCCGTACATCGCGCTCCAGCTGCAGGCGGTGTCCCAGTCCTTCAAGGTGATGCTCCAGCAGGAAGCGATCCTGGACCGGTTCGACCCCACGCTCCTGGTGGCGGTCGTCCTGGGCCTCTTCGGCATCCTGTTCGGCGCGCGCAACCCGGACTTCACTCGCGCCCAGCGAGGCCTGCTGACCGCGGTCGCCGTGGAATCGGTCGTGAAGCTGCTCGCGTTTCTCACCGCCGGCGCCTACGTGACGTGGATCCTCTTCGGCGGATTCGGCGATTTGTTCGGCCGGCTCCTCGCCGATCCCGCCCTCAGCCGGCTGGTCACCCTCGGCGAGTCACCGACCGCGTCCTTCTCGCGCTGGGCGGCGATGCTGATCGTCTCGATGATGGCCGTCATGTTCCTCCCGCGGCAGTTCCACGTCCTCGTGGTGCAGAACCAGGACGAGCGGCACGTGTCCGCCGTGTCGTGGATGTTCCCGCTCTACCTCCTCCTCATCAACGTGTTCGTCCTGCCGATTGCGATTGCCGGGCTGCTGACGCTGCCACGCACGCAGGCGGACCAGTTCGTGCTGCTCCTGCCGATGTCGGCCGGCAGCCCGGCGCTGTCGATCCTCGTGTTCCTCGGGGGCTTCTCGGCGGCCACCGCGATGATCGTGGTCGACTCGCTCGCGCTGTCGAAGATGCTGACGAACGACATCATCGTGCCGATCCTGCTCCGCAATCGGAGCCGGGATATCTATCGGGCCAGCCTCCGCTCCATGCGGCTGTGCATCCTGCTGGTGGTGTTCCTGGGATACGGCTGGGCGTCGCTGGCGGCCGGACGCTTCCTGCTGGTCGAGATGGGCCTGCTGTCCTTCGTCGCGGTGACGCAGTGCGCGCCGGCGATCCTGCTCGGGCTCGTCTGGCCGCGCGGGAACCGGCGCGGCGCGGTCGTGGGCATCTCCGCCGGCTTCGGGCTCTGGTTCTACACGCTGATCGTCCCGGTACTCGTGAAGGAAGGCGTGGTCGGGCCGTCGATCCTGGAATCGGGGCTGTTCGGGCAAGCCTGGCTGCGTCCGACCGAGCTGTTCGGCCTCGCGGGGCTCGACTCGCTGAGTCACGGGCTCTTTTGGTCCCTGCTGGCGAACTTGGCCGGCTACATCTTCGTGTCGCTGGCCACCCGTCAGGATGCAGAGGAGCGGCTCCAGGCGGCGGCCTTCACCGGGCGCTTTCCTGGCGCCCCGACCATGCCCGTCGGAGCGATCCTCTCCCCGTGGGAGATCGAGCGCATCGTCCACCACTACGTGGGCGGCCCGGAGGCGGCCGTCATCACCGGGGAGGTGCTGGGCACCAAGCCGCCGCACGAGTTCACGCCTCCCGAGCTCCTCGAGATCCGGATCCGTCTGGAGAAGCGCCTCGCCGCGTCGCTCGGCGCGGCGGCCGCCCGCTTCATCGTGGAGGACCGCTTCACGCTCTCGACGGGCGAGGCGGAGCGCCTCGTGGAGTCGTTCCAGGAGCTGCGGCACTCCCTCCAGACGACCGAGGAAGAGGCGCGGCACAACGAGCGGCTCTTGGCGAGCGTGGTGCGCAGCGTGGACGACTGCATCGTCACGACGGACACGAGCGGGCGCCTGGTGACCGTGAACCCGGCCGGGGAACGCCTCTTCGGGGCCTCGCAGGCCGAGCTGGCCGGGGCGCACTGGTGGGAGCTCCTCGGAACGGGCGGGTCCAGTGGCCACGCGGGCCAGGCGTTCAGCGGCGCCTACGCCTGGAAGGGGGAGGTCAGGGTGCGGACGCGGTCCGCGCGGGATCTGCCGGCGCACCTGGCCGTCACGCCGATCGTCGATCCGGGCGGGCAGGTCCTGGGCACCGTCGGCGTGCTCCGCGACCTCACCGAGCAGCAAGAGCTCCAGAGGCGGCTGATCCAGCAGGAGACGCTCGCGTCGCTCGGCCAGATGGCGGCAGGCGTCGCCCACGAGATCCGGAACCCGCTGGGCGGCATCAAGATGGCCATGGCGGTCCTCTCGAAGCACGGCGGCGACACGCTCTCGCGGGAGATGACGGAGAGCATGCGGTCCGGTGTGGTGGAGATCGAGGCTATCGTGAGCCACCTCCTGGACTACACGCGGGAGACGCGCCTCGACCGCCAGCCGTTCGACGTCGAGCGGATCATGCGGGAGGTGGTCGAGCAGCTGGGCGCGGAAGCGCGAGCGCGCGGTGTCGCGCTCTCCAGCCAGGCGTTCCCCGGCGTGGTCGTCGCTCTCGTCGACGGCCGCCGTCTGCGGCAGGTCCTGATGAACGTCACGCGCAACGGGATCGACGCCGCCGAGCGACGCTCCGGCGGCCGCGTCCACGTGACCTGCCAGGGTCGCGACGGCGTCGTCGTGCTCGAGGTCGTCGACAACGGGGTGGGAATCTCGCCCGAGGAGCTCGAGCGGATCTTCCTTCCGTTCTTCACGACGAAGCCGACGGGCACCGGACTCGGCCTTGCCATCGTGAAGAAGATCGTGGACCTTCACGCCGGGGAGGTTCGCGTCACCTCGGAGCCCGGGCGGGGGACGCGAGTGGTGATCTCCCTTCCGACAGGAGTGCTGGATGAAGCGACGAGTGCTGATCATCGAGGATGACGAGGTCTTTCTCCGCCCGCTGCGGCGCGCTCTCGAGCTCGAGGGCTTCGAGGTCCTGACCGCGGGGAGCGGCGAGGAGGCGCTGGATCTCCTGAAGCGCGAGGACGTCGACCTGGCGCTCACCGACCAGCGCCTGCCGGGCATGGACGGCGTGCAGGTCGTGCGCCGGCTCAAGGCCGAGCGGCCGGAGATCGGCGTCGTGGTGATGACCGCGTATGGCACCATCGGCGCCGCCGTCGAGGCGACCCGTCTCGGGGCGGAAGACTACCTGGTCAAGCCGTTCGAGCCGGAGGAGATCCTGCTGGTCTCTGCGACGGGCGCTCGAGTTCCGCGACCTGCGCGACCAGCGTCGCCAGTCGGTCCGCCGCAACCAGGAGCGGTTCACCCTGACGAACGTCGTCGCGAAGAGCCCGAAGATGCTCGAGATCCTCGCGCTCCTCAACGAGGTCGCGCAGCTCGACACGACGGTGCTGATCGACGGCGAGACCGGGGTCGGCAAGGAGCTGCTCGCGCGGACCCTCCACTTCTCGGGGCCGCGCAGGGAGAAGCCGTTCGTCGCGGTGAACTGCGCCGCGATCCCGGAGGAGCTGTTCGAGTCCGAGCTCTTCGGGTACCGACGGGGCGCGTTCACGGGCGCGATCGAGCCGCGACGGGGCCACTTCCAGCTGGCGAGCGGCGGCACGCTCCTGCTCGACGAGATCGGCGAGATGCCGCTCGGCCTCCAGTCGAAGCTCCTGCGCGCGATCGAGGAGAAGCGGATCACGCCGATCGGCGCGGAGCGCCCCGTCGACATCGACGTGCGCTTCATAGCCACCACCAACCGGGACCTCCGGGAAGCGGTCGAGCGCGGCGCCTTCCGGCGCGATCTCTTCTATCGCCTGGCGGTGTTCCCGATGCGGGTGCCGTCGCTGCGCGACCGGGCCGAGGATATCCCGGGTCTCGCGGCGCACTTCCTGGAGGAAAGCTCGCGCCGGTGCAAGAAGGCGATCCGTGGCTTCGCGCCGGCCGCCCTCGACGCGCTGGTGCGGTACCCCTGGCCCGGCAACGTGCGGGAGCTCGAGAACGTCATCGAGCGTGCGGTCATCGTCGCGCGCGAGGACGTGATCGCCGACGTCGCCCCCTTCCTCGCCCCGGGCGGAGCCGATCGCGCCGTCGTCGACCTGACGCTGCCGTTCCGGGACGCCAAGGCGAGGGTCGTGGAGGAGTTCGAGCGCGCCTACGTGGCCGGCGTCCTCGGGCTCCACGGCGGCAAGCTCTCCGCGGCCGCGCGCCACGCCGACATGGACAACAAGAACCTCTGGGAGAAGATGGTCCGCTACGGGCTTCGCTCGCGGGCGTCTGCCGGTGAGCCGCCGCCCGAGTCGACCCCCTAGCGTCGGTGACGCATGGTGCCGGCACCATGGTGCGCGGACCATGTGGACCTCCGATGGGCCCGGATCGCGCAAGCCCACGAGAATTGCCGCCAATGACGGTGAAACCGCGCCCGGCCGCCCCTAGCACGTTCTCTGCTTGGGTGCTGTAACGTACCGGCATCGCAGGAACGTTGTGCCGCGCTGTGCCTGTTCGCATTGCCCTTGACCGGCCCAATGGAGGGCGTCGATGGCTGACCTGACCGAACGGCAGAAACAGGAGTACTGGCAATACAACGTCAAGCTGACCACGATCCTGCTCGTCATCTGGTTCGTGGTCACCTACCTGATCTCCGGGCTGTGGGCCGGATGGCTCAACCAGTACGCGTTCCTCGGCTTCCCCCTCGGCTACTACATGGCGGCTCAGGGGTCGCTCGCGATCTTCGTCATCGAGATCGCGGTGTACGCCCACCTGATGAACAAGAAGGATGTCGAGTTCGGCATCCGCGAGGAGGGCTAGCCGCCATGGGGATGAGCCTCGAGAGGATCTTCGGCCTCTACACGATCAGCTTCCTCGGCGTCACGGTCCTCATCGGCATCGGGGAGGCGCTCGGGCTGTTCAGCAACCAGATGATCGGCTGGATCTTCATGGCGCTGTCGCTGGCCATCTATGTCGTGATCGGCATCCTGACCCGCACGTCGAACCCCGACCAGTACTACGTGGCCGGCCGCGGCGTGCCCGCCGTGTTCAACGGCATGGCCACGGGATCGGACTGGATGTCGGCGGCGTCGTTCATCTCGATGGGCGGCGCGCTGTCCGCCCAGGGGTTCGCGGGCCTTGCCTACGTCATGGGGTGGACCGGCGGATACCTCCTGCTGGCTGTCTTCCTCGGCCCGTACCTCCGGCAGTTCGGCGCCTACACGATCCCCGACTTCCTGGGCGCCCGATTCGGCGGCAACCTTCCCCGGGTCATCGGCGTGATCGCGGCGATCGCCTGCTCGTTCACCTATCTGATCGCGCAGGTGACCGGCGTCGGGCTGATCGTCTCCCGGTTCATCGGGCTCGACTTCAACGTCGGGGTGTTCGTCGGGCTCCTGGGCGTCTTGTTCTGTTCGGTGCTCGGCGGCATGAAGTCGGTGACCTGGACCCAGGTGGCGCAGTACATCATTCTGATCATCTCCTACCTGGTCCCCGTCGTGTACCTGTCGTGGACGATCTTCGCGATCCCGATCCCCGAGCTGACCTACGGCCGGCTCCTCCAGCAGAACAATACCCGGGCGCTCGAGATCACCAAGGACGCCAAGGAGAAGGAGACCCGGGCGCTCTGGCAGAAGGAAGCGGACGAGGCAAACGCCAAGATCAAGGCGGGTGGCTTGCCGGAGGCCGAGGTCGAGAAGCTGAAGGCCCAGGCTGCCCTCGCTGCGCGCCAGGCCACGGCCCCGGCCGCCAGCGAGACCGCCAAGTTCGGCCGGTATCTCACCGTTCCGACTGGTGTCGGGATGTGGAACTTCCTCGCGCTGACCTTCTGCTTGATGGTCGGCACCGCGGGATTGCCGCACATCCTGACCCGGTACTACACGACGCCGTCGGTGCGTCAGGCGCGCACCTCCGTCGCGTGGTCCCTGTTCTTCATCTTCCTGCTGTACTTCACGGCGCCGGCCTACGCGGCCTTCGCGCGGTTCACCATCTACGCGAAGCTCGTGGGGAGCAAGATCGCGGACCTGCCTCGCTGGGTGACGCTCTGGCAGCCGGCGGGGCTGTTCAGCGTCGTGGACAAGAACGGTGACGGCGTCGTCCAGTGGGCGGACTTCGTGATCCGCTCCACGGACTTCGTGGTCCTCTCGATGCCGGAGATCGCGGGACTGCCGTTCGTGATCACCGGCCTCGTGATGGCGGGCGGGCTGGCGGCGGCGCTATCGACCGCCGACGGTCTTCTGCTGACCATCGCGAATGCGATCTCGCACGACCTCTACTACAACGTCATCAACCCCCGGACGTCGCTGGCAGTTCGGTTGACGATCACCAAGGTCCTGCTCGTGGTCACCGCCCTCATCGCGGCCTACGTTTCGACGTACCGGCTGGCGATCATCGTGGAGCTCGTGGCCTGGGCCTTCAGTCTGGCCGGGGCCTCGTTCTTCCCGGCGCTGGTGATGGGTATCTGGTGGAAGCGCGCCAACAAGACCGGCGCGTGCTGGGGCATGGCCGTCGGCCTCGCGGTGACCGCGTTCTACATGGTCGGTAGCCGGTTCTACGGTCTTTCCTGGTACGGCACGCAGACGATTGCCTCGGCGATCTTCGGGCTGCCGGCCGGCATCCTCACGATCTGGATCGTGTCTCTCCTGACGGCGCCGCCGCCCAAGGAGGTACAGGACCTGGTCGTGAGCGTCCGCTACCCGAAGAGCGGCCAGGCCTACCAGGGCGATCCCCTCGGCCGGGACGTCGCCCGGGCCGCCCGCTAGACATCGCGTTCGCGGCCGCCGGCGGGCAGGGACGCACTGCGCGTCCCTGCCCGCTGGTACCATGCGGTCGTGATCTCGCCCGACCTGTCCGTCCGGCTTCTCCACACGATCAACGTCGTGGTCCCGCTCGTGTTCTTCATGGCGTCCGTCTACCTGTTTCTTCACATCCTCTTCGCCCGGTTTGTGACGCGCCCGGACAGCCCGGTGCTCTGGTTCTTCTCCGTGGTGACCGGACCGCTGACCCGTCCCGTGCGCGCGCTGCTGCGGGCCGGGACCCCGGAGCGGCGGGTGCGCCTGGTCGCGCTGGGCGTCTACGTCGCGCTCTGGCTGGGCGCGCGAGTCCTGCTCGCCCGGTGGGTGGGACCGTCGATCCGGTAGGCCGTCCGACGGGAGCCATCGCCCTCACCGGGCCATCGCCCCGGATCGAGTCGCCGGCATGATGGCCCTCGCCGCCGTGAACGTGCTCGGGGCCGTGGTCTTCGCCGGCATCTACGCCGCGAGCGGGACCGGACGTCTCCCGCCGGCCGCGTTCCTGGTCGGGCTGCCCGTCGCGTTCATCGCGATCACGACGCTGTGGGTCCGGGTGGAGGAGCGCTCGCGCGCGCTCGACCCGATGGTCCGGGTCGGGCGAGGCGCGATCGGCCTCCTGGCGGTCCTGATCGGGCTCCCGGTGGTCGTGCTGATGCCGCTCTTCTGGCTGGAGAGCCAGCTTCCCCTCGAGGCCGTGCCCGCCCTGCACCTCGGTCCGGTGATGGCGCTCCTGCTTGTTGCCCTCGTCCTGGTCGCGGCGGCGAACGTCCTGGGCGCGGTCGGGGCCATCGCGGTGGCGCTCGGGCGCCGGTGGCGGCGCCGCGCGGGCTGACACGAGGGCGGCCGTGAACAACCGCGACGTGTCCCTGTTCCTGAATCCCGCGCGAGAGTTCGTCGCGCGGCCGCCAGTCACGGCCGGCGTCGGGACGACCGTGCGCGAGCTCGCCCGGCGGATGGTCGCGGCCGGCGCCGAGTCGGCGGTGATCCTGGGAGACGACGGCGCGCCGGCCGGGATCGTTACCGACCGGGACCTCCGGGGCAAGGTCGTCGCCGGGGGCCTCGACCCGGCCACGACGACGGCCGCGGACGTCATGTCCGCCCCGCTGGTCACGGTGGATCCGGACGCCTACGGCTTCGAGGCGCTCCTCGAGATGACCCGGCGCGGCATCCACCACCTCGTGGTCGTCGAGGAGGGACGCCTCCTGGGCGTCGTGTCGAGCGAGGACTTCCTGCGGCTCCACTCGACGCACCCGGTGGTGCTGGCCCGCGAGATCGGGCTCGCCGGGTCCGTCGACGAGCTCGCTCGGCTCGGCGCGCGGGTGACGGCCCTGGTGCGCCGGCTGGTCGACGAGGGCGGCACGGCGTACGACGTCGGGCGGATCGTCGCCGAGCTGAACGACCGGATGACGCAGCGGGTGCTCGATCTCGCCACGCAGCCGGGGGCGCCCGTCGGGCCGGCGCCTGTTCCGTTCTGCTGGCTCGCCTTTGGCAGCGAGGCCCGGCAGGAGCAGGGGCTCCGGACCGATCAGGACAACGGCCTCGCGTACGAGGACCCGTCACCGGCGGACGCGGCGGCGGTCGCGACCTACTTCGGGCGTCTCGCCGGCGAGGTCAACGGGGCGCTGGTCCGGATCGGCTTCCCGGAGTGCCCGGGGCGGATCATGGCATCCAACCCGGAGTGGTGCCGGCCGGTCGGCGCGTGGGCGCGGCGCTTCCGTGACTGGATGCAGGACAGCGGCCCGGAGGAGGTCCTGGCGGCCTGCATCTTCTTCGACCTGCGCGCGGCCGGGGGTGCGGCGGCCCTGGCGTCGCGGCTTCGGGGAGTGATCCAGACCGAGGCCCCCGGCGCCCGGCGCCTCCTGGGACTCCTCGCCCGGGATGTCGTCGAGCGGCCGGTCCCGCTGACGGTGTTCGGGAACATCCGACCGGCTCGCGCCGAGCCCCATCGCGGCACGGTCGACATCAAGGGCGGCGGCGTCCTCCAGCTCACCGGGGCGGGGCGGGTGCACGCCCTCGCGCTGGGTCTCGCGGAGACCAACAGCGTGGACCGCTTCCGACTGGCCACCACGCAGGGCGTCTACGAAGCGGACGAGGGGCGCGAGATCGTGGACGCCTACCAGCTCCTCCAGCGGCTCCGTCTCGCCCACCAGCTCGGACGGCTCGAGCGGGACGAGCCGCCGGACAACCGACTCGACGTCAAGCGCCTCTCCCACGCCGACACGCTCCTGCTGCGAGATGCGCTCCGGACGGTCACGCGGGTGCAGGAGAGCCTGCGCGTGCGCTACGCGACGGATCTGCTCGAGTGAGGCGTCTCGCTCGGTGGCTCCGCGGGCGCAGGCCGCCCGCGGACGACCGGCCGCTCGAGCTGCTCCGGCATGGCGACTTCGTCGCCATCGATCTCGAGACGACCGGACTCGACGCCCGGCGCGACGCCGCGGTATCCATCGCGGTCGTGCCCTTCCGGGGAGGCGAGCCGGCGGGCGGCTACGAGACGCTCCTGAATCCCGGCCGGTCCATCCCGGCCGCCTCCACGCGGATCCACGGCATCACCGACACGATGGTGAGCGCGGCGCCGCGGCTGGACGAGGTGCTGGACGAGCTCGACGCCCTCTGCGGCGACCACGTCGTGGTGGGGCACGGAGTCGCCTTCGATCTCACCGTGCTCGACAGGGCGCGCCGCGGCCGCCAGCGGCCGCCGCTCGGGAACGCCGCCCTCTGCACGATGCGACTCACCGCCGCCCTTCATCCCGGCTGGTCGGACGTGACCCTCGAGTCCGTCGCATCGAGGCTCGGGGTGCCGGTGACAGGGCGCCACACGGCCCGGGGCGACGCCGTGATCGCGGGCGCCGTGATGGTCGAGCTGGTGCCCCAGCTGACCCGGCGGGGCCACCGCACCGTCGGCGACGCCCTCTGGCTCCAGGGCCGGGTGCTCCTGTAGCGCGAGGGGCAGCCGTCACGTCACTTGTGAGTGCCGCCGTTTTCGGCGACCATGACGCAGTCTGCTCTCGCGGAGGGCCGTGAGAGGACGGACGGTTCGGGACGCCGAAGGGGAGCCGACCATGCCCACGGGATTCGATGCGCGCGCGTACCTGCCGCGCGAGCTCTACGAGGCGATCACCGACGTCCGGATCCGCCAGCCCGCGTTCGCCGACGGCGAGGCGGACCGCCGCGCGCGGCGGCGCATGCCGGTGCCCGACGGCAAGCTGGTCATCCTCGCGGCGGACCACCCGGGCCGCGCCAGCCTGAAGATCCAGGACGATCCCGTGGCGATGGCCGACCGGCACGAGCTCCTGGCCCGGATCCTCCGCGTCCTCAGCCATCCCGGGATCGACGGGTTCATGTCGACGCCCGACCTCGTCGAGGACCTCCTGATCCTGGGCGGGCTCATCCGCGAGCGCGGCGGGCAGAGCCCGCTGGACGAGCGGCTGCTCCTCGGCTGCATGAACCGGGGCGGCCTGCCAGGATCCGCCTGGGAGATGGACGACCGCTTCACGGGCTTCACGACGCGCCGGATGCTCGTCCTCGGGATGGACGGGGGCAAGTTCATGGTGCGGATCGATCCCACGGATCGAGGCTCCCTGACGACCATCGAGGGCTGCGTGCGCGCGATCAACGAGCTGGCCGAGGCCAGCCTTCTCTCGTTCCTCGAGCCCCTGCCGGTGGTCCGCGAGAACGGAGCGTACAAGGTCGTGCGGACCGCGCGGGCCCTGATCGATGCGGTCAGCGTGGCGTCGTCCTGGGGCGCGAGCTCCCTCTACACCTGGATCAAGCTGCCGACCTGCCCGGAGTTCGAGCGGGTCGCGCGCGCGACGACGCTGCCCATCGCGCTCCTGGGCGGGGAGGCGGTCGGGGATGCGCGACCGGTCCTCGAGGACCTGCGCCGCGGGATGACCGCGGGCGCGAACGTCCGCGGCGCCATGATCGGGCGGAACGTGCTCTACCCGGGCGCGGACGATCCGCGCGCCGTCGCGGCGGCCGTGGTGTCGATCGTGCACGAGGGCGGGGGCGTCGACGAGGCCCTCCAGGCGATGGACGCAGAGCGCGGCAAGGAGCCCGAGCTCACGTGAGATCGATCGACGCCATCACGGCCGCCTGCGCCGCGAGCCGCAAGGACTTCCAAGGAGGACCCGATGAGCCAGCCCCTCCGCTTCGAGGGCGTGATGCCGGCGAACCTCTTGCCGTTTCGCGCCGACCTCTCGATCGACGAGCCGGCCTACCGGGGGCACCTCCGCTGGCTGGCCGACGTGCGCGGCGTGACGGGTCTCGTCGTCAACGGCCACGCGGCCGAGGTGTCCTCGCTGGACCGGGAGGAGCGCCGGCGCGCGCTCGCGATCGCGGTCGACGAGGTGCGCGGCGCGCTCCCGGTCGTGGCCGGCGTGTACACCGACGGCACCCAGGAGGCGGTCCGCCTGGCCCGGGACGCGAAGGGCGAGGGCGCCGCGGGGATCCTGCTCTTCCCGCCGACGCCCTTCATGTGGGGCGCCCAGCTCAAGCCCGACATGGTGATCCGGCACGTGAGCGAGGTGGCAGCCGGCGCGGATCTCCCGATCATCGTTTTCGAGTACCCGCCGGCCTCCGGCATCGGATACGCGCCGGAGACGCTCGCCCGGCTCTGCGAGATCCCGCAGGTGGCCGCCGTCAAGGACTGGTCGAACGACATCGTCGCCTTCGAGCGGAACCTGCGGGCGATCCGCGCCACGGGACGCCCCGTCGCCGTGCTCTCGTCGTTCACGATGTCGCTGATGGCGAGCTTCCTCCTGGGCGCCGACGGGGCGATCTCGGGGATGGGGAGCGTGGTGGCTGACCTCCAGGCGGAGCTGTTCGACGCGTGCCGGAAAGGGGATCTCGACGGCGCGCGGCGGATCAACGACCGGCTCGATCCGCTGGTGCGCGTGTTCTACGCGCCGCCCTTCGTCGACATGCACAACCGGATGAAGGAGGCGCTGGCGATGCTGGGGCGGATCCCCGCCGCCCACGTGCGCCCCCCGCTGACCCCGATCCCGGACGCGGAGCGCCAGGCCATCCGCGCCGCGCTGGACGGGGTCAGACTTTGACTTCTTAACAATTTCCGCGCGCCCACCGGATTTGTTTAGAAGTCAAAGTCTGACCCCATGACGAGGGCGGTGGGGCGCCAGGGCGCGACGCGGCGCGCGTCCGCGGCGTCCGCCACGCCCGTCAGGTAGCATTCGAGCCCCGCGTCCTTCACCGCGGCCACGTCCTGCTCGAGAACCAGGCCGGCGTCCAGGCAGAGCACGGTCACCACGCCGGCGGGCGCGAGCCCTCCAGGGTCGAGGAGGCGGGCCGCGACGCACGCCCCGAGGGTGATGTCCGCGTCGAGCGCGTGGCACCGCGTCAGCGCGTGGTGGTCGTAGGAGGCCACGAGGGTCCGGTCCGCCGCACCGTGGAGATGGAGGAGCCCCAGCGCGCGCTCCTCGATCCCGGGAAAGACGTCCGAGCCCGCTCGCAGCGCCACCACGAACCCTGCCCGGTCGCGGAACCGCTCCAGCACCTCCGACAGCGTCTGGATCCGCTGCCCGCGGAACCGCCAGCCGAACCACCGGCCCGCATCGAGGCGCTTCAGCTCCCGGACCGTGCGCTCGCGCACGCGCCCCCGGCCGTTCGTCGTTCGCTCGAGGCGGTCGTCGTGGAGGACGACCAGCTGCTGGTCCGCCGTTTCCTGGACGTCGAGCCACAGGGCGTCAGCCCCGGCGGCGACGGCGGCCTCGTAGGCCGGGATGGTGTGCTCGGGAGCGATCGCCGCGGCCCCGCGGTGAGCGACGAGCAGGGGGCGGTGCGACGGCGTCGTTGTCACCGCCGGAGCCGGCGTGTCACGATGATCACGTGCGCCCCGTGCCCTTCTGGTTCCTCGAGGCGTGCCGCCCGGGGTTCCGGGCGGCGGCCCGAGGGCTCTTCCGGATCCGCTTCGAAGGCGTCGAGCACGTCCCGCCGGCCGGCCCGGTCGTCATCACGCCCAATCACGCCTCGTTCATGGATCCCATCCTGATCACGATTCCGATCCGCCGGCCACTCCACTACATGGCGCTGGAGCCGTTCTTCCGGATCCGGGGGCTGGGCGCGCTCATGCGGTGGGCCCGCGCCTTTCCGGTTCAGGAAGGAGAGGCGGACGGCCCCGCGGTCCGGCGGGCGCTCCGCATCCTGCGGCAGGGCGAACCGCTCGTCATCTTTCCGGAAGGCGGCCGCTCGCGCGACGGCAGCCTTCAAGCGTTCCGCCCGGGCGCCTTCCGGCTCGCCCTGGCCACCGGCAGTCCAGTCGTGCCCGTCACGATCGCCGGGGCGTTCGAGGCCTGGCCGGCGGGGCGACGGCTGCCGCGCCGAGGCCGCATCACCATCACGTACCACGCGCCGGTCGGCGAGTCCGACCTTCCGCCCGACGCGGATCGCAAGGCGCGGCCGGATCTCCTGATGGCGCTCGTGCGCGATCGGATCGGCGCGGCGCTGCCGGGCTGAGATCGCGTCACGCGGCCGGTTCCGGGGGCGGAGGATCCACGCCCATCGGGCGCGGCGGACGCGGGCCGGCGTCCGAGTGCGGCGTCGATCACGCCCTACCGTATCACCGCGCTAGAAGCGGAGAACCGGGTCCGCCGCCGTTCCCTGGCACCAGCCGACCGGCATGAACGTCGTGGAGGTCGCGTACGCGAGGCGGCCGCGCCAGTCCATCAGGATCAGGCCGCCGCTTCCGCGCCCCTCCTCCCGGACGATGTCGAGGGAGACGTCGGCCGCCAGCTGGGGGTCGTCCAGCTCCTTGAGGATGTCGAGCGCCGTCTTGGCGAGCACCGTGCGGATGAACGCCTCCCCGTGGCCGGTCGTGGACACGCCGCCGAGCCGGCTGTCGGCGTAGGTGCCGGAGCCGATCAGGGCGGAGTCGCCGACGCGCCCGGGCCGCTTCCCGGTGTAGCCGCCCGTCGAGGTCCCGGCGACGATCCGCCCGTACACGTCAATGGCCACGGCGCCGACCGTGCCTGACGTCTGGCGCGTTTTCTCGCGGCGCCCCGCCAGATGCTCGGCCAGGCTTCGCCGCTGCGGGTCGGTCACGAGCGCATCCGGCGAGCACAGCGGCACGCCGTGATCGCGCGCGAAGGCGTGCGCGCCGTCGCCGACGAGGAGAATGTGGCGGCCGTCCTCGAGGATCCTACGCGCGAGCCCGATCGCGCTCCGGACGCCGCTCACGGCGCCCACCGCGCCCGCCTGGAGCGTGTCGCCTTCCATGATCGAGGCGTCGCACTCGACGGTGCCGCGCTCGGTGAGGGCCGACCCGTAGCCGGCGTTCAGCCGCGGGTGCTCCTCCATCGCCCGGACGGCCCCCTCGATCGCGTCCAGCGCCGAGCCTCCGCCGCGGAGGACCGTCCAGCCTCGCCGGAGGGCCTCGCCCAGCGCCTCGCGGTACGTCGGCTTGTCGTCGGGGTCGGCGCCCGCCCCGCCGTGGACGATGAGCGCCGGGACCATCAGGGTCTCCCTTCGTGCGGCGTGGACGAAGGATCGAGGACGGCGAGCGGGGCGAGCCGGCGAATCGATCTAGGCATCCGATGGTCCGCGCTGCTGCCGGCGAGCCCGGGCGCGCGTGGACGCCGCGCAGTCTATCATGACGTCCGATGGCGCTGCGTGACCTCCAGGCGCGGATCGTCGCGTGCCGACTGTGCCCGCGGCTGGTGCGGTTTCGCGAGGCGGTGGCGGCCACGCCGCCGCGCCGCTTCCGGGGCGAAACGTACTGGGCGCGTCCGGTGCCCAGTCTCGGCGATGCGTCGGCCCGTCTCCTTCTCGTCGGGCTCGCCCCGGCGGCCCACGGCGGGAATCGCACCGGCCGCATGTTCACCGGCGATGCCGCGGGCGGGAGCGGAGAGTGGGTCGCGCGGGCCTTGCACGCTCACGGGTTCGCGACTCAGTCCACGTCGCACCGTCGAGGGGACGGCTTCCGGCTCGTCGAGGCCTACATCACGGCGGCGCTCCACTGCGTGCCGCCCGACAACCGGCCCGAGCCGTCGGAGCTGCGCCGGTGCGCCCGGTACCTCCACGCGGAGCTGCCGCGGCTCGGGCGCGTCCAAGTGGTCCTCGGCCTCGGACGGATCGGCTTCGACGCCTACCTGAGCGCGGCGGCCGCCATCGGGCTGCCGGTCCCGCGCCCCCGGCCTCGATTCGCCCACGGCGTCGCCGTCGACCTGCCCTGGGGCGTCGCCCTCCTGGGGACCTATCATCCGAGCCGCCAGAACACGCAGACCGGCAAGCTCACCTGGTCGATGTTCGAGGCGGTGTTCGCGGAGGCGCGCCGCCGTCTCGGTCCGTGAGGTCAGACTGGCGCGGGGCGGCCCGTCACGGCGAGCCAGAGTCCCAGGATGACGAGCACGCCGCCGGCCACGGTGAAGACGGACATCGGCTCGCCGAGCCATGCCACGCCGAGCAGCGCGCCCACCAGCGGCTGGACGTTCAGGTAGATCGCGGCCCTCGCCGCGGAGACGCGCTCGAGCGCCCAGTTCCACACGAGGTAGCCGAGCCCGGTGATCACGATGCCGAGGTAGAGGACGGCGGCCACGCTCGCCGCCGTCCACGGCGCCCGGCTGCCGACCCGCCACTCGACGGCCGCCAGCGGAGCCGTGGTGACGACGCCCCAGAGGAAGGACCACGCGGTGACCCGGATGCTCGGGTAGCGGGCGAGGACCGGGCGGCCGAGCAGCGAGTACGCGGCGAAGCAGACGCCCGAGAGGAGGAGCAGGAGATCCCCGCGCCAGTGGGGCGCGATGGAGACGGTGAGGCCCGGCACGCCGTTGACCACGATCACGGTGGCGCCGACCAGGGCCAGGGCCGTGCCCCAGCCTTCCCGCCGGGTGAGCCGCTCGCCCAGCACGATCGGCGCGAGCGCGATGAGCGCGATGGGCTCGGTGGCGACCAGGAGCGCGGCGTTGGTGGCCGTCGACCACGCGAGCCCCCAGTGGGCGAGGGCCATGGCCAGCGTGAAGCCGACGAAGCCCATCCAGAAGAGCGTGCGGTGATCGCCGGCGGACAAGCGCGCCGCCCCCGCGCCGCGCGCGCCGAGGCCGGCCGGCGCGACCATCGCGAACCCGATGAGCAACCGAAGGAAGGCGAGGGTGACGGGCCCGGCGGCCTCGATGGCGGGTCGCATGGTGACGTAGGCGCTGCCGTACACCGCGTTCGCGGTGAGGAGCACCACCTCGGCGACGGACACGAGGCGGTCGGGACTAGGTCAGAGGTAGGCGAGCAGGCGCCCGCAGGTGACGACGCCGGCCCAGAGCGCGAGCGACGCGATCGCCGACACCCGCGCGGCGGCCGGGGCTGCCGCGCCGCGGTCCCAGGTCGCCACCGAGGGGAACGTGAAGCGGTGGAAGGCCCAGGCGTTGAGCCCGGCCAGGACGATGAGGGAGAGCTTGACCCAGAACGCCGGGTTGGCGATCCACTCGGTCGCGTGCGCCGAGAACATGGAGAGACCCGAGACGGCGACCATCCCCAGGCCGACCCGCGACCACGGGAGGAGATGCCGGGCCAGGTCCGAGACCGGGATGCGCGCCGAGATCCCGAGGAGGCGGAGATCGAACATCATCGCGGCGCCGATCAGCAGCACGAAGCCGAGGATGTGGACGATCTCGACGATCGGATAGAGCCAGAGCCAGTGCCGCATGGCCTGGGCGAAGCCGCTCGTCTCGAGCGCGACGAGCCAGGCCGGGCCTTCCGGAGGATGCACTAGCGGGCGCCGCTCCGAGGCGTTCCCACTACCGGAGCTGGGTGGTCTTGCCGTCGATCGCGATCCACTCGGCCCGCATCTCGCCCGGGTCGGTTCGGCTCGGGTAGCCCATCACGGTGGCCGTCGTGCCCGGCTTGAGCGACGCCGACTGGAGGCCCCGGTTCTCCATCCGCGACGGCGGCGCCAGCGTGACGACCCACGCCTTCTCGCCCGCCTGCAGCCGCACGAAGCCGTGCGGGTGCTCGTAACCCGCTTCCTTGATCGTGCCGGTCACCGTGAGCGGCTTGCTGGCGTCGTAGCCGCTCCACCCGTGGTGGGCGAGGGCGGCGGTGGCGAGCGGGAGCACGAGAGCGAGCCCGGCGATCCGGGCTGCGCCGAGAATCCTGGATCGGACCATGGTCCACCTCCACGCAGCGGACATCACGGTCATTGAACCATGCGGCTGCCGCCTCCGCCACCGCGTCACCAGAGCGGTCCCAGGCGACTGACGTCCGGTCCCGAACCGGCTCGGCGCATCGCGGCGCGCGCGTCCCTGGTGGCCGCGTCGTCGACGGTCATCGTCGCGCCATCGATGACGACGCCATAGTCCCGCCGCGCGCCCTCGATCGACACGTAGTCCTCGACGACGTCGCGGAGCACCGCCCGCGGGTCTCGCTCCCAGGGCGGGCCGTATCCGCCGGCTCCGGACTGCTGGAACGAGACCACGTCCCCGGGCTGGACGGTGTCGGAGGCCTTGGAGTGCACGCGCCGCTCCGCGGGCGTGCCCGGGTTCACCAGCGTGACGCCGGGCCGACCCGGCTGTCCGCCGAAGAGCCCCCACGGCCCGAAGCGGTGCCGCTCCGTGTTGTTGGTGAGCCGACCGCCCTCGAGGAAGAACCGGAGGTCTCGCCGGATCCCGGTGCCGCCCCGGTAGCGGCCCGCGCCCGCCGAGTCGCGGATCAGCTCGAAGCGCTCGATGCGGACGGGCTGGTTCGCCTCCTGCGACTCCACCGGGATGTTCGAGGCGTTGAACGCCATCGACATCGCCTCGCAGCCGTCCCGGTCGGCCCGGGCCGCGGTGCCGGACAGGATGAGCTCGTACACGACCGTCCGGCGCTTGCGACGGGGATCGAAGCCCCCGCACGTCGGATTCGCGAAGTGGGAGCCGGCCGCGGTGACCCGGCCGGGCAGGGCGGGCGCCAGCGCGCCGATGACCGCGTCGAAGATCCGGTAGCAGAAGACCGCGCGCGGCCCGCCGCCCGCGGGGGCGCGCGGGTTGAGGAAGGAGCCGAGCGGCGCCTCGATCCGCACGGGGCGGAACGCGCCGTCGTTCTGCGGCCCCTCGGGGTCCGTCAGGCACTTCACCGCGGCGTAGCAGTAGGAGCGCGTGTAGTTGAGGTACGAGTTCATCCCGGACTCGGTCTGCGGCCCGGTGCCGTCGAAGTCGATCAGGATGTCGTCGTCCCGCACGGTGACGGCGACCTCGAGGCGCATCGGCGGCGTGCCCGGTCCCGAGTCGTCCATGTAGTCCTCGAACCGGTAGACCCCGTTCGGGATCGCGCCGATGGCGTCCCGCACCTTGGCCTCGGTCCGGTCCATGATCTCGGCCATCGCCGCCTGGACGACCTCGTGGCCGTAGCGGCGCGCGAGCTCCACCAGCCGGAGCTCGCCGACCCGCAGCGAGTTCCGCTGGGCGCGCAGATCGCCCAGCATGGACTCCGCCATGCGCGTGTTGGCGAGGATGATCGCCAGGATGTCCTCCTGCTCCTCGCCGCCCTTCCAGGGCTTCACCGGCGGGACGTGCAGCCCCTCCTGGAAGTAATCGAACACGCCCTCGACGGCCTGGCTGCCGGGCCGCATGCCGCCCACGTCGGTGTGGTGGAGGATGTTGGCCACGAACCCGATGAGGCGCCCGTCGTCGGTGAACGCGGGCTGGATCATGAAGAAGTCGGGAAAGTGTCCGGAGCCGAGGAAGGGGCTGTTGAAGAGCACCACGTCGCCGGGCCGGAGCCGGTCACCGGGATAGGCCGCCACCGCGTTCTTGGCGGCGAACGACATCGCGCCCATGTGCCCCGGGCTGTACGGACCCTGGGCGACCATGCGTCCCTGCGGGTCGAAGAGGCACACCGAGAAGTCCTGACCCTCGCGGGCCTGCTGGGAGTGCGCCGTCCGGTGAACGGTGGTGCCGACCTCCACGGTGATCGACTGGAGAGATCCCCAGATCACGCTGAGCGTGATCGGATCGACCCGGAGGGGCGCGCGGGAGTCGGGCATGTCCTCACGCGTCTCCCAGGGCGACGAGCAGGTTAGCCCAGCGGTCCACCTCGGCCCGCGCGCCCGGAGGCAGGACCGTCGTCGACTCGGGCTCCTCGACGATCGCCGGCCCCGCGATCGTCGCGCCCACCGGCAGCCGCGCCCGGTCGTAGATCGCGCACTCGACGTAGCCCCGACTCTCCGGGAAGTAGACCGGACGGCTCGGCTTCCGGGCCTGGGCGACGTCGCGCGCGCCCGGCGGCTGCTCGGCGAGCCGAACCTCGGGTCCGGCGCCGGTCACGGTCACGGCGGCGGTGACGAGCTCGACCGCCGCCTTCGGGTCGGAATACCCGTAGCGGTGCGCGTAGACCCGGTCGAATGCGCTCCGGAGGGCCGCGGCCGTCCGGCCGTCGACCGGCCCGTCGGGAATCGGGACCGACAGCTCGTATCCCTGGCCGACGTAGCGCATGTCCGCGGACCTCGCCACGGACAAGGTCCCGCTCACGCCCGCCTCGCGCACGACCGCGGTGCCTTGCCGGGTCATGTCCTCGAGGATGGACGCGAGGTACGCGGGATCGAGCGCGTCGAGGCGCCGCACGTACGAGCGCGAGGTGTCGAACCGCACCTCGGCCGCCAGGAGACCGATGGCCGAGGTGACGCCCGCCGCCGCCGGCAAGATCGCGAGAGGGATGCCGAGCGCCTGGGCGAGCCGGCAGCCGTGCACCGGCCCCGAGCCGCCGAACGCCGCGAGCGCGAGCCGCCGCGGGTCGTATCCGCGCTCGATCGACACGACCCGCGTGGCCAGCTCCATGTTGGTCGTCACCACCTGGTGGATCCCCCAGGCGGCCTCGGCGACGTCGAGGCCGAGCGGGCCGGCGACGTGGTCGCCGATGCCCCGGCGGGCCCCCTCGACGTCGAGCGGCATGCGGCCGCCGAGGAAGTACTCGGGGTTCAGATAGCCGAGGACGAGGTTGGCGTCGGTGACGGTGGGCGCGGTCCCGCCCAGGCCATAGCAGATCGGCCCCGGCGCGGCGCCTGCCGAGTCCGGGCCGACCCGGAGCACGCCCGTCTCGACGCGCGCGATCGAGCCGCCGCCGGCGCCGATCTCCACCAGGTCGATCGCCTGGATGTTCATCGGGATGCCGCTGCCGGGCTGCAGCCGGATCCGGTGGAGCTCGAACTCCCGGATGGTCTGCGGCCGGCCGTCGGCGATGAGGGAGAGCTTGGCGGTCGTGCCGCCCATGTCGAAGGCGACGAGGTCCGCGTGGCCGGTGAGCTTCCCGTAGGCCGCGGCCATGAGGGCGCCGGCGGCCGGGCCGGACTCGATCATGCGAACCGGGAAGCGGGCCATCGTCTCGGCGGTCGCGATGCCGCCGCCCGACTGCATGACGAAGAGGCGCCCGCGGTACTCGAGCCCCCGCAGCGCCTCCTCGAGCCGCCCGAGGTAGTCGCGCACCGCGGTCATCACGTAGGCGTTGACGACCGTCGTCGACGTGCGCTCGTACTCGCGGATCACCGGCGAGATCTCCGACGACAGGCTGACCGCGACGTGCGGGGCCTCCTCGTGGACGATCTCGGCGGCGCGCCGCTCGTGGGCCGGATTGGCGTAGGAGTGGAGGAAGCAGATGGCGATCGACTCGACCCCGTCCCGGCGGAGGGCCTGCACCGTCTGACGGAGGCCCGCCTCGTCGAGCGGCACCAGCACCTCGCCGTCGAACGCCGTGCGCTCGGTGACCTCGCGGATGCGCGAGCGGGGGACCAGCGGCGCCGGCTTCTCGATGAGGAGGTCGTAGAGCTGGTAGCGCTTCTCCCGGCCGATGATCAGGACGTCGCGGAATCCCCGGGTCGTCAGGAGGGCGACATGGCCGCCCTTCCGCTCGATCACGACGTTCGAGCCGAGCGTGGTGCCGTGCACCGCCTGGGCGAGCTGGTCCCAGGCGAGGCCCGCGCGCGCGACGAGCTCGCGCAGGCCCTCCACGCACGCCCGCGCCGGATCGTCCGGGGTGGTGAGGCGCTTGCCGGTGAGGAGGCGTCCGTCCTCGGTCTGGAGCGCGAAATCGGTGAAGGTGCCGCCGACGTCGAACCCGACCCGGAACGCCACGGCCTCTCTCTACCGGAACTTCCGCGGTGTGTCCAGCCCGCGGTCAGGCGACGCCGAGGTAACGGCGCTTGATGTCCTCGCTCGACTCGAGGGCGGCCGGCGTGCCTTCCCAGACGATCTGGCCCTTGCTCATCACGTAGACGCGGTCGGCGATCGCGAGCGCGAGATGATAGTTCTGCTCGACGAGCAGGATCGACAGCCGCCCGGTCTTGAGGCGTCCGAGGACGCGGCCGACCTCGTGGACGATCTGCGGCGCCAGCCCCTCCGATGGCTCGTCGAGGAGCAGCACTCGGCCGTTCGTGAGCAGGGCGCGGCCGAGCGCGAGCATCTGCTGCTCGCCGCCTGAAAGCGTGCCGCCGGCCTGGCCCGCGCGCTCCCGGAGGCGCGGGAAGAGGTCGTACACGCGCTCGACCGTCCAGTCGTCGGGCCGGCCGCTCGACCGGGCGCCGAGCACGAGGTTCTCCCGCACCGTGAGCGGGGCGAAGATGCGGCGTCCCTGCGGCACCAGCGCCATGCCGTGGCGCGCGATGCGGTGGGCGGGCCAGGCGCCGATCGGCTCGCCCTCGAGCGCGATGCGCCCCTCGCGAGGCGGCGTGAACCCCATGATGCTGCGGATCAGCGTGGTCTTGCCGGCGCCGTTCCGCCCGAGGAGCGCCACCGCCTCGCCCGCGGCGACGCGCAGCGACACGCCGTGGAGGACGTGGCTATCCCCGTAGTAGGTCTGGATCCCCTCGACGTCCAGCATCGGGGTCAGGCCTTGACTTCCATACATTCCGGCGCCGGGAGCCGAAGGTCGAGGGCGAAGTGTATCGAAGTCAAGGTCTGACCCCGAGGTAGACGTCGTAGACGCGGGGGTCGGCCCGGACCTCGGCCGCGGTGCCCTCGGCCAGCACCTCGCCGTGGTGGAGCACCGTGATGCGATCGGCGAGGGTGAAGACCACGTCCATGTCGTGCTCGATGATGAGGAGCGTGATCGCGCGCGGCAGCCCGGCCAGGAGCTCCGTCATGCGGAGCGTCTCCTCGGGGGACATGCCCGCCGTGGGCTCGTCGAGGAGCAGGAGCTTCGGGTCGGTGGCGAGCGCGATGCCGATCTCCAGCTGGCGCTGCTCGCCGTACGACAGGGCGCCGGCCGGCGCGTCGAGGCGGTCGGTGAGGCCGACCGCCTCCGCGGCGGTCCGCGCGCGCTCGATCGGCACCCAGAGGCGGTCCACGGAGCCGAGCAGGTCGTAGTTGCCGCGGCCCCGGGCCGCGGCGGCGAGCCGGAGGTTCTCCAGCACCGGGAGTCGCGGGAAGACGTTCGTCCGCTGGAACGAGCGCGAGATGCCGCGGCGCGCCCGCGCGTAGGGCGGGAGCCCCGCGATCGGCGCGCCTTCGAAGAGGATGCGGCCCGCGGTGGGGGCGAGCGGCCCCGTGATCAGGTTGAAGAGCGTCGTCTTGCCGGCGCCATTCGGTCCGATGATCGCCCGCCGCTCGCGCGGCGCCACGGACAGGGTCACGCCGTCGACCGCCGGCAACGCGCCGAAGGTCCGCCGGAGCGCGTCGAGCATGAGGATCGCCGCGGCCGTCACGCGTGGGTCCCGATCCGCCCGCGAAGCGCGCCGACGATCCCGCCCGGGGCGAAGAGCACGAAGAGGACGAAGGTCGCGCCGAGGATCAGCATCCAGCGCTCGGTGTAGGTCGAGACCAGGCTCTGGAGCAGGATGAAGGCAGCGGCGCCGAGGACGGGCCCGCCGAGCGTCCCGGTGCCGCCCAGGATGACCATCAGCAGCGCCTCGCCCGACGTCTTCCAGAAGAGCGCGTCGGGGGTGATCGACCCGCTGAACTGCGCGTAGAGCGACCCGGCCAGGCCCGCGAGCGTGCCTCCCAGCACGAAGGCCAGGAGCTTGTAGCGGCGGACGGGGTACCCGACCGCCTCCATGCGCCCCTCGTTCTCGTGGATCCCGATCAGCACGTGCCCGAAGGGCGAGCGCACGACCCGCCAGAGGAACAGGCCCGCGGCGGCGGCCACCGCGACCACGTAGACGTGGAACGCCCAGCCCTCGCCGAGCGCGACGCCCAGGATCGCCGGCCGGGGCACGCCGTTGATCCCGTCCTCGGCGCCGAGCCACGGATTCTGGAACGCATAGGCGTAGAGCATCTGGGAGAACGCGAGCGTCAGCATGATGAAGTAGACGCCGCTCACCCGCGTCGAGAAGAAGCCGATGACGAGGGCGGCGAGACCGCTGGCGAGCGCTGGCAAGAGGAGCGCGCCGACCGGCCCCGGGTGGGCGGTGAGGGCGAGGGCGGCCACGTACCCACCCACGCCGAAGAAGGCGGCGTGGCCGAACGACACCATCCCCGCGTAGCCCATCAGGAGATCCAGGCTCATCGCGTAGATCCCCCAGATGAGGATCTCCTGGAGGAGCTTCACCGGGTACCGGCCGAACGCGGCCGGGAAGGCGAGGATCGCGAGGAGAAGCAGCGCGATGCCGGCCACCCGCAGCCTCATGCCTGAGGACTCGACGCGTCTGGTGTGGCCCGAGGCCAGTGCGGCGTGGAGAGCGTCACCGGAGCGGCCGGCCGAACAGGCCCTGCGGCCGGAGCAGCACGATGAGCGCCATGACCATGTAGATCATGAGCATCGACACGCCGGGCAGCCAGACCTTCCCGAAGGTCTCGGCCTGCCCGATGATGAGGCTCCCCACGAACGAGCCCTTGAGCGATCCGAGCCCCCCGATCACGACGACGATCAGGGCCGGGATCAGGATGCTGATCCCCATGGACGGGTAGGCCGACTGGATCGGCCCGGCGATGACGCCGGACAGCCCGCCGAGCGCCGCGCCGAAGGCGAAAACGAGCGTGAAGACGCGCCCGATGTCGATGCCCAGCCCGGCCGTCATCTCGGCATCGTAGACGCCGGCGCGAATCACGGCGCCGAGACGCGTCTTCTCGATCACGATCCAGAGCAGGATCGCTACCAGCAGGCCGAACGCGATGACGAACACGCGGTACGCGGGAAGGGTCACGCCGCCGAGCGTCACCCTTCCCGAGAAAATCTCGGGCGGCGCGATCGAGCGGATCCGGCCACCCCAGCCCCACTTGATGAGGTCCTCGAAGAGATAGATCAGGCCGAAGGTGAGGAGCACCTGGTCCAGCGAGGACCGCCGGTAGAGCGGACGGAGGAGGCCGCGCTCGACGAGGGCGCCCACCAGGCCCACGACGAGGGGGGCCGCGATCGCGGCGATCCAGAAGTTGCCCGTCAGGGCCAGCGCCGCGATGCCCGCGTACGCCCCCAGCATGTAGAAGGACCCGTGCGCCAGGTTCACGACGTCGAGCATGCCGAAGATGAGCGTCAGCCCGACGGACAGGAGGAACAGCAGCGTGCCGTACGCCAGCCCGTTCAGGGCCTGGCTGACTATGTCCACGGAGGGGGAGGGGCAGGAGGCTCGGGGCCGGGGCGCGCGGCCCCGGCCCCCGTCGATGTCGTCAGGCCGGGAGCGTGCAGCCGGTGCCGGGGTCGCGCACGTCGGCGATCTTGTCGATCGGCACGTTGGCGAGCCCGCCGGACACTTCCCGGACCTCCCGGATGTAGATGTACGGCTGGATCACGTTGTGGGTCTTCGGGTCGAAGCGGAAGCGGCCGCGCGGGCTGTCGAACTCGACCGCGGCGATCGCGGCGACCAGCTTCTCCTTGTCCTGCGTGTTGCCGTTCACCGCCTTGACGGCGCGGACGATCACCTCCGCCGTGTCGTAGCCCTGGCACGCGAAGCCGTCTGGCGTCTTGTCCTTGAACTTGTCGCGGAAGTCCTTCACGAACCGCTGGTTCACCGGGTTGTCGAGCTGCGGAGTGTAGAAGTGGCCGGTGATGACGCCGAGCGCCGCCTTGCCCTGGGCGGGAAGCACGTCCGGCTCGGTGATGAAGCCCGGGCCGGTGAGCTTGATGCTCTGCTTGAGCCCGAAGTCGTCGTACTGCTTCACGAAGTTCACGGCGTCGGTCCCGGAGAAGAAGGCGAACACCGCCTTGGCGCCGGACTGCTTGATCTTGGTCAGGTACGGCGCGTAGTCGGTCTCGCCGAGCTTCGGGTACTCCTCGCCCAACACCTTCCCGCCGGCGGGGTGGAACGTCTCGCGGAACGCCTCCATGTCGTCCTTGCCCGCCTGGTAGTTCGGGGCGATCTGGAAGACCTCCTTGGTCAGGTTCTTCGCCACCCAGGTGCCCATGGGCTGGCAGGGCTGCCAGTTGGAGAACGAGGTGCGGAAGATCCACTTGGAGCACCGGGCCCGGCTGATGGCGTCGGCGCCCGCGTTCGAGACGAGCAGGATCGTCTTCGAGTTGTGAACCTTGTCGCGCATGGCCATCAGGATGCCGCTGTGGACGGGCCCCGTGAGGATGTCCACCTTGTCCGAGTCGATGAGCTTCTCGGTCTTCCGCACGCCGACCGGCACGGCCATCTCGTCGTCTTCCCGGACCATCTCGATCTTGCGGCCGGCGACCGTCCAGTTCTCGCGGGCGAAGACGAGCTCCATCGCCTGGGTGATGCTGTTCCCGAGCTCCGCGTAGACACCGGAGTAGGGAAGGACGAGCCCGACCCGGAGCGGAGCGCCCTGGGCGCGGGCGCGGAGGACCCAGGGGCCGGTGGCCACGCCGGCGGCGGCGCTTCCGCCGATGAGCGCGGTCCTCAGGAACGTGCGGCGCGTCTGCTGGTCCATGCGTCCTCCTCCTCGCAGTCCTGGCTGGCAGTCCGGCGAACGAGACGGCGCGGGGCAAGCGCCCGGCGCGACCACGATGCATGCGGTGCTTAGAGCCTACACCGAATGGCCGCTTCCGGGGAACCCCGGCGTCCCCGCGGGGCCCCGGAGGGATGGAAGGCCGGCTTCGCACGGGCGTCCGTGCGGACGCCTGCGCGCACAGGACGCGCCCGCGGCGGGTCCGGTGCGCCGCCCATCGTGCGGGTACCGCGCGAGCCCCGCGCGCCGGGACCGGGATGCGGCGCGCGGGAGCCCGCGGTCCTACTTCTTTGCGCTTCGCGACGACCCCCTCGAGCTTCTTGGCCTGCTCCGTCTCGGACTTGAGGGCCGCCTCGGTCTCCTTGAGCTTGGCCTCGGCGGCCTGGATCTTGGTCGCGAGCTGGCCCTCGCGCTCCGCGGCCTTCCCGGACTCCGCGAGCTTCGCCTTCGCCGCGGCCACGTCCTTCTCGGCCTGCGCCGACTGCGATCCCCACGTGGCATAGCCGATGCCCAATCCGATGATTGCGGCGATGATTCCGATCACGACCGCTTGCATGGCGCCTCCCGTTCGTGGCCCGCGCGGTTCCGACTCACTTCTTGCCCTTGGATATCTGCGCCTGCATCTGCTCGCGCCTCGCCTTCTCCTTGGCCAGGTCGTCGTTCATCTGCTTCAGCTGGGCTTCCATCTGCGCGAGCTTGTCGGACAGCTCCTTCTCGCGCGTCGACGCCTTCTGGGCCTCGGCGAGCCGAGCCTGCAGCTGATCGAGCTCCCCCCTGAGCGTCTTCATGTGGGCGCCCCACATGAGGTAGCCGACGAGAAGCCCGATGAGGATCGCCACGATGGCGACGATCGTCACCTTCTTGCCGTCCATCACGCCTCCTTCCTGGGCCGCGGGGCCCGTTGCCTGGAGAGCCTGCCTGGTGAGCGCGCGCGCCGGACCCGCCCTCGGTGAGCGGCGGGCTCAGGACCGCGCGGCGCTCCCTGCCTCCTGCTGCCTGAGCTCCACGCGGCGGAGCTTCCCCGTCTCCGTGTGCGGCAAGGCCGAGACGAATGCGACCTGACGGGGATACTTGTAGGGCGCGAGTACCTTCTTGACGTGGTCCTGCAGCTCCCTCACCAGCTCGTCGGTGGGAGTGAACCCCGGGCGCAGCACGACGAACGCCTTCGGCACGAAGCCGCGCGTCGCGTCCGGGGCCGCCACCACCGCCGACTCGGCGACGGCGGGGTGCTCGTCGAGCACGTGCTCGACCTCGGGACCGGGGATCTTGTAGCCGCCCGTCACGATCATGTCGTCGGACCGGCACTGGTACCAGAAGTAGCCGTCGTCGTCGTGGATGTAGACGTCGCCGGTGACGTTCCAGCCCCCGAATCGCACGTACTCGGCCTGCCGATCGGGCTTCCGCCAGTACTTGCAGCCCGTCGGCCCCTTGATGGCGATCAGCCCCGCCGTGCCGCGCGGCACCTCGCGACCCGTCTCGTCGACGACGCGGCAGTCGTAGCCCGGCACCGGCACGCCCGTCGCGCCCGGGCGGACGCGGCCGGGCTCCGACGACACGAAGATGTGGAACATCTCGGTCGAGCCGATCCCGTCGAGGCACTCCTTGCCGGTGGTCGCGACCCATGCCTCGTAGGTCGCGGCCGGCAAGGGCTCGGCGGCGGAGATGCAGAGCCGGAGGCTCCCGAGGTCGAATCGTCCCGCCAGTTCCGGGACCCCGAGCATCAGCCGGTACGACGTGGACGCGCAGAAGGCGACGGTGACGCGATGGCGCTGGAAGACCTCGAGCATGCCCTCCGGATCGAACGGTCCCGAGAGCACGGTGGCGGCGCCGAACCGGAACGGGTACACGAGGAGCCCGCCGGTGCCGAACGTGAAGGCGAGCGTCGGGTGACCGCCGAACCGGTCCTCCTCCGTGGGCTGGAGGACGTACCGGGCGTAGGAATCGGCCGACCCGAGGATGTCCTCGTGCTGGTGGACGCAGCCCTTCGGCACGCCGGTCGACCCCGACGTGTAGGCGATCATCGCGACGTCGTCCGCGCGCGTGTCCGCGGTCGGGAGGCGATCGGGCTGGCCGTCCAGCAGGCTCGCCCAGGGGATCTCGCCGGGGCGCGCCTCGCCGACGACGATCAGCTGCTCGAGCACCGGAGCCGTCTGGCGGGCCTTCTCCAGCTCCTCCCGGAGGCCGCTCGAGACCACGGCGACGCGCGTGCCGGCGTCCTCGGCGATGTAGGCCAGCTCCCGCGCGCGGAGGAGCGGCATCGTCGAGACCGTGACGACGCCGAGCTTCTGACACGCGAGCCAGGTGACGATGAACTCGGGGCAGTTCGGCATCCGGAGGAGGACGCGGTCGCCCCGGTCGACGCCGGCGGCGCGGAGGCCGTTGGCGAGCCGGTTGACCTGCTTCTGCAGCTCGCCGTACGTGAGGACCCGCTCCCCGTGATGGATGGCGGGCCGGCCCGCGCGCCCCCCGTCGGCGTTGGCGTCGAGGAGGGCGGTCGCCACGTTCAGGCGAACGGGATAACGGGTCTCGGGCAGGGTGTAGACCCGCTCCGGCCAGAGCGCCTTCGGCGGGAGACCTTCCTCGATCGCGACTGCCACCCGGGGCCCTCCTGTGCCGCAGTCAGACCACGGCGCGGCGCCATGGTAAGCCAACTTCCCTTCGTGGAACAACCTTTAGGGCGCTGGACGACGCGGCTCTGCGATAGCATGCGCCGCGTGTACGATGCCGGTTCGGGGGTCGGACGACGTCGCCATCGCAACAATCGAGTCTGACCCGGGTGTCACCCCGGCGACGGAAGTGTCCCGACGGCGAAGTCTGACCCCGAGGAGGGAGAGACGCGATGGCGGCGAAGTTCGGTGCGCGCGAGGTGGCCCGGCTCGAGGTCGTCTACGCTTCTCCGGCGATCAGCGGCCAGCGCGCGAGGATGCGCGCGGTGCTGGGCGCCCGGCCCGGCGAGCGCGGTCTCGATATCGGGTGCGGGCCGGCCTTCCTCGCCTGCGAGCTGGGGCGCGACGTGGGCGCCGAGGGGCGCATCGTCGGGATCGACGAGAGCCCGGAGATGGTGGGGGCGGCGCGCGCCCGCATCGCGCGAGAGGGTCTCGGTGACCGGGTCGAGGTCCAGCCGGGCGACGCGGCCCGGCTCGACCTTCCCGCGGCGACCTTCGACTTCGTGACCGCGGTGCAGGTCTACCTGTACGTCCCCGACATCGAGGGCGCGCTGGCGGAAGCCGCCCGCGTCCTGCGCCCCGGCGGCCGCCTGGCCGTCCTCGATACCGACTGGGATTCCTGCGTGTGGCTGACGGATGACCGGGCCCGCCACCGCCGGATGATGGACGCGCGCAGCGCGTACTTCGCCCAGCCGCACCTCCCGCCGAGGCTACCGGCCCTCCTCGAGCGGACGGGGCTGTCCCTGGTGCACGCCGAAGGGATTCCCCTCCTCGAGCTGAGCGGAGGGCCCGACACGTTCAGCGGCGGGCTGATCGGATCGACCGCCGACCTCGCCGCGCGCCACGGCGTGTCGCGCGCGGACGCGGAGGCCTGGCGCACGGATCTCCAGGCGCGAGCCAGTCGCGGCGACTACTTCTTCAGCCTGACGCGCTTCCTCTTCGTCGCAAGGCGCCCGCCGGGCTGACGCGCCTCAGGAAGGCGGGGCGAGCCGGATCGCGCCGGACTCGGCCAGCGCCGAGATCTCGGGCGGCGAGAGATCGAGGACTTCCTGGAGCACCTCGGCGGTGTGCTCGCCGAGGAGCGGAGCGGGCCGCCGGATCGACGCCGGGGTTGCGGAGGCCCGGAAGGGGAACCCCAGCATCCGGACGCGCCCGCCGTGCGCCTCGTACGTCGGCTGCTCCACCTCGGCCAGCATCCCGAGGTGCTGGACCTGCCGGTCGTCGAAGACCTCGTCCAGCTCGTAGATCGGTCCGCCCGCGATCGACGCGGCCTCGAAGCGCACCACCCACTCCGCGGTCGTCCCGGCGGCGAGGGCGGCCTCCACACGCGTCTTCATCTCCTCGTGGTTCTCGAGGCGCGCGAGATTGGTCGCGAAGCGCGGCTCGGTCCGGAGCACCTCGTCGCCGAGCACCCGGCAGAATCGGTCCCACTGCTCCGCATTCATGAGGACGACATTGAGCCAGCCGTCCTTCGTCCGGAAGGCCTCGGCAGGCGTGAGCGTGGGATTCCGGTTGCCGACGCGCGCCGGGCGCTTCCCGGAGTCGAAGAGATGGGCGACCGGGTCGGGGAGGAGCCCGAGCGTCGCGGCGAGCAGGTTCACGTCGAGATGCTGTCCTCGGCCGGTGCGGAGCCGGTGCACCAGCGCCGCGTTGACGGCGCCGAACGAGAGATACGCCGCCGCCACGTCGGCGATCGAGCCGCCCGCCCGCGTCGGCGGATGGCCCGGCATGCCGGTGATGCCCATGAGCCCGCCCATGCCCTGCGCGATCGTGTTGTAGCCGGGCCGCTGCGCGTAGGGGCCGGTCTGGCCGAACCCGCTCACCGACACGTAGACGATCCCGGGATTCACGGCGCTCACGGCCTGGTACCCCACGCCGAGGCGATCGGCGACGCCGGGCACGAAGTTCTCGACGAGCACGTCCGAGCGGGCGGCCAGGTCGCGGAGCAGCCGCGCGCCGTCCGGCTTCTGGAGGTCGAGCGCGATCCCGCGCTTGTTCCGGTTGATGGCGGCGAAGACGGCGCTCATGCCCGGGCGCCCCGTGCGCGCGCGCCACTCGCGCAGGTCGTCGCCGCGCTCCGGGCGCTCGACCTTGATCACGTCCGCTCCCAGGTCGGCGAGCAGCATCGCGCAGTACGGGCCGGCGATCACGCGCGAGAGGTCGAGGACGCGGATCCCCGCGAGCATGCCCGGGGCTCCGTGGCCGGCGGTCGGCGGGGTCACGCCGTCACTCCCGCGACAGGAAGCCCTCGGTCATCGCGTTGACCTCGGGGATGCCCGTGCGGGCGATGGCGTTGATCCGGGCCTTGACCTGGGCGAGCGGGGCGAAGGGCTTGGCCGCGAGCGTCCCGGCATACTCGCGTACGGCCGCGGCGAGCTGATCCCCCGACACCACGCGGTGGACGAGGCCCATGGCGTGCGCTTCCGCGGCGGTGTACCGCCGGCACTCCATGATGATCTCCTTGGCGCGGGCCGGCCCCACCAGGCGGACGAACCGCGTCGTCGAGGCCACCCCGAGCGGCACGCCCAGATCGACCTCGGGGATCGAGAACATCGCGTCCGCCGCCGCCCACCGGAAGTCGCAGGCCAGCGTGAGGCCGAAGCCGCCGCCGATCGCATGGCCGTTGACCATCGCGATCGTCGCCTGCTCGAGGTTCTCGAGGAGCGTGGTGACCCGCTCGAACAGCCGGCGGAACTGGTTCGGGGTCGAGAGGAAGACCTGCCGGCGCTCCTCGGCGGACATGCCCCGGCGCGCCGGGAAGTGAGCGCCGGCCGAGAAGACCGGCGGCGCCCCGGTGACGACGACCACGCGCGCCCGCGCGTCGTCCCGGAGGGCGGTCAGCGCCTCGATCAGGTCGCCGAGCATGCCGTCGCTCAGCGAGTTCCGGTACTCGGGGCGATCGAGGGTGACGGTGGCGATCGGGCCGTCGTGGCGGACGCTGACGTTCGAGGCCGCCGTCACCCTACACGCCCTCGACGATGATGGCGTTCGTCCTCGACGCCGCGATCCGGATCGCCTTGGGCTCCCGGTACTCCTCCGACTCGTACCATCGGCGCGCCTGCTCGAGGCTCGGGAACTCCAGCACGACCACGCGGTGCGGGTGCCAGTTGCCCTCCAGCACCTCGTGGGCACCGCCGCGGACCAGGAAGCGGCCGCCGTACGCCGCGACGGTGGCGGGAACCCGCTGCCGGTACTCGGCGTAGCGGGCGGGATCGGTCACGTCCACATCGGCGATGACGTAGGCAGGCATGGATGTTCCTCCGAGGCCGGATCGGGTCCGGTCGTGATGGTCAGGGAGCGAGGCTCCCGCGGCCCTGTCGGCCGTCGGCATGGTAGCGCGGTCGTTGGCGGTGACGCCAGGGACCCAGACCGGTGCCGCCTTCGCGCCCGAACAAGCGTCGGACCGCGCGGCCGATCGAAAGGCGGGCCGTCTCAGGCGCCCGGCGTCCGGAGGCGACAGCGAGGCAGCCAGTCGCGGCTCAGCGCCAAGCCGATGAGCGTCACCACCGCGCCGACTGCGCTCACGAGCCCGACCCGCTCCCCGAGCCAGGCGAGCGCGAAGAGCCCGCCGGCGACCGGCACGAGCAGGACGTAGGGTGCGATGGCTGCGACGCCGCGGAGGGCGATCGCCGCCGTCCACCACGTGTAGGCGAGATAGATGGGGAGGATCACGGCGTAGATCCAGATCCCCCAGCCGATCATCGAGATCGCGCTCCACGACTGTCCGCCCGAGTCGACCAGTCCGAGCGGCGCCAAGGGAACGCTGCCGATGAGGAGCGTGCCGGCGAGCACCGTCGACGCCGGATAGCGTGCCGCGAGCGGCTTGTTGACGATCCCGTAGAGCGCGAACGAGGCCGCCGCGCCGAGCGACAGGAGGTCGCCCACTCGCGCTTCCGTCACGCGCAGGCCCCCCGAGGTTCCGGCCATGAACAGCAGGATGCCGGCCGTCGCGAGGCCGACGCCCGCCCACTGGTGGCGGCGCACCGGCTCGACGCCTCCCAGCCACAGGAAGAGCAGGGAGAAGAGCGGCACGGTGGTGAGGAGCAGGGTCGACGCGAAGGCCGACGTCCGCTCGAGCCCGAGCGTGAAGCCGAGCTGGTAGAAGGTGAAGCCGAAGAGCCCGCCGAGCGCGAACCGCGTCCGATCCGCCCCGAGCACCGCGCCGAGTCGTCGCTGCGCGGCGAGCACGACGAGCGCGATCGCCGCCATGGCGAGGAATCGCGTCCCGGTGAACACGAGCGGCCGCCACTCGCGAAAGGCGAGCTTGGTGAGGCCGTAGCTCAGACCCCAGCTCGTGACGGCGAGCACGGCGAGGACGTCCGCGGACGGCCGGACATGCCGGCGCCCCGTGGATTCTGCGGCGACACCGCGCGGCCCCATGGTCGGTGTCCTGGATACCGCACGCGATCGGCCGCGTCGCTCCGATTCTTGCCACGGTATTCCGGGATCCGATGTGAGTGACCGAGTCGGCGCTAGCGCGCGGCGGTCTCCCGGAGCCGTGCCGAGACCATCCACTCGCGGCCCTGCCGCCCGTCGGGAGACACGGCCGGCACGTAGTCCTCGACGAGCTCGAACCCCGCGCCGGCGAGGAGCCGCCGGACCTCGGCTTCGCTCACGCCGAACGGCGGGCCGCCGGGCTTGTCACCCATCGGGAAGAAGCAGGCCAGGAGCCAGCCGCCGGGCTTGAGGATCGCCGCCAGAATCTCGACGTATTCCGCGCGGCGCGCGGGATCGATGGCGCAGTAACACGTGTACTCCCAGATCCCGTCGAAGAACCGGGGATGGCTCCGGGCCAGGGCGAACACGTCAAGGTCCTCGAAGGTGACGTCGACTCCCTCGGCCGCGGCCAGCTCGCGCGCGACGCGGAGGACCGCCGGGACGAAGTCGAAGCCGATGACCCGATAGCCCTCTCGCGCGAGGAGCCGCGCGTCGTGACCGCGGCCGCAGCCGGGGACCGCCACGGTTCCTCGGGGCAGGGGCCGGCGCTCGAGCTGCGCGGCCAGCGACGGGGTCGGCCGACCCAGCTCCCAGCGGTCGCTGCCCCGGTCATAGAGACCCTGCCAGAACGCCGCGCTGCCGGGATCAGGTTCCACGTTCATGGCGCTCCGACGGCTTCCCGTGAACGCGAAACATCTCGCTGACTTAGGGCTCAATCCCTCAGGTTCGCCCGCTGCGGCCTGGGGGCCTGGTTCCCGGAGGGCGTCCACCGCCGTCGTGGCCCGGGCGGGATGCGACCGATTCTTTGACTTCCGTCGACGCCTCGGCAGAGGATAAGCGGTGCGAGGAGGCCCTGATGGCCCTGCTGCTCACGGTCGTCGTGACGGTTTGCTTCATCGCCTCTCTGCTGCCGTTCATGCTGCCCGGCGCCGTGATCGGGCTCCTCGGCAAGGTCCTGAACGACGCGCTCGGTGATCCCATGTGGGCGTTCGTCCCCGCCGTGCGCGGCACGCTGGTCGCCAGCGGATCGGAGGGGCCGATGCTCACCCTCCGCGGCGTGCTCGCGCTCTACGTCCCTCTCCTGGTCGTCCTGCTCTGGAGCCAGCGCGGCCGCTGACGTCTCACCGCCTGGCCGGCGGCGACGGGGCGAGCCGGCTGCCCAGCACCAGCAAGAGCACGCCGGCGACGAAGAAGCCCACCGTGAGGTAGACGACCTGGGGCACGGCCCGGTCGAGGTAGAGCTCGACCGCCGGGCGGACCTCCTGGAAGCGGGGAACGGTGTCCGCGAACCGGTTGAGGAGCCACTCGCGTCCGAAGATCGTCACGACGATGCCGACGAAGCCCGGAAGGAAGGTCAGCATGCCCAGCGCCTTGAGCGTGTCGCTCAGCGATCGGGTCACCACGAGCCGAACGACGAACGCCGCCGTCATCAATCCGATGGCGACCCACAGCAGCACGGGCGACGCCCCGACCGGCACGAGCTTCAGATCCTCCGGCTGGAGGCGCAGCACGACGAAGGGGATCAGGAGCGTCAGCCCGGTCGTGTAGGCCGCGCTGACGAACAGACGCCAGGCGATCGCGCCGGCCACCCGCTCGGCGAGCGGGGCGGCGCCGCCTTCGCTCACTATCCGCGGTGCGCCGCGCCCGACACGGCGGCCGCCGCGTCGGCCGGGCTCGCCGATGGGCCCTGGTAGAGCTCCACGGTGAAGCCGTCCGGATCGCGGAGGTAGACCGCCCAGCCGCCCGCGTGAGCGCCCGCGGTGATCTCCGTGGGCTCCGAGATGAGCGTCACGCCCCGGCGCTGGAGCTCCGCGCAGGCGCTCCGCAGGTCGTCGATCTTGAAGCAGAGGTGAGCGTTGCCGGGGCGGTTCGTGGCGCGGTCCGTCGCGGACGCGGGGTGGGAGACGTACTGGAGAAGCTCCAGCACGCTGCCGCCCGCCGCCGGCTGGAGGAACGCGGCCTCGAGGCGCACGCCCGCGAATCCCGTCACGGTCGCGAGATAGGGCGCGGTGCCCGTCTGGCGCTTGATGAGCTTGAGCCCGAGGACGTCGCGGTAGAAGACGATCGAGCGCTCGATGTCGCTCACCGTGAATCCGGTGTGGTACACGGGGCCGACCTGCATCGTCGCCTCCTATCCGAGAACCGCGATCGCGTCGATCTCGACCAGGGCCTCGTCATCCCAGAGGGCCCGGACCTCCACCAGCGTGGTGGCCGGCCAGTGGCCCTCCATCATCTCACGGTAGACGCGCCCGATTTCCGCGGCGCGCGCCCGGTACTCGCGCTTGTCGACCACGTAGAACGTCACCTTCACCAGGTCCCGCAGCGTGCCTCCCCGCGAGCCCACCACCGCGCCGACGTTGGCCAGCGCCTGCCGGAACTGGCCCACCAGGTCGCCCACGTGAGCGATCCGGCCGTCGGTGTCGAGCGCCGTCTGTCCGGCGACGAAGAGCATCCGGCCCTGCGCCTCGATCCCGTGCGAGTAGCCCGAGGGCTTCGGCAGCCAGGGAGGATTCACGATCACCTTGGGCACGGATCCCTCCTCGTCACCGGCCGGTGAAGCGGGGCGGCCGCTTCTCCGTGAACGCGCGATAGAACTCCTTGTGGTCCTCGGACATGAGCAGGAGCGCCTGGGCCTGCGCCTCCGCCTCGATCGCCGAGGCGAGGTCCATGCCCCACTCGTTGTTGAGCATCCGCTTCGTCATGGCGAGGGCCTGGCCCGGCCCGTCGGCGAGCCGGCGGGCGAGGGCGCGGGCCTCGTCGGCGAGCCGGTCCGACGGCACGACGCGGGTCGCGAGCCCGTAGCGCTCGGCGGTCGCGGCGTCGATCGTGTCGCCCAGCATGAGGAGCTCCGTCGCGCGCCCGAGGCCGACGACCTTCGGCAGCAGGAACGCGGCGCCCATGTCGGCGCCGGTGAGCCCCACCTTCGTGAAGAGGAAGGCGAAGCGCGCCGTGTCGGCCATGACGCGGAAGTCCGAGGCGAGCGCCAGCACGGCGCCGGCGCCGGCCGCGATCCCGTTGATCGCCGCCACGACCGGCTTGTCGAGCAGGCGCAGGTTGCGGACCACGGCGCCCGTCATGCGCGTGAACTGGAGCATGCCCTTCACGTCGCGCTTGAACAGCTCGCCGATGATCTCGTGGACGTCGCCGCCCGAGCAGAAGCCCTTGCCGGCGCCGATGAGCACCAGGACGCGGACGGCCTCGTCGGTCTGGCACTCGAGCGCCAGCCGCTCCAGCTCCGCGTACACCTCGAAGGTGAGCGAGTTCAGCTTCTCGGGCCGGGCGAACGTCACCGTGCCCACGCCGTCCTCGATCCGGTAGTCGAAGCCGCGGTAGGGGCTCATCGTGGCCCCGTCAGGCCTGGACCGCGCCGCCGTCCACGTTCCAGGCCTGGGCCGTGACGCCGCGCGCGTCGTCGCTGGCGAGGAGCACCGCCAGCGCGGCGACCTCCTCGGGCTCGATCAGCCGCTTCTGGGGCGAGAAGGCGGCGAGCGCCTGCACCGCCTCCTCGAAGGCCCGCCCGGTGCGCTTCTGGATGTTCCGGGCGCCCGCCCACGTCATATCGGTGGCGACGTAGCCGGGGCAGATGGCGTTGACCGTCACGCCGGCCGCCACGACCTCCTGGGCGAGCGCGCGGGTCAGGCCGAGCAGGCCGTGCTTCGACGCCGTGTAGGCGGCGACGAGCGGGTATCCCTGGCGCCCGGCGATCGACGCGATGTTGATGATGCGGCCCCAGCGGGCAGCCAGCATGCCGGGCAGTGCCGCGCGGGTCATCAGGAAGGCGCCAGTCAGGTTTACCCGCAGGTGGCGCTCCCAGAGGGCGTCGTCCGTGTCGACCAGCTTCGCGGAGACCGCGATACCCGCGTTGTTGACCAGGATCTCGACCGGGCCGAGCCCGTCCGCGACCCGGCGCACGGCCTCGTCGACCTGGGCGCGCTCGCCGACGTCGCACGGGACGGCGAGCGCCTTGCGCCCGAGAGCCCGGATCTCCGCCGCGACGGCGTCGAGCTCCGCGCCGGTCCGCGCGGTCACCGCCACGTGGGCGCCTTCGCGGGCGAAGGCGAGGGCGATGGCCCGCCCGATGCCTCGGCCGCCGCCGGTGACGAGGGCGACCCGGTCCGGAAGCTTCACGGCGCGCAGTATAGACGCCGCTCCGAAGGCCGGTCAACGCGCGCGCGGTGCGCGCGGAACGCGGTGATACACTACCGCCGACGTCGGTCCCCGCTCGCGTCGCGTGGGACCGAGGGAGGCGCGGCGGTTGAGGATCGTCTGCATCGGCGGGGGTCCGGCCGGTCTCTACTTCGCCGCTCTCATGAAGAAGGCGGACCCCGCGCACGACATCACCGTCGTGGAGCGGAACCGCTCCGACGACACCTTCGGCTTCGGCGTCGTCTTCTCGGACGCGACCCTCGAGCACTTCGCCCGGGCTGATCGCGAGACCCACGACGAGATCGTCCGCGCCTTCGCCCACTGGGACGACATCGACATCCACTGGCGCGGCAGCGTCGTGACCTCGACGGGCCACGGCTTCTCCGGGCTCTCCCGCCGCCTCCTCCTCGACATCCTGCAGCGGCGGTGCGAGAGCCTCGGGGTGAAGCTCCGGTACGAGACCGAGGTGCGGGACCTCGCGCCCTACCGCGACGCGGACCTGATCCTCGCCGCCGACGGCGTGAACAGCGCCATCCGGGCCCGTCATGCCGAGCGCTTCGGCCGCCACATCGAATGGCGCCCGAACCGGTTCGTGTGGCTCGGCACGACCTGCCCGTTCCCGGCCTTCACGTTCATCTTCAAGGAGGACGTGCACGGGCTGTGGCGGGTCCACGCCTACCGTTACGACGCGCAGGACGCCACCTTCATCCTGGAGACCACGGACGCGACCTGGCGGCGAGCGGGGCTCGACGAGGCGTCGGAGGACGACACGGTGGCGTTCACCGAGGCGCTCTTCGCCGACGAGCTCAAGGGGCACCCGATCCTCAAGAACCGGTCGCTCTGGCGGAACTTCCCGGTGGTCCGGAACGAGCGCTGGTCGTTCGGCAACGTGGTCCTGCTCGGCGACGCCGCTCACACCGCGCACTTCTCGGTTGGCTCGGGGACGAAGCTCGCGATGGAGGACGCCATCGCGCTGAGCCGCGCGCTCGAGCGCCACCGGGAGATCCCGGCGGCGCTCGCGGCCTACGAGGCGGAGCGGCGGCCCGAGGTCGAGAGCCTCCAGCGCGCAGCCCAGGTGAGCCTCGAGTGGTTCGAGACCACGGAGCGGTACCATCGCCTCGAGCCCGTCCAGTTCGCCATGAGCCTCCTCACCCGGAGCCTCCGCGTCACGCACGAGAACCTCAAGGTCCGGGATCCCCGGTTCGTCGCCACGGTGGACCGGTGGTTCGCCGAGAAGGCCGTCCAGCAGAGCGGGGCGCCGCTGCCGGCCTCGGCCGCGCGCGTTCCGCCGCCGATGTTCACGCCGTTCCGCATGCGGGACCTGACGCTGTCGAACCGGATCGTGGTCTCGCCGATGTGCCAGTACTCGGCCGAGGACGGGACGCCGAACGACTGGCACCTGGTGCACCTGGGGAGCCGCGCCGCCGGCGGGGCCGCGCTGATCATCGCCGAGATGACCGACGTCAGCCGGGAGGGGCGCATCAGCCCGGGCTGCACGGGGATGTACAAGCCGGAGCACGTCGACGCCTGGCGCCGGATCGTGGACTTCGTCCACCGGCACACCGGCGCGAGGATCGCGCTCCAGCTCGCGCACGCCGGACGCAAGGGCTCCACGCGGCGCATGTGGGAGGGGATCGACGAGCCGCTCCTGCAAGGGAACTGGCCACTCCTGTCCGCGTCCCCGCTCCCGTACTTCCCCCACAGCCAGGTTCCGCGCGAGATGACCCGCGAGGACATGGACCTGGTCCGCGACCAGTTCGTCCAGTCCGCCCGCATGGCCGACGAGGCCGGCTTCGACATGCTGGAGATCCACATGGCGCATGGGTACCTCCTCGCCAGCTTCATCTCGCCGCTCACGAACCTCCGGACGGACGCCTACGGGGGGCTGCTCGAGCTTCGCCTGCGCTACCCGCTCGAGGTCTTCGACGCGGTGCGGGCCGCGTGGCCGGCCGCGAAGCCCATCTCGGTCAAGATCTCCGCGTCGGACTGGGCGCCGGGCGGCACGACGGCGGAGGACGCGGTGCGGATCGCGGCCCGGCTCCGGGCCCACGGGTGCGACGCCATCACCGTCTCGACGGGCCAGACGGTCGCCCACCAGAAGCCGGTCTACGGGCGGCTCTACCAGACGCCGTTCAGCGACCGGATCCGGCACGAGGCGGGCATCGCGACGATGACGGTCGGGAACCTGTCCACCTACGCGGACGCGAACTCGATCCTCGCGGCCGGGCGGGCGGACCTCTGCGTTCTTGCCCGTGGCCACCTCTACGACCCCTACTGGACGCGCCACGCCGCCCGGGAGCAGGACTTCGATCTGCCGTGGCCCGACCAGTACCTGTCCGTCAAGAGCTTCACGCCACGGGTCCGCTAGCCTCCGTCGCGGCGCGCCCGCCGGCGGGCCGGTCACGATGGCTCGTCGTGCTGGCCCGGCGAACGGGGTCCTGAACAACCACGGGCTCGCGCCACCGACGCTTTTCTACGCCCGCCTCCGCCTCCGCGAGACGGACGGAGCCCTCGTGCCGGCGGAGGACGCGGAGGAGCTAGTCGAGCGAGAAGGATCCGCCTGGCCTACCTGGCCGGATCGAAAATCAGGCGGCCGATGCGCGGCCGCGGCGGAGCCAGTAGTGGTCGGGGCGGCGGCCGACTCGCTCGGCCAGGAGGCGCGTCGCGCGGTCGGCGTCTCCGGCGCGGAAGCATGCCTCGAGCAGCGTGTCGTGGAAGACGTCTCGCTGGGCGCGGCTCCCGCCGAGCTCCACGATCCGCGGGCCGAGCGGCTCGATCCGCTCGATCGCCGTCCGGTACTCCTGTCGCGCGAATGCCTGCACGCCCTCGACCAGCGGGATCAGCACGTCCGCCACGAGGCCGGTCGCGTCCTTCCCGACGCGCTGCCGCAGCATCCCGAGCTGGGTCTCCGCGGTCGCCCAGTCGCCGGCTCCCGCGAGGGCCATGGCGAGATGCGCGGCGTGGAACAGGAGCCCCTGGCGATCGAGGCGCTCCCGGGCGATCGCGGCGAACGGGCGCCAGCGGTCCCCGACCGGAAGGCCGAGGAGATCCTGCCGCCACAGGAGCGCGATGGAGTCGTGGAGGTCGCCCGCGATGGCGGAGGGCGCCCGCTCGAACGCCGCGCGCGAGATCCCGATCGCGCGCGCGTAGTTGCCGCGCGACAGGTGCATGAGCGCCAGGTGCCAGACGAGGTGGTTGCGGAACCAGTTGAGGTGCCGGCAGGGGTGGATGGCGGGCGGCAAGCGGCTGACGCCCTCGTCGAAGGCGGCCATCTCATAGAGGGCATGAGCGAGCGCATGCACCGCCCAGGCGTCCTGGGTATTCCGCGCCATGGCGCGCTCCGCCGTCCGGACCGCCTCCTGGCAGCGATCCGCCTGCTCGAGGGCGAATGCGTGAAGCCCGAGGACGAAGGAGTCCTCGCCGTATGCCGGCAGGAGGCGAGTGGTCAGCCCCAGGATCTCGGGGAACCGGCCCTGCCAGAACCAGACGAAGTAGAGGCGCTGGAGGACGACGACGTCGCGCGGCCAGGCCTCGAGGTGCTCCTTCATCTGCTGCTCGGCGGGGCCCGGACGACCGCCGACCAGGAGGGCGACGGCTTCGACGTGGCTTCGCTCGCGAGCCGTGTGCGTGGACACCGCGGCGCGCGCCTGCTCGGCGGCCTCGCGCGCGGGCGCGAAGCGCTCCTCGAGGAACAGGCAGATCGCCGCGCCGGCGTGGGCCAGGCCGAGACCGGGATCGAGCCGCGCGGCCTCGTGGAACCCGTCAAGGGCGCCCCGGCCCCAGCCGAGGAGATCCTTCACCGCCTCGTCGTAGCGGGCCAGCGCGGCGCCGGTCGCCGTCGTGGCGGGAAGCCCGTACGCATCCGTGCGCATCATCTGTCGTGGGGGGGCGCGGCCCCGCTCCGTTCGACGGCCTTCTGCCTGTGGCCCCCCACCCCCCGACGACATTGGGCTGGAGTCTGGCGTGAACGCATCGGATTGCGGCGCATTAGAGCCCCGGCTCGTCGGCGCGGCCGAGCCACGCTCCGGCAACGAGGTTGCGCATCATCTGGACCGTCCCGCCGGCGATCGTGAACATGCGGGCATCCCGCACCATCCGCTCGAGCGGAAGATCGCGCGAGTAGCCGCTCGCCCCGAAGATCTGGAGCGCGTCGTTCGTGACCCGCACCGCCGTCTCGCTCGCCAGCGTCTTGGCCATGGCGGCCTCGACCATGTCGGGCAGACCGTCTCCGGCGTTGGCCGCCGCGCGGTAGATCACCTGCCGCGCCGCCTCCACCTGGAGCGCCATGTCGGCCACCATCCAGCGGAGTCCCTGGAACTGACCGATCGGCTTGCCGAACTGCTCGCGCTCGCCCGCATATCGCACGGCGGCCTCGAGGGCTCCCTGGGCGATGCCCATCGCGACCGTCGCCGCGCCGAGCCGCTGACCGTTGTAGGCGGCCATGAGCCGCTTGAACCCGCCGGCCGGGACGAGCAGATCCTCGGCCGCGACCCGGCAACGGTCGAACACGACCTCGCCCTCGGGGATTCCTCGCATACCCATCGCGCGCTCGCGCCGGGTGACGGTGAGCCCGGGCGTCGCGGCGTCGACGATCAGCGCGCCGATGCCGGCCGGTCCGGGAATGCCATCGAAGCGGCACAGCACGACATAGGTCTGGGAGATGCCGGCGCCGGTGATCCAGCGCTTCGTCCCGGTGAGTCGCCACGCGTCGCCGTCGCGCTCGGCGCGCGTCTCGAGGTCGGACGCCGCGGAGCCGGCGCCCGGCTCGGTGATGGCGATCGCCGGCTTGTCCCCCCGGACGACCCGCGGCAGGTACTTCCGCTTCTGCGCCTCCGTGCCGTGGTGGACGATGGCGCCAACCGCACCCAGGTTCGAATCGACAAGGAGGCGCCCCGTCACGCCGCAGACGCGGGCGACCTGCTCGATGGCGAGGATCACGTCGAGGAGGCTGCGGCCCTGGCCGCCGTACGCGACGGGGATGGTCATGCCCATGAGCCCCGCCTCGACCAGTTGCTTGACGTTCTCCCAGGGATACTCCTCGCGCTCGTCCCAGCGGGCCGCCCGCTCGCGGAACTCCTGCTCGGCGAGCGCGCGTGCGCGCGCCTGGATGGCCTCCTGCTCCGCGGTCAGTGGGAAGCGCATGGGCTCTCCTGCGCGCCGGAGGCGCGCCTGGTGACACGCGCGACTGTAGGACCGGCCGCGGGCAGGGTCAAGGCGGCTCAGGCAGCGCTCTCCCGCGCCCGGCGTCACGATGCCGTCACGAAGCCGTGGAAAACTTGACGACGGCTCCCGCGCCCCGCGGGGAACGTCGTGCCCGGCTCATGCGTTCCACGGGATAGGACGCGTGTGCGCCCCGATGGCGCCCGTCCGGTTGGAGGACACATCCATGGATGGACGATGGTCGACCTCGACAACGCTTGCAGCCTGGGCCATCGGGGCGGGATTCGCCGCCCTGCTGCTCCTGGCGTCGCCTTCGGGAGTGAGCGCCGATGGGGCCGGCGGCGGTGGGGGCGGAGGCGGAGCGGGCGGCGGCGGAGGAGGCCCCAGCGAGATGCCGGCCAAGGCGGCGGACCCCGACTACACCGCCGGGGTCAAGGCGATCGACGCCGGGCAGTTCGGGGCGGCGATCCCCCTGCTCCAGAAAGCGATTGCGCGGGATGGCAACAACGCCGACGCCTACAACTGGCTGGCCTACGCCACGCGCCGCAACGGCGACCCGGCGGGGTCGATCCCGATCTACCAGAAGGCCCTGTCCATCGATCCCAAGCACCGGGGCGCCCACGAGTACATCGGCGAGGCGTATCTCACGCTCGACAACCTGTCGAAGGCCAAGGAGCACCTCACCAGCCTCGACAAGCTCTGCTTCTTCCCGTGCTCCCAGTACAAGGACCTGAAGAAGGCGGTCGAGGCGTACGAGAAGAGCGGCGGCAAGGTCAAGCCCGTCGCGTCCCAGTGAGCGCGGCCCCGACTTCGTCCTGACCGAGCGCTCCCTCGGGTCTCGGATGAGATCCGAGGGAGCGCCGCCCTCCGCGCTCAGGCCTCGGTGCTTCCGCCGCCGTCGCCGGTGGTAGACTGCCGTCGGCCGCCGCGTGATTCCGGCCCGGTGGCCCGGACAGAGCGCACATGACCCAGCCCGCCGGCCGCCCGATGGTCCCGGAGGACCTCCTCCGGATCCGATTCGTCAGCGATCCCCAGCTGCATCCCGATGGCCGACCGCGTCGCCTTCGTCGTCACCACGCTGTCCGAGGCGCGCGACGAGTACCTGTCCACCATCTGGATCGTCGACGTGGACGGCGGCGAGCCCCGCCAGTTCACGCGGGGGCCGCGGCGAGACACCGCCCCGCGCTGGTCGCCGGACGGCCGGTGGCTGGCCTTCGTCTCCGAGCGAGAGAAGAAGGGCAAGGGCCAGCTCTACGTGATGCCCGCGGACGGCGGGGAGCCCGTGCGGCTCACCGACCTGCGCCCCGGCGTGGCGAGCCCGGCCTGGTCCCCGGATGGCCAGTGGCTTGCGTTCGTCTCGCGGGTCGGCGGCTGGGAGGAGCCCACGGACGAGGAGGAGCGCGAGCGCTCGAAGCCGCCGCGGATCATCGACATCCTCCGGTACAAGTCGAACGGCGTGGGATTCATCTACGACCGGCCGCAGCAGATCTTCGTCGTCCCCTCGGCCGGCGGGTCGCCGCGGCAGCTCACCGCCGGGTCGTTCGAGAATCACCATCCCGCGTGGGCGCCCGACGGCCAGCACGTGGCCTTCGTGTCAGCCCGTCACGACGAGCGGGACGAGGATGGCGCGGCCGACATCTTCACCGTGCCCGTCGGCGGCGGCGACGCGCGGCAGATCACGCGCACCATGGGCCCGGTGTCGTGGCCGGTCTACTCGGCCGACGGACGGACGGTCGCGTACATCGGGCACGCCCACGCGCGAGCGGTCTCCCGGCACCACCGGCTGTACACGGTCCCGGCCGTCGGCGGCGCCCCTCAGTGCCTGACCGAGACCCTCGACCGGAACTGCGAGCCGATGATGGGCACGGTGGGCCCGCAGTGGCTCGGGAAGACGGGAACCCTCCTCTTCCAGGTGGAGGACCAGGGCGACGTGCCGCTCTACCGGGTCTCGGGGGCCGGCGACGACGACGCGGAGCGGCTCATCGGCGGGACTCGCCAGGTGACCGCCTTCTCCGCGTCGGCCGATGGCCACCTCATCGCCTTCACGGCCACCGACGACACGTCGCCAGCCGAGCTGTTCGTGTGCCGGGCCGATGGAAGCGGCGAGCGACGCCTCACCGATCTGAACCGGGACTGGAAGGCCGAGGTGGCGCGATCGGCTCCCGAGCGCTTCCGGTTCGACCGGGCGGGCTTCACCATCGACGGCTGGGTGATGCCGCCGCACGGGCGGCAGGCGGGGCGGCGATACCCCGTCCTCCTCAACATCCACGGCGGACCGGCAAGCCAGTACGGCCACCGCTTCCTTGACGAGTTCCAGGTCTACACGGGCGCCGGGTACGCCGTCGTGTACCTCAACCCTCGCGGCAGCCGGGGCTACAGCGAGGCCTTCGCGCGGGCGGTGGTCGGGGACTGGGGCGGCGGCGACTACGCCGACGTGATGGCGGGGCTCGACGAGGCGCTCCGCCGGTTCGACTTTCTCGACCCGTCCCGTCTGGGGGTGATGGGCGGGAGCTACGGCGGATTCATGACGAGCTGGATCGTGGGTCACACGACCCGGTTCCGCGCCGCGTGCTCCGAGCGCGCCGTCAACGCCTTGTGGAGCATGTACGGCACCAGCGACATCGGCTACTGGTTCCAGGAGGCGCATGCCGTCGATCGGGCGCCGTGGGAGAACCTCCAGTGGTATCTCGAGCGCTCCCCGCTCTCCTACGCGAAGGACATCCGCACTCCGCTTCTGATCGTGCACTCGGAGAGTGACCTCCGCTGCCCCATGGAGCAGGCCGAGCAGCTCTACGTGGCGCTCAAGAAGCTCAAGCGCGCGGTGCGCTTCGTCCGATTCCCGGACGAGGACCACGAGCTCTCGCGCTCCGGCCGGCCGCGCCACCGCCTCGCCCGGTTCCGGATCCTGCTGGATTGGTTCGGAGAGCATCTCCCGCCAGGCCCGTCCTGAGCGGCACCACCGCGGGCGGCGCGGGCCACTCTGCTCCGACCCACGGCATTCCGGCCCGGCCATGAAGCGGCTCGTCCTCGTGGGCGGCGGCCACGCCCACCTCCACGTCCTGGCCGACCTCGCGACCCGGCGGCTTGCCGACGTGGACGTGACGCTCGTGTCGCCGTCGCGGTGGCACCACTATTCCGGCATGGTGCCGGGGTTCCTGCAGGGCACGTACGCCGAGACGGACCTGGCCATCGATCTCCCCGCGCTCGCGAGTCGCGCCCGGGCGCGGGTCGTTCAGGCTGCGGCCCGACGGATCGACGTCGACGGACGTGCCGTGGAGACGGCGGAGGCGAGGCTTCCGTTCGACGTCCTGTCGCTCGACGTAGGCGCGGATCCGGGCGGACTGTCCGTTCCCGGAGCGGCGGAGCACGCGATGACCATCCGGCCGATGCGGCAAGCGATCGAGGTGCGCGCGCGGGTGGACGCGCGCGCGGCGACCGGCCACCGCGGACCCGTGCGCCTGACGATCGTCGGGGCCGGCGCGGGCGGCGTCGAGGTGGCGCTTGCGCTCCATCGGCGCATCCGTGACGCCGGCCCTCGGCCCGAGGTGACGCTCATCGAGGCGGCCCCGGACGTCCTGCCGGATTATGAGGCGACTGCCCGCCGGCGCGCCGCGGGCATCCTCACCCGCCGCGGCGTGGCCGTCGTGCTCGGCAGCGCGGTCGACCGGGTCGAGGCCGGTGCCGTGTCATTGGCCGGCGGACGGCGGGTCTCAGCTGATCTCGTCGTCTGGCTCGTCGGTGCCACCGGCCCGCGGCTCTTCGGCGGCGCCGCCGGGCTTCCGCTCGACGACCGCGGCTTCCTCCTGGTCGATGCGACCCTCCAGGCCGTGAGCGGCGCCCCGATCTGGGGCGCGGGAGACTGCGTCACGCTGGCGGACCATCCGCGGACCCCCAAGGCGGGCGTCTACGCCGTGCGCCAGGGCCCGGTGCTCGCGCGGAACCTGCGGGCGGCCCTGGGACACGGCCGCCGTGCGAAGTACGTGCCTCAGCGGACCTTTCTGTCGCTTCTCAACACCGCCGACGGCAAGGCTCTTCTTCGCTGGCACGGGCTCGTCAGCCACTCGCGCTTCGCGTGGCGGCTCAAGGACTTCATCGACCGCCGCTTCGTGGCCCGCTACCGTGGCCGCGTCTGAACGGGTCCCCGCCGGTCTCGACGCGCCCTCTTGCGCGTTCCCCGCGAGGGCCCTAGGGTGGGACGGAGGCTTCCGAGTGACTCTGACTGGAGGACGGCGAACCATGGGACGCCGAGCGCTCTTCTGGTCCGGCGCGGTGCTGGTCGGGCTGATCGTCCAGCAGGCCGCGGTGAGCTTCTTCGGCGCTGGCGCCAACTACTGGCTCGGTGTGGCCGCCCTAGTCATCCTTCTGCTCTCGGTGCCCGCCCTGCTCCTGGGGACCCGGGTGGAGGGGATGAGCCGCTGGCGCCGGTGGCGCGAGGCGCGCCGACGCGCGATGAAGCACCACCGGACCTGATCCGCCCGTTCCGCGCGCCGCATCGCCGGGCGGCATCCCGTAGTACCAGCGGTGCAGGACGGTCCGGCCCCACGCCGCAGAAATACAGAAGGCGCAGCGTCCACATCAGGGCGATCGTTCGCGCCACTCCGTTCCGCTCCCATCGCCGGGCCGACGTCGTGACCCGGAGCGCGAGGGACGCGAGGCGACCCAAGCGCTTCAACCGCCGCGTGAGCTCGACGTCCTCCATGAGCGGGATCTCCGGGTAGCCGCCGAGGCGCTCGAAGGCGGTGCGCCTGACGAAGATGCCCTGGTCACCGGTGCAGATTCCCGTCAGCCGTGAGCGGAAATTCATGAGCCCGGCGATCATCCGGAAGACGGGCCGCGGGTTGTCGAAGGTGACGTCGAAGCGACCGTAGGCGACTCGAGGGTCCCGCAGGGCCTGTTCGATGGCGTCGGCCGCACCGGCCGGGAGCAGCGTGTCGGCGTGGAGGAACAGCAGGACGTCGCCCGTGCTCGCCGCGACGCCCCGGTTCATCTGGCGCGCCCGCCCTCGAAGGCTCGACACCACGCGGACCCCGGGGAAGCGGGCGGCGATGTCCAGGCTCCCGTCCCGGCTGCCGCCGTCAACGACGACGACATCGGCGCCGGGACAGCCTCGGGCGAGCTCCGCCAACACGGCCTCGAGGTGGCCGGCCTCGTCGAGCACCGGAAGCACGATCGATAGCCGCACGATGGAGACGACCTCAGCGCTCCGGGCTCAGGAGATCCCTGGCCGCCGAGCTCTTGCGGCCGAGCCAGCGCGGCAGGAGGGACACCAGCACGATCAGGACACCCGCCGCGGCAAGCGTCCAGGCGATCGTGCGCGGGCTGCCCCCGCTGGACAGTGCGCCGCCGGCCAGGGTGAAGGCAATGGTCCCCGGCAGGATGCACACCGCCGTGACCCCGACGTAGACCCAGAACGGGATCCGCGTGAGACCGTAGGCGAAGTTCTGCAGGTTGAACGGAAAGAGCGGGATGAGGCGCGTCAGCATGAGGATGCGCCAGCCGTGACGCTCGACGGCCGCGTCGATCCGCGCCAGCCGGGGGCTCGTCGCCTTCCATCGCTCCACGGTGTCCCGAGCCAGATGCCGGGCGACCAAGAAAGCGAGGGCGGCCGCGAGGGTCCCCGCGATCCACGTGTACACGGTGCCCCATACCGGCCCGAACACGAGGCCGCCGAGGAGAGTCAGCGGAAGCGCGGGGACGAAAAGGAGCTCCCCGATCACGTAGCCGGCCACGTAGAGCGCGGGCGCCCAGCCGCCGTACGCTTCGATCTCCGTTCTCAGCCTGGCGAGCCGGTCCGGGCGCACCAGATCGTGAAGCCCGAGCGCCCAGGCGAGGAGGCCGGCCACCAGCAGCCCCAGCGCGAGGAGGCCCAGCCGCCCGGCCCCGGAAGGCGGGGCCGGGCTCATCGCGTCCACCGGAGCCACGTCCCGAGGGCTCGGCGCACGAACGGCGTCAGGCGCCGGCGCCGGTGCTGATCAGCGAGGTGGCGCACCGCCTCGCCGAGCGTCGGGTAGGGATGGATCACGTCCGAGAAGCGGTCGAGGCCGACCCCGGCGACGATGGCCAGCGTCACCTCGCTGATCAGATCTCCGGCCCGCCGGGCGACGATGGTCGCGCCGACGATCCGGTCGGTATCCCGCCGCACGTGGACCTTCAGGAACCCCTCGGTCTCCTCGTCGGTGCGGGCGCGGTCGACGTCCTCCAGGCGGCGCACGAGCGTGTCGATCCCGATCCCGCGCTCGCGCGCCTCGCGCTCGCTGAGCCCGACGTGCGCGACCTCCGGGTCGGTGTACGTGCACCACGGCATGACCAGCCGGCTCGCCCGGCGCCTCCCCGCCAGTCCGAACAGCGCGTTCTGGACGACGATGCGCGCAGCGGCGTCGGCCGCGTGGGTGAACTTCCAGCGCGAGGCACACGTCACCGGCCGCGTAGACACGGCGACTGGTGGTTCGAAGGTAGTCGTCCACGACGATGCCCTCGGCCGTGTGGCGGACCCCGGCCGCGTCGAGCCCGAGCCTCTCGACGTTCGGCGTGCGACCGGTCGCGACGAGGATCTCGTCGGCCGCGACGGCGCTCTCGCGGTCGCCCTCTCGGTATCGGACGACCTTGCGGGTCGCCTCGCGTCCCACGCCGGCCACCCGGGCGCCGAGGATCAGGCGCACGCCGTCCCGGAGAAGCGCCTGCCGCACGATCTCGCCGACGTCCGGGTCCTCGCGGGGCAGGAGCTGCGTGCCGTCGCTCAGGAGCGTGACCTCCGTGCCCAGCCGCTGGAACCCCTGCGCCAGCTCGCAGCCGACCGGACCGCCGCCCAGCACCGCGAGGTGGCCCGGCCGCTCGGTGAGCTCGAAGACGGTCTCGCTCGTGAGGTAGCCCGCCTCGTCGAGCCCCGGGATGGGCGGGCGCGCGGGCCGCGCCCCGGTGGCGATGACGGCGCGCGCGAAGCGGAGGGACGTTCCATCCACGCTCAGCGCATCCGGCCCCGTGAACGTCGCATGGCCGAGGAAGACGTCCACGCCGAGCTCCCGGCTGAAGCGCCACGCCGAGTCGTGCGGACTGATCTCCGCGCGGACCCGGCGCATCCGCTCCATGACGGCGCCGAAGTCCACGCCCGTTCCCGCCGGCACCTTCACCCCGAGCGCCGCCGCGTCACGGATCTCTCCGACGACGCGCGCCGAGCGGAGCACCGCCTTCGAGGGCACGCAGCCTGTGACGAGGCAGTCGCCGCCCATGAGGTGCCGCTCGACCAGCGCGACCCGGGCGCCCAGGCCCGCGGCGCCGGCGGCGGCGACGAGCCCCGCCGTTCCCGCGCCGACCACCACGAGGTTGTAGCGTCCCGCCGGCTCCGGGTTGCGCCAGCCGGCGGGGTGAGCGTTCTGGACGAGGGTGCGGTTGTGGGTGTCGTCCGGGAGCAGCCGTGGCGGCGGGGTCACGTGGTCGCGCCGCCGCACGAGCTTCCGGCGCCCGCCGTGCAGCCGAAACAGTGACGCGCGGTCCGGATCCGGCGCGCCTCGAGCCAGGCCGGGTCGAGGTCGCGCACGTGGGGCCGGCGGCCGGGCGGCGCATCGACCGCCAAGTCGAGCATCTGGTTGAAGTCGCAGTCGTGGAGCGTTCCGTCCCACCCGATCGAGATCGTGTTGCGGCACATGAGGCCGGCCACCGTCGCCGGGTTGAAGGTCGCCACCAGCCGTGCCATGTACTCCTGGAGGGTGCCGCGATCCTCGAGCCAGTCGAGGAAGCGGCTGATCGGCATGTTGGCGAGCGTGAAGAGCCGGTCGAACGTGACGCCGTGGTGGCGGGCGAGCCCGGCCTTCCACTCGCGCTCCAGCGAGGCCTGCGAGCCGGGCAGGAACGCGCCGGCCGGGTTGCTGACGAGCGTCAGGCGGCGCCGGGGGTCGCCTTGCCCGTAGCCCGCGGCATTCAGCCGCCGGAGGGCCTCGATCGACCGGTCGAAGGTGCCCTCACCCCGCTGGGCGTCCGTGTTGAGCCGGCGGTAGTGGGGCAGGGAGCAGACGATCTCGACCCCGCGGGCGCCGAGCCACCCGAGCAGGTCCGCGCAGCGCGGCAGCAGGAGAACGGTGAGGTTGCACCGGTCCATCACGTGCTTGCCGCGGTTCACCGATTGCTCGACGAGGTAGCGGAAGTGCGGGTTGAGCTCGGGCGCGCCGCCGGTGATGTCGACAGTGTGCGCGCTCGTCCGGTCGAGCGCGGCGAGGCAGAGGTCGATCGTCTCGCGATCCATGTTTTCCGCCACGCGATCGGGCCCGGCGTCCACGTGGCAATGGCGGCAGGTCATGTTGCAGAGCCGCCCCACGTTGATCTGGAAGATCTCGAGCGGCGCGGGCCTCAGCTCGGCCCATCCGCACGCCCCGAGGGCCGCGTCGAAATCGCCGCCGGGCAGCGGGAGCGTCTCGAGGAGCCGGAGCTGGGCCGCGGTGGAGGCGAGCGGAGCGCCGCGCGCCCGGAGGCTCCGGGTTCCCTTGGGGCCCGCGTCCAGGGACGCGAGGTCGGGCTCGGGGGCTCCGGCTTCCGCGGGTGTCACCCGGCCATCCCGGCGTGCCGCGCGTGCTCGAGCATCTGGACGCCGTGCACGAGGGACGCGCCACCGCGGATCGCCGAGGCCACGTGGACCGCTTCCGTCATCTGCTCGAGATCGGATCCCTTCTCGAGGCACGTCTTCGTGTACGCGTCGATGCAGTAGGGACACTGGACGGCGTGCGCCACCCCGAGCGCGATCAGCGCCTTCTCGCGCTCGGTCAACGCCCCCTCGGCGAAGACCGCGTTGTACCAGGCGAAGAACTTCTCGGCGAGGTCCGGATTGCCCTGGGCGATGGTGCCGAACTGCCCCAGGTGCTCGGACGCATAGTAGTGCCCCATCGATGATCTCCTTCCGAGGTCAGGATTCCCCGTGCGCGGCGCCCGGCGGCTGCCACGGGGGCGCCGCCAGCCGCCGCCGTCCGTCCTTCGCGAGCGCCACCTCGGGATCGTTCGGATCGAAGCTCCGGTCCCACAGCTTGCAGGTCACCTGCTTGTGCCGCTGGTCGAGGCCCTCGCAGTAGTTCGTGAACTCGCAGCGGCGCACGAGGTGGCCGTGGCCCAGCCGGATCTTGCGGAACCAGTCGGGGTCGGCGAGGCTCTGGCGCGCGGCCGCGACCACGTCGGCCTCTCCTCGAGCCAGGATGCCCTCCGCCTGATCGAAGGTCGACACGCCGCCGCTCGTCACGACCGGGACCTGGTGTCCCGCGGCGCGGAGGGCCGCCCGGATCGCCGCGGCCAGCGGCACGTTGCGCCCGAAGGGGCCGCGAGGGTCGGACACCACGGTCGGCATGCATTCGTGGCCCGACTCGCCGGTGTACGGATACACCGCCTCCCCGATCTTGGGCTGCTTGGCGTCCTCGAACCGGCCGCCCTTCGACACGGACAGGTAGTCGACTTGGTTCTCGGCGAATCGCAGCCCGAACCACACGGCGTCGTCGACGTCGTTGCCTCCCGCCACGACGTCGTGGCCCAGATACCGGACGCCGACCACGTAGTCGGACCCGACCGAGCTGCGCACCGTCTGGAGCACCTCGAGCGGGAGCCGCGCCCGCTCCGGGCGGGCTCCCCCGTAGCCGTCCGTTCGCCGGTTCGTCCGCGACAGGAAGGAGGCCATCGTGTAGGCATGCGCGTAGTGCAGCTCTACGCCGTCGAAGCCCGCCTCGCGCGCACGGCGCGCCGCCGCCGTGAAGAGCTCCGGCAGGGCGCGGGGCAGATCGCGAATGTGGGGGAGGTCGAGATCGTCGACCCGCTCGCGATAGCCGTAGTCGAGCGTCTCCAGCTCGCGCGAGGTGAGAACGGCCTCCACGAGGGCCCGCTCGGCCCCGGCGAGGCGCTCCCGCACGTCGGCGTCGGGGGCCGCGCCCGGGTCCAGCCAGCGCGTCTCGCCGAGCGCCGCGGCCAGGCGCCGGCGGAGATCCTCGCCGATCGCGAGATAGCGTGCGAAGTACGTCGCCGGCTCCGGCCGGCGGCGAACGGCGAGGAAGTCGATCACCTGGATGAAGAGGCGGGTGCGGCCTTGGCTTCGCTCGCGCACGGTCTCGACGAGGCGCCGAAGCCCGGGGAGGAAGCGGTCGCTGCCGATGCGGAGGAGGGGCCCACTCGGCACGTCGCGGATGCCAGTCGCCTCGACGACCAGCACGCCGGGCTGACCCTCGGCGAATCTCGCGTACCACTCGAGCACTTCGGGCGTGACGTGACCGTCCTCGGTCGCCCGCCAGGGCACCATCGCCGGCACCCACGTGCGGTCGGCGGCCACGCAGCGGGGACCCAAACGGACCGGCGAGAACCACCGGGCCTGCTGGGCCTCCTCGGGAGTCGGCCAGCGCGCCGCCGGGAGGGGATGTCGGACCCGGACCTGGGGCACCGCCGCGACGACCACGGAGTCAGCTTACCGCGGGGCCGCGCCGGGGGGCCACGGTCGGGCCCGCGCGGGCCCGCTTCTGAGGCCTCTCGGCGGGTCCGTTGGTTGACCGCGTAACGGCGCGGGTGCTACGGTTCGGACTGTGCGCGTGAGATCGAGCAGGATGCGCCGCCGTGCGCTCCCAGGCGGTCGCCTGAGGCCAGGACGGGCCGCGGCGCTGGCGCTCGCGACGGTGCTGGCCGCCGTCCTCGGCGGCGGCTGTGCGACGAGCGGGATCGGCGCGAAGTCCAACGAAGAGACGAAGCCGGCGCCGCCGGCCGACTCGCCCGCCGCGCTGCGCCAGGAGATCGATCGCCTCCGGGCTGACATCGCCGAGTTCCGCACACGACTGGAGTCCGCCCAGCGCGCGGGCACGGAGCACGCGGACCGCACGGCGCAAGAGACTCGCGCGGAGTTCGACGCCGTGCGGAGGGCGATGGAAGCCTCGGCTCGCCACGACCTCCAGCGCCAGGTCGAGGTGCTCGACGCCCAGGCCCGGCGCGTCGACCTCCTGGAGCGTCGAGTCTCCGAGCTGAGCCAGTCGCTCCGCCGCGTCGAGCTGGGCATCGGGGGGATAGAGAGTCAGGTGGCTCGCTTGCTGGACGGGAACGCGGCACCGGCCGGCGCGGCGCGCGGCGGCGCCGCGGCCCGGCCGTCAGAGCCGAGGCCCGCCGAGGAGTCCCGCCCGGCGACCTCGGCCGGCGCCGGCGCCGCGGCCACGTCGGCCGCGGGCTCGGGCCTCACGCCGCCGGCGATGCTGGGGCCGTCACGCGCCTCGCGGCCGGGCGCTTCGCCCGTTCCGCCCTCGCGACCGGCGCCGGAGACCAAGGCAGACTCCCCGGAGCGTCCCCAGTCCGCCGAGGCCTCTCCGGCCGGGAAAGGGACGGATGCCTCGAGCGCGACGCCTTCGCGCCCGGCCGCCGATCCGGCGCCGCGCGTGGCCAAGGCCGCGCCCCCGGCCCCCGAGCCGAAGGCCCCGTCGGCGGCGCCGGCACCGGCGCGCGCTCCGAAGCCGGGAACACCGGCGCCGGCGACCGGACCGGTCACCGCTCGCGCTCTCTTCGATCGCGCGATGGAGAGCTGGAACAAGGGCGAGCAGGGGCAGGCGGTCCTCGAGTTCGATGAGCTGGTCCAGACGTTCCCGTCGGACCCGCTCGCGGCGTCCGCCCAGTTCCGGATCGGCGAGGCCTACTACGCGGCGCGCGACTTCGAGCGGGCCACGGTGGAGTACAAGAAGGCCGTCGACCTCGCGCCCAAAGGCAAGGACACGCCCCAGGCGCTCCTGCGGCTCGGCCTCGCCTATCGCGCCCAGAAGAAGGAATCGGACGCGAGACAGGTGTGGAACCAGCTCGTCCGCGATTTCCCCGAGAGCGACGCCAGCGAGGAGGCGCGCCGGGCCCTGCGCGGCCGCTGAGCCGGCCCGCCGAGCCGCGCCTTCCGCACGAGGACGCCGTCACGAGCCCGATCGAGTCGGCGGACGACGTTCGAGCGAGCCTGGCCGTCGTCCGGCTCGCGGACCTCGATCGGCACGAGGCCACGTCGCCGGAGGGCGAGTCACGCGTCGCTGACCTCCTCCGGGCCGCGCGCGTCCTGTCCTGGCCGCTCGTCGTCGACGGCCACTCCGGGCTCATCCTCGACGGGAGCCACCGCGCCGTCGTCCTCGAGCGCGAGCTCGGGGCGCGCTTCGCCGTGGTCCAGCGGGTCGCGCTCGACGCGCCCGACGTCCTCCTCGGGAGCTGGTGCCGTGTGCTCGAAGGGGTGTCGCCCGCGGCTTTCGACGCCGCGCGCCGGGCCCTCGGGCTCGAGGCCGACTGCCGCGATGGGCTCCGCTGTCACTACGGAGATCGCGTGTACGGCCGATCCGGGTCCAGCGCGTCGGGCTCGCACGAGCTGGCGAGCGAGATCGAGCGGCGCCTCTCGCCGAATGGCCGCGGCCGCGAGCCGCGCCTGGTCGAGGACGAGGCGGTGACGGAGTGGATCGGCGCGGCGGGCGTGGTCGTGCTGCGCCCCCCGGCGTTCGACAAGACGACCGTGCGTCGACGGCCGGACGGCGCGCTCCTGCCGCTCAAGTCGACGCGGTTCCTGTTCCCGTACCGCGTGCTCGGGCTCGCGGTCCCGCTCGCCGCGCTCGGCGGGTCGCGGGAGGCCCTGGAGGCCGAGGTCGAGCGCGAGCGGGCCCGGCCGCTGGCCTGTCTCGGCGCCGGGCTCGCCGTCGACCGTCGCTATCCCGAGCGGCTCTGGCAGTTTGTCGACCACCGCATTCCCGACGGACTCTTCGCCGACGAGGCTGGACGCCACGCGTATGCGGACGCGCTCGCGCGGGCGGCGCTCCAGGCCCAGTCGCGCCCCGGCCGATCCCGGCAGGGCTGAAGGAGGTTCCCGTGGCCCAGACGAAGTTCGTCCTCGACGAGAAGGAACTGCCGAGCCGCTGGTACAACATCCAGGCCGATCTGCCGGCGCCGCTGCCGCCGGTGATCCACCCCGGCACCCTCCAGCCCATCGGGCCCCAGGATCTCGCTCCGCTCTTCCCGATGGAGATCATCAAGCAGGAGGTGAGCCAGGAGCGGTGGATCGACATCCCCGAGCCCGTGCGCGACGTCTACCGTCTGTGGCGGCCGACGCCGCTCTACCGCGCGCATCGCCTCGAGAAGGCGCTCGGCACGCCCGCGCGGATCTACTACAAGTGGGAGGGCGTGTCGCCGGCGGGCAGCCACAAGCCGAACACCGCCGTCGCCCAGGCCTACTACAACCACCAGGAAGGCGTCCGCCGCATCACGACGGAGACCGGCGCCGGGCAATGGGGATCGGCGCTGTCCTTCGCGTGCCAGCTGTTCGGCATCGAGTGCAAGGTCTACATGGTGCGCGTCTCGTACGACCAGAAGCCGTACCGGCGGATCATGATGGAGACCTGGGGCGGCAAGGTGGTCGCGAGCCCGTCGAACGAGACGGCCGCGGGCCGCGCGGTGCTGGCGAAGGACCCGCACTCGCCGGGGAGCCTCGGCATCGCCATCTCGGAGGCGGTGGAGGAGGCGGCTCAGCGCGAGGACACCAAGTACTCGCTCGGCTCGGTGCTGAACCACGTGCTGACCCACCAGACGGTGATCGGGCTCGAAGCGCAGCGTCAGCTTGAGATGGCGGGCGACCGCCCGGACATCCTCGATCGGCTGCATCGGCGGCGGCTCGAACTTCGGCGGCTTCACGTTCCCGTTCCTGCAGGACAAGCTCACCGGGAAGCGGAAGGACCTACGGGTGATCGCCGTGGAGCCGCAGGCCGCCCCGAGCCTCACCAAGGGCGAGTACGTCTACGACTTCGGCGACACCGGCCAGATGACGCCGCTGGTCAAGATGTATACCCTCGGCCACTCCTTCATCCCGGCGCCGATCCACGCGGGCGGGCTCCGCTATCACGGGATGGCGCCGCTGGTGTGCGCGCTCTACGACCACAAGGTGATCGAGGCGGTGGCCGTGCACCAGAACCCGACCTTCGAGGCTGCGCTGACGTTCGCACGGGCCGAGGGGTTCCTGCCGGCGCCCGAGGCGGCGCACGCGATCCGGACGGTCATCGACGAGGCACTGCGCTGCAAGGCGTCGGGGGAGCGGAAGGTCATCGCGTTCAACTTCTGCGGCCACGGCCACTTCGACCTCTCAGCGTACGAGCGCTACATGACTGGGAAGCTCGAGGACTTCGAGTACCCGGCGGCGAAGGTCAAGGCGGCCCTGGCGGGGCTCCCCAAGGTCAAGGTGTGAACCTGCTCTCTGCGCAGCCTGACCGATGGACTTCCGGCTGAGCCCGGAGCAGGAGGAGTTCCGCCGGGCCGTCGCCCGCTTCGTCGATGCCGAGGTGGCGCCGGTCGCCCACGAGATCGACGAGGCGGGAGAGTTCCCGCGAGCCCTCTTCCGGCGTCTCGGCGAGCAGGGCTACCTCGCGCTTCGCTATCCCGAGAGCTACGGCGGAGCGGACGCGGACTTCGTGACGTACTGCCTCTTCGCCGAGGAGCTGGCGCGGGGGTCGATGTCGGTCGCCGCCCTCGCCGCGATGCAGAGCCTCATGGGCACGCACTTCGTGTGGAAGTACGGGAGCGACGCGCTCCGCGAGCGTTACCTGGCGCCGGCCCTCCGCGGCGAGAAGGTCGCCACCTTCGCCCTCACGGAGCCGAACGCCGGCTCGGACATCGGCAACCTCGCCACCCGGGCCGAGCGGGTGCAGGGCGGCTGGCGTCTCAAGGGCACCAAGACCTGGGTCACGAACGCGCCGGTGGCCGACATGCTGACGGTCTGCGCGAAGACGTCGCCGGAGCGCGGGATGAAGAACATCGCGCTGTTCCTGGTCGACCGGCAGTTTCCCGGCGTGACGCTCGGCAAGCGGATCGAGAAGCTCGGCGTGCGAGCCTCGGCGACCGGGGAGATCATCCTCGACGACGTCCTCGTCCCGGACGAGCACCTCCTGGGCGGCGAGACCGGCGGGGTCGAGAAGGTCGGCGGCATCCTCTCGGAGATCCGGGTGATGACCGGGGCCCTCTCGGTCGGCCTCGGCCGGGCCGCCTACGAGGCGGCCCTCCGCTACTCGAAGGAGCGGGTGACCTTCGGCAAGCCGATCGGCGAGCACCAGGCGGTGACCTTCCGGCTCGTCGACATGCTCACCCAGCTCCACGCGGCGAGCCTCCTCGTGTACCACGCCGCGTGGGCGATCGATCAGGGGCGGCCGGTGACGCGGGAGGCGGCGATGACCAAGCTCTTCGCGTCCGAGGCCGCGAACCGGATCTGCGACGAGGCGTCGCGCATCTTCGCGTCCTACTCCTTCGCCACCGAGTATCCGGTCGAGCGGTACTTCCGGGACGCGCGGTTCCTCCTGTGGGGCGGCGGCACGAGCGAGATCCTTCGCGTCATCATCGGGCGCGACCTCGACCGCCCGCCGAGCTTCGGATGACCTACGCGCCGCGCGGCCGCCACTTCGAGGAGTTCACGGTGGGCGAGGCCTTCATCACCGCGGCCCGCACGGTCACCGAGGGCGCCGTCGACGCCTTCGCCGGGCTCTCCGGGGACTTCAACCCGCTGCACACCGACGAGGAATCGGCGCGGCAGAGCCCGATGAAGGGCCGGATCGCCCACGGCATGCTCGTCCTCGCGGTGGCCACCGGCGAGGCCAACCAGCTGGGGATCTTCGAGGGGACGACACTCGCGCTTCTCGGCATGGACAAGATCCGGTGGACGGCGCCGGTGCGCCTCGGCGACACGATCCACACGGTCTTGACCGTGCGGGAGACGCGCGCATCCTCGAAGCCCGACCGGGGCGTGCTGGTCCTGGACGTGGCCGTGCGGAACCAGCGAGGGGAGACGGTCTGCCAGGCCGAGTGGACGACCCTCATGGCCCGGCGGCGGGGCACGAACGGCTCGACCGGGTCGGCGACCGCCACGGGCTCGCGATAGCCAGTCGCCGGCCACGGCCATGGAGGAATGGTTCGAGGACGAGGCCTTCTGGCGCGAGTTCTTCGGGTACTTCGCGGCGCGGGAGGATGACCTGACGGTTCTCCGGAACGTGCGAGCAGGCCTCAGGCCCGGCGGAGCCTTCTTGATGGACTTGGTCGGCAAGGAGTAGCTCGCTCGCCACTTCCAGCCGACGCGGTCCACCGCACTCCCGGACGGCGCGGTATTCGTCGAGCGCTGCACGGTCGTCGACGACTGGTCCGGGGTGGAAAACGAGTGGATCCTCGTCCAGAGCGACGGGCGCGCTCGCAGCTTTCGGCTACGCCTGTGCGTGTACTCCGGGCAGGAGCTGAAGGACCGGCTGCTGACGGCGGGCTTCTCGCGCGTGAACCTCTACGGCGAGCTTGACGGGCCTCGTACATCGAGAGGCATCGCGGCTGGTTGCGGTCGCCCGCGCGTGGCGACCTGAGACGAGGAGACGAGGATGCGGCTCGAAGGGAAGGTGGCGCTGGTCACGGGGGCCGGGAACGGGATCGGGGAAGCGACGGCCCGCCGGTTCGCGCGCGAGGGCGCGATCGTGGTCGCGAACGACGTCGACGTGGAGCAGGCGCGGTCGGTGGTGACGGAGCTCCAGAAGGAGGGCGCGCGCGCCCTGGCCGTCGCCGGCGACGTGACGAAGCGCGCCGACGTCGAGGCCATGATGCATCACGTCGTCGGGGAGTTTGGCCGGCTGGACGTGCTCATCAACAACGCCGGTATCAACCGCGACGCGATGAGCCACAAGATGACCGAGGAGCAGTGGGACCAGGTCCTCTCGGTCAACCTCAAGGGCACCTTCCTCTGCGCCCAGGCTGCGCTGACCCGGATGCGGGAGCGCGGCTGGGGCCGCGTCGTCAACACGTCCTCGATCGGGTCGCTCGGCAACATCGGCCAGGCCAACTACGCGGCCTCGAAGGCGGGCGTCATCGGCCTGACCCGCACCCTCGCGCTCGAGTACGCGAAGTACGGGATCACGGTCAACTGCGTTGCGCCTGGGCCGGTCATGACCCGCATGCTGGCCGGAGTGCCCGAGGCGATTCGCGAAAAGATTGTTGCCCGCGTTCCGATCGGACGCATCGCTCGCCCCGACGAGATCGCCGGCGTGCATGCGTTCCTGGCCTCGGACGATGCCGCGTACATCACGGGGCAGGTCGTCTTCGTGGACGGCGGCATGTCCGTCGGCGTCTGACTGCCGCGATGCCGAGTCGATCGACCGGGATCTCGCCGGCGCCGGCGAGCCGTGGATCGTCCGACGCCCTCCTGGAGGCGATCCGGGCCGGTGATCTCGCACGCGTCGCAGGGCTCCTGGACCAGGACCCCGGGCTCGCCCGCGGCGCTGCGGGCGAGACCACGCCCGCGATCGTGGCGTGCTATCACCGCCAGCCGGCCGTGCTCGGGCTGCTCCGCGCCCGGGGCGCCGTCCTGGACGTGTTCGAGGCCGCGGCCGCGGGGGACGTCACCCGTCTCGCCGCGCTGCTCGCGTTTGACGCGCGCGCCGTCTCCGCGCACGCCCGGGACGGCTGGACCCCGCTCCACCTTGCCGCCCACTTCGGCCAGGCGCCTGCCGTGAGCCTCCTGCTGGCGCGCGGCGCGGACCCCCGCGCGCGCTCCCGGAACACGCTCGCCAACACGCCGCTCCACGCGGGCCTGGCGGGCACCGCCGGCGTGGACATCATCGAGGCCTTGCTGGATGCGGGCGCCGAGGTGAACGCCTCGGCCGGCGGGGACTTCACGCCGCTCCATCTCGCGGCGGGTCGGGGGGAGCTGCCGCTCGTGACCCGGCTCCTCCTGCGCGGGGCCGAGACGTCGACGAGGACCGCGGAGGGCCGGACGGCCGTCGATCTCGCTCGGGCGGCCGGCCACGAGCCGACCGCGCGGTTCCTCGAGACCTGGTGGGGCGAGCGTGCCCGCGTCGTCGTCCGGCGAGAGCACCGGCTGTCGCCGTGGACCACGCTCATCGAGAGGGACGTCGAGTTCGCCCCCGGCCGGGCGCCGGAGACCTACCACTCCTTTGGCGGCTGCGACTGGGTGACCGCCGTGGCGTGGACGCCCGGCGGGCGCATCGCGGTCGTCCGGCAGTACCGCCCGGGTGTCGAGCGCTACACCTGGGAGCTACCCTCGGGGCTGGTCGATCCCGGCGAGGAGCCTGAGACCGCGTGCCGGAGGGAGCTCCGTGAAGAGACAGGCCTCCAGGCGGAGCGCGTCACATACCTGGGCGGGCTTCGACCGGACGTCGGCCGCCTCGAGCTCGCCGAGCACATCTTCCGGGTCGAGGCATCCGGTCCGCTTCCGGACTTCGTGCCGGAGCCCGGCGTGACGGTGGAGTACGTCTCTCCGGACCGGATCGCCGACCTCATCCGGGACGGGAGCTTCTGCCAGCTCCACCACATCGCCGCCTGGTACCTCGCCGGCGGCGCGGGGGCCTCGCGGGGCTGATCACTCCGGCCCCGGGGCTTGCCCGACAACGAAGGGTGAAGGGCCGCCTCTCGCGGCCAGACGCCGCCCTGCGGTAAGGTGGAGCGGATCGCCGGAGGCGGCGGCCGAAAGGAGCATCGGGGAATGCGGCGAGTGGCCCTGGTCGGAGCCGGCATGACGCGCTTCGGCGTGCGGAAGGCGACGTACCGCGACCTGATCTGGGAAGCAGGCAAGGCCTGCTTCGACTCGGTGCCCGGCCTTCGGCCCGCCGATCTCGAAGGCATCGTGGTGGGGTCGGTGATGCCCGAGCGCACGGCGTTTCAGAGCCACATCTCGTCGATGGCCGCCGAGGCCCTCGGCATCAAGCCCAGCCGACTCTCGGCCCGGACCGAGCACATGTGCGCCTCGGGCACTGTCGGCCTCCGGTACGCATACGCCTTCATCGCGGCCGGCCTCGCGGACCTGGTCATGGTTCTCGGCGTCGAGAAGCTGAACGTGCCGACGGCGGACGAGGCCCTCCTCAACATGGGCACGGGTGTGGATCGCGAGTGGGAGGCGGCCCACGGCCTCACCGCGCCCCCGTGCTTCGCGCTGGCGGCCCAGGCCCACATGGCGCGCCATGGCACCACCGAGGAGCAGATGGCCATGGTCAGCGTGAAGAACCACAACCACGCGGCCAAGAATCCCTACGCGCACTTCCAGAAGGGGGCGACGCTCGACCAGGTGCTGTGCTCCCGCATGATCGCGACCCCGTTTCGCCTCTTCATGTGCTCCCCGATCACCGACGGGGCCGCCGCCGTCATCGTCGCCAGCGAGGAGCGCGCCCGCGACCTGACGGACCGGCCCGTGTGGATCCGGGGCACCGGCCAGGCGCTCGACGGGTTCACGCTCTCCTCGCTGCCCGACGACTACGCGAGCTGGCCGGCCATGCGACGGGCGGCGGAGCAGGCGTACGGCATGGCTGGCGCCGGCCCCGACGACGTCGACGTCGCGGAGGTCCACGACTGCTTCGCCATCGCCGAGATCATCGCGTACGAGGAGCTCGGGTTCTGCGCGAAGGGTGAGGGCGGCCGGTTCGTGGAGAAGGGGTTGTCCGACTACGGCGGAAAGGTCGTGGTCAACCCGCGCGGCGGGCTCATCGGCTGCGGCCACCCGCTGGGCGCCACCGGCATCGCGCAGGCCAGCGAGGTCTTCTGGCAGCTTCGCGACGAGGCCGGCGCGCGCCAGGTCCCCGGGGCGCGCCTTGCCCTCACCCACAACAACTCGGGGATGGGCGAGCACGTCGTCATGCTGTACGGTCGCGACCCCGGCTAGGGTCGGACGCCCTCTTGCTGACGCTCTGACATCAGCGCGTCAGCATGTCCGGCGACCTCTCGTCGCTCCGCGCGGTGTCACGCGGGCAGGCGTCTGCCAGCCTCGCTGACCGCCCCGGCGGCCTCTTGCTGTGTTGGTCACGCTGTCGTAGCAACTGCCTCGTCCCTGGCATGCCGCTTGAACCTCATCGTCCATGGCGCCGTGCCCTTGAGGCGAATCATGGCGTGGCGCCGAAGGAGGCTGCTGATGCGAGGCAGCGTGACCGCGACCGTGGCGATGCTGGCAGGACTGGTGATGCTCGGGACGGTAGTTGCTCAGGCGCAGGTACAGCCGAGCTCGCCGCGACCCGCGCCGCCGGCTGCCACGGCAACGCCCGAGGTTCCCAAGGACAGGCAGGTCGAGGGGACGGTGAGCAAGGTCGATCCGCTCGGGCGGACCGTGGGAGTCTCCACGGGCCTGTTCGGCCTACTCGGCGCGACCGTGCAGGTGGCCGATGATACCCAGATCCTGGTACAGGGTCAGCCCTCGAAGCTCACCGACATCCAGCAGGGAGACAAGGTCCGGGCGTCGTACGAGGTCCGTGACGGGAAGAACCTCGCGCGCTCCATCGAGGTGACCCAGAAGAAGGCCCAGCAGCGGTCCAGCCGGGCCTATCCGCCGACCCAGTAGTCCCACTAGGCGAGGCGGCATCGAGTGGAGCACGGGGCGGCTGATACTCGCCGCTCCGTGCTCTTGCCGCGTTCGGGGGAGCTGGGCGCGCGAATCAGACGATGATGCGTCAGGACTGAGGCCGGCCCGCCGCCGGCTGGCGCGGGCCGCCACGCCAGCGCCGGCGGCGCCGGCGGCGACCGGTGCTACGTCCGGGCTGCTGCTTTTGCTGCGTGGACGGCGGCTCCGCGCGGTTGCCGTCCACCTCGGGCAGCTCCATCTCTCGGTCGGGGGGGTGCAGGAAGTCCGGCTGGCTGTCGTCGTCGTCGAACTCGTCGATCGGCGCGCTCGCCGCCGTCGGCTCTTCCTCGATCCGCGTGGGCTTGCTCTCCACCGGCGGTGCGACCTCGAATCGCGGCTGGCTCTCGATCGGCGGGGCATCGTCCGCGAGCGTGATCGTTCCGGACTGACTCACGACGATCTCGCGGATTCGGCGAAGTCGCGTGACGAGGCGGGGCGATCCGGGCGGCCGCTGGAATCCCCTGGACTTGAGCGCGTTCGCCACCGAGTCGATGCTGACCGCGCGCCGGGGCGACGCCTCGACGAGCCCGCGCACCACCGAAACCAGCTCGTCGTGGGGTGCGGTGGTCTGGGCCGGTTCCGGGTGCGGCCGCGCGGCGTGGTGCGAGGGCGCCGGCCGCCCTCGCACGCCTCCCGCCCGCCCACCGCGGTGGCCACCCTGGGGCTGGTGCCTCGGCGCCTCGCGGGAATCGACGTGCCGACGGTCACCGGACGACGGGGGCGGTCCGCCGGGACCGCGACCACGGCGACGGCGCCGGCGACGCGAGCCCGCGGCGCTCTCGGCCGGCGGCCCGGTTTCCGTCTCCACTGCCGTGTCCGACGAGCCCTCCTTGATGCGGCGGTAGGACAGACGGCGGAACTCGATCCCGAGACTGGCGGCGACGTCGCCGACCGCGTCGAACGCGCGATCGTCGGACACGACCTCGATGACGTCACCGGGGCGGGCGGCCGCCAGCCAGATCCCGGCCGCGACCGCGATGCGCAGGTCGCTCCAGTCACGGACGCCCGTGGACGGAGCGCTGTGCACGAGGTGAGCCCCGCGCGCCGCGAGCAGGCGGGCCGCTTCGTGACCGACCACCCGCCAGTTCGCGACCGCCACCAGCTCGGTCCGGCGATCCCAGGGATCGACTCCCAGGTGGTCGATGACGTGGGCGAGATGCTGGGCGCGGCTCGTGTTCTCGACGTCGAGGAAGATCGCGCGCCGGCCCGGAGGCCGCGGGCGCTCGGGCTCGGGCGGCGGCATGCGGGCGGCGAACGTGGTCTCGACCGAGGAGACGGGAAGGGGGAAGGGGTACGGCTCGGGCTCGTCGACGACGACGGGCAGCTCGGGCGCGACGGGCTCGGGCGCCGGCTCCACCGCCACGGCCACGCGCCGGGGGCGCTCTGCGGTCTTGCGGCCGGTCTTCTTGCTCGAGGCGGCACGGGAAGCGCTACCTCGCGTCTTCCTTCGGCTGCCGTCTCGGTTCGAGCTGGTCGTCACAGTCGCCTCAGTGTAACGCATGACGGTCGGTTCGCGCGCGTCCGACCGTGAGGGGGAGGGGCGGCGGGCCGGCCGGGTCGCGCGACCCCCGGCCGGCCCTCCCTGCGCCCCGCTGGTATACTCCCCGCTGGTGAACGACCTGATTGCTCCCGTCGGACAGCCGCTTCAGCTCGTCCATCCCGTCCTCCCGCCTCGATCGCGTCTCTGGGGCGCGGGTCGACCCAGCTATCCCGACGAGCCGCCTCAGGCCGCCGCGGTAGAGGCCGGCGTCCGAGCATGGAGGGAGGCTGGAGTCTCCTACGTGCTGAGCCTTATCGAGGACTGGGAGGTGCCGCGGCGCGCGCCCGGCCTGTTCGAGACGCTCGCTCGCGAGGGGATCGAGCTCGAGCGGTACCCCATCGTGGACTTCGGAGTGCCGCGCGAAGCCCCCGGCTTCATGCGGGTGCTCCGCGATGTCGGGCAGCGCCTCGCCGGCGGTGAGGGCATCCTCGTCCACTGCAACGCGGGCCTCGGACGAACCGCGGTGGTGCTCGCGTCGATCCTGAAAGCCCAGGGGCTGGTGCTCGATCCCGTGACGGAGCTCCGCCGGATCTACCGGTCGACCGCGATGCAGGAGCCGGCGCAGGAAGCCTTTGTCCGAGGCCTGTCCACGCGCTGATCGCACGCTCGCCCGCCCGGCGACGGCGCCGGCGATGATAGACTGCCGCGTGGGAGAGCTGATCCCATGACGGAGCCCACCGCGCTGCCCGGCGCCCCATCCCGGCTCCCGTACGTCCGGGCGGTGGACCCCCTGCCGCTCGAATCGCCGGAGCACAACAAGCTCCATGCCTTCTACGCGCATCTCGCGGAAGGCCGTCTCACCACGACCCGGTGCCGAAGCTGCGGTCGGACCGACTGGCCGCCGCGCGGCTTCTGTCCCGCGTGCACGTCCGACGAGTTCGACTGGGTGGACCTGCCCGCCGAGGGCCAGATCCGGGGCTTCAGCGTCCAGGAGACAGGTGTGCCCGCGGGCTTCCAGAAGCCGCTCGTCTTCGCGATGATCGACGTCCAGGCGCTCCGAGTGTTCGCGCCGCTGGTGGGGGTCTCGGATCCCGGCGCGCTCAGGATCGGCGCTCGCGTGCGGCTCTCGCCGCGCCGGGTCGGGGACGATCCGGACGGGCGCCCGCGCTACCTGCCGGCCTTCACCCCCGTCTCGCCGTGAGCGACCGACCTCTCAAGGTCCTGATCGCGAAGCCGGGTCTGGACGGGCACGACCGCGGTGCGAAGGTGGTGGCGCACGCGCTCCGCGACGCGGGGATCGAGGTGGTGTACTCGGGACTGAAGCGAACGCCCGACGAGCTGGTGGCCGAGGCCGTCCAGGAGGACGTGGACGTCATCGGCCTGTCGGTGCTCTCGGGCGCCCATCTGACACTGTCCGGCCGGCTCCTCGAGCGTCTCCGGGCTGCCGACGCCGGCGACGTCGCGGTCGTCGTCGGAGGGACCATTCCCGCGCGTGATGCGGAAGCGCTGCGGGCGATGGGGGTGCAGGCCGTCTTCCCAATGGGCACGCCGCTGCCCGAGATCGTGTCGTACTTCCGGTCGTTCCGGCGCATGGACGAGTAGGGAAGGGGCAAGGACGATGGCGGAGCCGCGAGGGGATCGGAAGCTCCGGGACGCGACGTACCTCGATGGGATCGAGGTGAAGCCGGTCTACGGACCCGCCGACGTGGCTGGGCTCGACTACCGCCGGGACCTCGGCGATCCGGGCGAGTACCCGTTCACCCGCGGGATCCATCCCCACATGTACCGCTCGCGCGTCTGGACGATGCGGCAGTACATCGGCTTCGGCACGCCGGCCGAGACGAATGCGCGCTTCAAGTACCTCATGGCCCACGGACAGGACGCGCTCAACGTCGCCTTCGACCTGCCGACCCAGCTGGGGCTCGATTCGGACGACCCGCGGGCCGAGGGCGAGGTGGGACGGGTCGGAATGGCGATCGACTCGCTCCTCGACATGGAGGAGGCGTTCGACGGCATCGCGGCCGACCGGGTCTCCATCTCGTTCACTATCAACTCGATGGCCGCCTTCATCCAGGCGATGTTCCTCGTGGTGGCGGAGAAGCAGGGGGTCGCGTGGGACCGGGTGGTCACCACGCCGCAGAACGACATCCTCAAGGAGTTCGTCGCCCGGGGGACGTGGGTCTATCCGGTGGAACCCTCGCTGCGCCTGGTGTGCGACATCGCCGAGTTCTGCGCGCGGCACGCGCCGAAGGTCAACCCGATCTCGGTCTGCGGCTACCACATCCGCGAGGCCGGCTGCACGCCGGCCCAGGAGATGGCGTACGGCCTCTTGATCGTCGCCGCGTACACGGACCTCCTGGTCAAGCGCGGCCTCCCCGTCGACGAGTTCGCGCCGCGTCTGTCGTTCAACTTCACGTGCTGGGGGCGCCTGTTCGAGGAGGTCGCGAAGTTCCGGGCGGGCCGCCGGATGTACGCCCGCATGATGAAGGAGCGCTTCGGCGCCCAGAACCCCCGGTCCATGATGTTCCGGTCCCTGATCGGCGGCGGCGGCTCGGGCTTCACCGTGCAGGAGCCCGAGAACAACATCGTGCGCGGCGCCTACTACAGCCTCGCGGCGGCGCTGTCCGGGTGCCAGACGAGCGCGCTCCCGACCTACGACGAGGCCTACACCATCCCGTCCTCCAAGGCGCAGCTCATCGCCCTCCGCACGATGCAGATCTGCGCGGAGGAGACGGGCATCGCCGACACGGTCGATCCGCTGGCCGGGTCCTACTTCGTCGAGGCCCTCACCAACGAGATGGAAGCGCGGATCCAGGCGGAGATGGAGCGCGTCGAGCGGATGGGCGGGATCGTCGAGGGCGTCAAGTCGGGCGCCATCCAGGCGGAGGTCGCGCGCCAGGCGTACCGGTTCGAGCAGATGATGCTCTCGGGCGAGTATCCGAAGGTCGGGGTCAACCGCCACGTCGCGCCGGACGCCGCGCGCGAGGCCTCGGACGCCATCGAGCTCTACGCGTTCGACGCCCGGGTCGCCGAGGCGCAGATCGCGCGGCTCCAGCGGCTTCGCCGGGAGCGGGAGCAGGGAGCGGTGGACGCGGCGCTCGCGCGCCTGCGCGAGGCCGCCCGCGGCCGCGACAACCTCATGCCGCCCATCCTGGAGGCGGTGCGGGCCTATGCCACGCTGGGGGAGATGGCCGGCGCGCTCCGCGACGTGTGGGGCGAGCACAAGGAGCCGACCGCCTTCTGAAGGACCCGTGGGGACCGCAGAGGCCGCCTGGCTCGGCTACAAGGGGCGGAGCTTCGAGCTGCTCCCCTGGCCGAGGGGGACCACGTCCTCGACGTCGGCTGCGGCACGGGCGAGGACGTCCGTGCCATCGCGGGCCTGGTGCGTGGAGTGTCCGTGGTCGGCATCGACGCGAGCGAGGACAAGATCCGCGAGGCCCGCGCGCCAACCCTGGGCCTGCCGCGGCCGGTGGACTTCCGCGTCGGCGACGCCTACGCGATCCCCTTCGAGGACGAGACGTTCGACGCGTGCCGGGCCGATCGCGTCTTCCACCACCTGGTGGATCCCGCGAAGGCACTGGCGGAGATGGTGCGCGTGACGCGAGCGGGCGGCCGGATCGCGGTGAGCGACACCGACTACGACAGCCTGGTCGTGGAGGCCGTCGACCTGGAGCTCACGCAGCGGATTCTCCAGCACCACGCCGATCGCATGGAGTGCGGCCGGGTGGGACGGAAGCTCCCCGGGCTGTTCCTGGATGCGGGCCTCAGTCGGTCGCGGTCACGCCCTACGCGGCCGTCGCGACCGAGTACGACGAGGAGGTGCTGAAGCTCCGCGACAAGGCCGACCGCGCCGCGGCGGCGGGGGCGGTCACGCCCGCGGACGCCGCGCGGTGGGTCGAGAGCCTGGTCGAGGCGGCCCGCGCCGGCCGCTTCGTCTGCGCCCAGGTCGTCCTGACCGTCTGCGGGCGCAGGGCGTGAGCTCGCGGCCGGCCTCCGCCCGAGCGTCGGCGACGCCATCGGCCCGTTGCCGTCGAGAGCGAGCGCCCGGAGCAGCCCTATGCGACGCTGGCGCCCTACTTCGCCCAGCTGTTCGAGCCTCGCGGGATCCGGCGATGGTTCGCCAGTTCCTCGACACTCGTGGCCTCCGCGGGGCTCGCGGGCGGTCGCCACCTCGACGTGGGCGCGGGCACCTGCCGGTACAGCCGGTACTGGGCCCGCGCGGGATTCCGGTCGGTGTGTGTCGACATGCTCCACCAGATGCTCGTCCGGGCGCGGCTCGGCGGCACGGGCGGCCGCCTCGTCCGGGTTTGCGGGACACTCGACTGCCTCCGTTCGGAGCCGGTGTTCGACCTGGCCACGGCCATCGACGATGTCGTCGCGTACGTGGGTGCGCAGGAAGGGGGGCTGGACGGTTCCTCGGCCAGCTCGCGGCGCGCATCCGCCCGGGCGGACTCTTCCTCTTCGACTTCATCACGCCGGCGGGCCGGCTCCGGTACACGTTCCGGAACTCCCGCGCGGTCGGCGGCGGACGCATCACGGCCGACAGCCGGGGGCGGTTCGACGAGGCGGCCCGCATGCTCTCGGTCGACCTCACGCTCGAGACGCCGGACCACGTGGCGCACGAGCGGCACGTCATGCGGCTCTACTCGGTGGAGGAGATCGAGGCCGCGCTCCGGCGCCAAGGCTTCGACGTGGTCGTCGTCACCGATCTCTACGACGGCCTCGGCGTGTCGTTCCAGACGGGACAGCCGTCCTACGACGTCCTGGCCCGGCGGCGATGAGAGCCGGCGCGCGGTGAGGCTGCTCGAGGGCGTCCGCGTGCTCGACCTGTCGCGGATGCTGGCCGGGCCCTATGGCTCGATGCTCCTGGCCGACCTCGGGGCCGAGGTCATCAAGATCGAGGACCCGCGGGGCGGCGACCCGATGCGCGCGATGGGCCCGCCGTTCCTGGGCCCCGACCGCGAAAGCGCGTACTTCCTGTCGATCAACCGGAACAAGAAGAGCATCGCGCTGGATCTCGAGACGCCCGGAGGGCCGCGAGGTGCTCCACGACCTCTGCCGGGTGTCGGACGTCGTGTGGGAGAACTTCCGGCCGGGCGTGATGGCCCGGCTGGGATGCGCGCCGGCGACGCTCCGGGAGCTGAACCCTCGACTCGTGGTCTGCTCGATCTCGGCCTTCGGCCAGGACGGGCCATACCGGGAATGGCCCGCGTTCGACCTCGCGCTCCAGGCGATGGGCGGCGCGATGAGCCTCACCGGCGAGGCCGGCCGCGCGCCCGCGAGGATGGGCCTGCCGATGGGCGATCTGGCGGGCGGCATGTTCGGCGCGCTGGCCGTCGCGAGCGCCCTCTTCCGGCGCGCGCAGACCGGCGAGGGCGCTCACTTCGACCTCTCGCTGCTCGACTGCCAGGTGTCGCTCCTGACGTACATCGCCCAGTACTTCTGGGCGGACGGGCGCGTGCCGGGCCGCGTCGGCTCCGGGCACGCGTCGGTCGTGCCCTACCAGGCCTTTCCCACGCGGGACGGCCACGTCGTGGTCGCGGTCTTCGCGGAGAAGTTCTGGGCCGGCTTCTGCCGTGCGATCGAGCGCCCGGAGCTCGAGACCGACGCGCGGTTCGACTCGAACCCCAAACGCGTGGAGCGCCGGTCGGAGCTCGTCCCGATGCTCGAGGCGATCTTCCCGGCGCGCACGACCGCCGAGTGGCTCGCCCGCCTCCAGCGGGAAGGCGTGCCCGTCGCGCCGATCAACTCGGTGGACCAGGTCGTCAGCGACCCGCAGGTGCTGCTCCGCGAGATGGTGGTGGACCTCGAGCACCCGACGCTCGGGACGCTCCGGACACTCGGCACGCCCGTGAAGGCGGAAGGCGCCTCGCCGTTCCGCCCTGTCCCGCCGCGCGCGCTCGGCGAGGACACCGAGCCGGTGCTCCGGGAGCTCCTGGGGTATTCGGTCGAGCGGATCGCCGCCCTGCGGCAGCGGCGCGTCATCGCCTGAATGGCCCTCTCGACGCGTAGTCGCGTTCAGGACGTTTCGGTAGACGTCGGCTCGCGTGAGGTTCTCAGGATCGTGCACGAGTGGCCTGCCGCGTCGAGCGTGAGACGTACCCTCAGATGCGCGGTGCTAGACTGGCGGCGAAGGGCCGCCGAGGAGGACGCCTGAGGCCTTCGTTCGCCTATCACCGCCCTGCGACGCTCGAGGAAGCGTGCCGGCTCCTCGCCGCGGAGCCGCGTGCGGCGGTCCTGGCGGGCGGCACGGATCTGATGGTGCACCTCCGCCAGCCGCAGCGCGGCAAGCGCCCGCCGGCGGTCGTCAACGTCAAGCGCATCCCGGGGCTGACCGAGATCCACGCGCGCGCCGACAGCATCCGGATCGGCGCGCTGGCGACGCTCGCGGCCCTGATCGAGCATCCGGTCATCCAGGCCGAGTACCCCGTGTTGCCGTTCACGGCGCGCTACATGGGATCGCCGGCGATCCGGCACCTGGCCACCGTCGGCGGCAATCTCTGCAACGCCTCGCCGGCGGCCGACCTTCCGCCGGTGCTGCTCACGCTGGACGCGGAGATCGAGATCGTCGGCCCGTCCGGGCCGCGGCGGCTCCCGCTCGACCGCTTCTTCCGCGGCCCCGGCCAGACGGCGCTCGCGCCGGGGGAGATCCTCGCGTGGATCGAGTTTCCCCGGCGGCATGCCGGGTGGGTGCTGCGCTACGAGCGCCTGGACGTCCGCCGCGCGATGGACATCGCCATCGCGGGGGTGGCCCTCGCGCTCCGGCGCGACGGCCTCCGTGTCGCCGAGGCGCGCGTGGCGCTCGGCGCGGTGGCGCCGGTGCCGCTCCGCGTGCCGGAGGCCGAGGCGGCGCTCGTGGCGGGCGGGCTTCACCCGACCGCGATCGAGCGGGTCGTCGAGCTGACGATGGCCGCGGCGCGGCCGATCGACGACGTCCGGGCGACGGCGGAGTACCGGCGCGCGATGGTCGGGGTGCTGCTCCGGCGTGCTTTCGCCGCGCTTCCGGCCGATGGCTGAATCCGCGTCCGACCGCTATCCCCTCGAGCTCACGGTCAACGGGCGCCGCATCCGCCGGGACGTGCCGGGCTCGCGGACGCTCCTCGAGCTCCTGCGTGGCGATCTCCGCCTCACGGGGACGAATCTCTCGTGCGATACCGGCGACTGCGGCGCGTGCACGGTCCTGGTCGACGGCCGCCCGTCGACGTCGTGTCTGGTCCTTGCCCTCGACGTGGACGGTAGCGAGGTGACGACGGTCGAGGGCCTCGCGGCCCGATGGCACGCGCGCTCGAGCGCCCGCCCGCCGGCGCTGCACCCGGTCCAGCAGAGCTTCCTGGACGAGGGCGGGGCCCAGTGCGGCTTCTGCACGCCGGGCATGATCATGGCGGCGGCCGGGCTGCTGGAGGCGACCCCCGACCCCACCGAGGCGGAGATCCGCGCCGGGCTCGAGGGGAACCTCTGCCGGTGCACGGGGTACGTGAAGATCATCCGCGCGGTCGAGGTCGCCGCCAAGCGGATGCGCGCGGCCGGGGACCCCGGATCGTGAGCGACGGTTCCGCCGCGCGACCGGCTCGTCCCTTCCGCGTGATCGGCACGCGGGTGCCGAAGCTCGACGCGGTCGAGAAGGTGACCGGAGCGGTGCAGTACCTGCCCGACCTCGACATCCCGGGCATGGTCTGGGGAAAGATCCTCCGGACGCGCGTGCCCCACGCGCGGATCACGCGGCTCGACACGAGCCGCGCGGAGGCGCTCCCCGGCGTCCTGGGCGTCGTGACCGGCCGGAACGTCGAGCAGCGCCCCTTCGGCTACGCCAAGGACCATTTCGCCCTCAAGGGAGACCTCGTCCGCTGCATCCGGGACGAGGTGGCGGCGGTGGCCGCCGAGACCGAGGAGATCGCCGCCGAGGCCTGCGGGCTGATCGAGGTGGAGTACGAGGAGCTGCCGGCCGTGTTCGACCCGGAGGCGGCCCTCCGGCCCGGAGCGCCCCAGATCCATGCGAGGTTCCCGGGCAATCTCGTGAACTTCGCCTACAAGTTCACGGCCGGTGACGTGGATCGCGCCTTCCGCGAGGCGGACGTCGTGGTCGAGGGGACGTATCGGCTGAACTACGTCACCACCGCCTGCATCGGAACGATGGCGGCGATGGCCCAGTGGGATCCCCGCGGGAACCTCACGATGTGGTCGACGACCCAGATCCCGTTCCTCTACCAGCGGGATCTCGCAGAGGCGCTCGGGATCTCCGGCGACCGGATCCGGGTCATCCAGCCGCCGGTGGGCGGCAACTTCGGCCGCGGCCTCGATCTCTACCCGATCGACATCATCGCGGCGCTCCTGGCGCGGCACGTCCAGCGGCCCGTGAAGATCGTGTTCGACCGCGAGGAGGAGTTCGTCGCGAGCCCGACCCGCGAGCCGTGCGTCTTCACGCTGCGCACCGCGGCGAGGGCGGACGGGAGGGCTGCTCGCCCGCGACGCCCAGGTCCTCATCGACAACGGCGCGTACGTCTCGTGGGGCTCGACGACTCCCTACGTGATGATGACGACGCTCGCGGGCTTCTACCGCTGCCCGAACATCCGGTTCGACACCGCCATCGTGTACACGAACAACGTCTACTCGGGCTCGATGCGCGGCTACGGCAACCTGGAGTCGACCTTCGCCGTCGAGGCGCAGATGGACGACCTCGCCGAGCGTCTCGGCCTCGACCGCCTCGAGATCCGGCGCCGCAACGCGAACCGCCCGGGCGACGTGACCCCGCAGGGTCTCCGGATCACGAGCTGCGCGCTCACGGAGTGCTTCGACGCGGCCGCCCGCGACATCCGGCAGCCCGTCGAGCGGCCGCTCCGTCCCGGCTGGCGGCGCGGCATCGGCTACGCCGGGATGTTCCACGTGGGGGGCGGGGCGCGCGTGTACCGCTCGGACGGCTGCGGGGCCATCGTCAAGCTCGACGACTTCGGCAAGGTCACGCTGATCACCGGCGCCAGCGAGATCGGGCAGGGCTCCGAGACGGTCCTGGCCATGATCGTCGCCGAGGAGCTCGGCATCCCGCTCGGGCGGATCGACGTGCTGAACAACGACACCGCGCTGAAGCCTTGGGACGTGGGCGTCCACGCCAGCCGGACGACGTTCATCGCGGGCAATGCCGCGCTCCTGGCGGCCCGGGACGTCAAGCGACAGCTCCTCGAGCTGGCCGCCCTGCAGCTCGAGGAGCCGGTCGAGGCGCTCGACGTCGAGGACGGATACGTGTACGCCACGGCGGCCCCGCAGCGCCGGATGGGATACGAGCGCGTCGTCCGGGCGGGACACTTCCGGGAGGGCGGCCGGATCCTCATCGGCCAGGCGTTCTACGATCCGCCGACCCAGATGCTGGACAAGGACTTCCGGGGCAACGTCTCGGTGACGTACGGCTTCGCGGCACAGGCGGCGCTGGTGGAGGTGGAGGAGGCGACGGGCAAGATCGAGGTGGTCCGGGTCGCCTCCGCGCACGACGTGGGCCGGGCGCTCAATCCGGTCGGCTGCGAGGGCCAGATCGAGGGCGGGATCCACATGGGGCTCGGCTACTGCCTCACCGAGGAGCTCCGCTTCCGGGAGGGGCGCGTGCTGAATCCCGGGTTTCTCGACTACAAGCTCCTCACGGCGCCGGACATGCCCGAGGTCCTGATCACGCTGATCGAGACCGTGGACGAAGCTGGTCCGTTCGGCGCGAAGGGTCTCGGCGAAGCCGGGACCATCCCGATCTCCGCCGCCGTCGCCAACGCCGTGAAAGACGCGACCGGGGTGCGTCTCACCGAGCTTCCCATGACGCCCGAGCGCGTGTACCGGGCGCTCCGCCAGCGGCCCGGCTGAGCCCGGCCCGCCACCCATCTCGGCCGCCCGGTGAACCGGACGTTCTCGGCTGCCGCCCGCGGACCGTCGAGATCTTTGGGGGCCCGCCGCGCGTTACCCTGACGTGGAGGCGCGCCGCGTGTCCAGGCAAGGCTGGGTGCTGGCTGCCCTGCTCGTCCTGGGCGGGTGCGCGGATCTGCCGCGCATCGCGGTCCCGCCGGACCTCCCGAACACGACCCGCGAGCAGTTCCTGACGCTCCGGTGGGCGCTCGTCCGCGAGAGCGGGCGGGTCCAGGCCATCGGGCAGGCGGAGGTGTCCGGGTCGAACTGGGAAGCGACGGTCGTCCTCGAGGGCGTCGACGCCCAGGGGCGCGTCGTCAGCCGGGGTCCCCGCGTCCTCCGTCCGGGATTCGGCCCGGGGCCGACGCCCTTCCAGGTCGAGCTCGTCCCGGCAGGCGGGGAGACCGACTTCCGGCTGCGGGTCGTGCACGCGCAGCAGTTCGCGCGCCCCAGCCGGTAGCCGCCGGGACGGCGCCGCCTGCGGGAGCATCGGACCCTGGCGCCGCCGCGGATGACGCGTGGGGCGAGTTCTCACACGCGCCGCTAGCGGTGGGTGGCCGGAGCCGCCCTGCGGTTACATTGACGCATCGGGCGCCGGCGCGCGCGGCAGCACGGCGACGCGGGAACGGTGCGTCGGACCGGGTTTGAGCTGTTCGGACGAACCGATGACCCTGGAGGAGAGGACCATGCGAGCGCATCCCTGAAGACTCTCGCCGCCTTGGCCGTGGCGGCGCTGACGGGGTGATCCTGGGCGTGGCCAGCGCACAGGCGCCAAGGTGATCAAGGTCTCCATCATCGAGGCGACGCCGGCGTTCCACAGCCTGCCGGTTACGGCGCTGAAGACCTGGGCGCCGACTACGGCTGCAGGTGGAGACGCTCCAGATCCAGGGCGGCGGCGAGGCGGCCAGATCTTCGCGGGTGGGCACGGGGACATCATGACCTCCGGCTTCGACAAGCCGTCGGGTTCGAGGCCAAGAAGCTGGTCGACGCGAAGACGTTCGGCGTCATCCTGCACTCGATGAACTGGTCGCTCGTGGTGCCGGCCAAGTCCGACGTCAAGACGGTGGCGGACTCAAGGGCAAGACCATCGGCATCTCCGGCCCGGCTCCTCCTCGGACATGCTCATGCGCTGGGCGCTCACAAGGCCGGCCTGAACCCCGACCGCGACGTCACTTTGATCGCGCTCGGCTCGCCGGCCAACCTCTACGCCGGCCTGGAGAACGCCAGGGTCCAGGCCGCGGTGCTCGTGCGGCGTTCTGACCAAGGCGACCGAGTCGGGCATGGCCCGCGTGGTCGGCGACTGGGAGGCCATGCAGTTCCCGAACCTGGTCTCGATCGCCCGCACCAAGGACCTGAAGGAGAACCGGAGAAGTTCGTCCGCTTCCAGTCGGCCATGAAGGCGGTGATGCAGCGCTTCAAGACCGACGGGAGTTGCGCTCGGATGGCGCAGCAGTCGTACCCGAACGTCCCAGTCCCGGAGCTGAACCAGCAGCTCGACTTCGCGGCGAAGGTGTACTGGAACGGCGACGGTGACATGACCCGCGAGCTGTACGACCAGGCCGTGGACATCCTCGTGGGCTCGGGACGGGTCACCAAGGCCGAGATGCCCAGCTTCGAGGCGCTGGTCGTCAAGCTGCCGGCCAAGTAGGCCGCGCGGGCGGTCCGGCGATCAACGGAAGCCACGGCGCGGTGGCCCCGGCGCGCACGGCCGGGACGGCGGTCGGCGTCCCCAAGATCGACGTCGACACGGTCTCGGTCCGCTTTCCCGCGCCGCTCCCGGAGCAGCGCTCGAACCTCGCCCTGTCCGGCGTGTCCGTCCGTGTGGCGCCCGGCGAGTTCGTCGCCATCCTGGGCCGAGCGCGGTGCGGGAAGAGCACGCTCCTTCGCGTGGTGAGCGGACTCGTCGTTTCCACAGAGGGGACGGTGCGGCTCGACGGGCAGGCCGTGGATCCGGGTGCGGGGCATCGGGTTCCTGTTCCAGTCGGACGCGCTGCTCCCGTGGAAGACCGCCCGTGAGAACGTGGCGATCGGCGCGATCCTGGCCGGGAAGGCCCCCGACGCCGCGCGGCGGCGGGGGAGGCCCTGCTCGGCGACATCGGCCTCGGCCAGGCGCTCGACAAGTACCCGGCAGAGCTGTCCGGCGGGATGCGCAAGCGCGTGGCGCTGGCCCGCACCATGGCCTACGAGCCCACCGTGTTCTGCTCGACGAGCGTTCTCCGCGCTGGACGCCCAGACGCGGATCTACGTGAGCAACCGTTTCCTCGGTGCTGGAGATCGGTCAGACGGTGCTGATCGTGATCCACGACATCGACGAGGCGATCGCCATGGGACGTCGTCCTGGTGATGTGGACCGCGTGCCCGGCCGGGATGCCGCCGACTCGATCGATGCGGCCGCGGGACTACTACGGGTCCCGCTTCGAGCCGCACTTCCGCGACCTCCAGGGGCGCATCTGGGAGATCCTGCGGCGCGAGATGCAGGGCGTGCTCGGCGAGGACGGCCGTGCCTGAGCCGATGGCCCCGGGCGCGCTGGCCGGCCGTCCCCACCGCCGAGGCGGGCGAGGCCTTCGAGGCGCGGCGCCTCGCGCGGGCGCGCCGGGTCCGTGCGAGGCTCGTGGTGGACGCACGATCGCCGTCCTCGTCCGCTGGTGCTCTGGCAGGTGCTGGCGATCTCGTGGAGCGGTGGGAAGTGGATCAGCAGCCGGTCGCGGTGGCCGCGCGCGTATGGATGCTGGCGGCGACGGCACGCTATGGATCCACATCTGGGAGACGCTGAAGGAGGCGCTGGTCGGCCTCGTCCTGGGCGTCGTGGTCGGGGTGGTCGGCGGCGTGGTGCTCGGGAGCTGGAAGCGGCTGTCGGACGCCGCCGATCCGGTCATCATGGGCTTCTACAGCCTGCCCGCGTGTCGCTGGCGCCGCTGTTCATCATCTGGCTGGGGATCGGCCTGTTCGCGAAGGTGGCCCTGGTGGCGTCCATCGTCCTGTTCGTCGTGCTGTTCAACGTGCGCGAGGGCGTGCGCGGGATCGACCGCGAGGTGGTCGATGCCTTCCGGAGCATGAACGCCTCGCGCGGGGCCATGGTGCGCTACGTGGTGGTGCCGTCCCTCGTGCCGTGGCTCCTGGCGGCGGTCCGGATCGGGATCGGGATGGCGCTCATCGGCGCGGTGGTCGGCGAGATGGTCGGCTCCGCCCGGGGGCATGGGGTGGTACGTGATGCAAAGCGGCGTCTACGACATCACGGGGTCGATCACCGCCTGGTGGTGCTGATGCTGCTGGCCATGGTCTTCAACGGCGTGCTGGCGTGGGTGGAGCGGCGGATGCTCCACTGGCGGCGGGGTGCCGAGTCGTGGACGGGCCAGTAACCTCGCCGGCGGGGCCGGCGCGAGAAGGACTCTGACCACCGATGGCTGACGCGCGCGCGACAGGCTCGCGGGACCCCGCACGCTGCTCGACCGGATCTGGGACGACCACGTCGTCGCCGATCTCGGCAACGGCGCCGTGCTCATCCACGTCGACCGCCACCTGGTGCACGAGGTGACGAGCTACCGGGGCTTCGACGGGCTGAGGCGCCGCGGCATCCCGGTGCGAAGCGGAGCTCACGTTCGCGGTGGTCGACCACATCGTTGCCACCAGTCCGGATCGCGGCGACGACACCAACCCCGCCGGCCTGCCGTTCATCCGGATGTGGCGCCGCAACTGCGAAGAGTTCGGGGTCACCCATTTCGACATCGACGACGCGCGGCAAGGCATCGTCCACGTGATCGGCCCCGAGCTCGGCATCGCGCTGCCGGCTGCACGCTGGTGTGCGGAGACAGTCACACCTCCAGCAACGGCGGGGTGGGAGCGCTGGCCTGGGGCATCGGCGCCTCGGAGGTCGAGCACGTGCTGGCGACGCAGACGATCGTCCAGCGGAAGCCGAAGGCGATGCGCCTCTGGTTCGACGGCGTCCGCGCCCCGGGCGTCTTCGCCAAGGACCTGATCCTCTACGTGATCGGCCGCCTGGGGACGGCGGCCGGGCGCGGGATACACGGTGGAGTACGCGGGCCCGGCGATCGAGACGCTGTCGATCGAGGAGCGGCTGACCATCTGCAACATGTCGATCGAGCTGGGCGCACGCGCGGGCCTGGTCGCGCCCGACGACCGCACGTTCGAGTACCTGGCCGGCCGCGAGTTCGCGCCGGCGGGCGCGCAGTGGGACGAGGCCCTCGCCGCACTGGCGGACGCTCCAGTCGGAGGAGGGCGCGCGGTTCGACGCGCGAGAGCGTGATCGACTGCGCTGGGATCGCGCCGCAGATCACCTGGGGGACCAGCCCGCAGGACGTGATCGGGGTGGACGGCCGGATCCCCGACCCGGCAGGGGAGGGCGATCCGGTGCGCCGCGCTCGATCGAGCTGGCGCTGGCCTACATGGGGCTGACGCCCGGCGCCGCGCTGGCCGGCACGCCGATCGACTACGCCTTCATCGGCTCCTGCACGAACAGCCGCTACTCCGACCTCGCCGCCGCCGCGGAGGTGGTGCGCGGGCGGCGAGTTGCCGCGGGGGTGCGGGCCCTGGTGGTCCCGGGGTCCACCCAGGTCAAGCGCGCGGCCGAGGCGGCGGGGCTCGACCGGATCTTCCGCGAGGCGGGCTTCGAGTGGCGGACCGCGGGCTGCTCGATGTGCGTGGCCGGCAACGGCGACGTCGTGCCCGCGGGCAAACGCTGCATCTCGACCTCCAACCGGAACTTCGAAGGCCGGCAAGGCCCGGGCAGCCGGACGCACCTCGGCAGCCCGGCCAGCGTCGCGGCTGCCGCCGTGCGCGGCGCGATCGTCGACCTGCGCACCCTGGGTGGCTAGGAAGGCACGGAGCGCGAACGACATGGAGAAGTTCGACCGGCTCACCGGGATCGCGGCGCCCTTGCTCCTCGAGAACATCAACACCGACGCGATCATCCCCGTTCCGTGGATCGTGAACTTCGGGCGGGACCTGGGCCACGGCCTCTTCGGGGGTTGGCGCTACGACGGGGCCGAGCGGGAGAAGCCCGATTTCGTCCTGAATCAGCCGCCATACCGGGAAGCCCGTATCCTGCTGGCCGGCCGCAACTTCGGCTGTGGGAGTTCCCGCGAGGAGGCGGTCTGGGCGCTCCTTGGCTTCGGCATCCGCTGCGTGATCGCGCCGAGCTTCGGTGACATCTTCTTCGAGAACTCGTTCAAGAACGGCCTCCTGCCCGTCGTCCTGGAGCCGGACGGGGTGGCTGCGCTCGCGCGGGCGATCGCCGAGGCGCCGTCGCCCGTCCTTACCGTCGATCTCGAGGCCTGCACCGTCGGCGCGCCGCGCGGTCCGCAGCGGCCGTTCACCATCCAGGAGGGCCGCCGCCGCAACCTCCTGCTCGGCCTGGACGAGGTGGGCCAGACCCTGACCCAGAGCGCGGACATCGACCGATTCCAGGCGGCTGACCGCGTCCGCCGGCCGTGGATCTACCCCGAGCGCGCCGGAGCAGGGCGGGGGAGCGCGCGCGCGTGACGACCTCGCTCCGCCGGCTCATCGAGCAGGAGAAGCCACTCGTCACCCCGCTGGCGCACGATGCCCTGACCGCCCGGCTCGTCGCCCGGGCGGGGTTCCGGGCGATCGCCGTCGGCGGCTCGGGGCTGCTGGCCGCGCGCTACGGCCTGCCCGACATCGGCCTGGCCGCGCTCGGGGAGATGGCCGCGGGGATCCAGGACATCCTTGCCGCCACCGACCTGCCGGTCATGGTGGACGGCGACGACGGTTACGGCGACCTCCGGAGCGTCGTGCACATGATCGAGGTTTACGCGCGGCTCGGGGTGAGCGGCATTGTCCTCGAGGACCAGGTGCGCGGCGTCAAGCAGCCGGGCGATGCCGGCGCGGTGGGCGTGGCGCCGGTCGGCGAGATGGTGGAGAAGCTCCGCGGCGCCCTGGCCGCATGTCGCGGCACCGAGATGCAGATCCTGGCGCGCTGCGAGGCGGTCGCGCTGGAGGGGATGGAGGGTGCGATGCGCCGGGCCGACCGCTATCTGGCGGCGGGAGCCCACGGCCTGTTCATCCCCGGCGTGCCGACCGTGGCTGGGCTACGCGAGGTCGGCCGGCGCTTCGGCGGCTCGCATCTAATGGTCGCGATGTTCGAGGGGCGGGAGACGTGGCTCCCGCCGGCCGAGCTCCACGCGATAGGGTTCCGCCAGGTCGTCTTCCCGGGCCTTCTGCTGCCGCGCGTGGTTGAGTGTCTCGACCGGGCCCTCCGCGACCTCCGGGCCCACGCCGACGGCCGGGCGCCGATGCCGCCGCTCGAGGATCCCTCTCGCACGCACGCCGCGCTCCAGGAGGCGCTGCAGCTCGAGCGCTGGCGCTCGATCGTCCCGTCAGGGTCGGTCTGAGCCTCCGGCCCGCCGGGCGGCCGACCTTCGCGGCGTTTCTTGGCCGTATCGGTGTGCCACAGCGTGTTACCCGCCCGCCGCCATCGCCTCGCGCGGGCGGCGATCCATCGGATAGACTGGTCCCCGCGAACGCCGGCCAGGGTGGGGAGCCGATCGTGACCAGCGCTGTCACAGACGGGGCGGACGACCCCGGGAGGAGACCGATCATGCGAGTGAGCCGCCGGGCATTCCTGAGGACGACCGGAAGCGGCGTGGTGGCGGTGGCGGCGGCTGGGGCGTGGCGCCCCGCGCATGCCCAGAAGAAGCAGGTGGTGACCATCGCCTTTCCGGAGACGGTCACCTCGATGGACCCGCACCCGGCATCGCGGAACATCCCCCGGGAATCGATGTACGAGGCGGTGTTCGATCGCTTCCTCCAGCAGGACCGGCAGGGGAAGTACGGCCCCAACATCATCGAGAGCTGGCAGTGGACCGACGGCAAGATGGGCATGACCCTCAAGATCCGCCAGGGCGTGAAGTTCCATGACGGATCGGACCTCACGGCCGAGGACGTGGCCTTCAGCATGAACCGCCTGAAGAGAGATCTGCCATCTACAAGCGCGGCGTACGCGAAGGTGAAGGAGTACCAGGTCCGGGACAAGGCGACGCTCCAGCTCGTCTTCGAGCGGTTCGACCCGTCGTTCCCGCGCTGGCTGGGCTTCCTCGCCGGCTTCGTCGTGCCCCAGGCCTACTTCAAGTCGCTCGGCGCGGACGACAAGGCGCGCGGAGAGGAGTTCGCCCGGAAGCCGGTGGGCTCGGGGCCGTACAAGGTGGTCGTCCTTCACGCCAGGGAGCACGCTCGTGCTGGAGGCGTTCGACCAGCTACTGGAAGGGCGCGCCGCCGATCAAGCGCGCGGTCTTCAAGATGGTCACCGACCCGACGGCGCGGGTGGCCGAGATCGTCTCGGGGAACGCCGACATCACCTCGGAGGTCCCCGTCGAGGAGTTCGGCCGGCTCTCGACCCAGCCGAGCCTCAAAGGGGTCAAGCAGCCCGTCGCGGACATGGCGCAGATCTTCCCCAACCCGCGCTTCGAGCCGTTCAAGAAGGAGGAGGTGCGCCTGGCCGTCCACTATGCGATCGACAAGAAGACGATCGTCGAGAAGGTCCTGCTCGGCTTCGGCATGCCGCTGTCCCTGACGGAGGCGCCGCTCTACGACGCGTACGATCGCCTCCTTCAACTTCCCCTACGATCCCGCGAAAGCCCGGCAGCTCCTCCAGACGGCCGGGATATTCGGCCGTCCAATCCCCTGCGTCTGAAGGTGATGACGACGAAGCGGCGTCCGCGCGAAGGACTTCGAGTTCATGTCTGCGATCACCCAGATGTGGAAGGACGTCGGCATCGAGGGCGGAGCTCGAGGTCATCACGATCCCGCAGTGGTTCCAGTTCCGGACCGCGCGCGGGCAGGGAGGGCAGGACCTGGCGCCGCTGTCCCTCTACTTCTGGTCCAACCCGACCGGCGACCCCATCAACTCCGTGGGCTTCCAGAACAACGTGAAGGGGCCGTTCCGCGTGTGGGAGTCGGAGGACCTGGTGCCCTTGATCGATCCGATCTTCGACGAGCGGGACGAGCCCAAGCGCATCGCCGCGGCGAAGAAGGCCGCGCGCTACGTCGTCGAGAAGGGCTACGTCGTTCCGCTCTTCCAGGTGGTCCAGCCGGTCGTGATGAAGAAGGATCTCAACTACCAGCCGTTCCCGACCGGCGTGCTGATCCCCCAGGAGATGTCCTGGGCGTAACGCGTCTCCGGCTCCGGGGAGTCCGCGGGCTCCCCGGGGCCGCTCGCTCCGGCGGATGGGCGCGCCGGTCGGATCTTGACAGCGATCCGAACCTGCATATTGTATACAGCCCATGAAGACCCGAGCCCGCCGGGCTGCGCGGGTCGGCCTCCGGCGCGGGTCCGCTGACGCGGGACGAGCAGGGCCCCCCCGGGCCAGGCCGGGCCGGGCTCCCGAGGCGGCCCCGCGCCCGCTCTTCGAAGGCCCCATTCGCCGCGAGACCCTCGAGGAACTCGCGTATCGCCACCTCCGCCAGGCGCTGGTGGACGGTCGCCTGGCGCCCGGCGAGCGCATCGTGGCCGGCGCGGTCGCGCAGGCGGCGGGCATCAGCCGCATTCCCGTCCTCCAGGCGCTCCGCCGGCTCGAGAGCGAGGGCTTCGTTCGCATCAACCCGCACAAGGACGTCGTGGTGGCGGGGCTGTCCCGCGAGGAGTTCCGCGAGCGCTTCCTCCTGATGGCGGCGCTCGAGGCCCTGTGTCTCCGCGAGGCCGCGCCCCGCATCACGCCGCCGTTCCTCGCGGGCCTCCGGGCGCTCCAGAAGGACATGATCGCCGCCCGGGCGGCCGGCGACACGGCGCGGGCGGTGGCGGCCGACGGCGAGTTCCACCAGCGCCTCTGGGAGGCCTCGGGCCTCCGGCAGGTGCGCCAGCTGCTCCAGAACGTGTGGGATCGCGGGGAGTACTACCGCGTCATCATGCACGCGCGCCGCGGCGGGTTCGCCGCCGAGTCCCTCGCCGAGCACGAGGAGATCCTGAGCGCGCTCGGGGCGGCGGACTGGCCCCGCGCGGCCCGGGCGGTGGAGACCCACCGGCTCCGAGCCATGGAGCGGCTCGCGGAGACGACGTGACGCGAACGATGGACCACCCGAGAGAGGAGGAAGGCACGATGGCTGACCAGGGCCGGCGACCGAACCGACGGGAGGTGCTGAAGGGCGTGGCGGCGTTCGGGGCAGGCGTGGGCTTCATCGGGAACTGGCGCTGGGCCCGCGCCCAGGCCAAGAAGCCCCTGATCATCGGCCTCACCTGCGACGCCACCGGGACCTTCGCCGACAGCGGCCAGGCCGACCGGCGCGGGATGCTGCTCGCCATCGACGAGCAGAACGCGCGCGGCGGCGTGCTGGGCCGCCCGATCGAGCCGCGCTGGGAGGACACCGAGACCGACCCGTCGGTGGCGGTCCGCAAGGCGCAGAAGCTCATCGAGCGCGACAAGATCGACTTCATGATCGGCGCGCTCTCGAGCGGCGTCGCCGCCCCGCTGTCGGAGCTCGCCCAGCGGTACGGGATCATCTACTTCAACTCGAACTCGAGCGCTGACACCGTCACGAACGACAAGTGCCAGCGCGTCAACTTCGTCTGGGACGCGAACGGCTACATGTTCAACCAGGCGCTGGGCCCGCTCGTCGCCAAGAATCTCGGGAAGAAATGGTTCCTCCTGACCCACGACTACGTGTGGGGGAAGAACGTCACCGCGGGCACGCGCGACATCATGAAGAAGGTCGGCGCCGAGGAGACCGGCGAGCTGATGGTGCCTCAGGGGACGCGCGACTTCAGCGCCCAGCTCCTCCGCATCCGCAGCGCGAAGCCCGAGGTGGTGTTCGCCAACGTGGCGGGGATCGAGCAGACCGCGCTCCGGGAGCAGGCGAACGAGTTCGGCTCCGACAAGGACGCCCACTGGGTGTTCCCGCAGCAGGACTACCCCGACCTCTACGCGCTCGGCGCCAAGAAGGCCTTCGGGTACTTCACGACCACGTGGCACTACACGCTGACCGACCCCGGCGCCCAGGACTTCGTCCAGCGGTTCCGCAAGCGCTGGGCCGGCGCGCCCATCGAGGTGCCCGACAACGTGTCGTACAACGGGTACATCGCGACCCGCGAGCTGTTCCGCGCGATCGAGCGGGCGGGCACGACCCGGAACCACGAGGTCATCAAGGCGCTCGAGGGGCACGTCATCAAGGACAGCTTCCGCAAGCACCCGTCGACGATCCGCGAGTGGGACCACCTCGTCGGCCAGATGCTGTTCCTCGCGCGGGCCAAGAAAGAGAAGGACATGAAGGAGAAGTACGACCTGATCGAGCTGATCGCCGACCTGTCGCCCGAGGATGTGTCGCCGCCTCGCGAGCTCTCGAAGTGCAAGATGCAGTCGCTCGCCGACACCCCGGTGTACGGGGGCTAGGATCACCGGCGTCCGGCTTCGACGCGGCGTTCGTGCTCGCGCGGCCGGGCCTCGAGGGCCTCTCCGACCTCGAGGCTCCGGTCGTCCGCCTGGCGTGAGGGCCGCGCCGCCCGGGGAGGCCAGGCCGTGATGCCCGGGCCGGCGGAGCTGGTGACCCAGCTCCTCAACGGCGTCGTGCTCGGGCTGCTCTACGCCGTCATCGCGCTCGGGTTCATGCTGATCCTGGGCACGATGGAGGTGATCAACTTCGCCCACGGCGTGCTGTTCGCCCTGGGCGGCTACTTCGCGCTGACGCTCCAGCCGCACGTCGGATGGTGGGGGGCGCTCGTGCTGGCGCCTCTCGGGGTGGGGCTGGTGGGCCTCGGGCTCGAGCGCGGCGTCCGCCGGACCTACGGGAGGGACCCGCTGTTCGGCCTCCTGTTCACCTTCGGCGCGGCCCTGGCGCTGGAGGAGATCATCCGGATCGTCTGGAGCCCGCGCGGCTACACGATCTCCGCCCCTGCCTTCGTGGCCGGCCGCTTCCAGTGGGGGTTCCTGGTCTACTCGCGCTACCGGATCCTCGTCGCCGTTCTCGCCGTCGTGCTGCTCGGGCTCGTCTGGTGGTTCCTCGAGCGGACGCCCTACGGCGCGATCACGAAGGCCGGGGCGCACGACGGGGAGATGGTCCGGGCGCTCGGGATCGACCTCGGCCGGCTCCGCAGCCTGGTCTTCGCGCTCGGGACGGCGATGGCAGGCGTAGCCGGCGTGATCGCCGCGCCCATGTGGAGCCTCAAGCCGACGGTCGGCGCCGAGGCCGTGATGCCGGCGTTCATCGTCGTGGTGATCGGCGGCATCGGGTCGTTCTGGGGCGCCGTGATCGGGGGCCTCCTGCTCGGCACCGTGAGCGGCCTGTCGAACCTGGTCGTGCCCCGAGGCTCGATCCTGGTGATGTACGTGCTCATGGTGGTCGTCCTGCTGTGGCGCCCGCGCGGCCTGATGGGCCAGAAGTCGGTGCTGGAGCTCTAGGGCCGGTGAGTCGCGCGCTCGCCCGCTGGGCTCCACCACCCATGCTGGCGATGTTCGCGCTCTTTCTCGTCTTGCCGGCCGTCCTGCCGCGGCTCGGCTACACGTACCTCGGCGCCGAGGTGATGATCTGGGCGATCTTCGCGCTCGGCTACAACCTGCTGCTCGGCTACACGGGTCTCCCGGCGTTCGGCCACGGGGCTTTCTTCGGCATCGGCGCGTACGTCCTCGGGCTGACCCAGAAGTGGGTCACCGGCGGGCTGGCCCTGCCGCTCCTGGCGGCGATCGCGGGCACGCTCCTTCTGGGCGGGGCCGTCGCGCTCTTCGTCGCCCGCCGCCGGGGCATCTACTTCTCACTGCTCACGATCGCGTTCGGCGTCATGTTCTGGTTCACGGTCTTCGTCTTCGACGCGTGGACGGGGGGAGAGGACGGGCTCACCGGCATCAACCGCCTCGCGGTACTGGGCTACGCGCTCCGGGACAACGTCCCCTTCTACTACTTCGTCTACGCGTGGTTCGTCGGCGCGACGGTCGTGCTCTGGCGGATCGTCAACTCCCCGTTCGGCCACGTCCTCCGGGCCATCCGGCAGAGCGAGACGCGGGCGCGCGCCGTGGGCTACGACACGGCCCGGTACAAGTGGGCGGTCTTCACGCTGTCCTGCGGCTTCGCCGGGCTGGCGGGAGGCCTGTACGCGCTGGCGCGGTTCGGCGCGTTCGCGGAGCCGATGAGCCTGTCCCAGTCGGGCAACGTCGTCCTCATGTGCCTGATCGGCGGCGGGTTCGCGAGCTTCTACGGACCCGTCGTCGGCGTCGTCGTCTTCCTGGTGCTGCGCGACGTGCTGTCGACCCTGACGGATCACTGGATGCTCGCCTACGGCGCCCTGTTCATGGCGGTCATCCTCTACATGCCCGAGGGCATCCTCGGTCTGGCGCGGCGTCTGCGCCAGCCGGCCGGGTTCCACGACACGGCCGCCGCGCACGAGGCGCGGGCGGGCGAGACGCCGCGGTCGGCCGGCGTCGCGGGCGGGCCCGAGCCGTGACCGCCGGGGACCCGATCCCGGGAGTGAGCGGCGCCCGTCCTCGAGGCGAGGGGCCTCCACAAGGCGTTCGGCGGACACGTCGTGCTGGACCACGTGGACCTCGCCTTCCCGCCCGGGCGGCTGTCGGCGCTCATCGGGCCGAACGGCGCCGGGAAGACGACCTGCTTCAACCTCCTGACCGGCTTCCTCGCTGCCGACGCGGGCCAGGTTCGCTTCAAGGGCCGGGACGTCACCCGCCTGCCGCCGCACCGGCGCGCGCGCCTGGGCATCTGCCGGTCCTTCCAGGTGCTGAATCTCTTCGACGAGGACACCGTGCTCGAGAACGTCCGGCTCGCGGTGCCGGCGATGCGCGCGCGGGGCTTCGACTGCTGGACGCCGGCAGGCGCCGTGTCCGAGGCCGACGACCGGGCGGCGCGGATCGTGCGCCTGATCGGCCTGGCCGGCCGCGAGCGCGTCGCCGCCCGCTACCTCTCCTACGGTCAGCGCCGGCTGCTCGAGATTGGCGTCGCGCTGGCCGGGGAGCCGGAGGTACTGCTGCTCGACGAGCCCACCAGCGGGCTCGGGATGCGGCCGATGGAGACGCTTCGCGACCTCGTGCGGCAGATCTCGGAGCGGCTCACGATCGTCGTGATCGAGCACGACATGGACTTCGTCCTCACGCTCTCGCACCACGTCGCGGTGCTCCACCGGGGCCGCGTCATCGCGGAGGGGCCGCCCGCCGCGATCCGTGAGCATCCCGAGGTCCGCGAGGCTTACCTCGGCCGCCCGGGAGCGCACCCGCGCGCCGCGCGAACGTGACGGCCTCCGGCGTCGCTCCACCGTCTCCGCTGCTGGCCGTGGACGCCATCGACACATTCTATGGCGACGCTCAAATCCTGCGCGGGCTGTCGCTGGAGGTCGGCGCGGGGGAGACCGTGTGTCTCCTCGGCCGGAACGGGCGGGGGAAGACCACCACCATCAAGAGCATCCTGGGGCTGGTCCCCGTCCGTCGGGGCCGGATCGTGTTCGACGGCCTCGACGTCACCCGGCTTCCGACGCACCTCATCGCGCGGCGCGGGGTCGCCTGGGTGCCGGACAATCGCCGCCTCTTTCCGACGCTGACCGTGGAGCGGAACCTCGCGATGGCGCTGCGGCACGCGCTGCCGCCTCCCGAAGGCGGGCGCGCATGGACGCTGGCGCGGGTCTACGATCGATTTCCGATCCTCTCTGGGCTCAGGCACCGAGTCGGCGAGCATCTCTCGGGCGGTGAGGCCCAGCTCGTCGCGATCGCCCGGGCACTCCTCACGCATCCGCGACTCGTGCTCATGGACGAGCCGTCGCAGGGTCTGGCCCCGAGGATCGTCGAGGACATCATGACGGTGATCCAGGAGACCCGGGACGACGGGACGGCCATCCTGCTCGTCGAGCAGAACTCGTCCATGGCGCTTGGCCTGGCCGATCGCGCCTACGTGATCGACGACGGCCGGATCGTCCACGCGGGCGCTGCCGCCGCGCTCGAGGCGGACCTCGCGCTCAAGCACCGTCTCCTCGCGGTCTGAGGCGGGCGCGCGCCGTCGGCGGGCCGGCCGGACGCCGGTGCCGCCGCGATCAGTGCCGGCCGAAGAAGAACAACCAGGTCACGACCGCGAAGATCGGAAGCAGGATGCTGCCGCTGTAGACCATGTAGCCGAAGAACGACGGCATCCGGACGCGGCTGGCCTCGGCGATCGCCTTCACCATGAAGTTCGGGGCGTTGCCGATGTAGGTGTTGGCACCCATGAAGACGGCGCCGACGCTGATCGCGGCCAGGATCGCGTGGGGCACGCCCACCACCTCGTCGGCCAGGCGGAGGCCCTGGCCCAGCGCCAGGAAGGTCAGGTAGGTGGGAGCGTTGTCGAGGAACGACGAGAGCAGCCCGGTCGCCCAGAAGAACTGCCAGGGCTTCACCACCCCCAGGTCGCCGCCCCGGCCTCGGAGAATGTCGAGCGCGGGGATCATCGTGAGGAAGATCCCGAAGAACAGGACGGCGACTTCGATCATCGGGCCGGCAGAGAGCTCGTTCTCGCGATGCACCTCGCGCGGCGTTAGCCAGAGCGAGAGCCCGGCGAGGACGAGGATCGACGCCTCCCGCCAGGGCGCGTGGAGCAACGCGACGGCCAGCACGACGCCGGCGAGCCAGACGAAGTTCAGCGTCCCCTGCAGGCGGAGCGGGCGACGCTCGGCCTCGTCCCTGACGATGGCCCGGGCCGGCTCCCATCCGTACGCCACCGAGTCCCAGATGAAGTAGACGAGCAGCAGCAGGCCCACGGTGAACAGCCAGTGCGGCAGGAGGCGGAAGGTCCAGGTGAAGGGGACTCCCCGGAGGTAGCCGAGGAACAGCGGCGGGTCCCCCAGCGGGGTCAGGAGGCCGCCGACATTCGAGACCAGGAAGATGAAGAAGACCACCGTGTGCGTCATGCGCGTGCGCTGGCCGTTGGTCTGGAGGACCGGGCGGATCAGGACCATCGAGGCCCCGGTCGTGCCGAGAAACGAGGCGAGGACGCTGCCAGCCGCCAGAAAGGTCGTGTTGACGAGGGGTGTCGCTTCCAGGTCCCCGCTGAGGCGCGTGCCGCCCGCGATGACGTACAGCGCCGAGAGCAGCAGCATGAACGAGACGTACTCCTCGGCCGTTTCCAGGAGCACATGTGGACCGCGCGCGGCGTAGAGCCCAACCACGGGGACCCCGAGGACGCACGCCAGGACGAGCTTGTTCCGGTTGGATTCCCACCAGTGCGGGACCCAGAGGGGGCACACGGCGATCGCGAGGAGCATCGCCACGAACGGAACGACCGTGTACAGAGGTAGGGGGCCCTCGAGCACGTGTCCCAAGGTATGCGGGGCGCGTGGCGACGGCAACCACCTTGCGACTGCCGGGCACCTGCGCTAGAGTCCGGCCAATCGTCGACATGCTCGTGGCGAGTCCCGAACCCGAGCCTTCGTCATGCCTCTCCGCTTCCTGCTGAGCCGTCTGCTCCTCGCGGTGCTCTCCCTCTGGGGCGTGAGCGTGCTGGCGTTCGCGCTCCTCCGGATCCTGCCGGGCGATCCCGCCATTCTGATGGCGCCGGTGGGATCGACCGCCCAGGACATCGAGCGCCTCCGGCGGGAGTTCGGTCTGAGCGGGCCGTGGTGGGCCCAGTACGGCGCCTTCTTCCTGAGCCTCTGCCGGGGGAACTTCGGGCGCTCTCTCTGGCTTCAGCAAGACGCGCTCCGCGTGATCCTGGAGCGGCTGCCGGCGACGCTCGAGCTGGCGGTCAGCGCTCTCGCGCTCGCGACCGCCGGCGGCATCCTGCTCGGCGTCTGCTCCGTGTGGCGGCGCCGGAGCTGGCTCGAGTCCGGGGCGGTGTCGGTGGGGATGCTCGGGATCGCGGTACCGAACTTCGTGTGGGGGCTCCTGCTCATCGTCGTCTTCGGCGCCATCCTTCAGGTGCTGCCGATCTCGGGCCGCATCGCGCCGGAGTACGAGGCGGCGGCGGGGACCGGCTCGGCCGTGGTCGATGTCCTGCTGCGGGGCGACGCGGCGGCGCTCCGCTCCGTCCTCGCGCACCTGATCCTCCCGGCGACGGCGCTGGCGCTGCCGCTCCTCGCGGCCGTGTTCCGGACGATCCGCTCGGACCTCGTCGGCGCGCTGGGCGAGGAGTACGTCGTCACCGAGCGCATGAAGGGCCTCGGCGAGGCGCGCATCCTCTTCTGGCGGGCGCTCAGGAACGCTCTCATCCCGACGACGACGCTGATCGGGGTCCAGTTCGGCTTCCTGATCGGCGGGACGGTGCTGATCGAGACCATCTTCGGCTGGCCCGGCATCGGGCAGCTGACCTTGCAGGCGTTCCAATACCGGGACTTCCCCCTGATCCAGGGGATCGTGATCGTCTACGCGGTCACCGTCATCCTCTCCAATCTGGCCGTGGACATGGCGTACGCGCTCCTGAATCCCCGCGTCCGGCTGGCGGAGTGAGGCGCCCTTGAACGCGAAGCTCTGGGCGGGCGGCGCGATCGCGCTCCTCCTGCTGGCCCTGGCGTCGGCCGGCCCGGCGCTCGCGCCGCACGACCCGAACCGGCAGGACCTGATCTCGGTCCGCCAGCCGCCCGTCTGGGCCGGCGGCGCCTGGCGGCACGCCCTCGGCACCGACAGCCTCGGCCGCGACATCCTCTCGCGGCTCCTCTGGGGGGCGCGCGTCGCGGTCGTCGTGGCGGTGGCGAGCGCCGTCATCTCGGCGCTGGTCGGGGTGCCGGTTGCCCTCGTGGCGGGCTACGCCCGCGGGCGCGTCGACACGGCGCTCATGCGCGTCGTGGACGTCTGGATGTCGATCCCCGCGGTCCTCCTGGCGATCGCGCTCATGGCCGTCCTCGGGCTCGGGCTCTGGAAGGTCATCCTGGCCATCGTGATCGTCGACTGGACGCGCTTCGCGCGGGTGATCCGCGGCGAGGTGCTGGCGCTCCGCGAGCGCGAGTTCGTCGAGGCGGCGCGGGCCATCGGGCTCCGGCCCCTCCGCGTGATGGCGGAGGAGCTCCTGCCCAACCTCGCGCCTCTCATCATCGTCCTGGCATCGCTCGAGATGGCCATCGCCGTCGGAGTCGAGGCGCTGCTCTCGTTCGTGGGGCTCGGGGTGCCGGCGGCCACGCCGTCCTGGGGCGCCATGATCGCCGAGGGCCGCGGCTACCTCATGGTCAGCTGGTGGGGCATGGGCGTTCCGATGCTGGCGCTGATCGTCGCCGTGGTCGGCTTCAATCTCCTGGGAGAGGGGCTCCGCGAGCGACTCGACCCGCGCCTCCGGACCACGGCATGACTCGAGGCTCGGCGAGCGGCCCCGTCCTCGAGATCCAGGGCCTGACCGTGCGCTACGGCGCGCGCCTCGCGACGTGGTCGCTCGATCTCGCGCTCGAGGCGGGCGAGGTCCTGGGGCTCGTGGGGGAATCGGGCGCGGGCAAGTCGACCGTCGGGCGCGCCGTCGTCCGCCTCCTGCCCGAGCCCGGGCGCATCGAGTCGGGAGCCATCCGCCTCCGCGGCCGCGACCTCCTGGCCCTGTCCGAGACCGAGATGCGGCGCCTGCGCGGCGCCGACGTCGCGCTCATCCCGCAGGACCCGCTCTCCGCGCTCAACCCCGTGTTCCGGATCGGGGTCCAGGCGACGGACGCGCTCCGGATCCACCGCGGCCTCTCGCGCGAGGCGGCCACCGCGGAGATGGCGCGTCTCCTCGGCCATCTCGGCCTCCCCGAGCCCGCGGAGGTGCTGCGACGCTATCCCCACGAGCTGTCGGGGGGAATGCGCCAGCGCGTGCTCATCGCCATGGCCTTCTCCTGCGGTCCCGCGCTCGTCATCGCGGACGAGCCGACCACCGCGCTCGACGTCACCACGCAGGCCCAGATCCTGCGGCTCCTAGCGGAGCTCCAGGCGGAGACCCGTGTCGCCACGCTCTTCGTCACTCACGATCTCGGAGTGGTGGCCCACCTGGCGCATCGCGTCGGCGTGATGTACGCGGGGTGCCTCGTGGAGTCGGCGCCGACGCGCGAGCTCTTCCGGGCGCCCGCGCATCCCTACACGCAGGGGCTCCTGGCCCAGGTGCTGCGGGCCGACGCGCGCGCGGAGGCGAGCCCGGGACTCGAGGGACTGATGCCGGTCCTGAAGGCGGCCCCGACCGGATGTCCCTTCCGCGACCGGTGTCCGAAGCGCATGGCGGTCTGTGACGACGTGATGCCCAGGAGCCAGGAGATCGCCGCCGGCCACGTGGTCGCCTGTCACCTCTACGGCGCGCCGCGATGAGCGCCCCGAGCGGCGTGCCCGTCCTCGAGACACGGGATCTCCGGACTCATTTCCGGCGCGGGGGGTGGCTCCGGCCCGCCCGATGGCTGCGCGCCGTCGACGGCGTGAGCTTCACCCTCGGGCGCCAGGAGACGCTCGGTCTGGTCGGCGAGTCGGGCTCCGGGAAGACGACGCTCGGCCGCACCGTGCTCCGCCTGGTCGATCCGACGAGCGGCGAGATCCGCCTGGACGGCCAGGACATCACGCGTCTCCCGCAAGGGGAGCTCCGTCCGCTCCGTCGACGCGCGCAGATCGTCTTCCAGAATCCCTACGCGTCCCTCAATCCACGTCGCTCGGTCGGCGCGATCGTCGGGCAGCCCCTCGCCGTCCACGGGGTCCCGGGAGATCATGCGGGCATGGTCGCCGACCTCCTCCGGCGGGTTGGCCTGCCGCCCGACGCGGCGCGGCGCTACCCGCACGAGTTCTCCGGCGGCCAGCGCCAGCGGATCGCGATCGCTCGAGCGCTCGCGCTGCGTCCGGGTCTCGTGGTCGCCGACGAGATCACCTCGGGGCTCGACGCGACCGTCAAGCTCCGGGTCCTCGCGCTCCTGAAGGAGCTCCAGTCGGAGTTCCACGTGGCCTACCTCTTCATCTCCCACGATCTGGCGGTCGTGCGGCAGGTGGCCGATCGCGTGGCCGTCATGTACCTGGGCCAGATCGTCGAGGAGGCGCCGACGGAGGCGCTGTTCGAGAGGCCGCTCCATCCCTACACGCAGGTGCTTCGCGCCTCGGTGCCGCCGCCCGACCCGACGGTGGCGTGGCAGCCGCCGGTCCTGTCGGGCGATCCGCCGAGCGCCCTGTCGATCCCCCCCGGATGTCGGTTTCATCCCCGCTGCCCGATCGCCGAGAGCCGCTGCCGCATGGAGCCGCCCGCCCTGCGCCAGCTCGGCCCCGGCCACCGGGTCGCCTGCCATCTCGCCTCGTGACCGCTTCGGCGCGCTCGGAGAGGTGCCCGTCAGTCGAACGTGCTCGAGCGAACGTCGCCACGGTGAGAGCCGATCCATGAGCACCGAGGAGGCGGCCCGGCGCGCGGCGGAGCTCTGGCAGGAGGCCTACCGCCTGCAGATGGCGGGCGAGCTGGATCGAGCGATCGAGACCTACCGGCGGTCGATCGAGGTACATCCGACGGCCGAGGCGCACACGTACCTCGGCTGGACCTACAGCTTCCAGGGCAAGCTCGACGAGGCGACGTCCGAGTGCATGCGGGCGATCGAGATCGATCCGGAGTTCGGCAATCCCTACAACGACATCGGCGTCTACCTGATGCAGCGCGACCGCCTGGAAGACGCGATCCCGTGGCTCGAGAAGGCCAAGCTGGCCAAGCGCTACGAGCCGCGGCAGTTCCCGTACATGAACCTCGGCCGGATCCATCTGCGCCGGGGACGGTGGTGGGACGCGCTGCGGGAGTTCGAGGGCGCGGTGCGCGCGGCCCCGAACGACCCCGAGGCCCGGAAGGCGCTTCACACGCTGCGCGGTCGACTGAACTGATGGCGGCGCGCGCGGCGCTGGTGACGGGAGCGACGCGGGGCATCGCGCGCGGCATCGCGCTGGACCTGGCGCGCCAGGGCTGGGCGGTTGCGATCTCCTTCCGCACGGACTCGCGCGCGGCGGAGGCGACCCGCGCCAGCATCGAGGCGACCGGCGCGCCGGCGCTCGCCCTCCAGGCGGATCTCGGCGAGGCGGCGGAAGTGCGGGCGCTGGTCGCTCGCGTCGAGGCGGCCTGGGGCCGTCTCGACGCCGTCGTGCACGGCGCGGGGCCCTATCACGACGGACCGCTCCTCGAGGAGACGCCGGCGCGCTGGCGCGAGACCTTCCGCCAGAACCTGGACCCGCTGCTCTTCCTCGCCCAGGCGGCGGCGCCCGGGATGCAGGCCCGGCGGTGGGGGCGGATCCTGGGGCTGGGGCTCGCGACGGCCGATCGTCTCGCCGCCCAGCCCAACGTCACGGCCTACTACATCGCGAAGGCCGGGCTCCTCATGCTGGTGCGATCGCTGGCGAAGGTCCTCGCGCCCCATGGCGTCACGGTGAACGCGGTCTCTCCGGGGATCCTGGAGACGCCCGACTATCCGCGCCCCGACCTCGAGGAGCTGCTCGGGCGCATTCCCGCCGGGCACCTCGGCCAGGTCGACGATGTGGTGGCGGCGGCGCGCTTCCTCCTGTCCGATGACGCAGGCTACGTGACGGGGGCGAACATCCACGTGAGCGGAGGCTGGGGCCTCTGAGACCGGCGGCCTCGCCCGGGCGCCGGCCGCCGATGCGCGAGGAGGGACGGAGATGAGCCCGCAGGCCGCCACAGGCCGAAGGCCGTCCGATCGGATCTGTTCGATCAACCCCTGCGCAGCGAGGGTAGCCCAGTGAGCAAGGCTCTTCGTCACCTGGCCGTCACGCTCGCAGGAGCGGTTGCGACCGTCACGCTCGACCGGCCTCCCGTCAACGCGGTCGACCTCGAGGTGATCGATGAGTTCCTCCGCGCCGTCGCCGACGTGGCCGCCGACCCCGCCGTGCGCGCGGTGATCGTCACCGGCCGGGAACGTCGGTTCTGCGCCGGCGCCGACATCGCGATGCTCCAGGACCTCTCGCCGCAGAATCAGGCTCGCGCGCGCCGCTGGGTGGACGTGCAGACCGGCCTCGAGGGCATGCCGAAGCCGGTCGTCGCGGCCATCAACGGCTACGCCCTCGGGGGCGGGGCGGAGCTCGCGCTCGCCTGCGACGTCCGGCTGATGGCCCGGGGCGGCGAGATCGGCTTCCCCGAGATCCGCCTGGGCTTCTTCCCCGGCGCCGGCGGCACTCAGCGGCTGACGCGGCTCCTGGGGCCGGCGCGCGCGCTCCGGCTGATGATGGAGGGCCGCCGGCTGGGGGCGGACGAAGCGCGCTCCCTCGGGCTCGTGGACGAGGTCGTGCCCGCGGACCTTCTCCAGCAGACGGCGCGCGACGTGGCGGAGCGCCTGGCCGCCGGCCCCACGCGGGCGATCGGCCTCCTCAAGCGCTGCGTCTATCAGGGGTACGGACGCCCGCTCGAGGAAGGCCTGGCCATCGAGGGGGAGGCCGTGTCGGACCTCATCCGCACGTCGGACGCGCGGGAAGGGATGGCCGCGTTCCTCGCGAAGCGTCCACCGCGCTTCACGGGCGCATGAGGGTGTCGCTTCGCTAAGCTCGGATCAGGTTGCTGACAGGCGAAGGGGAGGGCCCACGATGAGCGCCCCGGAAATCCACGGCTTCCAGTTCGTGCGGACCGACGATCTGCCGTGGCGGCCATCGAGGACAGCGGCTGGGATCTTCCTGAAGGACGTGGCGGTCGCGGACGGATGGGAGATGCAGATCGTCCGCGTCGAGCCAGGGGCTCGCTTTCCGACACACACGCACGCGGGTCCGGAGTTCCTCTTCATCCTGGAGGGCGAGCTCGTCCAGGCTGGAAGGCATCTCGGGCCGGGCTGGGCAAGCGTTGCCAGCGCCGGGACGGTGGACGACGACGTCTACTCGGAGACGGGCTGTCTATTCGTTCTCGTGGATCGGGCGTGACCGCGCGGTTCCGTTGATCGCGAATCCCCGTCCGGGCGGCGGGCTCAGTCCTCCGCGTCCTCGACCACCGGGCGGAACTGGACGCTGATCCGCGGACCGGCCTGCGCCGCCTTCGGCACGGCGTGCTGCCACGTCTTCTGGCAGCTTCCGCCCATGACGAGGAGATCCCCCCAGCCGGGCTCGAAGGCGCGTGACGCGCCGCCGGCGGCCGGCCGCATGAGGAACCGCCGCGGCTCGCCCAACGACAGGATCGCGACGACCGTGTCGTCGATCAGCCGCCCCAGGCGGTCGCCATGCCACGCGACGCTGTCGTGCCCGTCCCGGTAGTACGCCAGCGAGATTCGAGACAGGGCGAGGCCGTAGTGGCGTGACAGGACGTCGGCGGCCCGCTCGAGGACGGGGTGACCGGGGCCATCCTCGGGTAGCTCCGCGACCAGGCGCGGGACGTCGACGACACGCTCGTACATCCGGCGCCGATGGTGCTCCCACCGGGTCGTGAGACGGAGCGCTTCGAAGACGGTCATCGTGCCCTTGAAGCCAGCCGGGATGGTAGTCGACCCAGGCGCCGGCGCCCAGTGTCAGGCGCCGGAGACCCCGGAGCTCGGGATCGAGCTGCGGCTCACCGGACCCGAATAGGCTGGCCTGGACAGCAACGGCCGGCATGCTGCCAGCATACTCATCAGGTGTTGCGTGTCAACAGGGGCTAGAGCCCACCCGCGACCGAACGTGGGCCCGAGGCCGGCCGGGTCGTGCTCGGGCTTCCGCCCGGCGATCATGTCCGTCACGATCCGGGCCGTGCCGAACGCCATCGTCCAGCCCATGTGGCCGTGACCGGCGTTGAAGTAGAGATTCTGGTGGCGTCCGCGCCCCAGGACCGGCGGGCCGTCCGGGGTCATCGGCCGGAGACACGCGCGGAACTCTCCGCGCTCCCAGTCCGCCGCGGCAGGGAAGAGGTCGCGGGCCAGCCGCAGGATGTTGTTGAAGTCGCGCGGGGTGTGCGTCCGGTCGTAGCCCGCGAACTCCGCGGTCGACGTGAGGCGGAGCCGGTCGCCCTGTCTCGACCAGCCCACGAGCCATTGCTCGTCCACGCCCGGAACAGTCGGCGCCAGGCCGTCCGCCTTGACCTGGAACGTGGAGCTGTAGCCCTTCGCGGGGTAGATCCCGAGACGCACGCCGATGGTTCGCGAAACGAGCGGCGCGCCGACGCCGAGCGCCAGGACGTACGCGTCGGCGGTGAACACGCCGGCGCTGGTGACCACGCCCACGACGCGGTCTCCCTCGGCCCGCAGCCCGGTCACCCGCACCCCGAGTCGCAGGGTCACGCCGAGCTTGTCGCGGCAGATCCGCGCGAGATTCTCCGTGAACAGCCGGGAGTCCCCGCTGGAGTCGCCCACGTCCCGGACGGCGCCCGCGATCTTGTGGCGGACCGGCTCGAAGGCGGGATCGAGCCGGGCGATCTGCTCGGGATCCAGGATCTCCTGGCGCTGTCCGTGCTCGGCGAGGAGCGCCATCTTGCGGACTCCCGCGTCCAGCTCGCGCGGGTCGCGGAAGAGGTAGAGGGCGCCGCGATGCACGGCGTGATACTCGATTCCCTCGGCGCTCACCAGGTCGGCCATCACGGTCTGGCTGTACTGGCAGAGGCGGAGCTTGACGACCGTGTTGTGCCGAGCGCGCTCTTCGGAGCACTCGCGAAGGAACCGGAGACCCCAGACGACCAGCGCGGGATCCAGGCGAGGGCGCACCCGGATCGCGGTCTCGTGGCCCAGGAGGGAGCGGAGGAGCATTCCGGGAGCCTTCGGCGAGGCCCACGCGAAGGAGTGGCCGGGCGCGATGATTCCCGCATTCCCGGCACTCGCGTCCCGTCCGACGCCGTCCTGCTCCTCGAGGAGCGTGACCTCGTGCCCCTCCTTGGCCAGGTAGTACGCCGTCGTCACGCCCGCGATGCCACCGCCGAGCACGAGTGCCCTCATGAGCGCATCCTCCGCAGGCGAGAATACGGTGCGGCTCCGGTCGCCCGCAAGGCGGCGCGGGGGTCGGGACGGTCAGAGGACCCGGCGGAAGAGTCCCGGATAGGTCACGACGAGCCCGTCCTGGTCGACCTCGATCTCCCGGGTGAAGTCCGAGTCCATCGACTCGTAGCGGTAACGCCGCCGAGGCTCGAGGCAGGTGTAGCGCTGGCGATCGATGGTGACCTCGAGATCGGGGAACCGCACGTAGACAACGTGGATGGTCTCGGCTTGGCCGGCGTCCAGGCCGAGGCGACGGATGGGGAGCGTGTTCGTGAAGGGGGTGGCCGAGAGGTCGACGTCGATCGCCCCGGCCAGGTCAGGTCTCGGCGTTCCCGCGCGGTCGGCCCAGCGGCCGGCGCCGTCGCTCGAGAGCTCGATCCGACGGGCCTCGTCGACGAGGCTGACCTCGAGGCGCAGAACGCGCCAGCCGGGGTCACAGACGATTCGGTACCGGGCGGCCACGGCGGCGTCTTCCGGAGGGGTGAGGACCAGGGACTCCGCGCTGATGCCGTCGGCCCGCTCCTGCAGGACGAGGTGCTCCAGGCCTTCGCCCGACCAGTCCTTCCAGCGAACGACGACAGTCCGGCTCACCGCGCGATCGTCACGAGACGACCCGGGGCCTGCGGGCTCGGAGAGCCCGCAGGCAAGACCCTCGGGTCAGGCGAGAGCGTTGAGGCGGCGGACCAGCTCGGCCTTGGGCGGCGCGCCGACCATGGTGTCCTTGATCTCGCCGTCCTTGAAGAAGAGGAGCGTCGGGATGGCCTGGACGTGGTAGCGCTGAGCCAGCGTCGGCTCCTCGTCGACGTTGACCTTGGCCACGACGATGCGACCGGCCTCGGCCTTCGCGAGCTCCTCCAGCACCGGAGCGACCGCGCGGCAGGGGCCGCACCAGGGCGCCCAGAAGTCCACCAGCATCCGCGGCGTCGCCGCGACCATCTCCGCGAAGTTGCGCTCCGTCAGCGTGACCGTCGCGGAGTCGGAAGTCGTGTTCGTCATTGAATCCTCCCGGTGTCGGCCGGCAGACCCAATGGCCGGGTCCCGACACCGCCTATTGGACGCATTCCGATTGTGCAGGGATTCGCCCGGACAGAACCGCGTCCTGGCGCGGGTGACCCGGCGCCCGGTGGCCGGGGACCCCGGTGCCTGACATACAATAAGCCTCGCTCCGGCCCCGGGAACCACGCTGCCGGAGCCTCACCCGGGAGGATGCGCCAGTGGACGAGCCTCCGCGCTCCACCGTCGAGCCCGTGACGCAGCTCGCCCTGTTCCAGCTGGGCTCCCGGTTCCTCGTGCTCGGCGCGCACCGGGAGTGCTGGGGATTCCACCGGTCCTTGGAAGAGGCGCGCCTCGCCGCCGGGCGGCTCAACAACCCGCCGGCCTGGTCGAGGTGAGCCCCCGGCGATCGAGGATCCTGAGCGATGTTCCAGCCCTCCGAGGAGACGCGCGACAGGGAGGCCCTCGAGCCGCTCCAACTCGAGCGGCTCCGCCGGACGGTCTCGCGCATCGCCGCTCACAACCCGGTTTACTGGCGGCACCTCGGGGGCATTGCGGCCAGCGATCTCGCCTCGTTCGACGACCTCGGGCGCTTGCCCTTCCTGACCAAGGACCAGCTCCGGGATGCATACCCGTACGGGATGGCCTGCCACGGGACCGAGCCGGTGCGGCGGGTCCACATGTCCTCCGGCACGACGGGCGCGCCCATCGTCAATCCGTACACGGCGGCCGACCTGGACCAGTGGCGCGAGGTCATGGGGCGCTCGCTGGCGGCGGCCGGCGTGACGGCGCGGGATGTCCTGCTCGTGACCGCATCCTTCGGCTTGTTCACCGGCGGCTTCGGCTTTCACTTCGGAGCCGAGGCGCTCGGGGCGATGGTGATCCCCGTGGGCGCGGGCCGGACGCTTCTCCAGCTCCAGCTCCTCAAGGATCTCCAGGCGACCGTCCTGGCGGGGATCGCGACGTATCCTCTGCGGATGATCGAGGTGGCGCGGCAGGAAGGATTCGACTGGAAGTCGACGAAGCTCCGCGTCGCCCTGCTGGGCTCGGAGCCGTGGTCGGACGCGCTGCGCGCCCGGATCGAGTCCGAGATGGGCGTGCGGACCTACGACCTCATCGGAATGACGGAGACCGGCGGGCCGGGGATGGGCATCGAGTGCCACCTCCGCGACGGCATTCACGTGTGGGACGATCACTACTTGCCCGAGATCGTGGATCCCGCGACCGGCCGCGTCCTGCCCGACGGCGAGCCGGGTGAGCTCGTCGTCACGACGCTCACGCGACAGGGCCTGCCCCTGGTCCGCTACCGGACACGCGACCTCACGCGCGTCCGCTCCCGCGAGCGGTGCGCGTGCGGGCGTACCGGCGTGCGACTCGACCGCTTCCGCGGGCGGACCGACGACATGGTGATCTTCAAGGGGGTCAACTTCTACCCGACCCAGGTCGAGCAGATCCTCCTCCGCCAGCCGGGGCTGGACCACGAGTACCAGATCGTGCTGGAGCGAGATGCTGCCCGGGGGGACCACCTCGTCCTTTACGTCGAGGCAGGGTCGGAGTTCGACCAGGCCGCGGAGACCCGCCTCTTGCGCGAGCTGGGCGACAGGCTCAGTCTCACGCCTGAGATTCGGAAGCTGGCGCTCGGGGAGATCCCGCGGCCGGCCGGCAAGGCGGTCCGGGTGGTGGACCGGCGAGAAAGGACGGGAGCGCCATGAGGAAGCTGGCCAGACGCAGGCGAACCCCGCACGCGAAGGGGGTCGCGGCGAGGCGGCGCGCGGCGGCGGGCAGGGGGAAACGCCCGGCGGCGATCCCGCACGGCTACCACACGGTGACGCCTCACCTGACCGTGTGCGGCGCGGCCGACGCCATCGCGTTCTACGAGCGGGCCTTCGGTGCCCGCGAGCGCGGGCGCATGGCCTCGCCGGACGGCAAGACGATCATGCACGCCGAGCTCCAGTTTGGAAACTCCATCGTGTTCCTGGCCGACGAGTTTCCCGACATGGGGTGCCGCGCTCCGCAGACGCTGGGCGGCGCGACCGGGACGCTCCACCTGTACGTCCGGAACGTCGACCAGGTCTTCGAGCGCGCCGTGGCGGCGGGCGCTCAGGTCCGGATGCCGGTCACGGACATGTTCTGGGGCGACCGCTACGCCAAGGTGGCCGATCCGTTTGGACACGAGTGGGGCCTTGCGACGCACAAGGAGGATGTGTCGGCGCGCGAGATCGGTCGGCGCGCCGAGGCGTTCTTCTCGCGGATGGGAGGTGGATCGTGAGCGCACCCGGAGCCTCGCTGCTCGCGTTCGTGGCCGAGACGCCCCTCGAGGCGCTGCCGAAGCCTGCCGTCGAGATGGGCCGTCTCGCGGTGCTGGACTGGTGGGGCGTCGCCGTCGGCGGCGTCGAGGAGCCGGTCACCCGGCTGCTCCGGGACGCCGTGCCCGAGCCCGAGGGCCCGGCCTCGGTCCTCGGGACCGACCGCACCGCGTCTCCGGTCACGGCGGCCCTCTGGAACGGCACCGCCTCCCACGCCCTGGACTACGACGACACCGTCCTCGCGCTGCCCGGCCACGTCACGGCTCCGCTCCTGCCGGGGCTTCTCGCGATCGCCGAGACTCGGAAGACGCCGGGGCGGGACGTGCTGCTCGCGTTCGTGCTCGGCGTGGAAGTGATGTGCCGGGTCTCGCGCGCGGTGGCGCCCGGGCACTACCGCGCCGGGTGGCACGCGACCGCGACGCTGGGGCGGCTCGGCGCCGCCGCCGCCTGCGCCCGGCTCCTGGGTCTGGACGCGAAGGGGGTCGACCGGGCGGTGGGGCTCGCGGCGGCCCAGCTCGCCGGCATCCACGAGTCGTTCGGGAACATGGGGAAGCCCTTCCAGGTGGGCCGTGCCGCGGCGGACGGGCTCCTGTCCGCGCTGCTGGCGGCGCGCGGCGTGACGGGGCCGTCGGGCATCCTCGACCACGCGGGGTGGGTGCGCCGGCTCTCGCCGGACTGGGCGCCGGCGCGCCTCGCCGACGGCCTGGGCCAGGAGTGGGCGGTGAACGAGGTCTTCTTCAAGCGGTTCCCGTGCTGCTTCGCGACCCACGCCGCGCTCACCGCGCTCCTCGACCTCGCCCCTCGCCCGGATACGGCAGCGATCGAGGCGGTGGACCTCGAGGTGTGCCGGACCACCTTGCTGGTGGCCGACCAGCGTCAGCCCGACACCGGGCTCGGCGGAAAGTTCAGCATCACGTACTGCGCCGCGAGCGCGCTCCTCCGCGGACACGTCCGGGAGGAGCACTTCACGGCCGAGGCCGTCCGCGATCCCGCGGCGCGCGCCCTGGCGAGCCGGGTCCGCCTCTTCCCGCAGGCCGATCTCGACGAGTCGCGAGCCAAGGCCGTCGTGCGGCTCCGGGACGGCTCCGTCAGGGAGCAGATCGGCGACCTCCGCCGGGGCCGCGACCCGGAGCAGCTGCGTCGAGAGCTCGGCATGAAGTTCGTGTCCCTCGTCGAGCCGCGGCTCGGGAAGGCCGAGGCGCAGCGCCTCCGCGAAGCGCTGGGTCGCGTGGATGAGATCGAGGACCTCACCGAGCTGACGCGCCGCGCTCGGAACTGACGCCCGGCGGCGGTGGCCCCGTGACCGTGGACCTCACGCCGCTCTTCGCGCCGCGCGGAGTGGCCGTGCTGGGCGCGTCGCGCAACCCGGCGAAGCTCGGGCACCGTCTCGTCCAGAACCTCCTCGACCCGGGCTTTCCCGGCGACGTCTTTCCCGTGAACCCGAGCGGGGAGGCCATCCTGGGTCGCGCCGCGGTGGTGCGACCCGAGGACCTCCCGCGCGGACTCGATCTCGCGCTGGTGAGCCTCCCCGCGCGCGGCGTCCTGCCCGCCGTGCGCGCCCTCGGAGCCCGCGAGTGCCGGATGTGCGTCATCCTCGCGTCGGGATTCGGCGAGACGGGGGACGCCGGCCGCGCCGCGCAAGCGGAGATCGAGGCCATCGCCCGGACGAGCAAGATGCGCATCGTCGGCCCCAACTGCATGGGCGTCGTCAACGTCCCCGGCCACCTGAATGCCTCCTACTTCTGGGATGTCCCGAAGCAGCCCGGAGGCATCTCCTTCGTGTCGCAGAGCGGCGCCTACGGAGGGCTCTTCTTCCGGGAGGTGCGCCAGCGCTCGCTCGGAGTCGCGAAGTTCCTCTCGATCGGGAACCAGTCCGACCTCGGCTTCGCGGAGTGCCTCGAGTGGCTCGCCGACGATCGCGACACGCGCGTGGTGGGGCTCTTCGTCGAGGGGATCCGGGACGGGCGGGCGTTCGTCGCGTCCGCGCGGCGGCTGTCGCGCGCGAAGCCCGTGGTCGCGCTCAAGGGCGGCCGCGCCGAGGCGGGCCGGCGGGCGGCGGGCTCCCACACCGGCTCGCTCGCCGGGACCTGGGAGACCTATCGGGCCGCCTTCGCGGCCGCCGGCATCGTGGCAGTCGAGGAGACCGAGGAGCTGTTCGACGCGCTGGTGACGCTCGAAGCTCACGCGACGCGGTCGCCCCGCGATGCCGCCATCGCGATCCTCACCATCTCGGGCGGTCCCTCCGTTGTGGCGGCCGACACCGCGGAAGCGGTGGGTCTCCAGGTGCCGCCGCTGCCCGCTGAGCGCCGGACGGCGCTGCGCGCCCACCTGCCGGATTTCGGCGCCGACGGGAACCCAGTCGACATGACGCCGCAGATGGAGCCGGGCGGATTCGAGCCGAGCGTGCGGCTGGTCCTCGAGGCCGCCGAGATCTCCGGCGCGGTCGCGATCGACATCGGCCTCGACCGTCCGGAGTACGCCGACGCTCTCGTCTCGGCACAGGCCGCCACCGGCAAGCCCGTGGTTGCGTGCACCGTCGACACGCCGGACATGGATCGCCGGCTCAGCGCGGGCGGTATCCCGCTCGTGCCGGGGCCCGAGCGCGCGGTCCGTGCCTACCGGGCGCTCGTCCGTCGTGCGGAGAGCCGTCGCCACCTCGGGAGTGTCCCCGAGAGCCCCATGCGGCCGGCGTTGCCCGCGAGCCTCGCATCGCGACTCCGCGCCGCCCGAGGGCCGCTCGGTCATGCCGACGCGCGCGCGCTGCTCGAGGCCTACGGCGTGCCCTTTGCGCGCGAGCGCATCGTCGCGACCGCCCGGGAGGCCCTGTCGAGCGCGGAGGAGATCGGCTACCCTCTGGTCGTCAAGACGGCGAGACCGGACGTCCTCCACCGGACCGAAGCCGGCGGCGTCGTGGTCGGGGTGAGGAGCGCGGAGGCGCTGTCGCGGGCGGTGGAAGCGATCGAGGCGCGCCTCGGCCCGGGTCCGCTCCTCGTGCAGGAGGAGGTGCCGCAGGGGCTCGAGCTCCTCGTCGGAGGCCGGCGCGATCCGAGCTTCGGACCCACGGTGGTGGTCGGCCTCGGAGGGCTCCTGGCCGAGTTCCTTCGCGACGCATCGGTCGGGCTCGCGCCCCTGTCGCGCGAGACAGCCCGCGCGCTGGTCGCCGAGGGACGCCGGACGGCGCTGCTGCGAGGGTTTCGCGGCGGAGCGGCCGTCGACCAGGACGCGCTGGCCGGTCTCCTCGTCGGGGTCGGAGATCTTCTGGTGGATCACCCCGCCGTGGAGGAGCTCGATCTCAATCCACTGATCGCGTCGGCCGGCCGGCTCGTGGCGGTCGACGCGCTCGTCCTGGTGAATCCCCGAGATGACGCGTGAGCGAGGAGGACATGCTGATGGGAGCTGATGGACGGCACGTGGGGCGGCGGGATTTCCTGCGGACCGGCGTCGCCGCCGGCGCCGCGCTGGCCGGCGGCCTTGCCGCGCGTCCCGGTGGCGCGCAGGGGAAAGGCAAGGTGCGCTTCGCGTACCTCCAGCTCGGCTGGGCGGCGTGCGAGATCATCCACAAGGAGGATCTCCTCGGCAAGCGAGGATGGCAGGCCGAGTACACCGTCGTGCCGGGCTCCCCGGCGGGTCTCGTGAACACCTTCGCGGCGGGGAACGTGGACGCCATCGACATGTCGTTCGCGCTCTCGGCGAAGCTGTTCGAGGACCAGGTGCCGGTGAAGGTCACCGGCGTGGCCACGGCCGTGCTGGGCGCGATCGTCGCCCGGAAGGACTCCGGCATCACCAAGGTCGAGGACCTCAGGGGCCGGAAGATCGCGGCCGTGGTCGGCACGACGACATTCCTCGACATCCGGACGCTCACGCTCAAGGGCTACGGGTTCGACATCCAGAAGGACACGCAGCTCATCACCGCCCAGGCGCCCCCGGACATGGCCACGATGATCGCCAAGAAGGACGTGGACGCGGTGATCGCGTGGCAGCCCGTGTCCGATCTCATCGTGCAGCGCGGGGATGGCGTGTATCTCGCGAAGCAGATCGACCTCTGGCGCAAGGCGACCGGGCGCGCGACGGGATACCCGGTCCACGTGTGCTACGCCGTCAGCCCGAGCTTCATCGAGAAGCATCCGACGTTCCCGAAGGATCTCAACGACGCCCAGCACGACGCCGTGAACCTCTGGAACGGCAACAAGGCGCGGGCGGTGGAGATCGTCGCCGAGATCACCAAGCTGCCGCCGGCCGTCGTCGAGTACGCGCACGGCCAGACCGTCCAGATGCTCCACGGACTCTCCGACGAGCAGATCGACACCCTGGTGGTCCAGCTCAAGCTCATCAAGGAGACCGGGTTCCTGAAGTCCGACGTCTGGGACAATCCCGACCGCATCAAGAAGGAGTTCTTCTGGCGTCCCGCTTAGAAGCGTCGGCCGAGCGCCGGCTGCCGGGTTCGGCTGCGGGGCCGCGCGCGCTCCCGAGGGTGCCCGGAGACTCGTGCCCAGTGACCTGACGCCCTCCATTTTGTGGACGGCTCCCCGGTCCTCGCTCGCGACCATGCATCCCTACCGATCCACCGTTGGTTGGACCGAGCCCCACGCAGCGGCTCGTCCTCGGATCGGGCAGGATGGATGGGTCGCGAGATTTTCCCGACGCGGCACATCGTCGCCACGATCGCCGCCCTACGGAAGACCACCTCGACTCGGACCGCGGCGCGTCGGGCAGGACACAGTGACAAGTTTCTCGAGCCGGCTGCCAATCGTTAACGGCCTAACTGACAAGCTCCGTGCCATCGACCGGCCAGGTCTGACGGCAACTAGCTGATATCTTTGTCCTATCGGAATAACCGGACATTCCCATCGGTAGATCGATCTCGGGCATCAATCATGCATCCGCGTATCCAGCGTCTCACACTATGACACGCTTACGGTACAGCTCAGCAGGTGTCACCCTCGTGGAGCTCGCGGTCGTCTTGGTCCTCCTGACGATCGTGGCGGGGATCACGCTTCAGGGCGCTGGCCTCCTCCAGGGTGCCCTGGGCGCTGGCAGGGCCAAGGGCGCCGCGAGACGACATCGTGCAAGCCGTCCGATACGCGCGACAACGTGCCATCACCGACGCCCAGGACTACTGCATCGCGTTCCGGGTGGTCGGCAGTGTGGGGCAGTACGAGATCTACACCGGTGCCCGTTCGGGCACGACGTGCGCGGGAACCAGCGTCGAGGGACCGACCGACCTGCCCGGCAGCGCCAGCATCGGGGCAGCTGTAGCGCTGCGCTTCACGCCGGTAAGCACGGTGGATCCCGTGGGGCCGACGGACATCGTGGTGACATCGACCACCGAGGGGACGACCTGTTCGGTCACCGTCCGGGTTACTCCTGAAGGCGGCACCCAGATGCCCGCCACCACCTGCTAGATCCCCGAGGGAGCCGGACCAGTGCGCGACCAGGGGATGACGCTCATCGAGGTGCTCGTAGCGGTCATGCTACTGGGCAGTGCGCTCGTCGTTCTTGGCGCCGCCATACCGGCGGGCCTCACGGCGGTGACCGGCTCTGGACTGGTTCTCACCGCGACGGGACTCGCCCAGGAGCCCATCGACGTGGCGAAGCGCACGGACTTCGGCAATCTGTCCAGTCTCGCGGCCACACGCGCCGTGGTGTCCGGCTTCCCGGGCTTCGAGCGCGAAGTGGTCGTGTCGAGCTATGCCGCGCCCGCTGACTGCTCCGGCACTCCTTGCACGTCGAGTTGCCCGACGGTCTCGGGTCAGCCGACGTGCCGACGGGTCGAATCCCGCGTGTACTACCGTGGGCCACTGGGCGACGGGGTTGCGACCATGACCCAGGTCTTGGCCAAATGATGCACTGGCGATCCGGTCAACGCATCCCCGCGCGTTTCTGGCGAGATGCCAGCGGGTACACGCTCGTCGAAACCGCCGTCGCGATGGCGATGTTCGGCATCATCGTAGTCGTGGTTCTCGCCGTGTGGCAGCAAAGCCAGAGCGCCTACTTCGTCAGCTCGGAAGTCTCGGAGGTTCAGGGTGACGCTCGAGTCGCGCTCGATCAGATGGTCCGCGATCTCACCAAGGCGGGTCGCGACGTCATTCAGTGCGCCTTCGACAGCGAGGCGTACACGCAGTGCTCGGGCGCGAAGCTCGCCCGATGCCAGTCCCTGCTGGGCGGTTCCTTCACCTGCAACGACCAGTGGATCATTCCCGTGGCCAGCAGCTCGGCCAGTGCCGTCACGATCAGGGTCCAGATGGACCTGGACAGCGACGGGCTCATCGACACCAGCGCTCCTTCCGACGAGAGCGTGACGTATGCGTGGACGTCGGGGACCAAGCAGATCACCCGGCAGCAGGGCATCGGGACCGCGCGCGTCCTTGCCGACAACATCGAATCTCTGGGCCTGTCGTTCGAGGGAAAAGCGCCGAGTAACGGAGTCTGCACGGGGGCCTGGAGCGTCCTGACGCCCTCGGATCAGACGACGCGCGACTGCATTCAGCGAATCACCATCGACCTGGTCGCCAGTGGATCGATTGGGCATTTCGGGGGCACCGGCACCACGACCGTGCGCCGTGCCCTGCGAACGTCGGTCGATCTTCGGACCCGGTAAGCTGCGCGCAGGAGGTCCCACGCCATGCCGCATCAATCAGACCGGCGACTCCACTCCGATCAGGGCAGCGTTCTCGTGGCCGCCATCCTCGGCATGTTGCTGCTCGGTGTGTTCGCGCTCTCGGTCTCGGTGCTGGCGAACCTCGAATCGCGCCTGGGAGTGAACCAGAAGTCGGGTCAGCAGGCAATGGATCTCGCGGAAGCGGGACTCGAGCACGGTCGCAACATGCTGCGCGACGCGGTCACCGCGAGCAACTTCAATGCTTTCATCGCCTCGGCCACAACGCGCAGGCTCGGGGTGCCGAGCGCCGGCATCCCGCTTGGGGCCGGGCGGTACTGGGTTCGGGTGGACAACGATTGCGCCGCGCCGGCCGGGTACTTGGGTTCGCCTCCGTTCGTGCCCGTCGTCATCGAGGATAACCAGGGCGCAGGGTGTTCCGACACCAGCGATCTGAACGAGACAGCCGTGTTGACGGCGTGGTCTGAAGTCACCGATTCCGCAGGGCGCCTGATAGGCCGGGCGCGCATCCGTGCCCACGTCACGATCGGCAATCCGTGGAAGCACTCGTGCTACGACCAAGACGGCGGGTTGTGCATCGAGGACGCGGTAGGCGGATGCAACAACAACCCATGTGTCGATCCCAGTGATCCGCATCATCCAAACGGGCCCGCGAAGGGAGATCTGCCCATCCCGAGTGACATCCGGTGTGGGACGGCCGGGAGTGGATCATATCCGCCGATCCCGGCTTCGGACATCCCGAGCGATGTGGCCGCGTCCGGGGCCATTACGGCGACGACGCCGTGCGTGATCTATCCATACTATCAGTGGGCGCTGTATCAGCCTGCGCCGACGCGGGTATGGTGTCCGACGGTCACGAACTCCGGCTACGGCGGCAACCCCACCGATGTCTGTTCATCGACCCCGGGGACCTTTGCGTGGAACGGCGACCCCTCCTGCGCCACGACGCCCCAGAAATGTCATGGAATGGTCTTCTTCGGCCCTGGAAACAGCGCGACGACGCTCGCGACGGGCGCGAATATCGATTCGGCACTTCTCCGGCGCTCTGACGAAGCCGGCTGCATGGGAACCCAAAACGACAGCAGCAGCCGACCTTGCTACGACTCGGGCTCGCCGGATAGCTCCGTCGTGGTCTACGTCATGGGGAAGATGGACGATCTCGAACAACGTCGAGATCAACGGCACGGTCGTGCTGCACGGTAACGGCGCGGGCGGCGGCGGCAGCAACAAGGATTTTGGGCTGACCGGAACCAACCAGGTGACCACGCGTCCGTGCAACACGCTGGCCGGCACGCTGGCGCCCTATTGCGGCTATCCGCTGGCGATCCTCGCGTACAACCCAAACGAGACTCCGCCGACGACCGCCGTGGGCCAGACGATCCAATTGGACCTGTCGAACTCGACGACCCTGGTCCACGGGCTGATCTTCACCGGGGGAACCGCCGACTTCAGTCCCTTGACGGTCGACGGCGGTCTCATCGCGTGGGACGTCAACGTCACGAACACCGCCTCGCGCATCACCTACAATCCGACCTTCGGGAATGCCGCGCCCCCTCCAGCGTTCACGATGCCCACGGACGGAGCCGGCGTGCAGATATACCCGGCGACTTGGGTGCATTGCACGTATTACTCGAACGAGACGAGCGCGACGACGCCCTGTACCTAGCCCGCCGTCCGATGCGAGGGCGGCCACGGCCATGATTCGAGCACTCGCGACGCGAGAGAGACCGTGAGAGGACATGTCGGCTACATCTCCTCGGCGATCATCGGAGTGCTGCTTGGCGCCTACTGTGGCATCGCCGTCCTGAACAACATGCGCCCGCAGCTGCCTGCCCGTGATCCACTTCCGCACGGCGCGGTGATGCGCCAGAGGATATTCCTCAATTGGGTCGAACGCCGCGATCGTGCCAAACATAGCTACGTGGTGGCCCGAGAAGTATGGAGAATCGCGAAGACTCACTCCGAGGCTGTCGTGGCTTGCGTCGATCTCGTGGTGCCGAAGGAAGACCTCATTGACGTCTGGGGCAACTCAATGTCCCGGGATGTCCCATTGCTCCGAGCTGTCGCGACGAAGTTGGAGGGCGTCCGGCAGTATCCCAGTCCCGAGGCGTACCTCGACGATCAGGACAGCCCGGCGCGCTGGGAGGAACGGCCCTGCGCCTGATGTCGTGACCCGGCACTGCTGGCCAGTCAATCCCGGGCCGCAGCCCTGAGCGGACCGCGCCGCCGACGCCCCTGCCGCTCGTGCCAGCCCGGTCCCTCGCGCGTCGTGGTCGATGACATCAAGGGTCGGGATACGGTTTACGAGATCGACCTCACCGCGCCGCCGTCATCGGCGTGGCGTGTCGCCTTTTTTCACCGTCCCTCCCACTTGACAGGGCCTCGCTCCAGGCCTTATGTGCGTCGCCTCTATGTTCACGGAGTTACTGTCACTTGCGGACCGCCCCGCGGTACCTCGGCCGCTGGCTGCGTCGGATCGATCGATGGATCGCCTATGCCAATAGCGTCGTGACTGTGACCAGCACTGAGTCGCGGCGCGAGTTCGATCCGACCGAAGTCCCACGACGTCTTCTGCGAGAGGCTCGAGCAGGCGCAGGCGGACAAGGCGAAGCTCAGACGTTGTACATCGGCGACCCGGCCCGCCTGCTGTCGTGATCGACCTCTGCCGTAGTTTGCTGTCCAGCACCGCCGCGATCGTACCAGTCTCGACGCTCCCGTCGCGAGGCGATGGGGCCCTCCGGGGTGCGACCCTGGCCGGGCCGGCCCTCACGCGGCGGGTCGGAATCCTGACCCTCGGCGACAGGGTTCTATCGCTGGAGGCAGTGTCCTGAACGCGAGGTTTTCAAGGCTCGCTACGCGGTGACGGTACAGGGCTATCCTCGTGTACTGTTGCCTGCGGGGCAGAACGCGTGAGCCTCGCGTCACACTGCGGCGATCTTCACTCTGGCCGAGGGAGCAGATCATGCACGTCGGATTCGTCGGCACTGGCAACATGGGGCGCCCCATGGCAACGAACCTTCTCGTCAAGGGGAAGCACCAGCTCACGGTCTTCGACCTAAGCCCGGAGGCGACCGCCCCACTGGAAGCGCGCGGCGCCGCGCGCGCTCGTGACCTGCCCGCGCTCGCGGACGCCGTGCGTGTGACGCTGCTGAGCCTGCCGGACGCCCGCGCGGTGGAGGCAGCGGTCTTCGGCACTCCGACAGCCCCCGGTCTGATGGCCGGGACCAGGGCCGGGGACGTGATCTTCGATCTGAGCACGGTAGGGCCCGTGAGTACGCGTCGCCTCGCGGCACGCTGCGCGGAGCGCGACGTGCGGCTGGTCGATGCGCCCGTCAGCGGCAGCGTGAGCGGCGCCGAGGCCGGGACGCTGGCCGTCATGATCGGCGCGCCGCCGGACGTCGTGGCGCCCTACGAGGCGATCTTCCGCGCCATGGGATCGCACATCTTCTGCCTGGGCGAGACGGGGCGCGGCAACATTCTCAAGCTGCTCAACAACTACATCGCGCTGACCAACCAGGCGACGCTGTCCGAAGCCATGGCGCTGGCCGACCGCCTGGGCATCCCGCGCGAGACCGTCGGCGATGTGGTCGGCAAGTCGTCGGGGAACAGCTTCATCCTCGAGCGCAAGCTGGGGGCGATGATCAAGCGGGACTACGCTCCCGGCTTCCACGTGGACCTCGGCTACAAGGATCTCGGGCTCGCGCTGGAGCTGGCGGCTGAGGCCGGCGCGGAAGCCGAGCTCGGACGGCAGGCGCGGGCGCTCTACGAGCGGGCCAGCAGAGCCGGATACGGCAAGCTCGACACGTCAGGGGTGCTGCGACTGCTGGAGTTGGATACCCCGCGGTGAGGATAGAACACGAAGGGCGGCATATCGCGGCGCGAGGCGAACGGCCGACTTCGACACCCGAGGTGGCTCGGAGGGCCGGAGCAATGCCAGACGGTCGCTCCGGTCGACCCGGTGCCGCAGGCCCTCCCGGTCGCCGACTGGGCTCCTAGCCAGCTGAAGTCGTGCGGCCCTTCCGGAGGTACACCGTCAAGGTCGCGGAACGCCGCCGGCAGACCCGAAGGAGTGCGGCCACGTCCCGAAGCCCGTCGACCGGCACCAGGCCAACCCAATTGCATCAAAGGAGTTCTTCAGGCCGCGCATCAGCCCCTTCGGCCTGCACATGATCGAGCATTGACCTCGAAGTGGTGTAGCTCGAGTCGCGCGATGGTGGCGCACGCGAGTCCCGGACACAATGAGCTGAAGTGCCCTGGCACGCATTCCACGTCTCTTGCCGGGACAAGGGCAAGGGGAATGCCAGCCTTCGAACCCGACACAGCCTACACTTACCTAGGATGTTGCGCTGGGACAGCGTGCCGGGTGGGGGCGATCCCGGTGAAATGGGGCCATCCGCGAGAGCGAGTCACCCACGGTAGTGCTTCGGGAGACCGATTCGCGTTGAGGTCCTCTCCGAGACGGTGCCGAGACTGGACGCCCAGCGGACCCACTTGTGCGTGCACGCCGCGCCACACGCGCGCGGTTTCCGGAGAATGACGGCCTCCCGGGAAGGTCTTGGCTCGGTTGCGGACAGCTTGGGTGTCGTGCCAGGATTCGCCGTGACCTGCAACCGTCCGCTTGCGAGCTTCGCGCGCAATCTAGCGCGCATCTGGCGCGCGTGACACCC
>CAVXVV010000081.1:0-32006 GCA_963765195.1 uncultured Candidatus Rokubacteria bacterium
CGACGCCGGAGGCGGCGAGCTGTTCCTGGCACGGCGGGTCCCCTAGAGCCCGCGGGCGACCGCGTGGGCTTCGTGGACCGCGTGCTCGACCCGCCGGGGCGCGACGCAGTCGCCGACGGGGTGGACCGGGAGCCCTGAGGCGCGCGAGCGGCTCGACGAGGTCGGCGACCACGCGGCCCGCCGCGGCCCAGACCACCGTATCGACGTCGGCCAGCGTCCGCTCGGCGCCGGTGAAGACGTCGGCGACCAGGGGGCGCCCGGCGTCCCAGCCGACGAACCGGGTCGACGGCAGCATCTCGACGCCCTGCTCGCGCAGTCGCCGCTGCAAGGGGTAGAGCGTCTTCAGGTCGATGCCCTGCCCCACGTAGAGCTGCTCGCTCACGATGGAGACCCGGCGACCCTGGCCCGCCAGGAGGTCCGCCACCCCCGACCCTCGCAGATGGCCGTCCTGATCCACCACCAGGACGCGATCGCCCACGCGGGCCTCGCCGCTCACGACGTTCGCCACGTGAACGAGCGACCCCGGCGCCCCGCACAGGCCGTCCGGCATCGCGGGACGGCTTCCGGTCGCCACCACGACCGTGTCGGGACGCTCCGCCCGGACCATGTCGACATCGGCGCGACAGCCGAGCCGAACCTCGACGCCGAGCTTGGCGGTCTGCCGCGAGAGGAAGCTGACGATCTCCAGGAAGTTCTCGCGTTTCGGGAGCCGCGCCGCCAGGTGAAGCTGGCCGCCGAGCCGCGCCGACGCCTCGAGGAGCACCACACGGTGGCCCCGGAGCGCGGCGACCCGCGCCGCCTCCAGGCCCGCCGGGCCGCCGCCCACGACCACCACTCGCCGCGGCCGCGGAGCCGGCTCGAGCGTGGCCCACTCCCCTTCGCGCCCCGTGACCGGGTTGTACACGCACCCGATCGGGAGCCCATTGGCCAGCGCCTCGAGGCACGCCTGCATGCAGCCGATGCACCGGCGAATGTCGTCGGCCCGTCCCTCGCGGAGCTTCCGCACCACGTGGGGGTCCGCGATGTGCGCCCGCGTCATGCCCACCATGTCGGCCTGGCCGCTGGCGACGATTTCCTCGGCGACGGCGGGATCGCGGATCGCCCCCGCACAGAAGACCGGGAGCCCTGTCACCGGCTTGATCGCCGCCGCGAAGCGGACCAGGTTGGCGGGCGGGAAGTACATGGACGGGATGTGTTCGGCCAGGCTCATCAGGTCCGAGTCCGTCCCGGCGCTCACGTCGACGAAGTCGAGCTCCCCCGTCGCCTCGAGGCGCCTCACGATCGCCCGAGACTCGTCGAGCCCGAGCCCGCCGGGGACCAGCTCGTCGGCGGACAGCCGGATCCCCACGGTCGGGCCGGAGCCGACGGCGCGGCGCACGGCGGCCACGACCTCCAGGCAGAATCGCATCCGCCCGGTGAGATCGCCCCCGTAGTGGTCGGTCCGCCGGTTGGAGAGCGGCGACAGGAACTGGGCGATCAGGTAGCCGTGGGCGCCCTGGAGCTCGACGCCGTCCATCCCGCTGTCGTGCACCCGGCCGGCCGCTGCCGCGAACGCCTCGACCAGCTCGGCGATCTCCCGGGGCGCCAGCTCGTGCGGCACCGCCTGGCGAAAGCTCCCATCCATGAGCGGCGAGGGCGCCACGAGGGGCCGCATGTCCGGCATCCGGCCCACGCGCCCCATGTGGGTCAGCATGACAAGGATGTGCCCGCTGTGGGCGTGCACCGCGTCGGCGATCGACCGCCAGGCGTACACGACGCGCGGATCGTGGGCATTCACAACCCCGCGCACCCGCGGGCTCGACGGATGGACGCTCGACGCGCCCGTGACCATGAGCCCGGCGCCGCCGGCGGCCCTCTCGGCGTAGTAGTGGACGGCCCGCGCATCGGGCAGGCCGTCGGCGTCGGCGTAGTTCGTCGCGTGCGCGGTGATCAGGACACGGTTCGGAAGCGCGAGCCGTCCGACCCGGATCGGGCTCAGAAGGTGATCGAACATCCCCATGCCTAACCCCCCGCGCTAGAACCCAAGAACCACGACTGGTCTGGAGACTGAGTCACGTTACATCCAGACAATGCCCGAGGCGCACCCGAAAACCGACTCGATCACGAACCCACAACGGAGCCGGCCCGAGGCGTACTCCTGTACGTCGAGGGCCGGACCCGAGCGAGGACGACGCCCGGCGACGGGTATCGCCCGCGCCCACTAAAGGTAGATGCGGCGCACGAGGTCCTCGTACGCGCCTCGGAGTTCGCTCACCGGGCCGTGAGCCAGCACCAGGCCGTCGCGGAGCGCGACGAACCGGTCCGCGACGGCGAGAGCCAGCCGGACGTTCTGCTCGACCATCAGCACCGTCGTCCCGGCCGCCTTGAGACGCTCCACGATGCGCCCGATCTCGGCGACGAACACCGGGGCGAGGCCGCCCGACGGCTCGTCGAGGAGCAGAAGCCGCGGGTCGCTCATCAGCGCCCGGCCGAGCGCCACCATCTGCTGCTCGCCGCCCGACAGCGACCGGACGGCCTGCCGCGGCCGGGCCGCGAGCCGCGGGAACAGCTCGTAGGTCCGCGGGAGGCCCGCCAGGACGTCGCCGCGCACCGCGGCCCCCAGCACGAGGTTCTCCTCCACCGACATGTCGGGGAACAGGTCCCGCCCCTGGGACACCTGGACGACGCCCCGCCGGAAGGTCCAGTGCGGCGGCCGGCCGGCGATGTCCTGGCCGTCCAGCCGGATCCGGCCGAGCATCGGCCGGATGAAGCCGCTGATCGTGTTCAGCGCGGTCGACTTGCCGCTCCCGTTCGCCCCGAGCAGCGCGACCACCTCGCCGCGGCGCACCAGGAAGTCCACCCCCCGCAGGACCCGGACGGGCCCGTAGCCGGCCACCAGGCTCTCGACGGACAACACCGGCCGCTCATCGCTCGGGGTCCGGTCAGCGGCCGCCTCGGCGCCTCCGCCCGGGGCCCCACTCATGGCCTCACTAGTGGCCAAGATAGGCCTCCAGCACCTCGCGATTCTTCCGCACCTCTGACGGGGTCCCCTCGGCGATGACCTTGCCCTCGTTGAGGACCACGATCGTATCCGACACGCTCATCACGAACTCGATGGCGTGCTCGATCACGATGACCGCGATCCCCTCCTCGCGCACGAGGCGGCGAATGACGCCGAGCAGCTGCTCGCGCACGGCCGGGGCCAGCCCGACCGCCGGCTCGTCGAGGAGAAGCAGTGGCGGGCGCGTCGCCAGCGCGCGCACGATCTCGACCATCCGCTGCTGGCCGCCCGACAGGGCCCGGGCCGGCTGGTCCGCGAGATGCCCGATGCCCATCAGGTCGAGCAGCTGGCGGGCGCGGGCCGTGGCCGCCCGCTCGACCGCCCGGGCCGCCGGCAGCCCGAACAGGACGCCGAAGAAGCCGCTTGGCACCTCCGTGTGAAGACCAGCCAGCACGTTCTCCAGCGCGGTCAGCTCGCCGAAGAGTCCCCCGTTCTGGAACGTCCGGCGGACGCCCTTCGTCGACACCACGTGCGGGGCCAGGCCGTCGAGCCGGCCGCCGCGGAAGGTGATCGCCCCCGCGCTCAGCGGCGCGTGCCCGGTGACCGCATTGAACAGCGACGTCTTGCCGGCGCCGTTCGGCCCGATGATGGCCCGCACCTCGCCGGGCTCGACGCGGAACGAGACCCCCGCGACCGCGGTGAGCCCGCCGTAGCGCACGGTGACGCCAGCCAGATCGAGGAGCGCCACCGCTACTCCCGGTAGTACCGCTCGCGGAACAGCGGGAGGCGCCGGGCGAGCAGGCTCACGAGGCCGCGGGGCAGGAACAGGAGAACGACGATGATCAAGAGCGCCAGCACCAGCTCCTGGATCCCGGGGAAGCTCCGGAACAGCTCCGGCGTCGTGGTGAGCACGACGGCGCCGATCACCGAGCCGGCGAGGCTCGCCAGCCCGCCGACCATCACCACGGCGAAGTGGAGGATCAGTTCGAGCAGGTTGAACGCTTCCGGCGTGACGTGGCCCACCAGCGCCGTGTACATGGCGCCCCCCAGGCCGACCACGAACCCGCTCCAGGCGAACGCGAGGACGAAGTAACGGTCGGTCGGGATCCCCACGGCCGCCGCCGCGAGCTCGTTGTCCCGGATCGCCATGAACGCCCGGCCGAATCGCGAGCGGAGCAGGCTCGACGTGAGCACGACGACGATCACCGCCAGCGCGAGGAAGACGTAGAACTTGCTGCGGTCGCTCGACAGGCGCACGCCGAGCAGCACCGGGGGCGGCACCGCCAGGCCCATCGAGCCGTTGGTCAAGGGCTCGGCCCGGATGTAGATCCACCGCATCAGCTCCCCGAACGCCATCGTCATGATCGCCAGGTAGAAAAGCCGGATCCGGCGGAGGGCGGGCAAGCTGGCCAGGGCGCCGGCGAGGGCGCCCACCAGCCCCGCGGGGAGGACGGTGATCCACCACGGCCAGCCCGCGTGAACCACGAGGATGCCGGACGCGTACGCACCCAGGCCGAAGAGCGCGACGTTGGCGAAGGCCAGCTGCCCGAGGTTGCCGATGACGATGTTGAAGCCGACGCCGACGAGGACGTACACGAGGATCAGGTTGAGCACGTACTGGATGTAGCGGTTCACGAGGAACGGCACCGGCAGGACCAGCAGGGGGACGAGCAGGAAGATCCAGCGCCCGAGAGCCGGGCGCGTCACGACCGAAGCGGGCGCCGCGTCGGGCATCCGCCGGTCAGACCCGGACGACTACCTGCCGGCCGAACAGCCCGTCTGGGCGAAGCAGGAGGACGGCGATCACCACCACGTAGGCCGAGATGTCGATGAATGCGGTGGACACGTAGGCGCCGAGCACCAGCTCCACCACGCCCAGGACCAGCCCGCCCAGCACCGCGCCGTGGAGCGTGCCGAAGCCTCCGAGCGTCATGGCCGCGAATCCTCGGATCAGCACCCACACGCCCATGTCGGGGTAGAGGAGCGTGATCGGCGCCAGCAGCACGCCCCCGAGCGCCGCCAGGGCGGCCCCGGCGCCCCACATGAGGCGGTGCACGGCGTCGACGTTCAGTCCGACCAGCGCGGCGCCCCGCTGGCTCTGGAAGACGGCCTGGAGCAGACGCCCGGTGCGCGTGACGTTGAACAGCACGAAGAGCACGGCCATGAGGCCGAGGACCGTGCCGGAGACGATCAGGTTGTCGCTGGTCACCACGACGTCCCCGAGCGCCCACGCGTGGTCGGGGAAGATCCGCGGGAATGGCAGCACTTCCCGGCCCCACAGCATCCGCGCCCCCCCGCGCAACCCGTACCCCACTGCGAGCGCCATCATGGCGATCGCGAGGTGAGGGCCGGACATGATTCGCCGCATGAGCCCCTGATGGAGCGCCATGCCCAGGCCGAACAGGATCGCGAGCGCCAGGAGGCCGCCGAGGAGGTACGGCAGGCGCGCGTAGACGACGAGCACGTAGACGACGAACGCGCCGCCCATGACCAGGTCCCCGTGGCCGAAGTTCACGACCGTCGTGGCCCGGTAGACCATGGTCATGGACAGTGCGACGAGGGCGTAGACCACCCCCTGGGCGAGGCCGCTCACGACGAGCTGCGGGAGCACGGCGAGCGCCGGGCGTCAGCCCCGCCGCGATCCGCTCACTATTGCGGCTTCCCCCAGGCCGAGAACACCGTCTGCTTGCCCTGCTCGTTCAAGCCGACCGCGAACATGTTCTGGACGCCGACGTGGTTCTCGCGGGTGATCGTCACCTTGTCCGCCAGCACGCCCGTGTCGAAGTCCTTCAGGGTCTCCATCGCCGCGATGAACTTCTCGCGCGACGGCTGGGGGCCGGCCCGCTTGAACGCCTCGACCGTGGCGATGGCCGTCGGCAGCCCAAAGTAGTAGAAGTTGGTCGGGATCCCGTTCTCGGGCAGCTCGCTCTTCTCCAGGTACTTCACGAACATGTCTTCCCACTTCTTCATGTCCGGGCTGCCCATCGGGGCCTTGAACTGGTACGGCAGGTAGAAGTTCTTCACCGCGGCCGGGTTGTTCACGCGCTTGTGGGTGCTCTCGAAGTCGGCCCCCAGCGCGCCGATGACCGGCACCGAGGCCCCGTACTTGTGGAGGTCCCGCAGGAGGATCGCCAGCTCCGCCTCGTAGAGACAGCCGAGCACGAAGTCCGCGTTGGCGGTCTTGATCCGGAGCGACTGGGCGGTCGCATCGGTCGAGCCCCGCTCGAGGGCCAGGTTCATCACGGGCTCGACGCCCTGCTCCTTCATGAACTCGGTGGCGGGGTCGCAGTAGCCCTTGGCCCAGTCGTTGGTGTGGGCGACCAGGACGACCTTCTTGGCGTTGGGCTTGGACAGCGCGAACCGGGCCATGGCCCGGCCCGAGTAGAGGCCGGTGTAGGTGACGTGGAACATGTTGGGGACGGTCGGCGTCGTCAGCTTCGGGTTGGCCGAGACCCCGATCCAGGGCAGCCCTTCCTCCACGACCGTCGGCTTGGCCGCCATCGCGACGCCGCTGCAAGGATGCACCAGGAGCATGAACACCTTGTCCTGGTAGATGAGCTTCTTGGCCGCCGCGATGCCGGTCGTCTCCTTGCACGCGTCGTCCGCGGTCACGACCTCGAACTTCCGGCCGTGCACGCCGCCCTGGCTGTTGACGTAGCGGAAGTACGCCATCGGTCCGTAGTTCAGCGCGCTGAAGCTCGAGGCGTCGCCCGTGTATGGCCCGATGTTGCCGATCTTGATGGTGGTGTCGCTGATCCCTTGCAGGTTGTCGGCCCCGGCCGGCGCGGCCCCGAGGGTCAGCGTCAGCAAGGCCAGTCCAATGATCCCGAGGAAGCGTGCCCGCGTCTTCATGTTCACCTCCATCGAGCGTTGGCAAATGTTGACGAGTCTTGGGCGAGTGTTGGCCTCGTCCGTGTGGTGGCGGAAGGTCACCCGGCCCGTCACGTCTCGCCGAGCGCGCGCGTCAGGCGCGCGCGGATGTCGGCCCAGACCGTGTCGACGTCGGCCGGCGTGGGCGGGCGCTCGGCCCCGATCGCCTGGATTCGATCGTAGATCTGGTGCTTACCCCAGTCGCGCACGGCCGCCGGCACCCGTTCCAGGACCCTCGCAGCGGCGTCCTGGATCGCCGGCGGCCAGCGGCGCTCCATCTCGGCCCGGCGGGCGCCGAAGTCGAAGGCGCCAGCCGGAGGCGGCGCCATGGCCGCGCGATGCCGGGCGGTCGCCGCCTCGTCCACCTCGCCGGCCACGATCGCCACGCCGTACGCCTCCCCGGCCCGCTCCACGCTCAGGCAGCCGGCCCGCACGTCGTCACGCACCCGCGCGGGGTCCCGCCGGCGCGGGTCGCCATGGCCCCCGCCGCTGGGCGAGAAGATGCTCACCACGTCACCGGGCTCGAGGTGGAGCACGTCAACCTTGCCGATGTCGCGCGCGCGCGGCGTGTCACGGTTGACGACGCAGCTGCCCGACGGTACCGGCGCGGCCGCCGGCGACGCCCCAGGGCTCTAGGCGGAACCGCTCCATTCCGCGCGCTGTCACGATGGCGTGCGGGTGGAACACCTGGAAGTCGAGGCGCACGGCGAGACCGCCCCGGTGCTCCCCCGCTCCGCCCGTGTCCGGCATCAGGTGGTAGCGCCGCATGACGATCGGCACCTCGGCCTCGATGCTCTCCACCGGCGTGTTCCTGAGGAAGCCCGACGTCGAGTCGGCGCCGCCCAGCCCGTCCATGGTCGGGCGACCCCCGCCGCCGCCCAGCATGGGCTCGACCACCTGGACCTGGCGCTGCCCGGTCCGGAGATCCAGGACCGAGGCCACCACCGGAGAGATCGCGCCCGCCGGCGCCGCCGGGACTTGCCCGGGCAGCGCCTGAGCCAGGGCCCCGAGCACCGCGTCGAACACCCGCAGGACCGTCCCGTAGCGCACGCCGATCGGGGCCGGGAACTGAGCGTTGACGACGGTGCCGGGCGGCGCCGTCACGCGCACCGGCCGAAGGATGCTGGAGGCCTTGGGGATGCCGGGGTCATCCGTGACCAGGTAGGCGTTGATCGCCTGGCACAGGAAGGGGTGCGTCACTCCGTGGCTCGCGATGTTGAGGGCCGAGCCCACCTGGGGGTCGGTGCCCGTGAAGTCGAGGTGGATCGAGTCCCCCGCGATGGTCAGGCTCACCTGGAGACGGATCGGCACCTCCGAGCGGAGATCGTCCTCCATGTACTCCGTGAAGCGGTAGGTCCCGTCGGGGATCTTCCGGATCGCCGCCCGCGCCCGCTGCTCCGCATAGTCGAGGACGGCGTCGATCCCGTCCACGACCGTGGCGAGCCCGAACTTCTCCACCATCTCCTGCACGCGACGGTCGCACGAGTTCACCGCCGCCACCATCGCCTTGATGTCGCCCCAGTTCGTGTCGGGGATGCGGCAGTTGTCGCCGATGAGGTTCTTGACGTCCTCCTGCAGCACGCCGGCCCGGTAGAGCTTCGTGGGCCGGAGCCGGAGCCCCTCCTGGAAGATCTCGGTGGCGCGCGGCCACACGCTGGCCGGCACCGTGCCGCCCATGTCGGAGGAGTGGACGAAGGCGTAGCCCCAGCAGATGATGCGGCCCCCGTGGAAGATGGGGCAAAGGATGTGGACGTCGGGCAGGTGGGTGCACAGCGGCCCCGACAGGTAGGCGTCGTTGCAGATGACGATGTCGCCGTCGTCGTAGTGGTCGAAGTAGCCGAGCGTCTGGGCCATGTTGAGGCCGAGGTAGGACGACGCGCCCAGGTTCCACGGATAGGCCACGTACTCCCCGCCAGTCGACACCAGGCCGGTCGAGAAGTCCGCCGTCTCCTTGACGAACGTCGTGTAGGCCGTGCGCTCCATGATGCGCGCCATGTCCTCGACGACGGCCTGGTAGTGGTTCCGCAGGATCTCGAGGGTCACCCGGTCGATGGTCATTGTCTATGGGCCTACCGTCTCCCGATGACGAGGTTCCCGAAGCCGTCGACGGTGGCACGGAAGCCGGCCGGGACCAGCGTGGTCGTGTCCTCCTGCTCGACGACCGCCGGCCCGTCGAGATGCTGGCCGGCCCGGAGGTCGCGGCGGTGGTAGATCGCGGCGTCGTGCCGCTGCTTCCGGTAGTGGATCGGGCGGCGGCCGGCCGGCGTCGCCGGGCCATGGCCGGCCGGCACCGCGCGGAACTCGGGCTTGGGCGTCGCTCCCGTGATCGTGGCGCGCAGGTCGATCAGCTCGACGTCGGCCGCGCGGTCGGCGTGAGCGTAGAGCCGATCGTGACGGTCGTGGAATGCCGCCTGCAGCCGGTCGGTGGTCGCATCCTCGAGCCAGGCCGGGTCGATCGCCACCTCGACCTGGAAGGCCTGGCCCACGTAGCGGAGGTCGGCGCTGTGGGCGAGCACGCTGGACACCACCGAGGGCGCCTCCTCGGCGAGCCAACGGCGCGCGCGCGCGGACAGCTCGGCGCACTCCACGGCAAGCAGCTTGCCCGACGTCGCCGACAGCCGGCGGTGGAGCGTCTTGACGTAGTCGCTCTTCACGTCAGCGGTCATCGCTCCCTGGGCGCACAGGGTGCCGGGCGACGGCGGCACGATCACCCGCGGGATATGGAACTCCTCGGCCAGGAAGCACGCCTCGACGGGACCGGCTCCGCCGAAGGCCACGAGGGCGAAGTCGCGGGGGTCGAGGCCGTGACGGGCCAGCACGTTCGAGAACGCCGCGTACATGTTGGCGGTGGCGACCTCGACCACCGCTTCGGCGGCGGCGTCGACGTCGAGGCCGAGGGCCTCGCCCAGCGGGCGCAGCGCCGCGACCGCTCGGTCCGGGTGCAGTCGCAGCCGGCCACCGACGAAGTTCTCGGGGTTCAGGAATCCACACACCAGAAAAGCGTCGGACAGGGCAGGCTCGCTGCCGCCGCGGCCGTAGCAGGCAGGCCCGGGATCGGCGCCCGCGCTCCGCGGCCCGACCTTCAGCACGCCGACGGGATCGAGCCAGGCGATCGAGCCGCCCCCTGCTCCGATCGACGACACGCCGACGACCGGCATCACGATGGGGAAGTCGCCCACCGTCTCGTCGGTCGAGTACACGGGCTGGCCGTCGCGCACGAGGGCGATGTCCGCGCTGGTGCCGCCCATGTCGAACGTGATCAGGTTCCGGTAGCCGGCACGGGCGCAGACGGAGGTGGCGCCGATCACGCCGGAGGCCGGGCCCGACAGCATCGTCTCGGCGGTGGCCTGGCGGGCGTCCCGCGCCGTCGTCACGCCGCCGTTCGACTTCGTGATGTAGAGCGGCACCCGCACGCCCACCCCGGCCAGCTCTCGCTCCAGGTGTCCGAGATAGCGCTCCACCCGGGGCCGCACGTATGCGCTGAGGATCGCCACCATCGTCCGCTCGTACTCGCGGATCTGCGGCCAGATGTCGTGTGAGCAGGTGACGTGGAGGTGGGGAAAGTGCTCGGCCAGCACCTTGCGCGCCTCCGCCTCGTGGGCGGGCGTGCGGTACGCATTGATGAACGCGACGACGAGGGCCTCGGCGCCTTCCCGATCGACCAGCCGGGTCGCCTCCCGCACGAGCTCCCCGCGGTCGAGCGCCATGTCGACGGTGCCATCGGCCAGGATCCGCTCGGTGACCTCACCCACACGATAGCGCGGGATCAGCGGCGCGGGGCGGGTCGCCGTGAAGTTGACGGGACTCGCCAGGCGAAGCCGCTGGATCTCGAGTACGTCGCCGAACCCGGCGGTCACCAGGAGCCCCAGCGCCGCCCCGTTCCGCTGGATGACCGTGTTGATGGCAATCGTGGTGCCGTGAACCAGGTAGTCGATGGACGCGGGGTCGAGCGCCCGCTCGCTCACCAGGGCGCGAAGGCCGTCGAGAACGCCGCGCCCGGGATCGCCGGGGACGGTGGGCGACTTGAAGCCGGAGAGCTCGCCCGTCGCCTCGTCGAGGAGGCTGAAGTCGGTGAACGTGCCGCCGATGTCGATCCCCAGCCGGTAACCCACGTCGTCACCTGCCTGTCGCGACACCCCGGACGCGCGCCGCTTCACGTGCGGGCCCGGGTGGGTGTCAAATGCCAAATGATGGTCGATGCAGCCGGTCCGTGCTTCGAGCGCGGGCGTGTACTATGCTCGCCGAATGGCTGACACGCTAGCGAGACCGGTGGAGGCTGTCAAGCGGCGTCCCCCGGATGGAGGAGGATTCCATGCGACTCGAGGGTAAGCGCGCGCTCGTCACCGGCGGCGGCACGGGCATCGGGCGGGGCACGGCCGACCTGTTCGCTCGCGAGGGCGCCCGGGTGATGGTGTCCGGCCGGCGCCGGGCCGAGCTGGAGGAGACGGTTCGCCTGGTCGAGAAGGCCGGTGGCACCGCGGCCCTGGTCACCGGGGACGTCGCCAAGCCGGAGGACGCCGAGCGCATGGCCCGCGAGACGGTGGCCGCCTTCGGCGGGATCGACATCCTCGTCAACAACGCCGGCATCCTCGTCCGCAACGCAACCGTCACCAGCGTGTCCATCGAGGACTGGCGCCGGGTCATCGACGTCGATCTCCACGGGGTCTTCCTCGTGTCGCGCTTCGCCCTGATGGAGATGGTGCCGGCCGGGCGCGGGGGCGCGATCGTCCACGTGTCCTCGGTGGCCGGGATTCTCGGTGATCCGAAGCTCGCGCCCTACAACGCGGCCAAGGGCGGGGTGAACATCCTCACCAAGAACATGGCCCTCGACTACGCCCCCCACGGCATCCGCGTGAACGCCGTCTGTCCCGGCCGCATCGCGACGCCCATGCCGCTGAGCCGCCTGAAGCCCGGCGAGGACTGGGAAGCGGTGCTCGCGGCCTGGGGGAAGAACATCCCGCTCGGCCGTGTGGGCCGCCCCGACGACATCGCGCAGTCCATCCTCTTCCTCGCCTCCGACGAGGCCTCCTGGATCACCGGCACCACGCTCGTCGTCGACGGCGGCGCCACGATCTCCCACCCGCCCATCGGCTGAGCGCGCCACATCGACGCCGTCGGGCCGGCGTCTATCCCTCCCGCCAGGGGAGATCGATCGCGGACGGGCGGGCTGTTCGCGATCGACGTCTTGGTCTGTGATCGCTGTGCCGGCCGGCGCCGGATCCTGGGCGCGGTGACCGAGCCTCACGCGGTGCGGCGGCTCCTCACCACCCTCGGCCTCGGCGCGCAGCCGCCGCCGGGGCGGCCCGTCCCCGCGGCCTGACCCTGTCCTTCGCCAAACCCCTGTCCGGCCAGTGGTTGACCTGTCGGCTCTGATCCGGAGAGAATCCCAGCTCGATGATCACCCTCCTGCTCCACCTGCTTCGACTCCTCCCGTTCCTCTGCGGCGGCCACCGCCAGCTCGCCCTGGAGAACCTCGCCTTGCGTCACCAGCTCGCCGTGTACAAGAGAACGGCGACCCGGCCCAAGCTTCGCACGACTGATCGTCTCCTCTGGGTCTGGCTCGCCAATACGAAGCCGCGGGCCGAGCCGGTGAGCTCCGGCTGACGATTCCCATGGCCTACGTCGAAGCCGCCGCGGTTTGATCGGACGACGAGGCCGTCTGGGAACTCGCGTGCGGCGAGAGAGAGTCGTACATCGGTCAGATTCAGCCCTCGACGGACCTCGGCCGTCCCGTCATCTGCTCCGTGGAACGGAGCCCCCGCGAGCTCCGGAATCGCAATCGTTAGCGTGGCTCCACTGGGATTCGAACTCGCGTCTTGGCCTCGAGGGGGCGGTGAATCCGACGGTGCCATATTCGCCGAAGTCCCACAGTCCCTCGGGGGACGAGGGATCGGCCCCCGGCCTGTGACGCGATGCTGGTCGGCACGTCGCTTTCCCTGAGCGGGCGCTTCCGGCGGCAGGGGGAGCAGGCGCTCCACGGGCTCCAGCTCTGGGTCGAGTACGCCAGGCGTGCCGGACCGCGACCGGCGCCGCGCCTGATCGTTCTCGACGACCAGAGCCGCACGAGCGTCGCGCAAGCCCACGCGCGGCGCCTGCTGGCCGAGGACCAGGTCGACGTACTCGTCGGGCCCTACTCCAGCGGGCTAGTGCGCGCGGTCGTCCCCATCGCGGACGGTGCGGGGAAGGTACTCTGGAACCACGGCGGTACGTCGGACACCATTCTCCGGGCGGGAGCTCGGCGAGTGGTGAGCGTGGCGAGTCCGGCCAGCGACTATCTGCGGTCGCTCCCCGCATGGGCGCGACGCCGCGTTCCGGTGGTGAATCGGGTGACGGTTCTGCACGCCGCGTCCGGAACCTTCGCCGGCGAGGTCGCCCGCGGCGCCGTCGAAGGCGCGCGGGCTGCCGGCTGCGTCGACGTCCGGATGGTGTCGTTCGAGTCGCCGCTCCTCGACGCGACTACACTCTGCCGGCAGGTGGCCACGTGGGAGCCGGATCTGGTCGTGAGCGTCGGCACGTTCGAGGACGACCTCGCCGTCGCGCGGCAACGGGCTGCCCTTCCGGAGACGAGCGTGCTCGCGCTCGTCGCCGCCGGTCTCGCCGCGTTCGGCGACGAGTTGGGTGCCCTCGCCGAGGGCATCATCGGACCGAGCCAGTGGGAGCCGGCGGCCGATGACACGCCCCTCCTGGGGCCCAACTCGGACTCGTTCATTGGCGCCTTCGACGAAGCCTTTCATCGACCGCCGGAGTATCCCGCGGCCCAGGCGTTTGCCATCGGATTGATCCTCATGGAGTGCCGTCGGCGCGGCGGCGGGAGTCTCGGCGACGCCACACTCCTCGGCGCCGCTCGCGCGCTCGAGACCACGACCTTCTACGGCGGCTTTCGGCTCGACCCGTGGACGGGAGGGCAAGTGGGGCACGGGATCCGTCTCGTCTGCTGGCGGGAGGGCCGGAAGCGCGTCGTCGACTGAGTCGGTCTCCTGGCCCGGGAGGCGCCCACCTCCCGGCTGTCCTTCGCCAAAACTCCATCCGGTGGCCAAGTGGTTGATCGATCAGCTCTGATCATGCCGCCGTCGAATACGAGCGGCCGTAGGTCTCCATGTCTCCATGGTGTCGACCCACGAGACAATTCCACGGCCTCCCGTCAGATTCCTTTCCCTATACGCTCACCTGCCAGCCGATGGCCGCTGGGAGGGACGGGGGACACCGCCCGCGCGGCTGAAGGCCACTCCCATCAGCCTGGGCAGATGCCAGCCGGGTTCCCGGGCCGGGGCAGGGCCTCCGCATCTCGGTCGGGGACCCGCCCGTCCCTCTGATCCTTCCGTCAGCCCCTCGACAGTTCGGACAATCAGGGGGACCTCAGGCCGGGCGGGAGTCGCTCGAAGACCTCGCCGGCCGGGGTGGGCGGACGCGGGGGCCGAAGCTCGAGGCGATCCCACCACTCCCTGAGAGCTGAAGGATCAACCGCTGTTCGTCCGGACGGGGTTTTGGCGAAGGACACCCGCCACGCCTATCTGCGCGGGACCGACGGACGCCTCCACGGGCGTCCGGAGGCGGGGCTGGAGTCGCGGTACCTCCTGACGGGCTTCTCGGTGTGCGGCCTGTGTGGCAGTAGTCTCGGCGTCAAGGCGCGGCGCACCGGCACCGGGAGCCTCCACTATTACTGCAACTTCTACACGCCACGCGGGGGCACCATCTGCGCGAACCGCCATGCGTTGCCCGTCGTCCTCGCGGATGCCGAGATCCTCGGGACGCTCCAGCGCGAGGTGCTGACCCCGGACAAGATCGAGCAGGCCATCACGCTGGCGCTGGATCGCTATGCCGCCGAGTCGAGCCGGCCCGAGGACGCGGACACGCGGGCGGCTCGGCTGGCCCACCGCCTGTCGTCGACGATCGAACACGACATCATGCGCTGCGTGCGCGAATGGATGGCTGGTGGACGTTTGCCGGCTGGGACGTCACGCGAACTCCACACGCTCGACGAAAGGAGCGATTAGCCGAACGTCGCTTGACTCCACCGACCGTTCTCATGGATGGATCACCTCGTCCGCCCGCGCCAGCACCGCCGGCGGGATCGTGAGGCCGAGCGCCTTCGCGGTCTTGAGGTTGATGACGAACTCTAACTTCGTGGGTTGCTCGACGGGCAGATCGGCGGGGTTTGCGCCCTTGAAGATCTTATCGGCGAAGCCGGCGGCGCGGCGATACACGTCGGCGTAGTTCACGCCGTAGGCGACCAATCCGCCGACATACTTGTCCTTCGCCAAAACCGTGTCCGGCTCGCTCGATGGATGTCCGTAGTCGTCTGAAAGCTCGAGCTTCGGGAGCCTGGTGTGAGGCCGGGGGTGTCCGCGTCCTCTGGCCGTCGGCCTTGCCGGTGGGACGAGATTCTCGGGGAGGTACAGAGAGCGAGCCAGAAGGAAGAACGGAACGGGATGGCGTGGGCCGGTGGCGGGGAAGACGGGCCGGCGTTGGACTACGCCGCGCGTCGGACGTCGCGGTGATGCAGACCACCGACTTCGGGGATCGGGATGATCGTGCCGCGCTCCGGCGGCTCGATTGGGCGACTGTCGGGGGCGTCCTTGTCGAGCGAGAGATGTGTGCGCGCCTGATGGTAATAGGCACGGTATCGGGTCAGGATACGGCGAAGGTGTCGCTCGCCGAGGACGAGCAGGTGAGTAGCGCGGGGGAGTTGCACCCCCGCGCTCTCCCAGAACCGTACGTGAGCCTCTCGGCTCATACGGCTCCCATCAACCAACCGTCGGCCTCACCCCGAGGCATACGGCTTTGCCCCGTACCACCGGCTCCTCCTGTTGCCAGTTGGCCAGCGTCCGGTGCTGGTTGACGTGCCCCCTTCGCTCCACCGACTTTCGTCGGCTTCCTCGCTACTACGAGGCACTCCGCCCCTGTGCCCCGCCTCGGTACGTCCCCTCTCGAAAGGTCCACTCCCTTGAGGGGTTCCCTTTGCATCGGGACGACAGGTTCCCACGTTCCGCAGAAGAGCCAGAGTCAGGCTCACGCCGCCTTCATGCCGGACACCACCCAGGTCGTCAGCAGGGCCCCGCCTGGGCTCCTCCCGGGCTAACCACGGATCCCGGTTTCGGTGTCGTCGATGTGCTTTTCGACACGTCATCAGCGGTTCACTCGCGTTCGTCTTCCTGACCCATACCTGACGCGCTTCAGCGCGCCTTTTCCTCACCGTTCACCACGCTGGCTCTTGACCAACGCAGCGTGAGGGGGTTTGGAGCCTGGTCCTGCACCCCGACTCCGAGGGGCCGGCCCTCATCTCTTCCGCAGCATTGCCTCCCTTCTCGGTTCGGCATTCGTGGCACACCGTGATTCAGGCACTCGCGCCGGATCGACCCGATGAGGCGCTCCGCGAAGGGATTCTGCCATGGGCTGTGCGGGGCCGTGAGGACTTCCTCGATCCGCAGGCCCTTCACGCGGCGCCGAAACGGCTCGCCGTAGACCTGGTCGCGGTCGTGGAGGAGATAGGATGGTGCGGAGTCGTTCGGGAAGGCGTTCACGATCTGCTGGGCGGTCCAGTGGGCGGTGGGATGCTCGGTCACGTTGAAGTGCAGGACGCGACGGCGATGGTGGGCAAGCACGACGAGGACGAGGAGGACACGCAGGCGGGCGGTGGGAACGGTGAAGAAATCGATGGAGACCAGGTCCCGGACGTGATTGGCGAGGAACGTCTGCCAGGTCTGGGATGGCGGTGTGCGCCGCCTCGGCATCAGCCGGGACACGGTTCGCTCGGACACGTCGATGCCGAGCTTGAGGAGTTCGGCATGAATACGTGGCGCACCCCAGAGCGGATTCGCCGTGGCCATTCGCCTGACCAGGGCTTTGATCTCGGCGTTGACAGGCGGGCGGCCGCCGGTGGGCCGGGCGGAGAGCTTGGCCCAGTACTGGCGGAAGCGACGCCGCTGCCACCGCAGGACGGTGTCGGGAGTGACGATCACGAGAGGCCGCCGCCAGTCGGCCCACACTCTGGCCAGCGCGACCCAGAAAAGCCGATCAGTTCGGCGTAGTGGGGGCCGGCTTACCGTTCGCTTGTAGACGGCGAGCTGCTGCTGCAAGGCCAGGTTCTCGAGGGCGAGCTGGCGGTGGCCGCCGCAGAGGAACGGGAGGAGCCGAAGCAGGTGGAGCAGAAGGGTGATCATCGAGCTGAGATTGTCTCCGGATCTGGGCTGACAGATCAACCACTTACCGGCCGGACGGAGTTTTGGCGAAGGACAGGATTCGCCACCCTTTGCACCGCTCTGCCGATCCGCGGCGCGGTGTACCGGCGGGCCGCCTGAATCGTCGCCCAGTACGTCTGCCCGCCGCGGAACCCGCCCAGGCCCGGCAACTCCTCCACAAGCTCCTGGTCGGCCGCCTCGTCTGGACGCCCAGGGTGGACGCCCACGGCGTGGCCTACGAGTTATGCCGCCCAGGTCTCCTACGGCCGGATTCTGGCGGCTTGGTGGATGTCAACAAGGATGGTCCCCCCGGAGAGGATCGCGGGCTACACGCAGGAGCCCATTGACGTGCTCATCGCCTAGACGATCAGGGGCGAACCTCAGGTCGCCGTCAGCTGAAAGTCGCACTCCATTTCAATGACCTGCAGCGCAGGGTTGGACGGCAGTGGTTTGCGATTGCCGGTCTCGCGAAACCCCGCCTGGCGGTACAGGGCCAGGGCGGCCGGGCTGTGGGCCGGCGCCCATAACGCGAGACGGCGAAGTCTCCGCTCGCGCGCCCAATCGAGGACGGCATGAAGGAGCGCACGGCCAATGCCACGCTCTCGCCAGGCGGGGGCCACCCACATCCCACCGACGCGGCCGATGTCGGCCCGCTCCCGGTCGAGCAACGCATAAGTTGAACCGCACAGGTGTTCGCCTTCGCACGCGAGGAACATCGCCTGTGACCCCGGTGCGGTGACGGAACGGGTCAGGTCGTCCCAGTAGGACGCCGGGCGGCCCGCCGCCTCAGCGAACCTTTCGGCAAAGGAGTCTGGCGAGTCACGTAACGCCATGAGGCGGACATCGCGATGGAGAACGACCTCATGTGGCTCTAACGCCCGGATGATCACGGCGAGGTCACCAGGAAGCGAGGATACGCCAGGCGAACTGCACTTGTCATGACCGATCATCCTATTGAGGCCATGGAAGGGTTGACGCAATAACCGCTCCTTCGCTTATCGCGGCTTCGGTGGCTGCCTCCCACCTAGATGATGCTCTACAAATACTGGAAAGAATTGGTGGCCCCGGGGGATCCCGAACGCCTTTGCATCCCGTGGGTGTCGCGACTCCGCGCTGCGTGAACGAGCCATAGGCCTGGTGATTTCGCGCTCGGCCCGATCCGGCTTCCGGCTCCGCCTCCACCGGACGGTATCGAACCGCCGACCCAGGGTTTAGGAAAACCGGCCAAGCGCCTCGGCCAGCATCTCCCGTCATCTCACGCCTACTGGATCGCACTGCTCTCCACGTCCAGAGCGGCGATTCGGAACCTACGACACTACGACGGCGTGAGACCGGGATCCCCAAGGGATGCCTCGGCACGGTGGCTGCCGTCGTTTCGACGACGACCACCGCGCCGAGAATTTCGGATACAGGGCTTTACGGAATGGCCACGAGCTCCGTGATCATCCCGAGCGCGGCGTGGAAGAAGATGTGGCAGTGCATCGCCCATCGCCCGACGGCGCCGCCCGTTGGCGTGTTGAAGTCGAAGGGCCTGTCGTCGAGCCGCACCCGGTAGACCAGCTTCGTCTGGGGCGGAATGTCGACGACGTCGACGAACTCGTTGTAGGGAAGCTGAAGAGCGTCGCCCCCCGGCATCGGTGAACTTGACGGGCTGGATCGAGAACCCGTGCGGGTGCCAGGGATGATGCGCCGCCGTGTCGTTGAAGATCGTCAGCTCGAGGAGGGTGCCGACCGAAGCGCAGCGGCTCTCCGCCACGTGAGGAACGTCCGTGAAGAGGTCGGGGGCGGTCGGCCCCTCGTCGAAGATGAAATTGGTCGTCCCGTTGATCGACGGCTTGACGCCGGCGGTGAGGTTGATTGTCGGATCGGGCGATCCCGAGCTCGGGAGGCGCGAAGAGACTCGAATCGAGCAGCGCGTCAGGGACGCCGCCCTTGATGCTCTCCGTCGGGTTGTTCACCTGCGGGTGGGTACGCAGCGGATCACCCGCGGCGATCGAGAAGCTCTCGTTCTTGTCTGGCGGCGCCCACGATCTTGAAGTGCGCCACGGGTACCGTGGGCAGAGCGGAACCTGCGTGCCGCCCCCCGGTGCGCGGATAGTCGAGCGTCCACAGCGTGAGGACGTCGCCCTGTCCGACCTGCGGGACGACGAAGACGACGTCTTCGCGTGACGGCGACCGGCAGCGAGGATCTCGCCGAGAGTCGTACTGAGTGTCGAATGTGCCCTGAGTCCCGCCTTCCAGCCGGACGTTGTCGAGCAGGCCGCCTTGGCCCCCGATCCTGAAGAGCGGGATCAGGTTGTCGGATCGGCCTTCCACGCAGGGGTCGCCGTGGGGCAAGTGAGACTGAGCCGGAGGTAGCGTATCGTGGCGGCGCTGCCCAACTGCAGCCGGATGCCCTCTCCAGCCTTCACGTTGATGGTCCGGGCGTCGGCGGCCAGCGCGCCCGGGTTACCGGGAAAGCCTCCCCTGGCCGTGGGCACTCGGCCGTTCACCAGGAGCAATTGCCCTTCTCCCGTCTGACACCCCGGCTCGCCCACGTGCCGCAATCGGGGGTCGGCTGGATGTTCGGGATCGCTCCCGCAGGAAGGGCCACCGCCGGGTTGACGAAGTGGCCGTGCTCGTCGAGCGGGGTGTCGCACAGCTCGGTCGGCGTCGAGAGGGGAGTGGCCGCGGCCATCCCGGAAACGGCGGGCCGCCGCCCGCGTTACCGGCCCACGGGAGATTCGCGATCCGCGGGGAAGGTGACGGCGTCATTGAGCCCTTCCCCCTTGCAGACCGTCGTGTCACCGATGATGAGCGTCTTCGTGTTCCCTCGGTTCGGAATCACTCTTCTTCGCGATCAGCTTCTGCTCGTTCGGGATCCTCCACGATGAGCGGGCCGTAGTAGCCCTTGAACTCGGGATTCGTCGGCGCGATGTGCGAGTGATAGAAGAAGATCCCCTGCCGGGGGACGATGAAGTCGTACGTGAAGGTGCCGCCCGTGGGCACTGGATCCTGCGTGATGCCGGTCCCGTCACTGCGGTTGGTGAGCTCGATACCGTGCCAGTGAATGCTGGCGGGGATCGGCAGGTTGTTGGTGAAATGCACGATGATCTTGTCGCCGACCTTCACCCGAATCAGTCGGGCCGGGGACGATTCCATTGAAGGTCATGGCGGTCGCTGTCACGCCGTTGCCCAAGTCCACCGGGGCTTCCATCGCAACGAGGAACGTCTCGAAGATGTTGGGATCCGGGTTGATGTCACCGGCCTCCGGAAGATTGCCCTGACCGTCGTCGCTGGCCATGAGGGGCCGCTCTTTCTGCGTCAGGGTTGCTGCCAGCAGCACGCCGGCGATCAGGACCATCGGACACAGGTATGCCCAGGCTCGGGGGCGGATCCACTTCATGGCACCTCTCCCTGCACGACGATGCCGGTTTGGGGCACGGCATGTCGTCGCATCGGACGTCGTATGGTGCGGAAACTGTGGACCTCGTGGTGCGGAAACAACTCATAGTACGGCACAGCACACCTCATGATGCAAACTGGGCGGTAATATGGAACGGTGGTCTGGAGTTGTCAAGGCTGGATTCGCGCTCAAGTGTTCTCCGTACGTGAAGATATGCACATGGGTGCTACGCTCGCATTTTGGCGTCGATATCAGTGCCGGCGCACCGCAGCCATCGTCGCCTTCTTCCTCTGCGGCGTAGCGGTGTGGTCATCCCTGGCCAGGGCGCACTCGGTGCCCCTGCGATTCGACCCCCGTCGCGACGCGGTCCTGCCCTCGGCGCCCACGGAGGTGCGGATCGTCTTCGACGGCGACATCGAGCCAGCGTTCAGTACCATCCAGGTCACCGACTCGGCCGGGCGACGCGTGGACAACGGTGATGCGCGGGTGGTCGACGCGCGTTACCCACGCGTGCTGCGCGTTCGGCTCGGCACGCTGCCGCCGGGCGTCTACCGGGTCAGGTGGCAGATTTTCGCCATCGACGGACATCGGAGCGAAGGCACGTACGTGTTCACGCTCAGATCGTCCGAGTGACAGCCGCCGACAGCATGCCGGACGTTGGGAACCTCGTCGCGCTCCTCGTGAGGCTCGTCCAGATTGGCGGAGCGTGCCTCGTGACCGGCATCTTCGCGTTCCTCGTCTTCGTCGCGCCTCCGGCCTTCCGTGCCGCGGGGCCAGCCGCCCGCGCGAGCTTCGACGCGCTCGAGCGCCGCCTGCTCGCACTCGCCCTCGTCGCGACCGCTGTGGCCATGGGCGCGGGGCTGGTCGACCTCGCTCGCCAAGCGCTCGTCGCGCGAGGTAGCGACGCTGGCAAGTTGACCGTGCAGGCCATCGGTACCCTGCTCGCTGAGACTCGTTTCGGCGACATATGGCTGGTGCGGCACGCGATCTGGCTCCTGCTGTTGGCGCTTCTCCTGCTGCGCGGGGTCGAGCGCGATCGGTCGGACTGGCTCGCGTTCAGAATCGCTGGGTTGCTGCTTGCCGCGGGAGGTCTCGCGGTCGGCGCCGCTGCGGGGCACGCGGCCACGGCGGCCGCGCGCTCGGATGTCGCGATCGCCGCCGACGCACTCCATCTCATCGCCACCGGCATCTGGGCGGGGGCGCTCGTGCCGTTCGTCCTCTTTCTCCGCCAGGTCCAGGCCGGAAACCTCCGGCGCTCCGCTGGCGACCGCGGCGGTGGTGGCCGTCCGCCGCTTTTCCACGCTCGGGCTGTCGGCGGTCGTTGTCCTGGTCGCGAGCGGCGTCTACGCGGTCCTCCAGCAGGTCGGAAGCGTACCGGCGCTCGTCGGCACGACCTACGGGCGCTGGCTCTCGCTGAAGCTCGCGCTGCTGGTGCCGCTGCTGGGCGTCGCCTACCGGAATCGCACGCGGCTCAGGCCGCGTCTGGAGAAGGCCGCGGCCGCCGCTGAGTCGGGAGGAGGCGCCATGGAGGCCGGCGCCGTGGTCTCGCGCCTTGGGCGATTCGTCCTGCTCGAGGCGCTGCTGGTCACGATGATTCTGGGTATCGTCGCGGTCCTGGGCCTGACGACGCCAGCGCGCCACGACCCGATCGCCTGGCCCTTGCCCTTCCGCTTCACGTGGCAAACGGCCGAGGCCCTCCCGGGCGTATGGCTCCGCGTCGCCATTGGCGGTCAACTGGCCATCCTCGGGCTGGTGGCGGCGCTCGTCGCCGTCGTCCTTCGACGTCGCTGGTGGCGGCCGGCGTTCGTCGGCGGCGTCGCGACCGTGGGGCTTGGGCTCGCCGCCGCTCTCCCGCCGCTCGTTGTCGATGCCTACCCGACGACCTATGTCCGCCCGACCGTGGCATATACCGCCGCGTCGATCGCCCGCGGTCACGCCCTCTACCGCGAGCACTGCGCCAGCTGTCACGGAGTGGGCGGTGCCGGTGACGGCCCGGCCGCGGCTTCCACCGTGCGGAGGCCGGCGGATCTCATCGGCCGGCGCACCGCCGACCGCACGGCGGGCGACCTGTTCTGGTGGCTCACTCACGGCGTCTCGGGAGTGCCCCTGCACGGCTTCGGCGATCGCCTCTCCCCGGAGCAGCGGTGGGACGCGGTCAACTTTCTGCGCACCCTCGCGGCCGCCGAGGAGGGGCGCGGTCTCGGTCTGCGCGCATCAGATCGTCCGACGATCGTCGCCCCGGATGTGGGCTACACGACCGGCGTGGGCGCCGAGCGGTCGCTCCGCGAATACCGCCGGAGCGTCGTACTCCTCGTGCTCTTCCGGGCGCCGGAATCGTTCGAGCGCCTGTCGCGCCTCGGCCGGCGGCACTTTGACTTCCGTCTGATCGGGGCGGAGATTGTCGGCGTGCCGGTTCACGGAGCCCGCACGCTCTACCGAGCTCTCGGGGCTCGGCCCGTACTCTTCCCGCTCGTGATCGAAGGCGCCGAGCAGGCCACGGCCGCGTATGGGCTGTTTCGCCGGGATCCTTCGCGCGAGGACCGGCAGCTGGACCCCGAGATTCCGGTTCACATGGAGTTGCTCATCGACCGTCAGGGCTATCTACGTGCGCGTTGGACACCGTCAGCCTCCGTGGATGCCCCCGGCGGATGGAACGACATCGACGCGTTGCTCAGAGAGATCGCGCGCCTTGCCGAGGAACCCGCGGCGGCTCCCATTCCCGGCGAGCACGTTCACTGAGGCTCAAATGCGGCTCTGGCGTGCAATCGTCCTCATGGGCCTGGCGCTGATGGTCGGAATGGCTTTGGGCTACGTGCGCTGGGGGCGCGAGGCCCGGCAGCTCCGCGAGACGCTGGCGCTCCCACCCGAGCAGAGGCAACGGTCAGCCGAACCCGGGCGCTGGACCGCGCGTGGCGTCGTCCGGATTCTCCTTCGAGACCAGGGCGTCGTCTTTCTCACGCACGAGGCGATTCCGGGGGTCATGCCCGGGGCGACGCGAGCCTTCCAGGCAGCGAGCCCGCAGCTTCTCGCGCGCCTGTCACCTGGCGATCCCGTCCGCTTTACTCTGGAACGGCGTGGCATGGGGAACCTGCTGGTGGGGATCGAGAAGGTAGAGTGATCGTGATTAGCGGGAACGCGGCGAGACGGAATCCACGTGGCGCTTCCTCCAACAGCCTGCTCCGCTTCGGAACGTCCTGCTCCTGGTGGTCCCCCGCATCGTCTTGGTGTACACCTTGGATGCTCTAACAGATCGGGTTGCGCCGCTCGCCGGACGAGACGACAACGATGATGATGACGAGACGTAGCAGCTGCAACCCGGCGCGCGCGATGCTGGAGACACACCGGGCCGCCCGAGCGATGATCTAGCGCGGTAACACCTCTCGCCTTACCGGGCCGCCGGGACCAGCCGCACTCATCGGCCCTCGTAGAGCGTATCCCGGCCCTCGATGCCATCGACCACGACACGCGGCGGGCCGGGGCGCCGCAGGTGCGGCACGTCACCGCGGGACGGGCAAGGCGTACCGCCGCAGCGGGCGACGGGTCACGGATCGCGCGCCCAGTATGGGACCGGCGGGTCCCATCGACGGAGCGGATTCGGCGTCTGCGTGGGCTCCCAGATCGGCACGAGCCACCACCAATCGTCGCCCGTTGGCAGGGGCAGGTACTCGGTCGAGCAGCCGCACCAGTCTGGGATCTGTAGCGTCTGCGGCGGCGCCCAGCCCTGGCGGGGGGGGCCAGCAGGCGAGAGTTGGTCGGCGGCGGCGGAGGCATTCGAGCCAGGCGGGCGGGACCATGCCGGAAACCCTAGCCGCCCACGGCCCGGGCGCCAGGCTCCGCAGGCCGAGGCGACAGCGATGCCGCCGGGCCTTGAAGCGACTGGACTAGCCAACACGGGTAAACCGTTGCACACCGTCGGCGCGCCGGCGAGACGGCAACCCCGGCCGACGCCAATATTCGCGCGCACTTCGACGGGAGCGCCCAGCCGGCCAACTCCAGGCACAGCGCTTGCTCCAGTGTCCACAACCTGGACCCCAGAGGAGGTATGGGCATGTGGACGCGCCAGTGCCCGAACTGTGGCCATCCGCTTTTCAAGATCGACCCGATGGAAACCGTCCACTGCGCGTGCGGCTGGGTCTGGTCGTGACGCAGCCGTTCTGGGAAGGGGCGGAGCGCCCCGTCCGCCGTCAGTCGCGCGACGATGAGCGGCGCATCAACCCCGCAGAACTGGTCGTCGTGCCGATCTCCGGCAGGCTGAGCTGGGCCTGGCGTTGATCGGCGCCCTGAACCCCGACCACGTCACGAAAGGACTTCGCTGATGGCACTCGTCGCATCGCCGAAGTGTGGCCCTTGCCGCCGACTCCGTGCAACCCTGGCCGAGCTGGGGCTGGGACACTGGCAACGCCAATACGACGCCGGTCACCACTATCTGACGACCGCCGCCGCAGTTGTGGCCCGGCACGTCGCGAGTGCGGGCCAGGTCGCGGCCCTTCGCCGGCAGATTGAGGACATTCAGACTACGGGTCAGGTCCCCTGGATCGATGTCTCGCGCCTCGGTGACTTCATCGTCTATCGGGCGCCGCACGGCTATATCCCTGTGGAGGTTCCCGGACCTCGGAAGCAACCATCACTCGGCGATGACGGCGCACCAGCTATATAGAGGCGGGCACCCAAGCCACACAGGTCGACACACTACCCTCAAGCCGTGGGAAGCAAAGGCTCCTCAGCAGTGGCCGGCGGGCGGGGCCAGCACGAGCCCTCGGACACCCGGCGGCAGTGACACTGCGAGTGACACCTCTCGACTGCCCTGCCATTGAACTACCACGCCGCTCAAAGAGCGGCCATTCGGCGGCGTCTCGCCGGTCAAGGTGGCGGGGGCGGATGCTAGACACCCGAGCCTCGCATACCTACTTCCACACTCGCGCAAGCTCCTCAGCCAGGAGATCCCATACCGGCGTGAGCGGGGGACATGATCCATCCGGCCCTCGTTGCTTGATGACCGCGAGCGTCTCATTAGTCGCTATATCGATGACGGACATCGCCGCATTCACGCGATGTGAACCAGAGAACACGCAGCGCCCACCCTCGTGAACCAGCGAGAGCTTGAGCGCATACCGAAAACCCGCCTCCCGGTACTCGACAATCCGATTGGCCTCGATCTCTGCGACGTCCCGTCTGATGGCAATCGGCTTTACGGTGAAGCCGTGTTCGACCAGGGCGAACGTGAGTTCTCCGTCGTATTGTCCGGCACCGAGCAGAATGAACTGTCGCGGATTGTTTTTGAGCGAAGTGATCACGAGACTCTTGGCGTGTGAGTCTGTGATCTGGCAGCCCGTGAGCACCGGGAGAACCGCGACTGCGAGCAGTGTGCGTACCAACCAGATGCCCACCAGGCGCGGCCACCTGCGCGGGTCAAGCGAAATGAGTAGAGTCACTGGATGATTTCGTCAGTGCGGGCGACGAGGACTGAGGGATCGCGAGGCCAAGAGCCTTGGCTCGCGCCGAGGCCGAACTCACCGCAGTTCACCGGGTCCGACCACCAGCCCTGGTAGGCCGGCGCATACCAGCCTGAAGAAGTGGCTCCGGCCCTGGCAGAACTCGAATCGTTCATTGGAGCGCAAAGGGTGCCGCGTAGACGGAAAGATCGACTTGCAGAGTTGGGACTGCCACCAGGTCGGGCACTCCGGGCGGGTAACATCCGGGGCCATTTGAGGGGTCTGAATATCGGAATGACTGCATGCTGGCGGCGCTAATCGTCCCACTTCGATTTCCAACAAACGCAATCCCGTCCGGCGTAATAACACTCGGTGGTAGCGGAGAGGCCGATTGGTCATCCAGGAGGTATGCCGGCCCCGTGCAGTCCACGCTCTCAAACAGGAGAACCAAGTAGTTCTTGGTGAAGATGTGCGTTCGGTCCACCGAGACGCCAAACGTAATTGCTCCAACCTGCATCGCAACGACGAAGGACTCGGCATCGGAATACGATCCATTGACGGCGCCAAGAATCGGTCCCACAACAAGCCCGTTGGCGTCAACGATCCGAAAGCCTTGACCTTGTGGGGCGATCTTCCAGTGCTTCGCCGTCTCCCCCCTCTGGCACGCTTCGCTGATACCGACAATCCGAGTGACGCCGTCCTGAGTGCTGACACACGCATGGACCACATTGCGGTTAGTGTTGCCTGCGTGAGGCCATGCGGGCATGGCGGTTATTGAGCTTTAACTTTGTAATGGATACGGGATCAGAATGCTGATCATGACCAGGACAGATCGGACTCGAAGATACACGACCACAACAGCCTCTGCGAGCCATGAAGGCGAGTAAAGGAACGGCGCAGTTGAGTCTCCAACTGCCGAAGGTCTTCTGGCGCGCCGTTGGCCAGGTCGTTCTTCATCGTGGTCCAGACGAACTCATCGGGATTGAGCTCGGGGGCGTAGGCCGGGAACCGGTGAGGGATCAACCGTCGGTTCCGGCTCAGAAACGCCTTCACGTCCTCGCGCTTGTGAATCGACCCGCCGTCCCAGAGCAGCTCGATCGGCCCGCGGAGATGGCGCAGGAGGTTGCGCAGGAACACGACGACCTCCGCCCCGGTGATGTTGTCGGGATGAAGATGCATGTACAACCCCACGCGGGTGTGCGCCGGGGACACCGACACCGCGGAGATGGCCGACAGTTTGTCGCGTCGGTAGCTGTGGCGCACCGTGGGGGTGCAGCCGATCGGCGCCCAGGTCTTGCGCACGTTGGGGATCAACAGAAAGCCGCTTTCATCGAGGAACACGAGGTGGGCCCCACGTCGCGCGGCGTTTTTTTATCCGGGGCCACGCGTGCGTCTTCCAGTGCTCGATGGCCGCTTCGTCTCGCTGGAGGGCGCGTCGTTCGGGTTTCTGCCAACTCCAGCCGAGGCCCCGCCGCAACAGCTTCCACACGCCGACGGGGCTGTAGTGGACGCCGAACTGCGTGGAGATCAGGATGGCAATGCGCTTGAGTGTCCACAACTCCGTCGTGTGCCCAGCGGCGCGCGCGCCTCGCAGGAGCAGCTGCCGAAGGTGTTTCTGCTGCACCTTCGTCAACCGTGGCGGGCGGCCTGGAATAGGCCGAGCGCGCAACCCTGTCCGGGGAGCGCGTCGATGCGCTTGGTGCCACCGAACGACAGAGCTCAGGGCTGCGCCAACCATCCGGGCGACCTCCCGATATGGTCGGCCCGCGCGCAGCAGCGCCATCGCCTGGTGGCGTCGCTTCTCCAACTGCCCGGCTGAGCCAGATGGTCTCATGCCGACCAGCATAGTGAAGCACAGGCCAATCGTACGCATTCTTTAGTAAAAGCTCAATAACAGCACTCCGGCGACGGCAGTCAGAATGGCTCGAGCATAAATCGACACTACCAACTCTCCTTTTGGGTGTAACGGCTCACACGGGCTGCTCCGCTCAGCGGTCGTCAGCGGCTTCCTAGTCCATGACGATTTCACTGCCGGGCGCCGCCATGGTCCGGATCGACTTGAGCGTGTTGCTGATCGCCTCGCGCGTCAGGTACATCGTGACTCCAGGCCAGGAGAAGAACGTCCGAATCACCGGGTCGTACGATGACCGGGACAGCGCGGATGCGACGCTTTCACGCTCGAAATCAGTCGGGCAGAAGTGCAGGTTGGATGGTAGTGCCAGGGCGGCCTGAACCAACCGGCCTCGCTTCAACACCTGCGTCACGGGGTGATCGAGCTCGAAGACTCGGAGAAGATTCCGAAGGTCGGGTCGTCGTAGAGCGAAGGTATCCAGGCCGGCACCAACGATCACGTACTGCGAGATGCCGTTGCTGATCGCGTCGGAGAGTTTGTCCTCATTGTAGCGCGCTCTGCCTATCACCTCGGGGACCGCAAGATTGCTCATGTGCCGCCACGCTTGAGCTACCGCCGCTCCGCGATCGGTCGCACTGGCCAGCTCTGGCCTGAGACGTGCCAGGCTGGTCAGCCAGCTGTTCTCGAGGATCTCCCGCTCTTCTGCCGTGATGAGGGTGCCGGCCAAAAAGTCCTCGAACACCCGGGGTGTGTCGTGGGCGTAGTGATACGCGCGCAGGTAGGCTGCGCCCCTCGCTGTCCAGCTCGCCCGGTCAGGCTCCATGCAACTCTTTACTCATGCGAGAGGGTAGAGGATAGCCGAAGCGGGCTTGCCGAGTGGCTGGACACTGGCCACCAGCGGCGCGGCGAGCATCGCGCGATGATCAGCATGACCATCGACAAGACTCGCGTCATCGCTCGACTCCTCGCAACTCCGCGTCGGCCTTCTCCAGCCAGAACGTCATGCCCATCTCGCGGTACATCGTCGTCGCGGTGGTCAGGTGTTCCTCGGCCTTCGCTCGGTCCCCGGTTCGGCGGTAGAGCGTGCCGAGGCCGAGGTGGCAGTGGGCGGCGCTGGGGCGCATGCCTAGCTCGACCGCGAGCGCCAACCCCTGCTGGTAAAGCGTCGCCGAGGCTCCGGGATCCGCTGAGCATCCGGCCGCCGTAATGGCGCCCAGAACGCGCAGCGTCTCGGCCTCGGCTCCCCGTTCACCCATGGCCCGGGCCAGGCTCAGGGCCGTGTCGGCGGCGCGCTGCGCCTCCGGCAAGTCGCCCGCCAGGAGCAGGGAGTCCGCCCACTCCCTGTAGCGCCGGGCGAGGTGGAATCGATTCCCGATCCGCTCCTGACCTCTCACGCCACGAGCAAGAAGCGCCAGCCCCTCCACTGTCCGACCCGCCCCCGCGAGGGCCCCGCCCAGGACCGAGGACACTGTGTTGATCATGGGCCAGCCCATGGACCTCGGCCTCACGCAGGGCCCGCTCGAGCACGGGAATGGCCTCGTCGAACCGTCCCTGATAGGCATCGATATAGGCGCGGACGTTCTCTACGAACACCTGCGTCGGGGGGTGCGAGAACCGCTGCGCCGACTCGACGCCGCGGTCCGCGTAGCGCCGGGCCTCCTCGAACCTCCCGATGGCCGCATGACACCACCCCAGCCACCCGCACGTCGCCGCGTAGGCTTGACGTGCTCCGCCCAGTATCGATGTCGCCACTTCGGCATCGGGGCCATCGACGATGGGGACGAGCCGGGCGATCGCCTCGCGGTATCTCCCGAGGGCGCCCCTGTATCATGCCGAGCTGCTACGCGGCCGCGATCCGAACCTCGGCGTCCGCGCGCACCGTCGGGAGGGCCAGAACCTCTTCCTCGTACTCGGCGGCCCGGGCATACTGGCCGTCCGACATGAGCGCACCGCCGAGCCGCCGGAGCGCCTGGGTCAGGCGGCCCTGGTCGTCGAGGTCGCGGGCGAGCTGCTCCGCCTCGCGCAGCAGCGCGCCGACCCGCGCGATCTGGCCCCGCGCCAAGAGCGGGGTGCACGACAGCCGCACATCGATGCCTCGCCGGGTGTTGTCCGCGCTCGCCGGCAGCCGTGGCAGCAGCTCGAGGGCCTGCTCGATCCGTTCCACCGACGGCCCGACCGCCCCTCGGGCATAGGCGGCCGCTCCGGCCTCCCGGAGCGCGTCCACCGCCCGGTCCCAGATCTCCGCGCGGACGGCGTGGTACGCCCGGGCCTCCGCCTGCTCGGCCCGCCCGGTCCCAGCATGCCGCTCGATGGCGGCGAGGACGGCGCCATGGAGCGCCCGGCGCCGCTCGTGGAGCAGCGCGGCATAGGCCACGTCGTGGGTGAGGGCGTGCTTGAAGGTGTACGCGAGATCGGGGAACAGGCGGCTCTCGTAGAGGAACTCCGCCGCCTGGAGATGCGCGAGTCCCGCCGGAGCTGATCGTCGGGGAGCCCGGCCACCTCCTCGAGCAGCGCGAACGGCACCTCGCGGCCGATGACCGCCGCCACCTGGAGCAACCGCTTGTCCTCCGGCGGGATGCGATCGATCCGTGCCGCCAGGATGGCCTGCACCGTGGCGGCACCTCGATGCGCGTGAGCGCGGTCGTGAGTCGATAGGCGCCGCGCTCGCCTACCAGGGCGCCGGTCTCGACGAGGGCTCGGATGCTCTCCTCCAGGAAGAACGGGTTGCCCTCGGTCCGCTCGCTGAGGAGCGCCGTCAGCGGGGCCACGCTTCGATCGTCGCCGAGGAGCGCGTGGAGCAGCGCCTCGGCGCTGTCCGGGGAGAGGGGGTCGAGCCGTAGCTGGGTGTAGTAGGTCTTGCCGCCCCAGCGTGCTGGTACTCAGGCCGGTAGTTCACGAGCAACACGAGCCGGGCGTCGGGAGGCTCTCCACCAGGCGATCGAGGAAGGCTTGGGTCTGGGGGTCGATCCAGTGGAGATCCTCAAAGACGACGAGGAGCGGCTGGATCTGGCTCTCCCGGAGCAGGAGACGCTTCACGGCGTCCAGCGTTCGGTCGTGGCGCTGCGGGGGCTCGAGCGCCTGCCACCCCGGATCCTCCACCGGCACGTCCAGGAGCGCGAGGAGGGCCGCGATAGCAGGCTGGAGGGCGGATCGAGCGTCAGCACCTTGCCGGTCAGCTTCTCCCGGACCTTCCGGGCATCGTCGCGAGGATCGATCTGGCAGTAGGCCCTGAGGAGCTCGACCAGCGGCAGGTAGGGCATGCTGCTGCCGTAGGAGATCGAGTTCGCCTGCACGATGAGCCAGCCGTGCGTGCGGTGAGAGTGGACCCCTCCCACACCAGGCGCGACTTGCCGACGCCCGCCTCGCCGACGAGGGCCACGACCTGGCCGTGACCCGTCGCCGCACGGCCGAGCGCCTGCCGCAGCTGCTCGAGCTCGGCGTCCCGCCCGACGAACTTGGTGAGCCCGCGGTCGGCACTCGCGGCCAGGCGGGAGCGGCGAGGCCCGGCGCCGACCAGCTCGTAGGTCTCCACCGGCGCGTCGAGCCCCTTCACCGGCACTGGGCCAAGCGACCTCACCTCGACGTAGCCCTCGGCGAGCGCCAGCGTCTCGGGCGCGATGGCGATCGAGCCGGGATCGGCGAGCTGCTCCATGCGCGCGGCCAGGTGCGTCGTCTGGCCGACCGCGGTGTAGTCCATGTGCAGATCGCTGCCGATGGCGCGCACCACGACCTCCCCGGAGTTGAGCCCGACGCGGATCTTGACGACGGCGAGCCGTGTGAGCGCCGGATCTCTTCTGCGTACTTCTTCACGCTCTCCTGCATCTCGAGCGCCGCGTAGCAGGCTCGCACGGCATGGTCCTCGTGGGCCAGCGGCGCGCCGAAGAGCGCCATGATCCCGTCGCCCATGACCTGGTTGACCGTGCCCTCGTAGCGGTGGACGGCCTCCATCATCCGTTCGAGGACCGGGTCGAGGAGCTTCCGGGCCTCTTCGGGATCACGGTCGGCCAGCAGCTCCATCGAGCCCTTGAGGTCGGCGAAGAGCACCGTGACCTGCTTGCGCTCGCCTTCGAGGGCGCTCTTCGAGGTGAGGATCTTCTCGGCGAGGTGCTTAGGGGTGTAGGACTCCGGAGCGCCAAACTTCGGTTGCGCGACGGTCGGCGAGGACCGCATCGATGCCCCGCAGCCTCCACAGAACCTTTCGTCGGGCTCGTTCGAGAACCCACAGGCCGGACAGGCCAACGCCAGCGACGCTCCGCATTCGGCGCAGAAGCGGCGGCCCTCGCGGTTCTCGGCTTGGCACCGGGAACTC
>CAVXVV010000082.1:0-17111 GCA_963765195.1 uncultured Candidatus Rokubacteria bacterium
GCGAGCCAGCGTTCCCTCGTCCGTTGGGCCGGTACCAGCCGCGGACCGCACCGAGCGCCTCGCTGGGGACTCATCCCGTGGCCGCCACCGTCATCACGTACCAGGTCCGGCGCCAGGTCTGGCCACCGTGCCGCGGCCAAGGTCTCGCGAACAGCCGCCCGACCCCGGCGCCGCCCGCGGTCGACAGGTCTTCCGCAGGAGCACGGTCTTCATCCAGCCGAAGGAGGCTTCCTGCCGAAGACGCGCTTGCGCATCTCCGCCCGAGCCGCACCGTCCGCATGTCGTCGGTCACGTGCTCGCAGCCGGGATTGAGAGCGCGGCTCACGGCGAGCATGGCCGGCGACCGATCGACGAGCGTGAGAGCGAAGTGCCGCTTCAAGTGGGACGTGTTGTTGCCCCCGCCCGATCCGAGCTCGAGGAGCGTCCGCGGAAGAGCCTCCGAGGCCTCCACGAAGAGACCGCGATACTGTTCCGCCTCTTCGGCGTAGTCGGCCTGCGCAGACAGGAGGGGACACCACTCGGCCAGCTCGTGGTAGAGCTTCGGCGCTGCGATGCTACGGGGCTTCTGCTGAGATAAGAAGAAAGACGGCTCCTACGCGTGGCGCTCGTGCGCCGCTCGCTCCACGTCCTCGCGGACGAGCAGGCCGATCAGCTTTCCGGTCGAGGTCGTCACGGGGGCGTTCGGGAGATCGTGCTGGGCCATGACCTCCGCCATCTCGGCGATGGGGACGTGCGGCCGGAAGGTGCTCGGTCCGGGGCGCATGGCGGACTCGGCCGTGAGGTCTCCTTCCCGGCCGAGCTGCTCGGCGTGGAGGAGCCCCATGACGATCCGCGCCTCGTTGACCACGACGCAGGCATCCCACCCCGCCGCTCGGGCTCGCTCCCGAACATCCGGAGGGACTCCTCGAGATGGCATGTCGGCACGTCCCGGCGCGCGACCGTCCCCGCGGTGGGCTGGCCTGACGCCTCGCCCTCGGTGGGGAGTCCGGCCGCCTTCCAAGTCCGACTTGCCCGCCGGGTAGTCGTACACGTTGCGGAACCCGAGGCTTTCGAGCCGCCACGCGGCTCGTGGGCTCAAGTCTCAGGCGGAGTCCCAGCAGTAGACGATGACAGGTCGCTCGGGGTCCAGGGTCGCCCTGGCTCCTGCTTCGATCTTCCTAAGCGGGAGATGGATCGCGCCCGGAGGATCCTGCTCGTCGAACGCTTCCTCGGGCAGCACCTCCACGAGCGGCGCGCCCTGCGCCACCAGCCGCTGCACGTCCTCGCGTCCGATATCGGTCGGCATGTCCCTTCCTCCAGATCGCCCGTTCGCGCTTCGAGCGGCAGCACGTCCTCGTCAACCTCGGGCGCTCGGTCATGGCATCCCCGAGCGCACCGGAGGCCCTCCCGCCAGGCGGCCCCGATGTCGGCCAGGCTCATCGGCGGCGCCGCGGGCGCCATCCACTGCTATCATAAGCGCCGGCGCGCGAGGACCCTCGCACCGGTGTCGGCATACGGAGGAGGCGCGAGCGTGCAGATCGGCGTGGACATCGGCGGCACCTTCACCGACATCGTCGCCCTCGGCGATGATGGGCGGCTCCACCTGACCAAGGTGCCGACCACCCCGAAGGACCTGCTCGGCGGCGTCGCCGATGCCGTCCGGGGGGTGCTCGGGCTGGCCGGGGCGGACCCCGGCAGCGTCCGGCGCTTCATTCACGGAACGACGGTCGCCACGAACGCCATCCTCGAGCAGACCGGTGCCGTCACCGGCGTGTTCATGACCGCCGGCTTCGAGGACGTCCTCGAGCTCGGGCGGCAGAAGCGCTCCCGCATGTACGATCTCGACATGGACGCGGAGACGCCCGCGTTCCTGGCACCGCGGCGCCGCCGGGTGGGGATCCGCGAGCGGCTTGACGCCCGCGGCCGGATCCTGATGCCGCTGGACGAGGCCCAGGTGCGAGCGGAGGCGGCGCGGCTCAGGGACCAGGGTGTCCAGGCGCTCGCCGTCTGCTACCTCTTCTCGTTTCTCGATCCCGCGCACGAGCGCCGGACGCGCGAGCTCATCCGCGAGGTCGCCCCCGGCGTCGCCGTCTCGCTCTCCTCCGAGGTCGATCCCACCTTTCGCGAGTACGAGCGGCTCTGCGTGACCGCCTTCGACGCGTATCTTGGGCCGCTCGTCGGCCGTTACCTGGCCGGCCTCAGCGAGACGCTCAGGCGCCTCGGCGTGACCGCGGTGCCGCAGATCATGCGGTCCCGCGGGGGCATCGTGTCGGCGGCCGTCGCCAGGCGTCAGCCCGTCACCCTCTTCCTGTCCGGGCCGGCGGGCGGTGTCATCGGGGCGCAGTACGCGGCCGAGCGCTCCCGCGTGCAGGACTTCATCTCGCTCGACATGGGCGGAACCAGCAACGACGTGAGCGTGGTCCACGGGGGCCAGCCCGTCGTGGCGGCCGAAGGGCGGATCGGCCCCTATCCGGTGCGGACCCCGATGGTGGACGTCAACACGATCGGGGCCGGGGGCGGGAGCATCGCCTGGCTGGATGCCGCCGGCGGCCTCCGGGTGGGCCCTCGGAGCGCGGGAGCGGAGCCGGGGCCCGCTTGCTACGGCCGGGGCGGTGACCGCCCGACCGTGACCGACGCGAGTCTCCTGCTCGGGTTCCTCGACCCCGCGAGCTTCGCGGGGGGATCGATCCGGCTCGACGTCCGCGCCGCGGAGACCGCGGTCGCGACGGTCGCCGGGCCTCTCGGGCTCGGCCACGTCGAGGCTGCCGCGGGCATCCACCGCGTGGTCAACGCACGGATGGCCGATCAGATCCGGCTCATGACGATCCAGCGCGGGCACGATCCGCGCGGATTCACGCTCGTGCTCCTCGGCGGGGCGGGTCCGGTGCACGGCGCGGCCCTGGCGGAGGAGCTGGGCCTGCGGGAGGTGCTCGTCCCAGAGGCGCCCGGCGTGCTCTCGGCGCTCGGGCTCCTCGCCGCGGCCGTCGAGCACCATCACGCCCGGACGCACCCCAGAGTCGTCGAGTCCGCGGACCTGGCCGCGATCAACGCGCTGCTCCGCGATCTCGACGCCACGGGCCGCGCGCAGATGCGCGACGAGGACGTGCCGCCCGACGCGGTAGAGGTGGCGTACACCGCGGACATGCGATACGTGGGCCAGGCGTACGAGCTCCCGGTGCCGATCCGGGCGCCGCTCACGCAGGCGAATCTCGCGGGCGTCCAGGCCACCTTCCATGGCGTCCACGAGCGGGTCTACGGCTATGCGCGCGCCGGCCAGCCCGTGGAGTTCGTCAACCTCCGCGCCGTCCACACCTGCCGTCTGCCGACGCCCCGGATCCGACCGCCCGACCGGGCGCGCGGGACGGCTGCCGCCGCCCGGGTGACCGAGCGCTCGGTGTACTTCGCGCCGGCGGGCTTCGTGCGGACGCCGATCTACGCGCGCCCTCGCCTGCCGCTCGGCGCCGAGTTTTCCGGGCCGGCCATCATCGAGCAGCCCGATACCACCACCGTCGTGCCGCCGGGCTGGGCGGTGCGCGTGGAAGAGTCGGGCAACCTCCTGCTCCGGCGCAGCCAGGGAGAGTCGTGATGGCGACGCGGGCCGTCGACCCGATCCTGCTCGAGGTCATCCGGAACCGGCTCGAGACGATCGCCGACGAGATGGAGCTGACGCTCCTCAAGAGCGCTGCCTCTCCGATCGTGAAGGAGGGGCTCGACGCGTCCGCCGCCCTCTTCAACGTACGCGGGGAGACGATCGCGCAGGCGGCAGCGATTCCCATCCACCTCGGGTGTCTCGAGCTGGCGGCCCGGCGGATCGTCGAGGCCTTCCCGCCGGAGACGATGCGGGAAGGGGACGCGTTCCTCCTCAACGATCCCTACGATGGCGGGACACACCTGCCGGACATCACCCTGGCGGTGCCGGTCGTGTCGGACGGACGCGTCGTGGCGCTCGCATGCACGATGTGCCATCACCAGGACGTCGGAGGCCGCACGCCGGGCAGCGTGCCGACGGACGCCACGGAGCTTTACCAGGAGGGGCTCATCATCCCGCCGACCCGGTTGTTCCGCGGGGGCGCGCTCGATGAGAACCTGTTCGCCCTCCTGCGCCGCAACGTGCGCATCCCGGAGGTGTTCACCGGCGACCTCATGGCCCAGGTGGCGGCGGGCCGCCTCGGCGGGATCCGCCTCAACGAGCTGTTCGTCCGCTACGGGACCGAGACCGTGCTCGGATACGTCGACGAGCTGCTCGAGCGCGCGGAGACCCTGACGCGCCGCGGAATCGAGGCCATTCCCGACGGGACCTACGCCTTCGCCGACTGGCTCGACAACGACGGGATCGACGACCGCCCGGTCCGGATCCAGGTGGCGGTGACCGTGCGAGGCTCGACGATGACCTTCGACTTCACGGGCACGAGCCCCCAGGTCCGCGGTCCGTTCAACTCGGTGCCCGCTTCCACCCTCTCCGCGGTCTACTACGCCGTCCGAGCGATCTCGGACCCGACCGTTCCGAACAACGGCGGCTGCTTCCGAGCGGTCGACACGGTGCTCCCGCTCGGCAGCCTCGTCAATCCTCGGCCGCCGGCCCCGGTCAGCTGTCGCACGGCCACCATCAAGCGGATCGCCGACACCATCCTGGGCGCTCTCGTCAAGGCGCTCCCGGAGCGCATGCCGGCGGCCAGCTCCGGCACGCTTCTCGTGATGGCTTTCGGGGGGACGGATCCCGGGACAGGGCGCCCGTTCGTCGCGAGCGAGCTGGCCGCGGGCGGGATGGGCGCCCGCCCCGCGAAGGACGGCATCCACGTGGTGGAGACCGACGTGACGAACTGCATGAACATCCCGATCGAGGCGCTCGAGATGAATTTCCCGCTCCGGGTGACTCGGGCCGGCCTGTGGACGGACTCGGCGGGCGCAGGCGCGACGCGAGGCGGCCTTGGGCTCGAGAAGGTCTTCGAGGCCACCCTCACCGACGTCACGGTCGCCCACAGGAGCGAGCGGTTTGCCTCGGCGCCGTGGGGACTCTTCGGTGGCGGCCCGGCGCGGCGCGGGCGCGCGTTCCTCGTTCGGCGCGACGGGACCCGGGAGGAGGTGCCCTCCAAGAAGATGCTCGTGCTCCATCCCGGCGACCAGCTGTGGGAGTACATCCCGGGCGGCGCCGGGTGGGGGGACGCGCTCGAGCGCGATCCGGACCGCGTGCTCGCGGACGCGCTCGACCGGGCGATCTCAGTCAAGGCCGCCCGCGCCGAGTACGGCGTCGTCCTGTCGCCGGACGGGACGGCCGTCGATCACGACGCGACCAAGGAGTGCCGCGAAGGGATGCGCCGGGCCCGTGGGCCCATCCGCTGGATCTTCGACCGGGGCGGCGAGCACGGCCGAGAGGGCTGAGGGCGGCTTCGGATGGGCGCGGGTCGGACGTCGTCGTGATCGGGGGCGAGATCGTCGGGAGCGCGATCGCCTACCAGCTTGCCCGGCGCGGCGTCGGCGTGGTGCTGGTGGAGCGGAACGAGATCGCGGGAGAGCAATCGGGCCGCAAGGGTTCGTGCGTCAGCAGGGGCGGACCCGGGCGAAGTGCCGCTCATGATGGAAGCGAACCGTATCTGGCGCGGTCTCGAGCAGGAGCTCGGGGCGGACATCGAGTGGGTCCAGGGCGGGAACCTCGCGCTCGCCGCGGCCCCGAGCTGTCCTTCGCCAAAACCCCGTCCGGACGAACAGCGGTTGATCCTTCAGCTCTCAGGGCGTGGTGGGATCGCCTCGGCCCCGCCCGGCCTGAGGTCCCCCTGATTGTCCGAACTGTCGAGGGGCTGACGGAAGGATCAGAGGGACGGGCGGGTCCCCGACCGAGATGCGGAGGCCCTGCCCCGGCCCGAGACCCGGCTGGCATCTGCAAGGCTGATGGGAGTGGCCTTCAGCCACGCGGGCGGTGTCCCCCGTCCCTCCCAGCGACCATCGGCTGGCAGGTGAGCGTATAGGGAAAGGAATCTGACGGGGGGCCGTGGAATTGTCTCGTGGATCGACACCATGGAGACATGGAGACCTACGGCCGCTCCTATTCGACCGCGGCATGATCAGACTGATCGATCAACCACTTGCCCACCGGATGGAGTTTTGGCGAAGGACAGGACGCGTGCTGCGCTCAGGACGCTGAGGCCAAGGCCGTCGGGCAGGACGGCTGTGGCTGCGGGTCAGATGCCATGGATGACGCGACGGGGGCGGGGGCGGTCGGTGGGGAGAGCCCGGTGGCGATCACGGGCGGACCACGGTCGAGCGCGCCGCAGCTGCTGCCCATCAGTGCTCTCCGGAAAGGCGCACGAACGAACTCCTGCTGCGGCTAGCGGTGGTGGGGGCCGCTGGACCGAGGCGTAGGTTCACACCGGAGCGCTACGGCTGGGTGATCGTGGCGACGCTCTCCGTCTCCGAGACCGTGACGTGGGGCATCGTCTCATTGCCGTCTGGCGGCTGTCGCGACTCAAGAAGGTACTGACCGACCTAGCGGTCCTACCGGGCTTCAAGGTGATCGTCCGCAACTCTCGCCGGCTGGTCGGCGCCGACTCTTCCACGACAACGCGGTCCGCGTGTATCGCCTCGATGGCGAGGGCTTCGAGTGTTCGGAATGTGCGCGTCCAGCATCGCCAGGGGCTTGACGGAACGCGGGCACGTGTGATTGCTTCATTGCCTCGGGCCCAACGACCTGTCGGGGTCGATGGGGCTCCTCGGCCAGATCGAGCACCCGTCCGTGGTCGAGGCGATCCACCGCGTTCTGGCCGCAGCCGCCCGGCACCGGATCACAACCTGCCTCGGAATGGCGTTCACGCCCGCGGTGAACCGGCAGTGGGTCTCGCGCGGCGCTCGCTTCGTCATCGCCACCGAGGACCAGACGATCCTCCGCGTGGGAGCGGCCGGAGCCCTTCGTGAGAATCGGGCCGGCTTGACGGGCTCCTGAGCCGGGTCGCCCGCCCATCAGACCCGTTACGGGCCCGTTACGGGCCTTGACACCTTCGGCGCCGCTGTGACATCGTCCGTTGTCGACACAACGCCGCCCCCAGACGCGTACCAAGTTGCCAGGTGATCCTCGTTCCAGGTCCGCAAAGGAGATGTGCGTGACCGCCGACCGGCCCCGGTTCGCCGCCGCCGACCTCCGCCGTTTCGTGACCGATGTCTTCGTGCGCCTCGATGTCCCTCAGGGGGACGCTCGGCTGAGCGCCGAGACGCTGGTGCACGCCGACCTTCTTGGCATCGACTCGCACGGCGTCGCACACATGGCTCGGCACCCGGGCTACGTCGTCGGCCTGCGAGGCGGCTGGGTCAACCCACGCCCGGAGGTGCGAGTCCTCCGTGAAACCCCGTCCACGGTGGCCCTGGACGCCGACGGGGCGGCCGCGTGCGCCGCGGGCGTGCGATGCCCTCGACAGGGCGCGGCGGCGGCTGGGCTCGAGTCGTGCAACGGGGCACATCGGCGTGGGGCGACTACTCGCTGATGGCGCTCGATCGAGGATGATCGGCATCGCGATGTGCACGCGCCCGGACGGCGTGGTCTCGACTTGGCCGGGAAGCGCGCTGTACAGCAATCAGTGAGCGTGCGGCACCGGTCCGGCAAGAGGCCGTTCATGATGGTCTTCGGGACGACCGTGGTGTCGTTGGCAAGATGGAGCTGGCTATCCGAGACCAGAAGCTTGTTCCGGCAGGTTGGCTCTGCGACAAGCACGGATGCCCCAGCACTGATCGCCGCGACGTGTTCGGAGTCGAGTCCATCCTCCCCTGTGCGGTGAGCCGAGACGGGAGTCTACAAAGGTTACGCCTGGCGGTGATGGTGACGTGGAGCGGTGTGCTCTCCGGCACCGGGTACGGGGCGATGCTCACGCTCCAGACGCAGGGCGTCTTCCTCGGCGCTTGGCAGGTGGAGGCATTCCTGCCGTTCGACGACTTCGTGGGCATGCTCGACAAGGCCCTCAGCGCGCTCCGGGAGACGCCGCCCGCCGACGGGCACGAGCGCGTCCTCACACCCGGCGAGCGGGAATGGAGCGCGCAGGAGGAGCGGAACCGCCTCGGCATCCCCCTCCACCCCACGGTCGTGGAGGAGCTCCGGGAAGTCGGCACGGAGCTCGGTATCCGGTTTCCGTCCGCGGTCCCTGTCGCCGTGTGACGCAAGGAGAACCAGTCATGCGCAAGGCACTGACCAGCCGCCGACAGTTCCTCAAGACCGCCGCCGCGACAGCCGGGCTTCTGACGGGGCCGCCATTCGTGTCGACGTCCCGAGCGGCCGGCAAACTCGCGATCGCGATGAACGACCACTTCGTGCCCGGCCACAACGACGTGTCCCGGAAGCTCATCGAAGACTGGGCCGCGGCCAACAAGGTCGAGGTGACGATCGACTACCTGCCGCCGGCGGGAGAGAAGATCTACCTCACTGCCGCGGCCGAGTTCAGGGCGGGCGTCGGCCACGACGTGTTCTCGCTGGCCAACTGGCAGGTCACGCTCTACAAGAAGCGCCTGATCCCGGTGGACGACGTCGTCAACGAGGTCACCAAGAAGTACGGGCCATACGACGCGGGTGCGGAGTACCTCGGGAAGCACGACGGCCGGTGGTACGGCGTGCCGCTGTGCCTGAGCACGAACAACTACCCGATGAACTCGCGCCTCGACCTATGGAAGAAGCACGCCGACATCGATCTCCAGAAGATGTTCCCGGCCAGCCCAGATCGCGACAAGGCCCTCGTCGATTCGTGGACGCACGACCGCTTCCTCGCGGCGTGCCGGAAACTGCACACCGCGGGTGTTCCCTTCGCGAACCCGATCGGCGCAACGAACGATACGGGCATGTGGCTGGGTCCCCTGTTCACGTCCTTCGGGGCCCACATCGTCGACGCCAAGGGCAACATCACCGTGAACTCCGATCCGGTGCGGCGCGTGCTGGAGTTCATGAAAGAGCTGGCGCCGCTGATGACGCCGGATGTCTACGCCTGGGACGACGCGGGAAACAACCGGTGGCTGCTGTCGGGCAAGGGCTCCGGCATCAACAACCCGCCGAGCGTGTGGGCGGTGGCGCAGAAGGACGTCCCGGAGATCGGTCGCGAGATCTGGCACCACGACAATCCGCGTGGCCCGGCCGGGCGGTTCCGCGGGGGCAGCAAGATGCTCCTCGGCACGTGGGATTTCTCCAAGAACCAGTCGGCGGCCAAGGATTTGCTGCTGCACCTCTCCCAGAAGGAGCAGGTGCACAAGCTGATCGAGGCCGGCAAGGGCTACGACATTCCGGACATCCGGTCCTTGCGCGACCACCCGATTTGGGAGCAGATCGGGCCTCCGAAGGGGACCCAGTACAACTACCCGATCCGGGGCGACGAGGTGTTCATCATCCCCGGGTATCCCGCGCCGCAGGAGATCGCGGCGCAGATCCACTCGAAGTCCACCTACGGCCGCCTGGTGGCCCGGGTCACCCAGGGCGGGGATTCGATCCCCGCCGCGATCAAGTGGTCGGAGGGCGAGCTCGAGGGATACTCGCGCTCCTAGCGCGCCCTCGTCCGGCGACCCCCTCCCGGACCGCGCCGGGAGGGGCGTATCGCGCCTACCTGACGGGGCAGGGTGCATCACCCGGCACCGCCGAGGCCATCGCCGCCGGGGACTGAGACGCTCGATGCGCAGGTCGGCCACGCTCGCCTTCCTCCTCTGCGTGCCGCTCATCCTGCTCATCGGCGGCCTCGTCCTCTACCCGTTCCTGGTGTCGATCCACGTGGCCACGTTGAACAAGAGCGAGACGCGTTTCGTCGGCCTCGGCAACTACCTTTTCCTGTTCAAACGGGACACCTTCTGGATGGTCATCCGGCAGTCGATGCTCTTCACCGTCACCGCGGTGCTCCTGAAGACCGCCCTTGGATTCTTCCTAGCCCTGCAGATCAACAATCTGCCGGTCCCTCGCCAGCGGCTCTGGCGGGGGCTGTTCCTGATACCCTGGGTCATGCCAGCGGCCCTCAGCACGCTCGGATGGCTGTGGCTGTTCGAGCCCACGCTGGGAGTGTTCAACGCCATCCTCGCGAGGCTCGGAGGCCCCCACGTCCCGTGGCTGAGTCAGCCGGGCTGGGCACGATTCTCCGTCATCCTGGTCAACGTCTGGATCGGCACCCCCTTCTTCATGATCATGTTCCTGGCCGGGCTCAAGTCCATCGCCGACGAGCTGTACGAGGCCGCCTCGATCGATGGCGCAACGGCGCTTCAGCGCCTCCGCTTCATCACGCTCCCTATGATCCGGAACATCATGGCCATCACCATACTCTTCTCGACCATCGCAACCTTCGCGAACTTCGACATCGTCCGCGTCCTGACGATGGGCGGGCCGCACGACACCACTCATCTCTTCGGGTCCTACGCGTTCAACCTCGGGATCGAGTCCGGGGATATCCCGCTTGGCGCGTCGGTGTCCCTGTTCATGTTCCCGATCCTGGCGGTCCTGGCGATCCTCGTCCTGCGGCGCGTCCGCACGAGCGTCCGAGCGAGGTGATGACGGCAAGCCCGAGCATGGTGCGCCGCCGGCACTGGGGGCTGATCGCCTCGTACGCGAGCCTCGCCCTGTTCGCCGTGGTCTTTCTCCTGCCTCCGTACTACATGCTCGTCACCTCGTTCAAGACACCGCACGAGATCCAGACGATGCCCGGCTTCCCGCTCATCATCAACGAAGGCGCCACGCTCGAGCACTACCGTCGTCTCTTCCTGGAGACCCCGTTCTTCACGTTTCTGGGGAACACGGCGCTCGTGACGACGCTGGTCGTGACGCTCTCGATGGGGATCAGCCTGCCTGCGGCGTACGCGCTCGCTCGGCTGCGCTTCACCGGCTCCGCCGGCCTCGCGACCGGCGTCTTCCTGACCTACCTCGTTCCCGAGACCCTGCTGTTCATCCCCCTGTTCAAAGTCCTGTCCACGCTCGGCCTCCTCAACTCGCTCGGGGCCCTCGTGCTCGTCTTTCCGACGCTGTCTGTGCCCTTCTGCACGTGGATACTAATCGGCTACTTCGGATCCATTCCACGGGAGCTGGATGAGGCCGCCTTCATCGATGGCGCAAGCCATCTGCAGATGCTCCTCCGGATCTTCATCCCCGTAGCGATGCCAGGGATCGTCGCGGCCACAATGTTCTCGTTCACCGTCTCCTGGGCGGGATTCCTCTACCCCCTGGCGTTCATCTTCAGCCGGGACAGCGCGGTACTGACCACAGGGGTCGTGGGCTCGCTCATCACGGGGGATGTCATCTATTGGGGCGGACTGATGGCCGGGGCGCTGGTGGCAGCGCTCCCTCCCATCGTGGTCTACGTGTTCCTGATGGACTACTACGTCTCCGGTCTCACCGCCGGCGCCACGAAAGGGTAGCGCGCCATCCGCCGCCTCTACGCTTTGACTGCCCCTGCCGTGAGGCCCTGCACCAGGTGCTTCTCGAGACACATGTAGAGCACGATGGTCGGAACGGTGGCGACGACGGACGCCGCCATCATCGTCTCGTACGCGATGCGCCACTGGCCGATGAACGAGGCGATCCTCACCGTCACCGGGTACATCGAGTCACTTGCCGTGAGCACTAGGGCAAACAGGAACTCGTTCCAAGCGAGAATGAAGCTGAAGATGATGGTGGCCACGATACCCGGCAGGGACACTGGGACAACGACCGAGGTGAATGCCTTGAAGCGCGAGCAGCCGTCGACCACGGCCGCCTCGTCCAGCTCCCGCGGCACGCTTTCGAAAAAGCCTTTGAGCATCCACGTGGAGAATGGAAGCGCGAACGACGTGTAGGCGATGATCAAGGCTGGATAGGTATTGAACAAGCCAACCCGCGAAATGAGGATGAAGTATGGAATCACGAGCAGCACGCCCGGAAACATCTGCGTCATCAGAATGAACGTTTCCATGAGCCGCGCCCCGGCGAATCTGAACCGAGAGAGCCCGTATCCTGCCAGCGCGGCCAGAATCACGGAGAAGACCGCCGTGCTGACCGAGACGATGGCGCTGTTGACCGCCGGGCAGGCGTCGATCGGGTCGTTGACGTCGGTGGGCCTGGGACGCTGGCGGAGTCGCTCAAGGCCGTGGCGTATGGCGGCGAGGTCGCACTCGTCGGCGCACTCGCGGAGAGCAAAGCCGGTCTGGATTTCATGAGCCTGTTCACGAGTCAGGCGACGCTTCGCTGCGTCAGCGTCGGGAGCCGCATCGACGTGGAAGCGATGACCCGACCAGGAGTACATCATGACGCATGACATCGTTCAAACCTCCGCCGCGGACACGTTGCCGCCCTTCGACCCTGCGACGTTCTGGACGGAGTTCCACCACGATACCGTCGTTATCAAGGGCGTGCGGCTGCATTTCGTCGAAGGCGGCAGCGGCATGCCGATCCTGCTGCTGCCCGGCTGGCCGCAGAGCTGGTACGCATGGCGTTATGTGATGCCGCTGCTCGCCAAGGCCGGCCGGCGCGTGATCGCGCTCGACCCGCGCGGCATGGGCGACTCCGATCGGCCCGCCTCTGGCTACGAGATGCGCACCGTGGCCGCCGAGCTTCATGGTTTCGTCGAGGCGCTGAGACTGACGGCGAACGGGCCTGTCGACATCGTCGGTCACGATCTCGGCACCTGGATCGGCTATGCCTATGCGGCCGAATGGCCGGACGACGTGAAGCGGCTCGCCGTGTTCGACGCGGCGCTGCCCGGCATCACCCCGCCGCCTCCGGCCGGCATTCCCTCGGCAGAGGCGAATGTGAAGACCTGGCACTTGGCCTTCAACCGGCTCGATGACCTGCCGGAGATCCTGCTGCAGGGACGCGAGCGGGAGTTCCTGACTTGGCTGTTCAGGGCCAAATCCACTCGTCCCTGGACGATCACGCCGGCGGATCTCGGTGAATATGTGCGCGTCAACGCCGCCCCCGGCGCGACGCGGGCGGCGCTTTCCTACCAGCGACACAATCTCGGGCCCGAAGGAATCGCGCACAGTCGGGCGCGCGCCGAGCGCAAGCTCGCCATGCCGGTACTCGCTTTCGGCGCGGAGAGCGGAGTCGGAGCAATGCTGCTCGACACGATGCGCTTAGTCGCGGCGGATGTGCAGGGTGGTGTGTTTGCTGGCTGTGGGCACTATATGCCCGAAGAAGCCCCCCGCGCCGTCGCCGAGCAAATCATCGCGTTCATGGGTGAATGAGCGCGGCCGCAAGCCCGCCGCGAGAGGGAATAGAGAGCCAGAGCGCGTTTCAGGTGGCTACCATGGTCACGATGTATGCGCAGTGGCATAGTCTCGTCCGCACCTGTCCCTTCCATTTAGTCGATCCAGGTACCTTGGGACCGGCTGCGGCCCTTGGTCGTGGGCCTCTGATACGACGGACACCCAGCGTGGGACCACCTTGGCTCCGCCCGGAGCCACCGAGGAGTGGGTTCAGCGCACAGACACACGCACGGACCGGCGATGTCAACGTAGCCGGGACAGCCCGCAGACAGGAGCTTACGCCGCTCGTCGACTGTAGCGATGATGGAGCCCGCCGACCATCGGCGTCTCGACGATTCGGCCTTCGTCGAGGCGCTCCACCGGTCTTGGCTCCGGGGCGTCCTTCTCCAGGGAGAGGTGGGTGCGGGCCCCGTGGTAGTAGATGAGGTACGCGCTCAGCAGGCGGCGCAGATGGGTTTCGTTCAGCACCACCACGTGGTCGAGGCACTCGCGGCGGAGGGTGCCGATGAGACGTTCCACGTAGGGATTCTGCCAAGGCGACCGAGGCGCCGTCTTGACTTCATGGATCCCCATGGTCTGGGCGCGGCTCGAGAACGCGACCCCGTACACCGCATCGCGGTCGCGCAGGAGGTAGCGCGGGGCGGTCTCCCAGGGGAACGCCTCCACGAGTTGCTGGGCCGTCCACTGGGCGGTGGGGGCGTCGGTGACGTTGATGTGGACGACACGGCGCCGCTCGTGCGCCAGGACCACGAAGACGAACAAGACCTTGAACAGCACGGTGGGCACGACGAAGAAGTCCACGGAGACGAGGTTCCCCAGGTGGTTGTCGAGAAAGACTTTCTCTGGTTCACGTCAAGCGATTTTTTTCTGACGCTGCTGCCGCAGCTGTTGCCGCGTCATCGTCGCCAGGTGGTACTGCTCGTCATAGGGGACCTGACGTTCCCACAGGACGAAGATGATCTTCAACCACTTCGCGCCTAAGGCCCGGAGTGCCTGGTGATGCGAGTTGCCCCGCGCCCGCTGCTGGTCGTAGTACGCCCGGGCCCACTCACTCGAGCGCAGTGAGAGGAACGCCACCTGATCGACCACGTACCGGAACGCCGTGTCGCAGGCGAAGCGGAAGTGGACGACCCGCTGCTGCTTGCCGCTCCGCTTCGTCACGGGCACGGCGCCGGCGTGCGCCTGCAGATGCTGAAACGACGCCCACCGCTCAGGGGCGTCCCCCAAGCGGGCCCAGAGCGTGGGCGCGGTGATCCCGTGGTCACCGATCGGGAGCGTCCGGATCCACTGCGCCGCCGGCAGGCTCGCGAAAAAATCCTCGACCGCCTTCCGGTAGTCCTCGACGGCCGTCACGACCGGCCCCAGCTGGGTCACCAGGGTCCGCATCAGCCGAGCCTTGGCCCGCACCACGTGGGCCGGCACGGGCAGCTGCGGCCGCCGGAGGACGGCCCACAGCTCCTGGGTCCGCGCCTCGCTCAGCCGATGGGCGTGCGCCCACCGCTGCCACTGGCGTGCCGTGAGGGCGGCCACGGCGTCCGGCGTCGGATAGGCGTGCAGGAACTCCCGCGCCAGGGCTGTCGTCAACTCGGCCACGTCCAGGGCCCGCGGATAGTACGCCTTCAGCGTCGCCGTCAGCTGGTTGACCAGGCGCGTCTGCTGCCGGACCTGCCGCTGATAGTCCTCCGTGAGCAGCTTGAGCTCCTGGGCCGCCTCCGAGCTCGGCTGGAGGGCCCGGAGGTGCGCGTGATCCGTGCGGAGGAAGTCGGCCAGCACCCGGGCGTCAAACGGATCACTCTTCGCCCCACTCTGCCGAAACCGATCTCGGGCCCGGTCCAGCGCCTTGGGATTCACGGGATAGACCAGGACGCCATGGTCGAGCAGGAAATCCACCACGCGGCCGTCGGGCCGCTCAATGGCCGCCCACCGCTCGATCCCCTGCGCCCGCCACTCGTCCAGCTCCCGGCCCCACTCGCTCAAACCGTCCGCCGTGTGCGGCACCGTGCGCGCGGTGATCTTGGTCCCGTGCTCCTCCACGACCCAGACCGCATGCGTCTGATCCGCCCAGTCGACTCCGAGGTAGTAGCGCACTGGCCCTCCTCTTTCTTCTGGCCGCGCGGCCGCGGAGCGGGAACGGCGGGTTGGCCTTATACCGGTCCTCCGGGGGACCACTTTCTCTTGAACCTCTGACGCCGTTCTCTTGCCGACCGGGACAGTCTTTCTCGGAGCCTCCGGGGGCTCGGCGCGCCACGGTCCTCTAGTCAGCAAGCTCCTGGCCTTCACACGTGACCTCCCATCACCGACACCCAGACCCTTCCCTGCTCAGGAGAGGGTGACTCTCTTCTCTGCTACTCGGACCGGACTGAGTATAAGGTGCGCCAGGTCTGCGATGGCGGCGCCCGATGGCGGACCACGTACTTGGAGACCGCCTGTCCCTTCCGTTTAACCATCCTGGGTGCTCTCAAGGCCTCGAGGGACGGTGGGCGGTTGGCGGTCGGGCGCACCGCCCCTCGTCGAACGAGGACACTGATTCCGAGCAGAACGTGGCCAAAGACCGTGGGTCCGAACATCGGGCTGGCGAGAGGGAAGAGACGCCTTGGCCGGGAGGGGAACCCCCTCGCCGGTGAGGTCGGTGAGGCCGGTGGCACCCGTCGGCCGGGGCCTAACACCCTTAAAGTCGTAGGCCATCTTTCAGGCGAGCCGACCCTGTAAAACGGGCCATTTCGTACGGTTCCCTGCTCTCAATGCTGCGGCTGCTAAGCGGCCCGGCGGCTGTACCGGTGATGGAGCCCGCCGACCAGAGGCGTCTCCACGATCCGGCCTTGATCGAGGCGCTCCACCGCTCTGGGCTCCGGGGCGTCCTTGTCCAGGGAGAGGTGTGTTCGGGCGCTGTGGTAGTAGAGGAGGTAATCGCGCAGTAGGCGACGCAGGTGGGTCGCGTTGAGCACCACCACGTGGTCCAGACACTCGCGGCGAAGGGTGCCGATGAGCCGTTCCACGTACGGATTCTGCCACGGCGACCGAGGCGCCGTCTGGACTTCGAGGATCCCGAGGGCCTGGACTCGGCTCGAGAACGCGACCCCGTAGACCGCATCACGATCGCGCAGCACGTATCGCGGGGCGGTCTCCCAGGGGAACGCCTCGACGAGCTGCTGGGCCGTCCACTGGGCCGTGGGCGCGTCGGTCACGTTGACATGCACGACGCGTCTCCTGTGGTGTGCCAGGACCACGAAGACGAACAACACCTTGAATCGTCACCGTGGGCACGGTGAAGAAGTCCACGGAGACCAGGCCTCGGAGGTGGTTGTCGAGAAACGTGCGCCAGGTCTGCGACGGGGGCTTGCTCCGGTGGCCCAGATACTTGGATACCACCGCCTGTGAGATCTCGAGGCCCAGCTTCTGGAGCTCCCCGTGAATCCGCGGCGCGCCCCACAGGGGGTTGGCGCGAGACATATGTCGGATGAGCGCTCGGACCTCCGGCGCGACGGCCGGACGGCCTGGCCCGGTCCGGCGGCTCTTCCAGGTCCAGAAGAGCTTGAAGGCGGACCGCTGCCACCGGATCACCGTGGCGGGTTGCACGCCGGAGATGGCATCCGTCCAGCCGGCCCACAGGCGGGACAGCAGGACCCAGAACAGGCGGTCGGCGGTTCACAGCCGTGGACGCGGCACGGTGCGCTGGAGGACGACCAGTTGGTGCCGCAACGCAAGGTTCTCGAGCACGAGGGAGCGCTGGGTCGTGACACCCGCCCGGAGGAGGCCTGTAAGGATCAGGGTGATCATGCCGGCCATCATCGATCAGGCCGGCCGACCGTTCAATGTTGACGAGGCAGACGCAATAAGTAGAAGGCACAGGGCGCGACTCGAACCCGTGTTTCAGCCTTGAGAGCGCCAATACCTCTAACCCTCTTCCGCTTGTGGACTCGCAGGAGGACCCAGTGTGGGTCTTGAGGACAACTGATCCTGCA
>CAVXVV010000083.1:0-20654 GCA_963765195.1 uncultured Candidatus Rokubacteria bacterium
GTGATCACGAGCCGCAATTGTGGCCGGACGGGGCCGACAGATCAACCACTTGGCTGCGGGATGAGGTTTTGGCGAGGGACAGGTGACGAACAGGTTACAAGAACTCCGCCGTGCCCCGGACTAGGGCGTCGTCAAGATGAGGGCAGGGAGACGCGCGCCATGCGGAGCCCCTTCGGAGCGCGCCCCCACGCCTCGATGACCGGCGGGAACCGCGCCGGTGGATCAGGCGTAGACTGTTCTGGATAGGATCGATGTCGCAAGGTCCATCGGCACGTTCGAGGACGGCTTGACCTCCGCGAAGACCGGCCGAGGCACGTCCGTGGTCATTCCGCGCGGCCGGGAACGAATGCGACCGCGTCGATTTCGACGGACATTCCGGCAAGCAGCCCAGCGACCTGAACCGCGGCGCTCGCGGGGAGCGCGTCACCGAACGCGGCGGCGCGCGCGCGGGCGTATGCGGCGTAGTCGGCGAGATCCGTCAAGTACGCGGTGATACGGACGACGTCGCGCATCGTCGCCCCCGCGCGCTGCAGCACCTGCTTCACGCGCTCGAAGCATCCCGCTGCCTCGCGTTCGAAGTCGCTCTCGGTCACGCGACCCGACGCGTCGAGAGCCCCCTGGCCGGACACGTGAATCCACCGGCCGTCGTGCGTGGTGACGATCGTTGCTTCGCTGTAGCTGCTGTACGCGCTGGCGATACGCTCGATCATCGACTTTCCTCCAGGTGTCGCGCTAGCTCAAGCGCTCGACGATCATGGTCATTCCCTGTCGCACCTCGTCTCGAGGCCGATGCTCTTGTCGCGGGACTGTAGCTCTGCGTCGCCAATGCCTTGTTGATCTCGACGAGTCTCGGGCGTCTATGTGTCAGGCGGGGTTTCCCGCTCAAGCGCGAAGAGGTGCCACTCACCCGGGACGCCCTTGAGAGGCTGCACACCGCGGTCCTGGAAGCGGAGGCCGGAGCCCGCGACCAGGTCCTTGACGGTGCTCGACACGAGCACCTCGCCAGGGCCGGCGGCCGCGGCGACGCGCGCGCCGATGTGGACGGCGAGGCCGGAGACCTTGTCGCCGAGGAGTTCGACCTCACCCGTGTGCAGCCCGGTCCGGACCTCGAGCCCGAGCGCACCGACGCTGTCGGTCACCGCGCGGGCGCAGCGGACCCCTCGCGCCGGCCCATCGAAGGTGGCCAGGAACCCATCGCCCGCAACGTCGATCTCTCGGTCCCGGAAGCGGCCGAGCTCGCGGCGAACGAGTTCGTGGTGCCCCTCGCGGAGGTCGCGCCAGCGGCGATCCCCGAGGGCGGCCGCCTTCTCCGTGGAGCCGACGATGTCGGTGAAAAGGACTGTGGCTAGCACGCGGTCGGGTTCGGGGCCGTGCCGGACACCAGTGAGGAACTCTTCGATCTCGTCGATGAGGGCGTCTCAGCTCAACTCACGCTTCCTTTCATCGGCTCCTTGGAGAGGTATTGGCGGATCTCGTCGGTGGTGATCATGTCGCGGGTGAATGAATCGAAGGAGCCATAGTTCTGGAGCTCCACGGCGATCTTTCTCATTGTGGTCAGTGAGGCCCAGATCAGAGCGGGGCCCAGACTGAGGCGGGCGATTCCTGCCGCTTCCAACTCCCGAAGGGTCGGGCGGCACGTCGGGGCAAGCACGTTGATCGGCGCTCGGATCTCTTTCTGAAGCTTCTTGAGCGTCTCCAGGTCACCTAGGATGATGGGATAGAAGCAGTCGGCACCGGCTTGGAGGTAGGCCTTCCCACGCACTGCGGCTTGATCGAACTTCTCGGCCTCCGTTCCGGAGACTTTGGGCCAGTAGACGTCGGTTCTGGCGTTGATGAAGAGCGGCACTCCTTCTTGACGAGCCACGTCTCGGACCGCCCGGATGCGGGCGCATTGGAAATCGACGTCGAACAGGACTTCGCCCTCGCGGATGCTGTCCTCCAGGTTGATTCCCACTGCCCCCGCGCGCAAGACTCGCCGCATGTTCTCCGCAACGTCTCTCGGCTGCTCCGCGTAACCCCACTCCATGTCGGCCGTGACCGGGACTTTCACGGCGGCGGCCACGCGGCCCACCACGTCCAGCATCGCTTCGAGAGTGATCTGCTGGCCATCGTCGTATCCCAGGGAGTAGGCGACCGAAGCGCTGGCGGTGGCCACCGCGGGATAGCCGAGCCACTCCATCATGCGCGCGCCGCCCGGATCCCAAATGTTGGGCAGGACCAGAATGCGGCCGCTGTGATGCAAAGCGCGGAACCGCTCGGCTTTTTGAACCAGATCGTTCGTGTTCACGTGCGTCACGGCAGACCTCCTTGTTCATCGGGCTCGTGCGAGAACACGCGTCGGTCAGGCCGACCCGGCCGCCAAGCGCCCACCCGCATGATCTGGGCTAGCCCGTAGGGTCGCCGGGTACGTGCTCGTTCAGCCTGGCGCGCTCGGACTCCACCTGATCCAGCCACGGCTTCATGTCCATCTCGCCATACATCGTCGCTGCCCTTCCGAGATGCTCTCGAGACGCCGCCCGATCTCCGCCTCGCCAGCGCAGGCGGCCGAGGCCAAGGTGGCAGTGGGCCTCAAGCGGACGCATGCCCAGCTCCTCGCTCAGTCCCAGGGCCTCCTGATAGGAGGCCGCGCCGCTGCCGAGATCCACCACCTCGTGTCGGGAGCCGATCTCACCGACCAGCCGGAGGGCCCAGGCCTGATAGCCCCGCTCGTTGCGCCGGCGAGAGAGTGCGATGGCGCCCGAGGCGTGGTCGGTCGCCTCTTGGACGTGGCCGGCCAAGAGGTGAGCCTCGGCGAGGTAGACGACCGTGAGGGTGTTTTGGGACATGACGTTCATGGAGGCGTCCTGCTCCAGGACTTGTCCGAGCAGCGTCAGGGCCTCGGTGATGCGTCCGGTGGTCGCGTACGCCGCGCCGAGCGAAGGAGCGACCCAATGCAGGAAGATTGGCAGGTCCACCTCGCGGCAGATCCGCACGGAGCGCTCCAGCGAGGGGATGGCGTGCGCGACGTCGCCTCGGCGGAGTGACGCCAGGCCCGAAACCCAGTGCGCAAGCAAGAGACTGGCCGGGTGACTGACCGCCTCGGCGATCCGGATCGCTTCCTCTGCGCGGTCGATGGCCTCGCGGAAGCGACCGAGCTCGACGAGGCCCCGGACTAGGTTGATGCGAGCGAGGACCGACGGCATGGTGGCTTGGCCGAAGCGCTCACGGAGGAGCTCCCCCTGGAGCTGTGCCACCGTCTCCTCCAGGACTTCTGTCGCCTGGCGATAGTCCGTCCGGGCGACGTGGGCCTGGCCGAGATGCGAGCTTGCCAGTACCCGGAGGTCGAGGGCGTCGGCGGACAGGCTATGCGCCCGTGCGCGCTCGCCCGCGGCGACCGCCTCGTCGTGCTGCGCGGCGCTGTAGTAGGAGGTGCAGAGGTAGGCGGAGGCGAGACCCATGCGGCGACGATCACCGAGCGTCTCCGCGAGGGTCTCCGCCTCGCGGAGGACGTCGAGAATCCGGCCCATCGCGCCGAGCGGCCAGAGCGCAATGCGCAGCTGGAACCGAAGGTCGATCGCCCGTTCGAGCTTCTCGCGACTCTCGGGAAGGTGCTCCAGGGCCGTCAGGGCCTGCTCGACGCCGGCGACCGCTTCGCGGTGAGCCGAGCGTGCCGTCGCGCGGGCGACGGCCTGGTGCAGGTAGGCGACCGCCCTGTCCCAGACCTCGCCGCGCATCGCGTGGTGGGCGAGGCGATCGATCTGCTCGGCCGGGCCGCCGCCCGCGGATGTCTCGAGTGCCCCCAAGATCCTGGCGTGGAGCGCGCGCCGGCGATCCTGGAGCAGGCTCCCGTACGCCACCTCGTGGGTCAGCGCGTGCTTGAATGTGTATTCGAGCTCGTGGCCGAGGCCCGTCTCGTAGAGGAACTCGGCCGCCTGGAGGTGCGTCAGGCCGCGCTCGAATGCCTCGCTGGAGAGGTCCGCGATGGACTGCAGCAGCACGACGGGGACGTCCTTGCCGACGACAGCGGCGCATTGGAGGAGCCGCTTCTCTTCCGACGGCAGGCGATCGATGCGGGCGGCCAGGACCGCCTGGACCGTCGCGGGGACCTGAATGCTCGGGAGCGCTGTGGCGAGGCGATAGGCTCCGCGCTCCCCGGCCAGCACCTTCGTCTCCACCAGCGTGCGGACGCTCTCCTCCAGGAAGAACGGGTTCCCCTCGGTGCGCGCGATCAGGAGGTGTTTCAGCGGCCGAAGGGTAGGGTCCGAGCCCGCGAGCGCATCCAGCAGTGCGTCGGCGCTCTCAGGCGGCAGGGGGTCGAGCCGGAGCTGCGTGTAGTAGGTCTTGCTGCCCCAGCGGTGTGCGTACTCGGGGCGGTAGTTCACGAGGAGGAGCATCCGAGCCGTAGGTAGGCTGTCGACTAGGCTGTCCAGGACGGCCTGTGTCTCGCTATCGATCCAGTGAAGGTCCTCGAAGACCACGAGCAGCGGCTGGACCTGGCTCTCGCGCAAGGAGCAGGCGCTTGACGGCCTCCATGGTCCGCTGGCGGCGTTGCGGCGGGTCGAGCTCCTGCCACGCGGCGTCGTCCACCGGCGCGTCGAGCAGCGCCAGGAACGCGGGCACCGTGGGCTTGAGGGCCTCGTCGAGCGTCAAGAGCTTGCCGGTGACCTTCTCGCGGACGGCCCGCGGATCGTCCTGGTCTTGAATCGTCAGGTAGCCCTTGAGCAGGTCGATCACGGGCAGATACGGCGTGGCCTTCCCGTAGGAGACCGAGCTGGCCTGCACGGTGAGCCAGCCGTGGATCCGATGCGAGTGGGTCATCTCCCATACCAGCCGCGACTTGCCGACGCCGGGCTCCCCGACGAGGGCCACGAGCTGGCCATGTCCAGCGGCGGCGTGGCCGAGCGCCTGGCGGAGCTGCTCGAGTTCGGGCTCTCGCCCGACGAAGCGCGTGAGCCCACGGGCGGCGGCGGCGTGGAGACGCGAACGGAGCGGGCCCGCCCCGAGCATCTCGTAAGTCTCCACGGGCGCGTCGAGGCCCTTGACCGGCACCGGCCCGACCGGTTTGACGGCGACGAAGCCTTCCGCGAGGCGCAGAGTGTCCGCGGTCAGGAGGGTGGTGCCGGCGCTGGCCAGTTGCTCCATGCGGGCCGCGAGGTGCGTGGTCTGTCCCACCGCCGTATAGTCCATTCGGAGGTCGTTCCCGATGGCCCGCACGACGACCTCCCCCGAGTTCAACCCGATGCGAATCTCCGTCCTGATCCCCAAAGTACGCCGAACCTCATCGGCGTATCGTCGGATCGCGCCTTGCATGTCGAGCGCGGCATAGCAGGCGCGCACCGCGTGATCCTCGTGCGCCAGTGGCGCACCGAACAGCGCCATGATTCCATCACCCATCACCTGGTTGACCGTGCCCTCGTAGCGGTGAACGGCTTCCATCATCCGCTCCAGCACGGGGTCGAGCAGCTTCCGCGCCTCCTCGGGGTCGCGATCGGCCAGCAGCTCCATGGAGCCCTTGAGGTCGGCGAAGAGGACCGTCACCTGCTTGCGCTCGCCTTCGAGCGCCGTCTTGGAGGTGAGGATCTTCTCGGCGAGATGCGTTGGCGTGTAGGACTCAGGGGAATCGAATCGCTGAACCGGAGGCGGGGCGACCGGTAGCCCCGTCGGATGCGCACACTCGGGGCAGAACTTCGCCGTCGGAGACAATGGCCGACCGCACGTGGCGCACGCCCGGGCCAGCGGCGCGGCGCATTCCTCGCAGAACTTCGCGCCCGCCTCGTTCTCGTGCCGGCACCGGGGACACTTCATCGGCCGGACGGACCTCCCTACCGCAGTCCGGTCAGTTTCCTGCCGCGCTCAAGAGTGGACCGAGCGTAGCTGGAGGCTCTCAGAGGGTCAAGGACCCGTATCGCGCCATCTAAAATGTTACCGAGCACGAAGAGACGCGCCATTTGGAATGTAACCCTCGAGGGCCCCAGGGCCGGAGGAGGGTTACATGATGAGTCGCCGTGCGAGGTGGGAGGTCCTCACGGCCGTCTACCCGCGCTACCGGGGGGCGGCCCGGGTGGAGCGGGAAGGATCCTCAATGAGTTCTGTGAGACCACGGGCTATCAGCGCAAGTACGCGCTGCGGATCCTCAACGGCCCGCCTCCGGGTCCCGAGCGGCCCCGCCGGCGGCGACGCCCCGCCACATACGGGCTGGCGATGATCCAGGCGTTGACCACGATCTGGGAGGCCGCCGGGTATCCCTGGTCAGTGCGGCTGAAAGCGCTGCTGCCCCTATGGCTCCCCTGGGCCCGCCGGCGCCTCCGGCTCTCCGCCACCGTGTGCCAGCAGCTCCGCGCCATCAGTCCGCGCCAGATCGACCGGCGCCTGGCGGCCATCAAGCGGCAGCTCCCGACACGCCGCTATGGCCGGACCAAGCCCGGGACGCTGCTCAAGCACCACATCCCGCTGAAGACCGATCACTGGGACGTGACGGTCCCGGGCTTCACCGAGCTGGACTTGGTGGCCCATGCCGGCCATCGCGCGGACGGGGAGTTTGCCCATTCGCTGAACGTGACCGACATCCACACGACGACGTGGGTGGAGACCCGGGCCGTCCTCGGGCGCAGCGAAGGCCGCGTCTAGGCGGCCTTGGAGGAGGTCCGGCAGGCCCTGCCCTTCCGCCTCCGGGGGATCGACTCCGACAACGGCTCCGAGTTCATCAACGGCCATCTCTACCGCGTAGTGTCCGAAAACTCCGCCCCGGCTCAGGCCGCGCGGTGGTAGTAGCGCAACAGCCCGCCCAGCCGGTCTCGGCAGCGGACCTGGGTCCCGCCCGCGGCCGCGGCGGCCGGGGTGATCCGCTCATTCCCGAGCCCCTGATGGTTCCGCTCCCCGTGGTAGTGCGCCACGAACTCGTCGAGGGCGCGGAGCAGGCGACGTTCCCCGAAGAGGATCAGGCGGTCGAGACACTCCTCGCGGATCGAGCGCACGAACCGTTCCGCGTACGCGTTGGCATTCGGCGCTTGGACGGGTATCAGCACGATCCGCACCCCGGCGCCTTGGACGATGCGGCGGAAGTCGTCGGTCCACTGGCTGTCGCGATCGCAGATGAGGATCTGGTGGCTCGCCAGGAACCCATCGACCGCATCGGTCAGTCGACGCGCCGTCTGCGCCATGAACCACGCGTCCGGGGTGGGCGTCGAGCCTGCCACGTGAACCCGTCGGCTTCGGAGATCGATCACGAAGAGCGTGTAGTAGGTGATCAGCCCTCGAGGGGTCCAGACCTCACTGGTGAAAAAGTCGGCCCCCACGATCGCGCCCCAGTGGGCCCGGAGGAACGTCCGCCAGGAGGTCGGCCGGTTCGGCGCCGGCGGAATCCCGTGGGCCTTGCGCACCTTGGCGACCGTACTCCTGGCCACGCCGTGGCCCAGGTTCTTCAGCGCCCCCTGGATCCGAGTGTAGCCCCACGCCGGATTCTCCGTGCTCATGCGCAGAATGAGCGACGCGATCTCCGGCATGATCCGGGCGGCCTGGCCGCTTCGGCGTGAACGTCCACTTCCGGGCGATCAGCTGCCGGTGCCATCGCCGGATCGTGTCGGGGGTCACGATCGTGGCGACCTGCCGCAAGACCCGCCGACCGAGTCGGCGCCTGTCCCGGTTAGAAATTCCTCCAGCCGTCTTTTCGCACCGTTAGCGCTCGGTGACGGGGCGTTGGCTTGCACCGGCCTCGGGAGTGCGACCGCGATCGCCACGCTCGACTTCCAGCGAGGCCCGAGGCCTTCTGGACACGCCTGGCCGCGAGCGCTCCGGTCTGCCCCTGACTCAAGGGGCCGGGGCGGGTGCGGGGCCGGTACCGTGACGGCACTGGCCCGAGGGCTGGCTGGCATGTGCCAGGCTGGCCGATGGGAACGGAGCGCCGGTCAGGCGCGTGGGCGGCGGCCCGCCTCGCTCCCAGCCGCCATTTGGGGGGCAGGTCAGCGTGTACCGAGGCGGATCCTGCGAGAGACCGTGGAATTGTCTCCGGGGTCGACATCCTGGAGACATGGAGACCTACGGCCTCTACTACGGCACGAGTATCCGGATCGCGGCGTGATCAGATCTGATAGATCAACCACTTGTGCACCGGATGGAATTTTGGCGAAGGACAGGATCGCCGCCGCCTGCCGGTGCTGGCAGCCGGTCGCCCCCGGCGTGACCGGCTACGAGACCGAGCTGAGCATCCCCACAGTGGAAACAACCTGCGCCTGCGCGTTCGGCTGTACCGGAAGCACGTCAATCACGAAACGCGTCGCAACTTCCAGCTCGATCTGTTCACCCCTGATGACGGGCACTACGAGTACTCCGCCGTGGCCACGAACCTGCCGCTGGGGCTCTCGGCGCTGTGGGCCTTTCGCCTGCGGGGCGGGGGGCAGGAGAAGACCTTCGCCGGGATCGCGGCGATCATGCTGGGCGCCATCTTCCTCGTGCACGCCCAGAACGGGTTCTTCACGGGATTGCCTGTTTGGAGTCGTGGACGTTGCCGGGCCGATTCTTGAGGCGAAGGATGTGCCCGGTCTGGGCCACGTGCGCGACCCAGCGGGTAGTAGCTCGGGTCCTTCCGATGATGAGGGTTGAAGCCGCGGAAGGCCCAGCCGACGGTGGCCCCCGTCCGGATAACCGAGCCATCCACGTCGATCGTCAGGCGGGGCGGCTCGAGTCGGGCCAACGCCTCGGTCATGAGATCCCCATTCAAGGCGACCAGCGGCGCCAGCGTCTCCTGCGTGAACTGCCGCAACCAGTCGGCGACCGTGCGGCGGGTGGGCAACCGGGCCAAGCCACAGAAGCGCGTCACCATCGGATCACCGCCCAGGTAGCGCAGGTGCTCGAGGCGCCGGGCCCCGACGTAGAACAAGGCCAGCAGCACCAGGGCGATCCGGGGACTGCCGTAGTCACTGCGGAGTCCCGCGAACGTCTGGCGCAGCCGTGCGACCAGATCGTTCCGGCGCAGATAGCGCCCGAGCAGTTCCAGGCCGCCGTACGAGGTGAGCGCCCGGGGCACGAACTGGATCGTAAGACCACCCTTGACCGCCCGTCACAGGGTCGCTATCGTCAAGCGCATCAGAGGGGTCTCCAGTGGGAGAGGGAGTGCATTGGCGTGCTCTCCCTTGAGACCGCATTGGAAGCCTCTCTGATTCATCTTCTCCGCCGTTTCACCGACCCCGTTATTCGCCGATTGGGCTTAATTCGACAGCGATACGCTTGCTGTCTCCCCCACTAGGTCCAGACCGCCGGCGGCGTGATCTCCGTTGTGGGGGTGGGGCCGGGATCCGGGCGTCCGCTCCCGGTGAGGCGCGAGATGGCGCGCACAGTCATGTCGTGGTCGCAGATAATCTGACACGAGAGTCGAACGCCCGTCAGTCCGCGAGCGGCCAGGACCTCGCGCTCGGCGGCGGTCCTCGCCGAGGGTTCTCCCGCGATGAACTCGACGCGGCACGTCGTGCAGCGCGCATTGCCTCCACACGCGTGCAGCACGTCGACTTTCGCGTCCTGCTCGATCGCGAGCACGAGTCGCTTGCCATCGGCCACGTCGACTGGCTCGAACCCTTCAACGGTCAGTCTCGGCATCGCTCCTCTACTCCTCGTATGTGCGCCAAGGTCGCTCACCCGCTCCGTCCGTCCATCCGGCCATCATCAGGTCGGCAGGTCGACGGACGATGCCCTGTGCCTTCTATTTACTCCGTCCGCCTTGTCAGCGTTGACTTTCGGCCGGTCTGATCGATGATGACCGGCATGATTCCCCTCATCCTCACCGGCCTCCTCCGCGTGCTCAGGACCCGCCAGTCCCTGGTGCTCGAGAATCTGGCGTTGCGGCACCAACTGGTCGTCCTCCAGCGCACCGCGCGGCGTCCGCGGCTCCGGACCGCCGACCGCCTGCTCTGGGTCCTGCTGTCCCGCCTATGGCGTGGCTGGGCGGATGCCGTCTCCGTCGTCCAACCCGCCACCGTGATCCGATGGCAGCGGACCGGCTTCAAGCTCTTCTGGACCTGGAAGAGCCGCCGGCACGGGCCGGGCCGCCCGGCCGTCGCCCCGGAGGTCCGAGCGCTCATCCGACGGATGTCCCAGCGCGAACCCCCTCTGGGGCGCGCCGCGGATTCACGGGGAGCTGCAGAAGTTGGGCATCGAGATTTCCGCAGGCGACGGTGTCCAAGTACATGGTCGCGTCCGGAAGGCCCCCGTCGCAAACCTGGCGCACGTTCCTCGACCAATCACGTCCGGAGCCTGGTCTCCGTGGACTTCTTCACCGTGCCCACGGTGACGTTCAAGATGTTGTTCGTCTTCGTGGTCCTGGCGCACCATCGGAGACGCGTCGTCCATTTCAACGTGACCGAACCCCCACGGCCAGTGGACGGCCCAGCAGATCGTGGAGGCGTTCCCCTGGGAGACCGCCCCGCGATATCTCCTGCGCGACCGCGATGCGGTCTACGGCGTCGTGTTCTCGAGCCGAGTGCAAGCCATGGGGATCGGCGACGTCAAGACGGCGCCTCGGTCGCCCGTGGCAGAATCCGTACGTGGAACGGCTCATCGGGACCCTGCGCCGCGAGTGCCTCGACCACATCGTGGTGCTGAACGAGGCCCACCTGCGTCGCCTGCTGCGCGACTACCTCGCTCTACTACCACAGTGCCCGGACACACCTCGCCCTGGAGAAGGACGCCCCGGAGCCGAGACGAGTGGAGCGCCTTGACCAAGGCCGGATCGTGGAGACGCCCATGGTCGGCGGCCTGCATCATCGCTACACACGCCAGGCGGCGTAAGATCCTTCCGGCTGCGGGGTGTACCCGCCACGCTGAAGTCGCCGGTCGGCCGGTCAGCGGTTCGCCTCGGTCTTCTTCCGCCTTGCGTTTGAAACACCACACGGAACACGTTGGTCCACGCGGGGTGTCCTTCGGAGTCAGGGCCCAGTGCGTGACGAACGGCCGCAGCCAGTCCTCCGAACACCTGGATGGGTTAAGCGGAAGGACACCCACCCACACGAGGCGATCCATCGTGCGCAATCTGGGCCGAGGCACCGATCGGTTGTACACGGCGAGCTGCTGACGCAAGGCGAGGTTCTCCAGGGCGAGCTGGCGGTGGCCGCCGCAGAGGAACGGGAGGAGTCGAACCAGGTGGAGCACGAGGGTGATCATCAAGCTCGGATATTGTCCGGATCAGAGCTGATAGATCAACCACTTGCCCACCGGATGGAATTTTGGCGAAGGACAGGGAGATAGTGCGAACTGGGACCCCGCGCAGACACCGAATCCGCTCCGTCGGTGGCAACAGCTTGTCCCGTACTGGGCAGGCGATCCGTGATCCTTCGTCGGCTGCGACGATTCGCGTCGCCCGTGGTCCGGTGACAATGCCTCTGGAGCGGCTACCGGACCCACCGCGAGTCGTCGTGGCCCGCATCGAGGGCCGGGATACGCTCTACGAGTTTGACCTGTCGGCTGCGCCGTCCCGCGAGTGGCGGCCGTATTCCTCCGACCCCCTCCCGCCCTGACGACCGCTGACTACACTCCCGACATTGGCCGCGTTGCGATTCACGGGAGCACGGTGCATTTTCGCGCTGCGCCCCGGCACGTCGGCGGCTGGCCATGGTCGTCGACGTGCTGCAGGCTCACGGCATCCAATGGCTAGGGACGCTGCGCACGGCTCTGCCGGGGGAACGCGCACTGTCGCGGACGGGTCGCTTGGAGGATGGCAGTGCTTCCCCGGGTCGGTCACGCTCGATCCGTGAGCGGCGAATGCTAGGGCGCTGAGCCGATCCGATCTGTGAGCCACGCGCCGAAGCCGGTGCCGCTTCGACAAATGGGAGCGTGCCGGTCTCGACCGCGAGAATCCGGCGAGCGCTCCGGGGCGCGAATCAGGGTGTTGGCTTCAGCCGGACGACGTCGACGGCTGAAACGGGTTTCGTGAACCCCCGCAGCGTGAGCGCGCCCACTTCCTGGACGTCGAACAGCTCCTCCACCGCCGCGAGGACGCGGGCGGTGATAAGAACCTGTCCTCCGTGAGCTTCCCCGCATAGCCGCGCAGCGAGATTCGTGACGGTGCCGATCGCGCCGTAGTCCCAGCGCCCCTCGAAGCCGATCGCACCGATCGTCGCGTACCCTTGGGCAATCCCGACACCAAGATCCAGGTCATGACCGCGCTTCCGCCAGCCGGCCCGGAGACCGCGGACGCAGTCCCGCATGGCCACCGCCATGCGAACCGCACGTTCCGCCGGGTTCGGCACCTCGACGGGGTCGTTAAAGAAGATCATCATCCCATCGCCGGCGAACCGCTCCAGTGTCCCCTCGTACTCGAGGATGAGCTGTCCCATCCCCTGGTGATACTCGCGCAGGACGCCCATCACTTCCTCCGGCTCGGCCGTCTCCGCGAAGCCGGTGAAGCCCCGCAGGTCGACAAAGACGACGGTGACCTCCCGGCGATGGGTCCGGAGCGGGTCGTCGGCGCCCCCCGCCACGATCAGCTCGGCGAGTTGGGGGGAGAAGAATCGCTTGAGCCGGCCCAGGCGCTCGACGTGGGCGACCTGCTCATGGACGCGCAGCTCGAGCGTGCGGTTCCACTCCGCGAGCTCCACGAGGTGCCGCGCCTCCTGGTCTCGGAGATGCTTCTTCTCCAGACAGGCGCCGATCCGGGCACGCAGCAGCACGGTGTCGCACGGCTTCGGCAGGTAGTCATCGGCACCAAGCTCGATGCAGCGAACGATGCTGGCCGTCTCGTCAAGGGCGGAGATCATGAGGACGGGAATGTACCGGAGGTCGGGGTCCTGCTTGAGACGTTCCAGCACTGCGGGGCCGTCGAGGTCGGGCATCATGACGTCGAGCAGAACGAGGTCGACCGCCTCGCTGCGGAGCAACGCGAGCGCTTCGTAGCCGCCCTTGGCCGCCCGAACGTGGTGCCCCTGCCGGACGAGGCGCCGGGTCAGGAGTTCGCGGTTCTCCTCGTCGTCGTCGACCACCAGGATCGTGGCCGCGGAAGAGGCGGCACCGTGCTGGGCGGCGCGCCGGTGCCCCGGTACTGGCGCCGTCATCGTCACCGCGGCCGGGGGCGGTGATACGCCGACCGGCGGGCTCACCCCCCACCCATCGACGAGAGCCCGCAACCGCGTGGCCGCCGCCACGATGCGCTGCGCATCTGCGGCCGCCGACTGTGCATCGCCCTCGCGGATTAGCCGGACGAGCCGGTTTGCCGCCTCTCCGAGGCGGTCCAACGGCATCGCCAACGTCGAGGCGAGGCGATTGAGGTCGGGCGTTCCGGCCTCCCAGCGCGTCGCCGCGAGCGATTCCTCGACGGTGGCGAGCAACGCGCGCCCCTCGCCGTGAATCGCGCGAAGCTCGCCGGCGAGCGCACCTGACTCGTCGGCATCCTCGAGCAGCATCTCGCTATAGCCGAGGACGTGGTTCAGCGGGGTCCGCAGCTCATGGCGGAGCTGGGCCAGATTACCCCGATCCGGGTTCATCGGGTCAGAAGCGCCTCGATCTTTCCGAGGAGCCGGTCGATCTCGATCGGCTTTGTGTCGAAGTCGTCGCAGCCCGCCGCCAGTGCCTTTTCGCGGTCCCCCGCCATGGCATGGGCGGTGAGCGCGATCACCGGTATGGAACGCGTGGCCGGGTCGGCGCGAAGCTCTCGGGTCGCCTCCCAGCCATCGAGGATCGGCAGGCTCATGTCCATGAGAACCAGGGCGGGAGCCTCGGCCCGCGCCTTCTCGACAGCCTCCCGGCCGTCGACGGCGATGACCACCTCGTGGCCCCGTTTGATCAGGCGACGTGAAAGCATGTCGCGGTTCATCTCGTTGTCCTCGACGAGGAGAATCTTTGGCATCATCCGTGTCCTCTGCTGCGGGTGACACGCGCCGCGACAAGCTCGCGAAGCTCCTCGAGAAGCGTCTCGCGACTGTACTGGCCCTTCTGGAGAATCTGCTCGACGTAGCCGTTCAGCCGCCGGTGATCCTCGTCGGTCAGATCCTTCGCCGTCATGACGACGATCGGAATTCCCCGCCACGCACCCTCCGTCTGGAAGCGGTGGACGAACTCGAAGCCATCCATCTCCGGCATCATGAGATCGAGCAGGATCAGTCCCGGCCGCGCCTCGCGCATCCGGTCCAGCGCCACGCGGCCGTTTTCCGCCTCCACGACGCGATATCCCTCGCGATCCAGGATGCGTCGGAGCAACTCGCGGAGTGCGGCATCGTCGTCGACGATGAGGACCGACAAGTCTCGCCGGTGCCGGGCGAGCACTGCGATGAGGCGCTCGCGGTCGAGAGGCTTGGTGAGGTAGTCGGCGGCTCCGAGGGCGTACCCAGGTTCCGATCGTCGACGATCGTCACCATGATGACCGGGATGTCAGTGGTATCGGCATTGGCCTTGAGAGCGGACAGCACGGCCCACCCGTCCATACCTGGCATCATGACGTCGAGGGTGATGACGTCAGGGCGAAGCGACCGCGCGAGACGCAGGCCGTCCTCGCCGCCGGCCGCGGTCACCACCCGGAATCCTTCCTTGCTCAGAAAGCGGTGCATCAGCTCGCGGACTGACGGCTCGTCGTCGACCACCAGTACCGTGCCCACCTCCGCGAGCGCGGTGTCGGGACGTGTCTCCGCCGCGGACACCGCCCCCGGGCTGCCGTCGGCGACGTGGGCCGGCAATCGGATCGTGAAGGTGCTGCCCCGCCCGGGCTCGCTCTCGGTCACGATGTCACCCCCCATCAACCGCACGAGACGCCGACTCAGCGCAAGACCTAGACCTGTCCCGCCGTACTTCCGGGTCGTCGCGGCGTCGGCCTGGGAGAACTCCTGGAAGAGCTTCGTCATCTGCTCGGGTGTCATGCCGATACCCGTGTCGCGGACCGCGAAGATCACCCACTCGGCACCGTCCTCGGGAGCCCGCCGGACGGTGAGGGCCACGAGGCCGCGTTCGGTGAACTTGCAGGCGTTGGACAGGAGGTTCAGCACGGCTTGGCGCGTCTTCGTCAAGTCGGCCCGCATGGTCCCGAGGTCGTCCGGACAGGTGACCTCGAGGCGATTCTGATTCTTCTGGACGAGGGGCTGGATGACCGCGGTGATGTCGTGGACGAGGCCCGGGATGCTGAAGGTCTCGAGGTAGAGCTCCATCCGGCCGGCTTCGATCTTGGAGAGATCCAGAACGGCATTGATGAGCTCGAGGAGGTGGCGTCCCGCCGCATGGATCTTCTGAAGGTCGGGGACGAACGCCTCCCCACCGGTGTCGCGTGCCTCCTCCTGGAGCATCTCGCTGTAGCCCATGATCGCGTTCAGCGGCGTCCGAAGCTCGTGGGACATGTTGGCGAGGAATTCCGACTTGTGACGGCTGGCAGCCTCCAGCTGACCGTAGAGACGGCGGAGCTCCGAGCTCATGCGGTTGATATCCGCCGCGAGCACGCCCAACTCGTCGCGGTTAGCGACCACGACGCCCTGCGAAAAGTCGCCGGCCGCGATCCGCCTCAATCCGACCTTCATCTCTCGGACGGCGCCAATGAGGGATCCCGACAGCGCGTACCCCAGGAGGAGGGCAAGCGCGATCGTCCCCACCGCGGACCCTAGCACGACCCAGTGGGCTGTTTGGTAGGCGCGATGGCTTGCCGCGGTGTGTGCCGCCATGCTCGCTTCCGCGTCGGCAACCAACTGAGAGGTGATCTGCTGGAGACGCGCGGCCAGGGGGATGGCTTGGGTGAGCTGCAGTTCGCGGGCCTCATCGATGCTGCCGGTGCCGATGAGCTGGAGGACGTTTCTGGCGATGCCCACGAACTGACGGTAGTCTGCGCGCAGCTTGTCGACCAGCTCGCTCTCCGGGCCTTGGACTGGCGGCAGGCGAGCGAGGTCCTCGCTGACCAGGACGAGCTGGCGAAGTGTCGCGTCCAGCGACGGCATCCCGCTCATGACTGAGCGGATCCGCTCATTCGGAACCAAGAGGACCGCCGCCACGCTGTAGAGCTGACGGGTGGTGTCAAGCTGGACCTCACGGTAGGCAGCGGCCTTCCGCTGCAGCCGCACCAGCTCTTCGGCGCGATGGTTCACCTCGCCCAACATCCGGATGGCGACGGCACCCACGCTGACCAGCAAGAGGACGATCAGCAGGAAGGCGGCGAGAAGCTTCGAGTAAACAGAGATCGGCGCTCGCGCGACCAGGCGGGGCAGCCCGGTGGTCATGGCGGCCGCCTCCGCGCGCTTGTTCTCTAGCCTCGCCTCCAGATCCAGCCGTAGTAGGCGTTGCTCGGCGTGGGGCCCTGTTCCTGATACTCCGCCTTGAGCTTGCCGAGTTTGTCCTTGTAGTCCGCGGGGACCGGGTTCAGACGGGCTTTGGGGTCGATGTGATACAGCCGCGCCGAGTTGAGGCCGAAGATCTGCCGCTTGATTTGGCCGGTACTCGCGCCGAGGGGGGCAAAGCCGTAGCGTTTCCGCATCGGCTCCGGAATCTCGAGCCGGCGGAACGCCTCGATTTGCCATTGAGGCGAGCCGTAATAGGTCGCGTCCGTTCCCCAGAGAACATGGTCGGCCCCCAGGCCTTTAATCAGCTGCCCCATGATCGCCGCCGCGAGCTCGGGAAACGTGATCACTGTCGACGCGAAGGTCGTCCCTACGTCGGCGTATACGTTCTTCACTCCGTGCTTCTGCGGGATCTCTGCCAGGTCAGTGACCCAGGGAATCCGGCCCGTCTTCTTGAACTCCTCCGCGGCCGTCGTCGCGTCGAGCAGTGGGCGCAGTGCCGCATGATAGATGATGAAGTTGAGCTGTGGCCAATCCTTCGCGGCCTTGGGAACATCGTCCACGGTCGCAAACTCCCAGGTCTTGAACGTCTTGTAGTCCGGGGGAAGCAGGCCCTTGTGGATACAGATGTTTCGGATCCCGTGCCGATTCACCTTCTCGAACGCAGGGTAGGCGAGCTTCTCGTCGTCCAAGCGCCACGGGTACTTCGACGGTGCCAGCGGGTCGCCGACTGTGTAGCCCTTCCACGAGTCGACGCGCCGCTCCTGGGCGGATCGATCGATGTCCTCGAGATACCCGGGCGTTCCGGGCCAGAAGAGGCCATGCGCCAGCAGTCGGCGCGAGCCGGCCACTTGGTTGACCAGATCTCGGCTCTTAGCGATCTCGTCCGAGTTGAGAATCTGCTGGTCCTTGTCGTCGGCGGTGAAACCGCTCAGGATCGCGATCGACGTATCGCTATCGAGGAACACCTCCTTGACGAACGCATCGAACTTGAACTGCTCCAGGGACGCCGGCTGGCCACCAAACTTGGCCCACGCTCGCTTCTGCGGATTCTCGCCCTGGGCGAACTTAAAGAGGCTGAGGAGCGGCTCCCAGTTGTACGAGGCTCGGACGTGGTGGACCTGCGCATCGAAGATGAACTCGGTGGATAGTGCCTTGGCGCGTTGCTGGGCCGCCGCGGGATTCGCCGCTTCCGCGGGATCGACGTCGAAGAAATCGCCATAGACGCGATTCATCGCGAGGAACGCAGCCGCCATCCCGGCGCTCGTCTGCAGGAATCCGCGGCGGTCCATGTTGAGCTTCCGGCCGATCTGGTCCGCGTGAGCCTTGATCCGTGCCTCAACCTCCCGCTGCTGCTTCGTTTGAGCGAGCGGCATGTACTCGCCATTCGACACCATTTGGGTTGGCACCGGAGAGCGGAACGCGTTTGATTCCGCTTTCTCCAACTTCCTCAGCTGGCTGCGGTTCAACCACATGTGTGTCTCCCTTCAACGCGACAGTAGGATGGCAGAATGCGGATCTTCCTGATTACACGGACCTGGCTGGCGATGTGGACGGGATCGGGGATGTTATCCGGCGCCGTCTCCCAGGGCTTGGTTCCGGTCGCTCGAGCCGGTGCCGTACCTGCAAAGGCTTTAGTCACCTGGCGCGGTGGTACGTTGGGATTCGACGCCTACCGAAACGGCCACTTGCCATGCGGCTCGCATCGGCGACGACGCAGATCGATGCGCAGCGTGTCGACGGCTCGGCGGCCCGATGGTATCCGCCTCCGACACGGTGCGGCACACGACGGCACCGTAGAGGATCGGGCGGGACATGTTTCACCCCCAACAGCACGGCTCGATCCAGTGGCAGGAATCTACGTGGAGGGCGGCGCGGCGTCAAGGGTAATCCTGACGATTAAAGGATAATCCCCCGTGCGCTTCAACCACCGATCAACTTGCAGCGTTCGCAGTCCTTTCGCATTGAGGCCGACACTGCCTCCGGCTTCCTCGTCACGACTCTGGAAGGACTCGCCGCGGAGCACTTCTGCCGCGTCATCGCTGAGAAGAAGCGGGACGCCCTGGCGCGGCTCCGGGCGAAGCGCCGACGCGTGGCCCGATTCCCGCCCTACGGGTTCACGCTCGCGCCTGGAGCGCGAATGATGCCGGACCCCGAGGAGCAGGCTGTCCTAGCGGAATTCGTCGCCCTTTGGGCCGCTGGGCGCTCGCTACGAGCCATTTCCCACGAGCTCGCTGGCCGTGGCATCATGGCGCGCGCCGTGCGGCCCTTCGCCGCCCAGACGGTTGCTCAGATCGTGAGGGGTCAAGGCGCCAACTTTCTCGGACGTAGTCCTTAGCTTGGCTCATTGCTCACTTCGCTCGCGAGCGCCCTCGCCGCTTGGGTCGCCGCCTCGGTGTGTCGTTGATCCATAGATCCACGCCCCTCGCATCACGCTCTGACGAAGTCACGCGTGCTACGGGCGGCTCGACCCGGGCGTTCGCCACGCGCCGTGCAGCGCCTCCAACGCCGTCGCTGACACCGGAAGCCGTAGGTGCATGCGGGTGGCGGCGCTGGCCACCGAGCGCAGATCCTTCTCGACGATATCCAGGGTCGTGCCCGGCGCGTACTGCTCCCACATGCGGCGGACGACCTCCCAGTTCTGGGCGGCCCAACTGTTCCCAGTGCTCACCGCGATGATCGGCAGCACCTGGGAGGCGTCGAGGCCGAACGCCCGGGCGAGCGTCAAGCCCTCCGCGACGCCCAGCATCGCCGCGGCGAGCATGACCTGGTTGGCGAGCTTGGCGGCCTGGCCCATGCCGGGGCGCGCGCCGAGCACGAACAGGTTCCGCCCGAAGCACTCCAGGACAGCGCGGACGCGCTCGATCGCCTCCGGGTGCCCGCCGAGCATAATCGAAAGCGTTCCCGCCTCGGCGCCGCCCTTGCTGCCGCTGACCGGCGCGTCGATCAACGTCATGCCCTTCGTCGTGGCGCGATCGGCGAGGTCCACCATCGCGGCGGGATCGAGCGTGCTCATGACGACGACGTCCAGCTCCGGCCGATGAGCGCTGGCGAGCCCCTCGTCGCCGAAGAGCACCGCCTCGATCTGGGGGAACGTCCGAACGATGCTGACGACGATCCCGTCGGCGGCCCGCGCGACCTCCCGGCAGGAGCTCGCGACCTGCGCGCCGAGACGTTCGGCGTCCCGCACCCGCTCAGCTACGGTGTCGAACGCCACGACCCCCCAGCCCGCCTTCACCAGGTTGGCCGCCATGGGGATTCCCATCTCTCCGAGGCCGACGAATCCAACGACGCGGCGTCGTTCCATGTCCCTCTCCTCCGCCCGCTAACCCGCGTGGCCATCTGACCGGAAGCATGCGCCACCTCCCGCTGCGGCCGCAATCCGGCCGCCGCCCCTCGAGCGTCGGACGGGGCGCGGCGCTGCCAGTCTCGCGAGCGCGTTGCCTCGGTCGGGTCAGCGCGCTTGGGGGGCGCCGCAGCCTGTTCAAGATGAAAGTTCGTGGGTCATATCACCTCCTCTCTCTCGTCCTCGTTTGTGAGGACAACGGACGCGTGTTTTGGGCTCGCTGTGCGAGGTGTGTCATTCTTCTCTTCGCGCTGTCAGTGGCGAGTGACGACTCGCCCGCGCATGATGGTGATGCGATCGGGCGGCGGCGCCATCTGGGTCACGGCCCTTAACATCGGCCAAGAACAGCCTCGCGCTCACCGCCCTGGTTGGGGAAGACTCGAGAGCGCGGATCCCGGGTCAATAGGTGAGCCTACTGGGTCCCCGTTTGGGTCCCCAAGTCCGGAAGTCCCCGCCACAACAGGCGAAAGCACGGGACTGAAAATCCCGGTGTCGGGAGTTCAATTCTCCCCCTGTCCACCATTTCTTTCGCCCGCCAAACACCGTAATCCCGCGCTGGGCGCGGCGTCCCGTCACTTCGGGTCCTGCGAGCGCCTTGTGATGGATTGTGACCCGTTGGGATGGTTTTTGACTGCGGACTGGCCCCCGTTTGACCCCCCGTTTCCGGAAAGGCGGTCACGCTTGTGACGTGGGTGCCGGCGGCCAACAACGCCGGCTCCGGTCGCAGCGATGGCCGTGAAACACCGTCGACGGGGGGCTCGTCTCCATCCATGCTCACCGCGGCGACGTCGGACGTCTGGTCAGCCACCTGGCCGACGTTCTCGCAGTTAGAGCGGCTTCCTGTCCTAGGGTCGACAGGAGTGAACCCGTGGCCTCTGGTTTGACAGGCCAGTGTGGTAACCAGGCTCCACCACGACCCCGCGCTACAGATTAGCTACTTAGCGGAACCGACGCGGAGATCGCCTAGGCTATACGCGACATGCACACTGGCCTTTCGGCCAGGGAATTTCAGCCAGCAGCATGCGTCGTTGGTCTCCTGGCCAGAGCACATACGAGATCCGCCTTTACTGACCGACCCGTTGGCCTGGGTTGGGTAGAGTTGGTGG
>CAVXVV010000084.1:0-48509 GCA_963765195.1 uncultured Candidatus Rokubacteria bacterium
GACCCCGGCCGACCCCGGCAACGGGATGGCCGGGGCAGCTGCGCGGAAGCAGCTGGAGGGCCGGATGAGGTTGTCCTTCGCTGGCGAGGAACTCCGTGGTGACGACGCGCGCTTCGCTGGCGACCGGCTGCCCAGTGACGAGCTACGCCCCCCCCCTGCAATAGTCACAACTTGACCTGATCGAGCGTGTCCGATTTCGACGAACGTGACCGACCGACCATACCACACGTCATGGGTGTGTCTCTTTCGCCGGGCCGCGCCGCAAGCTGGCGCAGGATACCGACCAGCTCGGTGTGCGCGGGCGAGCCGCGCTCGCTGATGACTTCGACCGGATTAGTCTCGGTCAGCCGGTTGAGCCGCGTGAGCAGACGGATGCGTTGACGCCTTGTGAGTTTGGCCTCGGATGAGTGCCAGCGCAGGAACAGGCGCGGCAACTCGCCGTCGCCGAACAGCGTATTGAGCTCGTGGGCCGTCACGTAGACGAGGAACAGCACCATCAGCCAGATCTGGATCGTCAGGAAGCGTGGCCACGAGAATTGCGCGAAGAGGAAGCTCGGGAAGTCGTCGAGGGCGCCGCCGTCGCGCAGGAAATGGAACAAGCCTTCGGCGAGGCGAACCACGAACACGCACACCCAGTAGATCGTGGACTTGAACAGGATCGGCTGGATCAGCGGCGCACCGTCGAAGCGGTGCATGAAGCGCAGGTTGTCAATCACCAGCACCGCCTTGCCGACCAGTAGCGCGGCGAGCGTCGCGCCGAAGAAGTTGGTAAACAGAATGCCGTGCTCCTGAAGCGTCATCCAGCGCGTGAACAGTATCAGGTTGAAACCGAAGAAGAAGAAGATGGTCGGCGGCAGCACGTGCTTGACCTGCACGAGCCACCAGTCGAAGGCGCGTCGCCAGAGTGACGGGGCCGCTTCGGAAGCGGCGACAACGGGCAATGTCATGGCTTCCCTCCGGCGATTGGGGGCGTGACGCGCTTAATTTACCACTAGCGGCTCTCCGATTCGCTTCCTCCGGAGGGAATTGCAATAGGAACGCACTTGGATCCCCATTACGCTGTGGCCACCGACCCCCCAGACGCCAGCCCCATGCGCCACGAAGGGCGTGGCAGTCGGCCTTCGCGCACAGGCGTGCTCCGACCCGCTCGATCCGATGGTACAAGTCGGGCTTCCATTTTGGGGGCCGCGGGATCTTCCGCTCCTGGATCACCGAGGCTAGGGCCTGATCGAAGAGCGAGGCAACCTGGACGTACAACAGCGTAGGAAGCTGGCGGTCGATGACTGGGTGGGGAACCCCGGCGCCCAACGACATCATCTGATACGCGAGGGGGTAGGCTCGCGCGAACGCAATCCACTGAAGAAGGCGGATCCAGCTCTTCTGCACGGTCTCAGCGGCCGTCGGCATCGTCACTCCTGGTGGCGCCGGGTGGCGCGGGATGCGCCAGTCTGCTACGGTTTGCCGAGGCGGCCACGCGAAAACCTACGAAATCTGAGGGGCGCGAGGACGTATACGAAACCCATCACGAACGCTCAAGCGGACGCCCCACTCGGCGGTGACGGCGCGAGCGCGAGGAGGCAGAGCGTGGCACGGTTCAAGGTGGTGACGCCCGCGGGCGTGAGCTTCGGCCCGCCGGGGGTGGGCTACGACAGCGAGATGGAGGCGCTCGGACCCATCGGCGCCGAGATCGTGGAGATCCCGCCGGGCAGCGAGGAGGACTTCATCCGGGCGGCCCGGGACGCCGACGCCCTGTACGTCAAGGCGCGGCGCATCACGAAGGGCATGATCGACGGGCTCGAGCGCTGCCGCGTGATCTCCCTCGGCATGGTCGGCGTGGACTCGGTCGACGTCGTGGCGGCCACCGCGCGCGGCATCCCGGTGACCAACGTGCCGGACACCTTCATCGAGGAGGTCGCCGACCACGCGCTCATGCTGATCCTCGCCGCGTACCGGCGGCTCTCGCTCATGGACCGCCTGGTCCGCGAGGGCCGATGGGGCGAGGGCCGCCCGCACCTCTCGCAGTTCCCCCGCCTGTGGGGGCAGATCCTCGGGCTGATCTCCTTCGGGCACGTCGCCCGCGCCGTCGCGCGGCGTGCGCGCCCGTTCGGGCTCCAGATCCTCGCCTACGATCCCTACGTCGACGAGACCCTCATGACGCAGCACGGGGTCGAGCCCGTCGGGCTCGGTGACCTTCTGCGCCGCTCGGACATCGTCTCCATGCACGCTCCGGCGACGGCCGACGCGTTCCATCTCCTGAAGGAGGAGCACTTCCGGCTGATGAAGCGGGAAGCCCTGTTCGTCAATACCGGCCGGGGCTCGACGGTGGACGAGGCCGCGCTCGTGAAGGCGCTCGAGGAGGGCTGGATCGCCGGGGCCGGGCTGGACGTGTTCGAGCAGGAGCCGGCGCTGACGACCAATCCGCTGCTCCGGATGGAGAACGTCATCCTCACGCCCCACGTCGCCTCGGCGTCCGCCCGGATGGATCCCGAGCGGCGCCGGCGCGTGGGCCGCGAGATCGCCCTCGTGCTCACGGGGCGGTGGCCGATGAGCTGCGTCAATCCGACCGTGCTGGAGAAGACGTCGCTCCGTCGCTGGCAGCCCTATTCGATGGAGCGTGGGCCGAGCATCTAGCGCGCGGGGAACGGCGTCCGGGTGGTGGCCCCGCCGCGGGGCAGAGGCGCGACGCTGCCGCCGACCGAGACCGGGCGCGTGGCGGACGCATGCTAGAGGGCGCAGCGGGCCCCGTAAGTCGCGGAACCCCGCCGGTGTCGGGGAAAGCGCAGCGGGACGCTAGACGGTGGAGCTGACCTCGCCGCCGAAGAGCCCGCTGTCCAGCGCGTACCGGACGAGCTCGGCGCGGCTCTGGAGCCCTAGCTTCTCCACGAGGCGCGCGCGGTAGGTCTCGACGGTCTTCACCGACAGCCCCAGGTGGTCGGCGATCTGCTGGTTCGTGTAGCCCTGCGCCACGAGCTCCAGCACCTCGCGCTCGCGCTGGCTCAGCGGGGTCGTGGGACCGGCCCCGGGGGCGCCGCGCCGGCGGAGGCCGCTCTGCACGACGCTGGCCGCGAGGGCGGGATCGAGCGCGGTCCGGCCCCGGTACACGTCGCGGATGGCGGCGAGAAGCGCGGAGTCCGCCGCGCGCTTGACGACGTAGCCGGACGCGCCCGCGGCGAGCGCCGCCCGCAGGTAGGCCGGCATGTCGTGCATCGTGAGGACCAGCACACGCGTCGCGGGCGCCGCCTCGCGGATGCGCTCGATCGCCTTGATGCCGCTCGATCCGGGCATGCTGATGTCCACGAGGGCGATGTCGGGTCGGAGCGCCGCGGCCTTGCGCACGGCCTCGTCGCCGTCGCTGGCCTCCCCGACGACCTCCAAGTCCCGCTGGCTGTCGATGAGCATGCGCAGCCCCGTCCGGAGGACGGCATGATCATCCGCGATGAGGATCCGAATCCTTCCCATCAGGGCCTCCGAGGACCGGCACCCGTACGTAGATCGTGGTGCCCTCGCCAGGGGTTGATTCTATCGTAACTGTGCCGTCGAGGAGGGCTGCTCGTTCCCGCATGCCGTGGAGCCCCAGCTGGGCCCGGGCGGCGGGGGTGCGGAGGGTGCCTTCGACGTCAAAGCCGCAGCCATCGTCCGACACGATGGCCTGGACCATCTCGCGGCGCCGCTGCAGCACCACGCTGGCCGTCCGCGCGCCCGAGTGCTTCGCGGAGTTCGTGAGCGCCTCCTGGATGATGCGATAGAGAGCGGCCTCGACCGCCGGCGGCAGCCGTTCGAGGCCGAATCCGACCGCGCTCACCTCGACGGCGATCCCGTGGAGCTGCCCGTGGTCGAGCGCCAGCTGGTCCACGGCGGGGATGAGCCCCAGCTCGTCGAGCACGCCGGGTCGCAGGCCGCGCGCCAGGCGCCGGACCTCGTCGAGCGTCCGCGCCGTCACGCGACGCAGGTCGAAGACCTGCGCGCGCGCGGCATCGAGCGTCGGCGCCTCCGCCAGGGTGCGAAGGCCCACCAGGAGGGACGTCAGCGACTGCCCGGTCTCATCGTGGAGCTCGCGCGCGATGCGGCGCTGCTCCTCCTCCTGCGCGGCGGTCACCTGCTCGAGCAGCCGGGCGCGGACCTCGGCATGGCGGCGGCGCTCGGTGACGTCGTGGGTGATGACGGAGTACCCGACGAATCGGCCCTCGCCGTCCCGCACGGCGGTGGTGAGGCACTCCGCCCAGAAGCGGCTCCCGTCCTTGCGGAGCCGCCAGCCCTCCTCGACCGCGCGCCCATCGGCGGCGGCGCGCTCCAAGGTCCGGGAGGGACTGCCCTGGCGGGCCTCCTCCGGCGGGTAGAAGCGCCCCATGTGCTGGCCGACGATCTCGTCCGCCGTGTACCCCTTGAGCCGCTCGGCCCCGGCGTTCCAGCTCTCGACGCGGCCGGTCCGGTCGACCATGTAGAAGGCGTAGTCGCGGACGCCATCGACGAGCAGGCGGAACCGCCCCTCCGCCGTCTCCGCGTCGTGCCGCGCGCGCTGCTCGGCCTCGAAGAGACGCGCCCGTCCGATGGCGGTGGCGATCCGGTCCGCCACGAGCTCGAGGAGCCGGGCATCCTCCGGCGTGAAGCGACGCGGGGACAGGCTGCCGACGTGCACGACACCGATTCCGCGCCCGTCGAGCACGAGCGGGGTGCCGAGCAAGGTGTGGAGTCCCTTGGCCCGGAGGATCGGGCTGACCACCTCGGCCTGGCTCATGTCCTCGATGACCATGGTCGAGTTGCGCGCCGCGATGCTGCCGGCGATCCCGCGGCCAAACGGGATCCGCATGTCGAGCTTCACCTCCTCCTCGAGCCCGTGGGCGCCCTTCACCGCCAGCTCCGTCCGCTCCTCGTTGAGCAGGAGGATCACGACCGTGTCGGCCGCCATGGCCTCGCCCACCCGTCCCAGGAGCTCCGGGAGGAGGTCGTCGAGAAGCAGGTGGGTGAGCGCGGTGTCCGTCACGCGCTGCACGGCCCGGATCTGATGCGCGGCGGCCTCGAGGGCCAGGCGCGCGCCCTGCTCGCTGGCCGCGAGCGACTGGGCGCGGGACTTCGTGCGGCGGAGCAGGCCGCACACGACGCAGATGACCAGCGCCTCCAACATGAAGACACCGAGGCGCGTGATCACCGACGCGCTCAGCGGCGCGCTGTCGGCGCCCGATCCGACGAGCGCCCGCATCCCGACGAATCCTCCCACCACCGTGGTCAGGAGCCCGGGGCCGAGCCCCCCGTACCACGCGCTGAGCATCACCGCGCCGAGATAGAGGGGGAAGTCTCCCCGGTCGACGTAGGGCTCGAGCGGGTAGGACAGGAGCCAGGCGACGGTCGAGGCGATGGCGGCGAGCGCGTACGCGCGGAGAATCTGCCCGCCCCCCCGGGTCGGCGGGCTGGCCTCCAGGGGAGACGACGCGTCTACCGGGGTACGTAGAGGTCCGGCCACTGATCGTTTCCGGGGTGGTGGGTGAGGCGAACGGCCTCGCCGACCGGTCGGCCTATCTGCCACACGAAGATCTCGTAGTCGGCGCGATCGTGCTCGTGCCCGCTCGCCGCCGCTCCCCAGACGAGCCAGCGGCCGTCGTTCGAGACGCGCGGGAAGTACTCGTGGCTGTAGGCGCCGGGGAGGTCCATGAAGGGCCCGCGCGGACGGCCCGGCCCGCCGGTCACGATCTGGGTGCCGCCGGTCCCCTCGGCCTCCATCCACAAGAGCGCGTCGGATCCGCGCATCCAGGTGATCTGGCAGGCCTGGCCCGGCGACAGCCGGGTCACCGCCCGCGTCGCGAGGTCCACGACGGCCACGCCGCCATACTGCCTACTGCGCACGGTCACGGCGAGCCGCGCGCCGTCGGGGGACAGCTCCGGGGTCTCCATGCCGCCCGCGATGCCCTCCGTCGTCGGACCGTCCAGCAGGACGGACTCGCGCCCGGCTCCCCCGCCCGCGAGGTCGAGCCGGATCACCTGGTCGCCCCGGAGAAAGATGATCCCGTTCCCGTCCGGAGTCCACTGGGGCGAGTAGCCGTTGCGCGCGAGCAGGCGCTCGCCGGTCCCGTCCACGTTGATCACGTGGACGTCCCAGGCGGTGGGGTCGCGGGGCGATACGTAGTCCCGCTGGCTGCGGCTGAAGAGAATTCGCCGCCCGTCCGGCGAGAAGCGCGAGAAGAACTCCACCTGCGGCGTCTTCGTGAGCTGCCGCACGGCACGGGTGCGCAGGTCGAGGAGGTAGAGCTCGTGGTTGCCCGTCCGGTTCGACGACCAGACCAGGAGCCCGTCGAGCCGGCGGGCGAGAGCGTCCACGGCGTTGCGCTCGGGCTCGGTGAGGCCCGCCAGCCGCACCTTGCGCGGCACGCGCGGCGGGAACACCTGCGCCATGAGCCGTTCCGGGAGGTTCGCGATCGTGGCCAAGGAATGGGGCAGGTGCGGACTCACCCGCGGCAGGGCCACCGCGACACCGGCCAGGGCGACGATGGCGACGGCGATGAGGGTCAGCCAGCGACGCATCCTCTCGCCAGTATTGCACGGCTGAAAAGTGGGGCTCGCGCCGGGGCGTCGGGAGGGGCAGGCGCGCCGCGCCCGGCGGCCCGAGAGGGCCCGCGGCGGCCACGCCGCGGGGCGGGCCGCTCAGGGGGGCGGGTGGCGGTAGTGCCGGCCGAGCTTGCCTTCATCGGCGACGGCGACGGGCTGCCAGTCGACCCAGCGATCGAGGTACTCCGCCACGGTCCGGGCCTCCGCCCAGAGCCGGTACTCCGCGTCGGCGATGACCGACTCGGCCAGGCACGCGTACTCCACGTACCCGTCGGAGCGGGCGAGGTCGAGCTCCGTGAAGTCGGCGGGGCGGAACGCGCGCACGTTCAGCACCGTCTCGCTCTCCGGCCCGAAGCGGAACACCTTGGCGATGTGCGGGAACGCGCACGCGAACCCGACGCCCTCGACGCCCGCGCGCTTGAGCCCGGCCAGCACGGACTCGCGGTCGTGCCCGGAGCGGTCCCACTCGTAGCGCTCCGGGTGCTGCCGACCGGTGATGTCGATGAGGTAGACCTTGAAGACGTGCGGGCCGCTCTGGTAGAGGGCGCGGCCCGCGGGCCGCGCCGCGTAGCTCTGGCAGGCCTCGACGGGGCGCATCGCTACACCCGGTCCAGCGCCTGGTCGAGGTCCGCCACGAGATCGTCGGCGTCCTCGACGCCCACCGAGTACCGGACCAGGGAGTCACGGATCCCGACCTGGAGCCGCTCCTCGGTGGTGAGCTCGTAGAAGCTCATCAGCGCGGGCTGCTCGATGAGGCTCTCGACGCCGCCGAGGGAGGGGGCGATCCGCGGGATCCGGCAGGCATCGACCAGCCGGGACGCCGCGGCGAGGTCGCCGCGGACCTCGAAGGAGACCACGCCCCCGAACCCCTTCATCTGGCGCCGCGCGAGGTCGTGCTCCGGATGGCTCTTGAGCCCCGGGTAGTGCACGCGCTCGATCTTCGGATGCGCCTCGAGGAACTCGGCGACGCGCTGCGCGTTCTCGTTCTGGCGCGCCACGCGGAGCGCCAGGGTCTTGATTCCCCGGATGAGGAGGTAGGCGCCCAGGGGATCGGGCACCGCGCCGGTCACCGAGTGGAGCTCGCGGATCGCGCCGACCAGGTTCTGGCTCCCCAGGACGACGCCGGCCATCAGGTCGTTGTGCCCGCCGAGGTACTTCGTCGCGGAGTGGATGACGAGGTCGACCCCGAACTCGAGCGGCCGCTGGTTGATGGGCGTGGCGAAGGTGGAGTCGATGGCGGTCTTCACGCGATGGCGCCGCCCGATCTCGACGAGGCGCTCCAGATCGACGATCCGGTTGTAGGGGTTCGTCGGGGACTCGCTGAAGACGAGCCGGGTCGTCCGGCGGATCGCCTCTTCCATCCGCTCGTAGTCGCCGGCGGGCACCGTGGTGACCTCGACGCCGTAGCGCCGGAGCACCTGGTTGAGGAACTGCCGCGTGCGGCGGTACGCGTCATCGGTCACGACGACGTGAGCCCCCTTCGACAGCATGGCGAAAAGGGTCGTGGTGATGGCCGCCATGCCGCTCGAGAAGAGGAGGCCGTCCTGCGCGCCCTCCAGGGCGGCGAGCTTCCGCTCCGCCACGCGCTGGGTGGGGTTCCCGTAGCGGCCGTACTCGTTGCGCTCGACGCGGCCCTCGAAGTGGTCCGCGATCTCCTGGCTGTCCCGGAAGGCGTACGTCGCCGTCTGGACGATCGGCGCCGTCAGCGCGCTCGCGAGGTTCAGGCGCGGCTCGCCGCCGTGCACCGACTGGGTGCTGGGACCGGGCTCGCGAGGCGGCTCCGCGGCGGCGCGGGGCGCGGGAGGCGGAGCGGAGGGCGGGGCAGGGGACTTCCGGGATCGCGAGTTGGGCAAGTCAGGCCTCCATCAGGCGCATCTTGTCCGCGTGCCGGCGGATCGCGTCGTGGACGAGCCGGGCGTCGGGGCCGATCTCGAGCGGCCGGTTCGCGTAGGTGGGCGGCAGCCCGGGAATCAGCCCCATGTGGTAGGCCGTCTTCTGCTCGGCGAACTTCAACCCGTGCGCCGTGGAGATGACGACCACGCGCTCGTTCGAGCGGATGACCTTCCGCTCGACGAGCTTCCGGAGGACCGCCAGGGCCACGCCGGTGTGCGGGCAGTTGAACATGCCGGTCCGGTCGGCGCGCGCCGCCTCGTCGGCGAGCTCGGGCTCGCTGGCCTGCTCGACGACGCCGTTGAACTGGCGCAGCACCTTCACGGCGCGCTTGTAGCTGACGGGATTGCCGATCTGGATGGCGCTGGCGAGCGTCTTCTCCGCCTGCACCGGCTGGTACGTCTCGAACCCGGTCAGGTAGGAGAGGTAGAGCGGATTGGCGTTCTCGGCCTGCGCCACCGCGATGCGGGGCAGCTTCTGGATGAGCCCGAGCTCCTTCATCATGAGGAAGCCCTTGCCGAGCGCGCTCGTGTTGCCGAGGTTGCCGCCCGGGATGACGACCCAGTCCGGCACCTCCCAGTCGAACTGCTGCACGAGCTCGATGGAGACGGTCTTCTGCCCCTCGATGCGGAGGCTGTTCATCGAGTTGGCGAGGTAGATCGTGCGCTCCTTGGTGATCTCCTGGACCAGCGCCATGCACCCGTCGAAGTCGGTGTCCAGCGCGAGGACGAGCGCGCCGTTGGCCAGCGGCTGGACGAGCTGCGCCGGCGAGACCTTGTTGCGCGGGAGCAGGACCACCGCGGGGATCCCGGCCGCCGCGCAGTAGTTCGCGAGCGCCGCCGAGGTGTCCCCGGTCGACGCACACGCGATGGCGGCGATCGAGTCGCCCTCCTTGATCATCTGCTTGACCACCGACACCAGCACGGTCATCCCGAGGTCCTTGAAGGACCCCGTGTGGGAGTTGCCGCACTGCTTGACCCACAGGTCCTCGACCCCGAGCATCTTCCCGTACCGATCGGCCCACAGGAGGTTCGTTCCGCCCTCGTAGGTCGAGACGATGCTCTCGTTGTCGATGAAGGGGACCACCCACTCCTTCTTGCCCCACACCCCGGAACCGTACGGGAACACGTTCCGGCGGTAGCGGTCGTCGAAGAGCTGCATCCAGGCCGCGGCCGACCGGCGGCGGAGCGGCTCGGTGTCGTGGACCACGTCCAGGAGGTCGTTGCACGTCGGGCAGCGGTAGATGATCTCGAGCAGACTGTACCGGCCGGAGCAGCCGTTGACGCATTCGAACCAGGCGCTGTACTCGCTCATGACACATCCTCTCGCGGCAGACTTCGGAACCGCCCTATCGTCCCACGGGGGCCCCGGGAGGCTCAACTGGCGCGGGGTCCGGCTCCGCGAGAGCCGAGCGCCCGGGACCGCCGTCGTCGGTTGCCGCGGTCGGGGCCGGGGGGTAGACTCACCCCCGAATAGGGGCCGATCCGTCAGGGTCTAACCGAGGGACGATGAACCCGTACTGCTGGCTGGTCCGACGTCGACTGGGTGCCTACCAGGACGGCGAGCTCTCCGCCGGGGCACAACACCGGGTCGAGGCGCACGTGCGCGGATGCACGCAGTGCGCGGGGGAGCTGTCCGCCCTGGGACGCCTCAGGGCGGCGTTGGCGCTCGATACCGCCGATCCGCCCGAGGCCGTCTGGGCGGCCTTCTGGCCCCAGGTCCGTGACCGGATTGCAGCGCCCGCCCCGGGCCCCAGGTCCGCCTGGGAGCGAGGCTGGGAGGCCGTCCGGGCGCGCCCGAGGCTCGGCCTCGTCCCCGCGCTGGCGGCGGCCGCTTTGGCCGTCCTTGCGGTGGTGGCCCCCTGGCAGCGGCCGCCCCAGCAGGCCCCGGCCCCGGTCGCCAGCGGGCTCGAGAGCCCGGGGGTCCAGCAGGCCGCCCTCGACCAGGTGGTCATCCAGTCGATCGAGACCGAGGACCCCGACCTGCCGGTGATGGTCTACGCGAGCCCGGAGTCGGACGTCACCGTCCTCTGGGTCTTCGGCCTGCCGCGCACCGACACCTGAGAGGGGCCGGCCCCTCCTCCGGCTCAGCGCTTCCGGATCCGCGCCAGCTCGTCCCTCGCCTGCGCGGCCTCTTCCCGCGACGGGTACTGGTCGAGCAGGAACTGGAGCCGCGCCTCCGCCAGCGGGAGCTGACCGAGCTCGGCGAGCGCCAGCGCCTCCTTGTAGAGCGCGGCCGGGACCTTGTCCCCGCGCGGGTAGGCGATCACTACCTTCCGGAACTCCTGGACCGCTCGCTCGAGCTCCTGGACTGACCGGTCGGACTCGCCCTTGGCCTGATGGGCCCGCGCCAGGCTGAAGTGGGACTCGCCGATCCAGTACTGGGCCGACTCGGCCAGCGGCGTGTTCGGGTAGAGCCGGACGTACTCGCGGAACGCGGCGACCGCGAGATTGTAGTGCCCCCGCGTGAAGTCGATGTAGGCGGTCTGGTAGAGGTCGCTCGCCTGCGTGCTGGGCGGGGCCGGACGCTGCTGTGCCGTCGGGCCGGGGGCGGCGGGGGTGGGCGCCGGTGCGGGTGGTGCGCTCGCGCCGGCACCGGCGGGCGAACCGACGGCCTCGAACTGGAGGGCCAGGGTGTCGATGCGGCGGCGGAGCTCGTCGACCCGCCCCTGAAGCTGTCCCGCTTCGCGGCCCATCTCGTCGAGACGCGTGTTGAGGCGCGCCACGCTGCGCTGGACCTCGGTCAGGGTCTGGGTCGTCCGGCGATCGGTTGCCTGGATCTCGGTCAGCAGGGCCGACCGGCTCCCCTGAACCTCCTGCTCCACCCGCAGGACATCAGCGCGGAGCCGGTCGAAATCCTCGTGAAAGAGGGGAGCCGCCTCCGGAGCGCACCCCACGAAGAGGGCGATCACTCCGGCGGCGGCGCCAAGGCGGCCCCCCCACCTCCACGATGCCACTCGGAACGCTACTGCTTGACGAGGAAGTGGGCCCGGCGATTCTTCGCCCAGCAGCCCTCGGCCTTCTCGGTGCAGGTCGGCCGCTCCTCGCCGTAGCTGATGACGGTGATGCGGCCGGCGTCGATGCCGACCGACACCAGGTAGTCCCGGGTCGCCTTCGCGCGCCGCTCGCCGAGCGCCAGGTTGTACTCGTTGGTGCCGCGCTCGTCGGCGTGCCCCTCGATGAGGAGCAGCGCGCTCTGGTTGCTCTTCAGCCACTTCGCGTTCTCGTCGAGCGTGCCCTTGTCACCGGCGCGGACGTCGTAGCGGTCAAAGTCGAAGTAGACGTCCCGGAGCGCCGCGCTCTCGACGAACTCCTTCGGCGACGGCAGGGACGGGATGGTCGTGCCCGTCGCCGCCGCACCGCCCGCGCCGCCGGCCCCGGCCGAGCCCGCGCCGCCCGCGCCCGTCCCGCCGGCGCCGGCCCCGGCTCCGCCCGAGCCCATCGAGCCGCCCGCGCCGGGACCGCTGCCCATCGTGCCGCCACCCGCGCCACCCGCGCCGGTGCCGGCACCGCCCGCCCCGCTACCGCTTCCGCCTGCCACGGTCGGGCCGGCGCCGCCGCCCGGGCCCGTCCCAGCCTGGGGCGCCGGCTTCTTCGGACACCCCGTCAGGACCACGGATGCGGCGAACAGTGCGAGCACGGTGAACGTCGTCTGCCAGGGTTTCCGCGTCATACCACGCTCCTTTTGCTAGTGGGGCTCCGTCGAGGCCTCATTGTGGGCGCGGCGACCATGTGGGGCTGGTGGCCTCACCCCGGTCTCGGGTAAGTGGCTGCTGCTCGGTGCCGTCGGCCAGCATCGTGTAGAGCTGAGTTCGGCCCCCGCGGGACGACGAGAACACGATGTGACGACCGTTCGGGGCCCAGGACGCCGACTCGTTGCTCCCGTTGCTCTGGGTCAGCGCGCGGGCGTTCGAGCCGTCGGGCTGGATCGCCCAGAGGTCGAAGCCGCCGGCCGTCCGGCGCGTGAAGATGATGGAATCCCCGCGGGGCGACCAGCGCGGCTGGGTGTCGTACGATCCGCCGAACGACAGGCGGCGCACGTTCGTGCCCTCCGCGCTCATCACCCAGACCTGAGGGGACCCCGAGCGATCCGAGGTGAAGGCGATCTCGCGACCGGTGGGTGACCAGCTCGGGTCCGTCTCGATGCCGCGGTTGTTGGTGATCTGCCGGAAGTCGGAGGTGCCGACCCGCAGCGTGTAGATGTCCGGGTTTCCGCCCTTGGACAGCGTCAGGGCGATCACCCGCCCGTCCGGCGCCCAGGCGGGAGCCGTGTTGAGCCCCGGCCAGGCCGACATGAGCTCCGGCTCCTGGCCCCGTCGGCGCGGGTTGAAGGGGTAGACGCGGAAGAGGTAGGGGTACCCCTTGAAGAACGACGTGAAGGCGACCGACGAGTCCACCGGGCTCCACGCGGGCGACAGGGAGGTGCTGTGGAGATTCGTGATCGGGGCCTGGTTGAACCCGTCGTAGTCGATCATCACGAGCTCTTTGTTCGTGCCCTGCTGGGAGACGTACGCGATCTTCGTCTCCGCGACGCCCCGCTCCCCGGTGAACTGGTAGACCACCTCGTCGGCGATCCGGTGCGCGAGGCGCCGGTGGTCGGCGAGGGGCTCCACCCAGAACATCTTCGAGGCGATCAGGCGGAACTCCGGGTTCGTGAGGTCGTAGAGCCGGAACTCGATCGTGAGGCGCTGCCCGTCGATGCGCATGAGCCCGTGCATCACGGCGTGCGCCCCGGCCTGCTGGAGGCGCCCGAACTCCTGCTTGATCGCGTCCTGCGCCGCGGGCAGCGCCGGCGTGTTCGCGACCGTGAAGAGCGCCGAGAACCGGAGATCGTTGCCGATGATCTCGGGGACGCCCCGGGCGAAGTTGCCCTCGTCCGGCGTCTGGTTGAGCCGCGTGAACTCGGGGATCGCGATGCCGAGCTTGTTCGAGCCGCCCTTGGTGACGTTGAGGAAGACCTCGACGCCCTGCGAGCGGAGGCCAGAGGGGATCGCGAACACACCGAACGCGGTTGCCGCCATGAGCGCGAGCACGAGCAGGCGGGGCGAATGTCGACGCATGCTAGCCCTTGTCGATCCCGGGGTTGAACCCGAAGTTGACTTTCAGGTACTGCCCCGGGAAGTCCCGCGGCAGCGGCGGGAAGGGGATCGACTCGAGGACCGCCCGCAGCGCGGACTGGTCGTAGAGCTCGTTGCCGGAACTTTGCTTGATCTTCGGCTGGCCTCGGACCTGGCCCTCACGGTCGATCTCGAAGTAGATCAGGACGGCCGCCTGCTCGGTCGACACCACCGGAGGGCGACGCCAGTGCTCGGAGACTTTGGCGTGCAGCTGGCGGATGTAGTAGGTGAACGGGAAGTCGCTGGCGTCGACCGATAGGTTGCTGCCGGACACGGTCGAGGCGGTCGGCTGGCCCGGGCGCACTGTCTCAGGAGCAGCCCGGCTGACCACGGCACCCGTTGGCGGCGCCGCCGGCGCAGGGGGGGCGGCCGGGGCCGCCGGCGGACTCGCGATTCGAGGCGGCTCGGGTAGCCGCGGCGCCGCGGGGGCCGTGGGCGCCGCCTGCGGGGTCACGGGCGGCGGCGGCGGCAGCGTGCGCTCGACCGCCTTCGACGCGGGCGACGGGAGCGCGGGGCTCTCCTTCTCGGCGCGCTTCGGCAACGCGAGCTCCGAGGGATCGAGCGTCTTCGGGCGCGGCGCGGGGACCTCCGCGGTGCGCGGCGGCGGCGGCTCGACGGTCCGCTCCGGGGCCCGCTCCGGGCGGGGCGGCGCCGGCTCGGGCCGGGCGGCCTTCGGCGGCGCCTTCTCCTCCGCCTTCGGCGCCGGCGCGGGCGGCGCGGGGCGGGGCGGGGCGGGCGCTTTCGCGACCGGGGCCACGGGCTCGGAGCTGCCCAAGGAGGGCGTCGCCGGGACGAGGTTCACGATGTACACCTTCGACTGATCGGCCTGGGAGCTGATGAAGGCGGATAGGGCGACCGCAGCCCCGAAGCACGCCATGTGCGCAAGGAAGGACACGGCCAGGAACCCGTACGGCGGCGGGTCTTCGGGGAAGGTGATGAATCGGCGCGGGACGCGGTAGACGACCGGCGTGGCCATCGCCTACTCACGCCGCGGCAGGGGCTCGGTGACCATGCCGACCCGCTCGACCCCGGCCCGGCGGACCCGATCCATGGTCTCCACCACCGCGCCGTACACGAGATCCTTGTCAGCCTTGATGAACAGCGTCCGATCCGTTCGATCGCGCAGGAGGTCCCGCAGCCGGGTCTCCAGGTTCGCCAGGGGCAGCGGCCGCTCGTTGAGATAGAGGAGGCGGTCCTTGGTGATGGTCAGCACCAAGCGCTCCTCGACCGCCGTCGGCTTCCCGCCGCTCCGGGGAAGGTTTACGTCGATGCCCCGGTACATCATGGGCGCCGTCAGCATGAAGATGAGCAGCAGCACGAGGACAACGTCGACGAGAGGAATGACGTTGATCTCGGCCAGTGTGCTGCGGGTGCCGGCACCCTCTCCGCCGGCGTCGGCCTTGATCGCCATCTAGAAGGGCTTCGTGCTCCGTACGAGCCGGCGCTCGATCAGGTTGGTCAACTCGAGCGCGAAGTTGTCCATCTCGGTTGCCCAGTGACGCACCCGCCCGACGAAGTAGTTGTAGCCGATGACGGCCGGAATCGCCGCCGCCAGACCCGCCGCGGTCGCGACGAGGGCGCCGGAGATGCCGGGCGCGACGACGGCGAGGCTTGCCGATCCCTGCGTGCCGATGGCCTGGAACGAGCTCATGATGCCGATGACCGTGCCGAGGAGGCCGATGAAGGGCCCGGCGCTGGCGGTCGTCGCGAGGAACGCGAGATAGCGCTCCATCCGCTCGATCTCGCTCGAGTGGACGCGTCGCGTGGCGCGCTGCACCGAGTCCAGCCGATCCGGCGCGATGCCCTCCTCGCCCGGCTCGGGAGGCCCATCCATCACATCGGGCGGCGGCGCGCCGACTGCCGAGAGCTCCTGGTACGCGGCGAGGTACACGCGCCCGAGCGGGCTCTGGCGGAGCCGCTTCGCCCCCGAGGCCACCAGCGAGAAGCGGCGCGACTCGCGATAGGTCTTGAGGAACCGCGCGCTCTCGGACGTGACCATGCGGAACTGGAGCGCCTTGTGAAGGATGATCGCCCACGAGATGACGGACATTCCGACGAGGACCAGCAGGACGACCTTCTCGAGAGGGCCGACTTCACCGATGATCTCGCCGAAACCACCAAGACTGGAAAGCCCTGCCACGACGCTCAGACCCTCGAATCCTTGCAGCGCGCTCCGATCAATCAGACCTCCTGCAACGTTTCAGCCATCATACCCAGCGCCTCAGAAGAGTGTCAAACAATTTTGGGATTTTTGCGGGCGATTCGGCATGCTGCGGCGGGCTTTTCGTTTGACACCCCTCCGCAGCGTGGGGTAATAGGGAGCCGTGTTCCGCTCCCCCGGGCCGATCGCGCTCGCTTTCCGTCTTCCCGCCGACCTCCCTCTCGTGGGCGGAGTGTCCGTGTCGATCCGGTGGTACGGAGTCCTCATCGCGTCGTCGATGGCGCTCGGGCTCTGGCTCTCGGCCCGCGAGGCGGTTCGCCGAGCCGAGTCCCCCGACGACCTGCTGAAGGCGGCGGAGATCGCCCTCATCGGCGGCCTGATCGGGGCCCGGCTGTACTACGTGCTGTTCAACCTCGACTACTACCAGACGCAGCCGTGGTGGCGCATCTTCGCCGTGTGGGAGGGCGGCCTGGCGATCCACGGCGGCCTGATCGCGGGGCTGCTCACGGGCGGCGCCTACGTGTGGGCGAAAGGGCTCCCCCTCCTGACGTACCTGGACATCGTGGCGCCCGTCGCTCGCGCTGGCGCAGGCCATCGGCCGCTGGGGGAACTTCTTCAACGAGGAGGCGTTCGGAGGGCCGACGGATCTCCCGTGGAAGCTCTTCATCTCGGAGCCCCGCCGGCCGCCCGCCTACGTCGACCAGCAGTTCTTCCACCCCACCTTCCTCTACGAGTCGCTCTGGAACGTGGGGGCCTTCCTCATCCTCTATTTCGTCCTCCGGCGACGGCTCGAGCGGGCGCCGGGCGCGCTGTTCCTCGCATACCTCGGGCTCTACTCGCTCGGCCGCTTCTGGATCGAGGGACTCCGGACCGACAGCCTCATGCTGGGGTCGTTCCGGATCGCGCAGATCGTGAGCGTCACGGCGGTCGTCGTGGCCGTCGTGGGCATTCCGATCCTGCTGCGCCGACGCCGGACCTGAGGGCGGTCCGGGAGCGGCCAGGGGCCATGGGAGCGAGCCGGCGGGCCCGGGCTCCCCGGCGGCCCCGCGGGGCCGCGCGGCCGGCCCCGGCGCGCCGCGGCGGCGGGCCCGCGACGGGCCTGGCGTTCGCATGCCTGGGAAGCTCCGGCGCGGTCCCCACCGCCGCCCGGGACACGACCGCGCTCATCGTCCGCGCGGGCCGCACCACGTGCCTGGTGGACGTGGGCGGGAGTCCCGTGCAGAAGCTCCGGCGGGTCGGCGTCGATCCGGTCGGGCTCACGGCCGTCGTCGTCACGCACACCCACCCCGATCACGTCTACGGTCTGCCGGCCCTCGTCCAGTGCCTCCTGATCCTCGGTCGGACGGCGCCCTTGCCCATCTACTGCCGCGTGGAGCACGTGGCTCTGGTGGAGAAGCTCCTCGGTCTCTTCGGACTGCTGGCCGAGGGGCTCGAGGTGCCCATCCTGCCGGTCGCGCCCCGAGAGGGTGTCCGGGTGCTCGCGACGGCGGACCTCGTCGTGACGGCGTCGCCGAACGTGCACGGGAGCATGCCGAACCTCGCGGTCCGCCTGGATGCGGACGACCGGAGCCTCGTCTACTCGTCGGACACGCGGCCGTGCGCCGAGGTCGAGCGGCTGGCGCGGGGCGCCACCGTGCTGGTCCACGAGGCCACCTTTGCGCGTCCCAATCCGGCCGAATGGCACTCGACGGCGCGCGAGGCGGGCACGATCGCCCGCGCGGCCGGGGTCGGGCGGCTGTACCTGGCCCACGTCGGCTACACGGCCCACGAGGCGCTCGGGGCGCACGTGGCGGCCTCGCGGGCGGGCTTCGGCGGGACGGTGGCGATGGCGGAGGAGCTCCGCTGGTATCGGGTTTAGGGCTCCTCGGCCGGTTGGGTCGGATCGGCCGGCGCCGGTGGCCGCCCGCCGCCGCGGTGGCTCCGCCGGGCCGGGGCGTGGTCGACGCCAGCGCGTCGCGCCTGTCGATCCTCGCGAGCCGGCTGTGCGTCGGCTTCCTTGTCGCCGCGGGCTGCATGATCCTCACCCTGGACCGGTCGGCCGGCGTCGAGGTCGCGCTGGCGCTCATCAACATGACGATCGTCGCGGTGGCCAGCTGGCGCTTCCAGCCCGTCGGGCGCTGGGCGACCGTGGGGCTCGCCACCGCCGGCTGGAGCGCCGCGCAGCTCGTCGGCGGCGGCATCGCCCTCTCGGAGATTCCTCGGAGGCGCTGGCCTGGCACGTGGGCCTCAGGCTGGCGGCGCTCGCGAGCGTGGCCGCGACCGTGGGCGCCGGGCGCGCCGCGGTCCGGCGCCTCCTCCGGACGGAGAATGCCCTTGCGCTGTCGCTCCTGCGCGAGCGCGACTCGGCGCGCCGGGACCGGCTGACGCGGCTCTGGAATTCGCGCTACCTGCACGAGGCGCTGGAGGGGGAGATCTATCGCTGCCGCCGGTACGGCCGCCCGTTCGGGCTCCTCGTCGTCGACCTCGACGGGTTCAAGGCGGTGAACGACACCGCGGGGCACGAGGCCGGTGACCGCGTGCTCCAGGCCCTCGGGCGCGTGATCCGCGAGAACTGCCGGGCCACTGACATTCCCGCCCGCCTGGGGGGCGACGAGTTCGCGGTCATCCTGCCCGAGGCCTCGCGCCTGACGGTGCCGCGCTACGCGCTCAAGCTCGTGGACCTCGTCGGCGCCCTGCCGTTTCCGGCGGGGCAGCCGCGCGTCACCGCGAGCGTGGGGGCGATCGCGTTCGAGCGCGCCCCGGAGTCGGTGGAGGCCGCGCTCGCGGCCGCCGACGAGGCGATGTACGCCGCCAAGCGCGAGGGGAAGAACCGCGTGGTCGTGCACGAGGCCGGCGGGTCGTGAACTTCGTCCTGGACATCGAGACGATCCCGCGGGACCTCCGGGCGGAGCCCCGAAAGATCCAGGAGTACGTCTGGGAGCGGGTCGCTCGGCGGGCGGACCCCGAGGGGGCCGGACCAGGCCTCGACGAGTTCCTGGCCGGCATGGACGCGGCGGCCTTTGCCGCCATGCGGCGGGACGTGGAGCGCTACATGGCGCTTCGTCCCGAGTTCGGCCACGTCATCTGCATCGGGATGGGCCACGACGGGCGGGGGCGCGGCGACCTCGAGACGAAGGCCCTGACGGCGCGCGCCGTCGACGACGAGCGGCGCATCCTCGAGGCGTTCTGGGAAGTGGTGCGGAGCTCTCGCGAGTGGCGCTTCGTCACCTACAACGGCCTGGCCTTCGACCTGCCGTATCTCATCCGCCGCTCCATCTACGTGGGCGTGCCGCCGAGCTCGGGGCTCCCGCTTCGCCCCTACTCGCCCGACAGCCACTTCGACGTGATGCGCGTTCTCTCGAACTGGGAGCGCGCGGATGCGGTGCGGCTCGACGTGGTCGCCGCGCTGCTCGGCCTCCAGAAGTGGCCGCCGGGCATGGAGGGCTCGCAGGTGCTCGGCCTCTGGCGCGAGGGGCGGATCGACGACATCGAGGCCTACTGCCTGGGAGACGTCCGGCTCGCCTACGAGGTCTTCCTCCGCGTGGAGGCCTACTTCCGGTAACCGCCTTCTCAGGCGCCGCCGGACCGTCAGGCCCGGTGCGCGAGGGCCACGCCTCCCAGGACCGCCAAGGCGCCCAGGACGAGGGACGGGCTGAGCGTCTCCTGCCCCGCCAGGACCGCGATCGTGGTGGCGATCAGAGGAACGAGGAAGGAGAACCCCACGACGCGGGAGGTCGCCGTGCGCGCGAGGGCCACGTACCAGAGCAGGTTCGCGAGGGCGATCGTCCCCGCCGAGAGGTACGCGAGCAGGAACCACTCGCCGGGCGCGAGCGCCGCCCAGCGAACCTCGTGGAACCCGGGCAGGCCGAGCGGAAGGAGCGGGAGCGCCCCGATCAGAGTGGCCCATGTCGTGACCGCCAGCGGCGTGGCGCGCGCGAGCAGAGGCTTCCCGACCACGGTGTAGAGGGCCCAGGACAGGCTCGCGCCGAGGCACAGCAGGTCGCCCAGCAGGGACGCCGTGCCGTGGCTGCCGCGCAGCACGATCAGCCCGACGCCGAGGAAGCCCAGCGCGATGCCCGCCGTGCGGCGGCGCGCCGACCGGCTCCCCGGAGAAGAGGCGCGCCAGCAGCGCCGCCAGCACCGGGCTCAGCGCGACCAGGAGGGCGGCGTGACCGGGCGAGGTGCGGTGGACCCCCAGCACCAGGAGGCTGTGGAAGAGCGTGTTGCCGAAGAAGCCCAGCAGCACGACCACGCCCCAGTCGCGGGGCGTGAGGCTCGCGCGCAGGGCCCCGGTGGCGAGTCCCACCGCGCCCAGCACGCAGGCCGCCACCCCGCAGCGGAAGGCCGCGAAGGCGAGCGGGGGGAAGAACGACTGCGTGGCCTTGATCGCGGGGTAGCTGCCGCCCCAGATCAGGACGACGAAAACGAGGATCGGGACGACGGCGGCGTCGGGCGGCCGCCGTCCCGTGGACTTGCTTGGGCCCGTCAGCGGGTCTTCATGTCCTCGGGGAAGTTGGACGAGAACGAGTACGACTTCACCACGCCCTGGGGGTTGAACGTGACCTCGAGCTGCTTGGAGAGGTCCCCGTCCTTGCCGGAGCCCTTCTTGAAGTAGTACCAGGTCCAGGTCTGGTCGCCGTCCTTCATGCCGACCTGGGTCGGATCGCCGTACATCTTGAGCAGGTCGGCCTTCGTCGTGGCGCCGTTCTTGATCTCGGCGCCCGGCTTGGGCGACGGGAAGTCGCGGCCCGTCGACAGCGCGCTGCACGCAGCGAGCGAGACGGCGAACGCGACGATGGACGTGAGCGCGGCCAAGCGGTATCGCATCGCGGGCCTCCTGGGTGCGTTTTGAACGGCGCCCACTCTAGCCGAGCGCCGTCGGGGGTGTCAATGTGGCGTCGCACTGCCGCCACCTTGACACCTCCTGTAGCCCCGCCTAGCGTGAATCCACCTCCGTGATCGCCCGCGTGGCCCGATGACGGCCCGCCATGACTGGGCGCCGTCGTCGGACTTGCCGACCGATCAGGGACGAGGGCTCGCGTGGGCGGGCCCGGCGCTCCGAGAAACCTGGGAATCGGAAGGAGACGACGATGCAGAGTGGCTGGCTGGAACAGTTCCACCGTCGTGTTGCCGCGCCCAAGACGGAGCCCGAGACCGCCGCGCCGCCGGACGCGCCGGCCGACGTCTCGCGGCGCGCGTTCATCCAGAGCGGGCTGGCGACCGGCGTCACGGCCGGCATGGCCGCCGGTGGCATGCTCGCCCAGGCGCAGGTCGCGCAGGCCCAGGCGGCGGGCGACACGCCGATCGGGCCGAAGTGGTGGCCGTCCCGCTGGGGCGCCGCAGGACGAGGCCGGCGCGCTCCAACTGGATCACGCCGGCGAAGGTGCTGGAGGCGGCCAAGCTCATCAAGACCGGGAAGATCTACGAGCTCGGCCGCATGTACGAGGCGGGCATGCCGCTCTTCGGCTCCCGGGTCTTCGCGCTCCGCATCCCCGGCACGCCGACCGGCGGCCCGTTCGGCAAGAACAAGCTCGTCTTCCACGACGAGTTCGTCGCCACCGAGATCGGCCAGGTCGGGACGCAGTTCGACGGGCTCGGCCACATCGGCTGCATCGTGGGCAAGGACGGCGACATGACCGAGATGCGCTACTACAACGGCTTCACCGAGGCGGAGATGGCGAACGCCTACGGCCTCCAGAAGCTCGGCATCGAGAAGATGCAAGCCGTTCTTCACGCGCGGGGTCCTGGTCGACGTCGCGGGCCTCAAGGGGCGCATGCTGAACATGGGCGAGGAGATCACGGTCGCCGACGTCCAGGCGGCGCTCCAGCAGCAGAGCATCGCCGAGTCCAGCATCCAGCCCGGCGACGGCGTGTTCTTCAACACCGGCTGGGGCAGCCTCTGGATGAAGGACAACGCGAAGTTCAACGAGGGCGAGCCCGGCATCGGCCTGGACGTCGCGCGCTGGTGCGTCGCCAAGCAGCTGGCGCTCGTCGGCGCGGATACCTGGGCCACCGAGGTCGTGCCGAATCCCGACAACGGACCTCGCGTTCGTCGTCCACAACGAGCTGATCACCAAGAACGGGATCTTCAACCACGAGAACCTGGACTTCACCGAGCTTGCTCGAAGGACAAGGTCTCCGAGTTCGTCTACGTGTTCGCGCCGCTCCGCATCAAGGGCGGGACCGGCTCGCCCGGCCGCCCGATCGCGATCGTCTAGCGACGATCCTCCGCTCCGGGGCCGATCGGCGGCCCCGGAGCGTCCTTCCGGCGTGGAGCGGGCCGACCCCACGGAGTGGCTGAGCGCGCGGCCCGTGCGTGGCCTTGCGGCGCGGCCCGGCCACCGACGTATCATCCGGGGGTGCGCGGCACGCCATGCGCCTCTGCCCAGGTACAGCGAGAGGAGACAGTCCGCTGAGCTCAGGGTCTTCCAGCCCGGTCGCCTCCGCCGGGCGCGCCGAGGCGTGGGCGGGCGTTCGCGATGCGCTGACGACCGTCGTCCCCAGCATCGTGGCCTACGGCATCGTCTGGGGCGGCCTGGCCCGCCAGGCCGGGCTGTCGCTCGGCGAGCTGGTCGCGATGTGCCTCCTGGTGACGGCGGGCACCGCGCAGTTCGTCGCGCTGCCGATGATCCAGTCGGGCGCGCCGGCGTGGCTTCTGGTCGTCACGACCTACATCGTCAACCTCCGCCACTACCTGATGGCGGCGAGCCTGGCGCCCCACTTCGCCCACCTCTCGCGCGGCCGCCTGGCGCTGCTCGCCCACGGCGTCACGGACGAGTCGTACGCGCTCACGATGGCGCGTTACGCGGAGCACCCGCCGCACCCCGCCTACTACGCCGGCTCGGCGGCCACTACCTATCTGGCCTGGTACGTCGGCGCCACCGCGGGCGGCATCCTCGGCGGGCGCATCCCCGACCCGCATCGATACGGCCTCGACTTCGTGTTCCCGGCGGTGTTCATCGCGATCCTGGCGCGAACGATCCAGGCGCGCTGGCAGTGGGCGGTGGCGGCGGTCGCCGCCGTCGTGGCGCTCGCCGTCAAGGCGACGCTCGGCGGGACCTGGCACATCGCGCTCGCCGGCCTGGGCGCCTCCGCGCTCGGCATCTGGCTCGCGCCGGGCGCCGGCGCCCGCGGTCCCGAGCCCGGGGGAGGTCGCGCGCGATGAGACTCGGCCTCCTCCTCACGTTCGCCGCCATGGGCCTGGCGACCTATCTGACGCGCGCGCCGCTCCTGTTCGCGCTGGCGCGGCGGCGCCTGCCGGATTGGGTCGAGCGGTACTTCGCGGCGCTGCCGATCGCGCTGATCACCGCGCTCGCCTTGCCGCTGGTGCTCCTCGCGCCGGGCAATGCCGTGCCCGGATGGGTGACCGACCTCCCGGCGGCCGCGGCGGTGGCCGTGCTCGCCCGCCGCACGGGCCATCTCCTGATCGCCGTCGCGGGGGGCGTGGTCCTGGTCGCCCTCCTCCGCGCCCTGCTAGGATAGTCGCCGTGAGCCCCTCCGATCGCGCCGACGGGGGTGAGACGCCCGGCATGAGCTTCGGAGCGGTCGAGCCGTTCACGGCGGAAGAGCGGGCGCGGCTCGCGCCCTACTTCACGAACGTCGACCAGCCGGTCTTCGCGCTCGTCAACCTGCCCGAGGTGGTCAAGGGCGCGCTCTTCGCGCGCTACTCGCGCTCGCCGAAGTCGCTCCGCCGGCTGTTCCTCGACGAGTTCGCGGACCTGGCGGCGGGGGAGGGGGCGCCCGCGCGGGACATCGGCATCGCCCGGGCGGAGCGTCTCTTCGAGCGCGTGTTCGTCGAGTACGGGGACGACTCGGTCGCTCAGCTGGGCGGCGTGCACCTCGCGTGCGAGGGCGTCTCCAACGTGCTCACGAAGCTGCTCGAGTGGGGCCGCCTCATGGCGTACCTGGAGCAGTCGACCCGCTACGTCCCGTACGCGGACCGGCCCGGCGGGCGCTGGCGCTACCACGTCCCGGCGGAGGTCCGCGCGGCGCCGCTCGCGCGGGAGTTCGAGGCGACGCTCGACCTCATGTTCGAGACCTACGCCCGCTGGCTCGAGCCGATGCAGGAGCACTTCCGCCGCCGCCACCCGCGCCAGGCGACGGACTCGGAGGCGGTCTACCGGAGCACCATCCGCGCGAAGGCCCTCGACACGCTGCGGGGGCTCCTGCCCGCCGCGACGAAGTCGAACGTCGGCCTCTACGGCACGGGGCAGGCGTACGAGGCGCTCCTGCTCCGGCTCCGCGCGTCGCCGCTCGCCGAGGCGCGCGCCTGCGCGGACCTCGCGCTGACCGAGCTGCGGAAGGTGATCCCGGCGTTCCTCCGGCGCGTGGACACCGCGGATCGCGGCGGCGCCTGGTCGGCGTACCTCGCGGCCACGCGCGAGGCCACGGAGGCGGCCGCCGCCGGGGCGCTCGGCGCGCTCGCGCCCGAATCGCGGCCGGAGGTGGTGCTCACCGACTTCGATCCCGAGGGCGAGGTCAAGGTCGTGGCCGCGGCGCTGTACGCCGTCTCGGGCGTGCCCGACGACCAGCTCCTCGCGCACGCGCGCCGCATGAGCGCCAAGGAGCGGGAGGCGGTCCTCGCGGCCTACGTCGGGGAGCGCCGCAACCGGCGCCACAAGCCGGGCCGCGCTCTCGAGCGGACGAGCTACCGGTTCGACGTCCTCACCGACTACGGCGCCTTCCGGGACCTCCAGCGCCACCGGCTCCTGTCGCTCGAGTGGCAGCCGCTCGGTCCTCGCCACGGCTTCGCGGTGCCGGACGCGATCGAGGAGAGCGGGGGCGGCGCGGACTGGCGGCGCGTCATGGAGGCGTCCGCGGCCCTTCACGACGCGCTGGCCGCCGCGGGCCTCGCGCCGGTGGCGCCCTACGCGGTCTGCATGGCCTACCGGATCCGCTTCTACATGGAGATGAACGCGCGCGAGGCGATGCACGTCCTCGAGCTCCGGACCGCGCCGCAGGGGCATCCCGCTTACCGGCGCGTCTGTCAGGCGATGCACCGCCTCATCGCGGAGGAGGCCGGCCACCGCGGGCTCGCGGCGGCCATGCGCTTCGTCGACCACTCGGCCGTCGAGCTGGAGCGGCTCGAGGCCGAGCGCCGCACCGACGCTCGCCGGCGGGCGCTTTCGGAGACCGGGTCCGCCGAGCGCTGACGCGCGCGCCGGCTGCTCCCGCTGGCGGCGCTCCTCAGCTCCCGGCGCGCCGGAGCCGCAGCGCCAGGAGCGCCAGGCGCCACACCTGCCGGACCTCGGGCATGGTTTGACGCGCCCGGTACGCACGGTGGGCCTGTCGCACGACCGCCGCTCCCACGTAGGGATCGAGCGAATCCGCGGCCTCGGTCATGAGGCGATCCAGCCGCTCGCGGCCGTAGACTGCGAGCGCCGAGGCCAGCATCAGGTCGATCGGCGCTTTCCCGGGGCGGTCCCGGATCTCGGCCGGGAGGAGCGCGGCGAGGGCGTGGCGGGCCACGACACGCGTGCGCCCCTGCCGGATCTTCTGGGAGACCGGGAGCGCCAGGCAGAACTCGATCAGCCGCCGGTCGAGGAAGGGGTCGCGCGAGTCGATGCCCATCACGCGGCCCGCGGCGGCGAGCGTCTCCAGGATCCCCGCCAGCCGGGGTGAGGTCAGCTGGCGCCAGTGCTCGCCGCGCGCCCCCTCGACATCGGAGGGCAGGCGCGCCGGCTCCGCGGCGCGAAGGTGCTCGTCGAGGCGGATCCGCCGCGCGAACTCCGCCCGGATCCGCGGCGGCCCGAGGAAGCCACCGCGGCGCGCGCGTCGCCAGCCTCGACGGACTGTCGGAGACGCCACCGAGACCGCGGCCGTCCGCAACACCCGCCAGATCGGTCGCTCGAAGGCTTGCGACAGCCGGCGGGCCTCCCGGCCGAGCTCGAGCCAGCGGCCCTGGCGGGCGAGGTCGCCGAGGTAGCCGGTGCCGTGGGAGACGACGATGTCGCCGCCCGTGCCCTCCAGGAACACGCGCATCCCATCGGCCGCGGCGGCGCGATAGAGCGCCCAGTGCATGTAGTAGCCGCCGGTCTGGAGCGCCTCCTCGTGCCGGAGGGCCCCGCGCTCGAGATCGCCGAGAGGGTCGAGCGCCTCCCCGTCGAGATGCCGCGGCCGGAGCCCGCCGCCCGCCTCGACCGCCGCGACGAAGGCGCCCTCGTCGCAGCCCGGGATCGTGGGGAAGCGCGCCGTGTACGTGGCGAGCGGGCCGGTCCCCGCCGCCGTCCGGATCGCCCGGGCGACGCACACCACGGACGAGGAATCGAGCCCGCCGCTCAACGCGGCGGCCACGGGCGCCGCCGCGCGGAGCCGGCAGCGGACGGCGTCGGTGAAGAGCTCCCGGAACCGCTCGGCGTACTCGGCATCCGACCCGAGCCGGACCTCCTGCGTGGGATCGAGCTGCCAATAGGGGCGCGGCGCGCCGGCGCCGGCCGACGTCACGCTCAGGCAATGCCCCGGCGGCAGCCGGACGATGCCCTCGTAGAACGTCGCCGTCCGGCTCTCGAGGCCGGGGACGAGGTAGGCCGCGATCCGGAGCTCGTCGATCCGACGCGGCACGCCGGGAACGGCGAGGAGGGCCCCGGTCCCCGACGCGGCGGCGAAGACGCGCGGCCCCGCGTGATAGTAGAGGGGCTTGAGGCCGGCGGGGTCTCGCGCGCAGAAAAGCATCCGCCGGCGCCCGTCCCAGACGGCGAACGCGAAATCACCCAGGAGGCGCGCGGGACAGGCCTCGCCCCAGCGCTCCCAGGCCCGGAGGATGAGCTCCGCGTCGCCGATCTGGTCCACGGCGGAGAGGGGAAGCCCGAGGGCCGCGACGAGCTCCGCCCGATTGTCGAGCCGCGCGTCGGCGGCGGCGACGGCGTCGCCGGCCTCGCCGCCTCGCGAGAGCGTCGCGTGGAGCGCGTCGCGCGCGCCCGCGAGCATCCGCTGGCCGAGACCGACCGGACCATCGAGCCAGCGGTCCGCCGGGTCGTCGGGCCTCGGGGTGAGACGCTCGAGCACCCGGTCGAGGTCGGCCGGCGGAAGCGGGGCGCCATCGAGGCGCCACACGGCGGCGACGCCGCTCACGGCCTGGCAGGCGGGGCGGGGAGCGCCACCCCGGGGCGACCCACGAGGGCGAGGCGCCGCTCCACGCGCGTCACGCGGGCCTCGTGACGGCGGCGGGCCGCACGGTCAGCCGAGGCGCTGGAACTCTTCCTTCGCCGACTGGAGCGCGGCCGGATCGGCGAGGAGATCGAGCGCCGTCAGGGCCAGCGCCTTGGCGGCGGCCACCATGCCCGCGCGCGCCAGCGGCGTGGCGTTGTGCTCGGCGAACTCGCGCGAGTGACCGGGGACTCCGTCGGGCGCCGTGCGGATGTAGGGATGGATCGTGGGGATCGCGTGGCTCACGTTGCCGGCGTCCGTCGACCCGTATCCCGCCTGCCCGTCGTCGGGGTCCACCGGGAAATCGATGCGGGCGAGGTTCCGCTCGAAGAGGGTCGCCATCGGCCCGTTGGGTTTGAGCGGGTCGTGAATCCGCGGGTCGACGGTCACCTGGACCCGACACCCGGTGGCGGTGGCGGCGCCCTCCGCCGCCGCCTCGAAGCGGCGCCGGACCTCCTGGAGGTACGTCCTGTCCAGCGAGCGGAGATAGAAGTCCGCCGAGGTGTACTCGGGGATGATGTTCGGCTGCTGGCCGCCGTTCGTGATCACCCCGTGGACCCGGGCATCGGGGCGGAGCTGCTGGCGCATCGCGTCGAGGGCGTTGAAGAGCGCGATGACCGCGTTGAGCGCGTTCACGCCCCGCCAGGGCCAGGACGACGCGTGCGCGGCCTTGCCGAAGTACTCCACCTTTGCCTTCATGAGGCCGAGCGTCGGCCGCCAGACCTGGGTGCCGCACCGCGGGTGGATCATCAGCGCGGCATCGACGCCCTTGAACACGCCCGCGTCCAGAAGCTTGACCTTGCCGGCGCCGCCCTCCTCCGCGGGCGTCCCCACCACCTCGATCCGGCCCTTGAAGGGAAGCCGGCCGTGATCGAGGCGGCTCGCGACGAGCGCGAGCGCGGCGCCCGCGCCGGCTCCCGCGGTGGCGATGACGTTGTGGCCGCACGCGTGGCCGATCCCGGGGAGCGCGTCGTACTCCGCCATCACCGCGATCGTCGGCCCGTCGCCGGCGCCGGACACCTCCGCGCGGAACGCGGTCGGCAGCCCGCCCACCCCGCGCTCGACGCGGCACCCCTGGCGCTCGAGAAATGCGGTCAGCCAGCTCGCGGCTTTCTCCTCCTTGAAGGCCAGCTCCGGGTTGGCGTGGATCTGGAGCGCGAGGCTCCACAGGTCCTCGGCCATCCGATCGACGGCGTCGGTCACGTGCGTCTTCAGGCGGTCCAGGTCACTCATCGCGAGCCTCCAGGAGAGTCGTCCGACGACGGCGCCGCCGGGCGCCTGCCGCGAAGGGCAGGCTCCCACGCGCCTCGCGGGGGTGTCAAGGCAGCGGCGCCTCGGCCGGCGTCAGCGGGCGGCGGCGAGGCGGGCGGCCGCCGCGCGTCCGGCGGCGATCCGCGCCTCGAGCGACGGGTGCGTGGCGAAGAGGAGCTCGCGGAGCCGCCCGGGCTGCCGCTCGGCGAGATTGAGCTGCCCGAGCCGCTCCATGGCCGCGACGAAGGCGTCCGGTGCGCGGCTGACCTCGAGCGCGACGCGATCGGCCTCGCGCTCGAGCCGGCGGGACCATGCCGCCACGACGGGCGTGGTGAGGAGCCCGAGCGCGCTCAGTACCAGCGCGAGGAGCGGAAGGCCGGCGGGGTCGCCCGGGCCGGTCAGCCCGAGCCCTGCCGCGCTCGCGCGGAGTATCCGGTCGGCGGCCCACAAGGCGCCGACGATGAGGAGGCTCTGGAGCACGAGCCCCTGCGGGACGTGACGGCGCGCGTGGTGGCCGAGCTCGTGCGCCAGGACCACCTCCACCTCGTCGGCCGGGAACTCGCGGAGCAGCGTGTCGCTCACGAGGATCCGCCGGGTGCGCCCGAGGCCGACCACGGCGGCGTTGGCGGTCCGCCCCTTGCGGGAGAAGTCCGCGACGACGACCGCCGCGGCCCGCACTCCCATGCGGGCGGCCAGCGCGAGGATCCGTTCGCGGAGGAGCGGGTCGTCGAGCGGCGTCAGCTTGTAGAAGAGCGGAATCAGCCAGCGCGGCACCGCCGCCGCCAGGAGGACGAGCCCCGCGGCGAGCACGCCGCCCGCCCAGAGCCACCACCGGTCCGGGCTCCACCGGAGCAGTCCGTAGATGATCTCGATGGCGCCGAGACCCAGCCCGCCTCCGATCAGGAGCGCTTTCGCGCGATCGCCGAGCCAGCTGCCGAAGCCCTGCGTCAGGAGGCCCGCGCGCCGGGGGAGGAGGAAGCCCGCCACGACGTCCAGGGGAAACGTGAGCAGAACCTGCGAGGCGCCGACGGCCAGGGCCATGCCGGCCACGACGGCGGCGGGAGCGCCGAACCGCGCCTCGAGGAGAGCGGCCAGCCGCACGGCGGCCCCGCTCCAGCTCCACGACGCCAGGAGGATGACGCCCAGCGCGAGGTCGACGAGCGTCAGCGCGAACTGGCGCCGGTGATACCGCCGGGCCCGCGTCTCGTCCGCGTCGCTCGCGTGCACGTCTTCAGCGTAGCGCGGGCGCGCGAGCGCGGCCACTCGACGGAGTGTCGGGCCCGTCCGGGCCAGAGGCCAGGGTGTAGGATGACTTGGTGACACGTCCGCCTCCAGCCGAGTGCCGGGCTCCCGAGCTCACGGAGACCTTGCCGGCGGCCGGCGCCGTCGTGACGCGAAGCCGTCCCAACACTCGCGTGCTCGGTCTCCTGGCGCTGGGCCATCTCGTGGTCGACATGAACCAGGGAGCGCTGGCGCCGCTGCTCCCGTTTCTCAAGAGTGCCTTCGGCCTCACGTACGTCACGTCCGCGGCGATCCTGCTCGTCGCCACCATGACGTCGTCCCTCATCCAGCCGGTGTTCGGCTACCTGGCGGACCGCGCGACGCGCCGGTGGCTCCTGCCGTGGGCGGTGCTCCTGTCCGCGACCGGCATCTCGCTGGCCGGGATCATGCCGTCCTACTGGGCGCTGCTGGGCGTGGTCGTGGTCTCGGGCCTCGGCGTCGCCGCCTATCATCCCGAGGGATACCGGACGGCGAACCAGGTGGCGGGGGACCGCAAGGCCACGGGTCTCTCGCTCTTCTCGATCGGCGGGAACATCGGCATCGCCCTCGGTCCGCCCGCCGTCACCTTGCTCGTGCCGCGCTTCGGTCTCCCTGGCACCCTCGGGCTGCTCGGCCCCGGGCTCCTCGTCGCGGCGCTGCTCGCGACCGTGCTGCCGGGGCTCATCGCGACGCCGGCCGACAGCGGGACGTCGCGCGCCGCGCGCGAGGGCGGCCGGCCGATGCGAGGGGCGATGGCGCTCCTCATCGGCGTGGTCACCGTGCGGTCCTGGACCCAGCTCGGCCTCGTGACGTACGTGCCCTTCCTCTATGTCGACGTCCTCGGCCAGGATCCGCGCGTCGTGGGGCCGCTGCTGTTCCTGTTCCTCGGCGCGGGCGCCGTCGGGACGCTGGCGGGCGGTCCGATCGCCGACCGGTGGGGGTCCCGGCGCTACCTCGTCGCGAGCTTCCTCCTGTCCGTTCCGCTCATCGCCCTCTTCCTCTGGCGCCCCGGCGGCTGGCTCGCCGCGGTCGCGCTGGCGGCGACCGGCTTCGTGCTCGTCTCCTCGTTCTCGATCACGGTGGCGCTCGGCCAGGCGTACCTCCCGAAGAGCCTCGGCATGGCGGCCGGGCTCATCGTGGGACTGGCCATCGGCACGGGGGGCATCGGCGTGACGATCCTCGGCTGGGTGGCCGATCACTGGGGTCTCTTCGCGGCGCTCCACCTGGTGGCGGCCCTGCCGCTCGCCGGGCTCGTCGCCGCGCTCTCCCTGCCCGAACCGCGTCCCTGAGGTATCATGAGGCTTCGTGCCGGAGGGCCGCGGGGCCGCATGAGGCGACCCTGTCGGGGATGCCGCCGGCCAGGCGGTCCCCGGGGCCCCTGCCCCCATAGCTGAGGAGAAGGGCATGTTCGCGTCCGTCGAGGAGGTCCAGGAGCAGTTCCGCGCGAGCCGGTACATCGCGAGCCGCCGCATCGCCACGGTCGTCTACCTGGCCAGCCGGATGAACCGGCCGGTCCTGGTGGAGGGGCCCGCCGGCGTGGGCAAGACCGAGCTCGCCAAGGTCCTGGCCGAGACGACGGGCCGTCCCCTCGTCCGGCTCCAGTGCTACGAAGGGCTGGACGAGGCCAAGGCGCTCTACGAGTGGAAGTACGCGAAGCAGCTCCTGTACACCCAGATGCTGCGGGAGCGGATCGGCGAGCTCATCGCCGACGCGCCGTCCCTCCCCGATGCGGTCGACCGCATCGCCCGCCAGGAGGACGCCTTCTTCTCGCGCCGGTTCCTCTCGCCGCGGCCTCTCCTGGGCGCGATCCTCGCCGAGCAGCCCGTCGTGCTCCTGGTGGACGAGATCGACAAGGCCGAGGTCGAGTTCGAGGCGTTCCTGCTGGAGGTGCTGTCGGACTGGCAGGTCTCGGTGCCGGAGCTCGGGACGATCAAGGCGCGCCACATCCCGCTCGTCGTCCTGACCTCGAACAACGCGCGCGAGCTGACCGACGGGCTGAAGCGCCGCTGCCTGCACCTCTTCATCGACTTCCCGGGTGTCGGCGAGGAGCTGGCGATCATCCGGCTCAAGGTGCCCGAGGCGTCGGAGCAGCTCGCCCGGCAGGTCGTGAGCGCCGTCCAGAAGATCCGGGCGCTCGAGCTCCGCAAGGCCCCGTCGATCTCGGAGAGCCTCGACTGGGCCCGGGCGCTCGTGCTCCTGAACGCCGACCGGCTCGACGCCGCCCTCGTCGAGTCCACGCTCACGCTGGTCGTCAAGCACGAGCGTGACCTCGAGCGGGTGAAGGCGAGCCTCGACAAGGTCCTGGCCGACTCGTAGCGCCCGGCCGGGCTCTCAGTCGTGGACGAGCGGATTCTCGAGTTCATCGGTGACCTGAGACGCGCGGAGGTGCGCGTCTCGACCACCGAGGCGCTCGACGCGCTTCACGCCGCCCAGGCGCTCGGGCTCGAGGACCGCGACGACTTCCGGCACGCGCTGGCCGCGACCCTGGTCAAGGAGACGCGCGACCTTCCGACGTTCGAGCGGATCTTCGACCTCTACTTCTTCGACCTGAAGGGCCTCGGGGCCGAGGCCGCCAAGGCCCTCGGACGCGAGGATCCATGGGCGCGATCGCTGCTCGAGCGCCTCCTCGAGCAAGCGGACGACATGGACATCGACCCGCTGGCGGAGATGCTCCTGCTCTCCGACGCCTCGTCGCTCGAGCTCGCGATCCGGCAGGGCGGGCGCGGGATGGGGCTCGAGCGCCTCTTCTACTTCCTCCAGGTCGGCTACTTCACCCGCAAGATCTGGGACCAGTTCCCGTGGCAGGAGATCGAGGCGGACCTGGAAGCGCTCCTCCGCGCCGCGGAGGAGCAGGGGATGGACCCGGGCGCGCTCGCCCGGCTCCGCACGTACATGGACCTACGGCTCGAGGCGTTCCGGCGGCTGGTCCGTCAGCACGTCGAGCGGGAGCTGGCGCGACGGGGACATGGCCAGGCGGATCGCCTTCGACGGGAGCTCCTGGCCGACAAGCCGCTCTTCACGCTCTCGGTCGACGAGGTCGCTCAGATGCAGGCGGTCGTCGCCCGGCTCGCGCGCCGGATCAAGGACGCGCTCGCACTCAGGCAGCGGCGGGAGCAGCGGGGCAAGCTCCACATGCAGCGCACGCTCCGCGCGAGCCTGCCGTACGGCGGGGTGCCGATCGAGCTCCGCTGGCGCCGGCGGCGCCGCGAGAAGCCGCGGCTGGTCACGCTCTGCGACGTCTCGGACTCCGTGCGGAACGCCTCGCGCTTCATGCTCCAGCTCGTCTGGAACCTCCAGGAGTGCTTCTCCAAGGTCCAGAGCTTCGCGTTCGTCTCGGAGATCGCGGAGGTGTCCGAGGCCTTCCGGACGCTGCCGGCGGAGCGGGCCGTCGAGTACGCCCTCGGGCACGCGCCGGTCGACTATCACAGCCGCTCGGACTTCGGCTACGCGTTCGCGCGGTTCTGCCGGGAGTCGCTCGACCGCCTCGACCGGAAGACGACCCTCCTCATCCTGGGCGACGCGCGGAACAACTACAACGACCCCCAGGCCTGGGCGCTCCGGCAGATGCGGGAGCGCGTGAAGGGGATCATCTGGCTGAACCCCGAAGGGCAGTGGGGCTGGGGCGTGGGCGACTCCGTGATGCCGCTCTACGCGCCCCACTGCGATCTCGTCCGTGAGTGCCGGACGCTCACCCAGCTGGCGGAAGTCGTCGACGGCCTCGTCCAGGGCTGGTGGCGCCGCCGCGGCGCCGTGCGGTAGCCGGGCAGCTTGACGTCGTCCGAGGCGGTTGAGGAGCCGACCTCGAGAGATCTTGTCCCCATCCATGCCGAGGGCGGAATCACCCGGTATCGTGATCCGACCAGCGCGGTTTCGGCCCGATCGCTTGAAAGGAAGGGACGCATCATGAGGGCGGGACGGATCACGTTGCGTGGGCTCACCGTGGCGCTGTCGGCCCTGCTGGCAGGCTGCTCGTCCACGGGTTCACGGGCTATCTCGGTGGGATGCTGACCGCGCCCGGGCGGCCGGTGAGCCCCGTCGAGTTCAACTGGACGGCGGACTCCTCGAGGCGGGGCACGATCGCCGCGACGCTCCCCACCGGCGAGCGCTTCACGGGCAAGTTCGTTCAGGTCACCCGCGAGGTCCCGGACACGGAGCTGGTGTCGATGGTCGGCCCCATTGCGGGCTTCACTGACGCCGTGGCGCGGGAGGGCGGCACCGGGTCGCAGGACGTCTGGACGAACGCCGTCGAGATCGGTTCCTTCCGAGAGGAGTACGCGAATCGGATCGTCGCCACGCTCTTCGGCGACAAGGGCAACGCCATGCGCTGTGGGTTCAGGCTCTTCGATCCCGAGAAGGGCTTCCCGGGCGGCGGCACTGGCGGGTGCCAGATCTCATACGGAAACGGGACGATCGCCGTTCAGTTCTAGCCTGCCGGGGGCTACCCTCACGCAGGTCGCGGAGGTCGTGGACGCACTCGTCCAGGGGTAGTGGCGCCGCTGCGGTGCCGTGCGGTACCGCTCCGGTTGCCGCGGGCGTCGGTCCGCGGTCAGCGCAGGACGGCGAGCCTTCGCCGCTCGATCAGGTCGAAGTCGATCTGCGCCCCCAGCCCGGGGCCGGTGGGCGCGTGGACCAGGCCCTGGCCGTCCACCTCGATGTCCTCGGCCAGCCCGTACTTCTGCGCGCCGGCCGGCAGGAGCACCTCGAAGAACTCGCAGTTCCGGATCGCCATGATGACGTGGAGGTTCGCCACGTTGTTGAGGGAGTTGCCGCCGTGGTGCACCTCGTAGTTCATGTGGAAGGCCTCGGCGAGGTGCGCCGCCTTGACGCAGGCGGTGATCCCGCCCTTGACCGCGACGTCGCCACGCAGGAAGTCCGTCGCCCGGGCGAGGAGCCAGGGCGCGTAGGCGGTGAAGCCGCCCGGGGAGTACTCGGTGGCGAGGATGGGGATGCGGAGGTGCTGCTTCAGCTTGACGTAGCTGTAGATGTCGTCGTCGGCGAGCGGGTCCTCGTACCAGTGGTAGGCGAGCGCCTCGATGGCCTGGCCGACCCGGAGCGCGGTCGGATAGTCGTAGGCCCAGCTGCCGTCCAGCATCACCGCGTAGCCGTCGCCGACGGCCCGCCGCACCGCCTGGCAGACCGCGATGTCCGTGGCCGGATCGGTGGGCGGATGGATCTTGTAGGCGGTCCAGCCCTCGGCCTTGAAGCGCGCCGACTCATCGCCATAGGCCTCGGGGGTGGCGAGGACGGCCGAGCTCGCGTACGCGCGGACGCGGTCCCGGTACGAGCCGAGCAGCCGGTGGATGGGGAGCCCCGCCACCTTGCCGGCCAGGTCCCAGAGCGCCACGTCCACCGCGCCGATCGCGCGCGCCGTGGTCGACCGGCTCCGCTGCCACAACGCGTGATACAGGCGCTCGCGGTCGAGCGGGTCCTGGCCGAGCACGACGGGCTTCAGCACCTCGATCAGCGACGCGCCGTCGAGATGGGCCCCCCTCATGGCCGAGCCGAGGAACGCGTGACCCACGACGCCCGCGTCGGTCGCGAGGGTCAGGAGGCCGAGCTGCCCGTCGCCGCCGAACCGGCCGGTGTGGCGGCCGTAGGTGGTCGAGGGGATGCCGGGCCAGGCGAAGAGCGTGAGCGTGACGTCGGTGATCTTCATCGTGCGCCTCGCGCTCGCGGGTCTCGGCTCACTCCGCCTCAGACGGCCAGGAGCGTTCCGGTCACATCGGCGGCGCCGTCGCTCGCCAGGAAGAGGATCGCGCGCGCCACCGACGCCGGCGTCACCCAGCCCTTCCGGTCCGATCCCGGCATCGCGCGGCGGTTCGCCTCCGTGTCCATCGTGCTGGGGAGGACGGCGTTCACCGTGATGCCGCGCCCCCGCACCTCCTGGGCGAGCGCCTGGGTCAGGGCGATCACGCCGCTCTTGGCGACCGTGTAGGCGATGAAGCCCCCCGTCGGCGGGACGACCGAGCGCGACGCGACGTTGACGATGCGGCCGTGGCCGGCGCCGAGCATCGCGGGGAGCGCGGCGCGGCAGCAGAGATAGACGCTGCGGAGGTTCAGGCTCAGCATCCCGTCCCAGCCGCGCTCGTCGGTCCCGAGGAGGTCGCCACCGGCGAATCCGCCGACCGCGTTGACGAGGACGTCGAGCCGGCCGTGCCGGGCTGTCACCTCCGCCACGAGCTGGCCCACGCTGACGCCGTCGGTCACGTCGGCTTGCGCGCCGTGGAGGCGGTCGCGGGCCGCAGCGGGGACCCGGCCTTTCAAGGCATCGAGGTCGCGCGCGTCCCGGTAGGTCACGACGGCCGTCGCGCCGGCCTCCAGGGTGCTTTGCGCGACGGCCGATCCCAGCGCTCCCGTCCCGCCCGTGATCAGCACGACGCGGCCTTGCATCGCATGCCTCCCACGCACCAGCGCCCGTTCCGGTGGACGAGGTCGCCGCGATGCAGTCGTCACCCCGCTCCGCGACCTCTCGATGCTAGCAGCGGCCGCGCGACGAGGTCAACGCGAGGCGCCCGCCAACCCCGCGACGCGGTTTCCTGCCGCCGCGGGCGCTCGCGTAATGGATCGGACCCTATCTGGCGTCGGCGCCGACCGAGGTCATCATCGTGGACCGGCGGATCTACGGCCTGCCGTTCTACCTGAACGCGCCGTTCGAGGTCCTCACCCGCCGCCCGGAGCGGATCCCCGAGTACCAGCCGACGACCGAGCGGTGGGACGAGGAGGTGGCGGAGCTCTCGCCAGGTCACATACCGGCACGTGCTCGTCGTACCGCGACGGCTGTTCCCGGCCTTCTCCCATCGCGTGGCCGAGCAGGCTGCGCCCTGCCGGGAGGAGTCCGGCCACCGAGACCTGCAGCTGATCGTCTGCGAGCCGGCGCGCTGAGGCGAGAGGCGCGGGCCTGGGGACCGGTCAGCCCGGGAGCTGCCACAGCGGCGCGGCCGGCGGCTTCCCGCTGAGGCGGAACTGCGGGAGAGCGCCGTCCGGGCCGAGCGGCTGGAAGCAGACCTCGACCCGCGCGCCGATCGCCACGCGCTCTTCCCGCTCGGGCTTGAAGTCCGGCGTCACGAGGTTCGTGACGAGGCGGATCCCGTCGTCCGGCGTCGGCTCGCCGCGCTGCTCGTCCAGCTCGACCACCACGACCGGGTAGGGCGCCCAGTCCCGGAAGCCCGGCTGGATCGCCTGGACGACGATCACGTACGAGTGGATCGTCCCGCGCCCGCTGACAGGGGCCCACATCCAGGCGAGCGACGCGCACCACGGGCAGCCGGCGCCCGGCGGATAGCGCAGTCGCCGGCAATCCGCGCACTGGCGGATCACGAGCCGTCCCTCCCGGGCCGCCTGGAAGTGGCCGTGCCACTCCGAGTCGGTCTCGGGCGCGATGAGCGCCATGCCGCGGTAGACGACGGGTTCAGGCACGGGCCGACGCCAGGATGAGGGCGCTGCCCGTCGCCGGGGACGCCCAGCCCATGTTCATCGCGATCTTCGCCTCGCGGACCTGCCGGCAGCCGCCCGGCCGGTACTCGTACGTGTGGATCCCCTGGGCCGCCCGCGGGCAGTAGTCGTCGACGGTTCCCCGGAGCTGCCGCACGTTCTCGATCACCATGCTCATGCCGTGCGTGTAGCCCTCGCAGAGGTGGCCGCCGCTCGTGTTGTTGGGCCGCCGCCCGCCGAGCTCGATCGCGCCGCTGGAGACGTAGTGTCCGCCGGCCCCCTGCTCGCAGAACCCGAAGGCCTCGAGCTGGAGCATCGCGGTGAACGTGAAGGCGTCGTACGCGCCGGTCACGTCGACGTCCTCGGGGCCGACCCCGGCGGCGGGAAAGACGAGCTCGCGGGCGTGCACCCCGGCGACGGTCGTGTAGCGCCCCTGATAGAAGAAGTCGGGACGATCCCGGTTCACGCGCCCGGCGGCCGCCAGGATGCGGACCGTAGGATGTCGCGCGTCGCGGGCCCGATCGACGGACGTGACGACGAGGGCCGTCGCGTTGTCCGTCTCGAGGCAGCAGTCGAGCAAGTGAAGGGGCTTCACGATCCAGCGCGACGCGAGCACCTCCTCCACGGTCACGGGCGTCCGGAGGAGGGCCTTCGGGTTCGCCGCCGCGTGCCGGGAGTGGGCCGCCTTCACGTGGGCCACCTGCGCCGAGGTCGTCCCGTACTCGTACATGTGGCGCGTGAATACCGGCGCGAAGCGCTGCCCGGCGCTCAGCATGCCGTAGGGCCGGTCGGCCAGATCGAGCCCGCGCACGGGCGTGGCCGCGCGGGCGCCCGTGCCGCCGATCCGGAACTCGCTGTAACCGTTCATCGCCCGGAAGATCACGACGGCCCGGCAGAGCCCGACCTCGAGGAGGCCCATGGCGTAGGCGACGAGCCCCTCCGTGCTGCTGCCGCCGCCGATGACGTCGGCGTAGGTATTGAGGCGGATGCCGAGGTCGCCGGCGATGGCGATGGACGGCGTCGAGTCGTTCGAGTGATAGGAGAGCATGCCGTCGATGTCACGGGGCGCGAGCCCGGCGTCCAAGATGGCGAGGCGCACCGCCTCGACCCCCAGCGCCCGGGTGGACCGGCCGGAGGCGCGGCTGTACTCCGTCTCGCCGACGCCCACGATCGCGTAGCGGCCGCGGAGGTCGCGCACGTCAGTCGGGGCGGGCGGGCCGCGCGTCCACGGTCAGCGCCGGAAGAGGTCGAACGCCTGCACCCGCCGGGCCCGGGCCAGGGCGTTGGGCGAGCGGTCCGCCAGGATGCCGGCGAGGTGCTCGGCGCTCAGCACCGACGGCACCATCACGTAGTCGGCGCCCGCGACGTAGAGCTCCTGGGCGCCCTCGGGCGTGTCGCCGGTCACGATGACGCGCGCCTTGGGCGCGATCGAGCGCACCAGACGCAGGATCTGCAGGTTGCTCGTGCCCTTGAGGAACCAGTCCGAGATCCCCGAGATCACGATCGCGGCCCGCCCGATCCCCGCGTGCTCCAGCGTCGCCATGTTCGAGATGTCCCCGTAGTGGTTGTCGACGCCCTCCGTGCGAAGGCGCTCCAGCATCTCGGGGTTGAAGTCGATCGCCACCATCCGGTCCTTCAGGGCCGGCGCGGTGCGCGAGACATGCTGAACGAACGCGAGCCCCTCGCGCGACACTCCCAGGAGGAACACGTCGCGCCCCTCGTCGCCCTCGCCCGAGCCGCCGTCCGGCTCCCCGCTCGCCGGCGCGGCGGGCTTCGCCGCGAACGACCGGCGGAGTCCCAGCGCGTTGAGCACCCCCGCCATCCACGTCGCGATCGCGTGGTTGTAGAGGATCCCGTAGGTCGAGATCACCGCGGTGAGCAGCACGGTGTACAGGATCAGCGAGTTGGCCGCGGGGCTGATGTGCTTGTAGACGGTGCCGAGCGAGAAGATGACGAGCGCGAACTCGCTGATCTGGGCGAGGTTGATCGCCACGACTCCGGCGGTCCGGGTGTCGAGCTTGAGGAACGCGAAGAGGGGGTACATCGCGAGGAATCGGCTCAGCGTGACGAACACGACGCCGCCCAGCGCGGCGAGGATCGCGGACGTCGAGGGCTCGGGGATCTTCAGGCCGAGCGCCACGAAGAACAGCGTGAGGAAGAAGTCCCGGACGCCGCCGACCCGGGAAATGACCTCGGTGCCGTACGGGTAGGAGGCGATCACGACGCCGGCGATCAGGGCGCCCATCTCCTTCGACAGGCCGGCCCACCCCGCGACGCCCGCCACCAGGAAGCACCAGGCCATCGCGCTGACCACGACGAGCTCCGAGGACTTCGCGATCACGCGGAAGTACCACGGCAGGACGAAGCGGGCCATGACCCACGCCCCGCCCACCAGACCCACGCCGGCCACCAGGGAGCGCAGGAGGAGCATCGCCTGCAGGTTCTGCAGGTTGGGCTGGATGGCGAGGAAGGCGATCGCGTAGAGGTCCTGGAAGATGAGCACGCCCAGCGTGACCCGGCCGCCGAACGTCCCCAGCTCGAACTTGTCGGACAAGAGCTTGACGACGATCAGCGTCGACGACAGCGCGCTCGCGAAGGCGAGGTAGAGCCGGTCGAACTGGCCTCCCATCGACCCGACGACGGGGCCGAGCGCGAGCCACGCGAGCCCCGCGCAGATCGGCACCTGGAGGAGGCCCGTGACCGTGATGGCCCGGCCGGCCTGGAGGAGCCGGGGGAGACTGATCTCGAGGCCGATGAGGAAGAGGAGCAGGATGAGGCCGATCTCGGCGATCAGCTCGATGCTCGCCTCGTCCGTGACCACGTGGAAGCCGATGTGCGGCCCCAGGACCGCGCCCGCGAGGATGTAGCCGAGGATGAGCGGCTGGCCCAGGCGGCGCGCGAGGAAGGCGAGGACGGCGGCGACGATGATGCTGAAGCCGATGGATGTCAGCAGATCCATGAAGGCGGCTCAGTATAGCATCGTGATTTCGGCGCCCGCGCCGGGGCCGCGCGTCCTACGTGTCCATCCCGAACACGCGGTCCACGTCGATGACGAAGCCGATGCCGGTCTTCGGCGTGAGAGGGTCCCGCAGGACAGACCGCGTCGCCTGCGCGAGGGCCTCCACCAGGTTGTCGTCCACGACCGAGAGCAGCATGTGCGTCGTGTCGTCGACCTGCTTCAGGATGGTGGCCAGGTTCACGAAGTGCGGCAGCTCGAGCTTCCGGCTCCGCTCCTTCAGCGTCCGGAACCCGTGGCTCGGCACGAGCGTCACGCCGGGCGCGCCCGCCTTTTGCCAGGCCTCCGCGAGCGCCAGCGTCTTCTCCACGTGGGTCGTGATCAGCACGACGAGCTTGGCCATGGGGTCCCTTTCCTGGCTACGAGCTGCCGGTGGCCGGCGCCGGCTCGGCGGCGCTCTCCTCGGGAATGACGCCCCGGAAGACCAGCCGCACGAGCGGCGGGGTGACCAGGGTCGACACCAAGATTGCCAGAAGGAGCGACGGGAAGACCTGGTCATCGAAGATACCGCGGGCGAGTCCGATCGACGCCATGATGAGACCGACCTCGCCGCGCGAGATCATGCACACCCCGAGGCGAAGCGATTCCAGCCGGCTGAAACCGCCGAGCAGCGCCCCCGCCCCCGTGCCGACCACCTTCGTCACGACGCTCAGGAGGATCAGGAGACCGGCGTAGGGCAGCGATCCAAGGCCCAGCTGGGCGAAGTCGGTGACGAGGCCGATGCTCACGAAGAAGATCGGCACGAGAAACGCATACGACACGTAGGCCGACGCCTGCTCGACCTCGTGTTTCGCCCGCGCGTTGATCCGGCTGAGGCCGAAGCCTGCCAGGAACGTGCCGCTGATGGCCGCCACCCCGCCGAGCGTCTCCGCGCTCCAGCCGAGGAAGAGAGCGAACATCAGCGCGAACACCGGGACTCCGTAGAGCTGCCCGAACTCCGGGGTGAGGTGGATCCAGTTCATGAGACGCGGCAGGACCACCCAGGCGACGAACCCGGCGGCCGCGAAGAAGAGAACCATCCGGAGGACCACCCAGGCGAGGCCGAGCCAGGTCACCTCGGCCGTGCCCCCCGTCAGGGCCACGGCGATCGACACCAGCGTGATGGCCAGGACGTCGTCGACCAGCGCCGTTGCGAGCATGGCGTTGCCCTCCTTGGTCCGGAGGATGCCGAGCTCGAGGAGCGTCTGGGCGGAGATGCTCGTCGAGTTGGCCGCCAGGACGACGCCGGTGAGCACGGCCACGTGCACGGGGAACCCGAACGCCCGCGTGAGCAGCGCGATGACCCCGAGCGGGACGAGGGCGCCCAGCACGCCCGCGTAGACCGCGGTCCGGCCCACCGCCATGAGCTCGCGCGGCTGGATCTCGAGCGCGATGTTGAACATGAGGATGAGGACGCCCAGCTCGGCCAGCTCTTTGATCGTGCCGTCCAGGTGCCCGGATGCGAGCGGGCCCCAGTGGAGCAGGTTCACCAGCGTGGGGCCGAGCGCCACGCCGACGAGCAGCTCGCCGAGCACGCGGGGCTGCCCGAGCCGCCGCGCCGCCGCGCCCGCCAGGCGGGCGGCGCAGAGGATCAGGCTGATCGCGAGCAGGAGCGGCACGACCGGGTTGTCGTGCATGCGCGGGCCTCCGGCTCAGCGGCCCGGCGTGGGGCTGCCGGGGGGCTTCGGGCCGCCGCGCCGCCGCGCCAGCGTGCGCTTGAACGGCGGCCATTTCGCCAGCGCCCAGATGGCCGCGGCGCCGAAGGCGACCCAGCCCGACGCGACCAGGTAGGTCGCTCCCAGGCCCGGCGCGAGATAGTAGAGCAGCGCCGCCGCAACGGCCCACACCGCCACCAGGCCGAGAACGAACGAGCGGCTCATCGTGGCACGCGGGGCCGGCCGGCCGACACCGCCGTGCTGGCCGGGTCCAGAGCCGCCTGACTGACGATCCCTGACGAGAGCATCGATGGCCGTCCTCCGATCATCGCGAGCGGGGGTTCACTGCACGCTGCCGGCCGCCATGGCCAGCGCGTCGATCTGCGCGGGCAGCCCGAAGACCCGCAGGCGGTCGCCGGCCCGCACGATGGCGTCGGCCGGCGGGTTGGCGACGAGCGCGCCCCCGTCGCGCGCGATCGCCACGACGGTCACGCCGAAGCGCTCCCGGATGTGGGCGTCGCGCAGCGTGACCCCGTCGAGAGGCCCCTCTGGCAGTGGCACCTCGCGAACCTCGGGAAGGCCCGGCTCCGCCGCCGATCGGGACGGATGGCCCGCGCTCATCGCGTCGCGGAACCGGGCGAGATAGACGTCGAGCTGCCGGTCCGGCAGCGCGAGATGCTCGAGGGCGTGCTGGATGAACCGGGCGGCGGCCTCGACCTCGGGCTCGACGACCACCGTGGCGCCCGCCGCGCGCAGGGCGTCGCCGGCATCGCGCCGGTGCGCGCGGGCGAGGATGGGGACGCCTGGGTTGATGGCCCGGATGCGCGCCACCGCCAGGTGGGCGTGGTCCGCCTCCGGGAGCGTCAGCACGATCAGCCGGGCCCGGACGACGTCGGCCGCCTCCAGCAGGTGCCGATGCGCGGCGTCGCCGTAGAGGCACGACACCCGGCGGGCCCGCAGCGCGCGCACGACGTCGGGGTCGGTCTCGATGGCCACATAGCGGACACCGAAGGTCTCGAGCGCCTCGCCGACCGCGCTACCGATCCGGCCGAACCCGCACAGGACCACGCGGGCGCCCTCGCCGTCGTGGGGCGCCTCGGCGACGCCGAGTCCGCGGTCGCGGGCCACGCGGCTCACCCAGCGCGGCGCGAGGCGCACCAGGGCGGCGTTGGCCAGGATCGTCACGAGGGCCGTCGCCAGGGTCGCGTTGTAGACGTCGGCTCCGACCAGTCCGGCCCCGCGCGCGGCCTGGACGAGGATGAACGAGAACTCGCCGATCTGCGTGAGCCCGACCGCGGCCAGCATTGCGGTCCAGAGAGGATAGCCGAACAGGGTGACGACGCCCGTCCAGAGCACCAGCTGCCCCACGAGGACGAGCGCGATCATGACGGCCAGGAGCGGAAGGTTGGACAGGGCGAGACGGGGGTCCATGAGCGCACCGAGCGTGGCGAAGAAGAGCGCGACGAAAGCGTCCCGGAGCGGCAGCACCTGGGCCAGCGTCTCGTGCGCGTAGACCGACTCGCTCACCAGGAGGCCGGCGAGGAAGGCGCCGAGCGCGAGCGACAGGCCCGCCGCCTGGGTCAGCGAGGCCGTGCCGATGGCGACGGCCAGCACGACCAGGAGGAACAGCTCGGGACTGCGCGTGCGCGCCACCCAGGTGAGGACGCGCGGCATCACCCGGGAAGCGAGCAGCCAGAACGGAACCAGGATGGCGGCGGCCTTGAGCAGGGCGATCCCGACCGCCTGTAGCCCCTCGGTCCCCGGAGTCGCCAGCGCCGGCATCAGCACGATCAGGATCACGACGGCCAGGTCCTCGACGAGGGTGATGCCGATCATCACGCGGCCGTGTCGCGTGTGGAGCTCGCCCCGATCGATCAGGAGCCGGGCCATGACCATCGTGCTCGCGACCGAGACCACGATGCCGACGACCAGACCCTGGTTCGGCGGCCACCCGAGCGCCCAGCCCACGGTCAGCCCCAACCCGATCGAGACGAGGATGCCGAGCGGCCCGCCGAGAAAGGCGACTCGCCGCACCTTGATGAGATCGCGGAGCGAGAACTCGAGGCCGATCGAGAACATCAGGAGGACGACGCCGACCTCGGCGAACAGCTCGAACGTGTGGAGATCGGACACCGAAGGCCCCGGCGTAAGGGGACTCACGAGGATGCCCCCGAGCACGTAGCCGAGGATGAGCGGCTGGCGGGCGAGCCAGGCCAAGCCACCGCCCAGGACTGCGGCGGCGAACACGTAGGCCAGGTCGCGGAACACCAGGGACTCGGTCACCACGCTCGGTTGTCCTCATCGATGGACCGGCGCCGCTGGGAGTGGAGCTCCCGCCGGATTCCGGAGTGAAATTGACGAGGGCGCGCGCCCCGGCGGGGCGCGCGGGTCGAGCGGGAGGTCTAGTGCTCTTCGGCGGTGGCGGGCGTGGGTCGGGCCGTCTCGATCGACCCGCGCGGGCGTCCCATCACCGTCCGGAGCGGAGGACTGCCGGCCGCGGCGGTCACCACGCGCGGCGCGGTCACGGCGACGTCGATGAAGCCCACCGGCTCGGGCGGACGGGGGAGCGTTCGGGTGGGCCGCTCGTCGGTCCGGGACCGCTCGGCCCGGAGCGCGTGCACCGATTCCTCCTCACCGAAGCGGACGACGCCGGGCAGGAGCGGATTGGAGAAGTCGATGCCGAGGCACGTCAGGAGAGCCAGCGTGAACGCCCACACACCCGTACTGTATCCCGGGTCGCGCTCAGCGGGAAGCAGTCGCGGAGCGGCGGTCCGCCCCGGTTCGGCGCACGGCGAAGCGCTCGCCGCCGCGGCCGTCCTTCAGGAATTCGCGAAGGTACTTGCCGGTGTACGAGGCCGCGACCTGGGCGACCGACTCGGGCGGGCCTTCGGCGACGAGCTCCCCGCCGGCGTCCCCGCCCTCGGGGCCGAGATCGAGGATCCAGTCGGCGCACTTGATCACGTCGAGGTGGTGCTCGACGACGAGCACGGTGTTGCCCGCATCCACCAGGCGCTGGAGCACCCCGAGAAGGCGGCGGACGTCGTCGAGGTGGAGCCCGGTGGTGGGCTCGTCGAGCACGTAGAGGACGTCGCGGCCCAGGCGCGCGCCCAGCTCCGCGGCGATCTTGAGCCGCTGAGCCTCGCCGCCCGACAGCGTGGTCGCGGGCTGGCCGAGGCGGAGGTAGCCGAGCCCGACGTCCTGGAGCACCCGGAGCCGCCGGGTCAAGCCGGGAATGGCCGCGAAGAACGGAATGGCCTCGTCGACCGTCATCTGGAGGACCTGGCTGATGTCGCGCCCCTGGTAGGCGACCTGCCGCACGTCCGGGCGATAGCGGCGCCCCTCGCACTCGCGGCACGTGACGTAGACGTCCTCGAAGAAGTACATCTCGAGCTTCTCGAAGCCGTCGCCCTCGCAGGTCTCGCAGCGCCCGCCGGGGACGTTGAACGAGAAGTGGCCCGGGCCGAGGCCGAGGGCTTTCGCCTTCGGCATGCTCGCGAACAGCCGGCGGACGTCGTCGAACGCCTTGATGTACGTGACCGGGTTCGATCGCGGCGTCCGGCCGATCGGCTCCTGGTCGATGAGCCGCACGCCGCGCAGGTGCTCGAGACCGAGCAGCGCGTCGTGCTCGCCCGGCACCTCGAAGGCGGTCTTGAACGCCCGCGCCACGGCCCGGTAGAGCGTGTCGTGCACCAGGGTGGACTTGCCGGAACCGGAGACACCCGTGACGCACGTGAGCGTTCGCAGCGGGATGCGCGCCCGGACGTTCCGGAGGTTGTGCTCCCGCGCCCCGACGACGGTCAGCCACCGCCCGTCACCCTCGCGCCGGGCCGTCGGCAGGGGGATGCTCTCGCGGCCCGAGAGATAGCGCGCGGTGAGCGTCCGCATGTCCCGGAGGAACTCGTCGCGCGGGGCTGCGAGCACGATCTCGCCCCCGCGCTCTCCCGAGCCCGGCCCGAGCTCCACGCAGTGGTCGGCCGTCTCGATGAAGGTCCGGTCGTGCTCCACGACCACGACCGTGTTGCCGGCGTGCGCCAGCTCCCGGCAGAGCTCGGCCAGTCGCGTGACGTCGCGCGCGTGGAGCCCGATGGAGGGCTCGTCCAGGACGTAGAGGGTGCCGACCAGCTGCGCGCCGAGCTGCGTGGCGAGCGCGATGCGCTGCGCCTCGCCACCGGAGAGCGTCCGCATCTGGCGGTCGACCGTGAGGTAGCCGAGGCCCACGCGGCGGAGGAACGACACCTTCGCCGAGAGACGGTCCAGGACGTCCCGCCCGACCTCGGCCTCCCACGCGGTCAGTGGAAGCGCCGCGAGCCACGCCGCGAGGTCGTCGATGGCGAGGTGGGCCACCTCCGCGATGCTGCGTCCGTCCACCGTGACGGTGAGCGCCTCCGGCTTGAGCCGGGTGCCCTGACAGACGGGGCAGGGAATCTGGCTCCGGTAGCGGGAGAGGAACACGCGCACGTGGAGCTTGTAGCGATACCCCTCGACCTCCTCGAAGAAGCCGCGGATGCCGCAGAAATCGTCGTCGCCCTCGCTCACCCAGCGCCGGACTTCCTCGGGCAGCTCCGCGTAGGGTCGGTGGACGTCGACCTTGCGCCGGCGGGCGACCCGGAGGAGCTCCTTCTGGTACCACTCGCCCGACGGATGCCGCCACGGCTCCACGGCGCCGCCGGCGAGCGACGTGGCGGGGTCGGGGATCACCCGCGCCTCGTCGTAGCGCAGGAGGTTCCCGAACCCCTTGCACTCCGCGCAGGCCCCGAGCGGGTGATTGAAGGAGAAGAGGAGCGGCCGGGGGCGCTCGAGCGCGATGCCGCATGTCTGGCAGCCGAACTGCTCGCCGTAGCGCCGGATCTCGGGCGGGCGGCCGTCCCGCTGGAGCTCGACGGTTGCCCGGCCGCCGCCCTCGCGAAATGCCTGCTCGAGGGACCCGGCCAGGCGCGACTGCGTCTCGGGGCGGAGCACGAGCCGGTCCAGCACCACCTCGATGGCCTCCCGGCCGGCGAGGTCGAGGCTCGGGGCCGGCGACAGTGACACGACGTCGTCGCCGACCTTGATCCGGGCGAATCCGCGCGCCACGAGCCGGGCGACCAGGTCCCCGACCCGATCCGACTGGGGCACCGGCAGCGGGAAGCCGATCAGGACGCGCGCGCCGGCGGCTTCGGCGAGCAGGGCGTCGGCGGCGCGGTCGGGCGCGGCGGCGCCGGCGGGCCCGCCGCAGCGCGGGCAGTGGACGCGGCCGATCTTCGCGTAGAGGAGCCGCAGGTAGTCGGACAGCTCGGTGGCGGTGCCCACCGTCGAGCGGGCGGTCCGCACGGGGTTCTTCTGCTCGAGCGCGATCGCGGGGCGAATGTGCTCGACCAGGTCGACGTCGGGCCGGTCGATGCGCTCGAGGAACATCCGCGCGTAGCTCGACAGCGACTCGATGAAGCGCCACTGCCCCTCGGCGAAGATCGTGTCGAACGCGAGCGAGGACTTTCCCGAGCCGGACACGCCCGTGACGACCGTCACGCGATCGTGGGGGATCGCGACGGAGACGTTCTTCAGATTGTTCTGGCGGGCCCCGTGAATGCGGAGCCAGTCAGGGCGCGGCGCGGGACGAGGCTTCACAATCCCCCATTCTACCGTGGGGGGCGAGCGCCGCGCTTGACAGCCTCCCGACCGTCGGGAACGATGAGCGCGTCACCGCGCAGCCGCGCGCCGCGACTCGGGGCCTCCGCGCCGCGGGCCCGCGGCGTCCGGCCGGGAGGCTCGATGCTCGACCGACGCATTCTCGTCGTGCTCGTGTCCGGCGCCCTGCTGGCCGGCTGCAGCCAGGGTCCATCCCTCAGCCCGGAGGCGGAGCGCGGCCGCCAGGTCTACGCGTCACAATGCACGTCGTGCCACTCGGGCGACCCGGCCCAGAACGGCCCGCTCGGGCCCGCGGTGAAGGGCTCCTCCCGCGAGCTCGTCGAGGCCCGCGTGGTCCGCGGCACCTATCCGCCCGGTTACACGCCCAAGCGCCCGAGCGCGATCATGCAGCCGATGCCAAACCTGGCCGGAAGCGTGGACGACCTCACGGCGTATCTGCGCTAAGGGCGGGGTTGGCGGGCCCCGGCTGCCGGACGCCACCGGCTCGTCACGGGGCTGGACGCGCGTCGGGCCTGGGCGTTCCGGCCCAGGCCCGACGGAGAGCGGCCAGATGATCGCGGTCGCTTCTAGCGCATACCCTCGAACCACGCGTAGTACACCACGGCGAGGATGAACCCCGCCCAGAGCGTCCCCTTCACGGTGGCCAGCGGCTTCGCCCCCCCCTGGCCCGGGGTGCCCTTGAGCGCGTTGAGCCCGACGACCAGCAGGATGACCAGGGCGACGACCCAGAACACCATCCCGTTGCGCGGCACCGGCAGCGTCAGGTGGCTGGCCGCGCCCATGAAGAAGAGCATCGGAATCGACAGGAGCGTGTTGGTCCGGGACGCGAGCCCGCCCCGAGCGCCGGCGCCGGCGGCGGCCGGGTTCGCGGGTCGTCCCGCGGCCGTGTCGATCGCGTTCTGGATGACGATCTTCTGGTTGGGCCAGATCACGAACCAGACGTTGGCCCACATGACGGAGCCGAGGAGGCCACCCAGGAGGATCGCCCAGCCGTACGAGCCGGCGAAGAACCCGCCCTGATGGGCCCGGTGGATGATGATCAGCCAACCCGAGAGGAACGTGAACATCGCGCCCCACCGGAACCACCAGAGCGCCCGCGGCACGAGCTTCTGGATGGCGCCCGTTCGCACGGGGGCCTCGGTCTCGGCGAAGAAGGGCGTCTGGACGAAGTTGAAGTAGTAGAGCAGGCCGATCCAGGTGATTCCCGCAAAGAAGTGGATCCACCGCAAGAGGAACAGCCAGCCTTCGCTACTCGCCAGCGCCATACGGTGCCTCCCTGTGCGTGTGTGTCGAGCGGCCTCGATTACAGCCGGGCCTCTGCAGGGTGTCAACCCCTTGTCGGACGGACGCCGGCCGCGGCCAGCCGGGCGGAGCGTCCACCAGCTCAGGGTCGCGGGGAGTTCGCGCCGGGGAAGTTGGTGGCGGTGGGAGGACTCGAACCTCCGGCACGGGGCTTATGAGACC
>CAVXVV010000085.1:0-52464 GCA_963765195.1 uncultured Candidatus Rokubacteria bacterium
CGTTCGCGGGCCTGTGCGTGTGGGGTGCGGGCCTGCTCGGTCTCCGCCTCGCGGCCGCGTGGCATTCGGCACCGCAGGATACGCGTGCCCTCGCGGGGTGGATCGGGCCCTACCTGGCGTCGGGGCCGGCGGAGGTCATCATCGTGGACCGCCGGATCTACGGCCTGCCGTTCTACCTGAACGCCCCGCTGGAGGTCCTCGCCAGCCGCCCGGAGCGGGTGCCGGAGTATCAGCCGACGACCGAGCCGTGGGACGAGGAGGTGGCGGAGCTCTCGCAGGTCACATACCGGCACGTGTTCGTGGTGCCGCGGCGGCTGTACCCGGCCTTCGCCCAGCGCGTCGCCGACCAGGGGGCCCCGTGCCGGGAGGAAGCCGGTCACCGCGACCTCCGGCTGATCGTCTGCGAGCCGGTGCCCTGAGGCGAGAGACGCGGGCCCGGGGGACCGGTCAGCCCGGGAGCCGCCAGAGCGGCGCGGCCGGCGGCTCCCCGCTCAGGCGGAACTGGGGGAGAGCGCCGTCCGGGCCGAGAGGCTGGAAGCAGACCTCGACCCGCGCGCCGATCGCCACGCGCTCTTCCCGCTCGGGCTGGAAGTCCGGCGTGACGAGGTTCGTGACGAGACGGATCCCGTCGTCCGGCGTCGGCTCGCCGCGCTGCTCGTCCAGCTCGACCACCACGACCGGGTAGGGCGCCCAGTCCCGGAAGCCCGGCTGGATCGCCTGGACGACGATCACGTACGAGTGGATCGTCCCGCGCCCGCTGACAGGGGCCCACGTCCAGGCGAGCGACGCGCACCACGGGCAGCCGGCGCCCGGCGGATAGCGCAGTCGCCGGCAATCCGCGCACTGGCGGATCACGAGCCGTCCCTCCCGGGCCGCCTCGAAGTGGCCGTGCCACTCCGAGTCGGTCCCGGGCGCGATGAGCGCCATGCCGCGGTAGACGACGGGCTCAGGCACGGGCCGACGCCAGGATGAGGGCGCTGCCCGTCGCCGGGGACGCCCAGCCCATGTTCATCGCGATCTTCGCCTCGCGGACCTGCCGGCAGCCGCCCGGCCGGTACTCGTACGTGTGGATCCCCTGGGCCGCCCGCGGGCAGTAGTCGTCGACGGTTCCCCGGAGCTGCCGCACGTTCTCGATCACCATGCTCATGCCGTGCGTGTAGCCTTCGCAGAGGTGGCCGCCGCTCGTGTTGTTGGGCCGCCGGCCCCCGAGCTCGATCGCGCCGCTGGAGACGTAGTGTCCGCCGGCCCCCTGCTCGCAGAACCCGAAGGCCTCGAGCTGGAGCATCGCGGTGAACGTGAAGGCGTCGTACGCGCCGGTCACGTCGACGTCCTCGGGGCCGACCCCGGCGGCGGGAAAGACGAGCTCGCGGGCGTGCACCCCGGCCACGGTCGTGTAGCGCCCCTGATAGAAGAAGTCGGGGCGGTCCCGGTTCACGCGCCCGGCGGCCGCCAGGATGCGGACCGGAGGATTTCGCGCGTCGCGGGCCCGATCGACGGACGTGACGACGAGGGCCGTCGCGTTGTCCGTCTCGAGGCAGCAGTCCAGCAAGTGAAGGGGCTTCACGATCCAGCGCGACGCGAGCACCTCCTCCACGGTCACGGGCGTCCGGAGGAGGGCCTTCGGGTTCGCCGCCGCGTGCCGGGAGTGGGCCGCCTTCACGTGGGCCACCTGCGCCGAGGTCGTCCCGTACTCGTACATGTGGCGCGTGAATACCGGCGCGAAGCGCTGCCCGGCGCTCAGCATGCCGTAGGGCCGGTCGGCCAGATCGAGCCCGCGCACGGGCGTGGCCGCGCGGGCGCCCGTGCCGCCGATCCGGAACTCGCTGTAACCGTTCATCGCCCGGAAGATCACGACGGCCCGGCAGAGCCCGACCTCGAGGAGGCCCATGGCGTAGGCGACGAGCCCCTCCGTGCTGCTGCCGCCGCCGATGACGTCGGCGTAGGTGTTGAGGCGGATGCCGAGGTCGCCGGCGATGGCGATGGACGGCGTCGAGTCGTTCGAGTGATAGGAGAGCATGCCGTCGATGTCACGGGGCGCGAGCCCGGCGTCCAAGATGGCGAGGCGCACCGCCTCGACCCCCAGCGCCCGGGTGGACCGGCCGGAGGCGCGGCTGTACTCCGTCTCGCCGACGCCCACGATTGCGTAGCGGCCGCGGAGGTCGCGCACGTCAGTCGGGGCGGGCGGGCCGTGCGTCCACGGTCAGCGCCGGAAGAGGTCGAAGGCCTGCACCCGCCGGGCCCGGGCCAGGGCGTTGGGCGAGCGGTCCGCCAGGATGCCGGCGAGGTGCTCGGCGCTCAGCACCGACGGCACCATCACGTAGTCGGCGCCCGCGACGTAGAGCTCCTGGGCGCCCTCGGGTGTGTCGCCGGTGACGATGACGCGCGCCTTGGGCGCGATCGAGCGCACCAGACGCAGGATCTGCAGGTTGCTCGTGCCCTTGAGGAACCAGTCCGAGATCCCCGAGATCACGATCGCGGCCCGCCCGATCCCCGCGTGCTCGAGCGTGGCCATGTTCGAGATGTCCCCGTAGTGGTTGTCGACGCCCTCCGTGCGGAGGCGCTCCAGCATCTCGGGGTTGAAGTCGATGGCCACCATCCGGTCCTTCAGGGCCGGCGCGGTGCGCGAGACATGCTGGACGAACGCGAGCCCCTCGCGCGACACTCCCAGGAGGAACACGTCGCGCCCCTCGTCGCCGTCGCCCGAGCCGCCGTCCGGCTCCCCGCTCGCGGGCGCGGCAGGCTTGGCCGCGAACGACCGGCGGAGTCCCAGCGCGTTGAGCACCCCCGCCATCCACGTCGCGATCGCGTGGTTGTAGAGGATCCCGTAGGTCGAGATCACCGCGGTCAGAAGCACGGTGTACAGGATCAGCGAGTTGGCCGCGGGGCTGATGTGCTTGTAGACGGTGCCGAGCGAGAAGATGACGAGCGCGAACTCGCTGATCTGGGCGAGGTTGATCGCCACGACTCCGGCGGTCCGGGTGTCGAGCCTGAGGAACGCGAAAAGGGGGTACATCGCGAGGAACCGGCTCAGCGTGACGAACACGACGCCGCCCAGCGCGGCGAGGATCGCGGACGTCGAGGGCTCGGGGATCTTCAGGCCGAGCGCCACGAAGAACAGCGTGAGGAAGAAGTCCCGGACGCCGCCGACCCGGGAAATGACCTCGGTGCCGTACGGGTAGGAGGCGATCACGACGCCGGCGATCAGGGCGCCCATCTCCTTTGACAGGCCGGCCCACCCCGCGACGCCGGCCACCAGGAAGCACCAGGCCATCGCGCTGACCACGACGAGCTCCGAGGACTTTGCGATGACGCGGAAGTACCACGGCAGGACGAAGCGGGCCATGACCCAGGCCCCGCCCACCAGACCCACGCCGGCCACCAGGGAGCGCAACAGGAGTATCGCCTGCAGGTTCTGCAGGTTGGGCTGGATGGCGAGGAAGGCGATCGCGTAGAGGTCCTGGAAGATGAGCACGCCCAGCGTGACCCGGCCGCCGAACGTCCCCAGCTCGAACTTGTCGGACAAGAGCTTGACGACGATCAGCGTCGACGACAGCGCGCTCGCGAAGGCGAGGTAGAGCCGGTCGAACTGGCCTCCCATCGACCCGACGACGGGGCCGAGCGCGAGCCACGCGAGCCCCGCGCAGATCGGCACCTGGAGGAGGCCCGTGACCGTGATGGCCCGGCCGGCCTGAAGGAGCCGGGGGAGGCTGATCTCGAGGCCGATGAGGAAGAGGAGCAGGATGAGGCCGATCTCGGCGATCAGCTCGATGCTCGCCTCGTCCGTGACCACGTGGAAGCCGATGTGCGGCCCCAGGACAGCGCCGGCCAGGATGTAGCCGAGGATGAGCGGCTGGCCCAGGCGGCGCGCGAGGAAGGCGAGGACGGCGGCGACGATGATGCTGAAGCCGATGGACGTCAGCAGATCCATGAGGCGGGTCAGTATAGCATCGTGATTTCGGCGCCCGCGCCGAGGCTGCGCATCCTACGTGTCCATCCCGAACACGCGGTCCACGTCGATGACGAAGCCGATGCCGGTCTTCGGCGTGAGAGGGTCCCGCAGGACAGACCGCGTCGCCTGCGCGAGGGCCTCCACCAGGTTGTCGTCCACGACCGAGAGCAGCATGTGCGTCGTGTCGTCCACCTGCTTCAGGATGGTGGCCAGGTTCACGAAGTGCGGCAGCTCGAGCTTCCGGCTCCGCTCCTTCAGCGTCCGGAACCCGTGGCTCGGCACGAGCGTCACGCCGGGCGCGCCCGCCTTTTGCCAGGCCTCGGCGAGCGCCAGCGTCTTCTCCACGTGGGTCGTGATCAGCACGACGAGCTTGGCCATGTGGTCCCTTTCCTGGGCCTACGAGCTGCCGGTGGCCGCCGCCGGCTCGGCGGCGCTCTCCTCGGGAATGACGCCCCGGAAGACCAGCCGCACGAGCGGCGGGGTGACCAGGGTCGACACCAAGATTGCCAGAAGGAGCGACGGGAAGACCTGGTCATCGAAGATACCCCGGGCGAGTCCGATCGACGCCATGATGAGGCCGACCTCGCCGCGCGAGATCATGCACACCCCGAGGCGAAGCGATTCCAGCCGGTTGAAGCCGCCGAGCAGCGCCCCCGCCCCCGTGCCGACCACCTTCGTCACGACGCTCAGAAGGATCAGGAGGCCGGCATAGGGCAGCGATGCAAGGCCCAGCTGGGCGAAGTCGGTGACGAGGCCGATGCTCACGAAGAAGATCGGCACGAGAAACGCGTACGACACGTAGGCCGACGCCTGCTCGACCTCGTGTTTCGCCCGCGCGTTGATCCGGCTGAGGCCGAAGCCTGCCAGGAACGTGCCGCTGATGGCCGCCACCCCGCCGAGCGTCTCCGCGCTCCAGCCGAGGAAGAGAGCGAACATCAGCGCGAACACCGGGACTCCGTAGAGCTGCCCGAACTCCGGGGTGAGGTGGATCCAGTTCATGAGACGCGGCAGGATCACCCAGGCAACGAACCCGGCGGCCGCGAAGAAGAGAACCATCCGGAGGACCACCCAGGCGAGGCCGAGCCAGGTCACCTCGGCCGTGCCCCCCGTCAGGGCCACGGCGATCGACACCAGCGTGATGGCCAGGACGTCGTCGACCAGCGCCGTTGCGAGCATGGCGTTGCCCTCCTTGGTCCGGAGGATGCCGAGCTCGAGGAGCGTCTGGGCGGAGATGCTCGTCGAGTTGGCCGCCAGGACGACGCCGGTGAGCACGGCCACGTGCACGGGGAACCCGAACGCCCGCGTGAGCAGCGCGATGACCCCGAGCGGGACGAGGGCGCCCAGCACGCCCGCGTAGACCGCGGTCCGGCCCACCGCCATGAGCTCGCGCGGCTGGATCTCGAGCGCGATGTTGAACATGAGGATGAGGACGCCCAGCTCGGCTAGCTCCTTGATCGTGCCGTCCAGGTGCCCGGATGCGAGCGGGCCCCAGTGGAGCAGGTTCAGCAGCGTGGGGCCGAGCGCCACGCCGATGAGCAGCTCGCCGAGGACGCGGGGCTGCCCGAGCCGCCGCGCCGCCGCGCCCGCCAGCCGGGCGGCGCAGAGGATCAGGCTGATCGCGAGCAGGAGCGGCACGACCGGGTTGTCGTGCATGCGCGGGTCTCCGGCTCAGCGGCCCGGCTTGGGGCTGCCGGGGGGCTTCGGGCCGCCGCGCCGCCGCGCCAGCGTGCGCTTGAACGGCGGCCATTTCGCCAGCGCCCAGATGGCCGCGGCGCCGAAGGCGACCCAGCCCGACGCGACCAGGTAGGTCGCTCCCAGGCCCGGCGCGAGATAGTAGAGCAGCGCCGCCGCAACGGCCCACACCGCCACCAGGCCGAGAACGAACGAGCGGCTCATCGTGGCACGCGGGGCCGGCCGGCCGACACCGCCGTGCTGGCCGGGTCCAGAGCCGCCTGACTGACGATCGCTGACGAGAGCATCGATGGCCGTCCTCCGATCATCGCGAGCGGGGGTTCACTGCACGCTGCCGGCCGCCATGGCCAGCGCGTCGATCTGCGCGGGCAGCCCGAAGACCCGCAGGCGGTCGCCGGCCCGCACGATGGCGTCGGCCGGCGGGTTGGCGACGAGCGCGCCCCCGTCGCGCGCGATCGCCACGACGGTCACGCCGAAGCGCTCCCGGATGTGGGCGTCGCGCAGCGTGACCCCGTCGAGAGGCCCCTCGGGCAGTGGCACCTCGCGAACCTCGGGAAGGCCTGGCTCCGCTGCCGATCGGGACGTATGCCCCGCGCTCATCGCGTCGCGGAAACGGGCGAGATAGACGTCGAGCTGCCGGTCCGGCAGCGCGAGATGCTCGAGGGCGTGCTGGATGAACCGTGCGGCGGCCTCGACCTCGGGCTCGACGACCACCGTGGCGCCCGCCGCGCGCAGGGCGTCGCCGGCATCGCGCCGGTGCGCGCGGGCGAGGATGGGGACGCCTGGGTTGATGGCCCGGATGCGCGCCACCGCCAGGTGGGCGTGGTCCGCCTCCGGGAGCGTCAGCACGATCAGCCGGGCCCGGACGACGTCGGCCGCCTCCAGCAGGTGCCGATGCGCGGCGTCGCCGTAGAGGCACGACACCCGGCGGGCCCGCAGCGCGCGCACGACGTCGGGGTCGGTTTCGATGGCCACATAGCGGACACCGAAGGTCTCGAGCGCCTCGCCGACCGCGCTACCGATCCGGCCGAACCCGCACAGGACCACGCGGGCGTCCTCGCCGTCGTGGGGCGCCTCGGCGACGCCGAGTCCGCGGTCGCGGGCCACGCGGCTCACCCAGCGCGGCGCGAGGCGCACCAGGGCGGCGTTGGCCAGGATCGTCACGAGGGCCGTTGCCAGGGTCGCGTTGTAGACGTCGGCTCCGACCAGTCCGGCCCCGCGCGCGGCCTGGACGAGGATGAACGAGAACTCGCCGATCTGCGTGAGCCCGACCGCGGCCAGCATTGAGGTCCAGAGAGGGTAGCCGAACAGGGTGACGACGCCCGTCCAGAGCACCAGCTGCCCCACGAGGACGAGCGCGATCATGACGCCCAGGAGTGGAAGGTTGGACAGGGCGAGACGGGGGTCCATGAGCGCACCGAGCGTGGCGAAGAAGAGCGCGACGAAAGCGTCCCGGAGCGGCAGCACCTGGGCCAGCGTCTCGTGCGCGTAGACCGACTCGCTCACCAGGAGGCCGGCGAGGAAGGCGCCGAGCGCGAGCGACAGGCCCGCCGCCTGGGTCAGCGAGGCCGTGCCGATGGCCACGGCCAGCACGACCAGGAGGAACAGCTCGGGACTGCGCGTGCGCGCCACCCAGGTGAGGACGCGCGGCATCACCCGGGAAGCGAGCAGCCAGAACGGAACCAGGATGGCGGCGGCCTTGAGCAGGGCGATCCCGACCGCCTGTAGCCCCTCGGTCCCCGGAGTCGCCAGCGCTGGCATCAGCACGATCAGGATCACGACGGCCAGGTCCTCGACGAGGGTGATGCCGATCATCACGCGGCCGTGTCGCGTGTGGAGCTCGCCCCGATCGATCAGGAGCCGGGCCATGACCATCGTGCTCGCGACCGAGACCACGATGCCGACGACCAGACCCTGGTTCGGCGGCCACCCGAGTGCCCAGCCCACGGTCAGCCCCAACCCGATCGAGACGAGGATGCCGAGCGGCCCGCCGAGTAAGGCGACTCGCCGCACCTTGATGAGATCGCGGAGCGAGAACTCGAGGCCGATCGAGAACATCAGGAGGACGACGCCGACCTCGGCGAACAGCTCGAACGTGTGGAGATCGGACACCGACGGCCCCGGCGTGAGGGGACTCACGAGGATGCCCCCGAGCACGTAGCCGAGGATGAGCGGCTGGCGGGCGAGCCAGGCCAAGCCACCGCCCAGGACTGCGGCGGCGAACACGTAGGCCAGGTCGCGGAACACCAGGGACTCGGTCACCACGCTCGGCTGTCCTCATCGATGGACCGGCGCCGCTGGGAGTGGAGCTCCCGTCGGATTCCGGAGTGAGATTGACGAGGGCGCGCGCCCCGGCGGGGCACGCGGGTCGAGCGGGAGGTCTAGTGCTCTTCGGCGGTGGCGGGCGTGGCCCGGGCCGTGTCGATCGACCCGCGCGGGCGTCCCATCACCGTCCGGAGCGGAGGACTGCCGGCCGCGGCGGTCACCACGCGCGGCGCGGTCACGGCGACGTCGATGAAGCCCACCGGCTCGGGCGGACGGGGGAGCGTTCGGGTGGGCCGCTCGTCGGTCCGGGGCCGCTCGGCCCGGAGCGCGTGCACCGATTCCTCCTCACCGAAGCGGACGACGCCGGGCAGGAGCGGATTGGAGAAGTCGATGCCGAGGCACGTCAGGAGAGCCAGCGTGAACGCCCACACACCCGTACTGTATCCCGGGTCGCGCTCAGCGGGAAGCAGTCGCGGAGCGGCGGTCCGCCCCGGTTCGGCGCCCGGCGAAGCGCTCGTCGCCGCGGCCGTCCTTCAGGAATTCGCGAAGGTACTTGCCGGTGTACGAGGCCGCGACCTGGGCGACCGACTCGGGCGGGCCTTCGGCGACGAGCTCCCCGCCGGCGTCTCCGCCCTCGGGGCCGAGATCGAGGATCCAGTCGGCGCACTTGATCACGTCGAGGTGATGCTCGACGACGAGCACGGTGTTGCCCGCATCCACCAGGCGCTGGAGCACCCCGAGAAGGCGGCGGACGTCGTCGAGGTGGAGCCCGGTGGTGGGCTCGTCGAGCACGTAGAGGACGTCGCGGCCCAGGCGCGCACCCAGCTCCGCGGCGATCTTGAGCCGCTGAGCCTCGCCGCCCGACAGCGTGGTCGCGGGCTGACCGAGGCGGAGGTAGCCGAGCCCGACGTCCTGGAGCACCCGGAGCCGCCGGGTCAAGCCGGGAATGGCCGCGAAGAACGGAATGGCCTCGTCGACCGTCATCTGGAGGACCTGGCTGATGTCGCGCCCCTGGTAGGCGACCTGCCGCACGTCCGGGCGATAGCGGCGCCCCTCGCACTCGCGGCACGTGACGTAGGCGTCCTCGAAGAAGTACATCTCGAGCTTCTCGAAGCCGTCGCCCTCGCAGGTCTCGCAGCGCCCGCCGGGGACGTTGAACGAGAAGTGGCCCGGGCCGAGGCCGAGGGCTTTCGCCTTCGGCATGCTCGCGAACAGCCGGCGGACGTCGTCGAACGCCTTGATGTACGTGACCGGGTTCGATCGCGGCGTCCGGCCGATCGGCTCCTGGTCGATGAGCCGCACGCCGCGCAGGTGCTCGAGACCGAGCAGCGCGTCGTGCTCGCCCGGCACCTCGAAGGCGGTCTTGAACGCCCGCGCCACGGCCCGGTAGAGCGTGTCGTGTACCAGGGTGGACTTGCCGGAACCGGAGACACCCGTGACGCACGTGAGCGTTCGCAGCGGGATGCGCGCCCGGACGTTCCGGAGGTTGTGCTCCCGCGCCCCGACGACGGTCAGCCACCGCCCGTCACCCTCGCGCCGGGCCGTCGGCAGGGGGATGCTCTCGCGGCCCGAGAGATAGCGCGCGGTGAGCGTCCGCATGTCCCGGAGGAACTCGTCGCGCGGGGCCGCGAGCACGATCTCGCCCCCGCGCTCTCCCGAGCCCGGCCCGAGCTCCACGCAGTGGTCGGCCGTCTCGATGAAGGTCCGGTCGTGCTCCACGACCACGACCGTGTTGCCGGCGTGCGCCAGCTCCCGGCAGAGCTCGGCCAATCGCGTGACGTCGCGCGCGTGAAGCCCGATGGAGGGCTCGTCCAGGACGTAGAGGGTGCCGACCAGCTGCGCGCCGAGCTGCGTGGCGAGCGCGATGCGCTGCGCCTCGCCACCGGAGAGCGTCCGCATCTGGCGGTCGACCGTGAGGTAGCCGAGGCCCACGCGGCGGAGGAACGACACCTTCGCCGAGAGACGGTCCAGGACGTCCCGCCCGACCTCGGCCTCCCACGCGGTCAGTGGAAGCGCCGCGAGCCACGCCGCGAGGTCGTCGATGGCGAGGTGAGCCACCTCCGCGATGCTGCGTCCGTCCACCGTGACGGTGAGCGCCTCCGGCTTGAGCCGGGTGCCCTGACAGACGGGGCAGGGAATCTGGCTCCGGTAGCGGGAGAGGAACACGCGCACGTGGAGCTTGTAGCGATACCCCTCGACCTCCTCGAAGAAGCCGCGGATGCCGCAGAAATCGTCGTCGCCCTCGCTCACCCAGCGCCGGACTTCCTCGGGCAGCTCCGCGTAGGGTCGGTGGACGTCGACCTTGCGCCGGCGGGCGACCCGGAGGAGCTCCTTCTGGTACCACTCGCCCGACGGATGCCGCCACGGCTCCACGGCGCCGCCGGCGAGCGACGTGGCGGGGTCGGGGATCACCCGCGCCTCGTCGTAGCGCAGGAGGTTCCCGAACCCCTTGCACTCCGCGCAGGCCCCGAGCGGGTGATTGAAGGAGAAGAGGAGCGGCCGGGGGCGCTCGAGCGCGATGCCGCATGTCTGGCAGCCGAACTGCTCGCCGTAGCGCCGGATCTCGGGCGGGCGGCCGTCCCGCTGGAGCTCGACGGTTGCCCGGCCGCCGCCCTCGCGAAATGCCTGCTCGAGGGACCCGGCCAGGCGCGACTGCGTCTCGGGGCGGAGCACGAGCCGGTCCAGCACCACCTCGATGGCCTCCCGGCCGGCGAGGTCGAGGCTCGGGGCCGGCGACAGTGACACGACGTCGTCGCCGACCTTGATCCGGGCGAATCCGCGCGCCACGAGCCGGGCGACCAGGTCCCCGACCCGATCCGACTGGAGCACCGGCAGCGGAAAGCCGATCAGGACGCGCGCGCCGCCGGCTTCGGCGAGCAGGGCGTCGGCGGCGCGGTCGGGCGCGGCGGCGCCGGCAGGCCCGCCGCAGCGCGGGCAGTGGACGCGGCCGATCTTCGCGTAGAGGAGCCGCAGGTAGTCGGACAGCTCGGTGGCGGTGCCCACCGTCGAGCGGGCGGTCCGCACGGGGTTCTTCTGCTCGAGCGCGATCGCGGGGCGAATGTGCTCGACCAGGTCGACGTCGGGACGGTCGATGCGCTCGAGGAACATCCGCGCGTAGCTCGACAGCGACTCGATGAAGCGCCACTGCCCCTCGGCGAAGATCGTGTCGAACGCGAGCGAGGACTTCCCCGAGCCGGACACGCCCGTGACGACCGTCACGCGATCGTGCGGGATCGCGACGGAGACGTTCTTCAGATTGTTCTGGCGGGCCCCGTGAATGCGGAGCCAGTCAGGGCGCGGCGCGGGACGAGGCTTCACAATCCCCCATTCTACCGTCGGGGCCGACCGCCGCGCTTGACAGCCTCCCGACCGTCGGGAACGATGAGCGCGTCACCGCGCGCAGCCGCGCGCCGCGACTCGAGGCCTCCGCGCCGCGGGCCCGCGGCGTCCGGCCGGGAGGCTCGATGCTCGACCGACGCGTTCTCGTCATACTCCTGTCCGGCGCACTGCTGGCCGGCTGCAGCCAGGGTCCGGCCCTCAGCCCGGAGGCGGAGCGCGGCCGCCAGGTCTACGCGTCACAATGCACGTCGTGCCACTCGAGCGACCCGGCCCAGAACGGCCCGCTCGGGCCCGCGGTGAAGGGCTCCTCCCGCGAGCTCGTCGAGGCCCGCGTGGTCCGCGGCACCTATCCGCCCGGTTACACGCCCAAGCGCCCGAGCGCGGTCATGCAGCCGATGCCAAACCTGGCCGGGAGCGTGGACGACCTCACGGCGTATCTGCGCTAAGAGCGGGGTGGGCGGGCCCCGGCGCCCGGGCGCCACCGGCTCGTCCCGGGGCCTGGACGCGCGTCGGGCCTGGGCATTCCGGCCCAGGCCCGACGGAGAGCGGACAGATGATCGCGGTCGCTTTCTAGCGCATACCCTCGAACCACGCGTAGTACACCACGGCGAGGATGAACCCCGCCCAGAGCGTCCCCTTCACGGTGGCCAGCGGCTTCGCCGCCCCCTGGCCCGGCGTCCCCTTGAGCGCGTTGACCTCGACGACCAGCAGGATGGCCAGGGCAACGACCCAGAACACCATCCCGTTGCGCGGCACCGGCAGCGTCAGGTGGCTGGCCGCGCCCATGAAGAAGAGCATCGGAATCGACAAGAGCGTGTTGGTCCGGGACGCGAGTCCGCCCCGAGCGCCGGCGCCGGCGGCGGCCGGGTTCGCGGGTCGTCCCGCGGCCGTGTCGATCGCGTTCTGGATGACGATCTTCTGGTTGGGCCAGATCACGAACCAGACGTTGGCCCACATGACGGAGCCGAGGAGGCCACCCAGGAGGATCGCCCAGCCGTACGAACCGGCGAAGAACCCGCCCTGATGGGCTCGGTGGATGATGATCAGCCAACCCGAGAGGAACGTGAACATCGCGCCCCACCGGAACCACCAGAGGGCCCGCGGCACGAGCTTCTGGATGGCGCCCGTTCGCACCGGGGCCTCGGTCTCGGCGAAGAAGGGCGTCTGGACGAAGTTGAAGTAGTAGAGCAGGCCGATCCAGGTGATGCCGGCAAAGAAGTGGATCCACCGCAAGAGGAACAGCCAGCCTTCGCTACTCGCCAGCGCCATACGGTGCCTCCCTTTGCATTTGTGTCGAGCAGCCTCGATTACAGCCGGGCCTCTGCAGAGTGTCAACCCCTTGTCGGACGGACGCTGGCCACGGTGCGGCCGAGCGGAGCGCCCACCAACCTCAGGTCTCGGGGAGTTCGCGCCGGGGAAGATGGTGGCGGTGGGAGGACTCGAACCTCCGGCACGGGGCTTATGAGACCCCTGCTCTACCACCTGAGCTACACCGCCGACCGCAAAGAATCAACGAGATGCGCGACGGGATTCTACCCCAACCCCGGCCACTGTGCCCGGGATTGTGCCCACGCGCGCGGCCGCGGCCTGGAGATCGGTCTCGTCGACAATGTCGTACCGATCGAAGACGCTTCGCGTTCGATGCCCCGACACCTTCATCGCTGTGTGCTCCGAGACGCTCGCGCGGACCATGTTCCGGATCCCGCTCTGGCGAAGGTCGTGGACCATGAGGTTCCGACAGCTGGTCGTCGTGTAGTGCCAGCGAAGGTCCCCGGCGAGCTCGTCGTAGAGCACACGATCGAGGCGCGGGGGACTGGCTCGCCGAGCGCGGCCCGACCTTCCTTGTGTCACGCTCACCCGTCACGCTCACCCGTCTGTCCGGGATCCGCGGCGCGTGCTAGGCTGACAGGCGCCTGCACCCCGGCCTTCAGGGTTGACGCGGCTGGCGTCGAGCCCCGGTGAATCTGGCGTCGTCCGCCCAAATGACACTGGGGGGCCCATGCAGCAGCACCATCTCCAGCTCCTCATCCGCCAGAAGCTCCAGACGGGCGCGCTCCCGTGGAACAGCATCCCCCGAGTCTGGGGCGGCCCCGGCAACGGGGAGGCCTGCGACGCCTGCGAGGCGGTCATTACCAAGGATGAGCTCGTGATCGAGGGCATCAGCCTGGCCGAGGGCCGGAAGCCGCTGCAATTGCACGTCGAGTGCTTCCACCTCTGGGAGCGCGAGCGCCGCACCCTGGCCGTCGAGACCGAGCCTCCCCTCCGGGCCGCAGACGACGGCCCCGATGGCCGATGATGGCCGATGAAGGGTGGCCGGCGCCCGACCCGGGGGGGCCCCGAGGGGCGCGCGTTTACCATCGCGGGCCGCGTGACGCACTGGGAGCCGATCGCACGCGAGTTGACGATCGGGGGGCGCGTCCTGCGGGTGGCCGCCTCGGTGTTCCTCGTCAGCGACGTGCCCGTCGGCGTCCGCATCATGGCCAGCGGGCACCAGCCGCCGGACCCGGGCGCCCGGTGGGTCGTGACGCACCTGCGGGTCGACTGAACCCTCGCAGCGCTACTCGCTCCAGCCGATCGCGGAGGTCCGCTGGGTCCAGGTAGACATAGCGAGCTGTCGTCGCGACGTTGTCATGCCGGAGCAGGCAGCGAAGGCCCTCGAGGTCCTGGGGGTTCGCGCGGAGATACTCGGTCGCGAACGTGCGCGGGAAGCGATGCGCGACGCCGGATCCCGGCGTCCAAAACCCGAGCCGCTTGTGACGGTTCCTGCCGATACCTCTTCTGCTGTTCCGAGAGAAGCTTGCGGGTCGCGGCGACGAGTTGGGTCCAGGACGTCATCCCGCCGCCTCGGGTCGTGAAGTCCTCATATGCGGCATACCACGCTACGGCGGCGTCCCGGAAAGGTTCGCCCGGCAGTCGCCGTCCCTTTGTTCTTATCCGGGGCGGTGCCATCAGAGAGAGCACGGTGCGAATATCTTTGAACGCAATCCTGTGTGCCATGCCCTCTCTCCTCGGCGACTACGCCAGCATCGTCCTACCAGACGAAGTCAACGAGCTCGCGCATACAGGCTGTGAGCGGTCCCATCCGTTCGGCCCCGGGCTCCGCGATAAAGGCGTCGACGACTCGCTCCCAGCGATCGAGTAGCGCCTCGGCGCCAGGCCTCGGCTCCGTAATCTCCTCCTGCTGGAGCAGGTTCGCCGTCTGCGCTGCCTTGAGCAACACCGCGACGTCTGAGTGCGTCCACATGGACGAGCTCCTCCTACTCCAACGGCGCCGTCATCGGCACGCCGAGAGCCTTGGCGAGTTTCATAAGCGTGCTCAGGACTCGGATCGTGATGCCCGGTTTCGAGTCGGGTGACGTACTCCCGCGAGTAGCCGGCCTTGGTCGCCAGCGCCGCTAGGCTCATCCGTCGCTTCCGGCGCAGCGTCTGCAGGTGCATGCTCACTCGTCTCGGTGGACTCGCGGTAACCTATCAAGTTACAGGTTGTCAAGGGCGATTCAGGCCAGAGTGTTAAGTTTGAGCTGGGTTTGACAGTGATCTGACGGTCGGCTGGATTAGGCGGAGGCCGTGGTGGGCGTGAGGGCGAGGGGACGGCGGCGGCGTCGTAAGGGCGCAGGCACCGCCGCGACCAAGAGACGCTATGTCGGCCGTCGAGATGGCGCCGCACGAGGACGGGCAGGCCGGCGCAGGTGAGGCGGCCGCGTTGCTTCGCGATCTGCAGGACGACGCGATCAAGAGTGACGGTGTTGTCGCGGGCGACGCTCCGCGCCTCTTCGTGACAGAGGATGGGCTAGAGCTGCGCCGGGGTGACGGGGACGAAAGAAGCGGCGGGATACGCCGGGGGCCGGACGAAGGTCGCGTTGAACGCGGGGAGAAACCGCTCGACGACGTAGCGATGGGCGGAGGAAGAGTGCGGATCCCGGCGAGCCGGAGCTCGTTCACGAGGCGGTTTGGAGGGTGCGATTGGCCCGCTCGCTGCGGCCGCGGGCCTGCGGCGAGTGGCCCAGGATATGTTCGATGCCGAGGGCATGCCGCGCGCGGCCGACCTGGGTAAGGCGCGTGCGTCTGGGGCGCTGCCTGAGGTGGGCGTGTGGACCGCCCAGTGGGCGCGGTCCGTGTAAAAAAAAAAAAGAAGAACAGAGCGCTCGAACACCGTCCAGAGCGCCTGCATGATCGCCCGGGTGGATTCGCCGCCCTCGAGGAGGTGGGCGTAGAGGAGTTGCTTCGTCGCATCGTCGACCACGAGGAGCCGCGTGTGCCAGGCGTCGGGGACGAGGGCGAGCCAGCGATGGCGGCTGCCGTCGAGATGCAGCAGTTCCCCGAAACAGGGCCGGGGTTCGCGCCGCCGCGGGTGGCGCCCTCGGGCGCGACTCTTGGCCACGAGCCCCGCCTCATGGAGGGCGGTCTTGAACAGGGTGTAGGAGAAGGTCACGACGTGGTCACGACGGGACAGTTGGTGGAAGTGGCGCACATTGAACGACGGATAGCGCTCGCGGTAGAGGCGGAGGACACGTTGGAGTTCGGACAGCGGCACGCGGCGCGGCGACGGGGTCTGGTGGCGGCGATCGAGTAAGCGCGGCACCTCGAACTGCTCAAGCCGCGCGCGCCAGCGCCGCACGCTCCGTGGGCTGAGGCCGATGACGTCGGCGACCTGGAGCCAGGTTTGGCGGCCATGCAGGGCATGCCGGAGGGCTTGGTGGATCGTCATGGCGCGCTCCACGGCCCCGACGGAATAGACCATCACCACCTCCTCGGTGGCGATAGCCTCCCCCGGGCCGGCTGGCGCGGTCATGTCACTTGCTCTCGGGAGCGGCCACATGATGCGCTCCCAAAAGGGCGATTCAGGCCAGAGACAGGGAGCAGCCGGCCCGACCCTACCAAGCCCCCGCCCCGGGCGCCCGACGGGCGCCGTAGGACTTCATAAGTCCGGGTTACCGAACCACCGCGGCGGCGGCGCGGAGTCGCTCGAGGGTCGTGGGTGGGGCCGGGTCACGTGCGGCCAAGAGGCCAGAGTTTGGCCAACGCGGAATCGATCTGCCTCCGGAGTTGTAACGGGTTGAGGGCCTCGTACTGACCCTGGAGTGTGACCTGCGCGGCCGGGGACAGCGCGGATTGGGCGACGAGGCGCTGATACGGGGCTGAGCGCGATCGTAGACGCGATGCACGCGGGCGCCGTCCGCCGGTAACCATAATTTTGAGGCGATGCGGGCGCTCGACGGGACGTCGGGAGGGGGATAGACTGGAGACCTCGGGACACGCTCTCGGGGGCCGCCCGCGCCGGGCAATGTGCCGGCGTGGAATCCGCCTCGGTGCCGTACGAGCCACACCGACCGACGGCGAGGTGTCCCCCATGCCCCGATCGTTTACCTCCATCGTGTCCTCGAAGCCCCTCCGGTTTCTCATCACCGGGTCGATCACCGCCTGGGATCCGGTCCGGCGCCGGTTGAGGATCGACGGGCGCCGCCTGTGGGTGGCCCCGACGGTCGCCGTCGGCGGCGTCGCGAATGGTGTCCTGGTCACGGCCACCGGGCACCAAGGCGACCCGGGCACCCCATGGATTGTGACTGACTTCGCGTTTTGACCGATCGACGCCCCGGGACATGGCGAAACGTGCTATCGTCGCACTGCCTGCACCCCGGCCTTCTGGGTAGACGCGGCTGGCGTCGAGACCCCGGTGAATCTGGCATGGACTTCGGTCCGGCACGCCAGAGGTCATCCATGCACCAGCAAGGCCTTCAACTCATCATTCGCCAGAAGCTTCAGAACGGGACGCTCCCCTACAACAGCATTCCGCGAGTGTGGGGTGGACCTGGCAATGGGGAGGCGTGCGACGCCTGCGACGGGATCATTCCCAGGGACGAGTGGGTGATCGAGGGGATCGCCCTGGCCGGGGGTCGGAAGCCGCTCCAACTGCACGTCGAGTGCTTTCACCTCTGGCAGCAAGAACGGGGCGTGGCGCACCTGAGGCCCACGCTTCAGCCATAGACGCGGGTGGCTTTCATCGTCTGACCCACCCACCGGCTCGATACGCCCGCTGGCGGACCCGGTTGCCTTTCGGCCGGGGAGGCTAACCAGGGGCCGCCCATCGCGTCATTCTGCCCACGATGGCAGATCCGGCGCGCACGCCGGACACGCCGACTCGTAGTCTCGGCCGCCACCACCGCCGCAGCGCGTGTTCGAAAGCGCCATCGCCAGTCCGGCGCCGGGTGTCGGCCCTTCTCGGTAATCACGCCCCGGCGACGGGCGGCGTCGCCGGGGGACTTGAGCGGACGCCAGTCGTCGGGCGGATCGCGGCGAGCAACCGGGCCCCCCGAGCGGCGTGCTCGAGCCGAGGCGCGGCCGTCGCGTGGGGCCGAGCCCGCGCTTGCGCGTCCGACCCCTCTGATATAATCGCCACAATCGAGCACCAACCCCTCCAGGGAGGCCGTATGGAGCTGGATTTGGATCTGCGATCGCGCGTCTTCGACGAAGAGAATCCTCATTACGAGGATGACGACGAGGAGAAGGTCGAGGCCGAGGACGACACGGACGACGATGACGACGATGATGACATCGCCGACGCCGACCTCGAGGAGGATGACCTCGACGAGGACGACGACGATGACATCGACGAGGATGAGGATGAGGACGAGGCCGATCTCGCCGAGGATGAGGACGAAGACGAGGACTGAGCGACGTCCTCGCCCCGTCTCGCCTTGGCGGGAGCGCAGAATGGCGACGAGAGGCCTCGTGCTCCGGACCGACCTGGCGGCCGGCGGATAGCGCGTGAGCGACGAGATCCTCGTCGAGCGACGCGATCGTATCGCGACGGTCGTCTTCAACCGTCCGCAGGTCCGGAACGCGTTCAACCTCGCCATGTGGAGCGCCCTCCCCGGCATCGTGGAGGGGCTGGCCCGCGACCCGGAGGTCCGCGCCATCGTGTTCCGCGGGGCGGGTGAGGAGGCGTTCGCCTCCGGCGCCGACATCTCGGAGTTCCGCGAGAACCGGAAGGACCGCGCCTCGGCGGAGGCCTACAATGCCCGGACCGCCGCCGCCGCCCACGCCATGGAGACCTGTCCCAAGCCCACCGTCGCGATGATCTACGGCTACTGCATGGGCGGGGCGGTCGCGACGGCCCTGGCATGCGATCTCAGATTCTCCGCGGATACCGGCAAGTTCGGGATCCCGGCGGGACGGCTCGGCATCATCTACGGGCTCCACGCTGTCAAGCGGCTGGTGAGCCTGGTGGGCCCGGCGGTCGCCAAGGACATCCTGTTCTCGGCCCGCCTCCTGGACGCGGAGGAGGCGCTCCGCGTCGGGTTCGTGCAGCGGGTCGTGCCGGCGGCAGACCTCGCGGCGTACACCTACGACTACCTCGGTCGCGTCGCCGACAATGCGCCGCTCACCGTCCAGGGGGCGAAGCTGATCGTCGAGGCCATCACCGAGGACGGCGGCGCCGCGAAGCAGGACGACATCGCCCAGCTCCAGCTCCGGGCGTTCGAGAGCGAGGATTACAGGGAGGGCACCGCCGCGTTCCTCGAGAAGCGGCGGCCCCGGTTCGTCGGCCGGTAGCCCCGCCCGTGGCCGCGGGGCTCTTCCTCCCCGCCGCGCTGTTCTTCGTCCCCGCGCTCTGGCGCCTCTGGCGCGTGGCGACGGTCCTGCGAGGGCGCGCAAGTCTTCCCCGTGCCAGCGCGGCGGCGCCGTTCCAGGGACCGGGTCGCGTGAGCGTCCTGGTGCCTGCCCGCAACGAGGAGCGCAGCATCGGGGCGTGCCTCGAGTCCCTGACCCGGCAAACCGAGCCCGATCTCGAGATCATCGCGGTCGACGACGGCTCGACCGACCGGACGCCGGCCATCCTCGAAGAGGCCGCTCGGCGCGATCCGCGGGTGCGCGTGCTCCGGGTCGATGGTCCGCCGCCGGGCTGGACCGGCAAGAGCTTCGCCCTGGACGCCGGTGTGGCGGTCGCGCGCGGCGAGTGGCTCTGCTTCACGGACGCGGACACCGTTCACGCGCCGGAGTCGATTGCCCGCGCGGTCGGGTACGCCGCGGCGCACGGCGTGGCGCTCCTGTCCCTGACGAGCCGCCAGGTCACGCGCTCCTTCTGGGAGCGCGTGATCCAGCCCGTCGTCTTCGGCCTTCTCGATCAGTGGTTCCCGCTCGCTCGCGTGAACGACCCCGCGTCACCCCTCGCCGCAGCCAACGGCATCTTCATCCTGGTGGCGCGCGCCGCGTACCAGGCCGCGGGCGGGCACCGCGCGGTAGCCGGCGAGATCCTGGAGGATGTCGCGCTCGCCCGGCGCGTCAAGGCCGGCGGCGGGCGGACCGCGTTCATCGACGGCGCCGACCTCGTCGCGGCCCGGATGTACACGGACCTCGACGCGATCCGCCGCGGCTGGACGAAGAACCTCTACCGGCTGCGCGGGCAACGGCCGCTCGCGACCCTCGCCTCCGTCCTGGAACTCGCGGTCACCCTCGTCTGGCCGGCCGTGGCGTGGGTCGGCGCGGTCCTCGCGGGCCCCGCCGGCTCCGGATGGCTGGCCGCGCTGGCGCTCGGCGTGGTGCTGGGCGCGGAGGTGCCGTTCCGGGCCCGGCGCGGCGATGATCCCCGCTGGAGCCCCACGGTGCCGCTCGGCGCCGCCCTGGTGGCATTTTTCCTGCTGGAATCGGCCTTTCGAGACTGGGCGGGCCTCGGCGTCCACTGGAAGGACCGCCGGTATACTTGACGACTGCGACCCTGCCGGGTCGCGACCCCTCTAAAGATGGGATGCGTCGCGCCATGAAAGCCCCGGGACCCATGATCGCCGTCACGCGCCGGTTCACCTTCTCCGCGGCCCACCGCTACGCGCGGCCCGGGTGGTCCGACGCCGAGAACCGGGCGCATTTCGGCCCGGTCGCGTCGATCCACGGGCACACGTACACGCTGGAGGTGACCGTCCGCGGGCCGGTCGACCCGGACACGGGCATGGTCATCGATCTCGACGAGCTCAAGCGCGTGGTCGGCGAGACGGTGCTCGCGCGCTTCGACCACGCGTTCGTCAATGACGACCCGGCATTCCCACCCGGCGTCCTTCCGACGACCGAGAACCTCGTGCGCGTCGCGTGGGACCTCCTGGTCGCGAAGCTCGGGGCCGACCGGCTCGCGAACCTCCGCCTCTGGGAGGACCCGACCCTCTACGTGGACTACCGGGGCGAGGCCTGAGCCGAGCCGTGGCGACGATGGAGCTGACGAAGATCATGCGCTTCTCGGCGGCCCACCGCCTGGCGACCCCCCGGCTCTCCGCGGCCGAGAACCGGCGGCGCTACGGGCCGTGCTCGCGTCTTCACGGGCACAACTATGCGCTCGAGGTGACGGTGCGCGGCCCGGTCGACGCGGACGGGATGGTGATCGACCTGACCGTCCTCGAACGGGCCATGCGCGAGGTGATCGATCTCGTGGATCACCGGGATCTCGGCCGCGACGTCCCGGCGCTGGCGGGGATGGTCACGACCGGTGAAAACCTCGCGGCGGCGTTCCACCGGATGCTCGACCGGACGCTGCCGGGCCGTCTCGCGCGGGTGGCCGTCGTGGAAACGGAGAACAATCGCTTCGAATACGAAGCGGCGGGGGGAGCGGCATGAAAGAGCTGGTCGAGCGCATCCTGCGCGAGCTCGGAGAGGATCCGAAGCGCGAGGGGCTCGAGAAGACCCCGGCGCGCGTGGAGGCGATGCTCCAGTTCCTCACCTCGGGCTACCAGCAGGACGTCAACGAGGTCCTGAACGGCGCGGTCTTCGCCGAGGACCACTACGACCAGATGGTGCTGGTGAAGGACATCGATTTCTACTCGCTCTGCGAGCACCACCTGCTGCCGTTCTTCGGCAAGGCGCACGTTGCGTACATCCCCGACCGAAAGATCCTCGGGCTGTCGAAGCTCGCGCGTCTCGTCGAGATGTTCAGCCGCCGCCTGCAGGTCCAGGAGCGGCTCACGACCCAGGTCGCCCAGGCCCTCCACGACGCGCTCCTGCCGAAGGGCGTCGGCGTCGTGATGGAGGCCACGCACCTCTGCATGCTGATGCGGGGGGTCGAGAAGCAGAACTCGCGGGCCGTGACCTCCGCGATGCTCGGCACCTTCCGGGAGTCTCCAGCGACCCGCAGCGAGTTCGTGGAGCTCCTCAAGGGTCGGAGCGCCCTCATTTGAGGCTGGCCGGTCAGGTCGCGCTCGTCAGCGGGGCGAGCCGCGGGATCGGCCGGGCGGTGGCGCTCGCCTTCGCCCGGGAGGGCGCCCGGGTCGTCCTCGTGGCTCGGGGCCGGGACGGGCTCGCGCAGGTGGCGACGGCCATCGAAGAGGCGGGCGGAGCGGCACTCGTCGTGCCCGGTGACGCCGCCGAGGCGGACACCGGCCGCCGCGCCGTCGAGGCCGCCGTCGCCGGGTTCGGCCGCCTGGACTGCCTCGTCACGGCGCAGGGCGCCGGGTCGTTCGGGCCCCTCGAGGCGTCCCGGATCGAGGACTGGGACGCCATGCTGCGCGCGAACCTCACCGCGACCTATCTCCTGTGCCGGGCCGCGCTCCCGACGATGCTAGGGGCGGGGCGGGGGACCATCGTCGCCGTGGGGTCGCTGGCCGCGGTCCGGGCCATCCCGGGCTGCGCGGCCTACACCGCGTCGAAGGCGGGCGTCCTGGGACTGGTGCGCGCGCTGGCCGCCGAGGTCCGCGGCCGAGGCGTGCGGGTCGCCGCGCTCTCGCCGGGCGCCGTGGACACGCCTTTCTGGGACGCGATCCCGAGCCCGCCGGACCGCCACCGGATGCTCCGGCCCGAGGCGGTCGCCGAGGCGGCCCTCCTGGTCGCCGCCCAGCCACCCGGAGCGTTCGTCGAAGAGATCGTCCTCGCCCCGACGCCGGGGGTGCTGTGAGAACGGGCCCGGGCCGGCCGGGGCCCCGCTCATTTGCTATACTGCAGTGCGGTACCCGCGCTTCGCGTGTGACGCGGGCTCGCCGCACATCCAGAGGAGGCCCGGAATGGTCACGTTGACGGAAACCGCCGCCAAGAAGGTCGAAACGCTCCGCCTCGAGGAGGGCAAGCCCGAGTGGGGGCTGCGGCTCCGCGTGGTGGGAGGTGGCTGCTCGGGCTTCTCGTACGAGCTCGGGTGGGAGGACGCGGTGCAGGAAGGGGACGAGGTCATCGAGTCGGCCGGCGTCAAGGTCTACGTCGACCCCAACAGCGTGCAGTACGTGGGCGGGGCGCAGATCGACTTCGTCGACAGCCTGTACGGGTCCGGCTTCTCGATCAACAACCCGAACTCCAAGGGCAGCTGCGGCTGCGGGCACTCCTTCCAGGCCTGATCCCCGTCCACTGGACGGGGAGCAGGGAGACGGCGTGCGGATCCCGGTCGCGCTGTTCGCGCGATACCGTGAGGCGGTAGGCCGCGGCCGGGTCGAGGTCGAGGTGGCCGACGGCTCGACCGTCGAGGACGTGTGGGCGGCGCTCTCCGCCGCGCATCCCGCGCTGATCCCGTACCGGCCTCACACCCTGTTCGCGGTCGGCACCGACTACGTCGAGGCCAACCGCCCCGTGCACGCCGGGGAAGAGCTCGCGTGCTTCCCTCCGGTCAGCGGCGGCGCTGCCTGATGTACCGGGTCGTCGAGGAGCCGCTCTCGGCCGACGCCGTCGCCCAGGCGGTGGCGGTGCCCGAGGCCGGCGGCGTCGCCGTGTTCCTGGGTGTCGTGCGGAACGAGACCGCCGGGCGCCGCGTCGTGGCCCTGGAGTACGAGGCCCACCTCCCGATGGCCGAAGCCAAGCTGAAGGAGATCGGCGAGGCGGTCTACGCGCGCTGGCCGGGCGTGCGGCAGGTGGTGATCCTGCACCGGATCGGCCGGCTCGTCGTCGGTGAGGCGAGCGTGGCGATCGGGGTCTCGGCCGCCCACCGGCAGGACGCCTTCGAAGCCTGCCAGTACGCGATCGACACCGTCAAGCGCATCGTCCCGATCTGGAAGCGGGAGCTGTTCGAGGATGGCTCCGCCTGGGTCGGCCTGCAGGGCGAGTCACCGCCGCCGGGCTGGAGCGCCGGCGATGGCCGATGATACGGAGGAGCCGGGCCGCCAGGCGTCGCTCCTCTCCGCCGCGGTGCGCGACGCCGTCGTCGGGCGGCGACTCCTCGATCCGGGAGACCACGTCCTCGTAGGCGTCTCGGGCGGCCCCGACTCGGTCGCCCTGCTCCACGCGCTCGTCCTCCTGCGTCCGGGGTACCGCCTTCAGGTCACCGTCTGCCACGTGCACCACGGGCTCCGGCCGGAAGCCGACCGGGATGCCGACTTCGTCGAGACGCTGGCGGCGCGATTGGGGTGCCCCGCACGCGTCGTCCGGGTGAGCGTGCCCCGCGGCGTCGGGCTGTCCCCCGAGGAGGCGGCCCGAGGGGTCCGCCACGCCGCGCTCGCCGCGCGTCGCCCGCGAGACGGGGGCCCGCCGCATCGCGCTGGGCCACACCGCGGACGACCAGGTCGAGACCGTCTTCATGCGGGTTCTCGAGGGCGCGGGGCCGCGCGGTCTCGCGGGCATTCCGGTCCGCCGCGGCCGTGTCGTCCGGCCGCTTCTCGAGGTCGATCGGGCCGCGGTCCTGGCCCACCTCGAGCTTCACGGGCTCGAGGCCGTCGAGGACGCGACGAATCGCGACACGAAGTTCCTTCGCAACCGCGTGCGCCACGAGCTCCTTCCCCTCCTGACCGCGCAGGCGGGCCTGCGCGTGCCGGCGGCGCTCCGGCGCGTGGCGCGCGCCTCCCGGGAGGCTGTGGAGGCGCTGGACGCCCTCGTGCGGCCCCGACTCCACGGGCAGCTCACGCCGACGCCCGTGGGCTGGCGGCTTGCGCTCGCCGCCTTGGTCGAGCTCCCGGTCGGCGCCCAGAAGGCGGCGTTCCGCATGGCGCTCGTCGAGGTCGCGGCCGACCGTGTGGGGAGCGGTCTCCGCGCGGCGCATCTCGCGGCGCTGACCGCGCTCCTGGACGCCCGCGCGGGGGCGCGCGTGCGCCTGCCGCGCGGCGTCGTCGTCGAGCGCGGGCGCGATGCCCTCTGGATCCTGCGGCCGGCCGCGAGCTGCGAGCCGGCGGCGCTTCCGGTCCCGGGCCAGGCCGGATCGGGAGGTCCGGTGGACGTGGCGGCCGAGATCGTGCCGCGTGGGCCGGACTGCCCGGACGCCTCGGCGAACGAGGTCTGGTTCGATGCGACCCTGCTCGGTGTCGAGCCGGTTACCGGCGGAGCGCCCGGCAGCGGCCTCGTGGTGCGGCCGCGGCGGCTGGCTGAGCGCATGGTGCCTTTCGGGGGGACGGAGGCGGTGCGGCTGACGAAGCTCCTCGCCGGAGCCGGCGTGCCCCGGCACGCGCGCGCCCGCTGGCCGGTCGTCGCCCTCGGGAGCGAGGCGCTCTGGCTGGTGGGGGTGCGACGCGGTGCCGCCGCGCCGCTCACCGGAGCGACGCGACGCGTGCTACGGCTCCTGGCTGCGCCGAAGCGCCCCCCTGGCCTTCTTCCCGGCGACGCCGTATGATACGGCTCCGTTTCCTCCGGGAGCTCCAAGCGGTCGAGTCCACCCACTCGCGGCAGGAGGGGCTTGGCGTGCACGCGTTCGTCGCGCCCGGCATCCGCTAGCGCCCGCGGGCCCGCCTCGCTCGTGTCCGCTCGATCCGACCCGCGCCCCGTCGTACTCGTCGTCGACGACGAGCCCGGGGTGCGCGCCTCCGTGAAGATGGTGCTCGATGGAGTCTGCATCGTGCTCGAAGCCTCCGACGGGCCGGCCGCGCTGGAGGCCGTCCGGAGCGGCGACGTCGATGTGTGCCTCCTCGACGTGCGGCTCCCAGGCATGGAAGGGATCGAGGTGCTGGAGCGGCTCAAGCGTCTCGATGCCGGCCTGGAGGTGGTCCTCGTCACCGCCGTCCGGACCGTGCGGACCGCGGTGGAGGCGATGAAGCTCGGCGCCTACGACTACCTGACGAAGCCGTTCGCGGTCGAGGATCTGCGGAGCGTGGTCAATCGCGCGCTCGAGCGACGCGCCCTCCACCGGGAGGTGCGGTACCTCCGGGACGAGCTCGCGCGCCACGAGGGGTTCGACCAGCTGGTGGGCCGATCCCCGGCGATGCGGCGCGTGTACGATGTCGTCCGTCAGATCGCCGACACCACGGCGACCGTGCTCATCACGGGGGAATCGGGCACCGGCAAGGAGCTGATCGCGCGCGCGATCCACCGCCAGGGCGGGCGCCGCGACCGCCCCTTCGTGGCGGTGAACTGTGCGGCGCTGCCGGCCGAGCTGCTCGAGTCGGAGCTGTTCGGCCACGAGCGGGGCGCGTTCACGGGCGCGCACGCCCGGAAGCTCGGCAAGTTCGAGGTGGCGCACACCGGAACGCTGCTCCTGGACGAGATCGGATCGCTCCGGCTCGACCTCCAGCCGAAGCTCCTGCGGGCCCTCCAGGAGCGAGAGATCGAGCGGGTCGGGGGCAGCCGCGCCATCGGAATCGACGTCCGGATCATCGCCGCCACGAACGCCGAGCTGCGCCAGGCGGTGGCGGCCGGCCGGTTCCGCGAGGACCTGTTCTACCGCCTCCACGTGGTGCCGATCGCCGTGCCTCCGCTTCGCCATCGCCGCGAGGACGTGGCGCCCTTGGCCCGGCATTTCATGGCGAAGTACGCACGGCAGTTCGCCAAGACGGTGACCGACCTGTCTCCGGGCGCGCTCGGCGCCCTCGAGCGCTATCACTGGCCCGGCAACGTGCGGGAGCTCGAGAACATCATCGCGCGTTCCGTCGCGCTCGCCAGCGAGCCGATCGTCCAGCTCGACCAGATTCCGCTCGACGTGGCCCTGGCGCCGGCGGAAGCCACCGCCGAGGACCAGCTCAACCTGCGCGAGGCCCGCCACGACGTGGAGCGGCTTCTCATCCTGCGCGCGCTCGACCGGGCTCGCGGCAACCAGACGGTCGCCGCGCGGCTCCTGGGGATGCACCGGAACACGCTCCTGGTGAAGCTGGCGCAGCTCGGCCTGCGCGCGCCCGAGCCGGGCGGCGCTCAGCCGGCGAGCAGCTCGTAGCAGACGCTCCAGAGCCGCAGCAGGTCGGTCAGCCGGTGCCAGGCGGGCGCCTGGCCTTCCACGTGGCCGATCAGCCCCACCAGGACCAGCCGCGATCGCCCGGGCGTCGCGGCGGCGAGCCGACCGCTCTCCGAGAACGGGATCGCGGGATCATCGCGCCCGTGGACGAGGAGGAGCCGGGCGGGGCCCCGTGCGAGGTGCCGCGCCGGGGAGAGCGTGTCGAGGAGCTGGCGCGTCTCGAGGGGCAGGGCATCGAGGAGGACATCCACGCGTCCCGGGTCGCGGTTCTGGAGCAGGGCCAGGATCGCGCGCCCGCCCGGCCCCGGCTCGCCCGGTGCGGGGCGCCCGGCGAGGACGTCCATGAGGATGGCGCGATCGTGCGGATCGGGCACGAGGTCCGGGTTGCGTGCGAGGAAGCTGGCGGCGAGGGCGGGATCGACGGCCGCCCGGCCGGTGCTCTCGCCGAAGGCGTACGCGCCGGTCGTGAAGTACCGGACGAGCTCGCGCGCCTCCCCGTACCCCCCCAGCGCCAGAAGGAGGCGGACGCGCTCCGCCAGGGACGGCGCGTCGAGCGCCAGCGCGACCGGCCCGAGCCCCACGCTCACCGAGATGATCGTGACCGGCCCGCGCCGCACGTGCGGATGGGCGGTGAGACGCTCGAGCGTCGTCCGGATGACGCCGGCGTCGTCGGGCCGGAGGTGCTGAGCCCGAAGGGCGGGGAGCTCGGGCACGGCCACCAGGAACCCGGCGCGGGCGAGCCGGTCCGCCGTCCAGGCGAGACGGCTGTCCCGCTTGCCCTCGGGCGTGAGTCCGTGCACCAGGATGAGGCCCGGCCGCGGCCCGAGCTCTCGGCCACCCGGGCGCCACAGGTCCACCTCGGCCGTACCCGGGCCCGCGAGGGGCTCGACGACGGGCGGCGACGTCACCCGCGAGAGCCATGGGTGCTGCCCCTCGGTCAGGAACTCGACCAGGAACGAGAGCCCGACCACGCCGGACGAGGCGCGGATCGCCACGGGCGCGGTCAGGACGGCGACGGCCGCGGCGAGCGCCCACGCCGCGAGCAGCCGGCAAACCGGCCACCGCAGCATCAGCGACAGCATCGGCGAGGGCGACCCGCGGTCGCGCCGCCAGAGATCAGCGGGAGCGGTCCCGGCGGGAGAGGTCGACGCCCGGAGCGGTTACCGCTCCGGGTTGATGCACTTGACGAGGCACCACCCGCGCAGCAGGTTGACGCGGCGGACCACCTCGGGCGTGAGGCCGACGGTCTTCAGCAGGGGATCCAGGACCAGGTTCGTCTTCCAGCCGAGGTGCGCGCAGACCGGCGCCAGCGCGTCCTCGATCCGCCGCATCACCGGGTTCCGGCTCCGGAAGTGGTTCAGCATGACGATCGTGCCGCCTGGCTTGGTGACCCGCCGCATCTCGCGGAGGACCGCCACGGGGTCGGGCACCGCGCTGATCGTGTAGGTCGCCAGCGTGGCGTCGAACTCCGCGTCCCCGAAGTCGAGCGAGGAAGCGTCCATCACCTTCAAGGTGACGCCGCTCATCCGCAGCTCCTGGACCCGCTCCTGGGCCTTCCGGAGCATGCCTTCGGACAGGTCGATCCCGACCAGGTTCACGTCCCGGGGGTAGAGCGGCAGGTTCAGGCCCGTGCCGATGCCGACCTCCAGGACCCGGCCCTTGAGCTCGGGGCCGATCATCCGCATCGCGGCGATCCGGCCTGGCTCGAAGATCTTCTTGAAGAGGAAGTCGTAGACCGGGGAGTAGAAGTCGTACGCTCGCCGGACCTGGCCTTCCTCTAGCGAAATGTCCAAGCTTCCCCCTTCCGCGTCCAGCTTCAGACGCAAGACACGCCATTTCTATCACGCGCTGTCCTGACCTGCCAAGGGGGCAATTTCCCCCGTGAACTCCAATACATCCATGGTAACCGACCCGCGCCGGCGCCTAGGAGGCCCGGAGGAAGCGCAGGAGGAGGGTGGCGAGGCCCAGGAATGAGAGAAAGCCCGAGCAGTCCGTGAAGGTCGTGACCACGACCCCGGTCGCGACCGCTGGGTCGACGCGGAGCATCTTCAGGACGACCGGCACCAGGGTTCCCGCCAGGGCGGCGACGAGCATGTTGGTGATCATCGCCACGCCGAGGATGAGCCCGAGCAGCGGATCGCCCTTCCAGTAGTAGGCGATCAGGCCGGCCACGGTGCCGGCGGCCGCCCCGTTGGCGAGCCCGATCACGGCCTCCCGGAGCAGGACCTTGCGGGTGTTGGCCAGGGTCAGGTCGCCGAGCGCCATGGCCCGGACGATGACGGTGAACGTCTGGATGCCGGCGTTCCCGCCCATGCCCGCCACGATGGGCATGAACACGGCCAGGGCGGCCAGGGCCTGGATCGACGGCTCGAAGAGGCCCACGACGGTGGCCGCCAGCACGGCGGTCGGCAGGTTCACGAGGAGCCAGAACAGCCGCCGCCGGACCACCTTGCCCGTCGGGTCGAAGATCGTCTCGTCGGCCGAGACGCCGCCCAGGCGGTGGATGTCCTCGGTGGCCTCCTCGTGGATGACGTCGATCACGTCGTCGATGGTGACGGTGCCGAGGAGGCGGTGGTTCCGATCGACGACGGGCACCGCAAGCAGGTGGTGCTTGGTCACCAGCCGCGCCACCTCTTCCTGGTCCGTGTCGGCGGTGACGCTCACGACGTCGGTGCGCCGGATGGCGTGCACGGTGGTCGACGGGTCCGCCGTGATGAGCCGCCGCAACGGGACCAGCCCCACGAGGTGATCGTGGTCGTCGACGACGTACACGTAGAAGACGCCCTCCCGGGTCACCGACTTCCGGAGGTGGTCCAGGGCCTGCGCGACCGACATCTCCTCGTGCACGGCGATGAACTCGGGCGTCATGATCCCGCCCGCGGTCGACTCGCCGTACTGGAGGAGCTCCTGGATCTCCTCCGCCTCGTCCCGCGGCATCTCGTGAAGGATCCGGGAGGCTTGCTCCTCCGGCAGGGTCTCGACGACGTCGGCTGCCTCGTCGGGCGGCATCTGGTCGAGGATGCGCGACACCTCGCCCTGGTCGAGCGCCTCCATCAGGGCGCGGCGGCTGCCGTCGTCCATCTCGTAGAGCACAGTGCCGGCCGCCTCGCGGGTGAGCTGACGGAGCACGGTCACCTGGTCGGCGAGCTCCAGCTCCCGGAGGGCTCCAGCGAGGTCAGCCGGGTGCGCGTCGACGACGAGGGCCGCCAGCGCGTCCCGATCGTCGTCCCGGAGGCGCCGGCGGAGCTCCTCGAGAAGGTGGCCGGCGTCTCGGACTTCCATCGGGCCGGCCTACGGACGGAACTGGGGGGGCGGGCTCGGGGGCGGCGGCGCGACCGGCGGACCGGTGCGCGGCGACGGCCCGGGGCGGCGGGTCCACTTCACCAAGCGAGAGGCCAGGCTGGCCAGCGCCGCGGCGAGGAACCCGGCCGCCGCCGCCGCGATCGTGACGACCGCCACGGACGCCGAGAGCTGCCAGGCTAGGAACCGGACCGTGACGGCGTCGGGATTCTGGAAGGCAAACACGGCCACCGCCAACAGGAGAATCGCGACGACCGCGAGGAGCGCCTGCATCGACTAGGAGCGGAGGAGATCTTGCGTGCCGCCGGTGCCTCGCTTTACCAGCTCGAGCTGGCCGTCCGGGAAGGTGCCCTTGACGATGCCGAGGGCCGGAACCTGATCGGACACCCAGACGGTCCCGTTACGGTGCGGCGCCTTCACGGCGGTGAAGCGCCCGGCGGGCACCGTGACCTCCTCGGAGCTCCCCTGGAGGCCGGCCTGGCGGAGCGGCCGGAGGCCGCTCTCCGGCGTGGGGACCACGCCCTTCTTGTCCTTGATCACGCTCTTCAGCGCCTTGCCCGACGCGCGATCCACCGTGACCTGCGTCACCGAGAGGGGCGTGCCGTCGGCCGTCGGCCGCGTCACGATCTGCAGCACGTAGCTCTTCGCGTCACCGCGGATCACCGAGTAGGTGACGAAGATCGGGCGCGGCGCCGAGGCCTCACGATCGACCGACCAGGTCGCCGCCGCCCCGCCGGCGCCGGGCTGCTGGACGAGCACGGGGACGTCCACCTTGGCCGCCGACTTCCACTCGTACGTCGCCCAGCCGCCGACGCCGGGACTCGTACCGCTACCCTGAGCGGCTGCCTCGACGGCCAGGCCGAACGTCAGGACGATCAGGAGCACGAGGCCATGCGGAGCGAGTCGGGTGCGTCGCATCAGCGTCCCCTCACGACGAAGTGAGCGCGGCGGTTGATGGCCCAGGCCAGCTCGTCGTGGCCCGCATCGAGCGGCTGCGTCTCACCGCGGGAAATGGTGTCCACGCGGCTCGCGTCGATGCCGAGCGCGACCAGGTAGGCCTTCGCGGCCTGGGCGCGCTGCTCGGCGAGCGCCAGGTTGTATTCGACGGTGCCGCGCTCGTCGGCGTGACCCTCGATCGTGACGAGGAACTGCGGGTTCGCCTTGAGAGCCTGCCCCAACTCGTCGAGCGTCGCCTTCGCGTCGTCGGTCAGCGCGTACTGGTCGAACTGGAAGTTGATGTCCCGGAGCGCCGAGCGCAGCGAGGGCGGCAGCGCCGCCGGCGGCACTGCCGCGACACCTGGCCCGGTGCGGGCCGGAGCGCTCCGCGCGCCGGCGCGGCACCGGCACCCGGGGCACCGCGCCCGGAGCCCCGGCACCTGGCGTCCCCGCGCCTGGCGCGGCACCGGCCGCCGGAGCCGCACCCGGCGCCGGCCCTGCGCCCGGAGCGCCCGCTCCCGGCGCAGCGCCGGGACCCGGGGCACCTGCGCCCGGAGCCGCCGCACCTGGCGTCCCCGCGCCTGGCGCGGACCGGCCCCCGGAGCCGCACCGGCGCCCCGGCGCGCCCGCGCCCGGCCAGCGGTGCCGGTCCGGCGGCCGCCTTCGCGACGAAGGGCGACCCGACGTTCATCTGGTAGGTGACGAGGGCGAAGACGCCCCAGTCGGGCGCGTCATTGGTGAAGCCCTTTCGCCCCGCCAGGCTGATCAGGAAGCCGCCGTAGCGCAGACGCACGCCCGCGTTCATCCCGGCGATCCAGTCAGAGTGCCGATCTTCCTCCGTACGCCAGTTGGTGTTGGCGATGCCCTCCGCGACGGCGGAGACGTGCGGGGTGATGACGTACTCGAGCCCCACGCCCGAGACGAACTGATCGTCCACGTGGGCGCCGCCGCGGCCGTTGTACTGGTAGCCCGCGCTGGCGAACGCGCTGAGCGGCCCGGTGATCGTCTTGGTCGCGGCGAGCGCGACGCCGCCGCCCCACTCGTTCGTGCCGAGACCCTCGGAGCGCTCCGCCGTCGGCGCGACCACATAGCCGATGACCGAGAGCGCCGGCCGCCACCCGGCCTCGTCGAGGAAGCGATAGCCGAGACCGAAGCTCAGATCGTCGACGCCGCTGCCGTCGAAGTTCGACTTGTCCGCCTCGTACCAGGTGTAGGGCACCTGGAGCGAGAGCTGGAGCCGCTGGGTGATGCTGTAGCCGAGGGCGAGGAAGAGGGTGTTCTGGTCGAAGACCCCTTCTTCCTGCTGGCAGACCGACTGCTGGCCGAGGTAACCGAGGCCGACCGAGAAGTCCCCGCCGGGCAACTGATTCGCACCAGGCACGACGAAGCCGGCTGTGCCGTTGATCGGGATGTGCGGGATGGGATCGGCGAGGGGCCGGCCGCCCGGGAGCTGGGCCAATCCGCCGGTCCGGGAGCCGCCACCGCACGCGGAGAGCGCGAACGCGGGCGGTGCCAGAGGGATCAGGGCAAGGACTGCGACCCCGAGGAGAGCCACCCACCATCGGTGCGTTGTCACGCTCATCATCCTCCGCTCGTGGACCACGGACCGTCAGCCGCGCGCACCGACCCGAGCCCCCGAGGCCACCGGAGGCCCCGCCGCCACGCCTGGCCGCCAGCATATCACCGGAGGCGCGGACGGAGGTAGCCCTGACGCTGACTTAGGAGGCGGTGGCGCTCCCGTCGAGGGCGTGGACGAAGCGGTTGACGATGGCGCGGCGCATGGCGGCGGCCTCGAGGGGACCGACGCGGGCGGCCCAGGTGGCTGCCGGGATCACCGCCTTCGCGGCCGACCGGTGACCGCCGGCCGAGCCCAGCTCGCCGAACGCGGTCTGCACGACGTCCCCGGCCGACCGGACGTAGCCGACGTTGCGGACCGAGATGTGCACCTCGTCGCCCGTCAGGCCGGAGACGACGGACCACTCGATGCCCTTGACCTGGAGGCAGAGATCCGCGAACTGCGGGATGAGATCGGGCCGGCTGACCGGGCCCAGGTGGGCGAAGAGCGCGTTCTGGATGATCGTCCGGTGCACGAGCGCGTCGCCCAGCGCGTCGAGCGCGTCGAGCGGCAGCTCCGGGCGCTCGATCCGGCGCAGGATGTTGTGATTGGCCAGGCCGTAGAGATACACGAAGGCCTGCATGTCCGTCCGGGTGCCGCTCCGCTCGAGGTGGAGCGTGTCCGTTTTGATGCCGTAGAAGAGCGCGGTCGCGACACGCTCCGTGATCTTCACGTCGGCCGCGCGCAGGTACTCGGTCATGATGGTCGACGTCGCGCCGTAGCTCGGCCGCACATCGCGGAACGGCGCACGCCAGCCCTTCGCCTCCGGATGATGATCGATGACGACGGCGATCTGCGGCAGCGCCTCCTCGCAGAAGGTCGGCTGCACGTCGACCATTGCCAGCGCGTCGTACGCGCGGAGCCCCGCCGGAGTGATCTGGTCGACCTCGATCTCCAGCGCTTCCACCATCGCGAGGTTCTCGGGCCGCGTCACGCGGCCGAACGACAGAAGCGGCGCCGTGGCGCGGGTGCGACCGAGCAGGGCTCGGAGCGCAAGGCCCGAGGCCATCGCGTCGGGATCCGGGTCGTCCTGGAGCAGGATACCCACGCGGTCCTTGCCCGCGAGGAGGTGGCGCATCTGCTCGATGCGGACCCGCAGCAGGGCGCGGTCCATGTCGGGGCGCAGGACCTCGCGCATCGTGCGCCCGAGCATCACGGTGCTCACGTTCGGGTGGTGGGGCAGGGAGGGCGGCCGGGCGCCCTGGTGGACGACCAGGACGGGCACCTCGGGCGCCATCTCCAGGATGGTCTCCAGGATCCGCCCGAGGCTCGGGCCGCGCCTGGGCCGCTCCGGGGCCATCAGCATGACGAGGTCCGACGAGGACAGGTGGGCACGCCGGTAGAGGCCGGGGTCGTCGAGCGGGCCGGCCAGCGCGTTGGCCTCCTGCCGCGACAGGTCGGTACGCGTTTTGCCGTCGCTGACCAGGAAAACCCAGGAGTCGGAGTTACCCGGGGTTCCCTGGAAGAGGCGGAACAGGAAGTCGGTGGGGCACACGACGACACGCCGCATGGGCGGACCTCAGTCTACACCCCTCGCCCGGATCGACGGATCAGGCGCCGTACTTGGTCAGGCGCAGGGCGTGGGCCAGGATGAGCGGCATGAGGTCGTGGGCTGGCAGGGTCCCGAGGCTTCCCGCCCCGCAGGCCCGCTCGGAGAAGCGCTCCACGGCATCGGGCATGGCGTACTGACCGACCAGGGCGACCGGCACCGGGTGCCAGGAATGGGCCGCCAGGACCGCCGGGGTGGCGTGGTCGCCGCTGACGACGAGGACATCGGGGTTGAGCGCCGTGACCCCGGGCAGCGCGGCGTCCAGGCGCTCGAGGGCCGCGACCTTGCCGGCGAAGTCCCCGTCCTCCCCGGCCTTGTCCGTGTCCTTGTAGTGCAGGAACACGAAGTCGTAGGCGTCCCAGTGGTCCTTGAGGGTGTTCACCTCGTCCGTGAACGTGCTGCCGGTCTTGAGCACGTCCATGCCGACCAGGCGGGCGAGGCCCCGGTACATCGGGTAGGCGGCGATTGCCGCGGCGCGGAGCCCGTAGACCTCCGGGAAGCGGGGGAGCGCTGGGCGCTGGTCGAAGCCCCGGAGGAGCACCATGTTCGCCGGCTCCGCGTCGGCGAGCAGCGTCCGGGCCTCGGCGACGAACCGATTGACGATGTCGGCGGTCCCCTGAGCCTCCGGGGCTTGAGCGTGCACGGGCAGCGGCGGCTGGCCGACGCTCTGGGGGTCGGTCTCGGACAGGTGGCCGGACAGCCCCGGCCCGCGCAGCACCAGGACGAACCGGTGCTCCTTGACCGGCTCGACGAGGAGCTCGACCCCCGGCACCCGGATCCGGCGCAGCCGCTCCACCAGCGCGGTGCTCCGTTCCGTGGAGATTCGGCCGGCGCGGCGATCGGTGATCCGCCCGGCCGCGTCGACCGTGCAGAAGTTGCCCCGCGCCGCGACGTCCCCCTGTCGGAGGTCGAAGTCGATGCCCAGCGCTTCGAGGACCCCGCGGCCCACCGGGTAGCGGAGGGGCTCGTAGCCGAAGAGGCCGAGGTGTCCTGGGCCGCTCCCGGGTGTGATGCCGGGCGCAACGTGGCGGAGCAGGCCGCACGCGCCGCGCCGCGCCAGGGCGTCCAGATTGGGGATGCGGGCCGTCTCCAGCTCGGACAGGCCGGTGGCAGGATCGGGGAAGCCGCCCAGGCCGTCCGACGAGAGTAGGACGATCTTGGTGGTGGCGGGGACGACCAAGCTGTGGATCAGATCCAGGTCCATCGAATCGGGGCCTCCTGCGGCTGCAGAGTCTAGCACGGCCGCGGGTGCCGGTAGGCAAAAGGGCCGGCGCATCCCCGCTCGGCTGGGACGGAGTGGCCTACTTGAGGGAGTCGGCAATCGGGTAGAATTCTCAGTGGCCGGGCGGCCTGACCGGTCCCCAGAAGACCCAACCTCTCGACGACGCGAGGAGCGCCATGCCGAAAGCCACGCGAGGCAGCGAGCCCATCGAGGCCCTCCTGAAGGAAGGCCGGAAGTTCCCGCCGCCGAAGGCCTTCGCCAAGGCGGCGCGGGTCAAGAGCGCGGCGATCTACCGTGAGGCGCGCAAGAACCCGGTGCAGTTCTGGGAGCGCCAGGCGCGGGAGCTTCGGTGGCTCAAGCCGTGGCGGAAGGCCCTCGAGTGGAAGCTGCCGTACGCGAAGTGGTTCATCGGCGGGAAGCTCAACGTCTCCGACAACTGCCTGGACCGGCACGTCGAGGGGCCGCGGCGGAACAAGGCGGCGATCATCTGGGAGGGCGAGCCCGGGGACAGCCGCGTCCTGACCTACCGGGATCTCTGGCGCGAGGTCAACCGCTTCGCGGCCGCGCTCCGGCGCCACGGTGTCAAGAAGGGCGACACGGTCACCATCTACATGCCGATGGTCCCGGAGCTGCCCGTCGCGATGCTCGCGTGCGCCCGCATCGGCGCGGCGCACAACGTCGTGTTCGGCGGATTCGCCCCCGAGTCCCTCCGCGACCGGATCAACGACTGCGGGGCCAAGGTCGTGATCACGGCCGACGGCAGCTACCGGCGCGGCGGAATGGTCCCGCTCAAGAAGAACACCGACGGGGCTCTCAAGGAGTGCCCGCAGGTCAAGACCGTGATCGTCTACAGGCGGACCGGCCAGGAGATCGGCTGGCAGCAGGACCGGGACATCTGGTGGGACGATTTCATGAAGGGGGCCGACGCCTACCTGAAGCCCGAGCCGATGGACTCCGAGGACATGCTGTACCTCCTCTACACCTCGGGGTCGACGGGCAAGCCCAAGGGGATCATCCACACCACGGGCGGGTACCTCACCGGCGTGAGCACCACCCACCGCATGATCTTCGACATTCGCGAGGAGGACGTGTACTGGTGCACCGCCGACATCGGGTGGGTCACGGGGCACTCCTACATCGTCTACGGCCCGCTCGCCAACGGCGCGACGACCGTGATGTACGAGGGCACGCCGGACTGGCCCGACAAGGACCGGTTCTGGCGGATCGTCGAGAAGTACGGCGTCACCATCCTCTACACGGCGCCTACCGCCATCCGCACCTTCGTCCGGTGGGGTGACGAGTACCCGAACCGGTGCGACCTCTCGTCGCTGCGCCTCCTGGGCAGCGTGGGGGAGCCGATCAACCCCGAGGCGTGGGTCTGGTACTGGAAGACCATCGGTGGCGGCCGGTGCCCCGTGGTGGACACCTGGTGGCAGACGGAGACGGGCCACATCCTCATCTCGCCCCTGCCCGGGCTGACGGTCTGCAAGCCGGGCTCGGCCACGCTGCCGTTCCCGGGGATCGACGCCGAGGTCGTCAACGACAAGGGCGAGCCGGCCCAGGCCGGGTACCTCGTGCTCCGGCGGCCGTGGCCCGGCATGCTCCGCGGGATCCACGGCGATCCCGAGCGCTACCAGCGCCAGTACTGGAGCCAGATGCCGGGCATGTACTTCACCGGCGACGGCTGCAAGCGCGACAAGGACGGCTATTTCTGGCTCCTGGGGCGGATCGACGACGTCATGAACATCTCCGGCCACCGCGTCTCCACCATGGAGGTCGAGTCGGCGCTGGTGGACCATCCGGCGGTCGCGGAGGCGGCGGTCATCGGGCGGCCGCACGACATCAAGGGCCAGGCGATCGCGGCGTTCGTGACCATCAAGCACGGCATTCCGCAGACCGACGCGCTCAAGGACGAGGTCAAGCAGCACGTCGCGAAGAAGATCGGGGCCCTGGCGCGGCCGGACGACGTGATCTACGCGGCGGAGCTCCCGAAGACGCGGAGCGGCAAGATCATGCGGCGCCTCCTCCGCGACGTGGCCGAGGGCCGCGCCCTGGGCGACACGACCACGCTGGCCGATCCGGCCGTCGTGGCCACCCTCAAGGGGCAGTACGAGGACCGCGAGACCTAGGAGGCCAAATCCTTGCTCCGGTGCAGTGGCCGCGCGAACCGCCCACGGATAGGCGCGCGGCCGCGTCATGACCGGCACCGAGATCGTCTCCGATCCCAAGGCCCTGACTCCTGACGAGCGCCGGGAACTTGCCAGTCGCCGGGCCGCCGTCGAAACACGAGTCGAGGAGTTCGGTCGTCGGCTGATCGACCCTTGCACGAACCTTCGGAAAGCCGTCCAGGAGACACTGGCGTCCGTGGAGCGAGTCGGGGCGGTTGAGCCGGGACCGGCTCTCCTCACGTCGGACCCACCCAAGCTTCGAGTGAGCTATGTCGTCGCGCTGACCAGTGGGCGGCGGGTACGCGACGAGGTGATCGTGCTGATCCCGCTGGCGGTGCGGGTCGTACCGGCCGGAGGCGAGGCTGGTGGAGGCCGCCAGTGCGGACGCGCCGCCCCCGGGGGTTGATGCCCCGGGCCTAGCGGCGGCCCCCGGCCAGGCGCGCGCTCTCGGGGAGCCGGCGCAGCCGGCTCATCGCGAGCGTGCCGAGGAACGGGCCCGGCGCCAGGAACGCAAAGGCCCAGGGCCAGCCCCACGCCTCCACCGCCCGCGGCACCAGCCAGGTCGAGGCCAGCGTGAGCAGGAACCCGAGGCTCGTCTGGAGGGACAGGGCAGTCCCGACATAGGCGGGCGGCGCGAGCTCGGTGACCGAGGCCGAGAACTGCGCGGAGTCGGCGATGATGGTGAATCCCCAGATCAGGGCGACCGCGACCAGGAGCCCTGGCCGGCCGAAGACCAGCCCGATCGCCGCCGCGCACGTCCCGCTCCCGACCATCGCAAGCATCGTCGTTGCCGTGCGCCCGATGCGGTCGGCGACCCAGCCGGCGAGAACGCAGCTCGCGGCGCCGACCAGGAAGACGGCGCCGGTCGCGAGCGAGCCGAGCCGCGGCGCCGCCGGCACGCCCGCCGCGTGGAAGCCCTCGATCAGGTAGAGGCCGATCCAGGCCCACATGGCGTAGAGCTCCCACATGTGGCCGAAGTAGCCGAGGCTCGCCAGGACCACGCCGCGCATGCGGCAGAGCTCCCCGACGCAAGCGGGGTTGAACGGCGCGCGGGCCTGGACGTGCGGCCCGTCGAGCACGCAGCGCGCCATCACCACCGCGGCGGCCAGGGCGCCCAGGGACGTACCCGCGATCACCGGTGGCCACGTCAGCCCGCCCAGGGCGAAGTTGATGAGGTGGGGCACGGCGCCGCCCACCGTCAAGGCGCCGACCAGGCTCCCGACCGCCAGCCCCCGATCCGAGACGAACCAGCTCGCGGCCAGCTTCATGGCGGGCGGATATGTCCCGGCCATGGCGAGGCCCGTCACGAAGCGACAGGCGAGGACGAGCGGCAGCGAATCGATGACGACGAGCAGCGCCGCGTTGACGAGGGCGCCGACCACCGCCGACACCACGAAAAGACGCCGCGCCCCCACGAAATCCGCGAGCGTGAGGATCGCGCTCAGGACGGTGCCGACCACGAAGCCGAGCGTGACCGCCATCGACAGCCACGCCTTGGTGTCGGTCGACAGCCAGGACGTCTCGAGGGCGGGGATGACCGCGGTGGCGGAGAACCACAGAGACAGCGCGCCCAGCTCGGCGAGGCAGATCCAGGCGAGCATCCGCCAGCGCATGACGCGGACTCTAGGGAGGAGGTCGTGCGCCTGTCAAGGCGCGCCGGGGACGGATAGAATCGAGCGGTGGCCGCCGGGTCGCCGGCGGGCGAGCCCGACCACGGACAACCAAGAGAGGTGACGATGGGCACGATCCCCGCGAGCTTCCGCTTCGCGGACCGGGTCGTCCTGGTGACCGGCGCCTCGTCCGGCATCGGCGCGGCGCTCGCGCGGGAGTTCGCGCGCGAGGGCGCGGATCTGGTTCTGGCGGCGCGCCGGGTGCCCCGGCTCGAGGAGCTCGCCGCGGAGGTCCGCGCGCTCGGCCGTCGCGCCCTGGTCGTCGCCTGCGACGTCACGCAGGACGGGGCGCTCGAGCGCGCGGTTGGCCAGGCGGTCGAGGCCTTCGGGCGTCTCGACGTCGCGGTGGCGAACGCGGGGTTCGGGGTCGTCGGCCCCTTCGAGCGTCTCGCGCTCGACGACTACCGCCGGCAGTTCGAGACCAACGTCTTCGGCGTCCTCCGGACCGCGGCCGCGGCGCTGCCCGCGCTGCGGCGGACCCGCGGCACGCTCGTGATCATCGGCAGCGTGAGCGGCCACGTGCCGACCGCCGGCGCGTCGCCCTACGCGATGAGCAAGGCCGCGGTGCGCGCCTTCGCCGGATCCCTGCGGGCGGAGGTGCGGGGCGCCGGAGTGGGCGTGGTTCTCGTGAGCCCCGGGTTCGTGGACAGCGAGTTCCGCGCGGTCGACAACCAGGGCCGGCACCACGCGGGCGCGCGGGACCCCGTGCCGGCGTGGCTGGTCGTCCCGACGCCGCGGGCCGCCCGCGTCATCGTGAAGGCGGTCGCGCGCCGGCGCCGCGAAGTGGTCGTGACGGGGCACGGCAAGGCGATCGTGTGGGTGGCGCGGCACATGCCGTGGCTTCTGGCGGCCGTGCTCGAGCGGGGGGCGTATCGATCTCGCCCGGAGCCGATGACGCCGCTCGGCCCCGCCGATCGCGGGACGTCCCCATGACTCGATGTGATTCGGCCGTCGGTGACAATTTCTGGCACTGACCAAGGCCTTTTCGCCGATCTCGGCCCCCTCCAGAGCGGTACTGAGCCGACGATAACGTCGTGACCTCCACGCACGCCGCCTTCCGGCGCGCCTTCGCGCGCACCTACGGCGAGAGCGCCGAGGTCGGCCTCGTTCGCCGCACCGAGCAGATGGGCCGCGAGTACGAAGTGCTGCGCGCCGAGCACGAGGCGAGCAAGGAGAAGCTCGCGGAGCTCCGGCGGGCCCACGAGGTCCTCCAGGCGGACCGCGAGGCGTCGACGCGGGCCCTGGCCGAGCAGCGCACGCGGAACGAGTGGAACGAGCAGGCCCTGAGCGGCCTCCAGGAGGCTCACGCGGTCCTCCGGGCGGACTACGAGTCGGTCCGGTCCACGCTCGAGAAGCTGCGCATCGAGCACGCGGAGAGCACGCGGATGCTGGGCGAGCTGCGCGAGGCGCATGACCGGCTGAGCCAGGAGCACCAGACCGCCGCCGGTGGCATGGCCGAGGGGCAGGCCTGCCAGACGGCCGAGGGACGCCAGCAGCTGGCGGTCCAGCAGCTCGAGACGCTGCTCAGCCGCCTCCGGCAGTAACGGCCTCGCCGACCTCGCGCCCGCCGGCCCTCAGCCGGCGGCCGAGGGTGTAGACCCACCGGCCGGGGCTGGCCTCGACGGCCGACAGCTCCGTGAAGCCGTTCCGCGCGTAGAAGGGTCGCGGGCCCGGGCCGCAGAGGAGATGGATCCCCGCCACACCGGCGGCGGTGAGGTCTCGCGCGTAGCATTCGATCAGCGCCGCCCCGATGCCCTGCCGCCGATACTCCGCCTCGACGTTCATGTGCAGGTGGGCGGGGTGGGTGCGCGCGAACCCCGCGGGCTGCGCCGGGGCGAGGCGCGATTCCAGGCCGCGATCGAGGCGCAAGGCCAGCCGCACCGTTCGCCGGGCATCCGCGTTCCACGGGAACCGCCGGCACGCGATCGCGACGAGCAATGGGAGCGTGACCCGGAACCGCCGAGCGCGGCGGAAGGCCGCCGTGTCCGGGCAGCCGGTGAGATAGCCCACCATCCGGCCGTCCATCTCGGCCACGTACGTCCACTCCGGCACCAGCCGTTGATACGGACCGATCCAGAGCTCCGCGAACAGGGGCCAGCGGGTGGGGTCGATCGGGTCCCCGCCGTTGCCGGTGCGGCAGCAGAGGCTCCGGACGGCCTGCCAGTCGGCCGGCGACTTCGCCGCGCGGACGAGAACCGACGCGCCGGGGTCCCCCTCGCTCACCCCGCGCCGTCCCGGTAGCCCTGCTCGACCCAGTCGACCTCCTCCGCGCTGCCGATGAAGATCGGCGTGCGCTGGTGATAGTCGGTGGCGGGCAGGTCGAGGATCCGCGTGCGGCCGGTGCTGGCGCGGCCGCCGGCCGTCTCGGCTACCAGCGCGAGCGGCGCTGCTTCGTAGAGGAGCCGGATGCGGCCCTCGGGGCGGCGCGCGTCCTCGGGATAGAGGTAAATGCCGCCCTCGACGAGCGTCCGGTGGAAGTCCGCGACCAGAGCCCCGGAATACCGTAGGGCGTAGGAGGCATCCCGGCGGCGGGCCCCGCGCAGCTTCTCGACGAGCGCTTGGGTCGCGGGGCTCCAGCGCGGCCAGTTGGCGTCGTTGACCGCGTAGGTCCGCCCGGCGGGTGGCATGCGGGCGTCGGCCCGGGTCAGGCGGAATCGCCCGTCGGCCGGATCGAGGACGAACACGTGCGCGCGGCCCGCCGCCGCGTAGACGAAGACGGTGGCCGGACCGTAGAGGACGTACCCGGCCGCGATCTGCCGCGTTCCCGCGCCCAGCAGCGCTCGTGCCGGCTCAGGGTCGCGAGGAGCGGGACCTCCGCGGATGCCGAAGATCGTGCCGAGAACGCCGTCCACGTCGGTGTTGAGGGAGCCGTCGAGGGGATCGAAGCACACGGCCAGCGACTCCGTGTCGGCCTGCGGCGTCCACACCACCGGCACCGCCAGTTCCTCCGAGGCCGCGATCGACACGACGCCGGTGGCCTCGAGCGCCCCCAGCAGGAGATCGTTGGTCAGGACATCGAGCCGATGCACGCGGTCGCCGTGCTCGTTGACGTCGCCGGTCTCTCCCAAGGCGCCGGTGAGGGGGGCCCTGGCAATCTCGCGCGCGAGCTGGATCCCGGCTCCTGCGAGCGCCTCGAGGACCGCGACGAGGGCGGGCGCGAGCGGCGCGCCGCCACCGGCTGGGGCCCGGAGGTGCTCAGCGAGCGTGGGCGGCCCGCTCGTCCCGGCGGGCGTCACTCCCGGGCCCTGACGGCGTGCCCGCCGAACTGGTTGCGAAGCGCGGCGAGCATGCGGTCGGCGAACGAGTCGTCCTCGCGCGAGCGGAAGCGCGTGAAGAGCGCGGCGGTGATCGTCCAGGCCGGCACCGACTGGTCGATCGCATCCTGCACGGTCCACCGCCCCTCGCCCGAGTCCTCCACCCACCCGCGGATCTTCTGGAGCGCGGGATCCTCCGAGAGCGCGCGGCCCGCCAGCTCGACCAGCCAGGAGCGCACGACGCTGCCCTGCATCCAGAGGTCGGCGATCCGGGCGAGATCGAGCCCGTACGGACTCTTGTGCATCAGCGAGAAGCCCTCGGCGATGGCCTGCATCATGCCGTACTCGATGCCGTTGTGGACCATCTTCACGTAGTGGCCCGCGCCGTGGGCGCCCATGTGTCCGTAGCCGTTCTCGGGAGCGAGCGTGCGGAAGAGGGGCTCGAGGTGCCGGAAGACGGCCTCGTCGCCACCCACCATCAGGCAGTAGCCGACCTGGAGCCCCCAGATGCCGCCGCTCGTCCCGACGTCCATGTAGCGCAGGCCGAGCTGCTTGAGCGCCTCCGCGCGCCGGACGTCGTCGTGGAAGTTCGTGTTCCCGCCGTCGATGACGATGTCGTCGCGGTCGAGGTGCCGCGCGACCGTGTCGATCATCTCCTGGGTGGCGGCGCCCGCGGGCACCATGACCCAGACGGCGCGCGGCCGCGCGAGCTGCGCGACCAGGTCGGCCACGGACGACGAGCCCACCGCGCCGTGGCCCGTCGCCTCGCGCACCTTCTCGGGGCTCCGGTTGTACACGACGACGCGATGGCCGCCGCGCACGAGACGGGTGACCATGTTCATGCCCATGCGGCCGAGGCCGATGAATCCGAGCTCCATCGAGGCGTCCTCCCGAGGATGGTTGGCGGCGGCCGTCACGCGCCCCCCGGGTCCCCGGCGCGCCTGAGGACCCGGACGGCCTCCGCCTCGGCGACGAGCACCTGCTCTGCGGTGCCGAGGAAGAAGCCGGTGTCGACGACGCCGGGGATGCGGCGGATGTCGCGGTCGAGCGCGGCGGCGTCGTCCTGGGCCGCGATCCCGCAGTCGAGGATCCAGTTGCCGTTGTCGGTGACGAAGGGCGCGCCGGCCGTCTCGCGGCGGCGGGGATCGCAGCCGAGGGCGCGGAGCCGCCGCTGACAGAGGGGCTCCGCGAACGGCATGATCTCCACGGGCAGGCGACCCCGCGTGCCCAGGCGGGGCACGAGCTTCTCCGGCGTCACGAGGATGACCTGTCGGCGCGAGGCGGCGGCCACGATCCGCTCCCGCGTGAGCGCGCCGCCGTAGCCCTTGATGAGATCGAGGCGCGGGTCGACCTCGTCGGCGCCGTCGACCGTGACGTCGATCGGGTCGACGAGGCGGTCGCTGACCACAAGGCCGAGCGAGGTCGCGAGCGCCGCGGTGGCCCGCGACGTGGGGACGCCGAGCACCTCGAGCCTCCGCTCCGCCGCCAGCGCCCGCACGAACGCCTCCGCGGCCCGGCCGGAGCCGAGCCCGACGCGCACGGTGGGACCCGCTTCGCGAACCAGGGCGACCGCCCGGACCGCGAGGCGCGCCAGATCCTCCGGACTTGGAGCGGGCGGTGGATGCATGGCTGCGCCGACCAGACGTGGCCTCCTCGGAGTCGGGGAAGCCCCTAGCCAGACCTCACCCGCGGGCCTAGCATAGCAGGAGAGTCGACATGCTGGACCCGCGGACCTGGACCCTGCCGCCCGATCTCGATACCGCCGTTTCCGCCGCACTCCGCGAGTGGACCAAGGAGCGCAAGGTCGAGCGGCTCTGGGCGCGCGACGCGAACCTCTGGACCGGCGGGTCCGAGGCGAGCTGGCTCGGATGGCTCGAGATCGTGGACGAGCAGCTCCGGCGGGTCGACGAGCTCCGGCGCGTCGCCGAGGACGTGCGACAGGCCGGCTTCACGCACGCCCTGCTGCTCGGCATGGGCGGCTCGAGCCTCTGTCCCGAGGTCCTCCGCATGACCTTCGGGGCGCTCCCCGGATGGCCGGAGCTCTCCGTCCTGGACTCGACCGATCCCGCCCAGGTCCGGGCCGCCGAGGCGAAGGTTGACCTTGGCCGGACCGTGTTCATCGTGTCGTCGAAGTCCGGCACGACGCTCGAGCCGAACATCTTCAAGCAGTACTTCTTCGAGCGGGTCACGCACACGCTCGGCGCCGGCAAGGCGGGCGGCCACTTCGTCGCGATCACCGATCCGGGCTCGAAGCTCGAGCAGGCGGCGCGGGCGGACGGATTCCGGCACGTCCTGTTCGGGCTCCCGTCGATCGGGGGCCGCTATTCCGCGCTCTCCGACTTCGGCATGGGACCGGCGGCCATCATGGGACTCGACGTCCCCCGGCTGCTCGGCGCCGCGCACGGGATGGCGCGCGCCTGCCGGGCCTCGGCGGCGGAGGACAATCCGGGCGCGGCGCTGGGCGCGGTCCTGGGCGTCCTCGGGAATCGCGGGCGGGACAAGGTCACGCTCGTCGCCTCGCCCGGAATCCACGATCTCGGGGCGTGGCTCGAGCAGCTCCTGGCCGAATCGACCGGCAAGCGGGGCAAGGGCCTCATCCCGGTCGACCGCGAGCCCCTCGGCCCGCCGGAGCGTTACGGCCAGGATCGCCTGTTCGTCTACCTCCGGCTCGGCACGGCGCCGGACGCCGCCCAGGACCGCGCCGTGGCGGGGCTCGAGTCGGCCGGGCAGCCCGTGGTCCGGATCGACGTCCCCGACCCCTACCAGATCGCGGCGGAGTTCTTCCGCTGGGAGTTCGCGACGGCCGTCGCGGGCGCGATCCTGGGCATCGATCCCTTCGACCAGCCGGACGTCGAGGCCAGCAAGGTCGCGACGCGACGGCTGACGGACGAGTTCGAGCGGACGGGCCGCCTGCCGGCCGAGACGCCGTTCCTCGAGACGGATGGGGTCCGGCTCTTCGCCGACCCCCGCAACGCGGCCGAGCTGGCCGCAGGAGGCCCGACGCTCGCCGGGGTCCTGCGCGCTCACCTCGGGCGGATCCGCCCGGGCGACTACGCGGCGCTCCTCGCCTACGTCGAGATGACGGGCGCGCACGAAGCGGCGCTCCAGGCGATGCGCACGCGCCTCCGCGACCGCCATCGCGTCGCCACCTGCGTCGGATTCGGACCGCGCTTCCTCCACTCGACCGGCCAGGCCTACAAGGGCGGGCCCAACACCGGCGTGTTCCTCCAGATCACGTGCGACGACGCCCAGGAGCTGCCGGTGCCCGGCCAGCGCTATGGCTTCGGCGTCGTGAAGGCGGCGCAGGCCCGCGGCGACTTCGAGGTGCTGGCGGAGCGGGGCCGGCGCGCGCTGCGTGTTCATCTCGGCGCGGACGTCGCGGCCGGGCTCCGCAGTCTCGGGCGAGCCGTCGAGCAGGCGATCGGCTGAGGGAGCGCCGGCGCCGCGGTCGAACGGGGCGCCACAGGAGAGGCAGGGCGTCACATGGAACTCGGGATGGTGGGACTCGGGCGCATGGGCGGCAACATGGCGCGCCGGCTCATGCGCGACGGCCACGTCGTGGTCGCCCACGCGACCGACGCCGAGGCGGTGCGCCACCTCGCCCACGAGGGAGCGCTCGGCGCGATGTCGCTGGACGAGCTCGTCGAGCGGCTCGCGCCCCCGCGCGCCGTCTGGGTGATGGTGCCGGCCGGCGCGCCGACGGAGCAGGTCGTCACGGATCTCGGCAAGCGCATGGCGTCGGGCGACGTGGTCATCGACGGCGGCAACTCCTTCTACAAGGACGACGTCCGCCGGGCCGCCACCCTCCGGAGCCAGGGGATCCACTACGTGGACGTCGGGACGAGCGGGGGCATCTGGGGGCTCGAGCGCGGGTACTGCCTCATGATCGGCGGTGAGCCCGACGTGGTGGGGCGCCTGGATCCAGTGTTCCGCACGCTGGCGCCCGGGCTCGGGACGGTGCCGCGAACGCCGGGCCGCGAGCTCGGCGGCACCGCCGAGCTGGGCTATCTCCACTGCGGACCGGTCGGCGCGGGGCACTTCGTGAAGATGGTCCACAACGGCATCGAGTACGGGCTCATGCAGGCGTACGCGGAGGGCTTCGACATCCTGCTGAATGCGCGGTCGGCGGCCCTCCCGGAGGCCCACCGCTACGACCTCCCGCTCCGCGACATCGCCGAGGTGTGGCGCCGGGGCAGCGTCGTCAGCTCGTGGCTCCTGGACCTCGCGGCGCAGGCGCTGGTCGAGAGCCCGATGCTGGCCGACTATACCGGGACCGTCCAGGATTCGGGCGAGGGTCGGTGGACCATCATGGCGGCGATCGAGGAGAGCGTCCCGGCCGACGTGCTCTCCGCGTCCCTGTTCGTCCGCTTCCGGTCGCGCCAGGAGCACACCTTCGCCGAGCGCGTCCTGTCGGCCATGCGTCACAAGTTCGGCGGGCACGTCGAGCGGCCCGCGGGAGGCTAGATGAGCGTGCAAGCGACCGCCGGGCAGGGGCAAGAGGCGCTGGCGGGCGCCGGACGTCCCGCGCCCCCGTGCACCGTCGTCATATTCGGGGCCGCCGGCGACCTCACGAAGCGGAAGCTCGTGCCGGCGCTCTACAACCTCGAGACCGCCGGACTTCTGCCGCGCGAGTTCGCCATCGTGGGGGTCGCGCGGCGTGACCAGACGCACGAGCAGTTCCGCGACGAGCTGACGCGCAGCATCCAGGAGTTCGCGACCACCCGTGTCGACGCGAAGCTGTGGGGCGAGCTGCGGAACGCGATGTACTTCCACGCGGGTGAGCTGACCGATCCGGCCGTCTACGCGCAGCTCGCGGACCTCCTGGCCGAGATCGCGAAACGCCACGGCACGGGCGGGAACGTGCTGTTCTACCTCGCCACCCCGCCGAACCTCTTCGGCGAGGTGGTGCGCCGGCTCGGCGAGGCCGGCCTCGTGCAGACGGACGGCCACAGCTGGCGGCGGGTGATCGTCGAGAAGCCCTTCGGGCACGACCTCGAGTCGGCCCGCGCCCTCAGCGCCGAGCTGGCCCGAGGTGCTCCGCGAGGACCAGATCTACCGGATCGATCACTACCTCGGCAAGGAGACCGTCCAGAACATCCTGGTCTTCCGGTTCGCCAACGGCCTGTTCGAGCCGATCTGGAACCGGACCTACGTCGACCACGTCCAGCTCACCGTCGCGGAGACGGTGGGCGTCGAGGACCGGGGCAACTACTACGAGACCGCGGGCGTGCTCCGCGACATGATCCAGAACCACCTGTTCCAGCTCCTGGCGCTGGTCGCGATGGAGCCGCCCATCTCGTTCGCGGCCGATGCCGTTCGCGACGAGAAGGTGAAGATCCTCCAGGCGATCCGGCCGATGGGCCCCGAGGAGATCCTCGATCGGACCATCCGCGGCCAGTACGGGGACGGCGTGATCGACGGCAAGCCCGTCCCGGCCTACCGCAAGGAGCCGAAGGTGTCGCCGACCTCGACGACCGAGACGTACGCGGCGCTGAAGCTGTTCGTGGAGAACTGGCGCTGGGCCGGCGTGCCCTTCTACCTCCGGTCCGGGAAGCGCCTCGCGCGCCGGAGCACGGAGATCGTGGTGGAGTTCCAGCGCCCGCCGCTGCTCCTCTTCGACGGGACGCCGATGAGTCGCATCGATCCGAACCGGCTGGTCCTCCACATCCAGCCCGACGAGGGCATCGAGTTCCAGGTCAAGGCCAAGCGGCCCGGCCCGAAGGCCCGCGTCGAGACCGTGAAGCTCGACTTCAGCTACAAGGATTTCGGGGACACGCCGGCCGCCACGGGCTACGAGCGGCTCCTCTACGACTGCATGGCCGGGGACAGCACGCTCTTCCACCGCACGGACATGGTCGAGGCGGCCTGGCGGATCGCGACGCCGGTCCTGGACGCGTGGCGCGCGCTCCCGGCGCCAGACTTCCCGAACTATCCCGCCGGTTCGTGGGGGCCCGCGGCCGCGGACGAGCTCCTTCATCAGGACGGGCGGCGCTGGTACAAGTCGGAGTGAGCCTGTCTCGATGCCGCCGACCGTCGGGCGCTCGCGCGTCAGGCGTGATCCGATGATCCTGGCGGGCGACGTCGGCGGGACCAACACCCGTCTGGCCTGGTTCGACGTGGTACGCGGGGCGCTGGTGGCCGGGGAGACCCGCACCTATCCCAGCCAGCAGCACGCGGGCCTCGACGCCATCGTGACCGCGTTCCTCCGCGACGCGCCGGGGAAGCCCGAGCACGTCTGCGTCGGGGTCGCGGGCCCGGTCCGGGACGGCCGGGTCGACGCGGTCAATCTCGCCTGGGACGTCGACGGCCCCGCGCTGGCCGCGCGGCTCGGAGTGCGCCAGGTGGTGCTCGTCAACGACCTCGAGGCGAACGCCTGGGGGCTCGCGGCGCTGCCCGACACCGATTTCGCGGTGCTCCAGTCGGGAGTGCCCGAGCCGACCGGCAACGCGGCGGTGATCTCCGCGGGGACCGGCCTCGGCGAGGCCGGCCTCGTGTGGGACGGACGGCGCCACCGTCCGGTGGCCTCGGAGGGGGGCCACGCGGACTGGTCGCCGCAGAGCGAGCTCCAGCAGGCGCTGTGGCGGTTCCTCACGGGCGAGGTCGGGCACGTCAGCGTGGAGCGCGTGCTCTCGGGGCCGGGCCTTCACAACATCTACCGGTTCCTGCGTGACGCGCGGGGCATGGACGAGCCTGGGTGGCTCGCCGACCTGTTCCGGAGCGAGGCGGCGGCGGTGGTGGTCAGCCGCGTGGGGCTCGAGGGGCGGGCCGAGATCTGCGTCCGGGCCCTCGAGCTGTTCGCCGCGATCTACGGGGCGGAGGCCGGCAACCTGGGACTGCGGATGCTGGCGACCGCCGGCGTGTACCTCGGCGGCGGCATCGCGCCGCGCGTGCTGCCGGCGCTCCGGAGCCACGGGTTCCTGGACGCGTTCGCCGCGAAGGGCCGGGTCCGCGCGCTCCTCGAGGCCCTGCCGGTTCGCGTCGTGCTCAACGACCGGGCCGCGCTCATCGGCGCGGCGCGCCGGGCCGCCATCGAGGCCGGGCTGCTCGAGTGAGCGAGCCGGAGCGGCGAGAGCGCGCATGAGACCGACGGTGCGCGTCCTGCCCGACGCGGCGGCGGTGCAGCGCGCGGCGGCCGAGGAGTTCGCCGCGCGCACGGAGGCCGCCGCCCGCGCCCGCGGCGCGGCGTTCGTCGCCCTGTCGGGCGGCTCGACGCCCCGGGGCCTCCACGCTCTCCTCGCCGATCCGGCCGGGCCGTTCCGCGCGCGGGTGCCCTGGGAGCGCCTCCACGTCTTCTGGGGCGACGAGCGGTGCGTGCCGCCGGATCATCCCGACAGCAACTACCGGATGGCCCGCGAGACGCTGCTCGATCATGCCCCGGTGCCGCCGGGCCATGTGCACCGGATGGCCGGCGAGGATCCGGATCCCGGCGAGGGCCGCGGACCGCTACGCCCGCGAGCTGCGCGAGGCCTTCGAGCGCCACGGCCGGCTCGACGGCGGGTGGCCGCGCTTCGATCTAGTGTTCCTGGGGATGGGCGCCGACGGCCACACGGCCTCGCTCTTCCCGGGCACCGACGCGGTCCACGAGACGGCGCGGCCGGTCGTGGCGGTGTGGGTCCCGAAGCTCGGCGACCCACCGCATCACGCTGACGCCGCCGGTCCTGAACGGCGCCGACACGGTCCTGTTCCTTGTCACGGGAGCCGACAAGGCGGAGACGCTCGCCGCCGTTCTCGAAGGTCCGGCCCAGCCGGATGTCTTCCGAGCCAGATCGTGCAGCCGGTCGCCGGGGCCGCGATCTGGCTGATCGACGCCGTCGCCGGGGCGCGACTCGGCGCCCGCTCCGGACGCTGAGCGCGCGTGCCGGCGACCGACCGGGACGGCGATGAGAACCGCTGCCGCCATCGCGGCGCGTGCTCGAGTCTCCGGCGCTCTCGTCATCCGATCCCGCTGACCAGCCGGTTCGCGCGCGCTGCGCCTGGCGACGGACGCCGGCTGGCGCGTCGCTCGATCTTCCGCCGGACGTTCTACTGCCGGAGCGCCGCCGACCTGAGCACGCGGCGCCGCCCCGGTCGGCCGGGCCGCGGCGTGCTACAGTGGGAACGCGGTCAGCCGCGCAACGGAGCGATTCGATGCCTGTCTACGGGAACCTGACGCACTACCACCGGAGCCGCCGGCGGTCCGAGCACGATCCTCCTCAAGGTCCTCCAGGAGTATGACCGCCAGCTTCCCCTGGACTTCGTCGCCATGATCCTGGGGCGCACCCGGTCGGAGATCGAGCAGGAGGTTGAGGGGCTCGAGCGGCAGGGGGTCGCGAAGCGTCTCGGCCACGAGGTCACGCTGGTCCGCTAGTCCCGACGCGCGCTTGCTGAGGTCGTTCGCCCCCGCCGTCGTCGCCGGTCTGGTCGCCATCGCGGTCTCGCTGTCCGAGCTCCTCACGACGCTGTACCCGCGCACCACGTTCCTGCTCCTCCGGCGATCACGGGCGCTCTACGCGTACGCGGCCGCCTACGGCGTCATCGCGCTCGTCGTCGGCGCTCCTGCTGGACCAGCTCACCGCGTCCGGGACCATCCAGCTGGAGGGCTTCGGCCTGTCGTCGCCGTGGATCCGCGCGCTCGCGGTCGGGCTGACGGTCAAGGCGTTCCTGCATCTGCAGGCTGTTCAACGTGAGCGTGGGCTCCCAGTCCGTGCCGGTGGGCCTGGAGACTCTCGTCCAGCTGTTCGAGCCTGCCCTGCTCCGGACCATCCTGCTCGACGAGTTCACGGCGGTGCGCGCGTTCGCGACGGCCCGCGCGCGCGAGTATCCGAGCCTCGACGTGGTCAAGGCGCGGGCGAAGTCGGAGATCCCGTCGACGTTGCCGAGCCAGGAGCGCGCCGCCTTCGCGAACGACATCGATCGCGCGACCGGTGTCGTCGAGGTGATGGAGCACTTCCTGCGCTTTCTCGGTCGGCAGAACCTCGATCGGGTTTTTCCCGCGAAGCCCTGACGCCGCCGCCCGCCGCGCGTGCGTCGCCGGCCGAGCGACGCGCCTAGGACGGCCGACCGCTATTCCCAGAGCTCCATCGCCGGGCGGAGCGGCGTGAACGCGCGGATCGTCCCGGCAGCATCGGCCGTGATCCCTTCGATGCGGGCGACGTCGGCCTCGGACAGGGTGAGATGGGTGCCTGGCAGGTTGGCGTCCACCTCGGCCGGGTTGCGCGCGCCGACCAGCGCGGTGCTCACCACCGGGTTCCGGAGCACCCAGGCGAGGGCGAGCTGGCTGACGGAGACGCCGAGCGGCTCGGCCACCTCGCGCCGGAGTCGATCGACCACCGCGACGTTGCGGGGCAGGTTCTCCGGCGTGAAGATGGGCTGGCCGAAGGCGATGCCCTTCGCGCGCCAGTCCGGCTCGGCGAATCGCGTGGCGGCGGTGAACGTGCCGGTCAGGAGGCCGTGGCCAAGCGGGCCGTAGCCCATCACCCCGATGCCGTGGCGCGCGCAGTACGGGAACACCTCGCGCTCCATCCGCCGGTCGAAGAGGTGGTAGCCGACCTGGACGACGTCGACCCGCCGGACGCGCATGCAGGCTTCCATCTGCTCGACGGTGAAGTTGGACACGCCCACGAAGCGCACCTTCCCCGCCCGCACGATGTCGTCCAGCGTGCCGAAGGCGTCCTCGAAGGGCGTCTCGGTGTTCGGCCAGTGGATCAGGTAGACGTCGATCACGTCGGTCCGGAGGCGGCGGAGCGACAGGTCGACCTCACGCCGGAGGCTGGCCGGCCGGGTGTCGCGCCGGATGGCGGGCCCCTCCGGGCCCCACACGAGGCCGCACTTGGTGACCAGGATCGCCTGGGACCGGCGCCCCCGCAGGGCCTGCCCGACGACCTCCTCGGCGTGCCCGAAGCCGTAGGCGGGGGCCGTGTCGACGCAGGTCACCCCGACATCGAGCGCCCGCTGAATGGCGCGGATCGCCTCCGCGTCCTCGATGGCGCCGTAGCGGTCACCGCCGCTCATCGGCCAGCTGCCGAACCCGAGGGCCGACACGGCGAGGCCGGTGCGGCCGAACGCGCGCTCCTGCATGACAGCGCTCCTTGCGACTCTGGGAGAGAGCCGCCTCCTAACCCTTCAATCCAATGAACGCGGCCGACTCCATGATGCGTCGTCGCACGGTGAGGATCGCAATCGACATCGTTCCGAGACGGTGACCGCTCGAGCGCATCATCAGCGCGGAGGCCGGTCCGGCGCCAGGAGCTCCAGCGTGTTCTCCCGAAAGATGCGGCGGCGATCCTCGCTCGAGAGGAAGTCCGCGTGGTCCCAGAGGTACCCGAGGGCCTGACGATACGTGCAGTAGCGGCCGACGTTCGGCATGTCGGAGCCCCAGAGGAGCTTTCGCGGGCCGAATCGCTCGTAGGTCTGCCGGAAATGGGCCTGGGCGCGCGCGTAGGGATAGGGCATGCGGCCCCCCCACGCGATCGGGTAGAGCACCTCTGTC
>CAVXVV010000086.1:0-50918 GCA_963765195.1 uncultured Candidatus Rokubacteria bacterium
CCGAATTCCGAGACTCGGGAGGACTGGCGGGATGGAGGAGCGGGAGCTTCGGCAGTGGATCCAGCGGGTGAAGGACGGCACCATCACGCGTCGCGAATTCACCCGGATGATGGTCGGAGTGGGCCTGACCGCGCCCCTGGCCGCCCAGATGCTGGCATCCTCCGGCATTGGGAGCGTGGCGCAGGCGCAGACGAAGCCCGCCTTCACCCCGACCAAGCGGGGCGGCGGCGGCCCGGTCAAGGTGCTCTGGTGGCAGTCGCCAACCCTCCTCAACCCGCACTTCGCCAACGGCACGAAGGACCAGGACGGCTCGCGGATCTTCTACGAGCCCCTCGCCTCCTTCGACCCCGACGGGAACCTCATGGCGAACCTGGCGGCCGAGATCCCGACCGTCCAGAACGGCGGGATCGCCAAGGACGGCACCTCCGTCACCTGGAAGCTCAAGAAGAACGTCCAGTGGCACGACGGAAAGCCGTTCACCGCCGACGACGTGGTCTTCAACTGGGAGTACGCGACGGATTCGGCCACCGCCGCCGTCACCTCGGGCGCCTTCCCGAACGTCACGAAGATCGAGAAGGTCGACGCCAACACCGTCAAGGTCACGTTCAGCCGGCCCCAGCCGTTCCCGTACACGGCGCTCTGCGGGCCGACGGGCCAGATCATCCCCAAGCACGTCTTCGAGCAGTTCAAGGGCGCCAACTCGCGCGAGGCGCCGGCGAACCTCAAGCCCGTCGGCACCGGCGCGTACAAGTACGTCGACTTCAAGCCGGGGGACGTGGTCCGGGCCGAGGCGAACCCGAACTACCACGTGCCGAACCGGCCCTTCTTCGACACGATCGAGCTGAAGGGCGGCGGCGACGCGGCGTCGGCGGCGCGCGCGGTCATCCAGACCGGCGAGTACGACTACGCCTGGAACATGCAGGTCGAGGACGACATCCTGAAGCGCCTGGAGCAGGGCGGTAAGGGCCGCATCAACATCTCCCTGGCCGGCGACATCGAGCACATCCAGCTCAACAACACGGATCCCTGGACGGAAGTCGACGGCGAGCGCTCGAGCGCGAAGTCCAAGCACCCGTTCCTGACCGACCCGGCGGTCCGCCAGGCGCTCGCCCTCCTGGTCGACCGGGGCTCCGTGCAGGAGCAGCTCTACGGCCGCCAGGGCCAGGCGACGGCCAACTTCCTGAACGCACCGTCCAAGTTCAGCTCCAAGAACAACAAGTGGGAGCTGAACCCGGACAAGGCGGCCCAGATCCTCGAGGCCGCGGGCTGGAAGAAGGGCTCGGACGGCATCCGCGCGAAGGACGGCAAGAAGCTCAAGATGGTCTACCAGACCTCGATCAACGCCGTCCGCCAGAAGACCCAGGCGATCGTGAAGCAGGCGGCCGCCAAGGCGGGCATCGAGCTCGAGCTCAAGTCCGTGGTGGCCTCGGTCTTCTTCGCCTCCGACCCCGCGAACTGGGACACCTATCCCCACTTCGCGACCGACCTCCAGATGTACACGACGACCATGACGCACCCCGATCCGCAGCGCCTCATGGACCAGTTCACCTCGTGGGAGGTGGCGTCCAAGGAGAACAAGTGGCTCGGGCGGAACCCGACGCGATGGAAGAACGAGGAGTACGACCGGCTCTGGAAGTCGGCCGAGGCGGAGATGGATCCCGTCAAGCGCGCCGCCATGTTCATCCGGATGAACGACCTGCTCATCCAGAACGTGGTCGTGATCCCGGTGATCTGGCGCGCGAAGGTCTCCGCGCTCTCCAACAAGCTGAAGGACACCGACATCAGCGCGTGGGATTCGGACCTGGCAAACCTGGCGTTCTGGCATCGGGAGGCGTAGAACCGGCTCGGGGGCTTGGCCCGGCGCTCGCCGGCGCCAAGCCCCCGGGGCATCACTCCGGAGGACCACGCCCCGGTCGCCGGTGGGCACAGGCGCTCCACCTATCCACCTGATCGCCGTTGAGACGAAAATGATGGAGGAGACTCATGGATGAGCGCGAGCTTCGGCAGTGGATCCAGCGGGTGAAGGACGGCACGATCACCCGCCGCCAGTTCACCCGGACCATGGTCGGCCTCGGCCTCACGGCGCCGCTGGCCGCGCAGATGCTCGCATCGTCCGGCATGGGGGGGGTGGCGCAGGCTCAGTCGAAGCCCGCGTTCAATCCCACCAAGCGGGGCGGCGGCGGGCCGGTCAAGACGCTCTGGTGGCAGGCGCCGGTCCTCCTGAACCCCCACCTCTCGCCGGGGACGAAGGACGTCGACGCCTCGCGCATCTTCTACGAGCCTCTCTGCTCGTTCGACCCGGACGGCAACCTCCTGCCAGTCCTCGCCGCGGAGGTGCCGACGCTCCAGAACGGCGGCATCTCCAAGGACGGCACCGTCGGTGACGTGGCGGCTCAAGAAGGACGTCGCCTGGCACGACGGGAAGCCCTTCACCGCGGACGACCTCGTGTTCAACTGGGAGTACGCCGCCGACCCCGCCTCGGCCGCGGTGACGTCGGGGGCCTACAAGGACATCGCGCGGATCGACAAGCTCGACAGCCACACCGCCAAGATCACGTTCAGCCGGCCCGCGCCGTTCCCCTTCGAGCCGTTCTGCGGGCCCACCGGGCAGGTCATGCCGAAGCACGTGTTCGAGCCGTTCAAGGGCGCGAAGTCGCGCGAGGCGCCGGGTAACCTCAAGCCGGTCGGCACCGGGCCCTACCGGATCGTCGACTTCAAGCCCGGCGACGCGGTCAAGGCCGAGCTCAATCCGAACTACCACGTGCCGAACCGGCCCTTCTTCGACACGCTCGAGATGAAGGGCGGCGGGGACGCCGCCTCGGCGGCGCGGGCGGTCATCCAGACCGGCGAGTACGACTACGCCTGGAACATGCAGGTCGAGGACGACATCCTGCTGCGCCTCGAGCAGGGCGGCCGCGGCAAGGTGGAGATCGTCTACGGCGGGAACATCGAGTTCATCGGCGTCAACTTCGCGGATCCCAACACCGAGGTGGACGGGGAGTGGTCCAGCCCCAAGTCGAAGCACCCGCTCTTCTCCGATCCCGCCGTGCGCCAGGCGCTGAACCTCCTGGTCGACCGGTCGGCGGTCCAGGAGCAGATCTACGGCCGGCAGGGCCGGACGAGCGCCAACTTCCTGAACGCGCCGTCGAAGTTCCGCTCGGGCAACATGAAGTGGGAGTTCAACGTCGACAAGGCCAACGCGCTGCTGGAGCAGGCGGGATGGAAGCGCGGAGCGGACGGCATCCGGGCCAAGGACGGCAAGCGCCTCAAGATCGTGTACCAGACGTCCACCAACGCGCCGCGGCAGAAGACGCAGGCGATCGTCAAGCAGGCCTGCGCGAAGGCCGGCATCGAGGTGGAGATCAAGTCGGTGGTGGCGTCGGTGTTCTTCGCCTCCGATCCCGCGAACTGGGACACGTTCCCGCACTTCAAGGCCGACATCCAGATGTACACGACGACCATGACGCACCCCGATCCCCAGCGGTTCATGAACCAGTTCCTCACCGAGGAGATCTCCTCGAAGGCCAACAAGTGGTCGGGGCGCAATCCAACGCGCTGGAGCAACGAGGAGTACGACCGGACCTACAAGGCCGCCGAGAGCGAGATGGATCCGGTCAAGCGGGCGGCGATGTTCATCAAGATGAACGACCTGCTCGTCCAGAACGTCGTCGTGATCCCGGTGCTCTGGCGGGCCCGGGTCGCCGCCGTGTCCAACAAGGTCCGCAACACGGAGCAGAGCCCGTGGGAGTCCGACTTCTGGAACCACGCCAACTGGTACCGCGAGGCCTGAGCGGCGGCCGGCCCGCGGGGGAGTGACGGTCGCAGCACCGGGGCCGAGCGGACCCGGTCGACGTTCGGCCCCGAGGCCACGACGCCTCGGTGAGGCTGGAGGGATGACCCATGGATGAGCGCGAGCTGCGTGGATGGATCGCCCGGGTCAAGGACGGCACGATCACCCGCCGTCAGTTCACCCGGACCATGGTCGGTCTTGGCCTCACGGCGCCCATGGCCGCGCAGATGCTCGCGTCGGCTGGCGTGGCGCGAGGCGCGGCGCAGACGAAGTCGGCGTTCAACCCGACCAAGCGGGGCGGCGGCGGCGAGCTCAAGACGCTCTGGTGGCAGGCGGTGAGCATCCTCAACTGCCACCTCGCGGTTGGTGTGAAGGACAACGACGGCTCCCGGATCTTCAACGAGCCGCTGGCGGCGTTCGATCCCGACGGCAACCTGGTGCCCATCCTGGCCGCCGAGGTGCCGAGCCTCGAGAACGGCGGCGTGGCCAAGGACGGGCTCTCGGTCACCTGGAAGCTCAAGAAGAACGTCCAGTGGCACGACGGGAAGCCGTTCACGGCCGACGACGTGGTGTTCACCTGGGAATTCGCGTCCGACCCGGCGACGGCCGCCACCACCGCCGGCAACTACAAGGACATCGCGCGGATCGACAAGGTCGACAGCCACACCGTCAAGGTCGGCTTCAAGAACCCGATGCCGTTCTGGGCGATCTCCTTCTGCGGCCCGACGGGCCTCATCATCCCCAAGCACGTGTTCGAGCCGTTCAAGGGGGCGAAGTCCCGCGAGGCGCCGGCCAACATGAAGCCGGTGGGCACCGGCCCCTACCGGTACGTCGACTTCAAGCCCAACGACGTGGTGCGGGGTGAGCTGAACCCCAACTACCACGCGGTCAACCGGCCGTTCTTCGACCGGATCGAGGTGAAGGGCGGCGGGGACGCGACCTCGGCGGCCCGCGCCGTGATCCAGACCGGCGAGTACGACTTCGCCTGGAACCTCCAGGTCGAGGACGACATCCTGCGCCGCATGGAGCAGGGCGGGAAGGGACGTGTGGAGTTCGCCGTCTCCGGCAACATCGAGCACGTCAACGTGAACCAGACCGACCCCTGGACGGAGGTCGACGGCGAGCGGTCCAGCGTGAAGACCAAGCACCCGCTCCTGTCCGATCCCGCCGTCCGGCAGGCGCTGTCGCTGGTCATCGACCGCGCGTCGATGCAGGAGCAGCTCTACGGGCGGGCCGGGCAGGCCACCGCCAACTACGTCAACGCGCCCAGCCGCTTCCAGTCCAAGAACACCCGGTGGGAGTTCAACGTCGACAAGGCCAACGCCCTCCTCGACCAGGCGGGGTGGAAGCGCGGCGCCGACGGCATTCGCGCCAAGGACGGGAAGCGCCTGAAGCTCCTGCTCCAGACCTCGATCAACCCGCTTCGGCAGAAGGAGCAGGCCATCATCAAGCAGGGCGCCAACAAGGCGGGGATGGAGATGGAGCTGAAGACGGTGGTCGCGTCCGTCTTCTTCGGCTCCGACGAGGCCAACCCGGACAACCTCGGCCACTTCACCGCCGACCTCCAGATGTACGCCTGGCAGTTCGACGTCGATCCGCAGCCGTCCATGCGCGTCTTCCCGTCGTGGGAGGTGGCGACCAAGGAGAACAAGTTCTCGGGCCGCAACACGACGCGCTGGCGCAACGAGGAGTTCGACCGCCTGTACAAGAGCGCCGAGACCGAGATGGATCCGGTCAAGCGGGCGGCGATGTTCATCAAGATGAACGATCTCGTCGTCCAGAACATGGTCGTCATCCCGCTCGTCTGGCGGAACTGGGTGTCGGGCGTCGGCAACAAGCTGAAGGGCACCGACATCAGCGGCTGGGACTCGAGCTTCTACAACCTCGCGAACTGGTACCGGGAGGCGTGATCGACGCCCGGAGCGCCTGCGACCGATGCCGAGGCCGGGTCCGGTAAGCGCAAGCGAACGGAGGAGGGGCGAGGGCTGACCTCCTAGGCCATGGGCACCTACCTCGTCCGGCGCCTGCTCACCGCGCTCCCGGTGCTCATCGGCATCAGCCTCGTGCTGTTCACGATCCTCGCCCTGGCGCCCGGCGACCCGTTCGGGGAGCTGGCGACGAATCCCAACGTCCCGCCGGAGGTCCGGGCGAACCTCCGCAAGCAGTTCGGCCTCGACGACCCCGTCGCCGTCCGCTACGTCCGGTGGTTCTCCTCGATGGTCAAGGGCGACTGGGGCTACTCGTTCGTGAGCCGCGTGAACGTGGACGTCCTGATCAAGCAGCGGCTCGTGACCACCCTCTTCGTGCTGGGCACCGCGCAGATCCTGGCGCTCCTCATCGCGATTCCCGTCGGCGTCCTGTCCGCGAGGCGCCCGTACTCGTTCTTCGACCAGGTCGCCACAACGCTGGCCTTCATCGGATTCTCGCTGCCAACGTTCTTCACGGGGCTCCTGTTCATCCTGCTCTTCAGCATCTACCTCGACTGGCTGCCCTTCATCTATCGGGCCGACATCCAGGAGACAGGGCTGCGCTGGCTCTGGGAGAACCTCAAGCAGGGCGATCATGCCGATCGCGGTTCTCGGCCTGCTTCCAGGGCGCTCAGCTCACTCGCTTCGTGCGGTCGTCGGTGCTCGACGTGATCCAGCTCGACTACATCCGTACCGCGCGCTCGAAGGGGCTCGCGGAGAGGAGCACGCTGGTGAAGCACGTCGTCCGAAACGCGCTCATCCCCGTCGTGACCCTGCTCGCGATCCAGGTGCCCCAGATCTTCACGGGCGCCGTCGTGACCGAGCAGATCTTCCGGGTGCCCGGCATCGGCTCCCTGCTGATCAGCGTCGATCCTGTCGAACGACACGCCGGTGATCATGGGCGTCACCTTCGTGTACGCCGGGCTGGTGGTGATCTTCGGGCTGATCGCGGACATCCTCTACGGCTGGCTCGACCCACGGATCTCGTTCAACTGAGGGGGACGATGGCGAACGGGACCGTCTCGGAGGTGCTGGGCGGGCAGTTGGTGCGGGCTCCCGCGCGGCGATCCGACTCGCTCTGGGCCGAGGCCGCGCGGCGGTTCCGGCGGCACCGGCTCGCCATGGTCGGGCTGGTCGTGCTCACGGCCATGGTGCTGGCCGTCGTCGTCGGACCCTTCGTCTACCGGGTTCCCATCGACGAGATCGACTTCCGGGCGAAGCTGAAGGCGCCCTCGTCCGCCCATCCGTTCGGCACCGACGACCTCGGGCAGGACATCCTGGCCCGGATCCTCTACGGCGGCCGGATCTCCCTGGCGGTGGGCGTCGTCGCGATGCTGATCGGGATCTGCGTCGGGCACGACGGTAGGGGCCGTCGCCGGTCAGTTCGGTGGCGCGGTCGACAGCGTCCTGATGCGGTGGACCGACCTCTTCCTGTCGCTCCCGCAGCTGCCGATCTTCCTGCTGGTGGTCTATCTGTTCCGTGACTCGATCAAGAAGGTCCTCGGGCCGGAGACTGGGCGCGTTCGTGCTGATCGTCGCGGTGATCGGCGCCCTGCGCTGGATGCCGGTCGCGCGCCTGGTCCGCGCGCAGTTCCTCTCGCTTCGCGAGAAGGAGTTCGTCGAGGCGGCCCGCGCGCTCGGTGTGCCCGACGGCGCGCCAGATCGTCCGCCACGTGCTGCCGAACGCGATCGGCCCGGTGATCGTGGCGGGTTCGCTCGACGTGGCCGCCGCGATCATCCTCGAGTCGACCCTCTCGTTCCTCGGGCTCGGGTTCCCCCCCGACATCCCGACCTGGGGGCGGATCCTCTTCGACGCGAAGGACAATCTCGACTTCGCGCCGCACTGGGCGATCTTCCCGGGGACGGCGATCTTCCTCACGGTGCTATCGATCAACTTCATCGGCGACGGCCTGCGGGACGCGCTGGACCCGCGGCGGGTGCTCTGAGCGGCCGTCGCCGCTGAGGGTTGACCGGCTCGGCCGGGGCGGGCGCCCGGAGGCGAATCCCGCAAGACCTCGTGATTTGGCGGGGGGAAGGCGCCGCGCGGTCAGGCGCCGGGGATGGCCACCCGGCCGACGGTCTCGGGGCGCGGCAGGAGCGCGTGACCCTCCCGCCGGTTCTCGATCACCTGGACGCGCGAGTCGTCGCGGAACAGCGCATGGAGCTCCGCCACCAGCCGCGCGTGGCCGCGCGCCACGACGAGGAGCCAGGGCGCCCGGGCCTCGGCGTCCGACGCGAGCGAAACGGGCCTGGGCTCGAGGTCGCCGATCATGGCATCCGACCTCTCGTGGCGCTCCCGGACGCTCGCTCAGGCCGCTCCGGCACTGCCGGCGGCGGCCGCGTTCCCGTTCGACGGGCCGGCCTTCGTGCCCAGCCGTCCGACGAGCGCCATCACCTGGCGTCGCGTCTGCTCGCCGTCCGCCTGGAGCTCGGCCAGGCCGAGGCATTCCTCGACGACCTCGCGGTCGCCCAGCGCGTCGAAGGCTTCCGCCGCCCGCAGGATTCCCTCGAAGGAGTTCGCCCGGCAGGCTCGGTAGAGCGCGGCGAAGTAGGCGCGCCGCGCCGAAAGCTCCGCGGCCGTCCGGCCGGACGTCGCGTCGCCGATCCGGAGGGACGCCTCGCCCGTCGCGATGAGTCCCTCCCAGCTCGGGCTCTCGACCGCGGCGAGGTGGGCGCTTTCCCATGCCCGCTGGGCCTCGTCGATGTCGCGCTGCCCCAGGGCCCGATCCACGACGCGGAGGTGCCCGCGCCACGTGGAGCCGACGCCGGACTGCCGGGAACCGGGCCTGGACTCCGAGCTGCTGCCGCAAGTCGCTCGCAGGCCGCCGGGTGACCACTAGCGAAGGTCCCCGACGGGAATCGCGTCGCCGAGGCGCGCCCGGAACGTGCGGATGTCCGCCTGAGCCTCGGGATCGCGCGCGGCCAGCCGCTCCGCCACCCGGATGCCGAGCCCGACCATCTGCGTGTCGCCGAGCGCGTAGTAGCCCTCGGTCACGCGGAGGATGCCCTCGACCGACGCCTGCTGCCGGGCGCGGAAGAAGGCCTTCTGGTAGGCCTCGCGCGCCTTGCTCTCGAACGACCGCCGCAGGCCCGTGGCCTCGCCGATTCGGCGGTACAGGTCGCCGGCGCAGACCATGCCGTCCCACCGGGTGGTGCCGAGCGCCAGCGTGTACGCGTCGTTGGCCGCCCGGAGCGCCGCGCTGTACTCCTTGCGGGCGAGGGCGTTGTCGACCTGCTCGATCGCGGGGGACCACGGATCGGCAGCGCTGGTCGACACGGCCGCCGCGTTTCCCGCCAGGGTCGTGCCGAAGAACACGAGGATCGCCACCAGCCCTACGCGAAGCTGCCACACCAGAGTCATTCGTCATCGCCTCCTGGTCATGGGTTGAGCTCGACGACATTGCATCGCAACCGATGTGCCAGGATTAATATCAATTTAATCGCGTACTTACAGCTTGATGACTAGGTGGTGGTTGAGTGGTGGTGGTGGAAGCTTGACCACCAGCCTCAACCGGGGGCAGGATGGCCGCGGATGGCCCTGATGTCAGAGTTCGTCGGGGAAAGCCCCGATATCCTCGCGGTCAAGGAGCGGATCAGCCGGCTGGTCACCCGGGCGTCGGAGGTCCGGCGCCTGCCTCCGGTCCTGATCCAGGGTGAGACCGGGACCGGCAAAGGGCTAGTGGCTCGCTCGCTCCATCGCGCCGGACCGCGCTCGAGCGGGCCCTTCGTCGACGTCAACTGCGCCGCGATTCCGGAGACCCTGCTCGAAGCGGAGATGTTCGGGTTCGAGCGGGGGGCCTTCACCGACGCCCGCCAGGCGAAGAAGGGCCTCTTCCAGACCGCCCACCGCGGCACGCTGTTCCTGGACGAGATCGGGCTCCTGCCCGATGGCCTCCAGGCCAAGCTGCTCACGGTGCTCGAGGAGCGCACCGTGCGGCGGCTGGGCGCGACCCAGAGCGAGCCGGTGGACGTCTGGGTCATCGCCGCGACCAACCTCGACCTCCAGGCCGCGACCCGCGCGGGCCGGTTCCGCGAGGACCTCTATCATCGGCTCGCGGTCCTGACCCTGGCCCTGCCGCCACTGCGGGAGCGCCAGCGCGACATCGTGCTCCTCGCGGAGCACTTCCTGGCGCGGGCGTGCGCCGACTACGGGCTGCCGGCGAAGACGCTCAGCCCGGAAGCGCTGACGACGCTCATGGCCTATCGCTGGCCCGGCAACGTGCGCGAGCTGATGAACACCATGGAGCGCGTGGCGCTGCTCGCGGAGGCCGCGGTCGTGACGCCCGACCTTCTGGGGCTCGATCCGACGCTGGCGGCGGGCGCTGCCGGGCCCGCCTCGGAGAGCCCGGCGGCCGCGTCGACGCTGGCCACGGTCGTGGACGGCGCCGAGCGCGCCCACCTCCTGGAGGCGCTCGAGGCCACTGGCTGGAACGTCACGCGCGCGGCGGCGCGTCTGGACATCTCGCGCAACACGATCCGCTATCGGATGGAGAAACACGGCCTGCGCTCCGGCGCGCCGGCGCCGCCCCGGCGGCCCCGACCGTCGCCTCCCGCGGCGCCGCCGGCCGCGGCTCCCGTGGCGGCCGGCCCAGCGGCCGTTGCTCCCGCGCGCACGGGCATCCGCTGGGAGCGTCGGAGCCTCGCGGTGCTCCAGGCGACGCTCGCGTCCGGCCGCGACGCCGGGCATCTGGACACCGGACGAGTCATCGAGGTGCTGGTCGAGAAGGCCCGATCGTTCGGCGGGCGCGTCGAGGAGCTGGGGGCGAGCGGGTTCGTCGCGCTCTTCGGGCTCGACCCGATCGAGGACCCGGTGCGACGGGCGGCGCTCGCGGCGCTGGCCATGCAGCGCGCGGCGGATCGCGCGGCCGACGGCAGCCCGGCATCCCCGCTCCGGATCGGCATCGATCTGGCGTCCTTTCTCCTCGGGCGACTCGCGGACGCGTCCCTGGTCGACGCCGAGGACAAGCGAACGGTGCTGGGCGGGATGAGCGCGCTGCTCGACGGCGCGGAGGCCGACACCGTCGTGGTGAGCGCCAAGGCTGCGTCGCACCTGGCTCGGGGCTTCGATCTCTTTCCCCTGGGCGCGACGCCCGGTGGCCGGGCCGCGTTCCGCCTCGGCGGGCTCGAGCGAGGGGAGGCGGCGGCGGGGCGGCGGACGCGCTTCGTCGGCCGGGACCACGAGCTCGATCTCCTGCGGAGCCGCCTGGCGTCGGCCGTGCGAGGCCAGGGACAGGTGGTGGCCATTGCCGGCGAGGCGGGCATCGGCAAGTCCCGGCTCGTCGTCGAGCTCCGTCGGAGCCTCTCCGACGCGCTCTGCCTCGAGGGGCATTGCCTGCCCTATGCGACCCCGATCCCGTACCTGCCGCTCGGCGAGCTGCTGCGGTCGGCCTGCGCGATCGTCGAGACCGACGGGCCGGAGGGCATCCGCGAGAAGCTTCGAGCGACGCTCGACCGGGCCGGCATGGACGCGGTCGCGCTGAGCCCGTACCTGCTGCGGCTCCTGGTTCCCGGCGAGGGCGGCGACGCGCTGGGCGGCCTCAGCCCCGAGGTGATCAAGGCGCGCACCTTCGAGGCCCTCCGCGAGCTCAGCCGCCGCCTCGCTGGCCTGAGCCCGCTGGTGCTGGTTGTCGAGGACCTGCACTGGGTCGACCGCATCTCCGAGGAGTACCTCGCGACGCTCGTCGACGTCGTCGCGGGCGCGCGAATTCTCCTCGTGACGACGCACCGGCCGGGATACCGGCCGCCCTGGATGGACCGGTCCTACGCGACCCAGGTCGCGCTCCAGCCTCTGTCGGCCCAGGAAAGCTTGAGCCTGGCGCGCGACGTCATCGGCGCGGCCGTGGTGGACGAGCCGACGGTCGAGATGATCGTCGCGAAGGCCGAGGGCAACCCCTTCTTCACCGAGGAGCTGGCCCGGGCGGTGACCGAGGGCGGCAGTCCGGCCCCGGGATCGGTCCCGGACACGGTCGAGGGGGTGCTCATGGCCCGCATCGACCGGCTGGCCGCCGAGGACAAGCGGGTCCTCCAGGCCGCGGCGGTGATCGGGCGGAGCCTGCCCTTCCTCCTGCTGCAGGCCATCCTGGAGCCCGCGGACGAGGCGCTCCGGGAGCGGCTCGCCCGGCTCCAGGGCGCGGAGTTCCTCTACGAGACGCGCGCGGCCTCCGAGCTCGAGTACACGTTCAAGCACGCCCTCACCCACGAGGTCGCCTACGCGAGCCTCCTGCCCGCGCAGCGGCGGGCTCTCCACGCCCGCATCGTCGACGTGCTGGAAAGCTGGCAGCGAGAGGGGCGGGAGGAGCTCGTCGAGCGGCTCGCGCACCACGCGATCCAGGCCGAGGCGTGGGAGAAGGCCGTCGACTACGCGCGCCGCGCGGGATTCCAGGCGATGGCCCGCTCGGCGCATCGCGACGCGGTGGCCTGGTTCGACCAGGCGGTCGCGGCGCTGGGCCGCCTACCCGACCGGCGTGAGCTGGTCGAGCAGGCGATCGACCTCCAGTTCGACCTGCGGAACGCGCTCTGGCCCCTCGCCGAGTTCCGGCGGGTCTTCGACTGCCTGACGCGCGCGGAGCAGCTGGCGACGACGCTGGGCGACCAGCGACGACTGGCGATGGCGTTCGCGCTCCTGACGCCGATGTTCTCGAAGCGAGAGGATCGCGCCCAGGGTATCGAGTACGGCCGGCGGGCGCTCGACATCGCGGCCGGCATCGGCGACAGCACCGTCCAGGTCGTGGCCAGCCTGTATCTCGCCATGGCCTACCTGACGCTCGGCAACTACCAGCGGGCGACGAAGTTCGCCCGGAAGAACGTATCGCTGCTCCAGGGTGACGTGCGGCTCGAGCGCTTCAGCACGCACGGGTTCCATGCCGAGCCGGCGGTCCTCCCGCGCGCGCTCCTCCTGTGGAGTCTCGCCGAGCTCGGCGAGTTCGCCCAGGCCAGGCCGATCCTCGAGGAAGGGCTGCGGATCGTGGAGACGATCAACCATCCGTACTCCCAGGCCTTCCTCCTGCTGGGGCAGGGCATCCTCCACGTCCGCCAGGGCGATCTGCCCCGGGCCGCGAGGACGCTCGAGCGCAGCCTGGCGCTCTGCCGGCACTGGAAGCTCGCGGCCCTGTTCGGCGTGATCGCCGGGCACCTCGGCGCCGCCTACACGCTCGGGGGCCGCAGCGCCGAGGCGATTCCGCTCCTGGAGGAGGCGCTCGAGCGCGAGTACCGGCACTGGCTCGAGCCGGTCCCCTCACTGGGACTGGCCGAGGCGTATCTGCGGGCGGGCCGCACCAAGGACGCGAGCCTGCAGGTGGATCGCGCCCTCGAGGTCGCGCGACAGCGGGGTCAGCGCGGACACGAGGCATGGATCCGGTGGCTCTTCGGCGAGATCGCCGCCCAGAACGGCGCCAGCGATTCGGGCATCGTCGAAGGCCACTACCGGCAGGCGCTCGTCCTGGCGGGCGAGCTCGGCATGCGCCCCTTGATCGCGCACTGCCACCTGGGCCTCGGGCAGTGGCATCGGCGTGCCGGAGATCCCGCCAAGGCGCACGAGCACATGGCGGTCGCCCGGACGCTCTATCGGGAGATGGACGTGACGCTCTGGCTCGCCCAGGTCGAGGCCGAGGAGCCGGTCACCGCGTAGCCGTCGGACGCCGCGCGGATCGCCACGAGGGCGACCCGCGCGGCCGTCTCAACGAGGCGCGGCGAGCAGCGAGACGAGCAGCTGGCGGGCTGCCGGCTGCGACCAGTTCCGAGCGCCGATCGCGTGGGCGACGAGCTGCCCGTTTCGGTCGATCAGGTACACGGTGGGCGGCCCCCACACGCCGTAGAGCCGGCCGGTCACGTCGCCGCTCCGGTCCACCAGGACCGGCGCGACGTAGCGCCGCTCGAGCGCCACCTTCCGCACGTGCGCGGGATCTTCACGGAAGTTCACGAGCAGGACCTCGAGGCCCTGGCCCTTGAGCTCCGTGTACAGCTGGTTGACGGGAGGCAACTCCTCCCTACAGTCAGGTCACCATGTGGCCCAGAAGAAGAGGAGGACGACCTTGCCCCGGAGCTCGCCGAGGGTCCAGGTGCGCCCGTCCAGATCGGGAAGGCTGAAGGCCGGCGCGGGCTTCGGCGGCTCGTACGGATCGAGGTTCAGCGCCTCGAAATCGGGCCCCGCCGCACGGGCGCCGAGCGCGGCGCCCATGACGACGGCGAGGACGAGAGCCGCCAGGCCGTATCTGCGGATCACGATGCCCCGCTGTCGCGAAGCGCCTTGAGCACGTCGTCCGGCTCCAGGAGGTCCAGGGGATTGTCCTGGATCTTCACGTAGCGGACGGTGCCTTCCTTGTCGAGGATGAAGTAGGCGCGCTTGGCGTAACGGTAGATCGGGCTCTTGTCGTCCGTGATCATCGCGCCGTAGGCGGGAAGCATCTGCCGGCGCTGATCCGAGAGGAGCGGGTGCTTGACGTTGAACTGCTTCTGGAAGGCGTCGAGCGCGGATGCGAAGTCGACGCTGACGCCGATGATCTGCGCGTTCAGGGCCTGGAAGTCGGCCAGCCGGGCATCCAGCCCGGTGATTTCCTTCGTTCAGGGGCCGTTGAACGCGCCGATGAACGTGTACACGACGATGGGACCCTTGCCCAGCAGGTCCGCGAGCTTGACCTGCTTACCGCCGGGCGCGTTCAGCGTGAAGTCCGGTGCCTTCTGCCCCACGTCGAGCGCGAAGGCGGGGCTGCCCAGCGCCATGACGGCGAGGGCAGCGATCGGAACCATGCGGGTGAGACTTCGTCCAAGCATTTGGCGACCTCCTCGTCGGAGCGTGGGACTGCGAGTCCTAGGCTACACCCTCGGGGCCTGTCGCGGCGGATCCCACGCGAGGCCGCATTCCGAGCGGCGTTTCATGCGTGATGACGGGCGGTTCCGGGCCACGGCCTGGACCGCCCGTCACTGTTTCCAGAGTGCCCAACGGTGCCCCAAAGTGCCCCCCGATGCCGGGCAATGTAGCAAAGACAGAGCAAAGACATGCGACCGCGACCTGAGTAGGTTCGACTTCGTGGGCCAGGGGTGTCGGCTGATCCCCGACGCTGAACGAGCCGACCTCGCCGCTATCGCCCAAGGGGCGGGCGGCGCGGAGCGCGGCTACAAGCCGTGGACGCCGCGCTAAGCACGCCAGCGCCGACGGAGACTCAGCGTACATACGCCGCACACGGCCCGTCTATGTGAGGGTCTGCGGGCTCCCGCTGACGGCCGCCGCCCGCAGCGCGTCGCGGTGCCGCATCACCTGGTAGCGGCGGACGCGCGCCGATCAGACGGCCGCCACGCTCGGCACCTCGAAGGTTCACGTCGAACCAATCTCCTCAGTTTCTGCGTGCTTCTGGGGCGTCGACCCAGAAGGAGGTCTTCGATGGCCCGGTCAGAAGACACCGGAGGATGCAGGGGAGAGAGTGGCAGATCGCGGCAGATCGCAGCGGGACACGCAACCTATCCGCAACCTCCTCCGGCGTCAGCGGTTCGCGGCGCTGTCGGACGCGACGCGCGAGGGGGCCGCGCGGCGTGGGGCGCGGCTACAAGCCGTGGACGCCTCGCTTAAGCGGCCAGCGCCGGAGCGAGACTTCGAGGCGCTTTTCACCGGCAGCGAACCAGATCAGCAAGATTTCCTCAGGTTACGCCGAAATTGCCTGTGAGAGTTCCCGACCCGTTCAACTGAGGGCTAGGAGATGAACAATATCAATGGGTTGTCTGTGGGAACGATTCTTGCTCTTACAACTTCGGCTTTGTGAATTCCAACACGTCTTGCCACCCGGACTTGAGGAGAAGAAAACCGCATGCATCCCCGCCTGAACCCGCTCCTAGTTGCGCTGACGGTCTTGTTCGCGACGACGATCCTACCTGTTGCGCCGGCGCAGGCGGAGTCGTTCACGTACACGTTCGATTACGTCCAGCTCCCTCCCCACACGACAGGTAACCCTCCAGTACCAGGAGGTCCGTTTGGGACGATCACGATCAGCGACAATGGGACGTTTACCGATCGGGTCAACATCGTTCTGACAATCGAAAACATTCCCGCTCCCTATACCGGAGTGGCCTTGGAGCAATTCTACCTGAACTTCGATTTCGTCCCCGGAGGCACCGTCCAGGATGATTTCGGCTCAATAGGATCGGGCAATAGTAGCTTCTACCTCGTCACGCAGGGTGCGACCGCCGATCCGACGATCCTCAATGGCAACCCGTTCGACGCCGCCGAGACCTTGGGGGGGGTCGCAAAGGGCAACGACACGCAGACCCTCGGGGGAGGAACCTCCTTCACGTTTGACGTCAGCCCAGACCCTTTCCTCGGTGCCGCGGACTGCCCGAGCCCCTGCTATTCTTTTGTAGGATCGCTGGCGTTTTATGACACTTTGGGTAATGACACTCCGATAAACCTCGACGCCGCCATGTTCAACTTAGCGAGTGGAGGGTCGGGCGACCCTCACATGTACGCGGCTTTTAGGTTAGTCCCGGGTGAGAACCCCGTCACCGGCGCAAGCATCGGCGAGCTTTTTGTGTTCGCATCATCTCCCGTTAGCCCGGTCCCTGAACCTTCCTCGCTGCTGCTGCTTGGCACGGGTCTGGCGGGGTTTGGTACCTGGTTGAAGGCGCGCAGGCGGGTGCAGCGCGATAGCGGCGACAACGTAGCGCCGTAGCACCGCGACGCGGTGAGGAATGAGGGCCGCTCGGGACATCCCGGGCGGCCTTTCGCTGTTGGGGGCGTAAGCGGAGAGGAGGCCCAGGGAGGCCGCCAGCGCTCACGTCCCTCGGTGAGGGTCTCCCCCTCCGCATAGCCTGAGCCCAACGTCGCGTCTGGTGTGACCCAACCCGCTGGACGCCCATGGGAACCAGTGGGAGCATGCCGCGCGGGTCGTTGTAGCGGTTGCTGATCGCGCCCACGTCGATGAAGTGCCACACCCCCACGTAGTCCGGGCCGCTGATCGATCCGATGCCTGGGATCGCCCCCTCGATGAGGGTGATGGGGTTCACCCGCTGCGCGAGGTCGAACGCGTCGTCGGCGTCGCAGCCGTCGCCGAAGATGACCTCGGCGAGGCACACGAACGGCAGGAGGACCGCCCCAAGCCCCAGCTCGATGAGCCGGTTCGCCATCTCCTTCTGGAGCCCGGCGACGCCCGCGTTCGTAGGCCGCACCCAGAACACCGTGTCGACCTCGCGGCCGTCGATGCTCTGCGCGTGCCAGCCGAGCGTCGGCCCCAGCGATCCCCCCTCCCGCGGATGGCCGGGCGGCACGGGCAGCGGGGTGTACGCGCACGGGACCCAGATCCGGTCCCGACGGGAGCCGCTGGGAAACGGTCGTCACGGTCTCACAGTACTGGGGCCCCCTCTTCTTCTCGGAGCATCATCCGTTCCTCAAGGTCCGTCGCGGGCGCGTGCAGGCGGTCTTCTCGCCGGTGCGATGCGGAAGCCGGCCGGCAGGTCCTGCCAGTCGATGGCCAGGAGGTCGACGCGAGCCACGAGCTCGGTGGCTCCCAGGTCGACCTCGAGCCACTGCCCCGGCATCAGCTCGAGGCCCGGGGTCCACGTCGTCGCAGCGTCGCCATCGACCAGATCGGCAGCGCGCTCCGGGTTGTGGCTAGCCGTGATCGTCCAGCGATCCCGGGGAAGGGCACGAAGGTCGTCGAGAAGCGTGGCTCGAGCTCGAGCACGCGGAGTCCGCCGACGGCGGTTTCCCGGAAGTCGACGCCGATCGCCTGCAGGCTGTCCCGAAGCGCGCGGACCGCCCCCGGCGTCGAGACGATCGGCGGGTTCGCGGCGGCGTCGACGAGCCGGCCGTAGTCCACGAACAGCTCCCGCCAGAGATCGGCGAGGATCACCCGCTCGCCGGCCAGGAAGGTCATGCCGGACGACGAGAGCTGGATCTCCGAGGTGAGATAAGCGCGCCCGATGCCGCGGGCCTCGAGCCACCCGAGGAGCGGGCCGACCTTCTGCTTGAGGGTGGACCACCGACGGCCGCCGGGCGGCGGGTTGCCCACGCTGTCCTGCCAGTTCGCCCAGCCGTTGAGCGCCAGCAGGCTCGCCAGGGCCGCGGCGGCGATCAGCGGCCCGTGCCGCCGCAGTCGGCCGAGGAATCCGCCCATCCAGCAGGGGAGGACCGAGTAGAGCGGCAGGAGGTAGTAGTGGTCGATCGCGCGCTTCGTGGCGAGCAGCAGCCCGATGTTGGCGGCGGCGACCATCCACAGGATGACCCGGCCTCCATGAGCGCTCCCCGACGGCCGACGAGCCAGGCGAAGCTCGCGCGGTCCCGGACGAGCGCGGTGATCACCGCCGCGATCCAGAGCGGCACGGCGACCAGAACGAACGCGAGCCGCCAGGGCCGCCCCGCTTGGAAGTAGTAGCCAAGGCACAGGGTTTCCCGGCGTCCCGGTCGGCCCGCCGGATATCCTGTTCGACGAGGGGGATCTCTCATGCGCGCTCCGCGAACCGTCACGCTCGAGCCCTATCGCGGGACCTGGCCGTCCGACGATCCCGATGCCGGCTTCCGCCGGCTCGTCGCGGAGTACTCGGCCATCGACCCCATGCCGACGCTCGAGACCCTCGGCCAGAGCAAGGGGATCCCGGTCGGGGCGCTCGTCGCGTTCGTCCTCGCGCGCTACTGCACGTCGGGGAGCGACGCCCTGCTCGAGATGGGGCCCCTGGTCGTACGCCAGATGGCCGAGATCGTCCGCAGCGCCGAGGCGACCGGCACGGACGCCGCGCGGGTCCAGGCCTATCATGCCCTGTCCGCGATCGTCTCCTGGCTCAGGGTTCCGCTGGACGATCCGAACTGGCGGTCCGGCAGCTGATCCTCGAGCGAGAGATTCCGCCGAGACCGCAGGCTGGAGGCCGCGCGGTGGCCGTCGCGGCCGATACTAGGGTATCGTCGGGTGGGCGAGCGGGGAACGAAGGGGGGCGCCGGCGAGTGAGCGAGACGGAGTTCGACCGGTACGCGGCGGACTACCGCGCCACCGTCAACGAAGCGGCGGGCATTGCGGGGGTCGACGTCGACCGGCTCGCCGGCCACAAGGCCCGGGTGCTGCTCGGCCTGGTGGAGCAGCGCCTGGGCGACGCGAGCTCCCGCAAGGTCCTGGACGTCGGCTGCGGGATCGGGCTGGTCGATGCCGAGCTCGTCGGGGGCGTGGGAGAGCTCCACGGCATCGATACGAGCCAGAAGTCCCTGGAAGAGGCGGCGCGCGCCGTGCCGTCGGCGCGCTTCCGGCACTTCGGCGGAGAGCGGGTTCCGCATGCCGACGCCGCCTTCGACCTGGTCTTCGCGATCTGCGTGCTGCACCACGTGCCGCCGCGAGACCGCCTGGCCTTGGTCGCCGAGATGGCGCGCGTCACGCGACCCGGCGGCATCGTCGCCATCATCGAGCACAACCCGCTGAATCCGGTGACCCGCCACATCGTTTCCCGCTGCGCCTTCGACCGGGACGCGGTGCTCCTGCGGTGCGGGACGGGCGCGCCGCTTCTGGCGGGCGCCGGGCTCGAGCCCGGGGGGCGCGGCTACATCGCCTTCTGGCCGCAGCGGTCGGCCTTCATCGAGCGAGTCGAGCAGCGCATCGGCTGGCTGCCCGCCGGCGCCCAGTACTACGTCTGGGCAACGAAGGGCCCCGCCGGCCCCGCCGTTCCATCCGTCCGGCGCCGCGCCGGCCGAGCTGACGAGGAGCCCTGACGGTCATGGAAAGCCGCTACCAGGAGGAAGCCCTGCGCGGGCTCGACCTCGTCGATCAGCTCGTCCAGGTCTCGCGCTGGGTGGGCGCGGAGACCTCGCTCGCGGTGTGGGGCGGGGGCAACACGTCGGTGAAGCTCACCGAGGCCGACATCCTCGGCCGCCCGGTGCGGGTCCTCCGCGTCAAGGGCAGCGGCTCCGACCTCAAGAGCGTGACGCGCCGGGACTTTCCCGGGGTGCGCCTCCCGGAGGTGCACGCCCTTCTCGAGCGCGCCGAAATGGGCGACCAGGAGATGGTCGACTACCTTGCGCGGTGTCTTCAGGAGCCCGGGTCCCCGCGGCCGTCGATCGAGACCCTCCTCCACGGCTTCCTCGACGCCGAGGCGGTGATCCACACGCACGCTGACGCCATCGTCGGCCTCACGAACAACGCGCGCGGCCGCGACGTCGTGCAGGACGTGTTCGGCAAGGAGACCGTCTGGGTCGCCTACCGTCGGCCGGGCTTCGGGCTGTCGAAGGACGTGTGGGCTGCGATCCGGGCCCAGCCCGCCGCGCGGGCGATCGTCCTCGAGAAGCATGGGCTCAGCACGTGGGGCGCGACGCTCAAGGAGGCGTATCTGGCGACGATCGAGCTCGTGACGCGGGCCGAGGAGCACCTCCGCGACGCCGCCCGGGGCCGGCGGGTCTTCGGGCCGCCGACCGTGGCCGCGCCCGACGCGGAGACGAGGCGGCGAGTGGCGCGCGAGGTGGCGCCCGCCCTCCGCGGCCTGCTCGGCCGCCATCGGCGGGTCGTGCTCCGCTTCGACGACGGGGACGACATCCGGGAGCTGGCGAGCGCGCCCGACGCGCCGCGCCTCGCGCAGGTCGGCCCCGCGACGCCGGATCACACCATCTACTCGAAGCGCCTGCCCTGCTACGTCCCGCTCGCCGATCCCGGGTCGCCGGCGGCCGTCCTCGAGGCGACCCGCGACGCGGTCGCGCGCTTCGTCCAGGAGTACACGGCGTACTTCGAGGCTCACCGCCACGGTGAGCTGATGAAGGGCGGCGCCGGCGGGACGGCGGCGCCCCCGACGCTGACCGACCCGTATCCGCGCGTCGTGCTGCTGCCGGGTCTCGGGATGTTCACCAGCGGCAAGGACGCACGGACGGCCGGCATCGTCGCGGACATCTACCATCACACCGCGTGGGTGATGCGGGCGGCGTCGGGGCTCGGGCCCTACACCTCGCTCTCCGCCCAGGACGCCTTCAACGTCGAGTTCTGGCCCCTCGAGCTCTACAAGCTCCAGATGGCGCCGCCCGAGAAGGAGCTGGCGCGACGTGTCGCCCTGGTCACCGGCGGCGCCAGCGGCATCGGCCGGGCGGTGGCCCGGCGGCTCGCGCGCGAGGGCGCGCACGTCGTGGTGACGGACCTCGACGCGGCGGGCGCGCGGCGGGTGGCCGAGGAGGCCGCGGCGGACGCGGGGCCGGCGCGGCCCCTCGGACTCGGGATGGACGTCACCTCCGAGGCCTCGGTCGAGGCCGCGGTGGACGCGACGGTCGACGCGTACGGCGGCCTCGACATCGTGGTCTCGAACGCCGGCATCGCGCACGGCGCGGCGATCGACCGCATGGCGCTGGCCGATTGGGAGCGGAGCTTCGCGGTCAACGCCACGGGCCACTTCCTCGTGACCCGCGCGGCGCTCCGGGTGATGAAGGCCCAGGGGCTCGGCGGGAGCTTCGTCTTCGTCGCCACGAAGAACGTGATGTCGCCGGGCAAGGACTTCGCCGCCTACAGCGCCTCCAAGGCCGCCGAGGCGCAGCTCGCCAAGGTGGCCGCGCTGGAGGGCGGGCCGCACGGGATCCGGGTGAACCTCGTGAATCCCGACGCGGTCTTCCGCGACTCGGGCCTCTGGTCGCCCGAGGTGCGCGCGGAGCGGGCGCGCGCCCAGGGCATCGGCGTCGACGAGATCGAGGAGTTCTACCGCAAGCGGAACCTCCTCGGCGTCCCGGTGCTGCCGGAGGACGTGGCCGAGGCGGTGCTCTTCCTGGCCTCGGACCGGGCCGCGAAGACGACCGGCTGCACCCTGACCGTCGACGGCGGCGTCCGCGACGCCTTCCCCCGGTGAGCGAGGCCGGGCCGCCGGCCCCCCGGACGCCGATCCGGTTCGGCGTCGAGCTGCCGCATCGCCCCGAGCTGCTCGGGCCCGCCGCGATCCGCGCCGAGGCGCTCGGCTTCGACTCGGTCTGGATCGGCGATCACGTGGCGATCCACCGGCCGACGCTCGACCCGCTGGGGGCGCTGAGCTACCTGGCGGGGCTGACGCGGCGCGTGCGGATCGGGCCGTGCGTGTACCTCCTCGCGCTCCGCCATCCGACGATCGCCGCGAAGGCGGTCGCGTCCCTCGACGTCCTCTCCGGCGGCCGCGTCGTCTTCGGGGTCGGTGTCGGGGGCGAGTTCCCGAAGGAGTTCGAGGCGTGCGGGGTGCCCCACCAGGAGCGTGGCGCCCGCGTCGACGAGGGCATCGCCGTCTGCCGCGCGCTCTGGGGGCCGTCCCCGGTGTCCTTCGCGGGCCGCTTCACACGGTTCACCGACGTCGCCGCCGAGCCGCGGCCCGTCCAGACGGGCGGCCCGCCGATCTGGATCGGCGGGCGATCCGATGCCGCGCTCCGGCGCGCCGCGCGCGTTGGCGACGGCTGGATCGCCTACCTCGTCACGCCCGAGCGGTTCCGGACGAGCATCGAGAAGATCCAGGCCTTCGCCCACGAGCTCGGCCGTCCGCTGGATCCCGAGCGGAGCTTCGAGCCGGCCCACGTCCTCTTCACGGTCGTCGACGAGGACCAGGCGGCCGCGCGCACGACCGCCGCTCGCTACCTCGAGGCCCAGTACAAGCAGCCGTTCGACGATCTGGCCCGGAAGTACTGCCTGCTCGGACCCCCCGAGGCCTGTGCGGAGCGGCTCGCGGACTTCGTCGCGGCCGGCGTGCGGACGTTCGTGATCTATTTCGCGGTGCCGCCCGGGCGCCTGCTGGAGCAGCTGGAGCGCTTCGGAACCGAGGTGCGGGCCCTGGTGCCGGACTGGGCCGAACCGAGCCCGTCCTTGGTCCGCTCCATGGCGGATCTGACCGGCGGAGAGCTGGTCGCGCGCGTCCTCGCCCGCGAGGGCGTGGGCGCGATCTTCACGCTCTGCGGCGGCCACGTTCTGCCGATCTACGACGCCTGCCTCCGTCACGGCATCCGGGTGATCGACGTGCGCCACGAGCAGGCCGCGGCGCACGCCGCCGACGCCTGGGCGCGCCTCACCCGGGGGCTCGGGGTCGCGGTCGTGGTGCCCGGCCCCGGCGTCACCGACGCGGTGACGGGCGTGGCGAACGCCAACGCGGCGCGGAGCCCTCTTCTCCTGATCGGCGGCGGCTCCCCGCTCGGCTTGAAGGGCCGGGGCGCCCTCCAGGAGATGGACCAGGTCTCGCTCATGCGGCCCATCACGAAGGGCGCCTGGGCGGTGCCGGAGCCGCGCCTCATCCCCGAGTACCTGGCGCGCGCGGTCGACGTGGCGCTGTCGGGGCAGCCGGGACCCGTCTTCGTCGAGATCGCGGTGGATCTCCTCATGTCCACAGTCGACGAGCGAGATGCCGCCCTGCCGGCCCCGGGAGCCCGCGGCCGGCCGGCGCCGCCCGCGGATGCGATCGACCAGGTGGCCGCGCTCCTGGCGACGTCCACGCGCCCGGCCATCGTCGCGGGGAGCGGGGTCTACTGGGACGGCGCGTGGACCGCGCTGTCCCGGCTCGCGGAGCGCGCGGGCGTGCCGGTGTTCCCGAACGGCATGGGGCGCGGCTGCCTCCCGCACGAGCACCCGATGGCATACCAGCTGGCGCGCGGCCTCGGGCTCCGCGAGGCCGACGTGGTGCTCGTTCTCGGCACTCCGCTCGATTTCCGCCTCGGCTACGGCCAGGCGCCCGTGTTCGGAGAGGACGCGAAGGTCGTGATGGTCGACGCGGAAGGCGCCGACTTCGGCCGGAACCGGACACTCGCCGCGGGCATCGCGGCGGACGTCGGCCAGACGCTCGCGGCGCTGGAGGCGGCCCTGCCGGGCGGCGCCGCCGCGCGGACCGAGAGCTGGCGGCGCCGGCTCCGGGACAAGGAGGACGCGGAGCGCGCGAAGCAGATGGCGCTCGCCGCCTCCGATCAGACGCCCATCACCCACTACCGGCTTGCGGCCGAGCTGGCCGCCGTCATGAGCGAGCGGACGTGCCTGGTCGCGGACGGCGGCGACGTCGTGACCTGCGCGTCGAAGATCGTGCCGCTGTCGCGCCCCGGTCAGTGGCTCGACCCGGGCCCCCTCGGCGTCCTCGGGGTGGGCCCGCCCTTCGCGCTGGCCGCGAAGGCCCTCCATCCGGAGTGGTCGGTGCTGCTCCTCTCGGGGGACGGCGCGTTCGGGCTGAACGGCATGGAGCTCGAGACCGCGGTGCGCTTCGACCTGCCCCTGGTCTGCGTCGTCGGCAACGACGGCGGCTGGGGCATGATCCGATCGGTCCAGCAGACCTTCTACGGGCGCGAGCGGACGGTCGCGACGTCGCTGCCCTTCACCCGCTACGATCGCGTCGCGGAGGCGCTGGGCGGGGTGGGGGAGACCATCGAGGATCCGCGCCGCCTCCGGCCGGCGCTCGAGCGCGCGCTCGGATCCCGGCGGGTCGTGTGCCTGAATGTTATCCTTGATCCGGACGCCTACCGACGCGAGGGCGGCGGCAGCCTGGCCATCTGAGGGCTGCGGGGCCGGGCGACCCGCCCCGAAGGAGCGCCGATGGAGCCGACCGCGCGAGATCGCTCGCGGACCGGACCGACCCGGACCGAGCGCGACAGCATGGGGCCGATCGAGGTCCCCGCCGACCGCTACTGGGGCGCCCAGACCCAGCGCTCCCTTCAGCATTTCCGGATCGGGAGCGAGCGATTCCCCCGCGAGATGATCCGCGCGTTCGGCACCCTCAAGAAGGCGTGCGCGCTGGTGAACCGCGACCTCGGGCTCCTCCCGGACGACAAGGCGCGCGCCATCGTCGGGGCCGCCGACGAGGTGATCGACGGGCGCCTCGACGACCACTTCCCGCTGGTCGTGTGGCAGACGGGGAGCGGGACCCAGACGAACATGAACGTCAACGAGGTGATCGCGAACCGGGCGACCGAGATCCTGGGCGGGACGCCCGGCTCGCGGCTCGTCCACCCGAACGACGACGTCAACCGGAGCCAGTCCTCGAACGACACGTTCCCGACGGCGATGCACATCGCGGCGGTCGAGCAGCTGCGAGGCCGGCTGTTTCCCGCGGTCCGGCGCTTGCGGACGACGCTCGCGGCGAAGGCGGACGCGTATCAGGACGTCGTCAAGATCGGGCGGACGCACCTCCAGGACGCGGTGCCGCTCACGCTGGGGCAGGAGATCTCCGGGTGGGTGAGCCAGCTGGACCACGCGCTCGGGCACCTCGAGGCGGCGATGCCCCATCTCCACGAGCTGGCCATCGGGGGCACGGCCGTCGGGACCGGGCTCAACGCGCCGCCCGGCTTCGGCGCCGCGGCGGCGAAGCGGATCGCGGAGCTGACGGGTCACCCCTTCGTCGCCGCAGAGAACCCGTTCGAGGCCCTCGCGGCGCACGACGCGCTGGTCTCGGCCCACGGCGCGCTGAAGACGCTGGCGGTCGGTCTCACGAAGATCGGCAACGACGTCCGCTGGCTCGCGTCCGGTCCGCGCTCGGGGCTCGGCGAGATCACGATTCCCGAGAACGAGCCCGGCAGCTCGATCATGCCGGGGAAGGTGAACCCCACCCAGTCGGAAGCGCTGACGATGGTCGCGGCCCAGGTGCTGGGCAACGACGTCGCGGTGAACATCGGCGGCGCCTCGGGGAACTTCGAGCTCAACGTCTTCAAGCCCCTCATCATCCACAACGTGCTCCAGTCGATCCGACTGCTCGCCGACGCCATCGAGTCGTTCGAGGAGCACTGCGCCCGTGGCCTCGAGCCGAATCTCCCGCGCATCCGCGAGCAGCTCGAGCGCTCGCTCATGCTGGTGACGGCGCTCGCGCCGCGGCTCGGCTACGACCGGGCCGCCGAGATCGCCAAGAAGGCGCATCGCGAGGGCACGACGCTGCGCGAGGCGGCCGTCGCGCTCGGGTATCTCACCGCCGCGGAGTTCGACCGGGAAGTCCGGCCCGAGCGCATGACGCGCCCGTCGGGCGATTCCTGAAGGGGATTCAAGCCCCTTTGTAGTCTTGATTGTTCGTGGGATTCTCCAGCCATAGCCTATGGCCTGACCGGCCCCGGCCCTGCGGGACGTAGCCTAGGGGCTCCGGGGCCTGGCAGCCCAGAAAGATGCCCGGAAAGGATAGGAGGCCTCGATGCCCGCCAAGCAACGCGCCCCAAGACGCCGAAGGAAGACCGCACGCATGCGTGCCGCCCTGAAGAAGAAGGAGCAGAAGCGGCGCGCGCGCGCCAACGCCTAAGCCGCCACGAGCTCGGATCTCCGATCGGGCCATCACGGCCCTTCCCGGGGGTACCCTCCGCGTGACCGACTGGCCCTCCTCTTAGGGGCCAGAGTGCCACGAGCTCGGCCGAACGCCGCTTCGGATACGGACGCCCCATGCAGCGGCTCCCGCATCCGGGGAGAAGTCGGTCAGATACTGGCCCGCCAACTCCGGCCGTGCGCCGAACCTCTCGGGAGGGGGTCCTTATCCCAGGATGGCGCGCACTCGATGCGTCGCGCCATCCGCGCTCAACGGGAGGCTCACGCTGCCGGACTCGAGCACGCGACCATCGACCTCGATCTGGGCGATGCCCCGCGACACCCCACGGGGGTTCTCCACCGTGATCTCATAGCGCGACCCGTGGTACCGGAACGTGATTTCGAACCGTCGCCACGCGCGCGGAATGCAGGGGTCGAGGTGAAGTACCGCGCCACGTAGCCGGAACCCGAGGAGCCACTCGATCCCCGCGCGGTACATCCAGCCCGCGGAGCCTGTATACCAGGTCCATCCCCCGCGGCCGACATGCGGGGGCTCGGCATAGACGTCGGCGGCTGCCACGTAGGGCTCCACCTTGTATCGGTAGACTCCCGCCCTCGTGCTCGCGCGGTTGATCGGGTTCAGGATCGAGAAGAGCTCGTTGGCCTTGTCGCCGTCACCGAGCGCCGCGAACGCCATCACCGACCAGATCGCGGCATGCGTATACTGGCCGCCGTTCTCGCGCACGCCGGGGGGGTAGCCCTTGATGTAGCCGGGGTCGACAGGCGCGCGGTCGAACGCGGGCGTGAACAGGAGGACGAGCTCCTGCCCTCGCCGTACGAGATACTCCTCGACGGCGGCCATCGCGCGCGCCGCACGCTTCGGCTCGGCGGCGCCCGAGATCACGCCCCATGACTGGGCGATCGAATCGATGCGGCACTCCACGTTGACGACGGACCCGAGAGGGGTGCCGTCATCGAAGAAGGCGCGACGATACCAGTCCCCGTCCCACGCCTGCTCTTCGAGCGAGGTCTTCAGGAGGTCGACGTGACCGCGCCACTTATCAGCGCGCACACGCTCACCGCGGGCATCGGCCCACCGCGCGAACTCCCAGAGGGTCGTGTGCAGAAACCATCCCAGCCACACACTCTCGCCACGTCCCTCGGGGCCGACGCGGTTCAGGCCGTCGTTCCAGTCCCCCGTACCGATCAGGGGCAGGCCGTGCACGCCGATAGCGAGACTCCGGTCGAGGGCGCGAGCGCAGTGCTCGAACAGGGTGCCCTGCTCGGCGGACACCGTGGGCTCGAAGTACGACTCGTGCTGCCCCGGCGCGAGGACGGGCCCTTCCAGGAAAGGGATGACCTCGTCAAGCACACTGGCATCGCCCGTCGCCTCCAGGTAGTGCGTGACGGCGTAGGGCAGCCAGACCGCATCGTCGGAGATCCGGGTGCGCACCCCCCGGCCGGAGGGGGGATGCCACCAGTGCTGCACGTCGCCTTCGACGAACTGGCGGCTGGCGGCCCGCAGGAGATGCTCCCGCGCGACCTCTCGGTTCGCGACGGTCAGGGCCATGACGTCCTGGAGCTGGTCGCGAAACCCGTACGCGCCCCCGGCCTGATAAAAGGCGGCTCGGGCCCATACGCGGCAGGCGAGCGTCTGGTAGAGAAGCCAGCGGTTGAGCATGATGTCCACGGAGCGGTCCGGCGTCTTGACCTGGACAGCTCCGACGACGTCGTCCCACCGAGTCTTCACCGTCTGGAACGTCAGATCGAGATCCGCTGTCCGGTAGCGAGTGAGCAGCGCGCGCGCCTCGGAGGCCGTGGCGGCCTCACCGAGGAAGAACACGATCTCCTCACGCCCGCCGGGCGCCACCTCGACCATGGTCTGCAGGGCCGCGCAGGGGTCGAGCCCGGCGCCGACTCGGCCGGACGGACGGCTTCCTCGCTCCAGGAGCGCCGGATGATCGAGCGTTCCGTTCCGACCCAGGACCTCCGTCCGATCGCCGGTCCATGCGGTCTGACGACCCCCGAGATCGGCAAACGCCACGTGCTCGCCGAAGTCGATGTTCCACGGGTTGCGCGCGAACAACGCGCCAGTGTCCGGATCGACCTCGGTGATGATGCCGGACGCGGGCGCGCTTCGGGAGAATCCCAGAACCCATTCGACGTACGCGGTCATCGACAGGCGCCGGGACTTGCCGGATCGATTCTCGATCGTCAGGCGGGAGATCTTCACCGGGTCGTCCACCGGCACGAATTGGAGCAGACTCAGGAAGATGCCATGGGACGTGTGCTCGAAGCGACTGTAGCCCTGGCCATGCCGGGCGACGTAGGGCGACGCGTCCTCCCGGATGGGCAGCGGGGTCGGGCCCCACAGGTCACCGGTCTCTTCGTCCCGGACATAGATGATCTCGCCGGGCGGGTCGCTGACCGGATCGTTGGACCACGGCGTCAGCTGGAATTCCCGGCTGTTGCGCGACCACGTGTAGCCGGCCCCGCACTCGGAGACCTGAAAGCCGAAGGCGGGATTCGCGACGACGTTGATCCAGGGCGCGGGCGTCCACTGCCCTTCTCCGAGGACGGTCACGTATTCCCGGCCGCCGTCGACGAACCCGCCCAGCCCGTTGAAGAACTCGAACTCGGGGCGGGCCGGCGGCGCGTCGTCGGGGCGCTGGGCTCCCGCCGGGCGGCGGCGGGCCGGGGCGGCCGCGCTCGACGGGACAGGGGCACGCGAGAGTTGCTCCGCGAGCGTCCCCTGTCGGCTCAGGAGAATGGCGCGCGCAGCCGTCTGCAGGGCATCGCGCTCGGGCGCCTTGAGCAGGTCCTTCCGAAGGATGAAGACCTTGCTGTGCGTCTCGTGCCGCTCGTGCCGCGTCGCCGACTGGCTGGTTCGGACCATGGCCTCCAGCGAGGCCTGGAGCTCCTCCGTGTAGGAGTGCGCCCGCTCGTTCAGAATGACCAGATCGACTGCCAGCCCCTTCAGGCGCCAATACTCGTGCGCGCGGAGAAGCTGCCGGACGATGCCCCGATCCTCTGGCTCGTCGATGCGGACCAGGACGATCGGGAGGTCGCCGGAAATCCCGTGGGCCCACAAGGCTCTGGGCCCGGACGCATTCTGGCGCAGCACCACCGCCGGAGGCCGAAGCGTCGCGTCCGCGTAAAGGATCCGGCCCGCAAGATCCTGGAACAGGCGGGCCTCATCCACGCCAACCCCGAGGTGGTTGAGCTGAACCTGCGCCCGTGTCCAGGCGAGCGTGACCGTCCGCTCGAACGTCGCGGGGTCGCGATACTTGTCCGCCAGCGCGACGGCGTCTTCGCGCGACGGGCCGACGAGCGTGGAGAAGATGAGGCGTGCGCTCTCTCCCGGCAGGAGGCGGACTCGCCGCCTGAGGCTGAAGATGGGATCGAGCACCGAACCTGTCGTGTTCGACAGCGGCCTCCCGTCGATGACCGACATCGGCGTACGAATCCCGCGGCCCCGGCCGAGGAACCGCCCGCGATCGGTCTCGTATTGAGCTCCTCCACCGGATTGGCCTTCGACGACGACGATGTGGGCCGCCCAGATCGCGGGGTCTGTCGCGGACCGGGCACGGCGAGTGGCGAGCAGGGCGCCGAGATCGGCTACCCACTCCGTCTGGACGAAGAGACTGGAAAAGGCCTGATGCGCCGTATCCGCCGATGGCGGAGCGAGCACGATCTCGGCATAGGAGGTCAGCTCGATCTCACGTGTCTGCCCGCCGAGGTTCATGACCGATACCCGCCGCAGCTCGGCGTCGTCCTCTGGCGAGACCAGCACCTCGAGCGTGGTCGCGATGGTTCCATCCCGCCGATACAGCTCGGCGCGGTCCTCCGAGAAGGTCGCGCGATACTCATCCGGCTCGACGCCGGTAGGCTGATACCCCGCCGACCAGACCGCGCCGCTCTGGACATCCCGCAGGAAGAGATAGGTTCCCCAGTGATCCCGGGTGACGTCTTCCCGCCATCGGGTGACGCCAAGCCCCGCGCACCGGCTGAAGCCCGAGCCCGCGGTCGTCAGCATCACCGTATACCGGCCGTTCGAGAGCAAGTGCGTCCGAGGCGTGGGGTCATGCGCAGACGTGAACTGACGGAAGGACGGTTCCACGAACTCCCGCACATGTGCGGGCGCCCGCACCTCTTCCGCACGGGGTCGCGCCACTGCCACATCCCGGGGCACGCGCTCCTGCAAGAGAAGCTCGGTCGCCTGGATGATGGGCTCGCCGTGGAACCGCGCCCGCATCACCCCATCGCGAAGCACATTCGCGAGCGCGATGACGGTCATGCCCTGATGGTGCGCCATGTAGGCGCGAACGATTGCCACCGCCGTCCCGGCCGGGAGCCGGGACGGCGTGTAGTCGAGCGCCTCGTAGAATCCGTAGAATCCCCTTCCGCCCACGGCGATGAGGCGCGCAAAGTTGCGAGCGGCGGCGCGCGGGTCGATCATGGCGGCCAGAGCGGTCGCGTAGGGCGCGACGACCAAGTCCTCGCTGAGGCCCCGCTCAAGGCCCAGACCCGGAACCCCGAAGTTCGAATACTGGTAGGTCAGGTCGAGATCGCGCACGTTGTACGCCGATTCGGAGATGCCCCAGGGAATCCCGTGCTCCGAGCCGTACGCAATCTGACGCTGGACGACGAGGCGACCCGTCTGCTGGAGCAAACTCCCAGGTGGAGACTCCATGACGAGGGCCGGCATCAGGTACTCGAACATCGAGCCGGACCAGGACACCAGCGCCGCCCCGAGCCCAACCGGCGTCATCGGACGACCCAGGTGGAACCAGTGCGACGTCGGCGCGCCACCGTTGGCAATCGCGATGAAGCTCGCGAGCCGCGCTTCGGAGGCGAGGAGATCGTATGCGCTCGGATCGAGACTCCCCTCCGTGACGCGATAGCCGATCGAGAAGATCTTGCGTGCCGAGTGGAAGAGGAAGCCAAACTCCATCCCATCGAAGAGCTGGTTCGTGACGCGGGCGACCGCCGAGAGCCGCTCGACGAGCGCTCGTGACGCCGCGGCGGCGCCCTCCAGTTGTCCAATGATCTCGTGGACGTGCTCGACTCGCTCCTCTCCGACGGACCCGACCCGCCGGCTGCCGTCGAGCCTGGCGGTGAGCTCGCTGACCGCGCTTTCGCACAGGTCGGCCAGCGCGGCCAGGGTGGGACACGAGGAACAGAGGGCGCTGCTCGCGATCGCCGCCTCGCGGGCCGCGGGGTGGAGGCTGGCGACGACGGCCTCGAGATGGGAAGCCCACGGCATCAGTCGTTCGAGGTCGCGGCAGTGGCTTGCGATGGTGGCGCGGGTCGCCTGCGCCCAGACGAGGACCTCCGAGTCCTCGCCCTCGCCGCGCTCCGCCGTCAACGTGCGCGCGATGTCCACCAGGGCATCGGCCTGGCCGGCGAGCTGACCGAGCCTGACGACCCAGTCTGCCACCGTCCGGGGCGGGTCGCGAAGCATCATGAGGACAGCCTCGCAGGCTTGGTCCAGATGGCCGAGCCTGACCGTTTGCGTGCGCCGGTCATCCGCGAGGGCATTCGTCGCCTCACGCACGAGCAAGACGGCGTCCTCGATTCCGGCGAAGGCTTCGTGATCGAACAGCGGGCGTTCGAGCGCCGCGCGACAAGCATTGCCGAGAACGAGGAGCTGACTCGCCAGATTCCCGCTATCCACCGTGGACACGTAGCGGGGCTCCAGCGGACGAAGGTCGGTCGTCTCATACCAGTTGTAGAAGTGGCCCCGAAAGCGCTCGAGCCGGCCCATCGTCGTGAGTGTCGCCTCCACCCGGTCGACGGTCTCCAGCATCCCGAGCCAGCCGAGATCACGGGCGGCGACTGTCGCCCCGAGGTAAAGTCCGATGTTGGTCGGCGACGTACGGTGGGCAAGAACTGGCGCCGGGTCCTCCTGGAAGTTGTCAGGCGGCAGGTACGTATCGCCGGGACCGACGAACGCCTCGAAGAACCGCCACGTGCGGCGTGCGGTCGAGCGGAGAAGCCTCGCATCCGGCTCCGACAGCCCCTGCGTCGGGTCGACGCGCGGGGGCCGGCTGACCCATCGCGCGATGAGCGGCGAGAGGGCCCACAGCAGGAGAAACGGCACGGCGATCGGCCAGGTGCCTGGCCGGACGAGAAGGACCAACAGCCCGGCCACAATGGCCAGGGTCAGCGTCCCTCGCATCCGTCGATAGGCGCCGGCAAAGGTGAGGGACAGTCCCGATTTGGCGTGCGCGGCCGTCATCCATTCGAGCAACCGTCGATGGGTCCCGTACAGGCGGATCAGCGTCCGTACGATCGCATCGCCCATGAGCCACGCCTGGTGCGCCATGAACGTGATCCACAGCGCAACCTGGGAGGCGGCCAACGCCCAGCTCCGGCCGACCGCGCGGATGTGGGCCCGTTTGGAGATTCCTGATCGCCTCGGGATCACCTCGGCAAACGCAGGCAAGAAGGCTGGTATCGCGATCGTGGCGAGGACGAACGTCGTCCACACGAGCGGCAGGCGGTTGGGAAGCGTCCAGCCGGCCACAAGTGTCAGCCACGCGGCCGGCGCCGAGAGAGTACGGCGGAGATTGTCCACCATCTTCCACTGATCGATCGGCGGGATGGCGCTTCGATGGGCTCCGGCTCTGGCGGCGCCTTGGATGATCCAGGGCAGCAGCTGCCAATCTCCGCGCGCCCATCGATGCTGCCGGACCGCAGCAACCTCGTAGTCCGTCGGGAACTCCTCGAACAGCTCGATGTCGGAGACCAGTCCCGTCCGCGCGAAGATCCCTTCGAAGAGGTCGTGGCTAAGGAGCGCATTCTCAGGGACGCGACCCTCCAAGGCCTCCGCAAATGCCTCGACGTCGTAGATGCCCTTGCCGGTGTATGAGCCTCCGCCGAAGAGATCCTGGTAGACATCGGAGGTCGCGGTCGCATAGGGATCGATGCCCGCCGGCCCGGCCGTGAGCCGCTGGAAGAGTGACGTGTCGCGATCGGTGGGCATCGTGGGAGTGACGCGCGGCTGAAGGATCGCATAGCCCTCGACGACCCGGCCCACGCGCGCATCGAAGACAGGGTGGTTGAGCGGGTGAGCCATGGTCCCCACGAGGCGGGTGGCGGCGCCTCGAGGCAGGCGCGTGTCCGCGTCGAGGGTGATCACGTATCGGACCGCCGACGGCACGTCCAGCGAGGAGCCCATGAATGTGGTGTCGTCGCGTCCCAGGAGCGACTGGTTGAGCTCCTGTAGCTTGCCGCGCTTGCGCTCCCATCCCATCCACTGGTTCTCGCTCGCATTCCAGACCCGGCGGCGGTGGAGCAAGAGGAATCGGGCCCCCCCGGCGGGCACGGGGCCATGGCGCCGATTGAGCCGGGCGATCCCTTTGATGGCGGTCTCGAGGAGCCCATCATCAGCCGTCGTGGTTTCCGTCGGCGCGTCCATCCAGTCAGAGAGGAGAGCGAAGTGGATGGCGCCCTCTGGATTCGCCAGATAGTGGAGCTCCAGGCGATTGACCTGCTCCTCGATCTCGGCGTCGCTCACCAGCAAGGTCGGCATCACCACAAGGGTTCGTAGGGCCGGGGGAATACCGGCGGCGAGCTCGAGGCGCGGCAGCGCTCGGGGGCCGAGCAGCTCCGTGACGACGCGATTGATGAGCGCGACGGCAAGATCGGACGCCGGAATCAAGGCGGCGAGCCCGAGAAGAACGAGCACAATGGGGCTCACGCCCGCTGCATGCGTGGCGACGAGAGGAACGAGCACGAGCAACCCCGCGATAATGCCGATGGTGCCAACGTAGCCCGGCGTGGCTCCGCCGATGTACGCGCGCAACAGCCGCTGCGTGAGGGGTATCCGGTAGCCGATCTCCCGTTCGAAGCCCCGGCGTCCCTTCGAGATCAGATAGTAGCCAGGATCCTCGGCTCGGGACTCCGCCGGGGTGTCCACTCGCTTCCGCTCCAACCGCGCGCGGTTCGCTCGCGCGATCGCCCCCTGAGCGACGTCGAGGTCCGTCCGCCGGGAACCTCGAGCGAGGTCCTCGATGGCGTGACGGTACCGATCGCGTGTCGCGAAGTCCATCGCGCCGAAGTTGCTCGCCGCACGGAGCGCGGCGTCGACCAGGCTGACGCTCTCGAAGAACTCCGCCCAGTCGAACGTCGACATCGTCCGCATGCTCGTAATTACGTTGCGGACCGTCACGTTCATCGCCGCCTGGCGCTGATGCTCCTGCCGCACGAGCTCCTCGGGCGACGTTCCCAGGCCGGACAGCTGCTCGCTGAGCCACGCGAGCGCCGGTGTCGACTCGGGATCCTGCTCACGCAGGCGCTGGACGAGCTCCACGATGAAGGCCATCGGCAGGGAAGCAGCTTCGAGCCGCTGAAACGCCAGCCGACGCGCGGGCTCCCCCCCGAGTCCCAGCAATTCGTTTGCGAGCGCGTCGGCGTCACGGCGCGCAGCGCGACTGTTGACGATCTGCTCGGCCATGCGCCGGAGGTTCTCCAGGAGAACCAGGCGCAGGGCGATTGGGATGGCCCACAGCTCACCGATCGTCAGCACCTGGACCTGCTGGAATCGCTGGACAAAGCGTTGGAGAGTCTCGGGCTCGAAGCGGCTGTCGGTGTGGGCAACGAAGGGCCAGGCTAGTCCGAGTACCCTTGGGTAGCCCTCGAGGGGTCCCTCCGCCAGCTTTGGCAGCCAACGGTAGAATCCCGGAGGAAGATCCTCCCGGATCTCTCGCAGGACGTCCTCCACGATGTGGAAGTTGTCGACGAACCATTCCGCGGCCGGGGTGATCGCGCCTTCCTCTCGGATCACGGCGGCCACCTCGCGATAACAGCGAAGCAGCACGCGCCCGCTGTCCCGCACGCGCGATGAGAGGGGGCGCGGGCTTCCACCCTCGGCGAGGGCGCGCTGCGCGGCAACGCTTTCCGCATGCTGTTCGAGACGTTCGGCGCTGAAGAGCTCAGCCCTGATTGGGTCCTGAGAGTCAGGCAACGATCCGGATGTGAACCCGCGCAATCCGAAATCTAGGAACCGTGCCCTGGCTTTCAGCCCCGGCATGTCGGCAGCCTTTCTGCCATGGCGCGGACGGGCGACCGGCGAGCCAGCCGCCTCGGGAGGCGGCGCGCCACTCGGGGCGACTCGTCGCTCGCCCATTGTCCTGCGACGATCAGTGTCCCGTTGAGGATGAAGTCTCCCCTCGTTCCGTGAGCGCCGCGGGTGAGGGACTTCCGCCGTGGTTGCTTCCACGCTCACGCGAAGCACTGCACGGCACGAACCCTACTCCTCTCACCAGGATACGGGTATTCGCCCGCCTCTGGGCACCCATGCCTCCTTGGCCATGAGGCCGACCCTAGAATGGCGCCCGCCGACCTCGCGCCGAGCGCCCATGTTCCGTTCTTGTCCTCTGTGAGGCTGTTGGAGCAAGCTGAGCCGAATCTTCCACGCCCTCACGAGTGAGCGTACGATGGCCGCACTCGCGCGGGTAAGGAGCTAGCCCGTGGCAAGGACGTCGCGATGCGGATCGTCTGCCGCTTCCCGGGGCCGCGCCTCACGTCTTGGTTAGCGCCGGTGAGTTGAGGCCAGGGTCAGGGCGCGTGCGGCGGCCCTGCTGCTCGACTGGAACGGGCCACTCCGGGATCGTCTCCGGGATGCCGGCGATGTCCTCTTCTGGCCTCACTCCGCCGCGATTCGTCCACGCCTCGCCGACGCGTGGATGCGGAGCTGGATGCCATCCGCCACACGATCCTTGGACGACGGCTCACCCCGTATGTCGTCGGCCACCACCCCCGTCGACACAGCCTGACGGACTTCTTCGAGGGTGGCGCCAGACAGGCGGCGAGACTTCTCTCCTACGTCCAGTCTCACGAGTGCGTGCTCGAATACGGAGGTGGAGTCGGTCGACTGGGCCGGGTCATCGCTCCGCACGTTCGGCGGCTCGTGTCCGTCGACATCGCGCCGATCATGAAGAAGTGGGGTCGCCGGCTCAGTCCTGGCATGGCGTTCCACGATCTGGACGACGGTCGCGGCGGCGCCGGAGTTCGACGGCGCCTACTCGATTGCGGTGTTCTTTCACCTGACCCTCGACGAGCAGAAGCGCGCGCTCGAGTACGTTCACGGCAGACTCAAGCCAGGTGGCTGGTTCCTGGTCGACGTGAGGGTGGGTCCTCGCACGACTGGACCACGGGGTGGCCCGGGAAAACGGGCTCGACCGCCCTGGCAGACTTCCGGGCGCTCTACGGGCCCTTGTTCACGGCGGAACCCGTCGCCTTGTTCAACTCGGGATTCCTGATGCGCAAGCGGGACACGAACGCAGGGGAGGTCCCGATTGCCGCCTCCGGGCGGCACACCTGACAGCCGCACAGCCCCGGCGGTTGAGTCCTGAGAGAGGGTCGGCTAGGGGAGCTTGGGGAACGGTTCTGTACCTATCTCCCAAAGCGGCGCGATCGCCCCGACACGCCTACCGCGCCCCAGAGTGGGGGTCGCGTGACGAATTCTGGCCGCCCGCGACCGTGTGACCGCGCCTGCGGCTTGTGCCAGTCTCCCGCGAAAGGCAGCCCCTCCGACGGCGCTAACTCACCGCCAAACTTGACGTCCCTACACGAGGGGCGATGGGGCGATCGGCGGCCGCCGCCCCTGGCACGCCGGTTGCTCATCGCGATGGTCAAGACCGATTCCCGGCGGGAGACTCGAGTCTCCGAGCCGACAGGAGGAGGTGGCGGCCATGGGAGGTCCCTGGAGAGAGCGTGGGTTCGACCCGGCGTCGCTGCGGTTGCCCCGGCCACCGAGCGGGACGCGTGTCCAGGCCGTGGCGCGGAGCCGCGAGGACGAGGGGCTCGGACGGCTGGTGCTCGTCTACATCGCGGCCGTGGTGATGTCCTTCGGATTGATGGTGGCCATTCTGCAGCAGGGCTGGTAGGCGTTCGGTCTCGCCCTGCCCGGCGCATCGCGCGACGCCGGGCGCCAGCTGTGCGCATGGTCGCGCCGCGAGCCGTCAGCGGCCGGCCGTTGCTTGACCCCTCCGGTGCCCCCTCTTAGAATTCGGTCGCATGCCCATCTACGAGTACCACTGCGCCGACTGCCGCCGCACCGTAAGTCTTCTCGTCATGCGGATTTCCGACCCAACGCCGCCCGTCTGCCCGCGCTGCGGGGGGACCCAGCTTCGCCGCCTGATGTCCCGGTTCGCGACCGTTCGCTCGGAGGAGGACCGGCTGGACTCCCTGGCCGATCCCTCGAGCCTCGGGGACCTGGACGAGGACGACCCGAAGAGCGTGGCCAAGTGGATGAAAAAGATGGGCAACGAGATGGGCGAGGACCTCGGGGACGACGTCGACGAGGCCCTCGAGCAGGAGGCCGGAGGGGACCTCGAGGCCCCTTCGGAGGCGGCCGGCGGCGGGGACGATCTCTGACCGGGGCCGGTCCGAACCCCCCCGAAGCTCCTTCCCGTCTCAACAGGGGACACATGGCGGCACTCGTCGGATGGCGGGATCGGCGATCGACCGGGTCTGCCCCGCCGGCCCAGGGGGCGTGACGTCGATGCGGGTCGAGCGCTTTTCGGACTGGGCTGCCCTCGGCATCGGCGAGGCGGGCTGGAATCGCCTCGTCGAGCAGTGTCGTGCGCCGGTTCCGTTCGCGACGTGGCAGTTCCAGACCGCGTGGCTCCGCGCATTCGCCCCCGGACCTCTCCACCTCCTCGCCGCCCAGGACGGCGCCGGCGAGTGGGTCGGCCTCCTTCCTCTCTACGAGACCCCGACGCCCGAGGGCCCCGTGCTGCGGCTCGTGGGCGGGACGGACATCGCCGACTACCTGGACCTCATCGCGGTCGCGGGACGCGAGGAAGAGGTCTGGAAGGCGATGCTCCCCGCGGTGGGCGACCTCGGATGGCGAGCGGTGGACCTGCGTCCGGTCCCCGCGGCCTCCCCGACCGCGAGCCTCCTCGAGAGCCTCGCGGAGTCCGCGGGCCTCCGCTGTCGGATCGACGTGGAGGAGCGGTGCCCCGTGATCGAGCTGGCCGACACCTGGGACGGCTACCTCGCGAGGCTTCCGGGGAAGGACCGTCACGAGCTCCGGCGAAAGATCCGGCGCGCCGAGGCCGGGCGGCCTCGCATCGAGGTCGCGCGGACCGCGGACGAGATGAGCGCGCTGATGGACGGCTTCGTCGCCCTCCACCGGCTGTCCAAGGTCGGGAAGGCGAAGTTCATGGACGAGCCCATGGAGAAGTTCTTCCGGGAGCTCGGGTACGGGCTGGCCGAGGCCGGGTTGGCGGCGCTCTGGATGCTGTGGCTCGAGGATCGCCCCGCTGCCGCTCTCTTCTGCCTCGAGCAGGCCGGGAGCGTGAGCCTCTACAACTCGGGGTTCGACCCCGAGGCCCGCGCGATGTCCCCGGGCGTCGTGCTCATCGCCCGCACGATCGAGGACGCGATCGCCCGCGGCTTCCGGCGCTACGACTTCCTGCGGGGCGAGGAGCCGTACAAGTACGGCTTCGGGGCGGCGCCGACGGAGGTCCTTCGCGTGACGCTGGAGCGGCCATGACGCCCGTTCTCTCCGTCGCCCCGACCGGCCGGTCCCGGATCGCGATGCTGTCGGTCCACACCTGCCCGCTCGCCGCCCTCGGCGGCAAGGAGACGGGCGGGATGAACGTCTACGTCCGCGAGGTGGCGCGCGCGCTCGGGCGCCTCGGCTTCGAGATCGACGTGTTCACGCGGAGCCAGGACCCCGCGATCCCGGAAGTGGTGCGACTCGGGCCGGGAGCGCGCGTGATCCACGTGTCCGCGGGGCCGGCCCGTCCGATCGCGCGGGCGGCCGTTGCCGACCATCTCGAGGAGTTCGCCGAGAGGATGGAGGCGTTCCGCACCCGCGAGCGCGTGCGCTACGACCTCGTCCACAGCCACTACTGGCTGTCGGGGCTCGCTGGGCTCGACCTCGCGCGACGCTGGGACGTGCCGCTCGTCCACATGTTCCACACGCTCGGCGCGATCAAGAACGCCGTCGCCCGCGGGTCGAACGACACGGAGCCCGAGGAGCGGCTGGCCGCCGAGATCCGGATCGCGAAGGAAGCGGACCGCATCGTGGCCTCGAACCTCGTCGAGCGGGCGGACCTCGCCTGGCACCTCGGCGCGAATCCGGGCCGGGTGGCGGTGATCCCGTGCGGGGTCGATGTCGAGCTCTTCCGGCCCCGGCCCACCGCGCCCGCGCGGGCGCGCCTCGGGCTCGACGCCGAGCACGTGCTCCTGTTCGTCGGCCGGCTGACCCCCATCAAGGGGCTCGAGACGCTCTTGCGGGCGCTCTCCGTGCTCAGGGCCGACGGCCTCTCCGCCGCGCGGCTCACGCTGCTCGTGGTCGGCGGCACGAAGGGCGAGGAGGCGGGGAGCGGCCACCTCCGCCGGCTGGCGCACGACCTCGGCATCGGCGACTGGGTGGACTTCCGCGGCCCGCAGCCCCAGGGCGTCCTGACCGACTACTACGCGGCCGCCGACGTCTGCCTGATCCCGTCCCGCTACGAGTCGTTCGGCATGGTCGCGCTCGAGGCGATGGCGTCGGGCGTGCCAGTCATCGCCTCGCGCGCGGGCGGCCTCGCCGTGACGGTGCAGGACGGCGTGACCGGCCGCCTGGTCCCCGAGGGCGACGTGTCTGCGCTCGCGCAAGCCGTGGCGGGTCTGCTCGCCGACGACCCCGCGCGCCACGCGCTCGGCCTCCGGGCCGTGGAGTGGGCGCGACGGTTCGCGTGGCCCTCCGTCGGGCGGAGCCTGGCGGACCTCTACGCCGAGCTGCTTCCGGCGCTCGAGAGCGCGGTCGGCGCCGCGGGCTGCCGCTCCGTCCTGTAGCCCTCTTCTCGCGCCGCCGACGCCGCCGCGACGCGCGGCGTCGCGCGCCTTCCGATCATGGCGACCGCCGACCCGAGACCTCGAGCGACGAGCATGGCGGGTCGTACGCGTGCCGACCGTGCGAGGACTGGAGAAGCCAGCAAGCTGTCGGCGAGACCCGCGCGGTGGGCGGGCAGGGATGTTTCGGGGCCCGGGCTGCGGCGGGCCGGGAAGCCGAAGGAGGGCGTGCGGCTAGACGGGGCGGCGGCCGGGAACGCGCTGCGAGAGGATCAGACGCCCGGAGACCGTGAAGGCCGCGATCTCGACGTAGTGCTGGGCGTCGCGGCTCCCCGCCGCCACGTGGGCGACCTCCATCTCGACGCCGGCTCAGGCGTGATCGGGAGGGAGGAGTGCCACCACTGGGGAACTTCGCCCCACTTGGCGACGCTGTGCCTATTGTGTGCGCAGCCGGGGATCCAGAGCGTCGCGAAGGGAGTCGCCGAACAGGTTGAAGGCAAAGACGGCGAGGCTGATGGCCAGTCCGGGGAAGATCCCCATCCATGGCGCGGTCTCGGCGAACTCGACCGCCGCCCCTCGGAGCATGAGACCCCACGCCGCCGTCGGCTCCTGGACCCCGAGCCCCAGGAAGGAGAGCGAGGCCTCCAGCAGGATCGCCTGGCCCACGAAGGCGGTCAGCATGATCAGGTAGGGCGCCATGACGTTGGGGAGCATGTGGCGGAAGATGATCCGCGCGTGCCCGAACCCGGCGGCGCGCGCCGCGTCGACGTACGGCATCTCGCGGATGGCGAGCGAGCTCGAGCGCACCACCAGGGCGCAGCGGGGGATCATCGGGACGGTGATGGCCAGCATGACGTTGAGCGAGCCGGTCCCGAGGATCACGACTACCGCCAGCGCGAGAATGATCAGGGGGAGCGAGAGGAACACGTCCATGAAGCGCTGGAGCACGAGGTCCAGCCACCCGCCGAAGTAGGCGCTCGCGACGCCCAGGACGGCGCCGAGCGTGGCGCCGAGGACCGAGGCCCCGAAGCCCACCAGGAGCGCCGTGCGCGAGCCGTAGATCAGGCGCGAATAGACGTCGCGGCCGTGCGCGTCGGTACCGAGCCAGTGCTGCGCGCTCGGCGGGGAGAGCATCGCGGCGTAGTCGTTGGCCAGGGGGTTGTGCGTGACGAGGAGCGGCGCGAGGACCGCGACCGCCGCCAGCAGGAGGATGAACCCGGCCCCGATCGCGCCGAGCGGCCGTCGGCGCACGAACTGACCGACGGCGGCGCGCCAGCCGGCCGACGGCTCGGCGGCCGCGACGTCGGCCAGGACCTCGATCGGCGGGTTGATCGCCATCCGTCCCCTCAGCGGTAGCGGATCCGCGGGTCGATCCACGCGAACGCGAGGTCGACCACGAAGTTCACGACGATGAACGCCGTCGCGACCAGGAGCACGAGGGCCTGGGTCAGCGTGTAGTCGCGGTGCGCGATGGCCTGGACGAACAGGAGGCCGAGGCCGTTCAGGTTGAACACCTGCTCGGTGACGACCAGCCCGCCCAGCAGGAACGCGAACTCGAGCGCGATCACCGTCAGCACCGGCAGCAGCGCGTTCTTGAGCGCGTGCCGGGTGAGGATCAGCTTCGTCCAGAGCCCCTTGGCGCGCGCGGTCCGGATGTAGTCCTCGCGCAGCACCTCGAGCATCGCCGACCGGGTCATGCGCGTGGCGACCGCCGAGTAGCGATAGCCGACCGCCACCGCCGGCCAGACGAGCTGGGCGAGGTTCTGCCAGGGATCCACCCAGAACGGGGTGTAGACCATCGGGGGCAGCCACTTGAACACCACGAGGAGCCCCAGGATGAGGACGATGCCCAGCCAGAACGACGGCATGGCGAGGCCGGCGATCGAGAACACGCGGACGGCGTAGTCGATCCACGTGTCCTGGCGGAGCGCGGCCAGGATGCCGAGCGGGATCGCCAGCACCGTCGCGACCAGGGTGGCCATCAGCGCGAGCTGGAGCGACAGCGCGAACCGGAGCTTGATCTCCTCGGTGATGGGCGAGCCGGTCCACATGGAGCGCCCGAGATCGAGCCGGAGGAGCCCCGTCAGGTAGTCCCGGAACTGGTGCCAGATCGGCTTGTCGAGGCCGAGCTTGGCGCGCTCGGCGTCGAGCATCTTCTGGTCGACGAACTGGTTCTGGCCGCTGGCGAAGCGCATCTCGACCACGTCGCCGGGGAGGACGCGCAGCAGGACGAACACGAGCACGGCGACCCCCAGCAGCGTGGGGATCATCAGGAGGAACCGCTTCGCGATGTAGCGGGTCACGGGGTCAGACTTCGCCTTCCGGACATTTCCGGGGGGACGGAGCCGTCAGCCGGCCGAATTGTCCGGAAGGCGAAGTCTGACCCCATCGAGCTACTCCGCGAGCCAGACGGTGTCGAGCTGGTTGTTCAGGTAGTGGCTCGGGGTGATCTGCCAGCCCTTGACCTTGGCGCTGTGCGGCACGATCCGGTGCCACTGGAGCGTCAGGATGTAGTGCGCCTCCTCGTCGAGGAGCCGCTTCTCGAACTGCTTGATCAGGGTCTTCCGCTCGTCGGGCGTCGACGCCCGCGCCTGCTTGTCGTAGAGGTCGTCCAGCACCCGGTCCGTGTACCGCCCGTAGTTGGCCGGGTTCTTGTCCGTCGAGATGAACTTGTACATGTCCAGGTCCGGCTCGACGATGTAGCCGCACTGGAAGTCCATCGCGACCTGGAAGTCGCCCGCCCGCAGCGGCGTGTAGTACGCGGCCGCCTCGATGACCTCCTGGTTCACGTTCACGCCGATCTGGCGCCACTGGTCGATCATCCAGATGGCGAGGGGCTCGTAGGGCATGGGAATGCCGCGGTTCTTGAACGTGAAGGTGAGATTCTCGGCGCCGGCCTCCTTCAGGAGGCGCCGCGCCTCGGCGCGCGCCGCGTTGATGTCACGCCCGTAGCCGGCCAGCTTCTCCAGCTCCGCGGGCGGCGTGGCGAACGGCGTCCCGGGGACCTGCACGCCGGCGACGTCCCTCACGATCGCGATGCGCGACAGGGCCTTCGAGCCCTCGTGGCGGTCCAGAGCCAGCGTGAGCGCCTTGCGGACGCGCTTGTCGTCGAAAGGCTTCTTCTCGTGGTTGATCACGCCCATGAGGATGCAGTCCCACGGGCTCTCCTGGACCGTGATCTTGTTGCCCAGCGCCTGCACGAGGCTGTCGCGCTCGGCGGGGCTGAAGCCCCGGAACTGGATGTGGCCCCGCTCGCCGCGGATCATCGCGACCTGCGCGGCCGACGAGGCGACGAACACCGCCCGGAAGCCGTCCAGGTACGGCTTGCCCTTGTCCCAGTAGTCGGGGTTCTTCTTGCCCACGACGTGCGAGCCCTTCACGTGCTCGACGAACTTGAAGGGCCCGGTGCCCGAGACGTTCTTCTCGTACCAGTGGATGTCCTTCGCCAGGACCTCCGCGCGGTAGATGAAGTTGTAGGGCGACGAGAGCGCGAGGAGGAACGAGCTCTCCGGGTACTTCAGGCGGAAGCGGATCGTGGTCGGATCCGGCGCCTCGATCGCCTCCACCGAGCGGTACTGGCCCTTCCGGCTCGAGCCGACGCCGGCCGGCGGGAAGACGATCTTGTCGTAGGACGCTTTGACGTCCACCGACGTCATCTCGGCCCCCTCGTGGAACTTGACGCCCTTCCGGAGCTTGAACGTGTAGGTGAGCCCGTCCTTCGAGACGGTCCAGCTCTCGGCGAGATCACCGACCGGCTTCGTCCCGGTCGGGTCGGTGGGATCGACCCTGAGCAGCGTGCTGTAGAACGGCGCGAACGGGTGGATGAGCCCGAAGGTCTCCTCGCGGTGGCCGTCGTAGGACGGCGGCTCGGAGGGCACCGGGAAGACGAGCTCCCCGCCGGACTTCGGCGCTTGCGCTCCGGCCGGAAGCGCGGTCATCACGAGCGCCACTATCAGGAGCGCCGACAGGAGCGTGCCGGCGAGCGTCCTCGGTCGCCTCAGCATCATGGGTTCCCTCCTCGGGACGGATGTTCTCGGGGACTGGCCGCCGGAGTCGGGCCCGCACCGGGCAGGAGCGCCAGGCGTGGCCACGGGCAACGTACCGACGACCAAATACGGCCATTTCCACGACCTTCTCTGCGATCAGTCGTTGCGGCCCAGTCGTCACGGCAGGTTGATATCAGGCTAGCCGGGACCCGTCGAGGCTGTCAAGGTCCGACCACTGGACCAGTAGGCCGAGAGAGGCCTCCGGCCGGGGTTTTGTCCGGCTCGGACTCGGAGGTCAGGCCAGGTGGCAGGCGGCCTGCTGTCCGGCTCCGAGGTCTCGGAGGTCCGGACGGATCCGATGGCAGTCCTCGACCGCGATAGGGCAGCGCGGGTGGAACGCGCAGCCATGCGGCGGGTGAAGGGGACTGGGCACCTCGCCGCCCAGCACCACGCGTTCCCGCTGCGCCTCGACCAGCGGGTCGGGAATCGGGACGGCCGACAGGAGCGCCTGCGTGTACGGATGGCGGGGCGCCTCGTAGAGCGCCTGGCGGTCGGCGATCTCCACGATCCGGCCGAGGTACATCACGGCGACGCGGTCGGAGATGTGCCGGACGACCGAGAGGTCGTGCGCGACGAAGAGGTACGTGAGGCCGAGCTCCCGCCGGAGGTCCTCGAGCAGGTTGATGATCTGCGCCTGGATCGAGACGTCCAGGGCGGACACCGGCTCGTCGCAGATGATCAGCGAGGGCTCCAGGGCGAGCGCCCGCGCGATGCCGACGCGCTGGCGCTGGCCGCCCGACAGCTCGTGGGGGTAGCGCCGGCCGTGCTGGGGGTGGAGCCCGACCTGCCGGAGCAGCTCCTGGACGCGGGCTGCCTGCGCGCCGGCGTCGGGGACGAGCCGGTGGACGAGGAGCGGCTCGCCCACGATCTGGCTCACGGTCATCCGCGGATTCAGCGAGCTGTAGGGGTCCTGGAAGATCACCTGGATGCGCCGCCGCACCGCCCGGAGGGCCGCGGGCGAGAGCGTCGTCAGCTCCTGCCCGTCGAAGCGCACCGATCCGCTGGTCGGCCGCTCGAGCTGGAGGATGCAGCGCCCTGTCGTGGTCTTGCCGCAGCCGGACTCCCCCACGAGGCCGAGCGTCTCGCCGCGCCGGATCGTGAAGCTGACGCCGTCGACCGCCCGCACGAGCCCGACCTGCCGGCCGAGGAACCCCGAGGACACGGGGTAGTGCTTGACGAGGTCGCGCACCTCGAGAAGGACGTCGGCGCCGGGCCGCGGCGGGTCGGCGACGGCCGCGGTCGTCTCGCCGGGCGACGACGGGCAGAGGCTCACGGGACGGCCTCGGCGACGACGGTGGTGTCCGGCAGGCGCTCGATCTCCCAGCACGCGCTCACGTGGCCGTCGTCCCCGGCCGGCCGGAGCACCGGCCGCTCCACGAGACAGCGCTCCACGCGGAACGTGCAGCGGGGGGCGAACGCGCACCCCGCGGGGAGCCGCGCGAGATCGGGCGGCTGGCCGTCGATCGGATCGAGCCGCGCCCGCCGCGGCGCGTCGAGCCGCGGGACGGAGCGGAGGAGGCCGAGCGTGTAGGGATGGCGCGGGTGGGCGTAGAGCTCCTTGGCCGAGCCCTGCTCCATGATGCGCCCCGCGTACATCACGTTGACGCGGTCGGCGTAGCGCGCCACGACGCCAAGGTTGTGCGTGATGATCAGCATCGCGACCCCGAGTCGGCGGGAGAGCGACTTCATCAGCTCGAGGATCTGCGCCTGGATCGTGACGTCGAGCGCCGTCGTCGGCTCGTCCGCCAGGACGAGGGACGGCTCGCACGCCAGCGCCATCGCGATCATCATGCGCTGCCGCATGCCGCCGCTGAACTGGTGCGGGTACTGGCGGAGGCGCCGCGCCGGGTCGGGGATGCCGACCATGTGGAGCAGCTCCTCGGCGCGGGCGCGGGCGCGCGCGGAATCCGCGCCGAGATGGATCTCGACCCCCTCGGTGAGCTGGCGCCCGACGGAGAGGACGGGGTTGAGCGACGTCATGGGCTCCTGGAAGACCATGGCGATCTCGCGCCCGCGCACCCGCCGCATCTCCTCCTCGGACAGCCGGAGGAGGTCCCTGCCGCCGAACCAGATCTCGCCGCCCACGATGCGGCCGGCCGGCGCGGCGACGAGGCGCATCACCGACAGCGCGCTCACGCTCTTGCCGCACCCCGACTCGCCGACAAGCGCGACGGTCTCGCCCTCGCGCACGTCCCAGGAGACGTCGTCGACGGCACGGACGATGCCGCCTCCCGTGGTGAACTGGGTGCTGAGGTGCCGGACGTCCAGGAGGGCCGCCACAGTGCCCGTCAGTCTAGCAAAATCGCGGGAGGGCTGCGATCATCGGTCATGGTCGGGCCGCGCGGCCCGACGGGAGGCGCGCCCGTGACCGGTGCCCAGCTCCTGATCCGCTGCCTCGAGCAGGAAGGCGTCCGCTACGTGTTCGGCGTGCCGGGCGAGGAGACGCTCGACCTGAACGACGCCCTCCTCGACTCGCCGATCCGCTTCGTCCCGGTCCGCCACGAGCAGGCGGCCGCGTTCATGGCGGATGTCTGGGGCCGGCTCACCGGCCGGGCGGGCGTGTGCCTGGCGACCCTCGGGCCCGGCGCGACGAACCTCACCACAGGCCTCGCCGACGCGAACCTCGACCGGGCCCCCGTCGTGGCCATCACCGGCCAGCTGGCCCGCGGCCTGCTCCACAAGGAGTCCCACCAGTACGTGGACATCGTGGAGGCGTTCCGGCCCTTCACGAAGTGGAACACCCAGATCGAGACCGCCGAGGTGGTCCCCGAGGTCGTTCGGAAGGCGTTCAAGGTCGCCCAGGAGGAGAAGCCCGGGGCGTGCCACCTGGAGCTGCCGGAGGACGTGGCGGGCGACCCGGCCGAGGGCGCGCCCCTCCGGGTCTACCAGCCGCGCCGGCCGTCTCCCGACCGGCCATCGCTCGCGCGCGCCGCGGACATCGTGAACCGGGCCGACCGCCCGCTCATCCTGGCCGGCAACGGCGTCATCCGGGGGCACGCGGGGCGTGAGCTGCGGGTCCTCGCCGAGCGCGCCCAGATCCCGGTCGTCACGACGTTCATGGCCAAGGGCGCGCTGCCCGCCGACCATCCGCTCATGGTCACCACGGTCGGTCTCGTGGCCGAGGACATCGAGCGTGCCGGGTTCACGAAGGCGGACGTCGTCGTCGCCGTGGGCTACGACCCGGTGGAGTACGCGCCGAGCCGCTGGAACCCCTCGGGGCACGCGCGCCTGGTCCACATCGACTTCACGGCCGCCGAGGTGGACGCTCGCTACCAGCCCGACGTCGAGGTCGTGGCCGACGTTCGGGAGGCGCTCGAGCTCCTGGCGCCGCTCGTCGGCGTGCGGCCCCACGCGAAGCCGCCGGCGCTGCGGACGGCCGATCCCCGGCGGCGGGCCGACGCCTTCCCGCTGCTCCCGCAGCGGGTGATGGCCGACCTCGAGGCCGCGCTCGCGCCCGAGGACCTCGTCGTGTCCGACGTCGGCGCCCACAAGCTCTGGGTCGCCAAGGCATACGGCGCGCGGCTCCCGAACACCGTGATCGTCTCGAACGGGTTCGCCGCCATGGGCATCGGCCTCCCCGGGGCGATCGCCGCCAAGCTCGCCCAGCCGGAGCGGCGGGTCGTCACCGTGACGGGCGACGGCGGGTTCCTCATGAACGTGCAGGAGCTCGAGACGGCGCGGCGGCTCGGCCTCGCCTTCGTGGTGCTGGTCATGCGGGACGACGGCTACGGGGTCATCCGCTGGAAGCAGCAGAAGCGGTTCGGCCGGACGGCGGGCGTCGACCTCGGCAACCCCGACATGGTCGCGCTGGCCGAGGCGTTCGGCTGCCTCGGACTCCGCGTCGAGTCGGCCGGCGGCCTCCGGCCGGCGCTCGAGGCGGCCCTCGCGTCCCCGGTGCCGGCGGTCGTCGACTGCCCGGTCGACTATGCCGAGAATGACCGGCTGCCGGAACACTAGGGCGAGCGACTGTTCCTCGGCTAACACCAACATGTCCGATTTCGAACGGCCCGACTCCGCAGTCGAGCCCTCCGTGCATTCGCGCGAGACCCTCCGCGAATCCCCCGGGCTGGTCGGCCGTCATACAGACTGACGGAGGCGCGTGATGAAGAAGCTGGTGGCCGCAATAGTGGTGGGTTTCCTGCTGGCCCCGGTGCTGGCCTTGCCCGCCCAGGCGGGCGGTGGCTGGCACGGCGGTCATAGCCATGGTGGGTGCTGCTGGGGCGGCTTCGGCGTGGGGGTCGGCGTCGGCGTGCTGGCGACGGCGCCGTTCTGGTACCCGCGCTATGCGTATCCCGCGTACGCGTACCCGGTCTATCCGTACCCCGCATACGCGTATCCGGCCTACCCGTACCCGGCCTACGGGTACCCGGTCTATCCGGCCTATCCGGCGCCGCCGCCACCGCCTCCGCCAACTGAGCCGGGCGGGGCTGTCCAGCCGAGCCAGTCGACCAACATGACGCTGGGGGCGCCGGTCTCGAATCCTCCGCCTGCGGCCACGTCGGCGCCGGCGTCTGGCCAGAACTGCGCGACGGTCACGGTCGACGGGCACAACGAGACGCGGACGCTCTCGAACGGGCAGACCGTGACGACCTGGATCGCCGCGTCCACCCAGCAGGTCTGCCAGTAGCCATCGCGCCATGAACCGGCCGGCTCCCTGGCGTCGGCTCGGGCGTCTCGGGCTCTGCGCGGCGCTCGGGATGCTGCTCGGCGTCGGCATCCTGTTCGCCGGCTGCTACTACGTCGTGCCGCCGCCCCCACCGCCGTACGCCGCGCCGGCGCCGCCGCCGGGCGCGATCCTCGTCCCGGGCCAGTGGGTGTGGAACGGCGCCGCGTGGGTGTGGCGCCCGCCGTACTGGGCGTCGCCGAATCCCGGGCCGCCGCCGGGCGGCGCGCCGCCCCCGGGGGCTGCGCCTGCGCCCCCGCCTCCGCCCGGCCCGCCGCCCCCGCCGAGGTCCTAGACGCCGCGTCTCCGGCGAGGCGCTGGTCGGGGCCGAGCGCGTCCCCGGCCGCCTGTGGTACTCCAGAGGCCGCGATGCCCCCGAGGTGCCGCCGAGTGCCGATAGATCACCCCGCGCCGATGAGCCGAGGCGCTTCGGGCCGCGTCTCCGCCTGACCGAGCGCCAATGGCCTTCCGACTCCCGCGCGGCGCCAAGCTGCTGCGGTTCCCATCCGGCGACGGCCTCCAGCTGGAGGGCCGCCTCACCCCCGGCGCCCGCGACCGGGGCGTCGTGCTCTGCCACCCGCACCCGCTCTACGGCGGCTCCATGCTGACGCCCGTGATCCTCACCGTCGAGGCGGCGTTCCACGCGGCCGGCTTCACGACGCTCGCGTTCAACTTCCGCGGGGTGGGCGCCAGCGAGGGCACGCACGGCGAGGGAAGGACCGAGGTGGCGGACGTCGCGGGCGCGCTCGCCCACCTGCGGGAGTCGCTCGACGCCGCGCCCCGCCTGGTCGCCGTGGCCGGCTACTCGTTCGGCAGCCTCGTGGGCGGCCGGGCCGCCGCGGCCGATCCCGGCGTGGGCTTCTACCTCGGCGTCGCGCCGGTGCTGGCGCGCTACGACTACGGCTTCCTGGCCGGGCTCCGCGGGCGCGTCGCGCTCATCGCACCCACCCGGGACGAGTTCTCGGACCCGGCGCGGCTCGAGACCCTGGCGGCGAGCCTGCCGGAGCGGCCGTGGGTCAGTGCGATCGACACCGACCACTTCTTCGGCGACGCGCTGGACGAGCTGGCGGCCGCGTGCGGCGAGGCCATCACCGGGGCCATGGCGTGACCTCGCCGGGCCGGCTCGCCGCCATCGATCCTCAGAGGGGATGCTCTGTTCTCGCGCTCGGCGGTGGTGCGGCGACGAAGGTTGCCTTGAGCGAGCAGTTGAAGATCGTGTTCGTCGACACCTGGAAGTAGACGGAGCCGAGAATGGGCCACGACCACCTCGTCCGTCTCGGATGCGATGTACGCGGCAAGGGCCGGAGGAACGGCGCGGAGAGAGGCAAGAAGAGCGCCACTCGCGATCGAGCTTGGCTCCGCGTCGCAAAAGCATCGGTTCGCCGCGCGTTTTGCCTCGAATCGCGGCCCGGTGTGCGGAGACCTGCCTGCCCTGGTTTTTGTGCACCTTCCACCGCGCGACCCGTGAAGCCGGCGGGCCGCGATTCCCCGCGTCACCACGAGATCCGGTGGAGCCCGCGTGCTGCATCTTCCGGTCAGCACGAGCAAAGCGAGTCTCGTTCGGATGAGTCCACGCGGGTGTCCGTGGCCCCGCGATCGTGCGTCAGCCCACTCGCCCGAGGGGTGCATCGAAAACAGTGCAGTGGTGCACATGAATGTGTGCAGTCGACTCGACCAGGAGCGCCCCAGCGCGCTATATCCATTCGGAAACTCAGAGGCGTGCTCCGTGGCATTCCGGTTGCACTCTCGGAACGCGTTGCCGTCAGAGCTCAGAAGGCACCGCTCGGGTCGAGCGCACGGGCCGAGCGGCTGACGGCGAGCGGCAGCGAGTCGTCGAGGGGCTCGAAGGGGCAATCGGATCGCGTCGTTGCGCTCGGTGTGGCAAGCTTGACACCGGGTTCAGCGCATAGTAGAAGTTGACCGGTCCGGCGCGGGCAGTTCCGCGTCCAGGGATCGCGGAACGCAACCGACGCTCCGAACGCCACCTCGGGAGGATTCGATGCCCTACATCATTGCCGAGCCGTGCATCGGCGTGAAGGACAAGGCCTGCGTGGAGGTCTGCCCAGTTGACTGCATCTACGAGGGTGACACGATGCTGTTCATCCACCCCGAGGAGTGCATCGACTGCGGCGCCTGCGAGCCGGTGTGCCCGGTCAAGGCGATCTTCGCCGAGGACGAGACCCCGGACCAGTGGAAGAACTACATCGAGCTCAACAAGCAGTTCTTCAAGGACCACCCCGGAGTCAAGCCCGCGACCAAGAACTAGCGCGCGGCTCCGGCCGGACAGGCAGCGAGGGGCGTCACCGCAAGGTGACGCCCCTCGTGCGTTTGGGCACCCGGCCGCCGCGTGGGCACGCCCGCCTGGCGGGTACGAACCCCGCGATTCCGGCACCAGGGAAGGGTAGCCGTGGGCCGGGTGACGGTCGCGCTCGAGACCGTCCGGAGGGTCTTCCGGCCGCGCCGGAGCTACCGGGAGCTCGAGGGCCTCGAGGAGATCTCCCGGGCCTTCGAGGCGATGACGGACAT
>CAVXVV010000087.1:0-29405 GCA_963765195.1 uncultured Candidatus Rokubacteria bacterium
AACACTGCCGCCACCCCGGCAACCCGCAGGACCGCGGTGAGCTTCGGGCTCGAGAAGAATCCAGCAAGAGCGGGCGCGGCGAGGCACAGTCCGCCATAGGCGACCCCTGCTGTCCCCAGTGTTAGCCAGAAGACGGTATTCAGCTCCGTGTCGTCGAGATGTCGGAACTGGATGATGGCGGCCCCGGTCCCGAGCTCGCTGAGGAGCGTCAAGGCGGCGAGGAAGATCGCGGCCAGGGCCATCACCGAAATCTTCGGGATTGAGCCAGCTCGCGATCAGCAGGGTCGAGACGAAGCTCAGGCTCTGCATTCACGCGTGAGACCAGCAGGTAGATGACCGACCGGACCACCCGCTCCTGCATTTCGGCCGACCCGCCGGCGCCGCTCGGGTTAGACACAGGGAGCCACCTCGGAAGTGAGGCCGGACGGTGCCGGGCCGCTGGGCGGGCTCACCATGGCCGCCGACACGGACGACGGTGGCCGGCGGCGATAAACACGCGCGGTCGCGCCGAGAGCGCTGGTTGGCCACTGCATCGGGTGCGCCCGGTAGTACGTGGGAGCGACATAGAGTGGATACTCGCCAATCTGGCAGTACTCCCGTGCCAGACGATCCTGAGGGTCGAGGAACGCGAACACCACGACGATGACCTCGGGCTTGTCCAACGGCTCCCGGGGCCACCGGCGTCCCCAGACGGTCGTGTAGGGGAGCCGATTCTCACGAAAGAGCCCATCGCCGCCCGAGGTGGCCACGGTCCCCGGGAAGCCTGCGAGCAGCCTTCCGAGCTCCCGGGACGTATCGCGGATCGAGTAGTGCGGCGTGAGATAGCCGGGGGCGAGCTGGACGAGAGCGACGAACGCGTAGCCGACCGCGCTCAGGGTGATCCCGGCAGGCAGGGCCAGCCCGAGTGGGCGCAACCGGATGGTTAGGGCGACGCTCAAGATCGCAGCCGCAAGGAGCACGAGCAGCCGGATGATGGAAGCCCGCGGGGAATCTGGCGTCGGCCAGAAAGTGGTCTCGGGGAGTGCGACTCGCACCGCCAGGTACCACGCGAACGCCGCGACGACGGGAAAGAGCATGAAGACCCTCACCCGCCCCCCCTGGCGGCGGCGCCACTCGAGGATGGAAATCATGGCCACCCAGGATGCCGCCAGCGTGACGAGCTTCGTGCGCAGACGGGTCGGGTCCCATCCGAAGATGTTGACGAGGTCCGCGACCAGGGGCGACGCGAAGGCGGCGGTGGGCAAGCCGAGAAAGGCCAGGCCGACGAGGTGCCAAAACCGGCCGGGGCCGGCGAACGCCGATTCCGCCCTCCTGATCCCCGCCCGCTGCAACAGGCCCACCCCGACGGCGACCGTGATGCACATAGGCAGCAGCATGTGCACTTTGTACCGGTTCGGGAAATAGCTCGCGAGCAGCATGATGCCAAGATATGACCCACACCATGCGGTCGAGGTGATCAGATAGTACCTCGTGCGGCGATCGAGAGCGTCTGGCCGGGTCGCTCGCCAGCCAATGAGTGCGTACCAGAGGGCGAGACCCCAGAGATTCAGCTCCGGGGCCAGCGGGTTCTCGAACGGGAAACTGACCACGTCGAAGGGCGACGATACGCCGACAAATGTCCGGAGACGCCCGACCGTGGAGCCGAGGATCTCGACGAATCGAGTGCAACAGGCAATGCCGCCGAGACCCAGCAGAAGCACTGGTCCGACGAGGCCAGCCAGGAACGCGAGGAGGGAGGTCCCGCGCCGGCGGGCGTCTCCGGGGGAGGCGACCGGTAGGAGAAGAAGCAGGGAAAGGATTGCCACCGCCGGCACCGCGGTGATCTTCATGGCGACGGTCGCCAGCGCGAGCAACCCGGCACCGACGCGGCCGAACACGGATGGGCTCTGGGACGTGATGCCCAGGTAGAGCGCGAACTGGAGCGCGATGATCGGCATCTCGGGCACGGCCAGTCGACTCAGCGTCACGAGGTCCACCTGAAGCGCCATCGGGACGATCCCGAGAAAGAGGGCTTCGGGGGTGGTCGCTCGCCGGAAGGCGACCCAGAACGCGATGGGTACGATGCTGCCGGACACGGCCGGAAGGAGGCGAGAGCTCACGACGCTGACGTCGGTCAGCGCGAACGTGACGTAGGTCGTGAGCTGAAACAGGGGTGCGACGAGCACGTGAAGCGACCAGGGCGGCTCGAGCGTCTGCCCGAAAAGGGCGAGCTCCCGTGCCCGGTCGGTCCAGCGCCCCTCGTCCGTGATGTACCCTCCCCATTCGTAGTAGTGCGGGTCGGCGTCGAGGAGCAGGAACCGGAGCGCGATGCCGAGGAGCACGACGCCGGCCACCCCGAATCGTGCAACGGTGGACAGCCACCGTCCGAGGGACGCGGCCGCGTCAGCCGCCCATTCGAGCGACGAAGGGGCAGTCAGGGTGCGCATCCTTCGATCAGGTCATACCCCGCTAGTACTTGAAATTTCGACCCAGTTATGTCAGCCTGTGAGATACCCTGCGGCCATGCGAGTATGGCCCCGCGCCGACTTTTCATCATCCTGGACAACCTCTCGATCCATACCACGCCAGCGTGCGTGCGTGTCTGGCCGTCCAGAACGTCCGCGTCCGCTTCGAGTTCCTGCCGCCCCATGCCTCGTGTCTCAACCAAGTCGAGATCTGTTTCAGCATCCTCGAGCGTCATGCCCTCGTCCGTGCCAGCGACGCGACTTACGACGCCCGAGCCAAGCGGATTGCCCGCTTCATCCGCCATTGGAACCGTACCGCCAGGTTTTTCTGGTGGATGTTCAAAGGTCTTTGCATCGGTAGGGTGGGGTGGAATTTCTGGGGACAGGTATTAGTCTAGGCACCGCGAACCCCCGTTCCACACGCGCCAGGCCTCGGGGCGACCGGGTCATGGCCGGGGCTGGCGGCGGGCCGCGATCAGGTTGTAGACGGTGGCGAGAAAGTAGCCGCCGATGAAGCCGCAGATGAACCCATAGGCGAATCCGATCAAGCTCCCAAGGAACGTGACACGATAGCCGGGAAAGAACTGGGCGAGCAGGCCGAGATGAGGGCCGACGACCGGCCCGCCCTTGAGGACCAGCCAGTTGGTGGCGATAAACATGGCCAGTCCCGCCATCAATCCGATGGCCACTCCTTGAATGGTCGCGTTGAGGCGCAGCAGGCGCGTCAACACGACGTCCTCCAGCTTGCGCTCCGTGGCATCCACGTCGAAATCCTCCGGTCGCCGGATGGCGCCCACCTAGTCTAGTACTACTGTGTCATGAAAGTTAGGAGTTTCCGAGGGTACCATGCCAGCATCGCGGCATGGCGCACAGGGACGACGCCCGCGAACGCCGGTTTCATGACCTCCTGGAGCGGCTGGTGCTGGCCCTGGGGCATGCGGATCGCCGCGAGCCGCTGCGGGCCTACCTCACCGGGTTGTGCCTGCCGGGGGACCGGAAGAGCATCGAACCGATGGCCGCCCGTGTCGATCCCCGGCACGTGCGCGCCCGGCACCAGTCGATGCACCACTTCGTGGCCAACGCCCCGTGGGAGGCGACCGCGATCCTGCGAGTGGCCCGGGACTGGGTGCTGGAGCCGATGAGCCGCCATGGTCCGGTGGCGGCGTGGATCGTGGACGACACCGCCTTCCCCAAGAAGGGCCAGCACTCGGTGGGCGTCGCCCGCCAGTACTGCGGGGTCGTGGGCAAACAGGACAACTGCCAGGTGGCCGTGAGCGTCTCGCTGGCCAACGAGGCCGTGAGTGTCCCGGCAGCCTATCGCCTGTACCTGCCGGAGAGCTGGGCCCGGGATCGGCGCCGGCGCCGCGCCGCCGGCGTGCCGGACGCCGTCGAGTTCGCGCCGAAGTGGCAGCTCGCGCTCGCCCAGATCCGCGCCCTCCAGGCCGAGGGCGTGCCACCCGCGCCCGTGGTCGCCGACGCCGGCTACGGGGACACGACCGACTTCCGCGAGGCGCTCACGGCAGGCGGGCTGCCCTATATCGTCGGCGTCAAAGGGACGACCACGGTGTGGCCTCCGGGCCAAGCGCCCCTGCCCCCGAAGCCGAGGCGGCGGGGCCGGGGTCGCCCGGCCATCCGCGTGCGGCGGACGGCGCGGCATCAGCCGGTCAACCTCGCCCACGTGGCCGCCGCGCTGCCGCCCGCGGCCTGGCAGTCGGTGAGCTGGCGCGAGGGCACGCGCGGGGCGATGCGCTCGCGCTTCGCCCGGGTCCGGGTCCGGCCCGCGCATCGCGATGAGAAACGGTCGGCGCCTCGGCCGGAGGAGTGGCTCCTGATCGAGTGGCCGCGGGGGGAGCCCGAACCCACCAAGTACTGGCTGTCGACCCTGCCGGAGACGATCCCCGTGGCCGACCTCGTCCGATTGGCCAAGCTCCGCTGGCGAATCGAGCGCGATTATCAGGAGCTCAAGGACGAGCTGGGGCTGGATCACTTCGAGGGCCGGGGGTGGCGCGGCTTTCATCACCATGGCGCGTTATGTACCGCGGCGTATGCCTTCCTCGCGGCCGAGCGCGCGCGGTTTTCCCCCCTGCGCCTCTGGCCTTCCTCCGACCCGCTCGCCTTCCCAAGGGTTTCACGCCGCGGGGCGCTCCCGGTGCGGCCTGAACGCCATGTCGCCACATCGATCGCCACCGTCGTTCAGCGGCTCGCCCGAATCCTGCTGCGCGGCCAGCCCTGCCGATGGTGTGGTCACGAGCCTCGGAGGCGCTGATGCTTCGTGACACAGTAGTACTAGTGTCGTGTCTCGAAAGATCGTGAAACAAATTGTGCGCGTCGCGCGCTCTCTGTATGGAGAGGAGAACACCGATGCGCACAGGTCGACCGATCCCACCATTGACACTCACCAACGCCGAACGCGAGACGTTGGAACGCTGGGCGCGCCGCGCGAAGACCGCGCAGGCCGTGGCGCAGCGCGCACGTTTGATCCTGAGCTGTGCGGGCGGCCGGACCAATACCGTCGTGGCGCGCGAGCTGCGGTTGACCATAGAACAGCGCCAAGACCAGCAGACCCAGACCCAGCCGGGCGTTCCCGTAGTCGCTGCCCAGCCTTCCCAGGGCCCGACCCAGGCGCCCAGACAGATCGATCCGCTGCCGATAGCGGCGCAACGGTTCGAGGCCACCGTACGACGTGAGCTGTTGCGGGACAAACTCGAAGGGCAGATCGCGCTTAACCACCCGGCACAGGCTCGCTACGCCAACCGCATCGAGCGGCCTCCAGTGTGAAGGGATGAACGTCGAGCGCGGTCGTGTGCAGGTCCGGCGGCGCCCACCGCTTCCGTCCTTTCGGCTCCGGTGTCCATTCGCCGAGTGGACCTCACGCGTCTCTCACCCCTCCTCATCGAACCGGACTGCATTTTTCCTAGGGCCGCGCCCCCCCTGACCCCCCTTGTTGCCGCTCCTTCACGCTGCGCCCCCATCGGTCGGTTGCCCCCACGGAGTCCAGCGGCCTTCCCTGTCCGAAAAGCAGGTCGACCCTCACGACTTCACTTTCGAGGCTTGCTCGGGCTTTCACACGTGCTGCGGCCCGTTGGCTTGCAGACCCACCCTCGATGGGCCGATAGCCCGAGAGCTTCAGCAATTCGGTTACCCTCCTCGCCGCCTCGGTAGCTACTGGGGTGCCCCAACAATTCCCCAGGCAGGACTTGCACCTGCAAGAAAGCACAGCATCTGTTCACGGCACCTTTCGGATTTGGGAGCTAGAAGTACTCGAGGAGCTTCCGCACCAGTTGCCGTTCGGCCTGACGCCGGGTCATCGCCATGTAGAAGAATACGCCGGCGTTGCGGATGCACGCCAAAGTCCAGCCGCCCACGAACCCCGTGACGAATCCGTAAACCAGGGCGACCAGCGCTCCGAACACGGTCACGCGGTAGCCGGGAAAATACTGGGCGAGCGAGGCGAGGTGAGGTCCGACGACGGCGCCGCCTTTGACGACCAGCGTCAAGGTGGCCGCGCAAAGTGCTAGCCCGACGGTCAGTCCAAGGCTGGTCCCGAAGGCAAAGCGATCGAGCTTCCGGAAGGCGTCGCTCAGCACCTCCTCGAGGTCACCGGCGTCGATCTTCTCGCGGATCACCTCGTGGTATTCCTGGTCGGTGTTGACATTCCACAGGTCGTTGTGCGCGCCCAGCACGAGGTTCCTGACCGCCAGCATCCCGGTGAGCATCGCGTGATCTTGGTTGTTGTAGCGGTGGAGACCGTTCCGGCCTACGGGTTGAAGGTTTTCGAGCCCAGCCACGAACTCCCGGATGGTCGCCAGGTGCTCAGGGTAACTTGAGTCGTAGATCGGGTATGCCTTCTGGACACGGACGACGCAACCGTCCTCGATGTCGGCGTAGCGTACGAGGCCGATACGGCTGACTTCGCGCTTGCCTAGCTCGATGAGGTCGGCGTCGGGGTGTTCCAGGTCGCGTCGCCCCCGAAGCAGAAGTACTCGAGCCCCAGGCTCGCCTTACCGGGGAGCGGTACCATGTCCGGACTCCAGCTTCGAAAGTTCTGGATACGCCCCACCCGCACGTCGGGTCGAGTGGATGTAGATCCAGTTGTCCGGAAAGGGATCTTGCTTGTTGACGATGAGGCAAACGGTAAGGAAGTCACGGTACTTAAGCTGGTTAGCAGCGTGTTGGACGGACGGCGGTGCGGGTGGATCGAGCCTCCTGATGAGCTCTGAGATCGGCATGCTGGCGATGAAGTCGGTGGCGGCGACGGTTGTCTCAGACCCGTCGGCAGATATGATGACACTCTCGATGCGTTGACCCGTGCGATGGATGCGTACGACCTCCCACCCGGTCAGGACCACACCATGGCGCCGCTCGATCTCGCTCTTCACGGCGTTCCACATCATTCCCGGCCCCAGCCGCGGATAGTGGAACTCGTCGATGAGCGTCTTGATCGTCTTCTTCGGCCTGATAAACATGCTCAGGACGACGGTTTTGAGCGACAGGTCCTTGATGCGCTGAGTCGCCCACTCCGCCTTGAGAGTGGGAGCAAGGAATGCCCCACACCTTCTCGGTATACGTCTTGAAGAAGATGCGGAACAGACGGCGACCGAACCGGTTCGTCACCCACTGCTCGAACGTATCCTCGCGACGATACGGAAAGAGTTGCCAGCGGAGGTAGCTGAGTACGACGCGGACGCTCTCGAGAACACCGAGGCCGGCGAGCGCATTGAGGGGACGTAGCGGGTAGTGGAAGAACCTTCCCCTTGTAATGGATCCGCGAGAGGCGGGGGCGTCGGAGGAAATCGTCACCAAGGACCTCGTGCCACATCGCGTCCACTTCAGGAACCTTGGTGAAGAAGCGATGGCCGCCCATATCGAAGCGAAAGCCCTTGTAACTCGCCGTGCGGGCCAGCCCTCCCACGTCGTCCAGCTTTTCGACGACCGTCGGCCGGAAGCCCAATTTGGTGAGCTCGTAGGCGGCCGTGAGGCCGGCCGGCCCCCCCCCGATGATCAGGAACTGGCGGTGTCGTCCTGCCTCGAGGGTCACGAGGCGCGTCGCTGACGGCTTGGCGCCAGTGGTCCACGATGGGCGCGCATCCCCACGCGAAAGGCCACCCACACCAGCAGATAGCTTACCCCGCTGTAGACGAAATAGAGGAGGTGGAGGGGGATGCAGGCGGCGAGGAAGCGGAACCCGTGCTGTCTGGAGAAGAAGATGTAGAGCTCCCGATTCAGGATGAGCACAGCCATGACCCCGGCCACCGCGAGTCCGAGGAACCAGCCGCGGAACCAAGAAAGGATGATGGAACAGCCGGCCAGCGCGACGAGGATTGCACTCCACCGGTCCTTGATTCAGATTGAGGTCGTCCAGCGTGGTCCCGTTCTCGAGCACGAGCCGAGCCCATGGGATCGCGCGCTGCATGATGTCCGTCCGCACCAGGGTGGCCAGCGTCCAGCGCTTGAGATGCGTTCCCCGCAGGCCCTTATCGAGTCGGATCCGATGACCGGCCGCGCGCAGCCGGTACCCCAGCGCGATGTCCTCGATCGAAGGTCGTGGGTAGCGCGCGACATCGAAGCCACCGATCGCCTCGAAGACGGCTCGGCGGACCGCGCCGCAGCCCGCCCAGAATGTGGAAGCGTTCGAGTTCCCGTGTTGGTGAACGAAGTGATGAAGGAGGTTTCGATATTGGGAGATCACGCCCGGGTGGCGTGGACGGACGTCGTACGAGCCGAAGACGGCGGCCAGCTGGCGGTCCGCGGCGAAGGCGGCCAGCACACGGTCGATGGCGTCCGCTGCGACCACCACGTCGGCATCGACGAAGAGGAGGATGCATCCCCGCGCGGCACGCGCGCCGTCGTTGCCAGCCGCGCCGGGGCCGCCATTCTGCGAGCGACGAAGGACGTGGACCCCGGTGGCGGCCGCCCGGAGGGCGATCGTCGGTCGAAGCGTCGTCAACGACCAGGATCTCGGCATCGGCGGGGAGCCGGCGCTGGAGGGCGGCGAGACACTCGAGCAGATCATCGCCGTTGTTATACGCGGGCACGACGATGGAGAGCCGCATCACTGATCCCCCGAGCCGACGTCCGGCCCACCTACGACGCGGTCGACGCTGGGCCATCGCCGCGTACTGCTCGGGACCAGGCGACCAGGTCACGATCACTAGTCACACCCGCAGGAGCAAGTCTAGCCCCGATGGGAGGTCCGGGAAGAGGGCGCATCGCCTCAAATCATGGGTACCGGTGGCGGGGGCGAAGCAGAAGTACGGTTACCCCAAACCTAGGGGTGACCGTGACCCGCCGGAGCATCCGCGAGTATCTCGCCACCCAACGGGGGCGCTACGAGCGGGCCAGCCGCGCCGAGCGCCAGACGCTGCTGGACGAGATCGTGGCGATGACGGCTATCACTGTAAGGCGCTGATCCGCCACCTGCGCCGCCGTCGGCCGGCGCCACTCGGAGCGCGCCCCATGGGTACCCGCTGATGCATGCCCGGGTCTGCTTTTCCCACATCGCGGCCGAGAACACGTGTACCACCGCCGAGCTTCACCCGCGTGCCGTGGCGGCGCTGGATGCTTCGCCCTAGGCCTGTCGCCTCGCCTTCCTGCGTTACGAGTTGTCTAAGCTCCGAGCCAAAGGGCTGATCGAGACACTGCCGCACTCACGCCGCTACCGGCTCCTGCCGGAGGGCTATCGGATCGGGCTCGTGCTTCTCAACCTCTTTGAACGGACTACGCCCCCCTCGCGGCCCGCGGACTCCTGTGGCCCGTTTCGGCCGACAATCGCCTTCAGCGCAATCGGAGCTTGACCAGCTCTACCAACGGGTCATCGAGGCGCTCGACCCCCTCCTGCCGGCGATCGGTCTCAAGGCCGCCTGAACATGTTGACAATCGGGAACAGAATTCTCGTTACACTCTCCCTAACGGTGGGTTCGGAACGGCGCCCATCTCGTCTCGGTACCAGCGCGTCGCCTAATCCCCATCGCGGGGCTGTCTCCGTTTGCGCTCGTTCCCGTCGTGCGACCATACCACCCACCGATCGCACAGTCGTCCAGTTTAGCGTTGGATTCCCTCGCGGCCCCTTGGTCAGCCCGCTCTGTAGCTCGCGCTGCACCGAGATGCGCGTGCATCGCATGTCGGCACAATTGTTGGGCGGTGCCCGATGAGGTCTCTAACCGGGATAACGGCACAGACTGCCCGAGCGCACTCGCCTGCCCAGGCGTCCGGGGCGGATGGTAGGATGTCCGCGGAGCGAGGTAGCGATGGCGCTGAACCTCTGCGAGGCGACGGCGGCGCTCCCGACGAGCGTTCCGAGCGATATCGACGCCACTCGTAGCCTGGCGGCGTGGACCGCATACGATCACCGAGTTGGTCACACGAACACCACGGGCGACCTCTGCGCTTGGGGGGTTCCGGGCGATCTTCTCTTCCTGGTCGTTCGGCACCGGTGGGCTGGGGGGTCATGCTCGGGGTCGCTGGCGACCTGCGCTCCTTTCCGAGGACCCCCGCGACCCGATCTGGGCGTCGTCCGCGTCTTCCTTCGTCTACCGAAGGGTCGTCCTGATGGAGCGCGGACTGGACGAGCCGCCGATCGACGTGAGGCCGGGGGTGCCAGCGGAGATGTCGATCCTCGCCCCCAACGAGGTGGACGCATACCTGGTGGATCGGCCCGACTTGCACCCTGCCGACGTTCACGCGCGGCTCCGGCGGGGGGCCCAGTGCTTCGCGGTCCGCTGCGGAGGACGCATCGTCCACGCGGGCTGGGCCACCACCGGCGAGGCGAGGATCGATTTCCTGTGGTGCCGACTCCCGCTGGCTCCGGGTGAGGTCTATCAGTTCGGGTCGTTCACCCACCCCGACTTCCGGGGCCTGAACCTGGCTGCGGTGCGTATCGCCCTGGATGGCCCGTCAGCTCCGCGACGCCGGTCAGCGACGGCTCATCGCAGTGGTCGTCCCCAAGAACGTCCACGCCTTTCGACCGCTCGAGAAGTCCGGCTATCGGCCGGTCGGATGGATGGCGGTGGTGAGATTCGGCGGCTGGCGGCGGCTCGTCTACGCGCGCCGCCGCTGATTGGGCTTGGCGGGCGACCGGAGGAACCGTTCGCGGCAGTACCCGGCCGCGGTGGCCGCTTGCGCTAGGGCCAGGAGCGCGACGAGCGGCATCCGGCGTGGCCCTAGACGGCGCCACAGCGGATGAGCGACCAGTCCCAGGTAGAAGGCGAGGGGCGCGCGGCCAATCCGCCTCCCGGGTTGGCAGAGACGCTCGAGCTGCATGGCACCGCGCCCATAGCGGAAGTGCTGGCTCCAGTAGCTCCCCAGCGCGAGCGGGTTGGCATGACGGACGATCGCGTCCGCCGCGTACAACGTCTGGCCGCCCGCTCGGACCCAGCGCTGGCAGAACTCGCGGTCCTCGCCAGCCGCGAGCGTGAACCCCGTATGAAAACCATGAAGCGCGCGAAACGGCTCGATCGGGGTGGCGAGATTGCTGGTAGGGAAAAAGGCGGCCGCGCCGGGTCCAGCCTGCCATTGGACCAGGTAGTCGATGAGGAGCTGGGTCGCGATCGAGTACGTGTTGTCGGGGAACGCGCTCACCGTGCGGCCTCCAACAAGATGCTCGGGGCAGTCGGCAAAACGACCGGCCAGAGCCCGGAGCCATCCGGAGTCGGGCAGGCAGTCGTCGTCGGTGAAGGCGAGATAGCGGCCCTGGGCGGCGCCCGCGCCGGCGTTGCGCGCGGCGGCGGGGCCCGCGTGCGGCTGCGTCACGAGCGTCGTCCCGATTCGGCTCCCCACACGCGCCACTATCGATCGGGGCGAGGTCCCGCTCCCATCGTCCACGACGATGACCTCGAACCGGTCTCGCGGGTACTCGAGGGCGGCGAGCGCCTCCAGACATGAGGTCAACCGGTCAGGACGCCGATACGTCGGGATGACGACGGAGAAGGTCACGTCCTCGTTCATCCCGTCACCCTCGGGCCGGGAGCTCGTCGGGCTTGACTGCCCGCGCCGCGATGAACGCACCGGTCAGGTATCGTGTCGGAATCGCCTCGAGGCCGTTGGGCGAGCTCCAGGAGCGCTCCCACCGCCGTCTGGAGCCTTCGGCTCCCGAGCCGTCCCAGTCGCGTACATCACGGCCCAGGAGTGGTTCTCCATGCCGTGCATGATGGCCTGTGGTATCCGTGACCCGGTAGCCCAATCGCGTCAGCATGGCCCGCAGCTCGCGGACCGACAGGGTGCGCCCCATGTAGAAGGGATCCGGCCGCAGCAACCGCTTGACGCGGCCCACAGCGTAGGAGAGGCTGCGCGGGTTGTCGAGAGTCACCACGAGGATGCCTCCGGGTCGGAGCGCGCGGTAAAGCTCCTGAAGCCCCGCCGCAATGGCGAGGGGGTGGGCGAAGTGGTCGAGGGTCGAGTTGGAGACGACGACGTCCAGGCAGGCCGCCCGCAAGGGCAGGGCCAGGAGGTCGCCGGCGACCACCCGGCAGGCCGGGAATCCCCGCCCCAGCGCGACCTCTCGCGCACGGCGCACGATGCGAGGAGAAATGTCCAGGCCGAGGCGCAATCCCTCCCCGACGTTCAGCTCGAGCAGGAACTGATCGGGCCCATGGGCCTCCTCGAAGAGATCCGTCTTGAGCACGGTCTTGCCGCGGAGATCGCCGCACCAGCGCGCGACCAGCCGAAGGTGGGCGCCACGTTTGACATCACCGATCACGGCGTCGTGGTAGTAGTGTCCGTGAAGCTGATCGGAGACCTGGTCCCAGTACGACGCGGGCTGCGAAGCTCGGGCTCCGTCAGGGTAGGCGACGGGGACGCCCGCATGAGCCCAGCATGACTTCCGCCGGGCCACGCGTCAATGAATCGTGGGTGCCCCAGAGACACCCATCCCCTTGACCGCGTGGAGGCGGCGCCCTACGCTGGGTAAGAGATTCGCGCCCTACGACCTCTTGCGTAACCGTCATGTTGTGCAGCGGCTGTCACGCCGAGAACAAGGAAGGTCGCCGTTTCTGCGCCGCCTGCGGCGCCGCCCTTCCGGTCACCTGCGCCGCCTGCGCCTTCGAGAACGCTGGAAGCGAGCTTCGGCGGAGGATGCGGCGCCCCTCTCGCGACGGCGATATCCCCGAGCGCGGCCCTTCGATCGGCGACCTTCCGGGCGCACACGCCCGCCCACCTCGCCGAGCGCATACTCCGGACACGCGAGGCCCTCGAAGGGGAGCGGAAGCAGGTGACCGTGTCTTCGCGGACATCAAGGGCTCCCTGGAAATGCTGGTCGGGCGCGACCCGGAGGACGCTCAGCGCCTCCTCGATCCCGTCGTGGAGCGCATGATGAGCGCGGTGCACCGCTACGAGGGTACCGTGAACCAGGTGATGGGGGACGGTATCATGGCCCTCTTCGGGGCACCGGTGGCGCACGAGGACCACGCCCTCCGCGCCGGCTACGCGGCGCTCAGGATGCAGGCAGCCATCGGGGGCTTCGCCGAGGAAGCACGGGCCCGGCACGGCATCGAGCTAGCCATCCGGGTTGGCTTGAACTCCGGCGAGGTCCTGGTGCGCGGCGTCGGGAACGACCTCCGGATGGACTACAGCGCCATCGGACAGACGACTCATCTCGCGGCCCGGATGGAGCAGACGGCCATTCCGGGCACCATCCGTGTCACCGAGGCGTTCGTGCACCTGGCCGGACGGCATCTCCACGTGAAGCCCTTGGGACTGGTCTCGGTGAAAGGTCTGACAGAGCCCATCGACGTGTTCGAGCTGGTGGGCGCGGAGCCGACCCGGGCGCGGTTCCCCGGCGCGGGACAGGAATTGACACGGTTCGTCGGCCGCGAGGCGGAGCTCGTGGCCCTTCACAGCGCGGCGCAGCGGGTGCTCGCGGGACAGGGCGAGACGGCCGCCATCGTCGGCGACCCTGGCGTGGGCAAGTCGCGGCTCCTTCACGAGATCCTCGACTCGGACCACACGCGCGGTTGGCTGATTCTCCAGGCCGGCGCCCTCTCGTACGAGAAGAGCCATGCGTACTTCGCCGTCCGTGACCTCCTCCGTGGCTACCTACAGATCGAAGACCGTGATACCGCGGATCAGGTGCGGGAGAAGCTCGCGAGCAAGCTCGCCGCCCTGGGTGATCCCATCCCTGACGCCGTGCCGGCCCTGCAGAGCCTGCTTGATCTCCCAGTGGACGACAATCCGAGCTGGTCGATGCTGGACCCCGCGGGTCGGCGTCAGCGTATTCTCGGCGGGATTGTCCGTCTGCTGCGGCGACAAGGCGAGGTGCAGCCCTTGCTGCTGGTCTTCGAGAACCTCCATTGGGCGGATTCCGAGACCCAAGCGTTCCTCGATGATCTGGTCACGAGCGTGCCGACCGCCCGCATCCTCCTGCTCCTCAGCTACCGCCCCGACTTCCGGTCAGACTGGAGCGGACGGCGCGGCTTCCGTGAGCTTCGCCTCTCGAGCTTGCCGGTCGGCGACACCGAGAAGCTTCTCCGCGGGTTGCTCGGTAACGGCGGCAATGAGCTGGCGGCGTTCGAGAAGCTCGTGATCCAGCAGACCGACGGAAACCCCTTCTTCCTCGAGGAGAGCCTCCGCACGCTCGTGGAAACGGGAACCCTGGCGGGGGAGAGAGGAGCGTACCGACTGACCAAGGAGCTGTCGACCCTCGAGGTGCCTCCCACCGTGCAAGCGGTGCTGGCGGCGCGGATCGACCGGTTGCGTCCTGGCGATAAGCACCTCCTCCAGTGCGCGGCCATCCTGGGCGAGAGCGTCTCGCTGCCCTTGATGCAAGCCGTGACCGCGCTCCCCGACGACGATCTCCGACGGAGCCTGGCCCATCTGCAAGCGGCTGAGTTTCTCTACGAGGCCACGCTGTACCCCGAGCTCGAGTATGCGTTCAAGCACAGCCTGACCCGACAAGTGGCCTACGGCGGCATCGTCCTGGACCGCCGGCACGCCTTGCACGCGACGGCGGTCGAGTGCATCGAGCGGCTCCATGAAAACCGACTGGGCGAGCACGTCGAGCGGCTGGCGCTGCATGCCTTCCGGGGAGAGCTGTGGGAGAAGTCGGCGCGCTACGCGCGTGAGGCAGCCACCAAGGCGGTGGGGCGGTCAGGGTATCGCGAAGCTGTGACGTGGTTGGAGCAGGGCCTGACGTCCCTCGCGCATCTTCCCGGGAGCCGGGAGGTGACGGAGCGGGCGATCGACCTCCGGCTGGATCTGCGGAACGCGCTGATCCCGCTGGGAGACTACGACCGCATTCTGGGCCATCTCCGCGAGGCGGAGTCCCTAGCGCGCGAGTTCGCCGACCAGTCCCGCTTGGGCCGCGTCCTCGCGTACCTCACCACCCAGTACCGTCTGATGGGCCAGCACGGCCTGGCCGTCGAGGCGGGCCAGCGGGCCCTCGTTATCGCGGAGACCAGCAACGACCTCGCCATGCGCGTCACCACCAACTTGTACTTGGCCGCGGCGTACCGGTTGCTCGGCGAGCACGGCAGGGCCATGGTCTTCTTCAGGCGCAACCTCGAGATCCTCGACGGCGGGCTGGCGCGCGAGCGCTTCGGCATGCCGGGGCTGGCCTCTGTGCTGACCCGCACAGGTCTGGTGTGGTGCCTCACCGATACCGGGGACTTCGATGAAGGGCTTCGACGGGGCCGAGAAGCCGTCGAGACGGCTCGGGCTGCGGACCACCCGTTCAGTCTCGGCGTCGCGATGTTCAACATCGGTCTCCTCCACCTGATGAGGGGAAGCCTGGAGACCGCCGTGGCTCTCCTGGAGGAGGCGCTCCATCTGTGTCGGACCCGGCACATCGGCGGCTGGTCGGATTCCAACGCCGCCGCGCTGGGCTATGCCTACGCGCTGTCCGGCCGACCCTTGGACGGGGTGAGCCTCCTCGAGGAGGGACTCCGCAAGAGCGTGTACCCTGCCCTCTTCACATCGTGGCTCAGTGAGGCTCTCCTGGCGGCGGGCCGGAACGACGACGCGCGCGCCGCGGCCCGGCGCGCGGTGGACCTGTCCCGAGCACGTGGGGAACAGGCCCACGAGGGCTATGCCCTCCGGGCTCTCGGGGACGTCGCGGGACGCGGAACCGCCTCGGACCGGGACGAGGCCGAGGGTGCCTACCGGCAGGCTCTGACGCTCGCGCAGACGCTCGCGATGCGACCGCTGGAAGCGCATTGCTACGTCGGCCTCGCCGGACTGCACCGTCAAGGGGGAGCGTGCGCCGAGGCGGTGGCGGACTACGAGACGGCGATCAGCTTGTTTCGCGCGATGGGCATGGAAATCTGGGCGCGGCGGGCGGAGCAATCGCTCTCGGCCCCGGCCCTCTGATCGGAGCGCGGCCGATCTCATCGCGACGAGCGACGGTGGGGCGCCGGCCGCTGCCGCGTCCTGCGCGCCTATCTCGCCTACTACAACACCCGTCCGTCCACACCAAGCGCTTGACCACAACAGTCCGCAGCCCCGAGTCGTTGAACCTCCCTCAGGTGCCCGGATCATCGCCACTCCCCAAGTCGGTGGCCTCCATCACCGCTACCAGCGCGCCGCCTGAGCATGGGCTCGCTCTCCTATCGGTGCAAAGCACACCCATGCTGTCTGGCTATGTTGACTCGGACTCGGCACCCAACAGACAGGCCTCCAGAGGTGATCACTCCTCCTTAGGGATCTCTTCCACCCGAACCAGGGTCACGATCAGGTTTCTGACCAGGACAGGAGGCGAGCTCGGCGTGGGATGCCATAGGTGGAGAAGTGGCGTGCTCCGCGGTGGAGTTGCTCCCCTGCCGGGCGCGGGCCCACCGAGACGGCGCCAAGAGAGGCGAGATGACGAACCCTCGCGCCAACGGCGGAGGCGCAGACCGAGCGCGAGGCCCAGTCCCGCCCCGAAGTAAACGCGGCGCGCGCATCCATGGCACGCGGACTCCCTCGCCGTGGAACTCACGGGCCCCTAATGCTGTTCCACCTGTATGCTAAGCGTGACACGGGCGTCGCGCCCATGCGTGTCGTGCATGCCGGCGTCGGTCTGAGCTGCCCCTCGGCCCAGTCATGGGATTCCCAATCCCATGGTCGGGTCGGACGCCGCCGGTCGAGTGACGCCCCGAGACCGCTTGCCGGATAGTTGCCGAGTTGCGCGGACCTCCGTACGGTCCCGGCCCATGGGCCGGCTGTTTCAGCCGTCGCGTCAAGGACGTCGCTACTCGATCTGGTGGGTCTCCTACTGGGACCGCAGCCAGCGTCGGGAACTCCGTGAGTCATCGGGGTCCAGGTCGCGCTCAAGCTGCTCGCCCAGCGGGAAGCGGAGGCCGCCGTGCGACCGATCCTGTCCTTCGCCAAAACGGCATCCGCCTCGTTTGACGACGACCCACGCTCTTGTCACGAGCGCACCGCACCAGGAGATCGGGGGTAGCGGGTCCGATGCAGGGACAGTCGGCAGCCTTAGGCGATCGGCCTGCCACCCCGAAACGGTGGATGTCGGCGGCGGACCGATTGGCGCGGGAAGGAAGGATCGTGTGGGGATTCGCGGGTCAGTGGCGGCAGGCCGGCGAGCGATGCGAGATCAGGCCGCTTGCCGGACGTCGCGATGATGCAGGCCACCGACTTCAGAAATCTGCACGACCGCGCCCACCTCCGGCCGCTCGATTGGCCTCCCATCCGGCGCATCCTTCTGGAGCGCGAGGTGAGTGCGTGCCCGGTGATAGTACGCGAAATAGCGGGTCAGGATGCGGCGCAGGTGGCGTTCGCTCAAGACGAGGACGTGATCCAGACACTCGCGCCGGATCGAGCCAATGAGCCGTTCCGCGAAGGGGTTCTGCCACGGGCTGGAGGGCGCGGTCAGGATTTCACCGATTCCCATCCTGTGCCTTCTATTTACTCCGTCCGCCTGGTCAACGTTGACTTTCGGCCGGCCTGATCGATGATGGCCGGCATGATCACCTGTCCCGGTTAGAAACCGATCGACGCGAGTGTCGCGGTGGCTTCGCGATGGGCTTCACCGTCTTGAGCCGAAGGCCGCATCTTCGCTACGGAGATCTGAAGGGCCCCACGGGGAGGCGCGCGCAGACGCAACCGTGAATCGCCACACTGCTGGCGGGCAACCTGTTGGACCCCAGGAGCGAACGACGGGTGGGTCGCGGTCGCGGTGATCAGGCGGCGCGCTGGTAGCGGTAATGGAGCCCGCCGACCTGAGGAATGGCGATGATCCGGCCACCTGGGGGAGGTTCGATGGCCCGGGGCTGGGGACTGTTGTTGTCGAGCGATTGGTGTGGCCGCGTGGTGTTGTAATAGACCACGTAGGCGCGCAGGAGTCGGCGGAGATGGGCCTCGCTCAGGATGATGAAATGGTCGAGACACTCGCGGCGAATGGAGCCGATGACCCGTTCGACGAAGGGGTTCTGCCAAGGCGCGCTGGGGGCCGTAATCACCTGGCGGATCCCCATGTGGTCGACGCGCCGAGTGAACGCCTCGCCGTAGATCGAGTCTCGATCCCGAAGTAGGAATGTCGGGTCGGCCTCCTCCGGGAACGCCTCGATTACCTGCCGGGCCGTCCAGACTGCAGACGGTTGATCCGTCACGTCGACGTGGAGTAGTTCGCGGCGGTGATGCCGCAGGACGACGAAGACGAACAGCAGGTGGAAGGTGATCGTTGGGACCACGAAGAAGTCGATGGCGACGATGTCTCGGGCATGCGCGGCGAGAAAGACTTTCTCTGGTTCATGTCAAGCGATTTCTTGCTGACGCTGCCGCAGCTGGTGGCGCGCCATCGTCGCCAGGTGGTACTGCTCGTCATACGGGACCTGGCGTTGCCACATGACGAAGATGATCTTCAGCCATTTCGCGCCAAGCGCCCGGAGCGCTTGGCGATGCGCGTGTCCCCGTGCCCGTTGCTGGTCGTAGTACGCTCGGGCCCACTCACTCGAGAGCAGTCGAGAGGAACGCCACCTGATCGACCACGTACCGCAACGACTTGTCGCAGGCGAAGCGGAAGTGGACGACCCCTGCTGCTTGCCGCTCCGCTTCGTCACGGGCACGGCGCCGGCGTGCGCCTGCAGATGGCGAAACGATTCCCACCGCCCGGGGGCGTCCCCCAGGCGGGCCCAGAGCGTCGGCGCGGTAATGCCGTGCTTACCGATCGGGAGGGTCCGCGCCCACTGCGCCGCCGGCATGCCTGCGAAAAAATCCTCGATCGCCTCCCGATAGGCCCCGACGGCCGCCACCACCGGCGTCAGCTGCGCCACCAGCGTCTGCATCAACCGGGCCTTGGCCCGCACGACGTGGGCTGGAACGGGCAGCTGCGGCTGCTGGAGGGTGTCCCAGAGCGCCCGGGTTCGGACCTCGCTCAGCCGATGGGCGCGCGCCCACCGCTGCCACTGGCGTTGCCGTGAGGGCGGTCACGGTCTCCGGGGTCGGATACGCCTGCAGGAACTCCCGCGCCAGCGCCGTCGTCAACTCGGCGATCTCCAGGGCCCGCGGATAATAGGCCTTGAGCGTGTTCGTCAGCTGGTTGACCAGGCGCGTCTGCTGCCGGACCTGCCGCTGATAGTCCTCCGTGAGCAGCTTGAGCTCCTGGGCCGCGTCCGAACTCGGCTGCAAGGCCTGGAGATGCGCGTGATCCGTGCGGAGGAAGTCGGCCAGCACCCGAGCGTCAAACGGATCACTCTTCGCCCCACTTTGCCGAAACCGATCCCGGGCCCGGTCCAGCGCCTTGGGATTCACGGGATAGACCACGACGCCATGGTCGAGCAGAAAATCCACCACCCGGCCTTCGCGCCGCTCAATCGCCGCCCACAGCTCGATCCCCTGCGCCCGCCACTCATCCAGTTCGCGGCCCCACTCGCTGAAGCCCTCTGCCGTGTGCGGCACCGTGCGCGCGGCGATCTTCGTCCCGTCCGCACCCACGACCCAGACCGCATGCGTCTGATCTGCCCAATCGACTCCGAGGTAGTAGCGCACTGGCCCTCCTCCTTCGGGCGGCGCGGCCGCGGAGCACGAACGGCGGGTTGGCCTTATACCGGTCCTCCGGGGGACCACTTTCTCTTGAACCTCTGACGCCGTTCTCTTGCCGACCGGGACAGTCTTTCTCGGAGCCTCCGGGGGCTCGGCGCGCCACGGTCCTCTGGTCAGCAAGCTCCTAGCCTTCACGCGTGACCTCCCATCACCTACACCCAGACCGTTCCCTGCTCAGGAGAGGGTGATTCTCTTCTCTGCTACTCGGACCGGACTGAGTATAAGGCGCGCCAGGTGGGCGACGGCCGAGGCGATGTCCGGTACATGTATTTGGCGACGGTCAGCTCGGCGACCTCGCAGCCGAGCAGGGCCAGCTCCGCCCGAATGCGCCGGCGGCCCCACGTCGGATTCTCCCGCGCCATGCGTCGGATCAGGTCGCGCAGCTCGGGATCGAGTCTCGGCCGGCCAACCGGCTTGGCTCTGGACTTCCACCGCCAGTAAAGCCGGAAGCCTTGGCGGTGCCACGCCAGAACGGTCGCGGGCTGCACGATGACAAGACTGGACCGCCAACTCGCCCAGACCCGTGACAACCAGACCCAGAAGACGCGATCCCATCGAGCGAGCCGGGGTCGGCGGACAGAGCGCTGGAGCACCCGGAGTTGGTGGCGCAGGGCGACATTCTCGAGGGCGATGGTCGCCGGCCCGAAGAGCACGGCGCGGAGGACCGTCCAGAGACCGATCGCGAACAGCATGGGGCCACCCCTTGGGACAGGTATGATGTCTGAGCCGAGACTCTACCGGATCAGCGATGCAGGGGACGAGGTAAGTTCAGGCAGGACAAGTAGATGGAGTTCTTGACCGGGACAGGGATCGTCTCGAGCCTCGGCCCCCTCCTTCGCCCACCCCGGCCGGCGAGGTCTTCGAGCGGCTCCCACCCGGCCTGATGTCCCCCTGATTGGCCGAACTGTCGAGGGGCTGACGGAAGGATCAAAGGGACGGGGCGGGTCCCCGACCGAGATGGGAGGCCCTGCCCGGCCCGGGAACCCGGCTGGCATCTGCCAGGCTGATGGGAGTGGCCTTCAGCCGCGCGGGCGGGGTCCCCCGTCCCTCCCAGCGGCCATCGGCTGGCAGGTGAGCGTATAGGGAAAGGAATCTGACGGGAGGCCGTGGAATTGTCTCGTGGGTCGACACCATGGAGACATGGAGACCCACGGCCGCTCCTATTCGACCGCGGCATGATCAGAGCTGATCGATCAACCACTTGCCCACCGGATGGAGTTTTGGCGAAGGACAGGGATTACTGACCGGGACAGCCGGCGGGAACGTCAGTATGGTGTGATGCAGGGAACAACGTGACGGCTGTGGCGTCGATAGATGCGGAAATCGGTATCGGTTGTGAAGATGAGGGGATCGGCCAGGATTTCGCTCATTCTCACGAGGCAGGCATCGGCAAGACTCATCGGGATATCGGTGTATTTCTGCATGAGACTCAAGACTCGGTCGAGCTCGTCGGCGAGATCGAAGGCGGGGACGACGGCCCCACGACGAAGAAGCGTGGCGAGGCTGGGTCGGCCCGGAGCCCCGAGGAGATGGAAGGCCTCGGAGAGGGCCGCTTCGCATGTCTTCCAGGGCGGGGCTAGACCTGGGGATTGAGCCGCAGCCCATGGGTGATGGCGGTCGCGGCGGCTCAGCAGGGCGATCAGAAAACCGGCGTCAACGAGCACGTTTGCGGCCATAGCCCGTGCTCTTCAAGTAGGCCTTCTTCTGCCCACTCAGATCAACCGGCAACCCATCGACCGAGCCGACGAGATCGGCAATGGCCGGAGACGCGGGCCTCGAGCGCGGTCCGGCGACGCGGCTCAAGCGTTCACGAACGACGTCGGACTTCGAGCGCCGACGCTGGCGAGACTCTGCCTCGATCTCAGCCACCAGTGCCTCGGGCAATCGCACGGTAAGGGTCTTCATGGCGAAGAGTGTAATACGACGATGGCAGATGTGCAAGACAACACGGGTCGCGCGAACGTGCTGCATCATGGCAGCAGAACGGCCGAACGATGTACGAAGAATGGGAACGAATGACAGCGCGCCGAATGGCTCGCATTCCTCAAGGGATGGGGGGCGAGCGTGAGAGAGCCGGCGTTGATCCGGCCCTTAGCTTTCGCGGGGAGCGAAGCCGCGCGCGAGGTGGACCGGCTGGGTAGCAGTCGGCGGCTGTTTGATCGCGGTGTCGGGCGGAGGAGTGCTGGCCTACACTGGATTCTCGGTACCGGCGATGAACCTTAACCTGGGCTCCGGGACGGTGCTTCTCGTCTGGTCGCGGCGATGGCCGTTCTCATGTGGCGCTTTGGTGGGAAGGCTGTGTAGGCGTTGTCGGGTACTCCCCTGGGAAGCGGACGCCATCCATGTACCAGTGCTCCAAGGTCACAATCGTCTTGCCTAGATCCCGGAGCACAACGCCGACGCCGTGGTCACCAGAAGCGCTGGCAAAAGTGACCCCGGTCAGCGCTTCGAGATCGCACCGGATCGCCACGATCGCCGTCCTCGTCGTGGCATCGATCCTGGCGCTCGGCTGGTGGAAGGTCCTCCGCATCGTCGAGAGGCCGAGCTGGCCACCCGGTCCCGAAGCCGTGACCGCTGCCAACGCCCAGGCCTCGACGGAGACCTTCAATACAGAGGGCGGACACGGACCACATGATGTAGGGATCGAGTACGCGTGGTCGACCGCCGCGACCATCGAACCCCAGCCCGACGGGCGGAACTTCTATCCGCGAATCTTCGCCGATGTCGAGAACGCGCGCTCGTCCGTCCACGTTCTCATGTACGGATGGCGCGAGGGCGTGATCGGGGGGCGCATGGCGGATCTCCTCGAGCGCAAGCTGCGCGAGGGCATTGAGGTTCATATTCTCGTCGATGCCTTGGGCAGCCGCCCGTTCTACCAGGCGAACGCGATGTACAGGCGGCTTGCTGAGGCGGGCGCGGCGATCCTAGTCAACGATGTCGTTCCGGTCGACCGGGACGGACTGTACCCGGCGCGAACGTTTGACTGGCGGCAGGACGAGGTCGGACGCGCCGACCACCGCAAACTGATCATCATTGACGGCTCGGCGGCCTGGATTGGTGGTGCCGGCATCGAAGACCACTTTGCCGACGGGCGATTTCACGATGTCATGGTCCGTGTCACCGGCAATGTGGCGCTCCAACTGCAGGCGGTCTTTCTGACGAGCCTCAGCGCCCACGGAGCGGCGTTACCTGTCGGCCACGGCGCTCTGGCGCGGTACTTCCCAGCTCAGCCCGATCCGGGTGCGACCCAGGCAGCGGTGCTCCAGGTCATTCCCGGCGGGTTCCAGTCCGCGACCCAGGCAATCCGCGAGCGGATCGACAACACTCGTGAGCGCCTCGACATCATGAATCCGTATCTCACGGATACCGACATGCTCGGCCGGATCCTCGCCGCGGCGCGGCGCGGCGTGCGGGTCCGAATCGTCACGTCCGAGCGATCCAACAACTGGCTCGCGGCGGCCTCACTGAAACACCACTACGGCGATCTCATCGAGGCGGGGGTCGAGATCTGGGAATACCCGGACTCCGTTGCACACGGGAAGCTCCTGATCGCGGACGATTGGGTGCAGTTCGGCACCGTCAACCTGGATGCATGGGCGCTCTATCGTAACTTTGAGATCGCCATACTCGCCCGGAGCGCGCCCACGGTTGATCTGTTCGAGGCACGCGTCTTCGAGCCGGATATCGCGCGCTCGAAGCGGGGGACCCCGTCATCCCCCCTGAACGGACGATTTGGTCGATGGCTCTGGAACACGCTCTCCTATTTCCTGTAGTACCATCCCGGCGCTCTTCGCCTTCATCGCCGGCCGCGGCGCGCAGGAGAAGACCATCGCCGAGCTGAAGGGCGAGTTCGCACTGGACGTGGTGCCGACGAAGGACTACACGGCCAACAGCACCTGGCAACAGCTCAGCATCCTCGCCCATAACCTCGCCCGGAGCTTCCAGCTCGACACCCTTGCGGAGCCCAAACCGCGCTCGCGGAAGCGCACCTACGCCTACCTGTTTCGGAGCATGCGGACGCTCCGCTTCCTGCTCATCGCGCCTCGATCAGACCGATCCAGGAAGCGGGATCAATTGCGGGAGAAAGCCGAAAGCCCATCAGCAATCGATGGGCTTTCTTACTAAACGGCGCGCGAGTGACACCGCCGCTGGACGAGGTGTCCCTATTTGGCGTTGATCGTGGTCGGCTTCCCCTCTTCTCCCATGAAGAACGACCAGGATCGTGACCGGCGCTGTGCCCTTATTGAAGGCTGGTGCATCCAATATCCCAGGAAACGTCGTGAGCCCACCAGCCGGATCCCCCGCTAATTGGGACAGCAGTGCAAGAATGTAATGAAAATCTCGTTTGCCGCACAAGGCGGCAAACGGGGCCGAAGCGTTTGTGATTAGGGCAGGGTCGTTACGCGCCGTGGCGGCCATGTCCACGATGGCGCCACGTCGCTGTCGCGGTGGCGTCCGCCCGAGCATGCAGCGTACCAAGCGGCAGCGGCGCCGAGCAGCAGCGCCGCTGCGGTCAGGAACCCGAGCATGACGTTGCTCTGACGCGCCTTCCTGATCGCCTGCCGCGAACGATCGAGCACGTCGCCGACGCGCCGCTCCGCATCGGCCGGGGAAAGGCCGATGCGCGCGGAGGTGAGCCGAATGAGATAGGCACGATCGTCGGCGGTCAGGTCGCGCGCGCCGGCGAGCAAGATACGTCCGGCTTCCGCGCGCGCCAAACTCATATCGCCTTCGACCCGGCGATCGGAGCGGAACAGGCGATCGATCTCGTAGGAGAGCAATGGCTCCGCCGCCGTGGTAATCGGCGATGCCGCGGCCGGGGCGGCCCGCGCAAGCACGCTGCCGGCGGTCACGGCGGCGATCAGTCCGCTGATCAGGACGGCGAGTGCCCAGACCAGGAGCCCGTGCGCGCCGTCGCGGAAGTCGACCTCGTCGGGCGTGGCGGCGCCCCATTTCGTGCGCAGGCGTCCGGCCAGATAGCCGCCGAGTGCGAAACTCGCCAGCGCGGTCAGAATCAGGAACAGGCCGGTGGTCAGCCAGAGCCAAACCGATGCGTCACGCCAGGTCGGCGACGGCGAGGCGAGCGCGAGGCCGAGCGCGGCACCGAAAGTCAGCAGCACGAACGATAAGGCCGCCGCCGCAATCGCGCCGGCGATCGCCGGACCCCAATGGATGTGAGGAGTCACCCCCGTCATGGGGACGACGGCGCGTGTTTCTGCGAGTGCCATGACGATGTCCTTTCAACGCGACGGGCGCGTTCAGCGCAGCCCCAGAAACGAGAGGATGAACAGGATCACGACGATCAAGCCGATGAGATAAATCAGGCCATGCATGGTTCGCTCCTTTAATTAGTAGGGCCGAACTGCGGGCGCGCTCGGCGCGCCGCCGTGGGCGTTCACAAAACGGCCGCCAATGGCGAAAGGTTCCTTATCCCTACCGAGCTGCAGCACGGCGTTCTGCAACTAGCCGGTGAGCAGATGCTCATCGCGAGCAGTTCCGCGCACCGCGCCGATCGCCTCGAAGGCGTCCTCCCGCTCTTCATCACGCTCGTACAGGGTCAGAATCGGGATGGCGAGCCCGGCGCGGCGGGCGGCGTCACGCTCCCGCCTGAGCAGCCCGGGCGACTCGCCGGGCGCCGGGACGAGGTACCCGTCAAGCCGTTCGAAGTCGAACAGGGATGTCCTCGACGGCCGCGATCGACTCGATCGCGTCGACGGCCGCTGTGTGGCTCTCGGCGGCCGGGCGGGCCCCGTCCCGACCGTGGATCTTCTCGATGGTCTGGTAGAGGTCGTCGATGGCATTCGAGAGGTGGGCCGTGGTGCGCCCGGTCTGGCCGACGCCGATCGGCCCATCGTCCACCACGACCACCGAGACGCCTTCGCGGGTGAGGCGATACGCCGTGGACAGGCCCGCCAGCCCGGCACGGACCACGCACACATCGGCGTGCGTATTCCCAGGGAGCGAGGCCCGGACCGGGGTGTCCGCGGTCGCGAACCAGGGGGACAGGCTGCGGCCCGAATAGCCCTGCATACCGGCTTGTGCTGCAACCACGATGCCCGAGTGCGCGTGCTCGAGAATGAGTGACGCAGGTCTGACGCGTTCTGGGTCCGGCCTCTTGGTCCCGGGCGACCGGCGATCTCTCGTCGGCAGCCGAGTTACGTGGAATCGAGCGGGGCTCGTCGCGGAGGCTTGCCGGCGTCAGCCCAGCCTCCGGTCAGGATGACGTTCACTCGACACGATGTCCGGCCAAGCCGCTCCTCATCTCCGCACCGCAGCAGGGCGAGCCGCCGTTCACAGGAATCCGCGCGAAGGCGACGAGTGGGGCGGGCCACCGTCCATACTTCTTCGGTCGCATTAGACAGTTCAGAAGGGCCTATTCCGGTGCACGTTCGAGGCCATGTGCGCGGCGAAGCGCGCGGGGCGGAACGGGGTCGCCGTGGCACCGGCCTCGGCCAACACGCCAGGCGCGAGACATTTGTCGGATGAGCGTTCGGACCTCCGGCGCGACGGCCGGGCGGCCTGGCCCGGTCCGGCGGCTCTTCCAGGTCCAGAAGAGCTTGAAGCCAGTCCGATGCCACCGGATCACCGTGGCGGTTGGACGACGCAGATGGCATCCGTCCAGCCGGCCCACAGGCGGGACAGCAGGACCCAGAACAAGCGGTCGGCGGTTCGCAGCCGCGGACGCGGCGCGGTGCGCTGGAGGACGGCCAATTGGTGCCGTAACGCGAGGTTTTCGAGCGCCATGGAGCGCTGGGTCCTGATCCCGCGGAGCAGGCCGATAAGGATGAGGGTGAGCATGCCGGCCATCATCGATCAGGCCGGCCGACGGTTCAATGTTGACGAGGCAGACGGAGTAAGTAGAAGGCACAACATCGCGGCCGGCTCGCCGCAGGCCAAGGGCCGCATCGAGCGCCTCTGGCGCACCCTGCAGGACCGCCTCGTCGTCGAACTCCGGCTCCGCGGCCTCGCGACCCTCGAGGCCGCCGACGCCTTCCTCCCCGCGTTCCTCGCCGACTTCAATCCCCGCTTCGCCCATCCGGCCACCGACCCCACCCCGCCCTGACGGCGGCCGCCCCCCGACCTGGCCAACGTCTTGAGCTGCCGCTACCGGCGCACGGTGGCGCGCGACAACACCGTGCGCCTCGGCGCGCGCTGGGCCCAGATCCCGCGGGCCGGCGCGGCCGCTCCTATGCGGGCTGTCATGTCGAGGCGCACGAGTGCCTCGACGGCCGGCTGCTCGTCTACGGCCAGGGCGGCGTCCGGCTCGCCACGCAGCCTTGGGCGGGCCCCGACTTCGTCCTTCGGCCGCGCCGCGCGCCACATCCCGGTCGTCGGTGTCTTGCGTGCGCAGGCCCCCTCCACCCCCTCACGTACTTGCGCGATCTCGCGCGCCAGTGGGCCACGGACGCGCCGTGGTCGTTTGGCTTGTTGGCGGTCCGCCAGCCCACACGCCCGCGTGCCGTGGGTCGCTTTCTGAGATTCGGTCACCGCGACGCTGGTGGCGCGTACTGCCGAAGCGAGTTGTTATCAACTGGGACCCGGGCAGACGCCCACCCCCCGCGCTCGCCGTCCCTATGACCCTCGTTGCACACTCGCGAAGCGCACTCTGCAAAGACTGCGAACGCGCGCATACATGGACGGCCACTAGTGATGTGAAAACATTTGCGTATCTCCTGGTCCGTTTATTGCCTTGCCCTATGCGGAGGGCTTGCTCTGAAGAATCTTCAAAAAGCCCCGGAAAGGAGGCGCATCGCGGAGATCCCGGCAGCGCATGGCAGTGCACTCATTTCTACAGACAAGGACATAGCGGCACATGATCAAGCAGCTGGTCACACTCCTTTCGCTGGCAGCCCTGGCCGTCGGAGTGGGGAGCACGCAGGCCGATGCGGCCCTCTGCACCCCTGGGCTGGCCTCCGCCTATGAGGCGCTCGGCGCGGCGGGCTGTCAGATCGGGGACAAGACGTTCTCGGAATTCAACTTCACCTCGACCGAGGTGCTCGACTCGCAGATCATCATCACGCCGGGCGCCAACATCCTGACGGCGGGCGACCTCGGGTTCAGCCTGACCATCAACGGGCTGGTCGCGCTCAACGGCCCCAATGACTCGACCGACCTGCTCCTGCAGTATCACGTCGCAGTGGACGATCCCAACTTCCTGATCTCTGATGCCACCTGGCCTTCACGGGCGGGGCGACCGGGCCGGGCGGTCTCGCCGTGGTCAACGAGAGGCTCTGCCCGCCGAACAGCCCGTGTCTCAACACCATCCTGACCGTCTTCGACTCTTTCACGGCGACGCAGGTCTCGGACTCGGCGTTCTTCCCGGGCGTGTCGGAGCTGGACATCTCCAAGGACATGCTAGTCTGGGCCTCGGGCCTGGGCGACTTCGCCTCGATCTCCGGGGTCGACCAGACCTTCACGCAGACCTCGCTGGTCCCGACCCCCGAGCCGGCCACGCTGCTCCTGCTGGGCTCGGGTCTGGTGGGCGCGGGAATCTTCGGCCGGAAGCGCTTGGCCCCCAAGCAGAGCTAAAGCACTCTCGACCGTCCCTCCGTTCCACCGGGCGCGGGGCCTCCACTCCGCGCTCGGTGTACTTTCGACGCCGGCTCGAGCCGGGACTTCCTGCGACACCGGGCGTGACGCTCGACGCGAGCGCCCAGGTCCAGGCGCAGGTGACGTCAGGAGTGGGGGATGCGCCTCACAATCACCAGAGGCGCCCCCAGAACCTCCCTGCTTCGTGCACGATGGGTCGGGGACACGACTGAAGTAGCAGCGACCGGCCGACGCCCGCGCGTCCGTGGCGTCAGGTGCTTATCGAGGTCTTATCGACTTGGATCGGGAACCATCCCCCAGAATCGGGGAGAGCACGGCGCACCGGAGACGCGTTAACTCGCGGAGTTGCGTGCGGATCTCGCCCGATGGCCCCCGATCAAGGCGCCAGCGGGGGGTCGGGATGAATCCCCCTATGCGTGCGCAGGCAAAGGGGAGCGCGGAGATCCGGGTCTTACGCGGAAGTCAGCGCGATGGGTTCGACTTGCGCTTGGGTCGCAACTTCTTGTCGAGGCATCGGGGATGGAAGGACTCGCCCTGGATTGCGTGGCGGTCCTCGCCCCGCAGGATGGGCTTCCCGCAGACGGCGCAAACGGGTTCGGGTTCCGGGGGCACGGCCCACCCTGGCATGGGACCCTTCGCCCCGTCAATCGACCTTCAGGGCATGGTCATACGTCATCCGGCGCTCGTCGGTCGCAGGTTGATGGGCATGGCGCCATAACGCAAAGTGGCAATCGCCACGGAATTTCTGGACGGTTCTCCCGGGAAGGTTCTTGTTTCGTCGAGTTCGGCCGGCCCGGCGCGGGAGGGGCCGCAGACCCCTCGCTGCGGTGGTGGGCGCGATCTCGCGCGCGCGGTCAGGCGGCGATCGTGCCCTCAACGCGCCTCGGGGTAAAGCGTCCGAATCCCGTTGGAGATTCGAACCCGTGTCGAGCACGGGCCGGTGCCGGCTCGATACCCCGGCCTCCGGTACGTCGCTCTGCCAACGGCTGTGAGCGTCGCTCAGCCGCGGGTGGCGTCCGGCGGCCATCGGCAGGCAGGTCAGCCTATAGGGAAGGGAATCCCAACGGTCGGCCGTGGAATCGTCTGGCCAGGAAGGGCTGCACGGTCTGGCCACGGAGCGCAGTGGCCGGGTGCCCTGTCCTCGGGGCAGGGTGCCTTGTTTACAGGGCATCGTAGTGAACACCTCGATTCTCTTACGGTTGCCTAGCATTTCCGGTCGCAATCGACCGACGACCGCCCAGTTTTCTGTGCAACCTCGGTGGGACACGTGCACCGCGGGTCGTGCCCGACGCGACGCCCAAATGTGTGTCACGCGAGAAGAAATCCGGTGTGGGCGGACCTTCCCCGTGCGAGTTGGCGCGCATCTCGCTTCGCGACACCGGTCGTGTGGTGGGGCCGGCCGGTGTGTGCGGGGTCCCGGTCGTCGTCGGGTGCTCCAGGGCCTGG
>CAVXVV010000088.1:0-496767 GCA_963765195.1 uncultured Candidatus Rokubacteria bacterium
GATCGGTTGCTCACGCTCACTGGGGCTGCCACGTCCATGGCCTCCCCTCCCGGCCATGTTCCCCGTCGTGCCACGGCGATTCAATTACCCGGCAGGTAATGGAGACTCGCCGACCTGGCTCGAGACCGTGACAGCCTGGCAGAGGATCCATCGTGGTCGAATGCGCCGACGCCAAGAACACGCGCGGTGTCGTCGCCGCGCCGATACCGGGCGTTGCCTCGGCAGCGCCGCGCCGCCGGATTCAGTGGGGTCCGGTCCGGAGCGTGACGGTACGCGCATCTCCGCTTCCGTTCATGTGGCCCACACCTCAGCCGAACGTGAACGCGAACGCCTCCACGCCCGGATCGAGGAACTCGATCTCGAACTGTCGATCGGCGATAGGCTTCGGTTGGCGGATCAGCTGATACACCCTCTGCTCGCTTGCTGTGCCGTTGCCCTGGGCGTCGACGTCGGCTCCGTGCGCAGGGCCCGGCGGCTGTCCATCGATGAGCACGCGAAATCGCACGGGCTGCGCTCCGGCCGCCGGCCCCATGACGAGATGAAGATCGCGCGCGTGAAAGCGGTAGGCGACTCGCCCGCTCGCCTTCCCCAGAAGAATGGCCTGTCGCCCCACCGTCCACTCCCCCGACAGGGCCCACTGATTCAGGCTCAACCGCGAGGGAACGGCATAGTTGCGACGCTGACCCAGGACGGCACCGCCGGGAGAGGCGAAGTTCTCCGTCCGGTCGTAGCCGACATAGTTCTCCGGGGACTTCAGGTTGCTCCAATCGGCCGCCACCTCCAGACCCCGGGCCTCGACCGTGACGAGATCGCGGGCAACGCCACGGGCCCCGGCCTCGGCCAGCAGTTGTTGAATGATCATCTCCGCCTTCTCGTATTCACCCTCACCGAACTGATGATGTCGAATCCGGCCCTGCGCATCGACGAAGTAGAGCGCCGGCCAGTACTGATTCCTGAACGCGCGCCACACCGCGTGCTCGCTGTCGACCGCGATCGGATAGTCGACCCGCATGTCCTTGGCGGCCCGGCGAACGTTGCTGATGTCCTTCTCGAACTCGAACTCGGGCGAGTGCACGCCGATCACGACGAGTCCCTGGTCCCTGTATTTTTCGGCCCAGGCCCGCACGTAGGGCAGAGTGCGCAACCAATTGATGCAGGTATAGGTCCAGAAGTCGATCAGGACGACCTTGCCGCGCAGGCCGGCGGCGGTCAGCGGCGCCGAGTTGATCCACTCGGTCGCTCCGCCGAGAGACGGCAGGTCACCTTCGATCTGCAATGTGACGGCGCCGGCCAGCGCGTGCCGCTTCATGCTCGCGTCCTCCGCCGAGGTGCCGATCGATGTTCCTGTAGCCGCGGCGATTGCCGCGACGAGAAAGAGCCGTCTTGGACTCATGGTCACATCGCTCCACATCCAGTTGGCCGGGACAGGCGGCGCGCACGACATGCGCGCCGCCGTCCCCTCGCATCACTGGCGGTACTGGTTCGCCTCCGCTACTTTCGCAGCGACCTCAAGCCCGCGCGAACCTCTTCTACGAAGAGCTTCGGCTGTTCCCACGCCGCAAAGTGGCAGCCCTTGTCGACCTTGTTGTAGTGAATGAGTTTGGGATACGCCCGCTCCGCCCAGCTTCGCGGAGCTGCATAGATCTCATCCGGGAAGACGCTCACGGCGACGGGGATGGCGACGTTTTTCGGGGCAAAGAAGGCCAGCTTGTTTTCCCAATACAGACGAGAGGAAGAGACCCCGGTATTCGTCAGCCAATAGAGCGTGATGTTGTCGAGCACGTCGTCCGGCGTAAGGCCCTCAGGCCGACCGTCAAAGACACGCGCCATCAGCTCGTAGCTGGAAGCATCATGGTCGAGTATCCATGCGGCCAGGCCGACAGGCGAATCTGCGATCCCGTACAGCGTTTGGGGACGGTGCCCCATTTCCAGAGCGTACGCCAGGCCCTTTGTATAGAAGAAGGCGAGCCGGTCATACGCGTGCCTCTCCTCGGCTGAAAGGCCGGGTGGCGGCGGAGCTCCGGTAAAGGCCGCCTTGTCGATTTCGGGTGGAACTGTGGCAGCCATGTTGGTGTGGATTCCGAGCAATTCCGGAGGCGCCTGTACCCCCATCAGCTCGACGATGAGCGCGCCCCAATCGCCGCCTTGAGCCGCATATCGCGTGTACCCAAGGCGCTTCATCAGCACCGCCCAGGCTCGTGCGATGCGCTCGGGGCCCCAGCCGGTCGTGGTCGGCTTCCCGGAGAACCCGTAGCCCGGCATCGACGGAATCACCAGGTGGAAAGCGTCCGACGCGCTCGCCCCATGTGCCGTGGGGTTGGCCAGGGGATCGATGATCTTCAGCTGCTCGATGACCGAGCCTGGCCATCCGTGCGTGACGATGAGCGGCAGCGCATTGTCATGCTTCGAACGCACGTGAATGAAATGAATGTCCAGTCCATCGATCTCGGTGATGAACTGCGGCAAGGCTTTCAGTTTCGCCTCGACCTTGCGCCAGTCGTATTCCGTCCCCCAGTACCGGACGAGCTTCTGAATCGTCGCGAGCTGTACGCCTTGAGATTGATCCGTGACCGGTTCCTTTTCAGGGAGCCGCGTCGCGTTGATGCGCTTGCGCAATTCGGTCAGTTCCGCTTCCGGAACGTCCACATGAAACGGACGAATCGCGGCCTTGTCAGCAGTCTGCGACATTGGGTGGTCCTTTCGAGTCGTCTTGGACTTCCGCTAGGTGGTGGGTCTGCAGCGGAATCTCATCGGCTCCAGGAGCCGGTCTCGCCGCCAGAGCTTGCGCGGACACGAGCCCTCGCTGGATCATGGCGGCGCATCGACCTGATGCACCGGGCCCTTGAGGCTCAACGGCGACCATCATCCCCTCCCTGGTTTCGCGGCGTCAAGGCCGATCCCGCGGTCGCGTCGTCCGCATGGGGCTCGACACGGGTTCCGATGCTCTCGAACTTGATCGGGAGGCGTCATGGATCCGTAACAATCCCCGCGGATCCCGGGAGTGGCGGGCCTCCCCAACACTCGCATCCGGGCGAAAGGATCGTCTAGACCAGCGCTCCTTCGACGAGGGCAGGCCACCCGTGACGCTCGAGGCCTCGAGGTGGTGCTCATCAAGCCTCACGCGGTGAGACATGTCGGTAGCGGCAACGTAGCGGAGCTCGCCCCGTACGTCGTCGAACACGGCAACCCGCTCCTCACGCCGGTCGAATGACTCGTGACCACCAGAGGCAGTGCATCGAAGCGCGGCTCATCGCGCCACTCGTGATCGCGACACCTGGGAGACCTCAGGGCAGTCCGAGCGCTCGGCAGAGCGCGGCGGCCGGGAAGTCAGCGCCGCTCGAAGTGCCAGCGGGTCGCGCCCCGCGGGAAGCCCTCGAGGGTCCACGCGTAGGCCGCCGCCGGCCGCAGCATCCAGAATGGCCGGAACGGCATGTCCGCCGAGTAGTACTGCGGGTACTTCGCCCGCGACGCCGCCATGCACGGCGCGGCGAGAGGATGCGCCGGGTCCGTGACGACCTCCGCCGTGCCCTCGAGGATGATCGCCTCCGCCTCGCTCGAGAGGTGGATGGAGATCGCGGGATTCACGAGCAGGTTGCGCACCCAGCGCGTCACCGGCGACCCGCCGAAGCAGAGCGCGCCGTCGACCCACACGCCGTCGACCGGGCGCGCGTGCGGCCGCCCGCCGGGCCCGAGGGTCGTCACCCAGTAGTTCGCCGCAGCCCGAAGACGCGGCTCGATGTCGCGCCAGCTCCGGAGGCTCTCGGGGCCTCCCGGCGTGCCGTACTCGGGCGGGAACCGGACGGGTCGGGCGGAAGCGGGCTCGCTAGTCACCGCACGCCCTCCCTTCACGCGCACGTGTGATGCTCACGCCTCGATTGTACGTCCGGACCTCGCGAGACCCGGCTCGGTCTTCATGCGCCCGCGACCGCGCCGCGCCTTGCAAAGGACGTCGATTCTTGAAACAGTGACCTTCGAGACGGTGCTTTCCCTCGGCCCTCCCGGGCCGGTCGTGACGAGATCGCAAGGAGGCGCTCATGACATCGGCGCAGGATTGGGGAAAGGTCGGGCTCGCCGCGTTGCTGGCGTTGGCGCTCTGCGCGGCGGTCGGCACGGCGGCGGCCCAGGAGTTCCCGGTCAAGAGCAAGCCGATCACCATCCTGGTGCCGTACGCCGCGGGCGGCGTCACCGACGTCACCGCCCGCCTGATGGCCGCGGGACTGGAGAAGGAGCTCGGCGCTTCGGTCCAGGTCGTGAACAAGCCGGGCGCGGCATCCCAGCTGGCGCTGACCGAGCTGACGCGCGCGACTCCCGACGGCTATACCCTCTCCTATGCGGTCCTGCCGACCGTGACCACCCACTACCTCGATCCGTCGCGCGCGGCGGTCTACACGCGGGCGAGCTTCCAGCCGATCGGGATGCACCACCTGACGTGGATGATGCTGGCGGTCCAGACGGAGAGCCCGTACAAGACCCTCAAGGAGCTCGTCGAGGCAGCCCGCGCCAAGCCGGAGAGCATCCGGATCAGCGACAGCGGGCTGATGGCGGTGCCGCACACGCAGGTGGTCATGCTGGAGCTCGTCACCGGCGTGCGCTTCGCGTCGGTGCACTTCAACGGCGGCGCGCCCTCCGTCACCGCCCTCCTCGGCGGGCACGTGGAGGCCCTGGCCGGCTCGACCGCGGACTCCCTCGCGCAGAAGAAGGCGGGCCAGTTCCGGGTGCTCGGGGTGGCCGCGGAGCAGCCGGATCCCTCGATGCCCGACGTGCCGACGATGAAGTCGCTCGGCTTCGACGTCGTCGCCGCGTCCGCGGCGGGGATCCTGGCCCCGGCCGGCACGCCGAAGCCGGTCGTGGACAAGCTCACGCGGGCGATGAAGGCCGTGACCGAGAACGCGGACCATCAGGCCAAGATGAAGGAGCTCGGCATCGGCCTCTACTATCGGGACCCCGAAGGCTACACGAAGTACTGGATCGACACCGAGAGTCGGATGCGCCCGCTGCTGCAGAAGCTCGCCCAGTAGCGGCCGTCCCTCCCTTCCGGCCACCACACCGGGCTGCCTGCGGGGAAGAGCCAGGGCGTCATGCTCTCGGCGCGTCGCGCCTATCAGCTGAGCGGCCTCGCCGGGCTCCTGGTCACCGCGGTGCTCGGCTACCAGGCGGCCCGCCTTCCCTACTACACGCGCATCGGCCCGGGCCCCGGGTTCTTCCCGCGCTGGCTCTGCGCGATCCTGGCGCTCCTCTCGCTCGTGATTCTCGTGCGCGCGACCCGGAGCCGCGACCCCGCCGCGGCCGGCATCGACCTCCCCGACCGGCCGGCCGCGCTCCGGATCGTCGGCGTCGTCGTCGCCCTGTTCGCGGTCGCGTTCGCGACCACCACGCTCGGCTTCCGCCTGACGATGCTGACCTTCTACCTGGTCGTGATCGGCATGCTCGGACGCTGGCGGTGGATCGAGACGCCCGTCCTCGCCGTGCTTGGCAGCTTCGCCGCCTACTACATCCTCGTGGAGTGGCTGAAGCTGCCCCTCCCCGTCGGCGTGCTCGGATTCTAGGCGGTGGTGGAGAGCCTGTCGCTCCTGCTCGGAGGCTTCGCCACCGCGCTCCAGCCCGTCAACCTCCTCTTCGCCTTCGCGGGCTGCGTCCTGGGCACGCTGGTCGGCATCCTGCCCGGCATCGGCCCGGTGGCGGGCACGGCCGTCCTGCTGCCCGTGACCTTCGGGCTCCCGCCCGCCGCCGGCATCATCATGCTGGCGGCGATCTACTACGGCGCCATGTACGGCGGGACGCTGACGTCGGTCCTGGTCAACGTGCCGGGCGAGGCTGCCTCGGCGATCACCTGCATCGACGGGTACGCGATGGCGCGCCAGGGACGCGCCGGGCCCGCGCTCACCGTGGCCGCGCTCGGCTCGTTCGTCGGCGGCATGGTCGCGACGCTCGGCCTGGTGCTGCTGGCCGTCCCGCTCACCAAGCTCGCGTTGAAGTTCGGGCCGCCGGAGTTCTTCGCGCTGATGCTGGTCGGCCTGTCGCTGGTCAGCAGCCTCGCCGGCCGATCTATCGTGCTCGCCCTGGTCTCGGCGGTGATCGGGCTCCTGATCGCCATGGTCGGCATCGACCCCGTCGCCGGGGCGCCGCGCTTCACGTTCGGGCGGCTCGAGCTGATGTCGGGCATCAACGTCGTGATCGTCGCGATGGGGCTCTTCGGCGTGGGCGAGATCCTGCTCAGCCTCGAGCGGGAGGTGCCCTTCAAGCCGATCGGCACGCGGCTGCGGGACCTGTTCCTCGGACCGGAGGACGCCCGCCGATCGGCGCTGCCGGTGCTCCGCGGCACCGCGATCGGCTTCTTCCTGGGCCTGATCCCGGGGGTCGGCGCCGTGGTGCCCACCGTGATGTCCTACGTCGTGGAGAAGCGTATGTCCCGCACGCCCGAGCGGTTCGGCACCGGCATGATCGAGGGCGTGGCGGGCCCGGAGACGGCCAACAACGCCTACGCGACCTCCGCGCTCATCCCGCTCTTCACGCTCGGCATCCCGGGATCACCGACGGTGGCCGTGATCATGGGCGCCTTCATGATGAAGGGCCTCATCCCCGGCCCCTTCCTGTTCCGCGACCACGCCGCGGTCGCCTGGGGCGTGATCGCGAGCCTCTGCGTCGGCAACGTCATCCTGCTGATCCTGAACCTTCCGCTGATCCCGCTCTGGGTGAAGATCCTCAAGATCCCGCGTCCGATCCTGTTCGCCTTCATCCTGGGCTTCTGCGTGATCGGCGCGTACAGCATCAACAGCGAGATGTTCGACGTCGGGCTGATGGCGGCCTTCGGCGTCCTGGGCTACCTCCTCAAGAAGCTCGACATCCCGCTGGCGCCGCTCATCCTGACGCTCATCCTGGGGCCCCTCATGGAGCAGTCGCTCCGGCAGTCCCTCGAGATCTCGCGCGGCGATTTCTCGATCCTCTTCACCCGGCCGATCTCGGCGGCCCTGATCGTCATCGCCGCCGTCTTCGCCGTGGTGTCGAGCCTGCGGATCGCGGCGAGCGTCCGGGGCGCCGACTCGGAGGTGTGAGCCGCCGCCCGGGATCCGCGATCAGCCGCGGGCGGCCAGCGCGGCGCCGGCCTGGCGGGCGACGAGGCGGCGGTACAGCCCGCTGCCGGCGAGGAGCGCGTCGTGGGTCCCGGTCTCGACGAGGCGGCCCTCGTCGAAGACCAGGATCCGGTCGGCGTCGCGCACGGTGGAGAGGCGGTGGGCGATGACCACGGTCGTCCGCCCCCGCGCGAGCCGGTCGAGGGCGCGGCGCACCTCCTGCTCGCTGACCGCGTCCAGGTGCGACGTCGCCTCGTCGAGGATGAGCACCGGCGCGTCCTTCAGGAAGGCGCGCGCGATGGCGACCCGCTGGCGCTGGCCGCCCGAGAGCTGCGCTCCCCGCTCCCCCACGACCGTGTCGAGCCCTTCGGGCAGCGATTCGACGAACTCCCGGAGGGCCGCGCGCTCGACCGCCGCCGCGACGTCGGCGTCGGAGGCGCCGGGCCGCGCGAGCCGGATGTTCGCGCGGAGCGTGTCGTTGAAGAGGTAGGTGTCCTGGGCGACGAGCGCGATCCGCGCTCGCAGGTCGTCCAGCCGGTAGCGACGGAGATCGTGGCCGTGGAGACGGACCTCGCCGGCGGCCGGATCCCAGAAGCGCAGGAACAGGTTGGCCACCGTCGTCTTCCCGGCGCCCGAAGGCCCGACGAGCGCGACCGTGCTCCCCGCGGGGACGGACAGCGTGACGTCGTCGAGCGCGAGCCGAGGGCGACCGGGATAGCTGAAGCTGACCCGCACCATCTCGAGCGCCGGCGCGTCCCCCGCGGCGGGCGGCGGCACCCCCGGCCCGTCGGTGACGGTCACGGGCTCGGCGTGCACCGCGTGGAGGCGCTGGGTGGCGGCGAAGGTGTCGGCCAGCTGGCGTCCGATCTGCGCGATCTCCCACACCGGGACGAAGGCCGACAGCGCCAGGAGCGTGAGGAGGGGCACGCGCGCGGGCTCGAGCGCGCCGTGCGCGGCCAGGGCCGCTCCGGTGACGGCGACGGCCACGCCGCCCAGCCCCGTCGCGATCTCCTGGAGAGCGCCCTGGCGCGCCAGGTCGCGGAGAAACGGCATGCGCACCTCCGCGTAGGCGACGGCGCGCGCCGCGAACTGGGCGTCCCGGTGCGCCTCCTGCTGGAACGCCGCCACCTCGGCGAGGCCCTGGATCGAATCGACGGCGTGGGCGTTGAGGGCGCCGGCGGCCTCGCGCGCCCGCGCGCTGAGGCGATCGATGCGCGCGCGCCCCCACACGGGACCGAGCGCGACGTAGCCGAGGAAGGGCGCCAGGACGAGCGCCATCGGCCAGCCGTGGGCGAGCAGCACCCCGAGCACCACGGCCGGCACGAGGACGCCCACGAAGGCGGGCGCGATCGTGTGGGCGAAGAAGTACTCGATGAGCTCGATGTCGTGGGTCGCCACGCCGACCAGGTCCCCCGTGCGCCGCCGCGTCAGGTACGCGGGCGCGAGGGCGTCGAGCGCCCGGAAGAACCGGAGGCGCATGTCGGCGAGGAGCCGGTAGGCGACGTCGTGGGCCAGCCACGACTCGAGCCAGTGGAGGAGTCCGGCGAGCGGCGCGACGACGAACAGGGCGGCGAGCCAGCCGCCGACCGGGCGGCCCCGCTGGACGGCCAGCACGGTGAGGGCGCTCACCGCGCCCACGCCGATCAGCGCGGCGACGCGAGCCACGCCGAGCAGGAACGTGATGACGAGCCGCCCGCGATAGCCGCGGCTCAGCCCCAGGAGCACCGACAGCACCCCGGCCCACCCGAGCCGCCCCGACGCGGTCAGGATGGCCTCCGCCGGCTCCGTCTCCGAGCCCGCCCCGTCCGGCGCCGCGCCGGGGCCGGCGGTCGGGCGCGGCGCGAGGGCGCCGTCCTCGTCGACCCGCTCCGCGACCTGGGCCGCCATGAGCCGCGCGTACGCGCCGCCGCGCATGATCAGCTCCGCATGCGAGCCGCTCTCGACGACGCGCCCGCCGTCGAGCACGAGGATCCGATCGGCGCCGATCACGCTCGACAGCCGGTGCGCGAAGATCAGGGTCGTGCGGCCGGCCATGAGCCGGTCCAGGGCCGCCTGGATGAAGGCCTCGCTCTCCGCGTCCACCGACGAGAGGGCCTCGTCGAGGATCAGGATCGGCGCGTCGCGCAGGAGCGCCCGCGCGATGGCGATGCGCTGGCGCTGGCCGCCCGAGAGCCGGACGCCGCGCTCACCCACCACCGTCTCGTAGCCCTGCGGCAGGCGCGCGATGAACTCGTGCGCGTTGGCTTCCCGGGCGGCCGCTTCGAGCTCGGCCGCCGTCGCGTCGGGCCGTCCCATCCGGAGGTTCTCGGCGACGGTCCCGTGGAAGAGATAGGTGTCCTGGTGCACGACGGCCATGAGCGCGCGGAGATCCGCCAGGCGGAGGTCGCGGACGTCGCGGCCGCCGACGAGCACCCGACCGCTCTGGGGATCGTGGAAGCGAAGCAGGAGGCGGGCCACGGTGGATTTGCCCGAGCCGCTCGGGCCGACGATGGCCACGCGCTCGCCCGCTTGCACGCTGAAGGACAGCCGCGCGTGGGCCGGCCCGCGACCGCCCGGGTACTGAAAGGTCACGTCGTCGAACGCCACCGTGGGAGCGAGCCGCCGGAGGTCGGTGGCGGCGCCGCCCTCGTCGCGAACCGGCGACGTGGTCGCGAGGAGCGCCAGCACCCCGCGCGCGGCGGAGAGGCCCAGCATGCCCTGGTGAAGGAGCACGCGGAGGTCGCGCAGCGGCCGGAAGACCTCGACGCCCAGCATGAGGACGACCAGCAGCGTCTCGAGGCTCATGGTCCCCGCCAGGACGCGCTGCACGCCCCACCCGAGCGCCGCCGCCGCGCCGAGCGCGATGCCGACGTCGGTGATCCCGCGCGCGAGCGTGTTCGTGCCGAGGACGCCCATGGTCGCCCGGAACAGCGCGCGGCTCCGGGCCGCGAGGAGCGCGGCGCGCGTCCCGCTCTGGCCGAACGCCTTCAGCGTGCCCAGCCCCTGGACGGCGTCGAGGAACTCCGCGCCGAAGGCGGCGTAGGCGCGCTGGCGCGCGAGGCTCCGTGCGCTGTCCCAGCGGTGCCAGAGGCTCGGCGCCGCGAGCGTCACGAGGGCCGCCCCCAGCAGGACGAGCGCGATCGGCACGTCCAGCCACGCCATGAACGCGAAGATCAGCGCGGGGGTCAGCGCGGCCACGAAGAGCTGCGGGAGGTACTGGCCGAAGTACACCTCGAGCTGCTGCACGCCCTCGACGACGGTCAGGACGACGTCGCCGGTGCGGGACGCCGTGAAGTGGGCGGGCCCGAGGAGGAGCACGTGGGCGTGGACGGCCTGACGGAGCCGCGCCTGCACCCGGGCCGCCGTCCCGTGGGCGACCATGGCGCGCGCGTAGTCGAGGACGCCGCGGAGCACCGTGGCGACCGCCACCGCCGCCACCGGCCCGATCAGCGTGGCGAGCGGCGCGCCGCTGAGGACGCGCGCGAGGAGCCACCCGAGGAGGGCGAGGCGGGCGATCCCGGCGGAGACCGCCAGGAGCCCCAGCAGCACCGTGCCCGCGATCCGGCCCCGGACGCCCGCGGTGAAGGCCCAGAGCTGCCGGTCTAGATACACGAGGCCTCTGGCGGGGTCAGGGACGGCAGGACGCTCATGCCCTCATGATAGCGGCGCCCCGGTGACCGTGGGGCGCACGAGACGACGGCCCGCGGGGTCGCGTCCCCCGGGCCGTCGCTCCCGAATCGTGCGCCGCGCGATCGGCTACTTCCCGGTCTTCCACTCCCACGCGCGGACCTTGGCGTTCCCCTGGGCGTCGGTCTCGTGCTCGACCATGCCGACGACGCCGTTCAGGCGGGCCAGCTTCGGGGAGTTCGTCTGGTAGGTCACGGCCGCCGCCCAGCGCATGCCCATGCCCTTGCCGGTCGGCGTCCCGACTCCGAACCCGCTCCAGATCACGCCGTGGCCGTCTTCCGACATGAAGATTCCTTGCCCCTCCCCGTACACCTGGCCGGGGATGCGCTCGTACGCGACGTACGTGCCCATGTCGGTGCCCTTCTGGCCGAACAGCGTCCCCTTCGTCTGGATCGTCATCTCCATCTTGACGAAGCGGCCGCCCTCGCCGGGCAGCACCCGCATCCCCGTGACCTTGCCCGAGGTCTCGCCGATCTTGTCTCCCATCATCGAAGCCATCCTCCCGTGTCAGAGCGATCTCGAGATTCGCGGCCGCCGGCGCCGACGTCGGGCGGCGGCCCTGAAAACAGCGTAACGGCTCGCGTGGAATACGCAATCGTCGGGCGCAGCTGCCAGGCGAGATACGGAGGCAGCCGGGAAACCCCCGCATGACGAGAGCCGCAGCCGGCGGGCGCTATACTCCCGAGGCATGGCCGGTCGACACGAGATCTGGCTGATCCGGCACGGAGAGACCGAGTGGTCGGCGAGCGGGCGGCACACGGGCCGCACCGACGTGCCGCTCACCCCGGCGGGGCGGCGGCAGGCCGAGGCGCTCGGCCACCATCTGGCCGGGCGGCCGTTCGGGCTCGTGCTCACGAGCCCGCTGGCCCGCGCCCGCGAGACCTGCCGGCTGGCCGGCTACGAGAGCGTCGCGCGGACGAGCGAGGACCTCCGCGAGTGGGACTACGGGATCTACGAGGGGCGCACGACGGCCGACATCCGCGTCACGGAGCCCGGCTGGTCCATCTGGACCACCCCCGTCCCGGAGGGCGAGTCCGTGGACCAGGTGGGCGTACGAGCCCGCCGCGTGATCGACCAGGCGCTACAAGCGGACGGCGACGTCGCGCTGTTCGCCCACGCTCATGTCCTCCGGATCCTCGCCGCGTGCTGGATCGGCCGCCCGCCGGGGGACGGCCGCTCGTTCGCGCTGGCGACGGCGTCGGTCAGCGTGCTCGGGTGGGAGCGCGAGACCCGGGTGATCCAGCGCTGGAACCTGGCCCCCGAGGCGCGCGGGGGCGCGGGCTAGGACGGGCCGCCCGCCTCAGGCGGACGCGGGGGGCGCGGGCGCGGCGCCGGCCAGATACCCGAAGCGGGCGACGAAGTCCGCCTCGCTGAGCCCGCTCGCCGCCACGAGGGCCTTCAGCTGCTCCGGGCGCTCGAAGTCCTCGCGCTTGAGCCGGATCATGTAGGCGTAGAGCGTCCGGTAGGCCTCGGACGAGACGTCCGCGTAGCGGAGCCGCACGCGGCCGGTCTTGGGGTCGAGCAGGTCGCGGAACGGGACCGGCACCAGCCGCCCGCCCTGGATGGTGACCATCGCCTCGGTGCCGCCGTCGAGGAGGAAGCGGGCGGCGGAGTAGCCGAGGCTCCGGGCGTACTGGATGTCGAAGCCTCCGGGCGGCGCGCAGCGGAGCTCGTAGCCCAGGTCCTTGGCGGCGATCCCGATCTCGATCCCACGGGCGGCCAGGGCCGTCGACACCTCGTCCTTGAGGCGCCGGGCCAGCTCGAGGTCGGAGAGCCGCACGTTCCCGTAGGTGTCGTACGACACGGGGCCCATGGTGTCGGGGTCGAGCTTCTCGAGAATGCCCTCCGCCAGGAGCGCGACGCCGTGCTCCCGGCCGTGGGCGCGCCGCTTGATGATGGCGCCCTCGAGGATGTCCGCGACGCGCCCGATCGGCACGCGCTCGCCCGTGAACTCCTCGCCGATCAGCATCAGCGTCGCGCCGGCCGCGCCGCCGATCCCGAGGGTGAGGTGGCCGGCGTGCCGGCCCATCACGGTGACGAAGAACCACTTCTGCGTGGTCGCGGCGTCCTGCATGAGGTTCCGGACGAGGTCCTTGCCGAGATTGACCGCCGTCGTGAAGCCGAACGTCGGGACGTCCTCGGGCAGCGGCAGGTCGTTGTCGATGGTCTTCGGGACGTGGGCGACGGCCAGCCGGCCGGCGAGCGTCGCCGCGATCCGCGCGCTCGCGAAGGCGGTGTCGTTCCCGCCGATCGTGACCAGGTAGGAGACGTCGAGCCGCCGGAGGCTCTCGGCGATCTGGCGGAGCGACTCCTCCGACTTGGTCGGGTTGGCGCGGGACGTCCGGAGGATCGAGCCGCCCTCGAAGTGGATCCGGGACACCTCGTCGATGTCGAGCTCGTGGACGTGGGAGAGATCGCCCTGCATGAGCCACTTGTAGCCGTCGAGGATGCCGAGCACGCGCAGGCCCTGGTTGCGCGCCTCGATCGCGGCGGCCGAGATGACCGCGTTGATCCCGGGGGCGGGGCCGCCGCCGACGAGGATCGCGAGCGTCTTCACGGCTGGAGCGCTCCCCGCCGTCACCCGGCTAGGCGGCCGCGCGCTCGAGGTCGGGCGTGTAGCGCCCGTTCCTGGCGGCGCCGTTCATGCGGGCGCGGTGGAGGAATGCCTGCTGCCCGGCCGCCACGCGCGCCGGATCGCCCCGCCACGCGCGGAGCGCCGAGTCCTGGAGCGCGCGCCCGTAGGAGAAGCTGAGCGCCCACGGGGAGGAGACGCCCGGCGCGTTCATCGCGTTCAGGTGCGCGGTGGCCCGCTCCTCGCTCTGGCCGCCCGACAGGAAGACCACGCCGGGCACCGCCGCCGGGACGGCGCGCCGGAGACAGCGGACGGTGGCCGCCGCCACGTCGGGGACACCCGCCTGGCGCGGGCAGCTCTTGCCCGACACCACCATGTTCGGCTTGAGCAGCATGCCTTCCAGCACGACGCCCTGCTCCGGCAGGGCGTGAAAGACCGTGCGGAGCGTCGCCTCGGTCACCTCGAAGCAGCGCTCGAGGGTATGGTCCCCGTCCATCAGCACCTCGGGCTCGACGATCGGCACCACACCGGCCTCCTGGCACAGGGCCGCGTACCGCGCCAGCGCGTGGGCGTTCGCGAGGACGGCCCGATTCGTCGGAAGGCCCGGACCGATGGTGATGATCGCGCGCCACTTGGCGAAGCGGGCCCCGAGGGCCGAGTACTCCGCGAGCCGCTCGCGGAGCCCGTCGAGGCCTTCCGTCACCTGCTCCCCGGGCGCGCCCGCGAGGGCCTTCGCGCCGCGGTCGACCTTGATCCCGGGAATGATCCCCTGGCGCGACAGGACCTCGACCAGCGGCGTCCCGTCGTCGGCCTTCTGGCGGAGCGTCTCGTCGAACAGGATGACGCCGCTCACGTAGTCCGCCGCGCCCGGCGTCGTGAGGAGCATCTGCCGGTATCGGCGTCGGGCGTCCTCGGTGTTCGGGATGCCCAGACGGCTCGAACCGACGCGCGATGCTCGGATGACTCTCGTCGGCGGCGAGGATGCCTTTGCCCGGAGACACGAGTGCCCGGGCCGTCGCTTCCAGATTTCCACGCTCATTCCCGTCTCTCCTGTTCATGAGCGGCCGCGCGGCCACTCCGGCCTCGAGGAGCCGGACTCCTCCTCTGCGTTGACCTCGCGGCGTTGCGAGCTCCTGCGATGGGAGGCGGACTCACCCTCCCGCACAGGGTACCGGAACGGTCCACCGTCCGCCAACCTACACGACCGTCTCGGACGAGACCGTCCATCGAGTGCCCAGGCCTCGCTCCAGCCTATTGGGGGTCGACGGAGTTCGACAGCCTCCGCCGCGCTGTCGAACAGTGTCGAAACCGGCGGCGTTCGACACTGATCCACCGGCGCCGACACTTCTAAGTGTCCGTTTTCATGGATGTCGTAAACCGGCACGCCGGTTGCCCTACTACCTGGCCATGCAGCTGGCAGCGACGAGCCGAGACGAAGGAGGAGCAGCGATGAAGGCCCTCAGCAGGATCACGGACCGCGCGCTGGGTCACCTGGGCCTGTTCCTGATCGGAGCCATCTCGTGGACAGCCGACCGGCTGAGCACGAGCGGGTCCGAGTCGGAGATCCCGACCCGCGTGGTCCCGCTCCGGAGCGCTCGGCCCAGCGGCGCCGGCCGGACCGGCGTGACCGCAGCCACCACCCCGCGCGTCGCCGCCTGAGGCCGCGCGGATCGCACCCAACACCCAAGACTCACGAGGAGGATCGCAATGCCCACCATGACGACCCCGAAGCCCATGCCCCAGCCCCGGAACGGCATCGACACGCCGGCCCTCCTGACCACGATCAACGCGGTCGGGGCCCAGCCGGAGCTGGCGAAGTTCCAGTTCCGCGCGGAGAACCGCTGGCAGACCGGAACGCACAGCCGCACCCGCATCCAGTCCTTCAGTGGCGCCGGCGGGGAGCAGATCCACGTGAAGGAGTTCACCTGCGATGCCGACCACCCGAAGGTCCTGACGGGACAAGACCAGGCGCCGACCCCGGTCGAGTTCCTGCTGCACGCGCTCGCGGGATGCCTGACCGCGGGCATCGGCAACGTCGCCGCCGCGCGCGGCGTGACGCTGACCGAGGTCGAGTCGCGCATCGAGGGCGACATCGATCTCCGGGGCATCCTCGGCCTGTCCGACCAGGTGCGGAACGGCTACCAGCAGATCCGCGTGAGCTTCACGATCAAGGGCGACGCGCCGCCCGCCGTGCTCGAGAAGATCGTCGAGCAGTCGCGCAAGCGCTCCGCCGTGTACGACGTCCTGACCAACGGCGTCCCGGTCACGGTCTCCGTGTCCGCGGGATGACCTTCCATCCAGGACGGCCGGCCGGGTCCCGTGCGACCCGGCCGGTCGGCCGCACCGTGAAGCGAGGACTCCCAATGGCTCACACAGACGTGATCGTCATCGGAGCCGGCCAGGCCGGCCTCGCGATGAGCCGGCATCTCGCCGATCGCGGCATCGACCACGCCGTCCTCGAGCGGGGGCACGTGGCCGAGCGCTGGCGCAGCGAGCGGTGGGACTCGCTCCACCTCCTGACCCCGCGCTGGCAGAGCCGCCTGCCGGGCTGGTCGTACCTCGGCCCCGATCCAGACGGCTACATGACGCGGACCGAGGTGACGCAGTACCTCGAGGACTACTCGCGCTCCTTCTCGGCCCCGGTTCATACGGGGGTGACGGTGGAGGCCGTGGAGCGCGACGAGACGGGGTTCCGCGTGGAGACCACCGTCGGCGCGTGGCGGGCCGCGAGCGTCGTGATCGCCACCGGGCACTGCGATCTGGCGACGGTCCCGCCGTTCGCCGCGGGCCTGGCGCCGGACATCGTCCAGGTCGTGCCGACCGCCTACCGGAATCCCGGGCAGCTGCCCGACGGTCCGGTGCTGGTGGTCGGCGCCTCCTCCACCGGCATCCAGCTCGCGTCCGAGATCGAGCGCTCCGGCCGCCACGTGACGCTCGCGGTCGGCGGGCACACGCGGCTCCCCCGGAACTATCGCGGGCTCGACATCATGGCGTGGCTCGACGCGATGGGCGTGCTCTCCGAGACGGCCGATCAGGTCTGGGACGTCGACGCCTCGCGCGACGAGCCCTCGCTCCAGCTCATCGGCGACGAGGGCCATCGCTCCCTCGATCTCGGCATCCTCCAGGCGGAGGGCGTGCGCGTCGTGGGGCGCGTGCTCGAGGTGCGCGGGCGGCAGGTCGCCCTCGCGGACGATCTCGCCGCCTCGGTCGAGCACGCGGAGGCGAAGATGCACCGGCTGCTGGACCGCGTCGACCGCTTCATCGAGTCCAGCGGGCGCGCCGAGAGCTTTGCCGGGGCCGACCGGCCGCGGCCCGTGCCCGTGCCGCCGCTGCCGGCCGCGCTCGACCTCGGAGCGGCGGGCATCCGCACCGTGGTGTGGGCGACCGGGTACCGTCGCGAGTATCCGTGGCTCCACGTCCCGGTCCTGGACGACCGGGGCGAGCTCCGGCACGAGGGCGGCGTCACCCCGGAGCCCGGGCTGTACGCCCTCGGCCTCTACTTCATGCGCCGCCGGAACTCGAGCTTCCTGGACGGCGTCGGCGCCGACGCCGCCGAGCTCGCCGATCACATCCAGCGCCGGTTGCGGCGCCGCCGCCACGTGGCGGCCTGACCGCCGAAGAGGAGCCTCGTCATGAAGGGTCCTGCTCCGATCGCGACGCAGTACGACGCCGTCATCGTCGGGGCGCGCGTCGCCGGTGCCAGCACGGCCCTGCTCCTGGCGCGCGCGGGCTTGTCGGTCCTTGCCGTCGACCGGAGCGCGCGCGGCAGCGACACGACGTCCACCCACGCCCTGATGCGGCCGGGACTGATGCAGCTCCACCGCTGGGGCGTACTCCCGCGCCTCGTCGCCGCGGACACGCCGCCCATCCGGCGGACCACATTCCACTACGGCCCCGAGGCCGTCGAGGTGGCCGATCAAGCCGCGGGATGGCGTGGAGGCGCTCTACTCGCCGCGCCGCACCGTCCTCGACCGCCTGCTGGCGGACGCTGCGGCCGAGGCTGGCGCCCAGGTCCTCCACGACGTCGTCGCCGGCGAGCTGGTCCGCTCGAGCTCGGGTCGCGTGAGCGGCGTGCGCCTCACGGATGCCGCGGGCGAGACGCGGCGCGTCGAAGCGGGCATCGTGATCGGCGCGGACGGCGCGCGCTCCGGGATCGCGCGCGCGGTGGGCGCGGAGATCCTCCGGGCCGGCCGCCACCGGGGCGCACTGCTCTACGGCTACTGGCGCGGCCTCCCCCTCGACGGCACCCACTGGTACTACGGCAAGGATGTCGCCGCGGGCGCGATCCCCACCAACGACGGCCAGGCGTGCGTGTTCGCGGCCATGCGCCCGGAGCGCTACACGACCGAGAGCGCGCGCGGCCTCGACGCCGTGTACGGCGAGGTCCTCGCCGCCACGGACGCGACGCTCGCGCGCCGGGTGGCCGCCGCCGAGCGCGAGGGCAAGCTCCATCCCTTCCCGGGCCGGGCGGGGTTCATCCGTCAGGCGTGGGGGCCCGGATGGGCGCTGGTGGGCGACGCGGAGTGCTTCAAGGATCCGATCACGGCCCACGGGATGAGCGACGCGCTTCGCGACGCGGAGCTCCTCGCCCAGGCCGTCGTGGCGGGCACGGACGAGGCGTTCTCGGCCTACCAGGCGACGCGCGATGGCTTCGCCGGCGAGTTCCTCGATCTGTCCGACGAGATCGCCTCCTTCGACTGGGACTTCGACCGCATCAAGGTGCTCCACCATCGCCTGAGCCGACTCATGGGGCGCGAGGAAGACCTCATCCGGTCACTCGACGGAGTGTCGCGCCCGGCGGAGGCGCTGGCCTGAGGGAGCGCCGGACGCCGGCGCACGAAACGCCGGACGCCAGGGCCCGCGCATCCTCGCGGGTTTCCTTGACAGCGCGCACCCCGCCCCGCACGATCGGCGGGAACGGATCCCGGCGCTTCGCCGGGCCGTTTCCCCCGGGAGAGCGAGGAGTGGTGAGTGGACATCAACGTCGCGACGTCCGCATGACGGCGGATCGGCGGCGCGCCGCCCCCAGCCCCGCCCGCGCCGACGACCGGCCTGGCGACCCGGCCGACTGCGCGCTCGTCATCTTCTCGTGCGACAAGTACCGGGATCTCTGGGGCCCGTGTCTCGCCCTTCACCGGCGGTACTGGCCGGACTGCCCCTACCCGACGTTCCTCGTGAGCGAGACGGTGCCGGTGGAGGATCCCCGTGTCCGCCCGATCCTAGGGGGAGCCGGGCTGACGTGGTCCGAAATAGCGCTGAACGCGCTGGGCACGCTTCCGCACCGCGACGTCCTCTTCATGATCGAAGACTTCTTCCTGACCCGCCCGGTGTCGAGCGCGGCGGTGGAGGCACAGCGCCGGAGCCTCCACGCCCTGGGAGGCGCCTATCTGCGGCTCGTGCCCCTGCCGCGCCCGAACCGCCGGGTGGCCGGCCATCCGGGGATCGGCGTGCACGAGCGAGGCTCCCGGTTCCGAGCTTCGCTGCAGGCAGCCTTCTGGGACCGCCGCACGCTGCTCGATCTCCTGCGGCCGGACGAGTCGATATGGGACTTCGAGCGCGAGGCCTCCGTGCGCAGCGCCGCTCTCGCGGCTCCGTTCTACGCGACGTGGTGGTTCACGCTCCGATACGTCAACGCCGTGGTCGCCGGCCGCTGGACTCCCGTCGGACGGCGGGTGTGTCGGCGAGAAGCGCTGACCGTCGACCGTGGCCGGCCGGACGTCACGCTCCGCTGGCGGCTGGCCGCACCGATGCGCCTCGCCCCGGATGGCCGCACGGGGTCCGGTTGCGTGGCGCGTTCGAACGGCCCTCGGTCTCCGACCCGCGCCGGGCTGAGGGGCGCCGGACGGCGCCGAGCGCCGACAAACTGGCTCGGGCAGTGGCTCTGGCGGCTGCCGCCTTCCCGCCTCGCTCAGTCGCCCGGTCGCGGCAGAGGCGGCGCCCGGCGCGTGAGCTCGCGGCCGGGATAGCCTTTCCGCGCGTGCGCGAGCAGCTCGTCGACGAAGTCCACGGCGTAAGGGGCGAGAAAGCGCTGAGGGTCCCACGAGATCGCCGCCCACCGTCCGATCGGGGTCCCCCGGAGCATGATCGGCAGGGCGCGCACCCCGGCGCGCGGCACCTGGGCGTTGGAGGGCACGACGGCGACCCCGTAGCCCTCGCGCGCCAGGGCGATCAGCGTGTGCGGAGCGCCGCTCTCCAGCATCACGCGGGCGTGGACGTGCGCCACCTGGCAGGCCGCGTCGAACCACGTGCGCGAGCCGAAGTCCGGGCGCGGCAGAAGGAGCGGGACATCGGCGAGGTCGCCGACGTCGAGCAGGGCGCGACGGGCAAGTCGGTGCCGCGGTGACATCACGGCCAGCACGTACACGGGGGCGAGCGCCCGCTGCTCGAACCTCACGTCGCCGGCCGGCATCAGCGCGAGCTGAACGTGCCCGCGCTCCAGCCGGCCGGGGAGCCGGGCGCCGCCGTCCTCGACCAGCCGAACCTCGACGCCCGGATGATGGCGCCGGTAGGCGCCCAGGAAGGCGGCAAGCAGCGTCTCGATCACCTGCGGCGTGGCGCCCACCTGGAGCACCCCGGTCTCGCCGGCCCGGAGGGCCCGCGCGCGCTCGCCCAGCGACTGGGCGTCCGTCAGGAGCCGCCGGCTCCGGAGGAGCAGATCCTCGCCCGGCGCCGTCAGGCGGAGCCGGCGCCCGATCCGATCGAAGAGCCGCAGGCCGAGATCGTCCTCCAGGGCGAGGATCTGCCGGGACAGCGCGGGCTGGCTCACGTTCAGGCGCGCCGCGGCGCGCGCCACGCCCCCGGCCTCGACGATCGCGACGAACGCGCGCAGGTGACGCAGCTCCATCCGACTCATGCTCCCTGATCATGAAGTATAAGTCGTTAAATGCATTGGACGCATGACGCGGCGCCTACCTATCGTCGGTCGAGACGTCCGATCCCCAGCGCCACGCGGGCCGGATGTGGACCAGGGAGGTGTCACATGAGAGGCACACGGTCAGGAACCTCGACACCGGACCGACGATCGACCCGAAGCCCCGCACCGCGACTGCTCCTCGCGTTGCTGGCGCTCGGCTTCGCCTCGGTCACCGCGGCCCAGGACCACACGACCTCGCATGCCGCCGAGACCCTCGGACGCGCGCACTTCCCCGTCTCGTGCAGCCCTGCGGCCCAGGCGGAATTCGATCGCGCCTTCGCGATGCTCCACTCCTTCTGGTTCCCGCAGGCGACCATCGCGTTCACCGGGGTGACCCGGACCGACCCCGACTGCGCCATGGCACACTGGGGCATCGCGATGAGCCAGCGCGGCAATCCGCTGGTCGGGGCGCCCGCGCCGGCGGCGCTCAAGGCGGGCTGGGCGGCGGTCGAGAAGGCCAAGGCCCTCGGCGCCCGGACGCCGCGCGAGCGCGACTACCTGGCGGCGATGGAGTCGTACTACAAGGATGCCGACACGATCGACCACACGACCCGCGTCCTCGCCTACGAGGCCGCCATGGCCCAGGTCCACGCGCGTCACCCGGCCGATCCCGAGGCGGCGACCCTGTACGCCCTGGCGATGAACGAGGCCATCCTCGTGCTGCCGCCGGACAAGACCTACGCGCGCCACCAGGCCGCCGCGCGGCTCCTCGAGTCAGTCCTCGCGGGGCAGCCGGACCACCCCGGGGCGCTCCACTACCTGATCCACAGCTACGACTTCCCCGCCCTGGCCGCTCGAGGGCTTCCCGCGGCCCGCCGATACGAGGCGGTCGCGTCCTCCGCCCCGCACGCCCTCCACATGCCGTCGCACATCTTCTCGATGCTGGGGATGTGGGAGGAGTCCATCCGCTCGAACCGCGCCGCGCTCGGCGTCGCCAAGACGTACGTGCACGCGGTGGACTTCACGGTGTACGCGCACCTCCAGCAGGCGCAGGACGAGGCGGCGCGCGCGCTGGTCGACGAGACGGCCGCCCTCCTCCGGACCCAGGCCCCGGCCGCGGATCTGACGCCGACCGCCGGGATCCTGGGGGTGCACACGGCGTTCGCCGCCGTCCCGGCCCGCTACGCCATCGAGCGCGGGGCCTGGGCCGAGGCCGCGGCGCTCCCCGTGCGCTCCAGCACGCCCGCGGCGGACGCGGTGACCCACTTCGCCCGCGCGATGGGCGCCGTCCGCAGCGGCAATGCGGCCGCCGCGCGGCCGGACATGGAGCGGCTCGACGCCCTGCGCGACACGCTGACCCGATCCAAGCAGGAGTACTGGGCCGAGCAGGTGGAGATCCAGCGGCTGGCGGCGACGGCGTGGATGGCCCTCGCGGAGGGCCGCTCCGCCGAGGCGCTTCGATTGATGCGGGACGGCGGCGGACCGCGAGGACGCGAGCGAGAAGCACGTCGCCATGGAGAACCGGCTCTGGCCGATGCGCGAGCTGCTGGGTGAGCTCCTGCTGGAGCTCAAGCAGCCCGCCCTGGCGCTTCCGGAGTTCGAGGCATCGCTCCAGGTCGCCCGCAACCGGTTCCGCGGGCTGTCCGGCGCGGCCCGGGCGGCCGAGCTCTCGGGCAACCGGCCGCAGGCTCGCGAGTACTACCGCCAGCTCCTGACCCTCGCCGGCGGCTCCGACGCCGCCAACCGCGCCGAGCTCCGCCAGGCCCGCGCGTTCCTGTCGCAGCCGTGACCGGCACGCGGGCGACGGATCCCCGCTACCGGCTGGACGACTTCGTCCGGGACCTGCGGGCCGCCACCGCCGCGAGCGACGACGCGCCGGAGATCCTCGCGCGCGTCGCACCCCTGGCTCGCACGCTCGCCCTTTCCAAGCACTGGCTCGAGGCGGCGCACTACGTCTGCGACGCGGAGCAGGGCTTCGGGATCCACGTCCTCCACGAGGAGCCGGACCATCGGCTCCTCGTGTTCGCCGCGGCGTGGCTTCCGGACCGCGGCCCCGCGCCGCATGACCACGGCACATGGGCGGTGGTGGCGGGCGTCGACGGCGCCGAGACCAACATCTCCTGGGAGCGCCTCGACGACGGGTCGCGGCCCGGACACGCGAGCCTGCGCAAGCGCGAGGAGCGGATCGTGGGACCCGGCGACGTCCTGACCTTCCTGCCGGGCGCCATCCACAGCGTGGTGAACCACACGCGCGAGGTAACGGTGTCGCTCCACGTCTACGGATTCAACATCAACTCTGACGCAACGCGATCGCAGTTCGACGTCGAGCAGGGGCTGGAGCGGCCCATCACGCTCCGGATGACTCCGGCGCACTGAAGGCGGGCTCGACGGCCCGCGTGGGCCGACCTTATCTCCGGCGCGGGGCCGGTCGGGCTCGTCAGCCCTGGGACAGCGTGAGGTCGGAGCGGTCGTCCTCCTCGTCGACGCGACGCAGGAGGTCGACCAGGCGCGCATCGAGCGGGACGAGGAGCCCGTCGGCCCCGGCCGCCTGGTAGGCGGCGAGCGTCTTCCGCCAGCTGGCCCGGCTGTCGGGCAGCGCGATCTGGACCCAGCACTCGAGCGGGCTCGTCGAGCGGCCGCCGACCCGCGCGCGGGCCTGCTCGAGCCGCCCCCGGTCCGCATCGGGATCGCGTCCAGACAGGACGAGCCCGTCGGTCGTCCCGCTGAGCTTCGGCCAGCCCTCCTCGTCCGCCTGCCCGAGGAACCGGCAGCGGTCGACGGCGCGCGCCAGCGAGCACGCCGGGCCCGCGCCGGCCGCGGTCGCCCAGAGCTCGGCGCGGCCCCGCGACAGCTGGTCGAGAGTGCGGAGCCGCGGTGCGTGCGCCGCGACGTCGATCCCGGGGTCGACGCTCACCCCGAGGCGGGCGCGGCTGGTGACCGTCGCGAGGGCCGCGGCCAGCATCCACGGGTCCTGCGCGCCCTCGGCCAGCCAGAGCGCCGACGCCCCGGCGGTGTCGAGCGCGCGGGCGTCGGCGAGGAACTCGCCGAGCTGCCCGGTCTCACCGGGCAAGAGGACGCCGATCTTCAGCATGACGGCGGGCGGGCGGCGCGGGAGCCCCCGGCGGGCCGGCGGGGCTCCCGCCCCCTCACAGCTGCGGGCTCAGGACGATGACCGTCCGGAGCGCGAAGCTCCCGATCAGCACGAGGAGCGACGCCAGGACAGGCATCATCCCGGAGGTTCGGTGCATCACGAGCGGGATCAGGATCCCCACCAGGACCAGCGCCCAGAGAGCGAGCCAGCCCCCGTGCAGCACCTGCGGGGCCACCGGCCCGAGGGTCATGAAAAAGATCGCGAGCAGGATCAGCTCCAGCACGAGGAAGTACCGGTCGGCCAGGGACAGCTTGGCCTGGGACGGCCGCGCGTCGCGCCGCCACCACGCGAACAGCGCGATCGCCGCCGCGGCCGTGCTGAGCCCCGAGGCGAGGAAGAGCCCGCCGAGGGCCCACGTGTCGCTCCAGACCGGCTGGTTGCTGACCGCGAGCAGGACGCCCGTGTACCCGGCGATGAAGAGCCCGAGGCACGCGCCGACGATCATGAAGAGCCGTCCGAAGCCGCCGGCGAGCCGCATCGGCCACCCGCCGCGCCAGCGGGTGCCGGAGCCGGCCGTCGAGCACCAGCGCCTCGATGAAGGACAGGGTGGCGAAGAGCCCGAACACGAAGAGCACCCACGCCCCGACCGACATCGGGGACCAGTACTTGAACGTCGGGCAGCCCGGTCCGCGCATCGAGCAGCATGTGCCAGAAGCGGATGGGCTGGCCGAGGTCGAGCGTCAGGAGGATCGGGCAGATCGCAAACGTCGGGAAGGCGACGAGGAAGGCCGTGCGCGCGGCGCCCTCGTCCTGCGGATCCCCCACCAGCCTCAGCAGCGTGCCCAGCGCGTAGGCGCCGCCCGCGATCCCGCCCAGGAAGAAGTACCAGACGATGTACCAGTGCCACTCCGGCGACGCGACGAAATGCTGTGGCATGGCTCTAGCCCTCCAGCGCCCGGGCGCCGCGGTTGCGGAACGCGACGACCGCGCCCAGGACGCCCACCACCGCGGTGACCAGCGAGCCCAGGTAGCCCCGACGGTTGTTCCGGCTCGGCAGGACCGCGTTCTGTGCGTTGGGCAGCCCGTAGGCTTCCGGCTTGTCCGTCAGCAGGAAGAGCGCGTGGAGCCCGCCGTACTCCTTCTCGCCGTAGAGCTGGGCCTCCATGACGCCCTGATTGTGGAGCGTGCCGAGGCGCTCCCGCGCCAGCCGGCGCATGTCCTCGAGGTCGCCGAACTTGATCGACTGGGTGGGGCACACCTTGGCGCACGCGGGTGTCAGGTTCGCCTGGAGCCGCCCGTAGCAGAACGTGCACTTCTGGGCGACGCCCGTCTTCTCGCTGTAGCCGATGACGTGGTACGGGCAGGCCGCGATGCAGTCCCGGCAGCCGTTGCAGACGCTCGGCTGGATGTAGACGGTGTCGAACTCCGTCCTGATGATCGCGTTGGTGGGGCAGACCTCCATGCACGAGGCGAGCGCGCAGTGCTTGCACACGTCGCTCATCATCGTCCAGGCCACCCCGCCGCGCGGCTTCTCCGTCTCGATGAACCGGACGTGCCGCCAGTTCTCCTCGTCGAGCTGCCCGGTGTTGTCGTAGCTGTCGAGGAACTGCGGGGGGTGGCCCTCGAGCTGGTTCCACTCCTTGCAGGCGACCTCGCACGCCTTGCACCCGATACAGAGGGTCACATCGGTGAAGAACCCGACCGTCCTGGCCATTTCGCTAGCCCTCCCTCACATCCCCATGAGGTTCGGGACGATCTTGTGCTTGCCCTGCTCTCGGGCGTAAAGGTCGAGCGGCATGGCCGCCAGCTCGTCGACGATCGGGACGGCGCCGGGCGCCTTCCGCAGATCGACGGTCAAGAGGTAGCCGCCGCAGGTGTCGCAAGCGTCCACACGCAGATGAGGGAATCGATCCGTCTCGCCGTAGATCGGCAGCTTCGGGCCCGACTGCTCGCCGCATCCCGCGCACGTCATGCGCGCGAAGATCCAGTCGTGGTGGCAGCGGGCGCATATCAGATGGCGGGGCCCCGTGACCAGGGCCTCGCCCGCATCGCTGAAGTAGGCGACCTGCGGCCGACCGCCGCAGATCGGGCAGCGCCGCCCGTCGGCGGTGTCCTCCGGCTCGAGGCCGGCGGCCCGCCCCAGCGCCTCCAGAACCGGCCCCGCGGCGGCGCGAGCCAGGTACCGCGAGACCGGATCCTGCGACTCCTCGCGGAGCCAGGCGCCGACCAGCTCCGCGCCGTTGCCCCGGCGCCACCGGTCGAGCGCCGCCTCCCCGAGGACCGGCGGGCCGTGGACGACGCTCACGTCGACGACGCGGGAGAGGACGCGATCGGCGACCCAGGCCGGCAGCGTGGCGGCCGCCGGCCTGGCGTCGAGCGCGTCGTGGAACACGGACTCCTGCACGTCCAGCAGCGCCGCGTACAGCGCGAGCTGCGAGGCGGCATGAGGATACTGCTCGGCCAGCTCGGACGCGCGCCGGCGGCGCTCGGTCCAGGCCGCCTTGCCGGTCAGGGTCTCCGCCGGCATCAGACCTTCTCGATGTTGACCAGGAACGCCTTGAACTCGGGCGTCCTGGAGTTCGCGTCGCCGACGAACGGCGTGAGCGCGTTGGCCAGCCAGTTCGCTCCCTTGGTGGGGTCCCGATCGGCGGAGATGCCGACGAAGCCCCAGTGGATCGGGATGCCGATCTGGTAGACCTTCTTGCCCCCGACCTGGACCGGGCCCAGGCGCTTGGTGACGATGGCCGCCACCTCGAGCTTGCCCCGCTTCGAGCTCACCCGGACGCGGTCGCCGCTCCGGATGCCTTTCTCGCGGGCCAGCTCCTCCGGCACCTCGACGAACGGCGCCGGCTGGAGCCCCACCAGATGCGGCACGTGCTGGGTGACGTAGTGCTCGTGCTCGGTCAGACGGTAGCTCGTCGCGACGTACGGGTAGTCCTTCACGGTGCCGAACGGCTTGTCTCGCCCGGCGGCCTTGTCGTAGAGGAACGCCACCGGGGACTCCGACTGGTTCGGATGCAGCGGGTTCGGGATCGGGGCCTCCATCGGCTCGTAGTGCTCGGGGAACGGCCCGTCGAGCATCGAGCTCGAGAAGAGCCGGCCGACGCCCTCGCCGTTCATGATGAACGGCCCCCAGGCCTTGGGGTCTTTCGGATCCATCGTCCCCGGGTAGTCCGGGACGTCGCCGATCCACTTCTTCTGGGACGCGTCCCACGCGATCCCCGGCCGTCCGGGATCCCAGGGCCGGCCCTCGAGGTCCGCCGACGCGCGGTTGTACATGACGCGCCGGTTGAGCGGCCAGCTCCACGCCCAGCCGTGGTAGTACCCCATGCCGGTCGGGTCGTTCTTGGCCGGGTCCTGGATCCCGTTCCGCCGCTTCGAGAGATTGCCGGCCTCGGGGTAGCTCCCCGTGTAGATCCAGTCTCCGGCGGTGGTCGTGCCGTCGTCCTTCAGCTTGGCGAACGAGTCCAGCCGCTTCCCCGTGGTCAGGTCGAAGCCGTTGATCTCCTGGGCGATCTCGTCGAGCTCGGGCTTCGCCGGATCCTTGTGTTTCATCGTCAAGGCCATCAGCGGCTCGGGGAACTTGCCCCCGTTCTGCTGGTAGAGCTTCTTCACGCGCTGGAAGACGTCGGCCATGACCCAGTGGTCGTGGCGGGCGGCGCCGTCGGGCGGGATCACCGCGTCCTTCCACTGCATCCAGCGGCCGCTGTTGACGAACGAGCCGTCCTTCTCGATCCAGTGGGTGGACGGCACCATGAAGACCTCGGTCTTGATCGTCTTCGGGTCCACGCCCGGCCGGTGCCAGAACTCCGAGCTCGTCGTGGGCAGCGGGTCCATGATGACGAGCCACTTCAGCTTGGCGAGCGCCTCCATGACCTGGTTGGAGTCGGGCCCGATGCTGGTGGCGGTCATCCCCGAGAGGATGACGCCCTCCATCTTGCCCTTCAGCGCCTGGTCGTAGATGGAGATCCACGACGCGTTCGACGCCGGCTTCGGCACGAAGTCGAACGCGTACTCGTTGTCCTTCGTGGCCGCGTCGCCGTACCAGCCCTTGAGGAGGCTGACCATGAAGTTCCGGTAGTTCGTGCCGAAGAAGTTCCACGAGTTCGCGTCGAACTTCTTCGGCGCGCTCTGCTGGACGTAGTCGTTGAGGTTCTTCTGGCCGGGCGCGGGAATGCGGAGGTACCCGGGCAGGATCTCCCACGAGATCGCGTGGTCGGTGTTGCCCTGGATGTTGGCGTGGCCGCGCTCGGCGTTCATGCCGCCGCCCGGCCGTCCCATGTTGCCGAGGAGGAGCTGGAGCAGCGCGGCGCTCCGGATGAGCTGGCCGCCGGTGGTGTGGTGCGTGAGCCCGACCGCGTAGACGATCGTCATGACCTTGTCGGGCCGGCCCATCTCCCCGACCAGCTTGCAGATCTCGAGGAACTGCTCCGTCGGGATGCCGGTGATGTCCGACACCACCTCCGGCGTGTAGCGGGAGTAGTGCGCCTTCATCAGCTGGAAGACGCTCCGCGGGTTCTCGAGCCGCATGTCGCGCTTGGTGATCGACACCGCCGGGCCGGCGTTGGTCGGCGGCCCCTGCCCGTGCGCGGCGATCTCCTTCTGCGTCCGCTCGAACGCGGCGGTCGCCGCCTGATCGCCCTCGTACGCCCACGTCGCCGTGTCGTAGCTCCGCTTGGCCGGGTCGTAACCGCTGAACAGGCCCTCATGGAACCCGTAGCCATCCTTCACGAGGAAGGACGCGTTCGTGTAGTTCCGGACGTACTCGTGGTGGATCAGGTTGTGGGACAGCACGTAGTTGATGAGCCCGCCGAAGTAGGCGACGTCGGTGCCGGTCCGGATCCGCGCGTAGATGTCGGAGAGCGCGGACGTCCGCGTGAACCGCGGGTCCGCGTGCACCATCTTCGCGCCGCCGCCCGCGCCCGGGCCGCGCTTGGGATCGAGCCTCGCCGCGACGAACCACTGGAAGCCCACCGGATGGGCCTCGGCGGGGTTCGCCCCGTTGACCAGGATCAGGTCGGCGTGACGGATGTCACGCCAGTGATTCGTCATCGCGCCCCGCCCGAATGTGGCCGCCAGACTGACGACCGTCGGGCCGTGTCAGACGCGGGCCTGCTGTTCTAGGTGCACCACCCCCAGGGTGCGCATGACCTTCGTGGCGAAGTAGCCTTCCTCGCTCGAGAACGCCGCGCCGCCGGCGAAGGCGATGCCCTCGCACCGGTTGACGAGGTTGCCGTTCCCGTCCTGCGCGACGAAGGTGGCGTCGCGGGAGTCCTTGATCCGCTGGGCCAGCCGATCCAGCATGGCGTCCCAGCTGATCTCCTCCCACTTCTCGCTGCCCGGCGCCCGGTAGAGCGGCTTCGGCACCCGCCGGGTCGAGATCGCGAGCGACATGGCCGTCGCGCCCTTCGGGCAGAGGCGCCCCTCGTTGACGGGGCTGTCCGGGTCGCCCTCGATCTGCAGGAGCTGCGTGTGCCCCTTCTCGTCCTGGCGCGTGTAGGCAACCAGGCTGCAGCCGACGGCGCAGTACGGGCAGAGGGAGTGGACCTCCTTCGCGCCGGCGATCCGGAGGTTCTGCTTGACCTCGATCGCGTGGGCGACGTCGAAGCCGAGACCGGTCACCCCGGCGGCTCCCGCGCCCATCACGCTGGACCGGATGAAATCGCGTCGTGTCAGGTTCGGCATGTGGCCTCCTCCCTGGGTTTCGCCTGGGTCGGATGGCTATGAGGACGATCGATCCCGCCGGATTGCAGCAGGCCCACCGGACGCCCGCGCAGGGCCGTCATGCCGGGGTCACCCGGATGCGGTGCGCGTTGGCGTAGACGTTCAGTCGGCCGGGCCGGAGGAACCCGATGAGGGTCACCCCGTTGGCCAGCGCGAGCTGGACCGCGAGGCTCGACGGCGCCGAGATCGCGGCCACCACGGGGATCCGCGCCACCAGCGCCTTCTGCATGATCTCGAAGCTCGCGCGCCCGCTCACCATCAGGATGTGCCGGTCGAGCGGCACGCGGCCCTGGAGCAGCATGTGGCCGACGACCTTGTCGACGGCGTTATGGCGACCCACGTCTTCTCGCACGGCGACAAGCTGACCGCTCAGGTCGAACAGCGCGGCGGCGTGGAGGCCGCCCGTCTGCTCGAAGGTCGCCTGAGCCGCCGCGAGCGCGGGGCCGAGCGCATAGAGCGCCTCGAGCGGCACCGCGATGTCGCCCGCGATGGGCACGAGATCCGTGTCGATCGCCTCGAGCGAGGACTTGCCGCAGACGCCGCACGCGGAGGACGTGAAGAAGCTCCGGTGGAGGCGCTCGTGGACCGTGGGGCCGGGCCGGTTCAGGAGGACGTTGATGACGTTCCCGATGCGAGGGTCGTCCTCGGGACCGGTGTAGTGGGAGATGACATCGACGTCGGCGGATTTCTCGATCACGCGCTCCGATAGAAGGAAGCCCGCGACGAGCTCCTCGTCGTGCCCCGGTGTCCGCATCGTGACGGCGAGGCTCTTGCCACCGAGGCGAATTTCCAGCGGCTCTTCGACGGCTAGCTGATCTTCCCGGGCAATGTGGGTGGTATCCCGGAAGCTGACCACCGTGTGGGACACGGCGGCTGCACCCTTCGGGACATCCAGCTCCAACTCCGGCGTCGGTGCCAAGAGAGGCATGTCTGGGCGACCCTATGGCTACATCTAGGATAACGGTGCACTACGAGGGCCTGTCAAGTGGTCCGACCAGAATCCACTCCGCCTAACGCGATGCGTCAGGTTGGCCGTCACGCGGCCCGCCGCGGTGGGCCCTAGCGGGCCTCCCAGACGAGGATCTCGCCCTTGCCCAGCCCCGACGTGTCGCCGGTGTATCGCTGGTAGGCGCCGTCCCCGGTCCGTACGGGATCGACAGTCCGAGCGTCTCGAGATGCCGCGCATAGAGGCGCAGGAATGCCGGCTGGTAGGTGCAGGCGTAAGTGAAGGTGGGCAATAGTGAAATCGGCTTCAGTGACACGATCGTGCCCCGGATCATCCAGGCGCCGGTCCGGATCTCCGCGCCGCCGAGGAGGAAGATGGTCCCCCCCTTCATCTGGAGCCCGGCGAAGTCCCGGACGGGCCCCTTGACGGCGATCACGCCCCGGCGCATCCGCATGCCGACCTCGATGCCGGCGGAGCCCTCGATGAGGATCGTCCCCTGGTTCATCCCGCGGAGGCTGCCCCGGTAGGCGGCGCCGACCTGGCCGCCGGCGTTGCCGCGAATCCGGATCAGCCCGCCCCGCATCTCGGCGCCCAGCCAGTCCGACGCGTTCCCGGTCACCTCGATCACGCCGCCCGTCATGGATGCGCCGAGATGCATCCCGACGTCCCCGACGACGCCGATGCGGCCGCGCGTCATGCTGCGGCCGATCCACTTCACCTTCCGGAGATCCCCGCGGAGCGACAGCTCGTCGCTCGCGGCACCCTCGACCTCGAAGAAGTCGTCGAGCCGCCGGCGTCGCTTTCCGAGGAACACCGGGAGCCCTCGGATCGCGTCGTGGCCGAGGCTCGCCATGACGTCGGGCGAGATGCTCTCGGCCTCGAGGGGCACCGACGGCTCCTCCCTGAGCGTCAGGGTGATCATGACGAGGACCGGCTAGACGGAGGCACGCGCCGGCGGTATCAGGCGGGGATCCGGCACTCGGCGAGCTGCATACCGTGGACGCGCTCGGCCTCGACCGGATAGTTGTCGAACGACATCGTGTAGACCTGCTGGAAGAGCGGGCGGAGGTACTCCTCGATCTGCGGGTCGAAGGCGGGCCGCACGACGAACTCGCGGCCCTCGGCCACCGTCCGGATCTGCCCCTCCTCGACCACGATCTCACCGCCCTTGATGACGTAGCGCGGGGCCTTGAACAGCGCCACGCCGCCGGGCCGCTCGTCGTAGATCGCCACGTCGGCGTCCGCCCCGACCCCGAGGTGGCCCTTCTGCGCGAGGCCGAGGGCGCGCGCCGGGCCGGCGGAGGTGATGGTGACGATCTCGGAGAGCGTGTACTCGCGGTCCAGGTCCCCGAGGACGATGCGCTTCTGCGCCTTCGGCGGCAGGGCCTTGACCCGCTCGCGCCGGAGATCCCGGTCCATGAGGAGCTGGACGAGCTCCGGGTAGCGCCAGAACCCCGCGCCGTTCGGGTGATCGGTGGTCAGGAAGATCCGCCACGGATCGTTGATCAGGAGCAGGAGCTCGAGCCCGACGGCCCACTGGACGGCGTTGACCAGGCTGCTCCGCTTGTACACGTACGGGACGATCCCGCAGCCGGTCTCGTTCTCGACGTCGATGTTCCCCCACTTCTTGCCCGTGAGCTCGTGGAGGAGGTGCTGCCACGGCCCGTCGGCCGTGATGGTCATGGCGTTCCCGAACAGGATGGCCCCGGCGTCGGTCGTGAAGCCCGGATGCGCGTTGAAGTAGTCGGCCACCGCCGTGGCCTCGGAGCGCATCGTCGGCCAGTCGTCGCCGCCGTAGGCGTGGAACTGGAGGTGGGCGAGGTGCGCCCGCCGCCCCTCCAGCATCTTCATCGTCTCGATGGTGGTCGCGGCGTTCCCCGGCATCCCGAGGTGGTTCGCGTGGAGGTGCAAGGGATGCGGCAGCCCGAGGCCGTCGATGATCTCCGCCAGCGCCGAGATGATCCTCGCGGGCGTGACGTTCCGGTAGCCCTCGATCGGGTCGAAGAGGCCCTTGGCGTTCTTGCCCCACTTCCAGGCGGCCACGCCGCCGGGGTTGACGGCCTTGATCCCGTAGGTCTTCGCGGCCCAGATCAGCCAGGCCACGACGTGCCCGGCGCGCTCCGTCTCCCCCGCTTCCAGGAGATCCATGACGATCTCGTTGTTCGCCATGAGGAGGAGGCACGCCTTGTCGAGGAGCGGCGTGTCCCGCAGCTCCTCGTGGGTGTGCTTCGCGCTCAGGACCGGCACCGCCGCCTCGGTCACCGTGGTGTAGCCCATGCCGGCGTAGAGGTAGCCGGTCGCGAACGTGGTCGGGGTCAGCCCGCCGAGCCCCATCCGGCGCTCCGGCGTGTGGAGGAAGGGCAGGCCCTGGCGCTGGGTCTCAGGCGACATCGCGCGGGCGAAGTTGAGCGCGGCGCCCGCGACGTGAGTGTGGACGTCGACGCCGCCGGGCAGGACCACCATGCCGGTGGCGTCGATGGTGCGGCCGCCCTCGACGCGCGAGACGATCCGCCCGTCCGAGATGGCGATGTCCCGGACCGCGCCGGCTGACCTGGTTGGCGGGATCGTAGACCTTCCCGCCCGTGATCCGCAGCATCGACCTACGCCGACAGCGGCGTGCCGTTCGAGGCCGGCGTCCAGGGCGGCTTGGCCGCCGCCGCCTGGCGGATGCGCCGGAGAACCTCCTCGTCGGTCGGATACGGCGACTGGAGCGCGGGCCGGAGCGGGAGCGGCACCTCGTCCATGCGGTAGACGGTGCCGGGGGCGCTGATGCCGGTCGCCGCGGTGGTGATGTGGACGCGCGACAGGCGGCTCGTGTGGGTCACCTTCGGGTCCAGCACGATCGTCGGGATGCGCTTGAGGTGCTCGATCGCCGGCTGCGGCATCGTGGCGCCGGGATCGGCGCCGAGGATCAGCGCGGCGTCGTTGTCGCCCCGGACCAGGAGATCCACCGTCGAGAACTCGCCCGGGTTGAACCGCGGATAGCCGCGGGACAGGTTCACGCCGAAGGGATAGCCCGTGGTCCACCGGATGACCATGTCCGCACCCGTCACGTTCCCGTGCCCCCGCATCGGCATGGCCACGAACTTCGTGAACTCGTTGAGCTCCGTCACGAGCGTCAGCACCGACGCGGAGTTCATGTGCTTCCCGCGCGTCATCGAGAGCCCCATGCCGAAGAAGAGGACGCCGAAGCGCGCCCGCTTCATCCGGTCGACCAGCTCCTGGAGCTGCTCGACCGTCATGCCGGTCTCCTCGACGGCCGCGCGGTTCACCGGCCGGCCCTTCACGAGCGCGATCATGGTGGTGACGACCTCGAAGTCCTTGCCGGGCCGGATCTGGAGGAAGAGGTCGGCCGCCCGCGCGCTGGGCGTCTCCCGGATGTCGACCAGGACCATGTACCGGCCCTTCCGGCCCTGGGGGACGAACTTGCCCTTCTGGGTGAGCGTGTACTTCGTGAAGTGCCGCGGGTGGCACTCGGCGGGATTGCCGCCCCAGTAGATGATGAAGTCCGCCCGGTTCTTCACCTCGCCCAGCGTGCACGTCACCTTGCCCCCCAACTGGGCGGCTATCTCAGTGGGGCCGTGTCAGAGGGAGGTGTGGCTGTCGATCACCCCGCCGATCAGCTCGGCCAGGGCCACCGCCTCCCGCTGGGCCTCGCACGTGATGTTGGAGAGCCCGTAGACGAGGGGCATGTCGGCGTCGTAGAGGAGGCGGGCCGCCGTCTCGATCGCGTGGTCGAGCGTGGCCGGCTTCCCATCGACCAGCGCGTCGGGGAACAGGCGCTCGGCCGTGTGGTTCTGGAACCAGGCGTCGCCCAGACTGCAGGCGTTCTTGCTCTTGATGATGCGGTCACCCTCGGCGTGGAGCTCGATGTCGTCGCACACGCACCCGCAGAAGGTGCAGGTCGCGTTCTTCACGATGGTGACCGTCATCGCTGATCCCGCTTCCGGCTCCTCTTCTCGTCCCTGGCCGCCCGCGACCGGGCGGTATGGCGAACGTTCAGCCGAGCTCCCGGCCGGGAAAGCTGCCCCGGATGCGGCGCGGGCGGTAGCGCCCCTCCTCGACCTGCTCCCACGCCGGGAAACGGCCCGTCGAGGGGTCGGTCGAGAACGGGGACGTCGCTTCGCCGGGCGACCGCGAAATCGTCGGATCGACCGGTGCTGTCCAGCCATCAGACTTTCATCATACTCGGCGGCGCTCACGATGGCGAGGTCTCCTCGGCTCCGACGGGCTCGACCTCGACCTCCCAGCCCTTGGAGGTGGGCATCCCGGTCCCGTCGGTGCTGCCCCCCATGAGCCGGCACGTCGGGGGACCGTACGGGACGAAGATCATCCCCTGGGGAACCTTGCCCTCGGTGGCCTGGAACCGGGCTTCCCCGTAGGGCGTCCGGACCAGGACGGTGCCGCCCGGCGCCACGCCGACGGCGCGCATGTCCTCCGGGTGCATGGTCAGCGTGCTGACGATGGCCTGGTACTCGGCGTAGTCCTTGCCGACGTTGATCTGCTGGCCCTGCTTCGTCGTGCGACCCGCGTTCATGATGAAGCGCTTGCCGGACATGGTTCCCCTCGTCTCGAGTCCGTCTGGTTTCGAATCCGTGCCCACGATAGCACGGGCCCGCCGGCGGGGCCGGCCGCGCGCGGACGGCCGCCTCCTTCCGAGCCCGCTCAGCGTTCCGCGGCCAGACCGCCTGCTCGCGCGCCGGTGCCGCATCGCCTCCCCGACCCTCCCCCGCGGCAGCCGCCCTTCGTGTATGCTCGTTATATTCCTGAGAAACTAGCGGCCCGCAGTCACCCGCACCGGAATCGACGGAGGAGCCTGATGTCCATCATGCGGAGCCCTGACGGGAGATCGGTGATCACACGGCGCGCGGGTCTGGGCCTGGCGGCGCTCGCCCTCGCCGGCTGGCTCGGGCTGGGCCTGCCGAGCGGCCCGGCGCTGGCTCAGGCGAAGCCCGTGCTCGTCTTCGCGGCCGCCAGCCTCAAGAACGCGCTCGACGAGATCGCCGCCCAGTACGAGCGCGAGACGGGAAAGAAGGTCACCATCTCCTACGGTGCGAGCTCCGCCCTGGCGAAGCAGATCGAGGCCGTCGCGCCCGCCGACCTCTTCATCTCGGCCGACCTCGACTGGATGGACTACCTCCAGGCCCGCAACCTGATCAGGCCGGACACGCGCGGCAACATGCTCGGGAACCGTCTCGTCCTGGTCGCGCCCAAGGACAGCAGGGCCTCCATCAAGATCGGCCCCGGGTTCCCGCTGGTCGAGCTCCTCGGCGGCGGGCGTCTCGCGATGGCGGACCCGAAGGCGGTTCCCGCGGGCAAGTACGGCCGGGCCGCGCTCGAGTCGCTCGGCGTGTGGCAGGCGGTCGAGCCGCGCGTGGCGTCGGCCGAGAACGTGCGCGCGGCCCTGGCGCTGGTCTCCCGAGGCGAGGCGCCGCTCGGCATCGTCTACCAGACGGACGCGGCCGCGGACCCGAACGTCAAGATCGCCGGCATGTTCCCCGAGGACACGCATCCGCCCATCATCTATCCCGCCGCGCTCACCGGGACGTCGACCAACGGCGACGCCGCGTCCTTTCTCGCCTACATGCGGGCCTCCGGCGCGCGGCCGGCCTGGGAGAAGCAAGGGTTCACGGTCCTCAAGTAGGCCGGGCGGCGCGGCACGAGCATCGTGCTCGCCCTGGGGGCGCTCAGTCCCGACGAGGTCCAGGCGATCCGGCTGAGCCTCCGAGTGGCCGCCTGGGCGGTGGTCTGGAGCCTGCCGTTCGGGGTGCTGGCCGCGCTCGTGCTCGCGCGAGGACGGTTCCCGGGGAAGGCGCTCCTCGATACCGTCCTCCATCTCCCGCTCATCCTGCCGCCCGTCGTGACGGGCTACGCGCTCCTCCTGCTCTTTGGCCGCCGCGGCGTCCTCGGCGCGTTCCTCGCGGACACGTTCGGGATCGTCTTCGCGTTCCGGTGGACCGGAGCGGCGCTGGCCTGTGCGGTCATGGGGTTCCCGCTGATGGTGCGCGCGATCCGCCTGGCGGTGGAGGCGGTCGATCGGCGGCTCGAGGACGCCGCGGGCACCCTCGGCGCCGCGCCACGCTGGGTGTTTCTCACCGTGACCCTGCCGCTCATCCTGCCGGGGATCCTCGCCGGCGCGATCCTCGCCTTCGCGCGAAGCCTCGGGGAGTTCGGCGCCACGATCACGTTCGTGTCGAACATCCCGGGCGAGACGCAGACCTTGCCCTCGGCCATCTACACCTTCACCCAGGTGCCGGGCGGCGACGCGGGGGCCCTCCGGCTGTCGATCATCGCCGTCGTCATCGCCGCGCTGGCGCTCCTGGTCTCCGAGTTCCTGGCGCGTCGGGTGAGCCGGCGAGTGGGCGCCTGAATGCTCGAGGTCGACGTGAATCACCGGCTCGGAGCCTTCACGCTCGACGCGCGCTTCACGAGCGAGGGGCGCGTCACGGCGCTCTTCGGGCGGTCGGGAGCGGGCAAGACCTCGCTGGTCAACTGCCTCGCCGGGCTGATCCGTCCGGACCGGGGCCGCATCGTGGTCGACGGGCACGTCCTGTTCGACCACCGCGCCGGCGTGTGCGTGCCGCCCCACCGGCGCCGCATCGGGTATGTGTTCCAGGAGGGCCGGCTCTTCCCGCACCTGACCGTCCGCCAGAACCTCCTCTACGGCCGATGGTTCACGCCGCACCGCGAGCGCCGCGCCGGCGTGGAGCCCGTCGTCGACCTCCTGGGGCTCCGGCCGCTCCTGGACCGCCGCCCGGGGGGCCTCTCCGGCGGCGAGAAGCAGCGCGTCGCGCTCGGGCGCGCGCTCCTCGCCGATCCGCGCCTGCTCCTGATGGACGAGCCCCTGGCCTCCCTGGATACCGCGCGCAAGGAGGAGATCCTTCCGTACATCGAGCGGCTCCGGGACGAGACGCGGGTGCCGATGGTGTACGTGAGCCACTCGGTGCCGGAGGTCACGCGGCTCGCGAGCACGATGGTCGTCCTGTCCGAGGGGCGCGTCGAGGCCGCGGGCCTCGTCGGCGCGGTCATGAGCCGCCTGGATCTGGTCGGCGTGATCGGGCGCGAGGAAGCCGGCGCCGTCCTGGAGACCGTCGTCGCGGGCATCGATGCCGCGTCCGGCCTGACCATGCTGCGGTCGCTGGCCGGCGACCTCTACGCGCCGCGGCTGGACCTCCGCCCGGGGACCCCGGTGCGCGTGCGGATCCGCGCGCGGGACGTGATGATCGCCACCCGCCCGCCGAGCGACCTGAGCGCCCTCAACGTGCTGGAGGGCAAGGTCGCGGAGGTCGGCGGGGGCGACGCGGCCTCCGTCGAGATCCGGCTCGACTGCCGGGGCGAATCGCTGGTCGCCCGGCTGACGCGCCACTCCGTCGCGCGCCTCGATCTCCACGCAGGGCGCACCGTGTATGCCGTGGTGAAAGCGGTGGCCATCGATGGCCCGGTCGATCGGCCCGCCGCCGGCGCACGCCAGATCACGCCGGCGGACGCCGAGGAGGCCCGCCCATGACGCGCACGGCGGTCAGCCGACGCGCAGATACGCGGAGATAGAGGAAGAGCGGAATCAGGCCGGCGCGCGGCGGCGGGGCATCCGCTTTCGTGGCACGGTCGCCCGGCGGGAGCGGGCGGCGGGGCGGTCCGTCCCTGCGGACTCGAGGGCGCGGAGATGCGGGGCGACGGCGCGCTGCGCGGCCACCTCGATGGCCCGGTAGCGCTCGATGACCTTTCGGCCCCACGCGGTCAGGCGCGCCCCCCCACCGCGACGGCCGCCCGTCTGCTTCGAGACAACCGCCTGCCGGAAGCTCTGGTTCAGGTTGTCGACGAGCAGCCACGCCTGGCGGTAGGACATGCCCATGACGCGGCCGGCCTCGCTGATGGAGCCGTGAGACTGGATCAGCTCGAGGAGGCGGATCTTCCCGGGGCCGAGAGCGCCGCCCTTGCCGAGGTCGACGCGGATGGTCAGGCGCGCCATGCCCGTACGGTAGCACCCTCCGGCAGGGAGACACGCGGTCGGGCGGCGGCGTGGGAGCCTTCCGACGCTCGGTGGTGGACGCGGGTCTCGACGCCCCCCGCCCCTTTCGTTCCGATACAATAGCGGGCAAGCCAGAGCGCGGCCGGGCCCGAGCGGTCTCGCCGCGCGTCACGTCAGTCTGCGGGCAAAGCGGGGCGATCAAGGAGGCCATCATGGCAGCGTACGAGTCTTCCGGGGTCCAAGGCCGGCTCACCACGCCCCTCGTGCGCGTCGACGGCGTCCTGCGACCGACCACCTGGGACATCGCGCTCGACACCGTGGCGCGCGGGCTCGCCCGCGCCAAGGCGGCCCACGGGCCGGACGCGGTCGGCATGTTCGCGTGCTCGAAGACCACGAACGAGCTGAACTACGCGGCGCAGAAGCTCATGCGCGGCGTGATCGGCACGAACAACATCGACAGCTGCAACCGGACCTGACACGCCCCTTCGGTCGCCGGGCTGGCGGCCGTGTTCGGTGCCGGGGGCGGCACCTCGTCCTACGAGGAGCTGGAGCAGACGGACGTGCTCGTGCTCTGGGGCTCGAACGCCCGCGAGACGCATCCGATCATGTTCCAGCACATGCTGAAGGGGCAGCGGAACGGCGCCCACCTGGTGGTCGTCGACCCCCGCCGGACCGCGAGCGCCCGCTGGGCGAACGAGCACGTCGCCCTCCGCGTGGGCTCGGACATCGCCCTCGCCAACGCCATCGCGCACGTCGTCATCGCGGAGGGCCTCCAGCACGCCTGGTTCATCGAGAACAGCACGCGCGGCTACGAGGAGCTCCGCAAGTCGGTCGCACTCACCACGCCGGAGTGGGCGGAGCGCGAGGCCGGCGTGCCCGCCGAGCAGATCCGGCGGATCGCCCGCCGCTACGCGACGGCCGACCGGGCCATCATCTGCTGGACGCTCGGGATCACCGAGCACCACAACGCGGTCGACAACGTCCACGCGCTCATCAACCTGGCCCTCCTCACCGGCCACGTCGGCCGGCTCGGCTCCGGGCTCAATCCCCTCCGGGGCCAGAACAACGTCCAGGGCGGCGGCGACATGGGCGCGGTGCCGCTGAAGCTGCCCGGCTTCCAGGACGTCTTCGACCCCGCGAAGCGGCGCCCCTTCGAGGAGCGCTGGGGCGTGCGCCTCTCGTCGGCCCGGGGCCTGAACGTGACCGAGATGCTCGACGCCGCCGGCGAGGGCGCGCTTCACGCCCTCTACGTCATCGGGGAGAACCCGGCGGTCTCGGACGCGGACACGCACCACGTGGAGAAGGCGCTCGGCCGGCTGGACTGCCTGATCGTCGAGGACCTGTTCCTCACGCGGACGGCGCAGCTGGCGCACGTCGTCCTGCCGGCGGCGGCGGGCTGGTGCGAGACCGAGGGCACGGTGACCGCGAGCGACCGCCGCGTCCAGCGCTGCCGCAAGGCGCTCGAGCCGCCGCCCGGCGCCCGTGACGACCTCGAGGTGGTGCAGGACGTCGCGCGGCGGCTCGGCGCGGCGTGGTGGCGGCCCCAGACGGCGCGGGAGATCTGGGACGAGCTCCGCGCGCTCTCGCCGATCCACCGCGGGATGACCTACGAGCGCCTCGAGACCGGCAGCGGGCTCCGCTGGCCCTGCTGGGACGAGAGCCATCCCGGGGAGCAGTTCCTGCACGCGCGCCTCTGGAAGACGCCGTGCGAGGGCGAGCGGGCCTCCTTCAAGGCCGTCGTCCACGATCCGCCGGTCGACGTGGTGGACGCCGAGTACCCGCTGCTCCTGACGACCGGACGGCGGCTCGACTCCTTCAACACGGGCGAGCAGTCGAGCCGCTTCACCACCCCGCTCCGCTCGGAGGAAGCCCTCCTCCTGAGCGCCCACGACATGGCCGCGATGGGCCTGGTCGACGGCGAGCGCGTCCGGGTGCGCTCGCGGCGCGGGCAGGTCGAGGTGGGAGTCCGCACGGATGACAGCGTGCGGGCGGGGCTCGCGTTCATGACGTTCCACTTCCCCGAGCAGATCGCGACGAACCACCTGACGATCAACGCGGTGGACCCCCTCTCCGGCACCGCGGAGTTCAAGGCCTCGGCGGTGCGCGTCGAGAAGGTCGCGACGGTCTCCGCCCGCTGAGCCCCATCGACTGATGGACGCCTATCGGGGAGGAGGGCCGCCGAGCCCGGCCGAGCTGGCGGCGCTCGCGGTCGTCCCGGAAGGCGCGCCGCCCGACCAGCTCCTGCCGGCGCTCCACGCGCTCAACGACCACGTCGGCTGGATCTCGCGCCCGGGGCTGGACGAGGTCACCCGCCGGATCGAGGTGGCGCCCGCCGTCGCGTTCGGGGTGGCGAGCTTCTACGCGATGTTCTCCACCACGCCCCGGCCCCCGACCGTCGCCTACGTCTGCGACGACGTGCCGTGCCGCCTCGCGGGCGCCGTCGAGGGCATCGCCGCGCTGCGCACGCGCCTCGGCGCGCCGGGCTCGCCGCGCAACGACGCGGTGTGGGAGCCGAGCCCGTGCCTCGGGCTCTGCGACTTCGCGCCGGCCGCGCTGGTCGACGGCCGCGCGGTGCAGGCCACGGATGCGCGGGCCGTGGCGGAGTCCCTCGCGGATGCCGTCGCCGCGCGCCGCCGGCTGGGCGGCCCGCCGCCGGCGGGCGAGCCCCCGCGCCCGCACGTCGCCGCCACGGGTCCGGCGGCGCCCCTGCTCCGGCGGGTCCTCGCTGGCGTGGATGCTGGAGACTTCGAGGCCTACGCGGCGCACGGCGGCCTGGCGGGGCTCCACGCCGCGCGCCGGCTCGGGCCGGCCGGGATCCTCGCCGCGCTCAAGGCGAGCCGGCTGGCCGGGCGCGGCGGCGCGGCCTTCCCCGCCGCGACGAAGTGGGAAGCCGTCGCCCAGCACCCCGCCCGGCCTCACTACGTGGTCGTCAACGCGGACGAGTCGGAGACCGGCACCTTCAAGGACCGGATCCTCCTCGAGTGGGATCCCTACGCCGTGCTCGAGGGCGCGGCGATTGCCGCCTACACCTGCGGGGCCGAGCAGGTCTTCATCTACATCCGCGGCGAGTACCGCCACGCGCACGAGCGTCTGGCCCGGGCCATCGAGGAGGTGGCGCGGCGGAACGCCTTCGGCGAGGCGCTCGGCAGCGATGCCCGCCTCGCGTTCGAGCTCCGGCGCGGCGCCGGCGCCTACATCTGCGGCGAGGAGACCGCGCTCCTCAACTCGATCGAGGGAAAGCGCGGCGAGCCGCGCTCGAAGCCTCCCTTCCCCGTCCACCATGGTCTCTTCGGCCTGCCGACCGTCATCAACAACGTCGAGACGCTCGCCTGCGTGCCCGGGATCCTGGCCGACGGCGCCGACGCCTTCCGGGCCCTCGGCACTCCGGACTCGCCGGGCACCAAGCTCTTCTCGGTGTCGGGCCACGTCACCCGCCCCGGCGTCTACGAGATCCCGTCCGGGACGACCCTCCACGCGCTGCTCGACCTCGCGGGCGGCGTCCGCGCGGGCCACCGGCTGCGCGCGGTCCAGTGCGGCGGCGCGGCGGCGACGATGCTGGGCGCGGCGGACCTCGACCTGCCGCTCACCGCCGAGGGGCTCCGCCCGCGCGGCGCCACCGTGGGCTCCGGCGCGATCGTGGTCCTGGACGAGACGGCCGACATCCTCGACATGATCCGGCGCGGCGCCGAGTTCTTCGCCCACGAGTCGTGCGGGCAGTGCGTGCCGTGCCGGATCGGCACGCAGCGCCAGGTCGAGCTCCTCTCGCGGTTCGCTGCCGGCGAGGACGTCTCGGGCCTGCTCGGCGAGGTCGCCCTCGCGATGCGCGACGCCTCCATCTGCGGGCTCGGCCAGACCGCGGCCAGCATGGTCCAGTCCGGGCTCCGCCACCTCCGCGCGTCATGAGCGACGCGATCACGCTGACGATCGACGGGCGCGAGGTCAGCGTCCCCGCGGAGACGACCATCCTCGGCGCCTGCGAGCAGCTCGGCATCGACACCCCCACGCTCTGCTGGGGCCAGACCCTGATTCCGCAGAACGCCTGCCGCGTGTGCGTGGTCGAGCTGGAAGGCGCGCGAGTCCTCGTCCCCGCGTGCCAGCGCCGCGCGGAGCCGGGCATGCGCATCCAGACCGACAGCGAGCGGGTGCGCCACTCCCGGAAGCTGGTCCTCGAGCTCCTGGGCTCCTCGGTCGACGTGTCGACGGCGCCGACCCTCCAGGCCTACCTCCGGCGCTACGACGGCCACCCGGAGCGCTTCGCGGGCGGGCGCACCGTGGCGGCGCCGCCCAAGCTCGACAACGAGGCCTACGTCCGCGACTACGCGAAGTGCATCCTCTGCTACAAGTGCGTCCAGGCCTGCGGGTTCGAGTGGCAGAACACGTTCGCGATCGCGGTCGCCGGCCGCGGGTTCGGCGCGCGGATCGCCACCGAGTACGAGACGCCGCTCCCCGATTCGGCCTGCGTCTACTGCGGGAACTGCATCGCGGTCTGCCCGACCGGCGCGCTCGTCGGACGGGCCGAGTTCGACCTCCGCCAGGCGGCGCGCTGGAACGAGGATGCCCAGACGCGCACCGACACCGTCTGCCCGTACTGCGGCGTCGGGTGCCTCCTCACGCTCCACGTCCAGGACAACCGCATCGTGAAGGTCACATCGCCGTTCGACCACGACGTCACGCGCGGCAATCTCTGCGTCAAGGGCCGCTTCGGCTGGGCCTACGTCCACGCGACCGGCGAGGAGGCCCCCGCGCCGGCTGGCGACCCATCCGGAAGGTCGAAGTCCACGGACACCCCATCCGGCGCCGCGTGACGCCCCGCGCACGCCGGCCACTGGCGGTGGTCATGCCGTCGGACTCGTGCCGTTCCGCCCCGCGGCGTCGCTAGGGGGCCACCGCCCTGCCCCAGCTCGTCCACGTCTTCGCCCTCGGCTCTGCCGTCCTCTCCGCGGTCGCGACCATCCTCATCCGTCAGGGCCTCCGGGGAACCGACGCGTTCACCGCCTACTGGCTCAACCTCGTGGTGGGCACGGTCGGCATCTGGCTCTCGGTTCTCGTCCTGGCGCCGACCGAGCGGGCCGACCTCCACGGGTTCCTCTACTTCGCCCTCGCCGGTATCGTCGGCACCACGGGGGGGCGGCTCTTCCGCTTCATGGCCATCGAGCGGGTCGGCGCATCCGTGTCCTCGGCTCTGATCAACCTCTATCCCTTCGTGGCGGCGGGGCTCGCCATCCTCCTCCTCGGGGAAGCGGTGACGATGTCGATCCTGGCCGGCACCGCGGTCATCGTGGGGGGCACCATCCTCCTGTCGGCGAGCGGCTCGATCCTGGGATTCCGGACCTCGGAGCTGATCTTCCCCTTCGTGTCCGCGGCCTGCTTCGGCGCGGTGGCGATCCTCCGGAAGCTCGGCCTGGGCGGAGCGGGCCCACTGCTCGGCTTCGCCATCAACGTCACCACCGCGCTCATCGCGTTCACCGCGTTCCTGGCCGCCTCGGGCCAGCTGCGGCGGCTCCGCTGGGGACGGGGGAGCCTCCGCTATCTGCTCGCCGCCGGCATCTTCGAGAACGCCGGGGTCCTGTTCACGGTACTCGCGCTCCGGGCCGGCAGCGTCAGCGTGGTGGCCCCCCTCGCCGGCACCACGCCCCTCTTCGTCCTCGCGCTCTCGCGGATCTTCCTCCGTGACCTCGAGCCCCTCAGCGTGAGACTCGTCGTGGGCACCCTTCTGATCGTGCTGGGCGTGTACCTGATCACCGCGCTCTAGACGCCCGGTGGTTGGGCCCGGCCGTAACACGGCCCAGGACATCCGACCCGTCTCCGGCCTGGAGGGCTGGTATCATGTCCGGCGGAGCACAACAGCCCAGAGGAGACCAGAGAGCATGCGATATGAGGCGCCGAAGTCGCTGGAGGGGGCAGTGGCCCTCCTGGCCGGGGCCACGGGCGAGGCGAGGGTGCTGGCGGGGGGAACCGACCTCCTGGTGCAGATCCGCGCCGACGTCCTGGACCCCGAGTTGATCGTGGACATCAAGCGGATCCCGGAGACCCGGACGGTCACCGAGGAGAAGGGCGGCTGGCGGATCGGAGCCGCGGTGACGGGCGCGGAGCTGAAGGAGCACCCCCGCCTCAAGCAGGTGTGGCCCGGCGTCGTGGAGGCCGCCAACCTGATCGGCTCGACCCAGGTGCAGGGGCGCGCCACTCTCGGCGGCAACCTCTGCAACGGCTCGCCGGCGGCCGACAGCGTGCCGGCGCTGATCGCGGCCGGCGCGTTGGCGAGCCTGGCCGGCCCCAAGGGCCGGCGCGACCTCCCGGTCGAGGACGTCATGCTCGGGCCCCGCAAGCTGGCGCTCACCAAGGGCGAGATCGTCGTGTCGTTCCTGCTGCCGCCCCGGCCGCCGCGCTCCAGCGACGCGTACCTCCGCTTCATCCCGCGGACCGAGATGGACATCGCGGTGGTCGGCGCGGGCGTCAGCCTGAGCCTCGATGCCGGCGGCACCATCACCGCGGCGCGGGTGAGCCTGGGCGCGGTGGCCGCGCGCGTGCTGCTGGTGGCGGAAGCGGCGCAGGCCATCATCGGCAGCCGGCTCGACCGAGCGGCTCAGGACCGGCTCGAGGCCGCCGCCCGGGCCGCCTGCCGCCCGATCGACGACAAGCGCGGCACCGTCGAGTTCCGCACCGACGTGGCGGGCGTGCTGGCCCGCCGCACCGCCCTGATCGCCCTGGACCGAGCGAGGACCCACTGATGGCCAAGCACCACATCGAAGCGACGGTGAACGGGGATGCGGTCGAGTTCCTCTGCGAGACGGAGGAGACGCTCCTCGACGTCCTCCGCGACACGCTCAACATGACCGGCAGCAAGGAAGGTTGCGCGTCCGGCGACTGCGGCGCCTGCAGCGTGATGCTGGACGGCCGGCTGGTCTGCTCCTGCCTCGTGCTGGGGTGCGAGGTGGGCGGGCGCCGGGTGGAGACGATCGAGGGCGTGGCGAAGGGGCAGACGCTCCATCCGCTCCAGCAGAAGTTCCTCGAGCACGCCGCGCTCCAGTGCGGCATCTGCACGCCCGGCTTCATCGTGGCCGGGAAGGCCCTCCTGGAGCGGAACCCGGACCCGACCGACACGGAGATCCGCTACTGGCTCGCCGGCAACCTGTGCCGGTGCACCGGCTACGACAAGATCGTCACCGCCGTGAAGGACGCGGCCGTCGCGCTGAGAAAGGGATAGCCATGGCCGACAAGGGCACGAACGGGACCAACGGCACCAACGGACAGGGCTACGTCGGCACCCGCACCATCAGGCCGGACGGCATCGACAAGGTGACGGGGCGGGCGCGCTTCGGCGCCGACTTCAACCTGCCGGGCCAGCTCATCGGCCGCGTGCTGCGGAGCCCGCACCCGCACGCGCGCATCCTCTCGATCGACACGTCGAAGGCCGAGACCCTGCCGGGCGTCAAGGCCGTCGTCACGCGCGACGACTTCGGCGACCAGCCGTCGGAGTTCATCCCCGCCGGCGAGATGATGATGAACTACAAGGACGTGGTGCGGAACGTGATGGCCCGCGAGAAGGTCCTCTACGAGGGCCATGCGGTCGCCGCCGTCGCCGCCACCAGTGCGGGTGTCGCCAAGCGGGCCCTCAAGCTGATCGACGTCAGGTACGAGGTGCTCCCGCACGTCATCGACGTGGTCGAGGCGATGCGCCCCGGCGCCCCCGTCCTGCACGACGACATGTTCACCGTCGGTGTCGAGCCGAAGCCCGACAAGCCCTCCAACATCGCCAAGCGGATCGAGATCAAGCATGGTGATGTCGAGGCCGGCTTCAAGCAGGCGGACATCATCGTCGAGCGGGAGTTCAAGACCGCCCCCGTCCACCAGGGCTACATCGAGCCCCACGCCGCGCTGGCCAGCGTGTCGGAGGACGGCTCGACCGAGCTGTGGTGCTGCACCCAGGGCCACTTCATCGTGCGCGCCCACTGCGCGCGGCTCCTCGGCCTCGACATCGCGAAGGTCCGGGTCACCGCCACCGAGATCGGCGGCGGCTTCGGCGGCAAGACGGTCGTGTACCTGGAGCCCTTGGCCATCGCGCTCTCCCGGAAGGCCAAGCGCCCGGTGAAGCTCGTCATGTCCCGCGAGGAGGTCTTCAAGGCCAGCGGGCCGACCTCGGGCGCCGTCGTGCGGGTGAAGATGGGCGCGACGAAGGACGGCCGGTTCGTGGCGGGCTTCGCCGAGCTCAAGTACCAGGCCGGCGCCTTCCAGGGCTCGCCGGTCCAGCCCGGCGTCTTCTGCGCCTACGCGCCGTACGACATCCAGAACGTCAACGTCATCGGGTACGACGTCGTCTCCAACCGCCCGAAGGTCGCGGCCTACCGCGCGCCCGGCGCCCCGATCTCGGAGTTCGCCGTCGAGAGCGTGGTGGACGAGATCGCCAAGAAGCTCGGGCTGGACCCGATCGAGCTCCGCATGATGAACGCCGCCCGCGAGGGCACCAAGGCCGCCTATGGCCCGACGTTCGGGCCGCTCGGCCTCGAGGAGACGCTCAACTCGATCAAGAAGACCGAGCACTGGAACACCCCGCTCCGGAAGTGGCAGGGGCGCGGCGTGGCCTCCGGGTTCTGGTTCAACATCGGCGGCGAGACCTGCGCGTCGCTCACCGTGAACGAGGACGGGACGGTCTCGCTCATGGCCGGCACCCCCGACATCGGCGGCCTGCGCGCCTCGCTCGCCTCGGTCGCCGCCGACGAGCTGGGGATCGCGTACGAGAAGGTGCGGCCGATCATCGGCGACACCGGCTCGCTCGGCTTCACGTTCCTCACCGGCGGGAGCCGCTCCGCCTTCTCGGGCTCGATGGCCATCGTGGAGGCGGCCAAGCAGATCCGGGCCGAGCTCTGCGCCCGCGCCTGCAAGCTGTGGGAGGCCAAGCCGGACCAGGTCGAGTTCAAGGACGGCCACGTGCGACCGCTCGGCGCGCTCGCCGAGAAGGTGAAGCCCATGTCCCTCGCGGACTTCGCCAAGGTCGCCGGCAAGACTGGTGGGCCGATCGGCGGGTACGGCCGCATCAACGCCCAGGGTGCGGGGCCGAGCCTGGGCACGCACCTGGTCGACCTCGAGGTCGATCCCGAGACCGGCCGCGTGACCATCCTCCGATACACGGTGGCCCAGGACGCCGGCAAGGCGCTCCACCCCGCCTACGTCGAGGGCCAGTACCAGGGCGGCGCCGTGCAGGGCATCGGCTGGGCGCTCAACGAGGAGTACGTCTACGGCGCCGACGGGAAGCTCCAGAACGCCGGCTTCCTCGACTACCGCATGCCGGTGGCTTCCGACGTGCCGATGATCGACGCGATCCTGGTCGAGGTCGCCAATCCGAAGCATCCGTACGGCGTGCGCGGCGTCGGGGAGACGCCGATCGTCCCGCCGCTGGGCGCCATCGCCAACGCGATGGAGCAGGCGACGGGCATCCGCTTCACCGAGCTGCCGATGTCGCCGCCCAAGGTGCTCAAGGCGCTGAAGGAGCGGGGGCTCAACAAGGTCTAGCGGCGCGCATGGCGCGGGTGGTGCTCGTCGGCAACCTCGCGCAGGTGACCGGGGGTGTCGCCGAGTTCCACCTGCCCGCGCGGTCCGTGCAGCAGCTCTTCCGGCAGCTCGAGGCGCTCCATCCGGCCATCGCGCCCCACCTCGAGAGCGGGGTCGCGGTGGCCATCGACGGCCAGATCTACCAGGACGCCCTGTTCGAGGCGATCGGCGCCGACAGCGAGGTGTTCCTGATGCCGGCGATCGCGGGAGGCTGAGGGGCGGCCCCGGTGCACCCCTCTTCCTGTCGCTCGCGCGACACGATGGCGTGCGGGAGATCGCCCTCACGCACGCCGTGCTGCCTTACCCGCCAGGGCGGGCACGACGAACCGAGCGGCACACGCGTTGCACCGCACCAGCTCCAAGGGGGTGAGGTGCCCATGCGGTGGCGGATTCCCGCACGAGCCATTCTCGCGCTGCTGATTTCCGTCGCGCCGGCGGTGAGCGGCGCGCAGTCGTTGATCCCGCCGGGCGCGACCCGGCCGGTGGCGCCGACCGGGCCCACGGTGGAGAACCAGGAAGTCGAGGGGGTGATCCGGAGGGTCGATCCGGCGGCGCGGACGATCACGCTCGACAACGGCCAGGAGTACTACGTGCCCGCGTCGCTCCTCGACATGGCGAGCCTCGAGGCGGGTCGCCTCGTGAAGCTACGGTTCGGCGTCGACGGCGGCCGCAACTACACGACCGCGCTCCAGGTCCAGCCCTAGCGGCCGACGCTCCCGCCGGCGCGCTCGCGCCGCGCCTCGACCTCGCCGCCGACGGCCGCGTCCGCCTGGCCCATCCGCCGGAGCCAGCGGAAGTGCGACGCGATGCCCGCGCAGAACGAGCGGTGCACGGTGTACTTGATGCCGAAATCCCGGCACGTGCCCTCCACCAGCCCCGAGAGCGCCGGGTAGTGCACGTGGCTGATCTTCGGGAACAGGTGATGCTCGATCTGGAAGTTCAGCCCGCCGACGAGCCAGGAGACGACGCGGCTGTGCCGGGAGAAGTTCACGCTGGTCTCGGCCTGGTGGACCGCCCACGCGTGCTCGAGCAAGCCGGTCTCCTCGTGGGGGACGTGGAACTCGGCCTCCTCCACGCAGTGCGCGACCTGGAACACCACGCTGAGCAGGAACCCGATGACCAGCCCGCTGATCACGTAAAAGCAGAGAACCGTCCCGAGCGAGTGGAACAGGAGCGGAATCCCGAAGGCCAGCGTGAAGAAGACCGCCTTCCCGGCCACGAAGATCGCGAGATTCCATCCTCGGGGCCGCGGGACGGGCTGGCGCTTGACGCGTCCCGTGGCGATCTTGCGGAAGTCGTCGAAGCACTGCCACTTGATCGCCAGCAGCCCGTAGAGCGGCCAGAGGTACACGTGCTGCCACCGATGGAATCCGCGCCGCGGCTGGTGCGGCGTCAACCGGGCGAGCGGCGCGAGGTCGATGTCGGTGTCGTGGCCGTCGACGTTGACGTAGGTGTGATGGAACACGCCGTGCTTCCATCGCCACAGATAGGAGCTCCCACCGATCAGCTCGAGGGTCATCGCCGCGACGCGGTTCACCCAGGGGCGGCTCGAGTAGGCGCGGTGGCCGCCGTCATGCTGGATGTTGAGACCGATTCCCGCCGCGAATAGCCCGAGCAGCACCGCCAGGACGGCCCCCTCGATCCAGGTCCGGGCTGCGAAGACCAGCAGCCCGTACGCGCCCGCGAACCCGGCAATCAGGACGGCCGTCTTCACGTACATCTGCCAGCAGTCGCGCTCCCGCCGCCCGGAGGCCCCGAAGTACTCCGCGACCCGGCGGCGAAGCTCGAGCTGGAACGCCATGTCGCGGCTGAAGGTAGGGGCTCGCATCGGCGCCGCGCGAAGTGCTGGAGAGATGGCCATGCTCCTCAGAGATCAGCGGACCGGAACCGCGAATGCGCGACGGCGTCCGCGCTCGTACACCGGCTTCGCTTGCTCGGTCGGCGGTCAGTGGATCGTAATAGATCGGAGAGCAGCCGCGCGGAGCCGCTCACGAACCGTCATGACACCGAGAGATCCTACAGCATGACGGCTCCGCACGCTCGGAAAAAGGTCCGCGCGGATTACGGCGCGGCGACGTCGAGGGGGACCCTGTGGTGGCGGAAGCTCCGCCCCTAGCGGACCGGCCGGGACGCCCGCTCGCCGAGCGGCGCCAGCCGCCATCGGCCGTAGGCGACGAAGCCCGCGAGGAGCCCGACCGCCAGCGGGATCAAGGCCAGCCCGACGCCCATCGTGGCCGTGGTGATCACCGTCGCGCCGATCATGATGATCACCAGGCAGGCGGCGGCCAGCGGCGTCAGGCCCGGACGGATGCCCAGAAGCCCCGGCAGGATCAGCCCCAGCGCGCCCGCCACCTCGGCGACGCCGAGGAACCGCAAGAACGCACCCGGCAGCGCGATCTCCTTGGTCATCTCCTCGATCGACATGACCAGCTTGCTCCCGCCGGCGAACAGGAAGACGAGCGCCAGCAGGCCCTGAACGACCCACAGCGCGACGGTCACGCGGCGTCCCTCCGCCATCGTCCCCTCCTCAGGACCGCGCGGCCGCCTCGGCCGCGACCTTCATCTCGGCCAGCCCCTTCTCGAACTGGTCGCCGATCATCTTGTCCATGTTCATGAAGAGACAGAACGCCTTGGCGAGGAAGCTGTTGTGGCCGGTCATGCTCCACGCCACCGCGGTCTGGTCTCCCTCGGGCCGGAACGTGAATTCCGCCGTGCTGGTCCCGGCCAACGGCTTCAGGAAGTCGAGGCGGATCCGGACCAGCTCGTTCGGCCGGCTCTCCGTCACCGTCATGCGGCCCTCACCCACTTCCGAGTTGCCGGCCCACGCATAGGCGGCGCCCACCCCGGCCGGCGCGCCCTCGTAGCTCGCCTTCATCGCCGGATCGATCTTCCCCCAGGGATTCCAGGCCGCCCACTTGTGGAAGTCGTTCACCTGCGCGAACACGACGGGGGCCGGCGCGGCGATGGTGGTCGTCCGCGCGACGCGGAACTCGGACGGCTGCATGGCGACGATGCCGACGAGCGCGACCGCGAGCACGGCAATGGCAATCAGGATCTTCTTCAGCATGTCTCGTCTCCGATCTGATCCGAGAGCGCGCGGGGCGCCGGCCTCGCCCACGGCCGGCCCGGCGTCCGCGCACCAGGCTCTACGGCTTGCGGGCTCCGTCCACCGTCCGGCGGGCCCGGCGGGGTCGCTCGGCCGCCGGTGCTGGCGGCGGGGCCGGGGGAAGGTCCGGGAGCTCGATGACGGGGCGGACCTCGACGGTGCCGCGGCGGGCCATGGGTATCCTGGCGGCGATCGCGATCGCCTCATCGAGATCCTTGGCGTCGATCAGGAAGTACCCGCCGAGCTGCTCGTGCGTCTCCGCGAACGGTCCGTCCGTCACGAGGCGCTTCCCCGAGCGGATCCGGACGCTCGCCGCCATCGACGTGGGGTGGAGGGGGGCGGAGGCGAGGTACTGGCCCGTCGCGGCGATCTGCTCGGCGAGCTCGGTGGACTCCCGGTAACACGCCTCTCGCTCGGCTTCGTCCAGGGACGTCTCGTCGAGGTAGATCAGCAGCATGTATCGCATTGAGCGCGCTTCTCCCGTTGCGGCCCTAGCCGCCCGCCATGGCTCCCACGACCAGGTAGGGTTCGGCGCCCGTGGCGACCCGCTCCGGCAGCGGCGCGTCCAGCGGCTCGTTCGACAGATCCTCCTCGCAGGCGAAGAACCGCAGGAAGGCCCGGCGCTGCTGCGTGGCCTGGTCGCGGATGGTCCCGCGCAGCATCGGATAGCGGGCCTCGAGGGCGTCGAGGACCGACCGCTGGGTCACCGGACCCCCCACGTCGAGCTTCACCTCGCCGTCCACCCGCGCGAGCGTCCGGAGATGGGCCGGCAGGACCACCCGGATCATGCCAGCGTCTGGACCTCGACCGAGAGCACGGACGGAAGATCCCGGACGATGGGCGCCCAGTGGTCGCCCCCGTCCGCCGACGCGTACACCTGCCCGCCGGTGGTGCCGAAGTAGACGCCGCACGGATCGAGCGAATCGACGGACATCGAATCCCGCAGCACGTTGACGTAGCAGTCCCGCTGGGGCAGCCCGTTCGTGAGCGCCTCCCACTCGTCGCCGCCCGTTCGGCTCCGGTACACGCGGAGCTTCCCATCGGGCAGGTAGTGCTCCGAGTCGCTCTTGATGGGCACGACGTAGATGGTCTCGGGCTCGTGGGCGTGGACGTCGATCGGGAACCCGAAGTCGGTCGGCAGGTTCCCGCTGACCTCGCGCCACGACTCGCCCGCGTCGTCGCTCCGCATGACGTCCCAGTGCTTCTGCATGAAGAGCACGTTCGGGCGCGAGGGATGCATCGCCAGGCGGTGCACGCAGTGGCCCACCTCGGCCGTGGGGTCGGGAATCTGCTCGGACCGGAGCCCGCGGTTCATCGGCCGCCAGGTCTCGCCGGCGTCGTCGGAGCGGAACACCCCGGCCGCCGAGATCGCCACGAACATCCGCTGGGGGTGCTTCCGGTCGAGCAGGATCGTGTGGAGGCACATCCCACCCGCGCCGGGCTGCCACACGGGCGCCGACTTGTGCGTCCTGAGCCCGGGCAGCTCGTGCCAGGTCTGGCCGGCGTCGGTCGACCGGAACAGCGCCGCATCCTGGATGCCCGCGTAGACGGTGTCCGGGTCGGTCAAAGACGGCTCGAAGTGCCAGACCCGGGCGAACGCCCAGGGCCTCGGCGTGCCGTCGTACCACAGATGCGTCCCCACCTCCCCCTCGTACTCGAGCTTGTTGCCCACCGCCTCCCACGTCTTGCCGCCGTCGTCCGAGCGCTGGATCAGCTGGCCGAACCAGGAGGACGACTGGGACGCGTAGAGCCGGTCCGGCGCGACGGGGGACCCCTTGAGGTGATACATCTCCCAGCCCCCGAAGTGGGGCCCGCTGACGTCCCACTTCTGGCGCTTCCCGTCGGACGTCAGGACGAACGCCCCCTTCCGCGTCCCCACCAGCACTCGTACTCCGCTCATCGTCGGCTCCTTTTGCCCTGAGATTCTCGCCGGTCGGGCCGCCCGCGTCGCCGTTCGAGTGGGGCCGGACCCGTCCCTTCACTTTATAGTCGAACGGCCCTGTCGGAAATCGACACCGACGACGGGAGGGGTGCAGCGCGACGCGCGGGCGCGCGGGCCCTACGGGGCGGCGCGGAAGCGGAGGGTGCTCTCGGCGGAGACGAGCTCCAGCTCGCTCTCCCGCTGGATGTAGCTGGAAACGCTGGTCAGCGCCGCGGTGAACTGGTCCCCGAGCGACGGCAGGGCACAGGCGGCGCGGGTGCAAGCGAGCACGGGATTGACGGTCAGGGCCGCGCCCTCGATCCGATAGCGGCCGCCGCAGCGATTGCAGTCGACGCGGGCGCTGACCGACCCGTCCGAGCCGAAGCGCACGGTGTAGCGGGTGGGATCCGCCACCGTCACACTCGGCTGGGCGACGGGCTCGATGCTCACCAGCTGCCACTCGACATCGGTTCGGAGCGGGCCGGGTCTCGGGTGCCGTCCCACCGCTGCCGCTGCATCCCCCGAGGACGGCGAGCGTCAGCAGAGGGAACAGGGACGCGAGCCGGCCGCCCCGCCGCCGTCCGAACCTCGCGACACTGGCGGGAGCGGCCGCGCGCCGACACGCTGTCATCGCCCCGTCACGCGCACTCATCAACTGCTAGCCTAACAATAGGGTCAAGGAACATCGATCGCGGACCCAGCCGCGGCCATGATCGCGAATGTCGATTCCTTGAAGTCCCGAACGACTATCTCGCGAGGGATCGTCGACCCTCGCCTGGAGGGTTCATGCGCTACGTCGATGGCTACGTGCTACCGGTGGCGAAGAAGCATCTCGGACTCTACTTCAGCGTCGCCCGGAAAGCCGGCAAGGTCTGGCGGGACCACGGCGCGCTCGAGTACCGCGAATGCGTCGGCGAGGACCTGAAGGTCAAGTGGGGGGCGTTGTTCCCGCGGGTCGTCCGGGCCAAGCCCGGCGAGACGGTGGTGTTCTCGTGGGTCGTGTTCAAGTCCCGGGCCCACCGCGATCGAGTCAACGCCAAGGTCATGAAGGACAAGCGGATGGTCGCCATGATGGAGAAGGGCAAGGACTCCATGCCCTTCGACATGAAGCGCATGGTCTACGGCGGATTCAAGGTCATGGTGGACGCCTGAGGGTCCGATCCGGCGACGGCATGCGGCCGTCGCCGGATCTTCAACCCCGCATTGCCGCCGAAGCGTCAGGCCGCCTTCCCGTCGGCCCCGCAGGGCGAAGACGCTTCCGGTCCTGCTTCGGCGTACTCGTCGACGCTCTCGACGGCCGGATGTAGCCTTCTGACTCGCCCGGTCACTGGAGTCGGCGGCGCTCGTCGGTGAGGCCCGAGGCACCGGGACGTCCCCTGGTGGGGCTGGCCCTCTTCCCTCTCACCTAATCGTCGATCGGGCGGATGTGAAATCGACAGCCCCCGTGGGCGTGCGGACGGCCCCTCGGTGGCCCGGCCCGACACCCGGCGTCACGTATCCTGGATGGAACAGGCACTCTCTCGAGAGACGTGGGCGCTTCGGAAACCGAAAGGCCGGCGCGCTCGGCCGGCGCGGCGTCGATTTGTGGCGTCGCCGAACGACAATTCGGTGTCCATGGCGGGTGTCCATGGCCACTGAGCCCTGATCGCTGACCCAGGAGGGAGATCATGACGTACCTCTGCCTGATTTACGTCGAGGAGAAGAAGGTGGGTACCATGACGAAGGCCGAGCGGGATGCCATCACGGGTGAGTACTTCGCCTTCACCGAGGCGATCCAGAAGAGTGGCCACTTCCTCGGCGGGGAGGCCCTGGAGCCCGTCCACGCGGCCACCACCCTGCGCGTGCGGAACGGCAAGCTGTCCACGACCGACGGGCCCTTCGCCGAGACGAAGGAGCAGCTCGGCGGGTTCTACCTCATCCAGGCCCGGGACCTGAACGAGGCCATCCAGGTGGCTTCGAGGATCCCGTCGGCGCGGCTGGGAAGCGTCGAGGTGCGGCCGATCCGGGAATTCAAGCGGCCGTAGCCCGAGAACCACTGGTGGCGAGTGGAGACGCGGAGGACCAGGTACGGGACCGGGTAGAGGCCATCTACCGTGCCGAGTCGCGCCGCGTCCTCGCCACCCTCATCCGGCTCCTCGGCGACTTCGATCTGGCCGAGGAGGCGCTCCACGAGGCCTTCACGGCCGCGGTCGAGCAGTGGCCGCGGGACGGGATCCCGGCCAATCCTCGCGCATGGCTCGTCTCGGCCGGCCGCTTCAAGGCCATCGACAGCCTCCGGCGGCGCGCGCGCTTCGACGCGTCGCTGGGGGACCTCGCCGAGCGGCTCGACGCCGACGCGCACGAGGCGGCGGAACGGGAGGGTGAAGACGTCGAAGACGACCGCCTGCGGCTGATCTTCACCTGCTGCCATCCCGCCTTGCCGCCGCCCGCCCAGGTGGCGCTGACGCTGCGCGAGGTGTGCGGCCTCACGACCGAGGAGATCGCGCACGCCTTCCTCAGCGCCCCGACGGCGGTGGCCCAGCGAATCGTGCGCGCGAAGGCGAAGATCCGGGACGCGCGCATCCCCTACCAGGTGCCCGCGCGCGCCGACCTGCCGGACCGGCTCGACTCGGTGCTCCACGTGATCTACCTCGTCTTCAACGAGGGATACTTCGCGTCCTCCGGCGCCTCGCTGACGCGGCACGATCTCTCGGGCGAGGCGATCCGGCTGGGCCGGCTCCTGATCGAGCTCCTCCCGGAGCCCGAGGCGGCGGGGCTCCTCGCGCTGATGCTCCTCCACGAATCGCGGCGTCCCGCGCGGACCTCGCCGGACGGCGAGCTGGTCCTCCTGGATGCCCAGGACCGGTCCCGCTGGGACCAGGCGCAGATCGCGGAGGGACTGGCGCTGGTGGAGCGCGCGCTCTCCTCGCGTCGCATCGGGCCGTACACGCTCCAGGCGGCGATCGCAGCGGTGCACGCCCAGGCGCCGGCCGCCGCCGCGACGGATTGGTCCCAGATCGTCGGCCTCTACGACGTGCTCGTCCGCGCCGACCCCTCGCCCGTGGTCGAGCTGAACCGCGCGGCGGCGGTGGCCATGCGCGACGGCCCCCTGGCCGGCCTGGCTCTCATCGACGCGATCCTCGCGCGGGGCGACCTCGCGGACTACCACCTCGCCCACTCCGCGCGCGCGGACCTCTGCCGGCGGCTGGGACGGACCGCGGAGGCCCGGGAGGCCTACGAGCGCGCGCTCGGCCTCGCGCGGCAGGAGCCGGAGCGGCGGTTTCTCGAGCGGCGACTACGCGAGCTGGGGAGCTGAAGGACCGCCCAGTCCGTCAGCGCCGCGGTCAGGCGCGGCGCTCGTCGTCGTCCACTTCGCTCCCGCCCGCGAGCGGCGCGGGCAGGGACGGCTTGCGGCCGCTCTCCCGCGCCCGCCTGGGCGGCGCGGCGCGCGGCGCTGCGGAAGAACGTCGTGCGGTCCAGCACCCGGGTCTGGAACCCCTCGAGGTACAGGTAGATCACCGGCGTCACGTAGAGCGTGATCAGCTGGGAGACCATCAGGCCGCCCACGATCACCAGTCCGAGGGCGCGGCGCGACGAGCCGTCCGCGCCGAGCCCGATCGCGATCGGGACCGCGCCGGCCACCGCGGCGAGGGTGGTCATCACGATCGGCCGGAAGCGGTCCAGGCTCGCGTCGTGGATGGCGCGGGCCGCCGGCTCGCCGGCCTCCACCCGGTGCCGCGCGAAGTCGACGATCATGATGCCGTTCTTCTTCACGATGCCCATCAGCATGAACATGCCGACGAACGCGTAGAGCGTCGCCGGCTCGCCGAACGCGTACAGGGCGGCGAGGCCGCCCACCAGCGCGGTGGGCAGCGTCGAGAGCACGGTCAACGGGTGGACGTAGCTCTCGTAGAGGATCGCCAGGATGACGTACATGACGAACACGGCGAGCGCCATCAGGACCGTCAGGTCGCGGACCGTGTTCCGGAACGTGAGCGCCTCGCCCTGGAGCTCGGCCCGGAGCGTCGGCGGCACGATGGCCTTGGCGGTCTTGGTGATGTGGTCGGTCGCGTCGCCGATGGCCACGCCGGGCTTCAAGTTGAAGAAGAGCGTGACGCTCGTGAACTGGTTGATGTGGTTCACCGCCTGGGGACCGAGCGTCGTCTTCCAGTCGACCAGCGCCTTCAGCGGGACGAGGTTCTTGCCGTCGTCCGACCGGATGTACAGCCGCGAGAGATCCTCCGGATGGGCCCGCGCCGAGTCCTCGATCTCGAGGATGACCTGGTACTGGTCGGTGGGCTTCTTGATCAGGTAGACGTAGTTCTGGGAGTAGGCGGTGCGCAGGAGCGACAGGATGCGGCTCTCCGAGACCCCGTACATCTTCGCCTGGTCCCGGCGGAGATCGATGTCGAGGTTCGGCGTGTTGTTGAAGAAGTCGGACGAGATGGTCGCGAACCCCGGATACTCGGCGAGCTTCGCCATGAGCTTCCCGGCGGTCTCGTACACCTGATCGGGGTTGACCCCGGAGACCGAGAACGCGTACTGCCCCTGGTTCTGGTTGGTCGCCCCGGTGCTGATCTCGAGCACCGGGTACGGCCGCAGGAACGCGAACACGCCCGGGATGGCGCCGAGCTTCCCCATCATCTCGCCGGCCACGTTCGCGATCGGCGGGCGCTCGCCAGGCGGCTTGAGGAAGGTGAACGTGATCCCCTGGTTCGACGACAGGAAGGCGCCGTTCCCCGTCATGGTGAACGAGGTGACGGTGTGGTCGTCGGTGCGGATCACGCGGTCGGCCTGGTCCTGGACCCGCTGCATCTGCTCCGGCGACGAGCCCTCGCGCGCGATGAAGACGCCGAAGATGACGCTGCTGTCCCCCACCGGCAGGAACGCCTTGGGCACGATCATGAACAGCCCGGCCGTGCCGAGGAGACAGATCACCCAGATCGCGGCCGCGACCGGGCGCCGCCGCAGGAACCAGTCGAGCGACCGGCCGTACACGCCCAGGATCCGGCGCTCGACGCCGCCCATCACCCGCTCCATCCAGGTCTGCCGGGCGCCGTGGCCCCGCTCCGACAGGAGGCGCGCGCACATGAGCGGGGTGAGCGTCAGCGAGACCAGACCGGACGCCAGAATGGCGACCACGATGGTGATGGCGAACTCCCGGAAGATCCGGCCGACCAGCCCCGGCATGACGACCAGCGGCAGGAAGACGGCCGCCAGCGAGATGGTCATCGCGAAGATGGTGAAGCTGATCTCCTTGGCGCTGTTGAGCGTGGCCTCGAGCGCCCGCTCGCCGTGCTCCATCCGCCGCACCGTGTTCTCCAGGAACACGATGGCGTCGTCCACCAGGAATCCGATGGCCAGGGTCAGGGCCATCAGCGACAGGTTGTCCAGGCTGTAGTCCAGGAGCCGCATGGCGACGAACGTGAGGAGCAGCGACAGCGGCAGCGCGACCGCCGGGATCATGGTGTCGGCGGCGCGGCCGAGGAACACGAAGATCACGATCACGACCAGGACGAAGGCCACCACCAGGGTGAGCTGCACGTCGTGCACGGAGGCCACGATGGTCTGAGAGCGGTCGTACACCGGGGTGATGCGCACCGCCCCCGGCAGCTCGGCCATGATCACCGGCACCTGGTCGCGGATGCTCTGGGCCACCTTCACGGCGTTGGCTCCCGCCTGCCGGTAGACGGCCAGCACCACGACGGCCGAGGGAACCGTGTATCCCCGCGCCCAGAAGTGCATCGTCACGCGCTCGTCCTGGACCGACTCCCGGACGTCGGCGATGTCGCGGAGGTACACGGGCGCGCCGTCGGTCGAGGCCACCACGAGGCTCTTGTAGGCCTCGACGCTGTCGAGCTGCCCGTGGGGCCGCAGGAGCGCGGTGCCCGAGGACGAGTCGAGCTGGCCGGCGCCGGAATAGCTGGTGCCGCCGCGGATGGCCGCCGACAGGTCGTCGATCGAGATGCCCCGCGCCCACATCGCGCCGGGGTCCGCCTTGATGCGGATCGCCGTCTTGGCGCCGAAGACGGCCACGCGGCTCACCCCCGGCAGGATGCTGATGCGCTGGCCGATCTGGATGTTCCCGTAGTCGTAGAGCTGCCCGGATGTGATCGAGTCGCTCGTCAGCGCGACGTACATGATCGGCTGGTCGTTCGGATTCGTCTTGGACAAGGTCGGCGGCGACGGGAGGTCGATCGGGAGGCTCCCGGTGGCCTGCGTGATCGCGGTCTGGACGTCGGTCGCCGCGGCGTCGATGTTCTTGTCCAGGGAGAACTGGAGGGTCAGGCTCACGTGCCCCTGGGTGCTCTTCGACGTGACGATCTCGAGGCCGGTGATCTGCATGAACTGGCGCTCGAGCGGCGTCGCGATGTTGTTGGCCATCGTGTCCGGGCTGGCGCCGGGGTAGTCGGCCTGCACCTGGATGACCGGGTAGTCCACGGCGGGCAGGTCGTTCACCGGCAGCTGCCGGTAGCAGAGGACGCCGAACAGCACCACCGAGGCGGTGAGGACCGCCGTCATGACCGGCCGGCGGATGAACGGCTCGGACAGGTTCATGGCTTCGGCGCAGCCCCGGGCTCGGCCGGCTTCGCCGGGCCGCCCGTGTTGTCGACGCGGACCTTCCCGCCGGGCATGACGCCCATCTGGCCGTTGGTGACGACCTGCTCGCCCGCCTTCACACCCGCCGAGACGATGATGAGGTCGCCCTGGCGCTGCCCGAGCGTCACCGGCCGGAGGTCGGCGGTCCCGTCGTCCTTGACCACATACACGAAGAGGCCCTTCGCGGAGTTCTGGGGCGCGCTGACCGGCACCAGCACCGCGCCGGCGATCTGCCCGAGGATCAGCCGGACATTCACGAAGCGCCCGGGCCAAAGCCGCCGCTCGCGGTTCGGGACCGTCGCGCGCAGCTTGACGGTGCCCGTCCCCTCCTGCACCGAGTTGTCGACGAACGTCAGGGTGCCGGGCATCACGGTGCTCGGCTGATCGGGCAGCCGGACCTCGACCCCGAGGCGGCCGCCCTGCATGTGCCGCTGGACCTCGCTGAGATCGTTCTCGGTCACCGTGAACTCGGCGTAGATGGGGTCGAGCCGCTGGATGCTCAGAAGCGAGCCCGTGTTCGCGGTGACAACGTTGCCGAGGTCGGCCAGGCGCTGGCCCACGCGCCCGTCGATGGGCGAGCGAATCTCCGTGTAGGCCAGCTGGAGACGCGCGCTGTCGACCATCGCCTCGTTGGCGCGGACGGTCGCGCGCGCGTTCTCGACGGCGGCCTGGCCGGCCACCACCGCGGCCTTGGCCTGGGCGAGCCCCGCCTCGGCCGCCGCGACGGCGGCCTTGCCGCTCTCGACCATCGCCTGATCGGCCCGAAGCGTCGCCGCCGCCGTCTCCATCGCCGTCCGCACCTGATCACTCTGCTCGCGGGCGACGTAGCCCTGGCGGACCAGCTCGGAGTAGCGCTGATCCTGCACCCGGGCGTTCTCGAGCTGGGCCTGGTCCTTGACGACGTTGGCCTCGGCCTGGGCCTGCTGCGCCCGCGCCTGGGTCAGGGCGGCCTGGGCCTGCGCAACCGCGGCCTGGTCGCGCGCGGTGTTCGCTTCTGCCTGGCGCGCCTGAGCCTGGTCTCGCGCCACGTTGGCCTCGGCCTGCTGGACGGTCGCCTGGACCGGGCGCGGGTCGATCGTGAACAGGAGATCGCCCTGCTTCACGTCGGCGCCGTCGGCGAAGTGGATCTTGACGATCCGGCCCGAGATCTGCGGCTGGAGCGACACGATCTCGTTCGCCACGCACCGGCCCACGGCGTCGATGTAGAGCGGCGTGTCGCGCACGACCGCCGCGGCCACCGTCACGGGCGCCGGCGGGCGCTCGAAGGTCGGCTGCTGCTCCTGCCGCTGGCACGCGGCCAGCGCGAGCGCGAAAATGCCCAGCCCGGCCAGCGCCCGGACCCGGGACAAACGGGACGGCACACGATTCATCGCGATTCCTGTGGTTTCGGCCGCATCACGAAACGAGATGCGACAGCGCCTCGGGGTGATAGTGGCGTCGGATCGCTGCCTCCTCCAAGCCCATCCCCCTGAGGAGGAACCACACTGCTTGGACGACCAGCGCGGACCGAGAGATTCCGTAGTCGATCGCCGGCACCTTGGGGTGGAGGTGGACCATCAGCGCGAACGCCAGATGGTGGACGAACCACGCCCGGAGGTCCACCCGGCCGTGCGTGGCCTTCAGGTCGCCGGCCTTCGCCGCCGCCTTGATGCACGCCTCCACCTTCCGGACCCAGCTGGCGCCGAACTGCTTCGCGCCGAGCCGGGCGAAGTCCGCGTCCTCCAGGAGGCTGCGGAGCGCCAGGCGGTGCATCGTGGTCTTCTGGAGGTCGTCGCACTGGACGAAGTGCGCCGTCAGGAGGTGCACCAGCACCACCAGCGTCGACGTCGACGGCGGCAGCGTGAGGACGCGGCCCCACTCCGCGGCGACGGGCCCCTCCGCGCACGCGTCCAGCATGGCCCCGTAGAGCGACTCCTTGCTCGGGAAGTGCTTGTAGAGGAGCGCCTCGGACACCCCGGCCGCCCGCGCCAGCTCGCGCGTCGTCGTGCCGTCGAAGCCCTTGGCGGCGAACGCCCCCTTCACGGCGGTGACGATGGCCTGCCGACGCTCCTTCGACGGGAGCCGCATGCGCTTGCGCATGCGTCACAGGTGAGCATGCACTCACTCCGCTGTCCAGCCGAAAATGCCCGGCGCTCGAGGCAGCGCGCCGCGGTCGGCGGTAAGGCGTGAATATCATTGGCTCGGACCGGAGGGCCTTCCGCGGCCGGCAAGCGGCGGCGACGTGACGGATCCGTGACACTCGGGGGATGGCTTCCCTCTCCGCCGGGCTCTGGCGCGGCCCCCGCCCGCTGGGGTATGGTCGACCGGTGATCCGTCCGGACGTCGCCGCCGAGCCTCACCCGCACCCACGCACGACACGTGGAGGAAACGGCATGAAGAAGCTGATGCTCGTGCTCGCCAGCGTCGCGGTGCTCCCCCTCCTGATGAGCGGGGCGGCAATGGCGCAGCAGAAGAAGACCCTCGCGGTGGTCGTGAAGGGTCTCGACAATCCGTTCTTCACGGTGCTCGGTAACGGCTGCGAGCTGTGGAACAAGGAGAACGCGAAGTCCGAGTACAAGTGCGTCTACACGGGTCCCGCCTCGAGCGCCGACGAGGCCGGCGAGGTCCGGATCGTGGAGGACCTGATCAACTCCGGGGCGGCGGGAATCGCCATCTCGCCGTCGAACGCGCCGGCGATGGCCAACATGCTGAAGGCGAAGAAACCGACGATGCCGATCATGACGATCGACGCCGATTTGGCGGAGGCCGACCGGGCGCTCCGGAAGACCTACCTCGGCACGAACAACTACGACATGGGCGTCCTGATGGCCAAGCACCTGAAGGGCCTCAAGCCCAAGGGCGGCACCGTGTGCCTCCAGCTCGGCAACGTCGCGGCCGACAACATCAACGCCCGCGCTCAGGGGTTCCGCGACACGATCTCCGGCAAAAAGAAGATCGATCGGCTGAAGGGCGACGGCGGCTGGACCGAGATCGCCGGGTGCCCGCTCTTCACCAACGACCAGATCGATCTCGCCAACCAGCAGATGGCCGACACGTTCACGGCCAATCCCAACCTGGACGCCTTCATCCTCGTCGGCGGCTGGGCCCAGTTCGGCCCGCAGGCCTACGCGCAGGTCACGAACCAGGTCATGGCCAAGCTGAAGGAGAAGAAGCTGGTCATCGTGGCCGGCGACACGCTGCCGCCGCAGATGAACGCGCTCAAGGAAGGCCGGAGCCACGCGCAGATCGGCCAGCGCCCGTTCGAGATGGGGCACCGCGCCCCCGCGGTCCTGATCGACCTGATCAACAAGAAGCAGGTCAAGGATCCGCTCTACACCGGGCTCGACGAGTGCACCCCGCAGAACCTCGGTAAGTGCCCGGCGCAGTAGCCCGAGATCGCCTGTCGTACCCGAGGGCGCCCGCGGGCGCCCTCTTTTTTGGCGGCGCCGCCCGTAGGGAGCGACCCGCGACAGGGGGCCGTCGACCGATGGCATTGCTCGAGCTCTCCGGGATCTCGAAGCACTTCGGCGCCATCCAGGCGCTGGTGGACGTGTCCCTGTCCCTCCGGGCGGGCGAGGTGGTCGGGCTGATGGGCGACAACGGCGCCGGCAAGTCCACGCTCGTCAAGATCGTCGCCGGCAACTACCCCCCGAGCGCCGGGACCCTCGCGATGCTCGACCGCCGGGTGGCCTTCCACAAGCCGGCGGACGCCCGGGCGGAGGGCATCGAGGTCGTCTACCAGGACCTGGCGCTCTGCGACAATCTGACCGCGGCCGCCAACGTCTTCCTGGGCCGCGAGCTCCTGCGGGGCTTCGGCCCGTTTCGCGTCCTCAACTACCGCGCGATGTACCAGCGCGCCGCCGAGCTGTTCGCGGAGCTCAAGTCGGAGACGCGGCCCCGCGATCTGGTCCGGCGAATGTCGGGCGGCCAGCGCCAGGCCGTCGCGATCGCCCGCACGCGGCTGTCCGAGCCCAAGATCGTCCTGATGGACGAGCCCACCGCCGCCATCAGCGTGCGGCAGGTCACCGAGGTGCTCAGTCTCATCCGGCGCCTCCGCGACCACGGCATCGCCGTCGTGCTGATCAGCCACCGGATGCCCGACGTGTTCGCCGTGTCCGACCGGATCGTCGTGCTCCGGAGAGGCGAGAAGGTGGCGGACAAGGCCATCTCCGCCAGCTCGCCGGAGGAGGTCACCGGCCTCATCACCGGCGCGATCGAGTCGGCCTGATGGGCTCGGGCGAAGCAGACCCCTCGCGGGCGCGGCGCGGCGATGAGCCTCGAGGACACGCTCCGGAGGCCGGCCGGCGGGAGCCTGGTGGCGTGGCTTCTCGGCCGCCAGACCTTCTGGGTGTCCTTCGCCGCCGTCCTGGCCTTCGTCCTCCTGTCCTTCGGCAGCGACGTCTTCGCAACGCAGCAGAATCTCTTCAACGTCACGCGCAACTTCGCCTTCGTCGCGATCATCGGGCTCGGCATGACCGCGGTCATCATCACGGGCGGCATCGACCTGTCGGTGGGCGCGGTGCTCGCCCTCTCCGGCATGGTCATCGGGATGTCGATGAACGTCGGCACGCCCCTCTGGGCGGCGGTGCCGCTGGCGCTGGGCGCCGCTCTCCTCGTCGGCGCTTTCAACGGCGTGATGATCGCGCACGTCGGCATGCCCCCCTTCGTGGTCACCCTCGGCATGCTCTCCATCGCGCGGAGCCTCGCGATGGTGCTCTCCAACAACCGGATGGTCTACGAGTTCGGGCCCGACCAGGACAAGCTCCTGGCCCTCGGCGGCGGGTTCATCAGCGTCGCCGTGCCGTTCCGGGACTCCGTCCAGGTGCCGAACCCGGTTTTGTTCCTGACGGTGATGGCGCTCGCGACCGGGTGGGCGCTCCGGTGGACCAAGTGGGGCCGGCACGTCTTCGCCATCGGCGGCAACGAGGCGGCGGCGAACCTCACGGGCGTGCCCGTCCGCCGCGTGAAGGTGAGCGTCTACATGTTCTGCAGCGCCTGCGCCGGCATCGCGGGCATCCTCGAGGTGGGGTGGCTCGGCACGATCAGCACGAGCCTCGGCCAGGGAATGGAGCTCGCGGTCATCGCCGCGGCGGTGATCGGCGGGGCGAACCTGATGGGCGGCGTCGGCACGGCCTTCGGCGCCGTGGTCGGCGCCGCGCTCATCGAGATCATCCGGAACAGCCTGATCCTGCTCGGCATCAGCGCCTTCTGGCAGGGCACCTTCGTCGGCGGCTTCATCATCGTCGCCGTCCTGTTCGACCGCCTGCGGGCCGGCCGCGCCGACGACTGACCGCGGCAGCCGGGGCGTCGTACCCGGAAGGGACCCGCGGCGGCGTCCCTCCCCCGCCCGAATCGCGCAACCCATCGATTCCGATGATGTTTCGCGGGCGGTCGCCCCGTCTTCGGGAGGACACTGGACGGGCCCGCTACACTGACGGTGTGCTGGCGAGCCAGACACACTGGAGGCCTTGAACATGTCGTCGTCGCGAAGCGTGAGCCAGGTCGTCATGCCGCCACAGCCGGTCGTGGAGGGCGCCGGAGTCCACCTCGGACGCAGCATCGGCACCCGGCGTCTCGATCACCTCGACCCGTTCCTCCTGCTCGACCACTTCGAGTCGGTCGAGCCGGCGGACTATCGTGCCGGCTTCCCCTATCATCCGCACCGCGGGATCGAGACCGTCACGTTCGTGCGCAAGGGCGAGGTGCGCCACCGCGACTCGCTCGGCCATCAGGGAAGCATCGGCGCCGGCGACATCCAGTGGATGACGTCCGGCAGCGGCATCCTCCACGAGGAGATGCCCCAGGTGCGCCCGGAAGGGATCGCGGGGCTTCAGCTCTGGCTGAATCTCCCTGCCCGCGAGAAGATGTCGCGGCCGAAGTACCGGGATCTCCAGGGCGCCCAGCTCCCCGAGGTCGAGGCGGCCGAGGGCGCTCGGCTCCGAGTGATCGCCGGCGAGGCGGCGGGCGGGCACCGCGGCCCGGTCGAGGGACTCGCCGTCGCCCCGAAGTTCGTGGACGTCACGCTCCCGCCCGGCACGGCGTTCCGTGAGCCGGTGGCGCAGGGCCACACGGTCTTCGCCTACCTCGATCACGGCGACGTCGACTTCGGTCCGGAGCGCAAGGCCGTCCACGGTCCGGCGCTGGTCATCTTCGGCGAGGGCGACGTCGTGGAGGCGTCGGCCGGGGCCGGCGGCGGGCGCTTCCTGCTCGCGGCCGCCCGTCCGCTCGGGGAGCCGATCGCGCGCTACGGCCCGTTCGTGATGAACACGCAGGCGGAGATCGAGCAGACCCTGGAGGATCTCCGCTCCGGCCGCTTCATCCGGGAGGAGCCCGCCGACCGGTGACGCGCGCCGGGCGCCCCGCGGCCGCCCTCGGAGCTATCAGGCGGCGCGACGGCTACATGATCGAGGTCCTGACCGGCTCCGCCGGCGGCCCGCTGGGTGACGCTCAGTCGGGGATCCCCGTCGTCGGGGTGGCGGCGGCCGGCGTGGAGCACGGGCACGGGTCGCTCGATCGCCCCGGCGCGCCGGTCTAGCGGTGGCGAGACCACTGGCCGATCGCCTCGCGGTCGTGACCGGCGGGTCGTCCGGGATCGGGCTCGCCACGGCCAGGGCCCTGGCCCGCGCCGGAGCGCGGCTGGTCCTCGTCGCCCGCTCGGAGGCGCGGCTGGCCGCCGCGGCCGAGGAGCTGGCCCGCATCGGCGGGCCCGCGCCCATGGCGCTCGCTTGCGACGTCGCGGATCCCGAGGCGGTCCTCGCGATGACGAGGGCCGTGCAGCGGGAGGCCGGCACGCCGGACATCCTCGTGAACAACGCGGGGATCGGACACTGGGCGCCCGTCGTCGACCTGCCGCTCGAGCGCATCCGGACAGTTCTCGCCGTCAACTTCTTCGGAGCCGTGCACTGCACGAAGGCCGTCCTGCCGGCCATGCTGGCGCGCGGCCGGGGCACGCTGGTGTTCGTCTCGTCCGGCTTCGGCGCGCTCCCGTTCCCCTACACCGCCGCGTACTGCGCCAGCAAGCATGCCCTGAACGGCTTCGCGGGATCGCTGCGCGCCGAGGTGGAGCCGCTCGGGCTCCGCGTGCTCCTGGTCCTGCCCGGCGGCACGCGGACGGCGTTCTTCGCGGCGAATGCGTATCCCGAGGACGTCCTGTCCCGCTACCTCTTGCAGCGGTCGGTGCCGCCGGACCGCGTGGGGACCGCCATCGTCCGGGCCGTGATCCGCGGCCGGCGCCGGCTGGTCGTGGGCCGGCTCAACGACCTCGGGCTTCGCCTCACCGGCACGCTGCCCGAGCTCCAGGCCGCCTTCCTCGCGCTGGTCGGCCGGCGACTCCGGCGGCGGCCATTGCCGAGCCCGACGCCCGGCCCGGACGCCCGGTGAGACGCAGGGCCTGGCTCGCCGCGGCCGGCAGCGTGGCCGCCTTCGCGGTGGCGTTCTTCCTGCGCATGAACCAGGCCTACGGGCCCTTCAACCTCTCGGCCCGGCCCGGCGATTGGCAGGTCCTGTGGGAGCTCCTGCGCCACCAGCAGATCGCCGGGCGGATCGTGCTGGAAGGCGTGGCGCTCGGGCTGCTGGCCGGGCTCGTTCCCTGGCTGCTGCTCGGGTTCGCCACCGGTCGACGAAGGCGGTGAGCGGCCTGCGTCGTCAGGCCATCAGCCGCCTGAGGTCGGCGAGCTCCTGAACCCCGTCGGCCCGGACGTCGATGTCGCCCGCGCTCGCGGCGCCGAGTCCGAGCGCGATGCCGTGGCGGATCTTGGGCTGGGCCCACGGTGAAAGGTCCTGGATGTCCCGGTTGGTCCCGTGGTGTCGGAGCACCGCGAGCCCGGTGACGTCGGTCGCGAGGAGGTCCCGCGAGGCGATCACGAGGCGCGGGTGGACCACCTTGCCGCTCGACGGCCCGCCGTCGACGAACGCGGCCGTGGCGTCGAGGATGTGGAGCGCCGGACGGAACGCGAGGCTCATCTCGGCCATGAGGACCGCGAAGGCGTCGTAGCCCTGCTCCGTCCGGATGCGGTGGTAGTACCGGCGGCTGTCCGCGTCGATGACGCCGATGAAGTTCTTCATCGCCATGGTGTACCGCGCCAGGAAGTGGGTCTTCACGCAGGCGAGGTTGATGACGTGGTGCGCCTCCTCGAGCAGGGCCGGGACCCGGTAGCCGTTCGGCCAGTGGCGCGCCGCCGCCGGACGGAGGTGGCGCCGCGGGAGGTCGTCGAACGCCACGAACTCCGCCCCGTGAGTGCGCACCGCCTCCTCCAGGCCCGCCCGCCGCGTGTTCGCGGTCGTGCTCTGCACGTAGAAGGTCTGGTCGCCCACGATGAGGCGGCCCGGCCGCTGGGCCCGCACCAGCTCGAGCACGGCCGACAGGACCTCGGGGCTCGTGGTCGCGGGATGGGGGCTCGGGCAGCAGATGTTGGGCTTCACCAGCACGGTCTGTCCCGGCCGGACGAAGTCGAGCCCGCCGGCCAGGCGCACGGCGGCGCGGGTGGCGGCAGTCATGCTGGCGCCGCGCGCCACGCCGACGATGGCGCCGGCCGCCGCAATGGACGGGCCGGCGGCCGCGCCGAGACCGAGGGCGGCCGCTCGAGCGAGCCAGGCCCGGCGTGACACGCTCACACCCGGAGCCTACCACGGGGGTCCAACGACCCCGCCCTACGCCGGCGCTCGAAGGGAATGCTACCGTTGAGGGAGCATCACCATGGAGCCAAGGGAGGGCCACATGGGTCCAGCTCCGCAAGCGACGCAGGGGGCGCGCCACTTCACCCTGCTCCGCTCATTCCATCTCGCGGACTTCTTCACGCTGGCCAACGGCTCCTGCGGCACCGCGGCGATCTTCTTCGCGATGGCGCACATGCGGGAGGCCATGGCGCTCAGGGTCTACGCGGCGGGGGCGCTCATCGGGCTCGCGCTCGTGTTCGACGTGCTCGACGGCCGCGTGGCCCGGTGGCGGCACCACGCCTCACCCCTCGGGCGCGAGCTCGACTCCCTCGCCGACGTGATCAGCTTCGGCGTGGCCCCCGCCTGCCTGGCCTACGCCGCCGGAATGAACGGCATCCTCGATCAGCTCGTGCTCCTCTACTTCGTGGCGTGCGGGATCAGCCGGCTGGCGCGCTACAACATCACCGCCGAGGCCATGTCCGCTGGAACGGGCAAGGTGACGTACTTCGAGGGCACGCCGATTCCCACGAGCGTGCTGCTCGTCGCGCTGCTCCTGGGGCTCGCCGGCGCCGGCCGGATCGGTGACGCGCTCCCCTTCGGCTCGGTCTCGATCAGGGGCGCCGGCCTGCACCCCGTGGTGCTGCTGTTCGCGCTCTCCGGGAACGCTGATGGTCAGCAAGACGCTCCGGATTCCGAAGCCCTGAGGCCGCGCGCGGTCTAGTCGGTCACCCGCCCGAGCCCGCCCGGGGTCTGCTGCGGGGCTCTAGAGCGTCGGGAGCGCGCGGGGACGCCGCCCGCGCGGGAACGCGCGCTCGATCCGGGCGATCTCGGCCGCGGTGAGCCGGAGGCTCCCGGCGGCGGCGTTCTCGGCGACGTGCTCCGGCTTCCCGGCCTTCGGAATCGCGTAGAGCGGCGCCCGCCGCACGAGGAACCGCAGGGCGACCTGCCGCGGGGTGGCGCCGTGCGCCGCGGCGATCTCGTGGAGCACCCGCCCGCCCTTCGAGCGGGGCCCGGGAAAGCGCCGCTGCCCGAACGGCGTGTACCCCACCACCGCGACCCCGTGCTTCTCGCACCAGGGAAGCACGGCGTGCTCGATCCCGCGCTGCTCCAGGTGATAGAGGACCTGGTTGCACGCGATCCGGCCCTCGCCGGCGATCGCGCGCGCCGCCTCGAGCTCGTGGACGTCGAAGTTGCTGACACCCCACGACAGGATCTTGTCCGCCTGCCGGAGCTCCTCGAAGGCGGCGATCGTGTCCTCCAGGGGATGCTCGCCGGCCCAGTGCAGGAGATACGAGTCCAGCCGGTCGGTCCGGAGCCGGCGGAGGGACCGCTCGCAAGCCTGGATGGTGCCTTTCCGGGTGGCGTGCTCGGGAAGGACCTTGGAGACGAGGAAGACCTCGTCGCGGCGGCCGGCGATCGCCCGGGCGATGACCGCCTCGGCGTCGCCGTACATCTCGGCAGTGTCGATGTGCGTCATCCCGAGGTCGAGGCCCCGCCGGAGCGCCGCGACGGCGGCCCGGCGATCGCCCTTGTCCAGCTCCCACGTCCCCTGTCCGATCACCGCGACGTCCCGGCCCGTCGGGCCGAAGCGCCGCCGCTCCATGGCACTCCGCTGCGCGGATCGGGGTCCCGCCACCGCTCAGCCCACCGCCCGCTCGAGCCGCCGGGTGATCTCCGCCTTCGGCAGCACGCCGACGATCCGGTCGATCTCGCGGCCCTGCGCCAGCACCAGGAGCGTGGGGATGCTCTGGACGCCGAAGCGCGCCGCCGTCGCCGGATTCTCGTCGACGTTCAGCTTCGCGATCCGCACTCGCCCGGACATCTCGCTGGCCAGCTCTTCCAGGATCGGCGCGATCATCCGGCAGGGGCCGCACCAGGGCGCCCACATGTCGAGGAGCACGGGCATGGGCGAGCGCTCGACCTCGGCGGCGAACGTCGCATCCGTCACCGTGACCGGCGCGCCGCCGACGGGCAGCGGCCGCTTGCACCGCCCGCAGACCGGCGCAAGGCCGCGCTCGACCTTGGCCCAGGGAACGCGGTTGACGGCACCGCACGCCGGGCACGGGATCATGCGCGCGTCGGAGGACGGCATCACGTCGATTGTGCGCGGAGCCCGCGAGCCGGTCAATCGTCGCGCCTCCTGCGCGGTACGGGGCCTTGCACGGGCTCGCGCGCACGGACTACGCTGGGCCGCACCGGCCACATCGACACGGGAGCCGCCAGGCATGGAATTCTCCGTCGACCCCGAGATCTTCGCGCGCCTTCACGGCATGCGGCTGGCCGTCGTCGTGGCGCGCGGCGTGGACAATCAGGCGGGCCGGCCGGCGGTGGACGAGGCGTGGTCGTCGGCCTGGGCGGCCGCGGCGGGCTCGGCGGCGCCCTACGGGAACGCGCAGTCGCATCCGCGGGTCCTGGCGTGGCGGCAGCGTCTCCAGGCGATCGGGGTCTCGATGCGGCACTTCCCCACGTCGATCGAGGCGCTCCTCCGGCGCGCGATGAAGGGTGGCACGCCCTTCCGCATCAACCCGGTGGTCGACTTCTACAACGCCGTGTCCCTCCGCCACACGGTGCCCGTCGGCGGCTTCGACCTGGACCGCGTGCCGGAACCTCTGGCCGTCCGGCTCACGCGCGAGGGCGACACGTTCTCCGCGCTCGATGCCGACGGCTCGGTGCCGGTGCCGCCCGGAGAGATCGCCTACGCGACGGGCCGGACGGTCCTCACCCGCCAGCTCATGTGGCGCCAGGCCCGCGAGGGACTCATTCATCCGGAGACCCGCTCCGTCTTCCTCGTCTCGGAGAGCCTGCCGGAGACCGGACCCGGCGTGGCCGAGGCCATCGTCGAAGAGCTGGGCGCGGGACTCGCCCGCGACTTCGGGGCGGCGGTCGAGAGCTTCGTGGTCGATGCCGCGACGCCGCGCGTCGGCTGGTGATCCGTCCGTGACGGCCAACGCGGCCACCCGCGAGCTCCATGAGCGGCGGCGGCTCCTCGTCGCGGCCCTGGCCGCCACCCGTCTCGCCGACGCCCCGGGCGCGGGGTCCGCCCCCGCCGACTGCCGGCGCTGGCTCGACCAGTGGGCCGGCGTGGGCCTCGTCGCGGCCGGGATGGCGCGTCAGGGGCTCGACCTCGAGCTCACGCGCTTCGGGGACGAGGGCTGGCGCGCCACGTTCTCACCGGCCGGGCGTGCTCACTCCGTCGTCTTCGGCACGGCCTGGCAGGCGACGCCCTGGCGGGCCGTTCAGCACGCGGCCTGGGAAGCATTGCAGCACGGGTAGGCGACCGCAGCGGACAGGAGACCTCCCATGGACTACGACCTCCTCGTCATCGGCGCCGGGACCGCCGGCTCCTTCGCGGCGCGGCGCGGCGTCGCGCTCAAGGCCCGCACCGCGATCGTCGAGCAGGACGGCTTCGCCGGCACCTGTCTCGGCACGGGCTGAATTCCGAAGAAGGTGCTGGTCAGCACCGTCGAGCTCGCGTGGCGCGCCCGCAAAGCCGGCGAGCTCGGGATCCGTGGCAGCGAGGGGATCGGGCTGGACTGGGCGGCCGTCATCGCGCGGAAGAACCGCCTGGTGGCGGAGTGGTCGGAGGGGAAGCCGGAGGCCTTCGAGGAACAGCGCATCGCCGTCCTCCGCGGCCACGCCCGCTTCGTGGGCCCGCACGAGATCGCGGTGGACGGGCGCCGCGTGACCGCGGAGCGGATCGTCCTCGCCATGGGCTCCTCGCCCGCCCGGCCTCCGATCGAGGGCGTCGAGCGCGCGCTGACGAGCGATCAGCTCCTCCAGCAGACCACCCTCCCGCAGCGCCTCGTCGTGATCGGCGGCGGCGCGATCGGCATGGAGCTCGGCTTCGCGTTCGGTCGGGCGGGGTCCCGCGTGACCGTGCTGCAGGCTGGCGAGCACGTCCTGCCGGCGGCGGACGGCGAGATGCGGGACGCGCTCGTCGCGCTGGCGGGCGGCGCGGGGGTCGAGGTGCGAACGCGGGCCCGCGTCTCGCGGATCGCCGCCGACCTCACGGTCGAGGCCGAGATCGGCGGGCGCGGTGAGCGGTTCCCGGCCGACACCGTCCTGGTCGCCACCGGCCGGCCGCCGAACACGGCGGACCTCGGGCTCGACCGGGCGGGCGTGGCGCTCGACCGCGGCGCGGTGAGCGTCAACGAGTTCCGGCAGTCGACCAGCGCGCCGCACGTGTACGCCGCGGGCGACGTCGCGGGGACGCACCAGCACACGCCGGCGGCCTGGTACGAGGGGCAGCTCGCGGCCGAGAACGCGCTCCGGGGCAACCAGCGGGCCGTGGACTACACGGTGTTCCCCACGGCCACGTTCACGATTCCCGCCCTCGCCCAGGTGGGCCTCACCGAGGAAGCGGCGCGCCAGCGCGGGGGCCGCGTCGTGATCGGACGGGCCCCATTCACCGACTCGAGCGCGGCGGGCGTCCGCGCGGAAACCGAGGGGCTCGTCAAGGCCGTCGTGGACGAGGCGACCGGACGACTGCTCGGCGTCCACGTGCTCGGTCCGGACGCCGAGGACATGATCCACGTCGCGGCGGTGGCGATGCGGGCCGGCCTCACGCGGGACGACCTGGCCGGCATGCACTACGTCTACCCGACCCTGGCCGGCTCGGTCTTCGACGCGATGTACTCCTGAGGCGGGCGCGCTAGAGGAGCCCCATCCAGCGCCAGACCGGCACGCTGAGGCAGAGCGCGACGAGGCTCACCAGCGCGTAGGCGAGCGCGGCCGGCCGGGCCAGCCGGTGATCGAAGAGCCGCCCGCCGGTCCCGTGGTAGAGCGCGAGGTAGGTCGTGCTCTGGTACGGGGCGAGGAAGCCGTTGCAGGCGATCGTGGCGACGATCGCCACCACCAGCGGCGAGAGGCCGGCGGCGCCCGCGACCGGCGCCGTGGCGATCGTGAGGATCGGCGCGGCGGCCTGCCAGCGGAGAACGAGGCTCAGGAGGAGACCGAGCACCGCGACGCCCGCGACGAACAGGACCGGCGCTCCCGCCAGGTCTCCGGTCATCTCGCCGACGTGACCCGCGAGCCAGCGGTCGACCCCGGTGACCGCGAGCACGTCCGACAGGCTCGCGAGCATGCCGAAGAAGAGCGCGAAGCTCCAGTTCATGCCGCGAAGCGTGTCCGCCGTCACCAGGCCCGCCGCCCCCAGCACCCCGAGCGCGAGCACCGCCAGCCACGCCGGATCGACCCCGTGGAGAGGCTGGGTGGCGAAGCCCAGCACGAGCGCGATCCCCGTCGCGAGACACACCCGCTCGGCCACCGACGGGCGCCCGAGCAGGGCGCGCTGCATCGGCAGCACGGACGATCGTGATGTCGCGGGCCGGGTATCCTCCGCGCGCGGCCGATAGAGCCAGAGGAGCGCGCCGAGCATCCCGGCGAGGAGCAGCAGGTTCGCGGGCGCGGCCGAGATCGCCCAGCCGACCCACCCGGTGCCCGCCCGCACCTCGGCCGGGAGCACGGCGTGGGCGAGCACGGCCGTGGTCGAGCTCGTCAGGAAGACGGCGCCCATCTGGCCGAAGCCCACGAGCGCCGCCAGCGCCAGGCCTGCCGCCGGGCGGGAGCCCGGCGCGTAACCGAGCGCCTCGATCAGCTCCGCGAGCGCCGGCGCGAGCAAGGCGACGCGGCCGGTCGCGTTCGGCACCGCCGGCCCGAGCGCCACGCCCGCCAGCGCGAGCGCGGCGGCCTGGCCGCCGAACCCACCGCGCGCCCGCGCGACGATCGCCAGCGCGATCCGGTACACGAGCCCGGTCGAGGCCAGGGCTCCACCGAAGCAGAGCACCGCCACGACCAGCACCCAGCTCGGCGTGGCGAACCCGGCCAGGCCGACCCGCGCGGGAGCGACGCCGGCGAGTGTCCAGAGCGCGATCGCCGCGAGCGCGAGGAGTCCCTCCGGCAGGAGCTCCAGCGCGAGCGCCGGCACCATCGCGCCGAGCGTGCCGAGCGCAAACCAGCCCGCCGGCGTGAGCCCCGCGGGCGGCGGGGTCAGCCACGTGAGGCCGAGGATCGCGAGGGCGAGCGCGCCCCCCGCCGCCCGTCCGACTCGGGCTGCCGTGCCCCCGTCGCCGCGCGCACCCGCCACCGCGTCGGCGTCCAGGGCGGCGCCGTCGCCCGACAGCGCCGCCTCGCGGGTCTCGACCGTGCGCACGCCGCGAACGTTCGCGCGCCACACGCGCTCGCTGAGCGTCGCCGCGATCGCGAGCGCCACGGCGGGCTCCTGCGCGACGAGTCCGAGGAAGCGTCCTCGCTCGAGCCGGAGCGCCTCGGCCGCCACGTCGGCTCGCACGGTCGTCGAGCGGGGTCGATTCGAGAGCAGGGCGATGTCGCCGAACGTCGAGCCCGGTCCCCGCGTCGCGAGCCGACGGTCCACGCCCGTGTCCGGCGCGCCGACGAAGTCGCTGAACGTGCCGACGAGCACCACGTAGAAGGCGTCGCCGGGATCGCCCTCCCGGAAAACGATCTCGCCCGGCTCGAAACGGACGCGCTCGAAGTGGGCGGCCAGCTTGGCGAGGGCTACCCGGTCGAGCCCGGCGAACAGCGGCACGCCCGCCAGGACGCGGGCGGGCTCGCCGGCCGGGATCGCGCTTCGCACGGGTCCATCCTACGCTGGCCTGCGCGGGGCGCGACCGGCGGATGGCAATCGAGCCTGGACAGGATCTGACCGTTGTTTAGACAAATGAAGTGACCGGTACATGGTTAGGCCGAGATGGGGGCTGGGAGGGCGGTCAGGGGGCGGCCCTGAGGATCGTAGCGGCCCAGGCAGTGCGGGCCACACCAGACGGAGTGATCGCCAGTGAGGTGGCGGCGCACGAGGACGGGGAGGCCGGTGCAGATGCGGCGGCCGGGCTGCTTGGTGAGCTGCAAGGCGAGACGATCGAAGGTCACGACATTGTCACGGGCGACGACGCTCGCCTCCTCATGGCAGAGGAGGGGCTCGAGCTGAGCCGAGGTGAGGGGGACGAAGGCCGAATGCGGGTAGGTGGGCGGGCGGCTGAAGCTCTGGTTGTACGCGGGGAGGAAGGGCTCCGCGAGGTAGCGATTGGCGGCCGGGACGGTCGTGATCCCGGCGACGCGGAGCTCGTTGACGAGGCGATCCTGCAGCGTGCGGTTAGCGCGTTCGCTGCGACCGCGGGCCTGCGGGGAGTAGCTCGAGGATGTGTTCGATGCCGAGGGCGAGAAGCGCGCGGCCGACCAGGGTCAGGTGGGTGCGATCGGACGCACGGCCCGAGGTAGGGGTGTGAAAGGCCCAGAGGGCCGGTCGGTGTACAGGGCGATGGGCAACCCGGTCGCGCGAGCACGGCCGACAAGGCGGTCAGGATGGCGCGCGTGGTCTAGACCACGGGACAGAGCTGGGCGTAGAGCAGCTGCTTGGTCGCGTCGTCGATGACGGCGAGGAGGGTCTGGCAGCTGTCCGGGACCAGGGCGAGCCAGCGGTGACGACTGCCGTCGAGGTGCAGCAGCTCGCCGAAGCAAGGGCGGGGCTCGCGGCGCCGGCGATGGCGGCCGCGGGCGCGGGCCCTGGGGGACGAGGCCGGCCGCCTGGAGGGCGAGCTTCACGAAGGTATACGAGAGCGTCACGCCGTGATCCCGCCGGGCGATGTGGAGAGTGGCGGACGTTGAAGCCCTGGTAGCGCGCGCGATACGAGCGCAGGACCCGCTGGAGCCGCGACGGGGCGCCGTCGGGTCGACGGGGTCGCCGACGCCGATCGAGCAGGCCCAGGACCGGATCTCGCTCAAACGGCAGCGCCAGCGCCGCACAGACCGGGGGCTGAAGCCCAAGACGTCGGCGACCTGGAGCCAGGTCTGCCGGCCATGCAGCGTGCATGATCACCTGCTGATACGTCATGGCCCGCTCCACGGCCGCGCGGGATAGCTCATGAACACCTCCTCGGTGGCTGTAAATCACTGGGGTTTGAAAAAGAGGACATGTATGTGCTCTAGGGAGCGGACAGATTATGTGTTACACGGATGGCAATCGAGCCTTGACAGCCCCATGCGGCAGGCCTAGGCTTCCGCCAGACTCAGACGTCGCGCCGGTTTCGGGACAGCGGTTCCACTTGACCCCGAGCCTTCCCATCGCCTTCTGTCGCCGAGGCGACCCTTCCCGGGCGCGCCCCGCCCCGCCATGCGCCACGACACTGCCCTCGCGGGCCGGAGACCGGCGCTGAGCATCGTCACGATCTCCGCGGCGCTCGGCAGCGCGGGCGACGTCGTCGGCCGGGCGCTCGCCGAGGAGCTGAGCTACACGTTCGCCGATCGCGAGATCATCCTGAAGGCCGCGGAGCGACTCGGTCAGGGCGTCGCCGAGCTCGAGCAGCTCCTCGAGAGCCGGCCCACCCTCCGCGAGCGCCTGCTGGAAACGCGCCGCGACTACCTGGCCGCCGTCGAGGCGGTGATCTGGGAGTTCGCGGCCCGCGACAATGTCGTGCTCGTCGGGCGAGGATCGACGTTCGTCCTCCAGCGCCTCCGGCACGCCTTCCGCGTGCGCGTGACGGCGCCCCTCCACGTACGCGCGCGTCGCCTGGAGGCCGAGCGCGGCCTGGTGCCCGACGCGGAGGAGGTCGTCGCGAAGAGCGACCGCGACTGGGCCGCGCGGATCCGTCATCTCTACGACGCGGGTCTGGACGACCCGCTCCAGTACGACCTCGTGCTCAATACCGCCCGGCTCGATCCGCCCGCTGCAGTGGCGTCGATCCGGGCAGCGCTGACGGCCGAGCGTTTTCACGCCACCGCCATCACCCTGGCCGAGGCCCGTGACCGCTGCCTGACCGCCCGCGTCCACGCGGCCCTCCTGTGCCATCCGCGGACGCGGGAACTGGGCCTGTTCTTCAGCTGCCGGGACGGCCAGGTCTCGCTCAGCGGGCGGGTGGCGCGTGACGATCAGCGGCGCGTCGCGGAGGAGGTGCTGCAGGCCCTCCCGGGTGTCGACCGCGTTCTCAGCGAGGTCGTCGTCATCCTGCCCCCCTCGGCCCCGCCGGGACCCTGACGCCGTCCGCCGGCGGGGTCCGGCGCACCGGCTCGCCGCTGGCCGGAGCCTCCGCCCCGCCGGTGTATGGGAGAACCGGCGATCGAGAGGACCCGCCCATGCCGCGCTGGGCTATACTCGGCCAGCAACCTCTCTCGGCGCCGTGACCGATCGCGAGATTCGAGTGAGCCCGCCGTCGCCGCCCCCGCTGGCCCCGCCGCTGGAGACAGCGGAGGGCTTCCTCGCCGTCGTCCGCGCGCAGATCGGCGAGCGTGCCCGAACCTGGCTCGCCGGCGCCGTCGCCACCACGAGCGTGTCCGCTGGATCGAAGCGGCTTCGCGACCGCGTTCGCGCTGGCCACGCGCCAGACCGGCCAGGCGCCGCCCCAGCCTGATGGGGCGGACGCGTCGCGGCTCCGCGCCGCCGGCGTGACCTGGTCCATCGCGCCCTGGGGGCTCGACGGGCTGGCCCGTTCCGCGCTCCTCCTGCGCGCCGCCGCCGGACTGGCCCCGGGCGAGGTCGAGGCCCTGGTAGAGCAGTGCTACTTCCAGGGAGACACGCGCGAGCGCCAGGCGGTGCTCCGGACGCTCGTCATCCTGCCCGATCCGGCCCGCTTCGTCCCGCTGGGCGTGGAAGCCTGCCGGACGTCGGTCCAGCCCGTGTTCGAGGCGATCGCCTGCGAGAACCCCTTCCCTGCCCGCCACTTCCCGGAGTCGAGCTTCAACCAGATGGTCCTGAAGGCGATCTTCATCGAGGTGGCCGTCGGGCGTATCCTCGGGCTCGAGGGCCGGATCACGCCGGAGCTCCGGCGGATGGCGGCTGACTACGCCAGCGAGCGGCGGGCGGCGGGACGGAGCGTGCCCGGGGACGTCGCCTACCTCCTGCGTGAGAACGGGAGCCGGTCATGAAGCTCTTCGATCCGCACATCCACATGACCTCGCGGACGACTCTCGACTACGAGGCGATGGCCCAGGCTGGGATCGCCGCGATCGTCGAGCCCTCGTTCTGGCTTGGCCAGCCCCGCACCCACGTCGGCACCTTCGAGGACTACTTCAGCGGGCTCCTCGGCTGGGAGCGCTTCCGCGCCAGCCAGTTCGGCATCCACCACTTCTGCACGCTGTCGCTGAATCCCAAGGAGGCGAACAACCGGCGAGTTGCCCCGGGCGTCATGGAGATCCTTCCGCGCTATCTCGCCAAGGACGGCGTGGTCGCGGTCGGGGAGATCGGGTTCGACGATCAGACGCCGGAGGAGGAGAAGTACTTCGCCGCCCAGCTGGAGCTGGCCCTGCGGTTCGACCTGCCGGTCCTCGTCCACACGCCGCACCGGGACAAGAAGCGGGGCACCGAGCGGAGCCTCGCCCTGGTCCGGGAGGTAGGATTCCCCGAGGGGCGGGTCCTCATCGACCACAACACGGAGGAGACGCTCCCGCTGGTGCGGGAGACCGGGTGCTGGGCCGGGCACTCCATCTACCCGTTCACGAAGATGGACGAGCCCCGGATGGTCGCGCTCGTCAAGCGCTACGGCAGCGAGCGCATCCTGATCAACAGCGCCGCCGACTGGGGCGTGAGCGATCCTCTCAAGGTGCCGAAGACGGTCGCGCTCATGCGCGAGAGCGGAATCGCCGAGGCCGACATCCGGCGGGTCGCCTGGGAGAACCCGGTGGCGTTCTTCGCCCAGAGCGGCCAGCTGGATCGCGCCGCGCTCGAGGCGGAGCCGCCCATCGACCAGAGTCAGCTGTTCGAGGGGAACTCGGTCCTGCGCGGCCAGACACCCCGCGTCAGCGCGGGCCCGGGCGGCGCGGGTCAGCCGGGCGCCTGACCGGTCCGGCGCCGCTCACTGGCGCGGCCCGCTCGGCCTCCATGCACCGGACGATCGTCCTTCTGGTCGTCGGCCTGACCGGCGACCTCGTCGGCGACGCGACCCCGAGCCTTGCCGCCCTCGCGCGCGAGGGCGCGCGCTCGGCCGCTGCGGACGATCATCCCCGCCGTCACGTGCTCGGTGCAGGCCACGCTCACCACCGGGCTCCTCCCCCGCGACCACGGCATCGTCGCCAACGGCTGGTACTTCCACGATCTGGCGGAGGTCTGGCTCTGGCGCCAGTCGAACCGGCTCGTGGCAGGCGAGAGGGTCTGGGACGCGGCCCGCCGGCGGGATCCCACGTTCACGTGCGCCCAGCTCTTCTGGTGGTACAACATGCACAGCACGGCGACGTGGTCGGTCACCCCACGCCCCATGTATCCCGCCGACGGCCGGAAGATCCCGGACGTCTACACGCAGCCCGCCGAGCTCCGCGACGAGCTGAACGCCCGCCTGGGCCAGTTCCCGCTCTTCAAGTTCTGGGGCCCGGCGACCGACCTCACGTCGAGCCGGTGGATCGCCGACTGCGCGCGCCACGTCTACGAGACCAAGCGTCCCACGCTCACCCTCGTCTACCTGCCGCATCTCGACTACAACCTCCAGCGGCTCGGGCCCGGTCATCCCGCGATCGCCGGCGACCTCCGGGCCGTGGACGCGCTCTGCGGTGAGCTGATCGCCGCCGCGCGGCGCGACGGGACGCGGATCGTCGTGCTGTCGGAGTACGGCATCACGCCGGTCAACGGCGCGATCCACGTCAATCGCGTGCTGCGCGAGGCCGGGCTGATCCAAATCCGCACCGAGCTCGGCCTGGAGCTCCTCGATGCCGGCGCGTCCGAGGCATTCGCCGTGGCGGACCACCAGGTCGCGCACGTGTACGTCCGCAGGCCAGAGCGAGTACCCGAGGTCCAGCGGCTCCTGGAGGGCCTGCCGGGCGTGGAGAGCGTCCTCGGCGAGGAGGGGAAGCGCGCCGCGGGGCTCGATCACCCGCGCTCGGGCGAGCTCGTGCTGGTGGCGCGCCCCGATCGCTGGTTCACGTACTACTACTGGCTGGACGACGCCCGCGCGCCGGACTTCGCGCGCACGGTCGACATCCACCGGAAGCCGGGCTACGACCCGGTGGAGCTCTTCCTGGACCCCGCCCTCCGGGTCCCGCAGGCAAGCGTCGGGTGGCGGCTCGCGAAGAAGGCGCTCGGCTTCCGGTACCTGATGGACGTGATTCCCCTCGACGCGGGCCTCGTGAAGGGCTCGCACGGGCGGCCCACCGACGACCTCGCCGCCGGTCCCGTGATCATCTCGAGCGAGCGGGAGCTGTTGCCCGGCGATCCCGTCGACGCGACGGCCGTCAAGGCGCTCCTCCTCGACCACGTGTTCGGACGCTGAACCGCCCCGGGAGACCATCGTGAGCCAGGAGATCCGGATCGAGTTCACCCGCTTCTCGGCCTTCTACTCGCCGCTCATCGCCGCCATCGCCGGCGGCTTCCTGAAGAGGGAGGGGCTCGAGGCGCGGCACGCGGTGTCGGCGGCCGGGCGGACGGCGATCGCGAGCCTTCTCGAGGGCTCGGCGCACGTCGTGCAGTCGGCGCCGAGCCAAGGCTTGACGGTGCTCGAGCAGGGCAAGACGCCGCCCGCGCTCCACTTCGCCCAGATCAACGAGCGGGACGGCTTCTTCCTCGCCGGCCGCGCTCCCGACCGCGCGTTCTCCTGGGACCGCCTCCGGGGAAAGCGGATCCTGGTCGATCACGGCATGCAGCCGATGGCGATGTTCAAGTACGCCTGCTTCAAGCGCGGCCTCGAGTTCGGGGCCATCACGGCCGTGGACGCCGGCCCGACCGAGCAGATGATCGCCGCCTTCCGCCGGGGCGAGGGCGACTTCGTCCACCTCCAGGGCCCGGCGCCCCAGGCGCTCGAGCACGAGGGCGCCGGTCACATCGTGGCCGCGCTCGGCGACGCCATCGGCCCCTGCGCCTTCTCGAGCCTGGCCGCCACGCGCGAGTGGCTCGCCACCGACGTGGCCAAGCGGTTCATGGCCGCCTACCGGCGGGCGCGTGCCTGGTTGATCGCGACGCCGGCGGCCGAGGTGGCCCGCGTCGAGGCCTCGTTCTTCCCCGACGTGCCGCCGGCGGTCCTGACCGCCACGATCGCCACGTACCAGCGGCTCGGGAACTGGACCCCGCACGTGGAAATCACGCGGCCCGCCTGGGACGCGACCGTCGACATCTTCCTGCACGCCGGGCTCATCACCCGGCGCCATCGCTACGAGGACGTGATCGCGCCGCCGCCCTAGCCGACTGGCCGTTCTGTTGGCAGGTGCTCGATCGCGGCCGTGACGGCGCGGTGGCGCGTCAGGCGCCCGCCGGCTCCCCCGTGCTCTCCCAGATGAGCACCTCGGCTCCCTCGGCGGAATCGGCGGTGAGGGCGCGCGCACCCGCCTTCGTGAGCCGCGCCGCGTCGCCCGTGGCGAGAGACCCGGCGCCCTCGAGGGCCGCGCCGCCGCGCGCCACGAAGAGGTGCACGAACGGAGCGTCGGGCACGCGCACCGTCTCGCCGGGTTGGAGCCGCCCGCCCCAGAGGACCGCTCCCTCCTGGCGGATCGAGATCGCCGCGGAGTGGCCGCGGCCGGACGCGATCGGGACGAGGCCGCCCTTGCCGAGCTCGGCGTTGATGTCGAGCTGCTCGTAGCCTGGCCGGATGCGCTCGGTGTCCGGCGGGACCCACATCTGCACGAAGTGGACGTCGCGGTCGTGCCGCGGGTTCATCTCCGAGTGCCAGATCCCGGTGCCGGCGCTCATCCGCTGGGCGAGGCCCGGATAGATGATGCCCGTGTGCCCTTCCGAGTCCTTGTGCTCGAGCTCGCCGTCCAGGACCCAGGTGACGATCTCCATGTCCTGGTGCGGGTGGGTCCGGAAGCCGGTGCCGGCCCGCACGGTGTCGTCGTTCGAGACGAGCAGGAGCCCGTGGTGGGTGTTCGCCGGATCGTGGTGATTCGAGAAGCTGAAGCTGTGGTAGGAGTCCAGCCAGCCGATGCGCGTGTGGAACCGGTCCCGGGCGCGGCGCACGTCGACCGCCGGCGGCTGGCTGCGAGAGTCCGTCATGAACCAGGCCTCTTCCTGCCGCTCAGGAGGTGGGCGGCGTCTCGTCGGGCCGCTCCGCCTCGAGATCGATGGTGATGAAGACGTCGTCGCCCACCACGACGCCGGGATCCCGGAGCTCGGCATTCCAGCTCACGCCGAAGTCGTGCCGGTTGATCCGCGTCGTGGCCGTGAAGCCGATCCGGGTGTCGTCGAAGGGCGAGCGGCACTGGCCCAGATAGCGGACATCCAGCGTCACGGGGTGCGTCACCCCGCGAATCGACAGCTCGCCCGTCACGCGGTACTCGTTCCGGCCGACCGGCACCACGCCGGTGCTGCGGAACACGATGCGCGGATGGCGCGGGACGTCGAGGAAGTCCTCGCTGCGAAGGTGGTCGTCGCGCTCGGGCTCGCCCGACCAGAGGGTCGACGCATCGATGCTCGTCTCGACCCACGCGGCCTCGGGACGATCGGGATCGAACTCGAGCGTCCCCTGGAGGTTCTTGAACGTCCCCCTGACGGGGGTGATCATCATGTGGCGCACGGAGAACTCGGCGGCCGTGTGCGCCTCGTTGAAGGCCCAGCGAGTCATCGGGTCACGCGTTCTCGCGCGCGAGCGGCCCGGCGAGGACGCGGCCGGCGGCGAGGAGCTCCTCGGTCTCCGCCTCGGTGAACGTGCGCTCCCCGCGGACGCCGATGCCGAGCGTGCCCACGACCCGCTCGCTCTGGAGCACCGGGACGCAGAGCGTGCCCTGGGCGCCCGTGGCCTTCGCCCCGGGGCGCGCCACCCCGCTCGTGTCCGTCTGGAGGTTGCACATCGACACGGGCTTGCCCGTGAGCGCGGTCTCGCCGGCGATGCCCTTGCCGAGCGGGATCCGGCGCGCCGCCTGGAGGACGGGCTCGGGCACGCCCACGGTCGTCGCCACCAGATCGAGATGCTGGTCGGCCGGGTTCAGCCGGTGGATCATGCCCATGTCGGCGCCGAAGTGCCGGACCACGGCCGCGAGCGCTCCCCGGAAGCGCCCGGCGCTGGCGTCCTCGGAGAGGGTTCGGCGAACCGCGTCGACGAGCGGTGACGTGTTCATGCGTCCCCTCCAGCCTCCACCGGACGCCGGGCATCCGGCTCGGATGACACGCCTCCCGGCCGCCGCGTCGCGCCAGGGCCGGGCTCGGGCGCTCTATTCAGTATAGGCCGGCCGCCTCGGCCCGGGCGCTCAGAGGTCCACGTAGGCGGCCCCGTCCTCCACCGTGACGGGGTAGCAGGCCACGCGGACCAGGGGGTTCCCGTCGCGGGTCCCCGTCGTGACGTCGTAGCGCCACCCGTGCCACGGGCACGTCACGATCGCGCCCTCAAGGTCGCCCTCGCCGAGCGGCCCGCCGCGGTGCGGACACGTGTTGTCGACGGCATAGAGGGCGCCGTCCACGTTGAAGAGGCCCAGGGTGCGGCCGGCGGCGTCGACGGTCGTCGCGGTCCCGGGCGGCACATCCGCGATCTCGGCGATCCTGGTCCTAGCCACGAGGTCTCCTCCTGTCAGGTCAGCGCTCAGTAGAGTCCCGGCACGATGCGCCACCGGACCCGCGCGCAGTACGCGTCCCAGTCCTGTCCGTACGTCTCGGCGCACCTCGCGTGGTCGCGGCGCTCGCGGTGGACCAGCAGCACGGCGAGGTAGACGACGTAGAAGTACGGCACGGGCCGGGTGAACCCGCACGGCAGGCACCACGCCAGGCCCATCATCAGGTCGCCCAGATAGTTCACGTGGCGGCCCATGCCCCAGAAGCCGCTCGCCAGGAGCAGCGGCCCGCGGCGGGTCGCGACGTACCGGGGCGCGCCGCCCCACCACTTGAGGGGTGCCGTCGGGTCCCGCCGGAAGGCGTGCTTCTGTGCGTTCGCGCCCCGCGTGATCGCGAAGCCCGCCAGGAACAGGGCCACCACGCCCGCCACCGCCCACCCGGGCATGCCGTGGGGGTGCCGGACCAGATAGAGCGCGGGCAGCGTGTAGGTGAACGGGACCCACACGAGATCGCCCCAGCACAGCATCCAGCCGAAGTTCTCGTGCCGGATGTCCCACGTCCCGAGGATCGCCTCCTCGTGGTAGAAATAATCGGCGACGTACCAGAGCTGGAGCGCGCACACCACCAGCATGGGCGTCGTGACCACGCCATGAAGCGCGTACTGCTTCGCCGCGAGCGACAGATCGAGCACGGCCCACCCGATGAGCCCCGGGCGCCCTTCGCAGAACAGCTTCCAGTCGAAGCCCCCGGTCCTCGGGTTCAGGCTCGTCCCCATGACGTAGTCGTGGAGCACACGGCCGGTCGTCCGGGCCGCCCCGTCGTCCGGGTGTATCCGGCCCTGGCGGTAGAGATACACGCAGAGCGCGAGCGTGACGACGTTGGCGGCGCTCATCAGGTGGCCGAACGCGTCGGCGGGCACGGTCGCCAGCGTCAGCGCGGCGGCGGGATCGCCCAGCGCCCACGCGAGGCCGACCAGGCCGCCCAGCGCCCCGCCGGTCAGCCACCACGCGCTCCAGCCGTTGATCCGGTACTCGAGCCGCCGGCCGTCGCGGAGCGCCGTCCCCTGGACCACCCGACCCGGCGCCACGATCTCGAGCAGCGCCTGGAAGAGAACCCAACCGCCGAGCATCAGCAGTGCGGGCGCGCTCGGGAGCGGGATCGCGCGCCAGAAGTCGGGTCCGGGGAGCGTGAGCGCCCCGTCCTGACGCTCGACGGACCACCAGAGGTAGTACGCCAGGATGGGCAGGAGAAGCATGAAGGGGACCAGAGCAGGGGCGCGAGCGAGCGTCGTCACCGAGCGGGATGGCATCGCTCGGCCACAATCTAGCACGTCCGCGCGGACGGCGCGCCAGAGCGGGCGCCACGCGCGCCGTCAGGCGGGCTGGACGCGAGCCGCGCTCCTGGTGTAAGGAAGCTACCGTGGGCAGTCCCGCCAGCACCTACGACGTCTGCGTGGTGGGTGCCGGTCCGGCCGGATCGACGTGCGCGTTCTACCTGGCGCGGCAGGGCAAGCGGGTCCTCCTCCTCGACAAGCAGTGCTTCCCCCGGGACAAGCTCTGCGGCGATGCCGTCTGCGCGCGGGCACAGGTCCACCTCGAGCGCATGGGCGTTCTCCAGGCCGTGCTCGCCGCCGGCGAGGGGCGCTGGGCGGAGTACGGCGGGTTCGTCAGCCCGAGCGGCGTGCCCTGCCTGGCCAGCTCCACCGTCGGCGGCGCGAAGCCCCTCGTGATCGCCATCAAGCGCGTGGTCCTCGATGCCCGGGTCGCCCGCGCGGCGGCGGCAGCCGGCGCCGAGCTCGTCGAGGACACGCCGGTCGCGCGCGCGGACTTCTCGCCGGCGGACGGGCTCTGGACGATCCACTGCCAGACCCGGCCCGCTCGGCGCTACGCGGCGCGGGCCCTCGTGATCGCGGACGGAGCCCTGTCTCGCCTGGCGCGTGCGCTGGGCCTCGTGACGACGCCTCCGGATGCGGCCTGCAGCCGCTCCTACATCGCCCCCGGGACCTCCGACTTCGCCGCTGACGGCGTGCTCTTCTACCCCGCTTCCCTCCTGCCCGGCTACTGCTCGGTGTTCCGCGAGGCCGACGGGAGCTTCAGCTTCTGCTGCTACGTGATCCCGGGCGGGGCGACGCGCCTGACGGACCTCAAGGCGCGCCATCACGAGCTTCTCGCGGGCGATCCGCACCTCCGATCGGCCCTGGGGCCGGCGGCCCGATTGGCGCCGATGCGCGCCGCGCCCCTCCGGCTCGGCGGCGTGCCGCGGAGCACGGGCGACCACGTCCTCGTGATCGGCGACGCGGCGGGGCACATCGATCCCCTGACGGGCGAGGGCATTCAGTACGCCATGGACGGCGCGGAGATCGCGGCCGAAACGCTCGCGGAGGCGTTCGAGGCCGGCGACCTCGGCGAGCCGTTCCTCCAGCGATACCACCGCCGGTGGATGGCCGCGTTCGGCCGGGACTTCCGATGGTCGCGGGCCATGGCCCGCGCCTACGTCCGGTACCCCGTCCTGCTGGACGCGTCGGCCGAGATGATGCGCCGCCGCGGCTCCGCGTACTTCATGGAGTGGGCCCAGGCCATGACGGGACTGCAGCCGAAGCGGGCGCTGGTCGGTCCCCGCGTGGTCGCGTCGGTGATGCGCGAGGTGGCTCGCCTTCGGTGGGCGGGGTCGCCGAGCGGCCCCGCGAACACGCGCGGCCCCCTGACAGCGGGGCGGCCCTGAGGCACGACGTGAGGCCGGCGAGCGTCGGCGCGCTGCCGAAGAAGGACCGGCTCATCATCGCGGGGCTGGTCTTCTTCTGCGTGTTCAACCTCACGATGGACCTCTACCTGATCCTGCATAGTCAGGTCCTGGCGGAGCACGCCAGCACGAACTGGTTCGCCTACCTCTGGGTCGTGTACTCGGACGTCGACCGCGGCTGGATCGTCGATCCCTGGTCACTGGCCCAGGAGACCCTCAACGTCGTGGTCGCCACACTGGTGAACCTCTGGCTCATCCGGACCATCCTGCGCCGGGCGCCGGGCCGGTATCCGCTGCAACTCGGGCTCGGCGTCTGCATGGTGTACTCCGTCGTCCTGTACAACGCGGCGGGCCACCTGTCCGGCTATGCGGGGATGCGCGAGAAGACGCTGTCGTCCTTCGCGCTGTTCTACGGGTCGGCACTGCCGTGGCTCCTCTTCCACGCGTACCTGGCCTACGACGCGGCGGTCGTGCTTCGCCGGCGGCTCCTGGTCGCGCGATGAACCTCGTGACGGGCGCCACCGGCCACCTGGGCGCCAATCTGGTCCGGCGCCTCCTCGAGGACGGCGAGCCCGTGCGGGTCCTCCTCCGGGAGGGGACGGAGACCCGCGCGGTAGACGGCCTCGCCGTGGAGCGGGTCGTGGGCGACATCCGCGACTACGGCAGGACGCTGGCGGCCGTGCGGGGTTGCCGCCGCGTCTACCACTGCGCGGCGAAGGTCTCCAATGCCGAGGGCCAGGAGCGGGAGATCTACGAGACCAACGTGGTCGGGACCCGCCACGTGCTGCGCGCCGCGGTCGAAGCCAGGGTGGAGCGGGTGGTGGTGACCGGCTCGTTCAGCGCGGTCGGCCACGATCCGGCGCGCCCCGTCGACGAGACCGTCCCCGTCGACCCGTTCGGGAAGCTCCTGCCCTATCAGCGGAGCAAGATCGCCGTCGAGCATGAGTGCCTGAAGGCCGTCGTGGAGGGCCTGGACGTGGTGATCGCCACCTCCTGCGCCATCCTCGGGCCGAACGACTTCCATCCGTCGCGCATGGGACAGCTGCTCCTCGACTTCGCGAACGGCCGGCTGCGCGCGTACATCCCGGGGGGCTTCGAATTCGTCGCGGCGCGTGACATCGCCGAGGGCCATCGCCTGGCGATGGAGAAGGGGCGCACGGGCCACAAGTACATCTTCAGCACCGAGTTCAAGACGGTCGACGAGCTCATGGACATCTACGAGGCGGTGGCCGACCGTCGCCGCCCGCGGCTGCGACTGCCCCGCGCGTTGATGCTGGGGATCGCCCACGTCACGTCGCGGGCGCTCCGCCTGGTGGCGCCCAACGCCCGTCAGCGCTTCACACCGGGCGCGGTGCGGATCCTCGGGATGCAGCGCCGCGCGAACATCGCCAAGGCGCGGACGGAGCTCGGCTACCAGCCGACCTCGATCCGCCGGGCCCTCGAGGAGCAGTACGCCTTCTTCGTGGGCCAGGGCTGGATCCGGCGGCCGCGCCGGGGCTCTGCGTGACCGGGATGGCGGATGCCGAGCGCGCTGCCGGCGGGACCTCCCGCCCCGCCCCGCCCGTCCTGTCCGGCGGGCTGCCCTGGCTCGGCCACGCGCTGCCGTTCCGCCGCGATCCCGTCGCTTTCCTCCTGCAGGGGCGGGCGCGGCTGGGTGACGCGTTCTCCTTCCGCCTGGCGGGCATCCGCGTCACCGCCCTCACGGGACTCGCCGCGCAGGCCGCGTTCTTCCAGGCGCCCGAGGACCAGCTGAGCGCCCGCGCCGCGTACCGCTTCATGCGCGCGGTCTTCGGCGAGGGCGTCGTCTACGACGCGAGCGCGGAGGACATGGACGCCCAGATCGGGTTCCTCCTTCCCGCGCTCCGGGACGACCGGCTCCGCGCCTACGCGCGGGTCATGCAGGCGGAGGCCGAGGCGTACTTCGAGCGCTGGGGCGACCGGGGGGAGGCGGACCTCCTGGTCGCCATGAACGAGCTGACGGTGTTCATCGCCAGCCGCTGCCTGGTCGGGGGCGACTTCCGGCGCGCCGTCACCGAGGAGTTCGCGCGGCTTTACCACGACCTCGAGGGCAGCGTGAACCTCCTCACCTTCCTGCAGCCGCGCCTCCCGCTCCCGTCCGCGCGCCGGCGGGACCGGGCGCGGGCCCGCATGACCGCCCTCATCGCGCAAGTCGTCGCGGAGCGGCGGGCGCGCGGAGCGGAGGCCGAGGACTTCCTCGACGCGCTCATGCGCGCGCGGTATCCCGACGGGCGGACGCTCGGCGAGGCCGAGATCACGGGTCTCCTGCTGGCGACCGTGTTCGCGGGCCAGCACACGAGCGCCGTCCTGGCGACGTGGACGGGAGCGCTCCTCCTCGAGCACGAGGCGCACCTCGCGGCCGTCCGCGCCGAGCAGGACGCCGTGTTCGGCGCCGGCCGCGAGATGACGATCGAGACGCTGCGGCAGCTCGCGGTGCTCGAGCGGTGCATCAAGGAGGCGGAGCGGATGCACCCGCCGCTCACGCTGCTCATGCGCCGCGTCCTCCGGGAGCTGGTCGTCGGCGACCACGTGGTGCCGCCGGGCGGCATTGCGCTGGTCTCGCCGGCCGCGGCCCACCGCATCCCCGAGGTCTTCAGGGACCCGGACCGCTACGATCCCGATCGGTTCGCCCCCGGACGCCAGGAGGACCGCAAGCACCGGCACGCGCTGATCGGATTCGGCGGCGGCCACCATCGCTGCATCGGGTCGACCTTCGCCTATCAGCAGGTCAAGGCGATCTGGTCCGTGCTCCTCCGGCGGTTCGAGCTCTCGCTCGTCCGCCGCGGCCACGTCCCGGACTACTCGACGTTCGTGCCGGGACCCCGCGGGCCCTGCCTCGTGCGGTACCGGCGGCGGCCCGTGCCGGCCGTCGCACCGCCGCCCGAGGGGGCCGCCCTGGGAGCGCGGCCGTGACGACCACGCCTCCCGCGTTCGAGGACGCGCGCAACCTGCGCCAGAAGGTCCGGGCAGCCGGCCTCGACCCCGACCACTGGTACGCCGTGGAGTACGACCAGGCAATCCGGCCAGGGCAAGTGGTCGCGACACGGTTCTGGGGCCAGCCCATCGCCGTGTACCGCGGCACCGACGGCCAGCTGCGCGCGCTCGAGAACCGCTGCGCCCACCGCCAGCTCCAGCTGTCGCTCGGCGAGGTGACCGGGTGCGTCCTCACCTGCGCGTATCACGGCTGGTCCTACGGCGAGGACGGCGCGCTCGCGGGCATCCCGCACGACCGGTGCGGGCGCCCCATGCCGTCGCTCCGCATCCGCGCCTACCCGGTCCAGAGCCGCTACGGTTTCGTCTGGCTCTTCCCCGGCGACCCGGCGCGTGCGCCGCTCCGGCCGCTGCCCGAGGTGCCCGAGCTCGAGGGCCGGGACCCCTGGGCGTATGTGCCCCACAGCTTCACCTGGCGCGCCCACCACTCCATGGTCATCGACAACCTGTGCGACCTCACCCACGCGCACCTCCACCGGAGCTTCCCTTCGTTCCAGCCCGGTCGTCTGCTTTCGAGCCAGGCGGAGCCCGACCGGGTGGTGATGCGCTACGAGGCAAAGGTGGGGCCGCTGGTCCGGGCCCGCTCGGTCCGGCCGAGCGAGCTGGAGATCTGCTACGAGTACCCGTACCACCGCGCGCGCTTCGAGTGGTCGGGCATCGGCGGGCGCATCACGTACTGGACGTTCCTCCTCCCGCTCGACGCCGCGACCACGCGCGCCTTTTTCGTGTTCTGCTACGACACCCTCCGGGTCCCGTGGCTCCCGGTGCCTCTCGGACACCGGGTCCTGACCGGGCTCCTGCGCCTGGCCAACACGGTCGTGCGGCCCCTGCTCCGGCAGGACGGCTTCGCGCTCGAGGCCGAGCAGGAAGGCTACCAGGCCCATCCGGACGCGCCCGTGATCGAGCTGAACCCCGTGGTCAGCCTTCTTCACCGCCTGACGGTCCGCAAGTGGACGGAGCACCTCGCCGCGACGCGCCCCGCCGGCGCGCCTGCCGTGCCGGAGGTGGTCGCCCCGTGACCCAGCCGGCGACCACCATCGAGCCCCGCAGCCGGCGGGAGCGCGTCCGGTCCGTCGGCCTCGACCCTGACTACTGGTACGCGGTGGAGCACGACCACGCGGTCCGCCCCGGGCAGGTCGTCGAGGTGACCTTCTGGGGCGAGTCGATCGCCCTCTACCGCGGGGCCGACGGGCAGCTCCGCGCGCTGGAGAACCGGTGCGCCCACCGGCAGCTCAAGCTGTCGCTCGGCGAGGTGACGGATTGCACGCTCACCTGCGCGTACCACGGCTGGTCCTACGCGGACGACGGGCGCCTGGCCGCGATCCCCCACGATCTCTTCGGCCGCCCGTTCCCGTCGGTGCAGCTCCGCGCCTATCCGGTCCGCGTCCGCTACGGCCTCGTCTGGCTCTTCCCCGGCGACCCCGCCCTGGCCGACCGGCGCGCGATCCCCGACATCCCGGAGCTCGAGGGGCCGGACCGCTGGGCCTGTGTTCCGATCGATTTCCGGTGGCAGGCTCACCACTCTCTGATCATCGACAACGTGAGCGACTTCACGCACGCGTGGCTCCATCGCAAGTACCAGCCGTTCGTAGACGCGAAACTCACCCACTGCGAGGCGCTCGGGGACCGCGTCCTGCTGAGCTACGACACGCAGATCGGCATGGGGCGGATCTCGCGGCTCTTCGTCGACCGCCGGCAGGTCCGCACCGACTCGATCCAGCTCGGCTACGAGTACCCGTACCAGTGGTCCGACACTGGCGGGAAGATCAAGCACTGGTGCTTCGTCCTGCCGGTCGACCCGCGCACCACTCGCGTCTTCTTCCTCTTCTACTTCGAGTCGCTGAAGATCCCGCTCACGCCGTTCCGGATCCCGCGCCGGCTGATGACGCTGGCGCTGCGCCTGTCGAACCGCTTCCTGATCCAGCCGCTCCTGAGACAGGACGGCTTCGCCGTGGAGGCCGAGCAGGAAGGCCACGAGCGCCACCCGCGCCAGCCTGCGCCCGATCTGAACCCCGCCGTTGCGCTCTTCCAGCAGCTGACGCTGCGGAAGTGGGAGGAGCACCTGGCCCGAGCCGGGACGCGCCCGGGTCCCCGCCCGCCCGCGCGTCCCGAGCAGAGCCGCGCCCAGCCCGCGCGACCGTGACCGCCGCCCTCGGCCGCGCCCGCGCCCATCTCCTCGCGCTCCAGGAGAACCGGGGCTGCTGGGAGGGGGAGATGGTCTGGTGCCCGCTGATCCTCGCCCAGCGGGCGATCGTCCACCGGATCGTCGGCCGGGCGCCCGATCCCGCCGCCCGCGCGGGGATGCTCCGCCACTTCGAGGTCACGCGGACGCCGGACGGCGTCTGGGGCCTGCACCCCGAGGCCGCGGGCAGCGTCTTCGTGACGACGCTCGTCTACGTGGCCCTCCGGATCCTCGGCGTCCCGGCAGACGATCCGATGACGTCGAAGGCGCGGCGCTGGCTCCACGGGCAGCCGGGCGGCGTCCTCGCGATCCCGACCTGGGGCAAGCTCTGGCTCGCCTTCCTCGACCTCTACGACTATCGCGGCATCAATCCCTGCCCGCCCGAGCTCCTCCTCCTGCCCGGCTGGCTCCCCGTCCACCCGCGGCGCTACTACTGCCACACGCGCCACATCTATCTCGCCATGAGCTACCTCTACGGCCGGCGGATCCGGGCGGCGCTCGGCCCCCTCGGGGACGAGCTGTGCCACGAGCTCTATGGGCTCCCCCGCGCGCGCGTCCAGTTCAGCGCCGCGCGCCGTGCGGTCTCGGCGACCGACCTGTCGGCCCGGCCCGTGTGGACTGCGCGCCGACTCGCCGACCTCCTGGTGCTGTACGAATGGGTCGCGCCCGCGGCGCTCCGGCGGCGCGCGCTCGCGCTCGGCCTCGGGCGGATCCTCTACGAGCAGCGGCAGAGCCGCCACCAGGCGCTCTCCCCGGTGAACGGGCTCCTGAACTGCCTCGCCCTCTGGGCGCACGACCCGGCGCATCCGGACCTCGAGCCAAGCCTTGCCGGGGTGGAGGCATGGCGCTGGGAGGACCGCGAGGAGGGCGTGCGCTACGCGGGCGCGCGGTCCCACACCTGGGACACGGCGTTCAGCGCGCAAGCGCTCCTCGAGGGACCCGTCGACGCCGCGGCGCGGGACGCGCTCGGCCGCGCCTACCGCTTCCTCGGATCCGCCCAGCTCACGGAGGAGCTGCCCGACCCCGGGGCCGTCGATCGGGATCCGGTTCGGGGCGGCTGGTGCTTTTCCGACGGGGCGCACCGCTGGCCCGTGAGCGACTGCACGGCCGAGGCCCTGATGACGATCCTCCGCATCCACGCCACGCCGGGGACCACCCCCGCGGAGCGGATCCCGGTCGAGCGGCTTCGCGACGCCGTCCGCTTCATCCTGGCGCGCCAGAACGCCGACGGCGGCTTCGGAACCTACGAGCGGCGGCGCGGCTCGCGCCTCCTCGAGGCGCTGAACCCGTCGGAGATGTTCCGTAACTGCATGACGGAGCGCTCGTACGTCGAGTGCACGGGCTCGGCGATCGCCGCCCTCGCCGCGTTCCGCGCGGCGCATCCCAGCCCCCTCGACGGATCCATCGGCCGCGCGGTCGACGCCGGCGTCCGCTTCCTGCGGGGCGCCCAGCAGCCGGACGGCGGCTACGCGGGCTTCTGGGGGATCAACTTCACCTACGCCGCGTTCCATGCGGTCCGCGGCCTTCGCGCGGCGGGCGTGCCGGCGGACGACCCCGGGCTCGCCCGCGCTGCCGACTGGCTCGTCCGGGTCCAGCGCGCGGACGGCGGCTGGGGCGAGCACTACTCCGGGTGCGTGACGGACCGCTACGTCGAGCACCCCCGGAGCCAGGTGGTGATGACATCCTGGGCGCTCCTCGCCCTGATGGACGTCGTCGGTGCCCGCGGGGAGGCCGTCCAGCGGGGCGTGGCCTGGCTCGCCGGCCGCCAGCAGGCCGACGGCTCCTGGCCGCCGGAGGCCGTCAACGGAGTCTTCTTCGGCACCGCGATGCTGGACTACCGGCTCTACCGGAGCTACTTCCCCGCCTGGGCCCTCGCCCGCCACGCCGCGCTGACGGGCTGAGCCTCACGCCGTGACTGGCGTCACGCGGGAATGCGCCGCGCGACCCGCGGGACGCCGACGCCCCGGAACATGCCGAGGCTCGCGCGGCAGAGCCGGAGGGCCACCCGCCCACGGGCCGCAAGGGAGGCGCGCCCGCCACCGGTTCCCCGACGCCGCACGAGCTCGGTCATCGCGTAGCCCACGGCGTGCGCGTAGCACAGCGCCATCATCGACATCCGCCCCTCGTGGGTCGACAGGAGCGCCAGCGACGCCGTGCGCCCCCGCCGACTCCGGCTCCAGAACCGGAGGATCCCATCGCGGAGGAGCCGCATCTCGGGCGTCTGGTCGCTGAACGCCCGGTAGAGAGACTCCGCGAGCGCCACTCGCGTGCGCTGGGGTCCGTCTCGGAGCGTCGCGTAGCGCCGCAGGGCCGCGGGCACATCGGCAGTCTCGCGCAGCGCCTGCCGGAGGTGGATGGCGTCGCGGGTGGACGCGGTGAGGCCGGTGGCGGTGAGCGGATGGCAGCACCCCGCGGCGTCTCCGACCAGGACGAGCCGAGCCCGGTACGCCGCCGCGGGCTGGATCGAGTAGTTCGCGGACACGAGCGCCCGCTGACAGGCGAGCGCTGCCTTCACCTCGCTCCGGAACGGCTCGGGGAGGGCGCGGCAGTACGCGGTGTCCTGGTGCGGCGCGTCGATTCCGTGCCGGTTGGCTGGCACGTCGAACATGAGGCGCACCCCGCCGCCACCGATGGCGTAGGCGAGTACGGGCGCCGGTCCGCCCAGGAAGACGCTGGCGAACCCGGGATGCGGGACCTGAATCCCGCGCAGGAGATACCCAGCCATGTGGGAGATCCGGATTCGCTGGTGGTCGATGCCGCCCAGCGCGCGAGTCTGGGAGCTCGCCCCGTCCGCCGCGACGAGGAGACGGGCGCGGACTAGCGTCTCCCACCCGTCCCGGGTGACGGTCACCGCCGCGAAGTCCGGATGGTGGAGGTCCACGCCGGTGACCCGGGCGCCCGACCACACCGTGACGTGCGGAAGACTGCGGAGGGCCGCGGCGAGCCCCGCCGCCAGGTCGACGTGATCGATCGCGAAGCCGTGCGTCGCGAGGCCGGGAATCTCGCCGTAGCGGAGAACGTACGGCGCGGCGTCCCCGTCGGGCGACACCGCGAAGCCCGCGACCGGCACGACGCTCGTCGGCGGCAGGTGGTCCTTCAGGCCGAGCGTGACGAGGTCCGTCACGCCGGGCGGATGGATCAGCTCGCCGGCCAGACGCTTCGTCCGGTCGAGGCCGGGCTCGACCACCACGACCTCGAGCCCGCTGCCGCGGAGCGCCGCCGCGACGGACGTGCCCGCGATGCCGCCCCCTGCCACCACCACGTCGACGACGCGGGCGGTCAGCATCGGCCCTCCGGAGGGACGCCCCGATCCGCGCGATCCGCTCTCACGTCGCTTCCGATTCCGCCGGGCTGCGAAGCTTCGAGTGAAGGCTTGCGCCCGCGATGGCGTGCCGGCCGCCGCCGACCAGGTCGGCGGTCACGTGCCGGAGGCGATCGCTCAGCATGTGGGCCAGATTGCGGAAGACCTTGGCGCCCGTGTACGGGAACCGCATGCGGATCCGCTCGAGCGCCTGGAAGTCGAGCGCGAGCATCTCGGACGGCACCTCCGCGACGACGTTCGCGCTGCGTGTCTCGTGGGTCAAGAGCGCCATCTCCCCGAAGGTGGCGCCGGGCCCGAAGACGGCCAGGGTTCGCTCGGTCCCATCCGCCTGCGTGTCGTACACGCGCGCCCGCCCCGACACCAGCAAGTACATCTCGTTGCCGGCGTCGCCCTTGCGGATGGCCAGCTGCCCGGGGTCGAGGGACCGCAGCCGGCCGAGGAGCACCACCTTCCGCGCCTCCCACCGGGACAGCCCGGCCAGGAGCGGCGCGGCGCGCACCACCTCCGGGTGCATCTTCAGGAGCACCAGATCCCACAGGGTGACGAGCCTCACCGAGTACATGAGGATCGGGGTCAGCATCAGCTCGCAGACCATCGCCACGAGCATCGCGAGTGCGGCGAAGAGCCCGAAATGCGCGGCCGGAACCAGCGGCGACACGAAGCTCACGAAGAAGCCGGCCGCCAGCGCCAGGGACACGTAGATGATGGGCTGCCCCTGGGACTTCATCGTGTGCAGCATCGCCACGCGCTGGTCGTGGTGCTCGTTGAGCTGGCGGCTGTACGTCACCATGTGGTGCACGGTGTCATCGACGGCGATCCCTACCGCGATCGTCGCGATCATCGCCGTCGCCGTGTTCAGCGGGACGCCCGCGAGCCCCATGAGGCCGAACACCCAGAGAATCGGGAGGACGTTCGGCATGAGCGACAGGAATCCCGCCTTGAGCGACATGAACAGGAGCGCGTGGATGATCCCGATGGCCACGAAGGTGAACGCGAAGCTGGTCACCTCGTTGACGGCCACGTAGTCGGCCGCGTTGTTGTACAGGATCGATTCACCCGTAGGCCGGACGACCACGTTCGACGGAAACGTGCGCGCGATGAACCCCTCCAGCTCCTTGACCAGGGCCGACAGGTCGGCGGAGCCCGAGAGGTTGTGCCGTACCACCACGTTTGCCGCCGAGGCGTCGAAGTCGACGTACTTCGTGAGCTCGGCCCCTTCCAGCAGGAGAAGGTACTGAGCGACCTGCTCGGGGGTGTCCGGAATGGTCTCGAAGGCCGGATCGCCGCCATTCATCTCCCGGTGGAGCCGGCGAAGGTAGTCGGCGACGGACACCGTCTTGTCGACCTTGCCGGTCTGAAGCAGGAAGTCCTGCATGGCCACGATGTTCCGGAGCACGGCCGGGTCCTTGATCCCATCGGCGCGGCCGGTGTCGACTGCGACGTAGAAGGCCAGAGCCCCCGGCAAGGACCGCTGCAGCTCGTCGATCCGGACGCGGACCGGCGCCTCCCGGGGAAAGAACGTGATCAGGTCCGTGTTCACGCGCAGCCGCCACACGCCGACCAGCGAGACCGCCGTCACTGCCGCCGTCGCGACCAGGATCGGCACGCGGTACCGCAGGTTGAACCCGGCGAGCCGCTCCATCCACCCGCGGATCCGACCCTCCCCGGCGGAACCCGCGGCGACGACCGTCGCGCGGTTCCGAGGAACGGGCCAGACACGCAGGAGGATCGGGATCGCAATCAGCGTGATGACGAGGTTCGCGGTCAGGCCCAGGGCGGAGGCGTACCCGAACTGGGCGACCATGGTGATGTCGGTGATGGCCAGGCTGGCGAACCCGATGATCGTGGTTCCCGCCGTGACGAGGATCGCGAGGCTCGACTCCTCGAGCATGCTCCGGATCGCCGCGAGTCGCTCCTCGCCGAGCCGAAGCCGCTCGTGGTAGGTCGTCAGCAGGTGGACGTCCTCGGTGAAGCCGATGGCGAGCAGCAGGCTAGGGATGATTCCCGTCAGGACGGTCATCGGAATGCCGAGGATCGCCATGAGACCCACGGCCCAGACGATGCTGACGGTCGCGGTCAGGATTGGGATCACGACGCCCTGAAGGGTGCGGAAGCACAGGAACAGGACGATCACGAGCACGGCGAGGCCCAGCGGGGGTGTGATGCGCAGGTGGTGCCCGAGGTACTGGACGTACGTCGCCTTGGTCAGCGGAACGCCGACCTGGAACGCCGTCACCCCCGGCGGCGAGTGCTCGCGGAGGAGAGCGTCGATCCGGTCGACCAGGCGCTGGTTGAAGCCGCTGTCCCGGGCGGCCGGGGGCGGCGGCGTGGCGTAGACGGCGAGCGCGGTGGCCCGGGCGTCGGGCGACACGAGGTTGCCGACGATCACCCGGCTGTCGAGCGCGTCGCGGCGGATGCGCGCCAGGTCCTCGGGCGCGGTCGGCACGGGCGACGGCACCAGCGGCTCGGTGTCGAGCGCGTCGTCCCGGCCCTTGATGTTCTTGACGGTCGTGAGGCTGTCGACTCGGCTGACACCCTCGACGCGCTCCAGCGCGTCGCTGAGGCGACGCACGACCTCGAGGACGGCAGGGGCGAACACGTCGTCGGCCTTGACCAGCACGATCGTGAGGTTGTCGCTCCCGAAGCGCTCCTTCATCTGCTCGTAGAACCGGCGGGCGGGGTCGTGCTCGACCATCAGCCCTTCCGCCGACTCGTCGATCTGCAGCCGGGGTATCTGGAGTCCCAGCGCCACCGTCACCAGCGCCAGCAGGCCGCCCGTGAGGAGGGGATAGTCGACGAGCCAGGACGCGAGACGCTTCACCGCGTCAGCTCGGCCTCGCTGAAGAAGCTGTCCTTGAGCCCGACGTTGAACCGGCGGCTCTCGACGAGCAGGATCGTCTTCGTGCCGTTCTGCACGTCCTGCATCTCGACCTCGTCGACTCGCCAGGCATCGGCGATGACCCGCACCGGCTTCCGCCGGATCTCGACCTTCTGCAGCTTCCCGTGCTTGTCGTAGTACTCGCGCTTGACGGCGACGAGGCTGTCCTTCTGGATCCACAGCTTCCGCCGGCTGTAGCCGCTGTCCGCAGCCTGGCGCTCCGTCGCCGGGACCGCCTCGATCACCACGCACTCCCGCCCGTCGACGGTCTCCGATCCGACCGCCGTGTATCGGTGCACGCCGGGGTTCTCGGGGCGGAGGTCCTCGTAGGCGAAATCGGTGCCCATGAACTGGTTTTTCTTCGAGCTCGACGCGACGCGCTTGGCCTTCCGCGTCGCGGGAAGGTAGAGCCACTGGTCGTCGTTCCCGTCCCGCGCCTCCCAGGTGAGCAGCGCGGTGTTCTCGACGTCACGGGGCGCGAGGAAGCGGATCAGGCTCTTCCGGAGGTCGTCCGCGCCCGTCAGCGTGTACAGCACGAGCTTGCGCTCCTTGGTGGCGCCCGTCTTGCTCACGAGCCGGAGAAGCTGGACCTCCTCCTCGTCGTTCAGGCGGTGGAGATCGCGCTGCTTCCGCATGATCTCGGCCGCCGACTGGGCCCGCGCGACCCCGGCTCCGACCAGGATCCCGCCCACGACCGCCGCCGCCAGCGCCGTCGCGATCCATCCTCTCCACCGTCCACCCCGAGCCATGCCTCTCACCGACCTCCCCTCCTCAGAACAGGTAGCGCACGACCACGAAGACACGGTCGTTGGACGCCCACCGGCCCCAGAACGACCGCGCGTCCCCGCCGAGGAAGTCGAGGCCCGCTTCCGCCTGGAACGCGTCACTGAACCGGTGGGTCACCGCGGCCTGGGCGTAGTAGCTCGTCGGCCCGTCGAAGTTCAGGTTCCCGGTGAGCTTGACCTGCGTGTCCTCGCTGATCTTGAGCAGGAGCCGCCCGACCAGGGTGTTTTGGAAGGCGTTGAACGCCAGAAGGTCGCCCAGCGCGGACTCGCCGCCCCCGGACGGCAGGATCGAGGCGTCGCGAATCCTGAGCTCGACCTCGCGGGCGTACTCCAGCGTGAGCGTGACCGCGTCGAGCCAGGGGGAATCGATGCCGTCCCAGGTGTAGGTGAAGCCGGCGATCGCCTGGAAGCGGTCCTCGCGGCCGTTCTTCTCGACGAACTTGAACGCGCCCTCCCCGTGCACCTCGATCCCGCGGATGGCCGTCGAGAAGTCCATGCCCACCGCGTCGATCCGGGCGAAGACGGGGGTCAGGCTCGTGACGGCGAGGCCGGACGGCGCGGTGACCGGCGCCGCGCGGAACTCCGGCACGTCCTCGAATCCCTGGTAGTAGCTCGCCGACAGGTCCCATCCGCCGAGCGTCGTGCGGACCCGGGCCGCGACCTGCACATTGGCCACCTCGACGCCGGGCACCTCGCGGTCGTTCACGACGACGAGCACGCCCGGCGGCGGCGGGGGCGCCCACCGGCTGCTCGCCAGCGGGAGGCGGCTCGGCGTGAAGACCGGCACGACGGCGGCCACCAAGCTCGTGGAACCCGCCTGGACGTGGGCCGCCACCGAGTACACGGCCATCTTGTCGACGTCCAGCACGTCCATGTAGTCGTACGGGTTGATGTTGTCGGTGGGGTTGTAGGCGTCCGCCGTGCCCCACGCGAAGAACTGCTTGCCGATCGTGACGTCCACCGGCGCGCGGCGGAGGCTCATCGTGGCCTCGCGCAGGCTGAGGATGCTCCGGTGGCGATTGGTGTCGGGGACCTCGAAGTACACCCCGTTCGCGTCGCCGTCCGTGTCGCCCCGGAGCTCGCCGACCAGCTTCGCGCCGATCCAGGGGGCGAACTGGCGGCTCCACTCGAGGCGGAGAATCCCCTCCTCGTGGTAGAGCCGGTCGTCGGCCGGGGCATCCTCGAAGTACGTGTCGCTCTTGAAGAGGACCTCGCCCTTGATGCCCAGCGAGGCCAGCGTGCGCGTGTCGCCCTCGGAAGGCGACACGGCCTCCTCCGCGAACGAGCCGGCGGAAGACAGGAGCAGCCACAGCATGACGCCCACGCTCAGACACGCTCCGGGCCCCCGCATTCGGCGCGTTCCGGCTCCTCTCGGGACGTGCGCTGAACGTCAAAGCGGCCCCAATGATACCGCGAGATGAGCCAGGGCGCGCCCGTGGTCCAGGGCGCCGCTGCCCCCGATGAAGCATGCGTGGACGCGGCGGGTCCGGGCTATTCTGTCGGTCGGCGAGGGGGGCCGAGAGAGGGTCTGGCGCATGGACGTGGGCATCGTCGGCGGGGGCGGCGCGGGGCTCGTCGCCGCGTGGTTGCTCGGCGACGTTCACCGCGTCACGCTCTACGAGCGCGAGAGCCGACTGGGCGGCCATCTCGACACGGTCACGGTCGATCTCGACGGCGAGCGGATCGCCGTCGACGCCGGCGTCGACTTCTTCTGGCCACGGATGTGGCCGACGTTCTGCCGGCTCCTCGCCGCGCTGGACGTCCCGACTCACCGTTATCCCGTCACGGTCACCCTCTACACACCGGGCCGTCCAGGCTCGTATCGGATGCCGCTGATCCGGGGGACTGTCGTCAACTGGCAGATGCTGGCGCCGCCGCAGCTGGCCACGATGCTCCGGTTCTCCCGGCTGCTCCGTCGCGCCGCGCCGCTGGTCGCGGCCGGCGACACGTCGACCACGGTCGAGCAGTTCGTCGAGGGCCTGGCGAGCGACCGCGCGTTCAAGGACGCCTTCGTCTATCCGCTCCTGCTCGCGGGCTGGGGCATGGACCTGAAGGAGTTCCGGCAGATCGCCGCGTACGACCCCTTGAAGTATCTCGTCCTGCGCGAGGCCGGTGCGTTCGGGCGCGCCCACCTGCGCGAGGTCGTGGGCGGGACCCGGACGTACGTCGACGCTCTGGCCCGGCAGATCGCGCGGGTGCGGGTCAAGACCAGCGCGACGGTCCGGGAGGTCACGCGCCCGGCCGGCCGCTACGTGGTGCGGGACTCCGAGGGCGAGACCCGGGAGTTCGACCACGTCATCCTGGCCACCGGCGCCTGCGAGGCGCGGGAGCTCGTCGCCAAGCTCCAGGGCGCCGAAGGGCTACGGCGGGAGCTCGGCCGGGTCGAGTACTTCAAGACCTCGATCGCGGTCCACGCGGACCGGCGCCTGATGCCGTTGGACCGGCGGCACTGGTCCGTGATCAACATCCGTCACGACGGCGCGCAGAGCCTCAACACGGTCTGGAAGCCCTGGGCGAGCCGCCGGCGGCCCGTCTTCCGGAGCTGGATCGCGCCGAAGGCGGAGCTCCCGGAGCCGCTGTTCAGCCTGGCCACCTACCATCACCCGAAGGTCAGTCCCGCCTACTTCGAGGCCCAGCGGACCATCGCCCCGCTGCAGGGGCGAGACGGCCTGTGGCTCGCGGGGATGTACCTCCACGACGTGGACTGCCACGAGAGCGCGATCCTCTCGGCGGTCGAGGTCGCTCGCCGGGTGGGCGCCGCGCCGGAGCGGCTCGCCCGCGTGGCGCCGGGCCGGGATGACGCGCCGGCTCAGGTCCCCGGCACCCAGCGCTGAAAGGCGAGCGTGAGCGCGAAGCCGGCGACGGCCCACAGGGCCCGGGCCGGCTCGCCGGCGCCCGCGATCAGGAGCGCGTCGAGGAGCGAGATGCCGGCGATCAGGCTCACGACGGCGCGCCGGATGTCGCGGCGTCGAGGGCGCACCAGCAGGCTCACCGCGAAGACGACCCAGCCCAGGAACGCGAGATAGAGGATCGCGCCGGCGCCGGCATCGAGGAGCGACCGCCATGCGTAGAGAAACGGCGCGCCGAGGAAGGCGAGCGGCCAGAGGTGGCGGACCTCCGTGAGGTTCTCCTGCTTCGCGACGTACGTGAGCCCGATCAGGTAGGAGAGGAGAACGGCCCCGCCGCCCCACACCGCCGGGCCGATCGCGCTCGCGACGGCGAGGGCCGCCGTCAGGTACACCAGCACGCGGCAGAGCCCCATCACCACCGGGCTCAGCGGGTTCGCCTTGTGCCAGGCGTCGTACGCGGTGATCACGCCGGCCAGGAGCGCGCCCGACGCGACGGCGCCGAGGCCTCCGCCCGGAAGGCCGAGCGCGGCGGCCGCCACGGTCAGGATGCCCATGCCGAGGAGCCCGAAGCCGATCGCGAAGACGGACCCCGCCCGGACGCGGCCCGACGGGATCGGCCGCTCGGGCCGCTCGCGCGCGTCGACCTCGCGGTCGAAGGCGTCGTTCAGGTACATCCCGCCGGTGTAGAGGAGCGAGAACGCGGCCGCGAGGAGGATCACGCGGCCCGGCGCGACGGCTGCGCCGGCGAGCGTCGCCCCGGCGAGCGTGTTCGTCCAGACCGTTGGCAGGTTCGACACCCGCCCGAGGAGCAGATACGGGGTCAGACTTTGACTTCTAAACATTTCGGCCGAGTCGCCGTCGGGCCCGCGGAATCGTCAAGAAGTCAAAGCCTGACCCCGAGCTGGTCGAGGACCCAGTGGAGCTCGCGCGCCACGGCGACCGCGATGTCCTCCTTGCGATACGCCTCGGGCAGAACGTCCCACGTGTAGGTCTCGACCTCGAGGTGCGGCGAGTAGGCCTCGCGGCGGAGCAGGCCCAGCACTCCGCGGAGGTAGTCCTGCGTGCTCGCGAACGGGCCCAGCTCCTCGCGGAACAGCGGCACGTGGAAGTGGATCCGCCACTCGCGCGCGCCGCCGCCGTCCCGCAGGGCGGCCTCGAGCGCCTCCGGCAGATCCAGGTAGCGGGTCAGCCGGCCGTCCCGGCGCTCGACCACCTGGTGGAGATAGACGCCCTCGGCGAAGGGCCGGAGCGCGTCCACCAGCGCCCGGTCGCCGGGGTCCATCCGGACGCGCAGGCCCGCGCTCACCTGCACCTTGCCGATCCGGATGCCGGCGCGCGCGAGCCCGGCCAGGGCGGCCGCCGCGTCCTCGAACTCGACCGCCATGTGGCAGGCGTCGAAGCAGACTCCGAGATGGCGGCGGAGCGCCGCCTCGCTCTCGCCGCGCCCCAGACCGGCCAGGCGGCCGAACGCGGCCACGGCCGGCGCCGCGAACAGGTGGCGCTCGAAGAAGCGCACGGTCTCGTCGAGCGTCTCCATGTGGCAGCAGGGCTCGGGCTCGAGCGCGAGCGACACCGTCCGGCCGGTGCGCTCCCGGAGGCGGTGAAGCCCGGCCGCGTGCCGGATCATCAGGTCCGCCATCCGTTCCTCGTCGGCCGCGTCCCGGACGCGCCCCTTGAAGGCGCCCGGCACGGTGCTGACGGTGCCCTCGAGCCCGGGGTCGGCCGGAAGCAGCGTCGCAAGAAGCTCGGCCAGGCGGTCGCTGTACGCGAGCCGCTCGTCGTCGAGCCAGTCGGGGAGGTAGACCTCCTCCTTCACGCGGGTCCCGTGAAACGGCCCGTACGGAAAGCCGTTGATCGTGAAGACGTAGAACCCATGGTCGTCGAGGAAAGCGCGGAACGCCTCCAGCTCCGCGGGGCGCGCCAGGGTCGCCGCCGCCGACGCCGAGAGCCGGAGACCGACCCCGAAGGGCCGGGTCGGCGCCACCACCGCCTTGACGCGCGCCACGTGGCGCTCGAGGTTCGCGCGCACCTCGGCCCAGCTCTCGCCGGGATGGATGTTCGTGCAGTAGGTGAGATGCGGCTCGCCCGGGACGGCGAGCTTCACGGTCGGCCGTGACGGCGGCGCAGCTCGTCGAGGGCGCCCACCACGAGAGGCTCGCGCATCTCGTGCACCTCGACGCCCCGGCCGATCGCGGCCAGGAGCGTGACGGTGAGCTCGCCCCCCAGGTGCTCCCGGAACTCCGCGAGGCCGTCCAGCACCACGGGCCGTCCGGCGGGATCCCGCAGGTCCAGCGCCTCGTCCCAGCGCGGCAGCCCGAGCCGCCCGAGGAGGCCGAGCACGCGCTCGACCCCCGCGGCCGGGAGCATCCCCGCCGCGTGCGAGTACAGCGTGTCGAGCGCGAGGCCGATCGCGACCGCCTCTCCGTGGCGGAGCCGGTTGCGCGTGAGCCCCTCGAGCTTGTGGGCGGCCCAGTGCCCGAAGTCGAGCGGCCGCGCGCTCCCCATCTCGAACGGATCGCCGGAGGTGGCGATGTGCTCGAGGTGAAGGGCGGCCCCGCGCCGGATCAGCTCGCCCACCGGCTCCGGTGCGCAGGCAGCCAGCGCGTCGGCGTGCGCCTCCAGCCACGTGAGGAACTCCGGGTCCCGGATCAGCGCGACCTTGACCGCCTCGGCCATGCCGGCGATCGTGTCGCGCCGCCCGAGGCTCTCGAGGAACCGCCGATCGTTGAGCACGGCGAACGGCGGCACGAAGGTGCCGAGGAAGTTCTTCACGCCGAAGGCGTTGACGCCGTTCTTCACGCCGACGCCCGAGTCTCCCTGCGCCAGCACCGTGGTCGGCAGCCGCACGGTCCGGATCCCTCGGTGCGCCGTCGCGGCGGCGTAGCCCGCCGCATCGAGCAGCGCGCCGCCACCCACGATCACGACGAAGGACTGGCGGTCCAGGCCGAGCGCGTGGAGCACCGTCTGGAGCGCGACGAGCGGCGCCGGGTCGTTCTTCACCGCCTCCCCGCCCTCCACGACCCACGGCGGGGCCACCAGCTCCAGTCGGTCCTGATGCCGCTCCACGTAGCGCGCGACGGCGGTGGCGAGTCCCGGCCACGCCTCCGCCACCGCCCGCTCCACGACGACGAACACGCGATGCCGGCGGGACGGCTCCTTCCGGGAGAGCGCCTCGACCAGGTCGGGATTCCCCGGGTCGAAGACGTCGACCGTGAAGTAGACCGGGTACTCGTAGGGAACGCTGATCTTCTGGAGGATCGGCGGCATGCGGGTCAGTTGGGGAACTCCCGGCTGAGGACGTAGGCCACCACGGACTTCAGCTCGTCCACCGAGAACTCGTGGCGCCACGCCGGCATGCCCTGGAACCCGTTCGCGACGCGGTCGTAGACGAAGTCCGGCGTGTAGCGCGACGGGTCGAGCTTCGGAGCCTTGCCAGGATAGGCCATCTTCCCGTGGCAGAACTGGCAGCGCGCCTGCCACACGGTCCGCCCCCGCTGGACGTTCTTGGGATCGCCCAGGAAGTCCTTGGTGAAATCGACCGGGGGCGCGGGCCCGTTGGCCGGCGCCCCGCCCGCCGGCGCCGGCGGCGGAGGACTGGGCGAGCACCGGCCGCGACGAGCCCTCCCGCGAGGGTCGTCGCTGCCATCAACAGGGTGACAACGCAGTCTTCGCATGAGCGAGTGGCCGGGGCCCGGCGGCGCGCCGGGCCCCGGCCCGACTCCCTAGGGCAGGATCTTGTAGATCTTCGCGAGGCCGCCGACCGGCCCCGTCGTGTCCTGCGTCAGCACGTACACGTCGCCGTCGGCGTCCTGCCCGAACGCCAGGACGTAGGAGTTGAAGGTCGGCATGTTGGAGACCTTCACGTCCTCCATCGTCCACTTGCCGCCGGACTCGGAGGCGACGTAGATCCGGCCATCCCGCACCCCGAACTGCTTGCTCCAGTCCCCGAAGAAGTACTTGCCCTGCCACGGCCCGTTGCTGCCGCGGTAGACGTACCCGCCGGTGATCGACAGACCCTTGCAGTCCTGCGTCACGTTGCAGTTCGGGTACTCGACGATCGGATCGATCATCCCGGTCGACTCGCAGCTGGCGGGATGCGTGTTCGGGTTGACGTAGTCGAAGCACTTGCTCGCTTCCTTGACACGCCAGCCGTAGTTCCCGCCCTTGGTGACGATGTCGACTTCCTCGATGCTGTTCTGCTGGACGTCCGCGCAGAAGAGCTGCTTGCTTCCGCCCATGTCGAACGAGCACCGCCACGGGTTGCGGAAGCCGTACGCCCAGATCTCGGCCTTCGCGTCCTGGCGGCCGACGAACGGATTGTCCGCCGGGATGCCGTAGGCGCCTCCGACCGCCGGGTCCGACTTGTCCACGTCGATCCGAAGGATCTTGCCGTGTACCGACCCCAGGTCCTGGCCGTTCCCCTTCGTGACGTGGTGGCCGATCCCCCAGTCGTTCGCGTAGCCGCCGTCACCGGTCGAGATGTACAGGAACCCGTCCGGCCCGAACCCGATCCAGTGGCCGTTGTGGTTGAACTGCGGCCAGTCGATCTTGGTCAGAATCCGCTCGCTGAGCGGGTCGGCCTTGTTCGGGTTCGAGGCCGAGACCTTGTACTCGGCGACGTAGTTCGTGTGGTCGTACCACACCACCTTGTCGAGGGTGGAGTCGCCGGGCAGGTACCCGCTGTACGCGACGAAGAAGCGCCCGTTGCTCTTGAAGTCGGGATGGAAGGCGAGACCGAGCAGGCCGCGCTCGTCGAAGTCCTGATGGAGCTTCGGGATGCGGTGCCGGATGTTGAGGAACGGCTCGTCCAGCATCTTCCCGTCGGGCATCAGGATCTTGATGACGCCGATCTGCTCCGTGATGAAGCGGCGCTTGGTGCCGTCGGGCGGCGCCACCAGGTTGAGGGGCGCGGTCAATCCATCGGCGGCGACCTCGAGCTTGACGGTTACTTCGGCCGATGCCGTGCTGACCACGACACCACCGAGCATGAGGACGGTGAGGAACGCAGCGAGAAGCTTCATTGCTCTGGGTCCTCCTCCTCGAAACGCGGGTGGGGAAAAATTCCGCATCGCCGTAGGTCGACAAGGCCAACATAGGAGAAGGCGTGAGCATTGGCAAGCGCGTCGTGGTGAGCGACGAGTCTCGCGTCACGCGCCGGCGATCGCGGCGCCTTCGTCGGTACCGTTGTCCGAATCAGGCGAGGGTCCGATTCGCGATTCGTCCAACATGCGCCACGACCCGCCGCCACGTATCGTCGAGCCCCGTCGTCGGCGCGCGCCTGCTCCCCTCTCGGCGCGCGGCCTGCGGGGAGGCATGTCAGGGAAAACCCGCGAGTCAGTCCACTGACCGGGTCTCGTCGCCGGCAACGAACGCAACTCGATGCCGTGCCGGCGAGGCCGACCGCGCCGGTCACAACTCGCGGCGCTGGTTTCCCGGCTTCCGCGGTTTCCACTACGATGGCCGGCGTGCCTCGAGCCCGGCCAGACGGCCGGAGCAAGGAGAGACGAGTGCTCTGGTTCGTCCTGTCCTTGGGCAGCGCCCTGTTCCAGGTGCTGCGGAACATGGTGATGAAGCGCCTCGGCCACGCGCTGGACGAGACGATCAACGTCTGGGGCCGGTTCACCTTCATCCTGCCGTTCGCGGCGGCGCCGCTCCTGGTGCAGGGCGTGCCCCCGCGGCAGCCCGGCGTCTACTGGTACTGCTTCCTCTTCGCGGTGACCCAGATCACGGGGACCCAGTGCCTGGCCCTCGCCCTGAAGGTCGCCGAGATCTCGCTCGTGACCGCGCTGTGGAAGCTGTCCGTCGTGCTCCTGGTGGTGTGGGGGTATCTCACGCTCGGCGAGGAGCCGTCGTTCCTGGGCGTGGTGGGTGTGCTCGTCTGCGTCGCCGGCGTGTACCTGATCAACGTGAGCCGGGCGCGCGTGTCGCTCTGGGCGCCCTTGGTGTCGCTCGTTCGCGATCCCGGCCAGCGCTACACGCTCGGCGCCGCCCTCTTCTACGCGCCGTCGGTCGTGATCATCAAGAAGATCGCGCTGCTCTCGAGCCCCACCTACGCGGTGTTCATGGGCTACCTCTTCTGCTCGGTGCTGATCACCCCCTGGGTGCTGTATCGCTCCGCCCGCCACTTCCGCCAGCTGGGGCGGCACTGGCTCGGCTTCGTGGGGCTGGGCGCGTTCGCCGCGCTGTCGACCCAGCTCGGGACGACGGCCTACACGATGACCGTCAGCTCGTACGTCGAGGCCGTCAAGCAGATCGAGATCCTGCTGGCGCTCCTGATCGGCTGGCTGATGTTCGGCGAGGGCGCGCGCATCCGCCAGATCTGGCTCGGCTGCGCGGTCATGCTGCTGGGCATCGTCATCCTGATAGTGGGCCGGGGCTGACCGCGGGCCCCTGGCCCCCCGGGCCGGTTTGCGCTATCGTCGGGCCCTCCGGCCAGTCGTGCCCAGCACGAGATCTCCAACGAAGGAGCGCGTCGCAACGACGCGCAGGAGGCGCGCGATGCCCAAGTACCTCTTCGAGGCGTCCTACAGCGCGGACGGTGCCAAGGGCCTCCTCAAGGATGGCGGTTCCAAGCGCCGGGCCGCAGTCGAGACGCTCGTGAAGGGCCTCGGAGGCCGGCTGGAGGCCTTCTATTTCGCCTACGGCGACGCCGATGCGTTCGTGATCGTCGACCTGCCCGACTCGGCGAGTGCGACGGCCGTCTCACTCACCGTCGCGGCCAGCGGGGCCGTGCGCGTCAAGACGATCGTGCTGATCGCGCCGGAGGAGGTGGACCAGGCGGTCAAGAAGACCATCGCCTACCGGGCGCCCGGCGCGAAGTAGGTCGCCCGCGCGCCGGGTGCGGTTCGCGCGCGGCGCGAGGAGCGACGCGCGCTCAGGCGCCCGGCTCGTGCGGCGGCAGCGGCACGGAGAAGCGCGCCGCCACCTTCCCGAGCTCGGCCCACGTCGCCGCCGGCAGCGGGATGCCCTCGCGGCTCCGGCGCGCGCGGGCGCGCTCCTCGGGCTCGCCCGGCACCAGGACCTCGGCGACGCCGTCGGCGGGCGGCTGGCGCTTGGCCGCGTCGAGGGCGGCGTCGACCAGCTCCGCGTACCGGGCCGGATCCCCGAAGGCCGCCGGATCGACGACCTCGAGGAACACGCCGGCGATACGGCCGCGGTCGTCGGTGGACTCGGGAGGCGCCGCCCCCACCAGCGTGGGCTCGGCGTCGCCGATCATGCCGAGCGCCCCCAGGAGCGCCGACGCGAGGCCGAGCCCGTAGCCCTTGTGCCCGGCGAGCGCGCCGCCGAGCGGCAGGAGCGCCCCGCCCGCGTAGAAGGCCTCGGCGTCGCGGCTCGGATGGCCGGCGGGGTCGACGATGGCGTCCGGAGGCAGGGGCTTCCCGGCCGCGCGCGCGACGCGCACCTTGCCCTCCGCGAGGGTGGACGTCGCGGCGTCGAAGATGAGGCGCCGGGAACGGCCCGGCACGGAGAGCGCCCAGGGATTCGTCCCGAGGAAGCGCGTGCGCCCGCCGAACGGCACGACGCCGCCGATCCCGTCTCCGACCGCCCCGACCGTCACGATGCCGATCAGGCCCTCGGCGGCCGTCCGCTCGGCGTACTCGCCGAGCCGGCCGATGTGCGTCGAGTGCCGCACCGCCGCCATCGCGACCCCGTGCTGCCGGGCGCGGCCCATGGCCCACTCGAGCGCGAACATCGTCGAGTGCTGGCCGAACCCGCGATGGGCGTCGACGAGCGCGGCGACCCCGCTGTCCTTGACGAGGACGGGGCGCGCCGAGGGCACGATGACGCCCCGGTCCATGTCGCCGACGTACTGCGGCACGCGGATGACGCCGTGCGAATCGTGGCCGGCCAGGTTCGAGCCCACCAGGTGGCGCCCGAGCTCCTCCGCCACGTCGGCGTCCGCGCCCATGCGGCGGGCGACGGCGGCGACGAACTCCCGCATCGGATCGGGCGGGCAGAGCACGGTGGATCCGTGATCGGGCATGAGCGCGGCCTCCGTTCCAGCAAGATGATGGCGCCGTCGATCATCGCACGGCGGTCGCGGGCGCGCGCGGGTCGAATGCGAGCCGGCCGGCTCGCCCGGCCCCCTCTGGACGACGGCCCCGCCGGGCCCTACCCTTAGGACCGACGGGCGGACGGCCTCCAGGCCGCTCCGCCCGCGCTTCGTCGATCACCATGAGGAGGCCCCGATGAACGCGACCGACCTGTCCTACACGCCTGCCCTCGAGCTCGGCCGGCTCTACCGCGCGAAGAAGCTCTCGCCGGTGGAGGTGACGGACGCGGTGCTCGGCCGCATCGAGCGCCTGAACCCGAAGCTCAACGCCTACCTCACGGTCACGGCCGACCACGCGCGCGAGCTGGCCCGCGCGGCGGAGGCGCGCTTCGCCCGCGGCGAGGGCCGCGGCGCCCTGGACGGCATCCCCTACTCCATCAAGGATCTCGAGCCGACGGCGGGCGTCCGGACGACGTACGGATCGAAGTTCTTCGAGCACAACGTGCCGACCGAGGACGGCGCGGTCGCGTCGCGGCTCCGCGGGTCCGGCGGCATCCTCCTCGGAAAGACGAACACGCCGCACTTCGGCTACAAGGACATGTGCGACAACCTGATCGGGCCGCCCTGCAAGAACCCCTGGAACCTCGCCCGCACGTCGGGCGCCTCCTCGGGCGGCGCGGGATCCGCGGTCGCGGCCGGGCTCGGGCCGCTCGCCCACGGCTCCGACGGCTCGGGATCGATCCGCATCCCGTCGGCGCTCTGCGGGATCTTCGGGCTCAAGCCCTCGCTCGCGCGGGTGCCCTACTGGCCGAGCGCCGACCTCTGGGGCGCGCGCTCCCACAACGGCCCGATGACGCGCACGGTCCGCGACGCGGCGATCCTGCTCCAGGTGCTGGCCGGGCCCGACGCCCGCGATCCGATGTCGATCGACGCGCCGCCCGAGGACTACCTCGCCGCCTGCGAGGGGGACGTGCGCGGCTGGCGCGTGGGCTGGAGCGTCGACCTCGGCTTCGCCGCGGTGGACCCGGAGGTCGCCGAGCTCACCCATCGCGCGGCGCGCCGGTTCGAGGAGCTCGGCGCCCACGTCGAGGAGGCGAAGATCGACTGGGGGCACCCGTACGAGTTCCACAAGATCATCTACTCGGCGAACGTGGCCGCGCGGAACTACGACCGCGCGCGCGAGCGTCCCGACTGGATCGAGACGACGCTCATGCGCATGATCCTGGACGCCGGTCAGTGGAGCGCAATCGACTACCTGAAGGCGCACCTCATGCGGACGGAGTTCTGCGAGAAGGTGCGGAAGACGTTTGACCGCTACCAGCTCCTCCTGACGCCCCAGATGCCGGTCGCGGCCTGGCCGGCCGATCCCGGGCCGTTCGAGGGCCTGAAGGATCTCGGTGGCAAGCCCGCCCACTCGATCTTCGATCGCGTGCCGTTCATGTACCCCTTCAACCTCACCGGGTATCCCGCCGCGAACGTGCCGTGCGGCTTCACGCGGGAGAAGCTGCCGGTCGGCCTCCAGATCGTCGGCCGCTGGCATCGCGAGGTCGACGTCCTGCGCGCGTCCGCGTGCTTCGAGGCGCTCCAGCCCTGGGCGGGGCAGCGCCCGCCGCTCGACTGAGAACGGCGCCCGCGGCCGTCGCGTAGCGCGTCGCCCGCCGTCATGGCGGCCGCGGGACCTCTCGCGCCGGGAGGTCTCGCGGCCAAGGGAGGTCACGATGCCGCTCACCTCTCCCCGGCCGGGCGCCCGACGAGCGGGGCCGAGCCGGCGCCGGCGGTCGTGACCTACGACGCGGCCGGCGTGGTGCGCACGACGTTCGGGATCCGGGGATCCGACGCCGGGCTCGAGCTGGCGGACAACAAGGGGATCGCGCGAACCGTCCTCAGGGTGCAGCCGGACGGCACGCCCGATCTCCTGCTCCGGGATGGCGCCGGGCGCGGGCGCGCCGGATTGTCCGTGCTCCCGACGGCACTCCCGCGCTGAACCTGAACGGGACGGACGGACGGCCGCGGGCGACGATGACCCTCACCGCGGGGCGCGGCGCGGGCCTGGCTCTCGCGAACGAGCTGGGCGCGGTCGTCTGGTCAGCGCCGCCGTGACGCGCGCGGCGGGCCGGCCCATCGGCTCGGACCGACTCGCTAGCCCTTGACGTAGGACAGCTTCTCGGCCACCTTCCCGTCGCGGACACGGAGGAGATCGACGCCCCGCACGTGGCCCGCCGAGCCGTCCGCGTTCCGCCACCGGTAGAGCCACCGCACGACGCACCGCGATCCGCTGGCGAACACCTCCTCGGTCTCGAAGGCGGCGGACGGCGTCTCCCGGAAGAAGCGCTCCCAGAACCGCCGCACGGCCGCCTGGCCGACGTGGCGCTCGCCGTCCGGCGCGGGCCACGTGTTCTCGAAGACGCAGTCGTCGGTCATGGCCGCCATCACGCCGTCGACGTCGTGGCGGGCGAAGGCGTCGAGGAAGCGGCGGGCCCCCGCCAGGGTCGCAGCGGTCTCGGGGTCGCTCACGCGCCCTCCTGACATCCCGGGCCGACGACGCCGTGGACGCGCGGGCCAGGAGCGGTCCGGCGCGAGCGTGGTGGCGATGGTGAGGCGTGCTGGATTCGAACCAGCGACTCCCCGCTTAAAAGGCGGGAGCTCTACCCGGCTGAGCTAACGCCTCGCGCCAGTCATTCTGCATAGTTGCCGAGCATCCGTCAACGCGAGCGACCTCCAGAGGGGCGCCCCCGCCCGTCCGGACGCGAGCCGCCTGCCTTCCCCGGGTCCCAGGCCACGACGTTCCGAACTCCGAGGGGACCCTACCGGGGAGATCGCGCGTTCCATGAGCGTGGGAGGGTTGTCGCGCCGATGATGAGGATCCATCTGCCCCGCGGCGTCCGTGTCTGGATGGTCTTGGCGCTCCTCGGCGCCGCGTGCACGAGCGGCGCTCCGCTCGCGATCCCCGGCTGATCTTCCGAACCGTACCGATCAGTGGGGGTTCACCTTTCGTTGGGCGCTCGCGCGGGAGCCGGCCACGGTCCGGGCCGTGGGCGTGATGGAATCCGGGAACCGCCCTGTCCCCTGGGCAACGGTGGCGCTCTTCGGCGTGGATGCGGGCGGCCGAGTCGTGAGCCGCGGCCAGACGGACCTCCGGGGGGGATTCGGCCGCACGAGCCTCCCCTTCGAGATCGCGCTCCGGCCGACGGGCCGGGAGGAGCGGTTCGACCTCGTCCTCCTCCACGCCCAGGAGGGCAAGCCGGGCGAATGACCCGCGGGGAACGGGCCGCGTAGCTCCGACCACGCACTTCCGGAAGTGGACGTCCGAGGGGATGGGCTTCGACCCGGACCCTCATCTCAGGCGGGCGGCGGCGCGCCGCTCTCGCGGCGCCGCTCCCGCTGGGCGCGCGCCTGGTGGTGGAGCACGTACACGCCGGCGGCCGCGGTCGTGCCGACGCCCAGCAGCGTCGCCGGGCCGGGGACGTCGCCCCAGAACACGTACCCCCACAGGACGGCCCACCCGATCATCGCGTACTCGAACGGGGACACGGTGCTCGCGGGCGCCACGCGGTAGGCCTGCGTCAGGCAGTAGATCCCGACGCTCGAGATGAACCCGCACAGCACCATGCGTCCGAGCGCTCCCCAGGGCGGCATGACCCATCCGCGCACGAGGAACGCCAGGCTCGGATGGAGGCCGACGGCGCGGTCGCCGCCCGACGCGAACAGCCCGCTCGCCGCCGCCACCAGCACGGACACGAGGGTCGCGGAGAACACGATGGTGGCGCCCGAGTCGCGCCGCCCCAGGTAGCGGGTGATCGTCTGCGAGATCGCGTAGCAGAGCGCCGACAGGACGGCGAGGAGCGCGGCCGGCTCGAACGCGGCGGCGCCCGGCCGCAGCACGATGAGCACGCCGACGAAGCCGAGCACCACGGCCGACCATCCCCGCCGGTCGACGCGCTCCCCCAGGACGAGCGCCGAGAGGGTGGTCAGGAACAGCGGCGCCGCGAAGGCGACCGACGTCACCGTGGCCAGCGGCAGCGCGGCGATCGCCATGTAGTACGTCGTGAACGAGAACAGGCCGAGGAGTCCCCGCCCGGCATGGAGCCACGGCCGCCGGATCCAGGACGCGCCCGTCCCTCCCTCCCGCCACAGGAGGCCCGCGAAGAGCCCGAGCGCGACGAGGCTCCGCACGAAGACGATCTGGAGCACGGCGTACTCGCCGCTCAGACTCTTGATGAGGACGTCCTGCACCGGGAAGACGGACGCGCCGACGAGGATGTAGGCGATCCCGTGGAGCGGCCGGTCGATCCGACCGGTCGGCGCCGGCGACATGGGGGCGGGCGGGCCTCGCCGGTCCGCCGGATCCTCCGCCCCTCGGGCGAGCGCGCTCATGGCCGCGGGGACGAATCGCCGCGGGGTGTGTCCGCGGCGCGCCGGGAAGGTTCCGGGCTCTCCGCAGCCTTCCGATCCCCGGTCAGTTGACGGCGCCAGCGCGCCCGCATCTCGGCGGGGCGGAGTGACGGCATCCATCGCCGCGCCCTGGGCAGCTGGAGCAGGAGCACCCACAGAGCGGCGAGGGCGGCCGCGTCCCGCCGGTGGAAGTGGAGGCCTCGGACCGCCTCGTGCGTGAAGAAGACATAGGCCGCGAAGCGTGCGCGCGGCCGACGGCGCCAGACGAGCCAGGCCACGTAGGGGGCCGCCAGCCCGTACGCGAGGTAGTTCCACGGCCGCTCGGGCGCGAAGTTGGCGACGCGGAGACCGGCCAGGCTGAGCGCCTGGAGCACGGGCGCGAGGGCCAGCCACGCCGCCAGCGCGACGACGACCGCGGGACGCTGGACGCCGTCGGGCTCGCCCACGCCGGTCACCGGCCCCGCCCCGGCACGACCCACGGGTTGCCGATGCGTGCGAGATTCGCGCGCGCGGCGACCGCGCCGCCTTGACGCTCCGGAAGGCGCCGCGCTAGCATCGCCGCCAATCGATCGTCGCGCATCCCCGCGGGAGGACGACCATGGCGAAGACCCTCGACGAGCTGGAGCTCCGGACCCTCATCGATCCCAACGCGACTCCGCCCCGTGCCGCGGCGCCCTTCACGGACAACGCCCGCTACCTGACGTCGCTCGACGGGTTCAACATCAAGCGGCCGGCGGTCCCCGCGCACAGCTTCCGCGCCGAGCGCGACCGCGCGCTGGCCCCCGGCACACCGACCGGCCTCGTGCCGCTCGATCTCGCCCACACCCTCGGGCTCGGCTACCCGGCGACGACGCCCTTCATCCTCTCGCGCTACGCGCGGATCCGCGCCGGCGAGACGCTCGATACGGCCTTCCGCGCCAGCACGGAGCTCTATCACGTGGTCCGCGGATCGGGTACCACCCGGATCGGGAACGGCGAGACGCTCCACTGGGAGGCGGCGGACACCTTCTGCCTGCCCGGGGGCGAGACGCTGCGCCATGCCGCGGCGGAGGACGCCGTGCTCTGGGTCAGCACCAACGAGCCCCAGCTCCAGTTCGAGGATCTCCGGCCGCCGGCCCCGGGCACGGGCCCGATCCGGCCCGCCCTCTACCCGATGGCCGAGATCCGGCGGCGGCTCCTCTCCGTCTACCTGGATCCTCGCGGCGCGGCGATGGCCGGCAAGTCGGTCAACCTGGGGAACATCGCCATGGAGGCGAGCCGCACGACGACGCCGTCCTTCACGCTCGCCCTGAACTCGCTCCTGCCGGGCGAGTCCCAGCGGGGCCACCGGCACAACGCGGTCGCGGTGACCCTGGTCCTGTCCGGCGAGCGCTGCTACTCGCTGATCGACGGGAAGCGCGCGGACTGGGAGCCCAATACGGTCATGATCACGCCGCCCGCGGCGTTCCACTCGCATCACAACGAGGGGCGCGAGCTCGCGCTCTTCCTGATCGTCCAGGACGGCGGCGTCTACTACCACTGCCGGACGATGGGGTTCAGCTACGAGTAGCTGACCCGACGGCCTTCGCTCCGTGGGTCACCGCGGGTAGAGCTGGCGGAGGTCGGGAAACCAGCGCGTCAGGCGCGACGGCTCGACGAGGATCGTCTCGTCGCGGGCGGGCCCCGTCGAGACGAGCGAGATCTCGCACTCGATGAGGTCCGCCAGCCACCGGAGATAGTCGTGGGCCCGCGCCGGCAGCTCCTCCCAGGCGCGGAGGCCGGCCGTCTCGCTGAGCCAGCCCGGGCGCTCCTCGAAGACGGGCTCGAGCTTCTCGACGACGCGCTCCTCGCTCGGCCACTCGTGGAGCGTGGTCCCCTTGTACCGATAGCCCACGCCCACCAGCACCGAGTGGCACGGGTCGAGCACGTCGAGCTTCGTCACCGCGAGCGTGTCGAGCCCGTTCACGCGCACGGCGTGGCGGAGCAGCGGCGCGTCGAACCAGCCGCAGCGCCGGGGACGCCCGGTCACCGAGCCGTACTCCTTCCCCCGTGCCCGGATCAGCTCGCCCAGGTCGCCGGTGACCTCCGTCGGGAACGGCCCGCCGCCCACCCGGGTGGCGTACGCCTTCGTGATCCCGAGCACCCCGTCGATCCGGGTCGGCGGCACGCCGGTACCGGGCGCCGCGCCGCCGGCCGTCGCGCTCGTCGCCGTGATGTACGGGTACGTCCCGTGGTCGATGTCGAGCAGCGTCCCCTGCGCGCCTTCGAACAGCACGGTGGCGCCGTCCCGCATCCACCGGTGGAGGAGCAGTGTCGTGTCGGCGACGTGCGGCCGGAGCCGCTCGGCGGCGGCCTGGACGGCCTTCACGACGTCGTCCACCTCGAAGCCGGCGCGGCCACAGCTTTGCAGGAGCCGGTTCTTGACGGGAAGGGACGCCGCGAGCTTCTCCCGGAAGTGGGCCTCGTCGAGCAGATCGCCGACGCGGATGCCGAAGCGGGCCGCCTTGTCGGTGTAGGCCTGCCCCACGCCCTTGCCCGTGGTCCCGATCCGCTCCTGATCCATCGCCTGGTCGAGCGCCCGGTGGTACGGCAGGATCACGTGGGCGGCATTCGAGATGTAGAGGCCGTCGACGCTGATCCCGGCGGCCGCGAGGCCGTCCAGCTCCTGGACGAGCGCGATCGGATCCACCACGGTGCCGCAGCCGATGACGCTCTTCTTGCCGGGGCGGAGGACTCCCGACGGGACCAGCTGGAGAACGAAGCGCCGGTCGCCGAACACGATGGTGTGCCCGGCATTCGGACCGCCCGAGTAGCGCGCGACGATGTCCACGCAGGGGGCGATCAGGTCGACGACCTTCCCCTTCCCCTCGTCGCCCCACTGGGCGCCCACGATCACGATGTTAGGCAAGGGCTCCTCCGGGAGCGGGCTCGAGGACACGGCTCGGGGCCGCCATCAGCTCGGCGAGAGGGCACGTGAGCTCCTGGCCGCCGGCCGGGTCGATCACGCGCACCTCGCCGCGCGCGAGCCCCGCGGGGTCGATCACCACCGCCCGCGCCGCGCGGATGTCCCGCGCGTAGCCGAGCGACTCGGTGAGGGGCCGGCTCATGATGTCGCGGGCCACCGCCAGGCCCAGCTCGCGCAGGCGCCGGCAGAGGGCGAGCGCGGTCCCCTTGTCCTCGGTGAAGTCGATCACGAAGAACTCCGGACCGGTGACGCGCGGCTCGAGGCCCTGCGCCGCGAGGGCGAGCAGGAGGCGGTTCACGTCGAACGCGAAGCCGGTGGCCGGGCAGGGCGTGCCGAAGCGCCCCAGCATCTGGTCGTACCGGCCGCCGCCCACGAGCTCGGCCCCGAACCCGTCGACGTAGCCCTCGAAGTTGACGCCCGAGTAGTAGTCGAAGCCGCGGACCTCGCCGAGATCGAGGAGGATCGCCTCGCCGACGCCGTAGGCGGTGAGGAGCCGGTGGACCTCCGCCAGGCCGGCCACCGCGCGCTCCGAGCGCGGGTTCTGGACGAGCGCGGCCGCCCGGCGGATGACGTCCGGCCCGCCCTGGAGGCTCGGCAGCGCGAGCACGAGGTCCGCCGTCGCCGACGGGACGGACAGCTCCCCCACCAGGCGGGTCAGCTCCGCGACGTCCTTTCGCCCGAGCGCCTCACGGACGGCGCGCGTCACCTCGCGCTCCACGCCGAGGCTCTCGAGCACGCCCCGCACGAACTCGACGTGGCCGACGTCGATCTGGAAGCGCTCGAACCCGGCGGCCCGGAAGGCCTCGATCACCATCGCGATCATCTCGGCGTCCGCCTCGGGCTTGTCGAGGCCGAGCAGCTCCACCCCCGCCTGGTAGAACTCCCGCATCCGGCCGAGGCGCGCGGTCTCGTTGCGGAACACGTTGGTGCGATAGGCCAGGCGGTATGGCTTGGGGCGGTCGCGGAGACGCGTGGCGGCGATGCGGGCGATCTGCGGCGTCACGTCGGCGCGGAGGGCGAGCATCCGCCCCGTGTCCCGGTCGACGAACTTGAACATCCCCTCCTGGAGCGCCTCGTCCGTCCCCAGGGCGAGGACGTCGAAGAACTCGAAGGTGGGGGTCATCACCTCGCGGTAACCCCACAGGCGGAACACGCCGAGAAGGCGCTCCTGCAGGCCCCGGAGACGGGACGCCTCGTCGGGGAGGTAGATCTTCACCCCGGTAGGGAGCTGCGACTGAAGGTTCCGCCGGTCCATAGCATTCGTGCCCGGGAGCCGGGCAAACCCTCGGAAGTATACGGGATGCCTCCGCGCAAATCCAGCGATGGCCCCCGCGCCTCTGTCTCAGTTCGGTTACCGCACCGACGGCGGCGCCGCCCGTTCCCGCACCCCCCGCTGGACAGCGGCGGTCTGTTAGGATGTGACCGGTCACGCGTCGGCGGGGCGCGCACACCGGGCGGAAGATGCCCGACTCGCTGCGCCCGCCCGCGTCCCCTGCGCATCGCACCAGCACGACCAGGAGGACGGCACTTGGACACCCCGCCCCGGGCGGCGACACGACTCCAGCGGGACGGCTCGACCGTGCGCCTCGGCGACGGCCGGTCGCGCGTCTCGCTCACCTTCTGCACGCCGCGCATTCTGCGCGTCGAGCTCCTCGGGAGCGCGCCGGACCCCGGGCCGTCCTTCGTCGTCCCGCGCGACTGGCCCGCCACGCCGATCGAGGTTCACGACGGCGAGCCGGCGCGGCTCGGCACCTCCGATCTCGGCGTCGAGGTGACGACGTCGCCGGTCAGGCTCGCCTTTCTCGATGCCGCCGGGAACTGGCTCCTGCACGAGCCCGCCGACGGCGGAATGGCACGGGAGCAGGGAGCAAGCGGTGGCGCGCGGGTCCACGCGCGCTTCGCCTTCTCCGGCGAGCAGCACTTCTACGGCCTCGGCCAGGGCGGTGGCCCGCTGGACCGGCTCGGGACCTACCGGCAGCTCTGGAACACGCACCTCGGCCACGGCCCGGGCTCGGACATGGCGGTGCCGCTCCTCCTGTCGAATCGCGGCTACGCGGTGTTCTTCGACAACTCGAGCGACGCGCGGCTCGCCGTCGGCCGCTCGGACAACGGGGTGCGCATCACCTACGCGGCCGAATCGGGGCGCCTCTGCTTCTACTTCCTCATCGGCCGTGACCTGCGGGCCGTGATGCAGGAGGTGGCCGAGCTCCTGGGCCGGGCCCCGCTGCCCCCGCGCTGGGCGCTCGGCTTCCTCCAGTCGAGCCGGCACTTCCACGACACGGCCGAGCTCCGCCAGCTGCCGCGCACCATCCGCGAGAAGCGCATCCCGTGCGACGGGCTCATCTACCTCTCGACCTACGGCGAGGCCAACGGCTGGAACCGCGGCGTCGGGCACCTCGAGTTCCAGCCCGACCTCTTCTCGGACCCCGCCGGCATCCTGAAGGAAGCGCGGGACCAGCACTTCGAGATCACGACCCACGAGTACCCGGTGCTCCACGAGGACTCGCCGCTCTTCGCCGAGGCGGAGTCGCGCGGCTACCTTCTGGCGGCGGGGTACGAGCGCGTCAGCGCGAGCGGCCGGCCTCCCGCCACCTACCGCGAGGGCCAGCGCTACCTCGACTTCTCGCGGCCGGAGGTGGGCCGGTGGTGGTGGGCCGCCCACCGGCACCTGCGGGAGCTCGGCATCGCGGGCTGGTGGCTCGACGGCGGCGAGGGCCCGCCGGCGAGCGCCGCGCTCCACGCGGGCGACGGGACGCTCCTCCACAACATCTACGACCGCTTCCGCCACCAGGCGTTCGCGGAAGGCGAGGCGTCGGATCGCCCGGACCAGCGCGTGTTCCTTCTCTGCCGCTCCGGCGCGGCCGGCATGCAGCGCTTCGGCTCCACGTGCTGGTCGGGCGACATCAACAACGACTTCCCGACCCTCGAGGCCCAGGTCCCGCTGGGGCTCAACACGGGCCTCTCCGGCGTCCCGTACTGGGGCACCGACGTCGGCGGCTTCTTCCACCCGATCGCGGAGACGGGCGAGCTCTACGCGCGGTGGTTCCAGCTCGGCGCCTTCAGCCCGATCTTCCGCTCGCACGGCTGGGTCTGGCGGGACCACGTGCCGTGGGCCCACGGCCCCGAGGTGGAGGCGATCTGCCGGCGCTACGCCGAGCTCCGCTACCAGCTCCTCCCCTACACCTACACGCTGGCCTGGCAGGCGTACACGCACGGCCTGCCGCTCATGCGCCCGCTGGTGCTGAACTACCCCGACGACCCGCGCGTCTGGACCCTCGGCCACGAGTTCCTGTGGGGCGACGACCTCCTGGTGGCGCCGGTCACGCGCGAGGGCGCGACCGCGTGGCCGGTCTATCTCCCGGCGGGCCGCTGGCACGACTTCTGGACCGGCGCCTCGTACGAGGGGCCCGGGGCGGTCACGCTGCCGGCGCCGCTCGAGCGCCTGCCGCTCCTGGTCCGCGCGGGTGCGATCATCCCGATGGGTCCGATCGTCCAGCACACGGGCGAGCGCCCGCTCGACGAGGTCACGCTGCTGATCTACCCGGGGGGCCGCTCCCGCTTCGAGATGTACGAGGACGACGGGCGCTCGAATGCGTACCGGCAGGGTCGCCACGCGGTGACGGCCATCGAGTGCGCCGACGAGCCGGGCCGCGTCGTGGTGCGGATCGACGCCCCCGCCGGCGACCGGTCGGTCATCCCGGCGGGCCGGCGCTACCTCCTGCGGCTCCGCATCTCCCGGCCGCTCGCGGTGAGCGTGGACGGCCACGGCGAGCTGACGAAGCGCGCCGGGCCCGAGCCGGCGGAGCCGGGCTGGTGGGTCGACGGCGAGGGGTTCACCCTCGTTCGCCTCCCCGCCCAGCCCGCCGCCGTGGTGACGGTGCGGACTACGACTTGAAGTACCAGGTCTCCGTGTGCGCGATGTGAGGGTTGTCGCTCACCGCGCTGTTCCAGAGCCGCTCCGGGACGTTCCCGACGTTGTTCTTGATCACGCGCACGCCCTGCGAGGCGGGTGAGTTCGCGACCACCGGGATCACCCACAGCTCGTCGAGCGCGATCTTCCAGACCTCCTTGGCGAGCTGCGTCCGCTCCTGGTCCGGCACGCCGAAGGACTTCCGGTACTTGTCCATGAGCTCGCGCATCCGAGGCGGCGGCGTCTTGCCCTGGGTCCCGGCGCTCGAGTACCAGGTTCCGTAGAGAGGCCCCGTCGGCACGCCGCCGTCGGTCGGGAAGAACCACGGGGCGTGGCCGAACATGTTGTCGGCCCCCCACTGGGTCTCGAAGTAGATGTGGTGCTCGTTCGCGCGCATGCGCGCGGTGGCGAGCCCCCGCTCGAGCTCCTGCACGTCCCCCCGGATGCCGATCTTCTTCCAGTGCTCGGCGACCATCTCCGCGATCTTGGTGAACGGGAGGAAGCCGACGTAGGTGGTGAGCGCGATCTGGAGCCGCCCCCCGCCATCGGCCCGGAGCCGGTAGCCATCGGCGTCCTTCTTGTCGAGCCCGAGCTTGTCGAGCATCTCGTTGGCCAGCTTCACGTCGTAGCGGCGTGGAGGGTCTTGAACTCGGGTCCCGGGAAGTACAGGGTCCGGTCGCCCGGCGCCGCCGATCCCGTCTGCCCGAGACCGAGCACGAAGGTCTCGTTGATCTGCTGGCGGTCGATGCCGTGCGACAGCGCGATGCGGAACTCCCGGGAGCTGAGCCACTTCGCAATCTCGGCGTCCTTCTCGAAGCTCGCGTTGCAGAACAGCCCCACGTCGGCGCCCTGGTCCGAGGGATCCAGGTACACCCGGTAGTTGCCCTTCTGCTGGTTCTCCAGCAGGACCGGCAGCTTCCCGATGTCGATGTGCCGCGCCTGCGAGTCATACTCGCCGGCGATCGCGCGGAGGTTGATGATCTCGAGGTTCTCGCCGAGCGTCATCTGGACGCGGTCGATGTACGGGAGCTGGTTGCCCGCCGTGTCGACCCAGATGCTGTACGGGTTCCGCTCCAGCACGAAGCGCGGCGTGTTGATCGGCTGGGTCGTCTTCCAGGGCGTGACGACCGGCAGGTCCGGATTCACGCACGAGTTGTTCCGGTTCTTGAAGAGCGTCACCCAGCTGTTGACGTTGACCTCGGCGACCTTCTTGTCGATGTCGGCCTTCGAGGCGTACTTCGGGTGGAACTGCTTCATGTAGTGCGCGGGCGCGAACCCGCCCAGGGCGTCGCGGCCGAACCGCGCGTGGTGCCCGATGCCCCACACCGAGGCCAGCACGATCGGGAGCGCGTAGTAGGCGTCGGGGCAGACGAACTGCACGGTGGCGGCGTCCACCTTCTTGATCGCGATCGGCTTGCCGTTGATCGTCATGACCGTCAGCGGCGTCGGCACGAGATCCTTGTTCTGGTAGACGTCCTCGTACCAGAAGACGAAGTCGTCGGCCGTGAACGGCTGCCCGTCGCTCCACTTCATGCCCCGCCGCAGGAGGAGCGTCGTGACCTTGCCGTCGCGGCTCACGTCCCACCCCCGGGCGATGTTCGGGACGAGCTTGGTGCCGGTGTAGTCCCAGTAGAGGAGCTTGTCGTTCTGCGCGACGCGGTGGGCGTTCGAGAAGTCGCCCGGCCCCGTGAAGCCGCGGCGCCAGGTCCCGCCGTAGCGGCCGATCTCGCGGAGCGGCTTGACGACCAGCGGGTCCTGCCCGATGCGCTGCTCGACCGGGGGCAGCTTGCCCGCCTTGACCAGCTCGGCGAGCTGCGGCGCCTCGTTGAAGCGCTTGGGGACCTGCGCGGGATCGGTGACGACCTCGGCGCCCTCCAGCTTGCCGATCAGGTGCGCCCCCGGCTTGACGCCCTGGGCGCTGGCGGACACGGGCAGCTGCGTCGCCGAGAGGGCGAGCATCCCGAGCCGCAGCATGTCGCGGCGTGACAGACCTCCGTGCTCCCCGTCGCTCCGCTCGAAGTCCCCTGGATCGCTCATGGGTCTTCTCCCCTTCCGCCCTCGTCCTTGAGGGTCTCGACAGGCCTCGCGACCATGTACGACACGCTCGACGACCTACGGCGCGCTCGCCGCGCCCCTCCTTTGGCTCGTGGATCGGCGGCCTCGGGCCGCGCCTCGGACTCGGGACGGGCCTCCGCCTGGCGGCCCGGAGCTCCGGCGCACGACGAGCTCGAGAGCCAGCGGCGGCTCCGCCGCGCCGCGCGGGTCGGCCGGCCATCAGCTCGAGCAGCTTTCGCGCCGCGGCCTGGCCGAGCTCGTACCGGGGCACGCGCACGGTGGTGAGCGGGGGCGTGACGAGGCTCGCGTAGGGCACGTCGTCCCACCCGACGATGGACAGGTCCTCGGGGACGCGCAGGCGATGCTCGGCGCAGGCCTGGAGCAGCCCGATCGCCATCACGTCGTTGTGGCAGATGGCCGCGGTCGGGCGGGGCTCGGCCGCCAGGAGACGCTGGCCGGCGGCGTGCCCGCCCTCGAGCGACATCGCGTCCCGGAAGACCAGCGCGCGCTCGGGACCGAGCCCGGCGCGAGCAAGGGCGGGCCGGTACCAGTCCTCGCGGTTGCCGACCCGCGCGTCGCTCCGCGACGGGACGACCAGCGCGATCCGACGGTGCCCCAGACCGGCGAGGTACGTCACCACCTCGGTGGTGGCGGTCGGCCAGTCGATCCACACCGCCGCGACGCGGGGCCCCTTCACCTCGCGGTTCAGGAACACCATCGGGACGTCGGCGCGCTGCGCCATCTCGGCCAGGTCCTCGGGCGGGCACTGGGGCGCGCCGAGGATGAGCCCGTCCGTGCTGCGCTCGAGCAGGTGCGTGACGTTCCGCCGCTCGCGCTCGGGATCCCGCCGGCTGCTGGAGAGGATCAAGCTGTAGCCCGCCGCGGCGAGCTCGTCCTCGGCCCCGCGCGCCACGTCCGGGAAGAAGGGGCTCGCGACGTCGCCCATGACGAGGCCGACCGTCTTGGTCTGCCGGCTGACCAGGCTGCGGGCGATGTGGCTCGGGTGGAACCGGAGCTTCGCGATCGCCTGCTCCACCCGCGTGCGGGTCAGCGGGGCGATGTGATTCTCGCCGTTGATGAAGCGGGACACCGTCTGGTGGGACACGCGGGCGACCCGGGCGACGTCCCGGATGGTCACTCGCTTCCGCGAAGTGGGTGGGCTCATCGTTGGGCTCCGATCCGTGTGACCGGTCACACCCTAGCAAGCCGGTCCGGGCAGTGTCAATCGGCCGGTCGATGCCGCGCTCGCCGGCCGGGGCGCCGCTCGCGCCGCCGTCGCCTCGCCGGGGGTGGGCATTGGACCACGCCCGGTCCGGTGCTAGATTCGTGACCGGTCACGTTGCCGATCGGAGACTTCACCGACCCCCCGGTCGAAACCGCGAGGACAGGCTGGAGGACAGCGCGCGCTCGGCTCCTTCCGCTCGTGATCCCGCCAGCTCCGGATCCACAACGTCGTGAAGGCGCGGCGGCCCGGGCATCGCGCCCGGCCCGGCCCGCGCGGAAAGGACAGGCGTGGAGATGAAGACCACTCACCGAGGTTCCTCGGCAAGAGGCGCGTGGCGCCGGGCGGGGCTCGCCCTCGTCCTGACGCTCGTCGTCGCCGCGAGCCTGGTCGCGGGCTCGACGGCCTGGGCGCAGGGCAAGACGATCACCCTGTCGATGCTGGCGGGCTTCAAGGAGGACGTCCTCCGGGCGAACCTCCCCGAATTCGAGAAGAAGACCGGCATCAAGGTCCAGCTCGACGTGGCGCCTATCGGGGATCTCTACAAGAAGCAGTTGCTGTCGCTCAGCACGGCCGCGCGCTACGACGCCATGTTCATGGACGAGCCCTGGATCGCTCCCCTCTCCGAGTTCCTCCTGCCGCTCACCGAGCGCACCCGGGGCTACGACCTGACGGACTTCGTGCCGACGGCGCTGGCGGCGGGCGCGTTCCAGGGCGTCCAGTACGCGCTTCCGGTCGACCCGAACATGCAGCTCCTCGTCTATCGCAAGGACCTCTTCGACCAGAAGGGGATGAAGCCCCCGACGACCTGGGACGAGCTCCTGGCCGCCGCGAAGGCCTTCACCGACCCCGCCAAGGAGCAGTACGGTATCGCGATCACGGCCAGCAGCGACATCCAGACCTGTCTCTACATGCTCGTGTCCATGTGGTCTCAGGGCGCCGAGCTGGTGACGGCCGAGGGGAAGGGCGGCGTCAACACGCCGGCAGGCCGGAAGGGCGCCGAGATCTATCTGGAGCTCCTGAAGTACGCGTCGCCGAGCGCCCGCAGCTACACCTCCGCCGACGTTCTCAAGGCGATGCAGACGGGCCAGGCGGTCATGGCGATCCAGTGGGCGTCGGCCGCGAAGCCGCTGGAGGACCCGAACCGCTCCACCGTGGCCGGAAAGCTCGGCTACACGCTGGTGCCGAAGGCTGTGCGGCAGACGCCGATGCGCGGCGTGTGGACGATCGGCATCGCCAAGAACAGCAGCAACCAGGACGCCGCCTGGGAGTTTGCGAAGTGGTTGAGCAGCAAGGAGTTCGGGCTCGCGGCTGCCAAGTTCCCGAGCGCCTTGTCCGCGATTCATAGCCCGCGGGTCTCGGTCCTCCAGGATCCGGGAACCAAGGCCGCCCTCCCGTACGTCGAGACCCTCCTCGCGAGCCTCAAGATCGCCAAGGAGCGCCCACGGCTTCGCGAGTTCGCGGACATCCAGGAGCACTTCCGGATCACCGCCGGCAAGCTCACGGCCGGGGAGCTCACCCTCGACGCCGCCCTGAAGGAGGTCGACGCCGGGACGAATCGGATCCTCGGCAGGTAGACCCGGACGAGGGGGACCGTGCTCGCGCGGGGAGGACGGGGGTTCCTGCTCCCGGGGCTCCTGTTCCTCTTCGCGATCGACCTGGTCCCCCTCGTCTACTCCGCCTGGCTGAGCCTCTACGACTGGTGGCTCCTCCGGCCCCGGAGCATCCCGTTCGTCGGGCTCGGCAACTACGCCCGCCTCGCCACCGACCCGGAGCTCCGGCGAGCGATCGTGGTCACGGGGCTGTTCACGGCCGGTTCGGTGGCCGTGGAGTTCCTCGCGGGGCTCGGCCTCGCCCTTCTCTTCAGCCAGCCATTCCGCTTCTTGCGCCCGCTCCGGGTGCTGCTGCTCCTGCCCCTCTTCGTGGTGCCGGTGGTGGGGGCGACCATGTGGCGGATCATCTTCCATCCGGACATCGGGCCACTGAACTACTACCTGAACATCGCCGGGCTGGGTCGCCCCGCCTGGCTCAGCGATCCGACCCTGGCCCTGGTGTCGATCACGCTGGTCGACGCGTGGCGGACGATCCCGTTCATGTTCCTGGTCATGTACGCGGGGATCGAGGTGCTGCCCGCGGAGCTGTTCGAGGCGGCCTCGGTGGACGGGGCGTCTCGCTGGCAAGCCTTTCGGCACATCACGGTGCCGCTCCTCACGTACATCATGCTGGTCGCGGTGCTCATCCGGGGGATGGACGCCTTCCGGGAGCTGGACATCATCTACGTCCTCACCGGCGGAGGCCCGGGCACCGCCACCCAGGTGATCCAGATGCTGAGCTACCGCGTGTTCGGGCTCGGTCACATGGGGCTGGCCAACTCGCTCGGGATGGTCACGCTGGCCCTGGTCGCGCTCGCATGCTACGTGCTGATGCGCATCATCCTGCGCCCCCAGCGCCAGGCCCGGGCCGCTCCGTGAAGCCGACCCCGCTCCGGGCGGCACTGACGGTGGCCGCGCTCGTCCCCATCCTCCTGTGGACGCTGTTCCCGATCTACTGGATCGCGACCGCGTCGTTCAAGACCGAGCGGGTCCTCTACGCAAGGCCGCCCCAGTGGCTATTCAGCCCCATCCTCGACAACTACCGGCACGTACTCACCAACATTCCATTCCTCCAGTACCTGACGAACAGTCTGGTCGTGGCCGTGGGGACGACGGTCGGCAGTCTCGTTCTGGGGATCCTCGTCGGGTACGGGTTCGCGCGCTTCCGGTTCCCTGGCTATGATGCTGTGCGCTTCCTCGTGCTGGTCACCCGCATGGTGCCCCGCACCGTCCTGGTCGTGCCCTACTTCCTCATGATGCAGAAGCTCGGGCTGCTCGATACGTACACCGGGCTCCTCATCGCCTACGTGTCGTTCGCCCTCCCCTTCACCATCTGGCTCCTCATCGGGTTCTTCATGGACGTGCCGATCGAGATCGAGGAGGCGGCCATGATCGACGGCTGCAACCGGCTAGGCACGCTCGTGAGAGTGGTCATCCCGATCGTCGCCCCCGGCCTCGTGGTCGCCGCGATCTTCGCGTTCCTGGTCGCCTGGAACGAGTTCCTCTTCGCGCTCATCCTGAGCGGCGTGAACGCGAAGACCCTGCCGGTGGTCATCGCCGGGCTCACCACCGACCTCGGGCCGCTGTACGGTGAGATGAGCGCCGCGGCGGTGATGGTCATGCTCCCCAACATCGTCATGACGATCGCGCTTCAGCGCTTCCTCGTCCGCGGTCTGACGCTCGGCGCCGTGAAGGGCTAGCGAAGAGCCGTATGGACCAGGGAGGAGGAGGCGTGGAGCCTCGGAACCTGGGTCTCATCCGGGCGCTCGGGTGGGAGCGGACCCCGACCGGCGTCGAGTTCCGGTGCGTCACCGAATTGCTCGCGGCGGCGCGCGTGGCGGTCGAGGCCACAGGCCCGCGCGCGGTGCGCGTCCGGATCACGGCCGGCGCAGTTTCCCTCGACAAGGCGTTCAGCTACGTCGTCGGCCGGCCCGAGACCGGCCCGTGGACCGTGGAGGCGGCCGAGGGACGGGTGATCGTGCGGACGCTCCATCTCACGGTCGAGGCGACGCTCGACCCCTGGCAGCTCACGTTCCGGGCTCCCGACGGCCGGCTGCTGACGCACCAGGTGCAGGACGACGTCGACTTTGCCGGCCATCGCCTGGGGCCGAGGCCCGGGCTCCAGGTCGAGAGCCTCCCGCACGACCCCGCGCGCCGGACGCTCGCGGTCCTGGACAACCTCCTGCTGGACCCCGAGGACCACTTCTACGGCGGAGGGGAAAAGTTCACCCGCCTCGACCACGTGGGGCGGACGATCCGGATCTGGAACCGGAACCCCTACGGCGCCCGCTCGGAGCTCGCCTACAAGAACATCCCGCTCCTCGTCGGCAGCCGGGGCTACGGCCTCTTCGTCGACGTGCCGACGGCCGTGACGTTCCACGTGGGCAGCCGCTCGAACCGGACCTTCACGGTGGAGGCGGCGGGCCCCGAGCTCGACTACTACCTGCTCGCCGGCTCGCCGAAGGAGATCCTCGCGACGTACACCGACCTCACCGGCAAGCCGCCCGTCCCGCCCGAGTGGGCCTTCGGGCTCTGGGCCTCGACCTGCTTCGTGAAGTTCACCGAGGCATCGGTGCTGGCGGAGGCGCGCCGCCTCCGCCAGGAGGGGATCCCCTGCGACGTGTTCCACCTCGACTCCTTCTGGCAGCGCGCCTACATGTGGTGCGACTTCGAGTGGGACGCCGAGCGCCTCCCCGACCCGAAGCGCCTCATGGCCGAGCTCCACCGCGAGGGCTTCCACAACTGTCTCTGGATCAATCCCTACGTCTCCTGCCAGAGCGCGCTCTACCAGGAAGGCGTGAAGGGCGGCTACTTCCTCCGCCGAGCGGACGGGAGCGTCTACGACGCCCTCGTGTGGAGCCAGCGGACGGAGCGGGGCATGGGGCTCTGCGCCATCGTCGACTTCACGAACCCCGAGGCCGCCCGCTGGTACCGGGGGAAGCTCGCCGAGCAGCTCGCGCTGGGAGCGGATTCGTTCAAGCCGGACTTCGCCGAGGAGATCCCGGAGGACGCCCGCTTCGCGAACGGGCTCACGGGCGCCGAGATGCACAACCCCTACCCGCTTCTCTACCAGCAGGCCTCCTTCGAGGCCACGCAGGACGCGCGGGGCCGCCGCGCGGTCGCCTGGTCCCGCAGCGCGGCGCCGGGCGTCCAGCGCTACCCGGGCCACTGGGCGGGGGACTCGGAATGCACCTTCCTCGACATGGCCAACACGCTCCGCGGCGGCCTCGCGAGCGCGATGAGCGGGCTCGCCTACTGGAGCCACGACATCGGGGGGTTCTGGGGCGAGCCGTCGCCCGCGCTCTACGTCCGGTGGGCGCAGCTCGGGTTCCTCTCCGCGCTCAGCCGGTACCACGGGGCGACGCCGCGGGAGCCGTGGCGCTTCGGCGAGGAAGCGCTCGCGATCTTCCGCGAGTACGCGCAGCTCCGGAGCCGGCTGGTGCCGTATCTCGTGAGCCACGGCTGGCAGGCGACCGAGACCGGGACGCCTCTCATGCGGCCGATGGTGATGGAGTTCCCGGACGACGCGGCGAGCCATGCGTTCGATCTCCAGTACTGCCTGGGCCGGGAGCTGCTCGTCTCCCCGGTGGTCACCGACGACGGCTGGGTCACCACGTACCTGCCGCCCGGGCGCTGGATGGACTGGTGGAGCGGGGCCGTGCTCGAGGGTCCGCGGACGCTCCGGCGCCAGGTCCCGCTCCGCGAGCTGCCGCTCTACCTCAGGGAGAACAGCCTGCTCGTCCTCGGGCCCGTGCGGCAGCACGTCGCCGAGGGCCCGGCCGATCCCCTCACCGTGGAGGCGCTCGTCACGACGGAGGCGACGTTCGCCTTCCGCACGGACGCCGGGCGGATCGACTTCCGGTGCCGGCGGGACCAGGGGCGGATCACGCTCGAGGCGAGAGGGGTCGAGGGCGCGCTGATCCTTCGCCTGCGCGACGTCGATGCTCCGCGGACGGCGGCAGCCGACGGGCAGGCGCTCCCGCGTCTCGGCCTCGACGAGCTCGCCCGGGCCGATCGCGGCTGGGCCGTCGACGGCCGCACGGCCGTCGTCAAGGCTCGGGCGCGCGAGCTACGGATCGAGTGACGGGCGCTCCGGGCGCGCCGGTGGCGGCGCGCCGTCCGCGCGAATCAGGTCCAGCCGCCGTCCACGACGTAGCTCTGCGCCGTGCAGGCCGCGCTGTCGTCGGCCGCGAAGAACAGGACGGCGCGGGCGATGTCCGCCGGCACGAGCTTCCGCTTGAGGCACTGGCGGCGGAGGAGCTCGGCCTCGGACTCCGGCGTGAGCCAGAGCTTGATCTGCCGCTCGGTCATGATCCACCCCGGCACGACGCACGTGACGCGGATCCCGTGCGGCCCCAGGTCGCGCGCGAGCCCTCGCGTGAGCCCCACGACGGCCGACTTGGCGGCGGTGTACCCGGGCATCCCGCCCTGCCCGACCATCCAGGAGGTCGATCCGAGGTTCACGATCGCGCCGCCCCCCGCTGCAGCCATGTCCGGGTAGACCGCCTGGGCGGCGAAGAACTGGTGCCGCAGGTTGACCGCCAGCCGGTCATCCCAGTACTCGGGCGTGACCGTGTCGAGCGCGTGGCGCTCGTCGTGGGCGGCGTTGTTGATGAGCACCTGGATGGGCCCGAGCTGCCGTCGCACCTCGCCCACGGCCGCGCGGAGGGCAGGGATGTCGCGGAGGTCGCAGTGCACGAAGACCGGCCGGGCGCGCCCGCCGGCGGCGATCGTCTCGCACAAGCGCTCGCTGGCCCCGCGGTCGATGTCGAGGAAGGCCACGCGCGAGCCCTGAACCGCGAAGTGCTCGACGATCGCGGCGCCGATCCCGCTGCCGCCCCCGGTCACGAGGACGACGCGGTCGCGGAGGCTCGGGTACGTGGCGTACGTCATGGTCCCCTCCTTGGGATGGGCGTGAGCGCCGGAATCACGGCCCACACGCTAGCACGGGGTCGGCTTGCCCGGACCGCGAGGCGCCCGGTATCCTCGCCCAGCATGGAATCGATCACGCTCCGGCAGGGCGCGCTCGGGGTCACCCTCGCTCCGGCGATCGGAGGCTCGATTGCCCGATTCTGGAGCGACGCCAGCGGCGCGGCGCTGGAGCTCCTCCGCCCGACCCCGCCGCATGCGCTCGCCCGCGGCGAGCCGGGCGGGCTCGCGAGCTTCCCGCTCGTGCCCTGGTCGAACCGGATCCGCGTCGGCCGCTTCACGTTCGGCGGTCGGTCGGTCGCGCTGACGCCGAATCATCACGGCCACGCGATCCACGGGCTGGGATACCGCGCGCCCTGGACCGTGACGGAGCGGAGCCGGTCCGAGGCCGTCCTCGAGCATCGTCACGCGCCCGGGGAATGGCCCTGGGCGTACCGGGCGACGCAACGGATCGCCTTGACGTCGACCGGTCTGAGCGTCGAGTTGGTGCTGACGAACGAGAGCGAGACGACGATGCCGGCGGGGCTCGGCTGGCATCCGTACTTCCCGCGGACGGCGGGGACGACTCTCCATGCGCAGGTGACCGAGGTCTGGCTGACGGACGCCGAGGTCCTGCCCACGGTCTGCGTGACGCCGCCGCGGGACAAGGATCCCCGACTGGGCCTCGCCGTCGATCGCGTCGCCCTCGACAACGTCTTCATCGGCTGGGACCAGGAGGCGGTCATCACGTGGCCCGAGCGACGCGCGCGGCTCCGGATGGCGGCGCGCGGCCCGCTCGAGACGTTGGTCGTCTACACGCCGCCGGACGAGGCGTTCTTCTGCGCCGAGCCGGTCAGTCACATCACCGAGGCCTTCAACCTCGCGGCCGCCGGCCGCCCGGACACGGGGATGCTGAGCCTCGTGCCCGGCGAGTCCGCCCGCGCCGTCATGTCCCTGAGTCCGGAGGTCGCGTGAGCCCGCGCGCCGGGCGCTCGCCCCGGGGTCTCCGCCTCCTCGCGCGGCTCCGGTCGTGACCGAGGCGCGCTGCGTCCTGCCCGCGCGGGCGGTCCTCGGCGAGGGGCCGCTCTGGGACCGGGAGGACCGCTGCCTCTACTGGGTCGACATCAAGGGTCGCGCGGTGCACCGGTTCGATCCGGCCACCGGTCAGGACACCCGGTGGCCGACGCCCGAGACCGTGGGCTCCCTGGTCCGCCGAGCCCGCGGCGGGCTCGTGCTGGCCCTCAGGTCGGGCTTCCACGCCTTCGATCTCGACACGGGCGCGATCGAGCCGATGGCGCAGCCGGAGCTCGATCGGCTCGAGAACCGCTTCAACGACGGCAAGCCCGACCGGCGTGGTCGGTTCTGGGCCGGGAGCATGCACGATCCCGAGACCGCGGCCACGGGCGCGCTCTACCGCCTCGACCCCGACGGCTCGTGCCGCCGGATGGTGGACGGCGTCGTCATCTCGAACTCGCTCTGCTGGAGCCCGGACGGGCGCACCATGTACCACGCCGACACGATCGCCCGGACCGTGTGGGCGTGGGACGCCGACCCCGACGGCGGGGAGATTGCGAATCGCCGCGTGTTCGTGACGACGTCCGGCGATGAGGGCAACCCGGACGGCGCGACCGTCGACGCCGAGGGCTTCGTGTGGCTCGCGCACTGGGACGGCTGGCAGGTGAGCCGCCACGACCCGACCGGGCGGACGGAGCGCGTGATCCGCCTGCCGGTCCAGAAGCCCACCTGCCCCGCCTTCGGCGGGCCGGACCTCGACGTGCTCTACGTGACCTCGGCGACGATTGGCCTCTCGCCGGCGGCCCTCGCCGCCCAGCCCTGCGCCGGGGGCATTCTGGCCATCGATCCGGGCGTGCGCGGCATCGCCGAAGTGCGCTTCCCAGGCTGACGAGCGAGGAACAGTGGAAGCGCGGGAGCACTGGCGGGAAGAGGCCACCCGGTGGGCGGCGTGGGCTCGTGCCCCGCAGCACGACGCCTACTGGTACTACCGCGATGCGTTCTTTGCGCTCGTTCCGCCCCCGGGACGCCTCACCCTGGAGGTCGGCTCCGGCGAAGGGCGCGTCTCACGCGATCTCGCGGCTCGGGGGCACCGGGTGACGGCTGTCGACATCACGGAAGCGCTGGTCCGCCTGGCCGCCGGGGCGGCAAGCGGCCCCGCCTATGTGGTGGCCGACGGCGCCGAGCTTCCGCTGCGAGCGGCATCGGTCGATCTCGCCGTCGCCTATAACTCGCTGATGGATGTGGACGATCTTTCGGCAGTGGTGCGGGAGCTCGGGCGCGTCGTCGCTCCTGGCGGCCGACTGTGCGTGTGTATCACCCATCCCCTGGCCGATGCGGGCAGCTTCACCGCCCGCGAGGCGCACGCTCCGTTCGTGATCGAGGGGGCCTACCTGTCCCGCCGCCCGTACGAGGGGACGTTCGAGCGTGATGAGCTCCGCATGACGTTCAAGGGATGGTCCTATCCGCTCGCGACCTACTCGCAAGCGCTGGAGAGCGGAGGATTTCTGGTGGAAGCGCTGCGTGAGCCGGAGCCGGCGGCGGACGCGCCGGCCCGGCTGGATCGCTACCGGCGCATTCCGAACTTTCTCATGCTGCGCGCGGTCAAATCGGCGCCATCCCCGGCAGACCCGACGCACGCATCCCGACCGAGGAGGGCCGCATGAGTTCGACCCCCACCCGCGGCGCAAGCCCGACAGACACCACTCACAGCCCGGCCGCCATGTGGCAGACGCTCGCCGGCGGCGCCGTGACGATCGAGGGCGGCCTGTGGGCGCGGCGCCAGGCGATCAACCGCGAGGCCGCCCTCCCCCACGGCTACCGGATGCTCGAGACCGCGGGGAACTTCGAGAACCTGCGCATCGCCGGCGGCCGGTCCACCGGCCGGTACCAGGGTCCGGTGTTCATGGACTCGGACGTCTACAAGTGGATCGAGGCGGCCGCCTACGAGCACGCGCGCGTCCCGAGCGAGTGGCTTCTCTCCCACATGGCGACCGCCATCGACATCGTCGGGGCCGCGCAGGGCGCGGACGGCTACCTGAACTCCCACTACACGGTGGCCGAGCCAGGCCGGCGCTGGACCGACTTCGCCCAAGGCCACGAGCTCTACTGCGCCGGGCACCTCTTCCAGGCCGCGGTCGCGCATCACCGGGCCACCGGCACGGACGATCTCCTCAGGATCGCGCGCCGCTTCGCGGACTATCTCGTCGACCGCTTCGGCCCGGGGAAGCACCCGGGCACCCCCGGCCACCCCGAGATCGAGATGGGGCTCATCGAGCTCTACCGCGAGACCGGCGACCGGCGTTACGTCGAGCTCGCACGGTTCTTCCTCGATCAGCGCGGGCACGCCTGGCTCGGCCCCGGTCGGTACAACAGCGCCGCCTACTACCAGGACCGCGTCCCCGTCCGCGACGCGTCGGAGCTCGAGGGCCACGCCGTCCGCGCGCTCTATCTCACCGCGGGCATCGCGGACGTGTACCTCGAGACCGGGGAGGCCGCGCTCCTGAGCGCGCTCCACCGCCAGTGGGCGGATCTCACGAGCCGCAAGCTCTACGTGACGGGCGGCGTCGGCTCGCGCCACCTGGGCGAGGCCTTCGGCCAGCCCTACGAGCTCCCGAACGACCTCGCCTACGACGAGACGTGCGCGGCGATCGCCAGCATCCTGTGGAGCTGGCGCATGCTGCTCGCGACGGGCCAGGGCCGCTTCGCGGATCTCATCGACCGCACCCTCCACAACGCGGTCCTGTCCGGCGTGTCGCTGGACGGCGAGCGCTACTTCTACGTCAATCCGCTCGCCAGCAACGGCCGCGCCGAGTATCTCGGCCGCGGCGGGTGCGTGCGCAAGGAGTGGCACCTCGTCGCGTGCTGCCCGCCGAACGTGATGCGGCTCCTCGCGTCGCTCGGTCATTACGTCGCGACGCGGGACAGGACGGGACTCCAGGTGCACCAGTACGCGCCGGCCGAGATCGCGACCGCGCTGGCGACCGGAGGCGCCGTCCGCCTCCGGATGGAGACGCGCTATCCCTGGGAGGGCGCCGTGCGGCTGACGGTCGAGGAGAGCGACGGGCGCTCGTGGCCGCTCGCCCTCCGGATCCCCGAATGGAGCGCCGGCCGCGCCGCCGTCCGGGTGAACGGGGGCCCGGCCACGGCCACGCCTGACGGACACGGCTACCTCCGTCTCGAGCGGCCCTGGCGGCCGGGGGACACCGTGGAGCTCGACCTCCCGATGGACGCGCGGCTCATCGAGCCGCATCCGGCCATCGAAGCGACGCGCGGCTGCCTCGCCATCGAGCGCGGCCCCCTCGTCTACTGCGTCGAGCAGGCCGACCAGGGCGACGCGCCCGTCGCCGAGCTCGAGCTCGATCCCTCGCGACCGATGGAGTCCCGCTGGGCTCCCGAGCTTCTCGAGGGCGTGGTCGTTGTCCGCGCTCCGGGATTCCGCGTGGACGAGTCGGCATGGGGTGGCCGGCTCTACCGGCCCTTCCGGCCGGGCGCAGCGCCGGCGCGGCAGCGCGCCGAGCTCACGGCGATCCCCTACTTCGCCTGGGCGAACCGCGGGCCCGGCGCCATGCGCGTGTGGATCCCGCAAGCGACGACACCCTGAGCGGGCGGAAACCCGCGCGCTCGACCGTCACTCTTGATCGAGAGGAGCTCCGCGTGACAGGGACGCACAGAATGCAGCTTGGACTCATGCTTCCGATCGGCGCCGGCGCCCTCGGCGAGGGACGGCCCGTGCGGTGGGCCGACCTCCGGGAGATGGCCCGCACCGCGGAATCGGTGGGCATCGACACGTTGTTCCTCCCCGACCACCTGCTCTTCCGGAAATCGCCGCCGGACAACCTCATGCACGTCAACATGCCCGAGGGCAAGGTACGCGGGATCTGGGAGTCGTGGACGATACTCTCGGCGCTCGCGGTGGCCACGAGCCGCATCCATCTGGGCCCGCTGGTCGCCTGCACCGGATTCCGCAACCCGGCGATCCTCGCGAAGATGGCGGACACGCTGGACGAGGTGTCGGACGGGCGCGTGGTGCTCGGCCTCGGGGCCGGGTGGCACGAGCCGGAATACCACGCCTTCGGCATCCCCTACGACCACCGGGTGGGGCGCTTCGAGGAGGCGCTCGCGATCATCGTGCCGCTTCTTCGAGAGGGACGGGTCGACTACGCGGGGCAGTACTACCAGGCAAAGGACTGCGTCCTCGCCCCCCGCGGCCCGCGCGTGGGAGGCCTGCCCATCCTCATCGGCGCCCAGCGCCCGCGGATGATGGCGCTCGCCGCCCGCTACGCGGACGTGTACGACGCCGACTACCATCTGGTCGCGACCGAGGTGCGCAGCCGATTCGAGGCGCTCGATCGCGCATGCGCCGAGGCGAAGCGCGACCCCCGGACCATCAAGCACGCGGCGGGAACGCGCGTCGCCCTCATGCAGCCTGGCGACCCGTGGCCAGGCGTGGCCGACGTCACGGCGCCCCCGGGAGTCTCCGTCTTCGAGTTCGGCGGCATGCGGCAGATGGCCCGCGTCGGCACGCCCGACGAGCTTCTCCAGCACGTGAAGACCTTCCAGGCGGTCGGCGTCCAGCACCTGACGCTCAGCCTGGTTCATCCCCCGGGCCCGAAGGGCATCGAGATGCTGGCCCCGGTCGTCGAGGGGCTCAGACGCTGAGGTAGGGACGCTCCGCGGCGCCGCCCTCCGCCACGCGGAAGTGCGCGGAACGGCGGCGCCGCGGATCAGGATCAGAAGGACCAGCCCATCCGTCCGAACGCCTGGAAGGCCTCGCCCGGGAAGATGAAGCTGCGGCCGTTGCCGTTCTGACCGCGACGCCCGCTGCGCCTCCTCTACCCGCCGGGCTGCTTGGCCTCGAGCTCGGCCCAGCGCGCGTAGAGCTGGGTCACCTGCGCCTGCGCGGCCTCGAGCGCCTGGTAGCGGGTCTGGAGGGCCTGCGGATCGGACGCGATGTCGGGATCCTCGGCCGCGCGCCGGCAGGCCTCGACCGCGTTCTCCGCCTCGAGGATCGCTTGCTCCATCCCGTCCCACTCGCGCTGCTCCAGGTATCCGAGGCGCTTCACCCGCGAGCGAGCGCGCGCGGGCGCCACATCCGGCGTCGCAGGCGCCTCCGACGTCCGGGCCGCCCGCGCCGTCTGCCACTGCGCGTAGTCGGCGAAGGTCTCGGCGCCACCTTCGCCGTCGAGAGCCAGGACGACGTTGGACACACGCTCCAGCAGGAAGCGGTCGTGGGTCACGAGGATCAGGCCTCCCTCGAACTCGGCCAGGCTCTCCTCGAGAACCTCGAGCGTCGGGATGTCCAGGTCATTGGTCGGCTCGTCGAGCATCAAGAGGTCCGCGGGCTCGAGCATCATGCGCGCGATGAGGATGCGCGCCTGCTCCCCGCCCGAGAGGCGGCCGACCGGCAGCTCCAGCTGCTCGGATCGGAAGAGAAAGCGCTTGGCCCACGAGGCGACGTGGACGCTCCGGCCCTGGAAGACGACCGCGTCGCCCTCCGGCGCGAGGGCCCGGCGGAGCGACTGGGCGGAGTCGAGGCTCCCACGGTCCTGAGCGAAGCGGACGAGTCTCAGCCCGTCGGCGGGCTCGATCTCGCCGGCATCGGGGGCGATGTCGCCGGCGAGGAGACCCAGCAGCGTGGTCTTGCCGCTGCCGTTCGGGCCGATGAGGCCCACGTGCGTGCCGCGCAAGACGGTCAGGTCGAGATCGCGGACGATCGGACGGCCTCCGAGCGCCTTGGACAGCCCGCGGGCGACGAGGAGCTTCCGGCTCCGCCGCGCCGAAGCGGCGAGCTCGATGCCGGCGGTGCTGCCGGCGGTGCGCGCCCGGGCATCCTCGAGCGCCTCGATCAGGCGGCCCGCCTCTCGGATGCGGCCCTTGGCCTTGGTGGAGCGCGCCTTCGCCCCGCGCCGGAGCCATTCGATCTCGCGCCGGACCGTGTTGGCGAGCGCCTCCTCGTAGGCGGCCTGACCGCGAAGGAACTCGTCGCGCCGGGCGAGGAACTCGCTGTAGCTCCCGTCGGCCTGGAAGAGTCCCTCGGGATAGACGCGGTTGAGCTCGAGCACGCGAGTGGCCACGTGCTCGAGGAAGTAGCGGTCGTGGCTCACCACGAGGACGGCGCGCGCCCGGTCGGCGAGGATTTCCTCCAGCCAGAGGATGCCATCGACGTCGAGATGGTTGGTCGGCTCGTCCATCAGCAGGACGTCCGGCTCGCCCGCCAGCTCGCGCGCGATCGCGAGGCGCTTCCGCCAGCCGCCGGACAGCGTGCCGACCGCCGCGCGGCCGTCGGTGAACCCGGCGCGGCCGAGGGCCTGGGCGCTCCGTCCCGGTCGCTCGTCCTCGTCCACGGCGCCCAGGACGCTCGCGATCACCTCCTCGACGGTGCCGTCCAGCGGGAAGACCGGATCCTGGGGCACGTAGCCCACGCGGATCCCGCCGCGGAGGACGCGGCTGCCGCGGTCTGGCTCCTCGATTCCCGCCAGGATCCGGAGGAGGGTGGACTTGCCGGAGCCATTGGGTCCGACGAGGCCCACCTGATCGCCGTCCACGAGCCCGAACGACAGGCCGTCGAACAGCGTCCGGGCGCCGTACGCCTTGGCGATCGCCTGACAGCCCAGGAGCAGCAAGCGGGCCATCTCGGCTACGGCTCCGTGCCGCCGACGTCCACGCCCGTCCGGATGGCCGTGACCGCGAACGGTCCGGTCAGCGGACGCGGATCTCGAAGATTGCCGGCCAGAGCTTGCCCGTGACGAACAGCCGCCGCGTCGCCGGATCGTAGGCGATGCCGTTCAGCACCGCGTCCGCGTGTCGGCCCGCGTCGGGTCCTCGGAGACCGGCGAGATCGAGGTAGGAGATGACCTGGCCGGACTCGGGGCTGATCTGGACGATGAAGTCCGTGTACCAGACGTTTGCCCATACCGCCCCGTCGATGAACTCGAGCTCGTTCAGGTGCTGGAGCGGCTGCCCGTTCCAGGTGACCGAGAGTCTCCGCCGGGGCGCGAACGTCTCCGCGTCGCGGTACGTCAGGATGTTCGTGCCGTCGCTCTGGACGAGGCTCGTGCCGTCGTAGGCGAGGCCCCAGCCCTCTCCCTCGTACCGGACCTCTCGAAGCAGGCGAAACGAGCTCAGGTCGTAGACGAAGCCGCGGCCGGACTTCCAGGAGAGCTGGATGAGCCGGTCGCCCACGCGGGCGAGGCCCTCTCCGAACACGTCTCCTGGGAGGTTCACGCGGCGGACGACCCGGCCGGTCGGCCACTCCACGCGACGGAGCGTCGACCGGCCGAGGAGGCCCGTGCTCTCGAAGAACCCGCCGTCGTGCCAGACCAGGCCCTGGACGAACGCCTGGGGATCGTGAGGACCGCTCCGGACCACCTCCCACTGGAGCTGCCGGGCGGCCCCGACGACCGAGGGCGTCTGCGCGGCCGGCGCGGGGCCGGCCGTCTCCCCCGCCACCCCGAGCACGGCCAGCGCGAGCGTGGCCATCACACGACGCGAGGACGGAGGCCGGACACGGCCAAGCCGTGAAGTCAGGAACGTGCGCACGGTCCTCGATCCTCGTCCACGCGTCGGATGGTCGCGCTGCGGGGGCGATGCCGGTCCAGCCCGCGGCACGAGTCAGCGTATCACGCGCGACTTCGCGGCGCGTTCGGGCGGCCCGGCCTCCGGTCCCTCGCGGCTCGCGCGACGGCCCCGTCAACCCGAAAGAGCGTGACGCCCTCCGCAGTGGGACCGGCGAACGCAGCGGAGTCGCGGTACGATGCCTGTCGGGCACTTCGCATGCGGAACTGGCTCAAAGCGCGGGTCCCGAGCGTGTACGAACGCCTGACCGGGCGGCGCCCCTGGGAGGAGCTCCGCCGCCTGCGAGAGCTCCAGTGGCGGCCGGCCGCGGAGCTGGAGGCCCGCGCTCTCGAGAAGCTCCGGGCCATCGTCTCCCACGCACACGCCCACGTCCCTCACTACCGCGACCTCCTGCGTCGGGCCGCGGTCGAGCCCGGCGAGATCCGCTCGATCGCCGACCTGTCGCGGATCCCGATCAGCCGCAAGGCCGACCTGCGCTCCGACCCGACGGGCCGAGTACTGGCGGCCAACTTGCCAGCCCGGCGGCGGGCGACCGGAAGCACCGCGGGGTCGACCGGGATGCCGTTCAGGTTCTTCACGGACCGCGCGACGGCGGAGGTGTGGCTCGGCTCCTACATGCTCTTCCGGGAATGGGCCAACGCCCCGTTCGGCTGCACGATGCTCTGGATCCCCGGGCCCGCGCATGCGTCGGCCGCCGCGAAGTCCCTGGCCTGGATGCGCGCCGTCGCCACGAGTCTCGCCCTGGGCGAGCGCACGATCCGCCTGTCCGACTTCGAACCCGATGTCGCCGAGCTGTGCGGCCGGATTCGACGGTCCGTCGGAGAGGGGGGGTTCGCGATCTGGGGGTTCCCCTCGTACATCGCGCGGATCGCCAAGGAGCTGCTCGAGTCGGGGGCGGAGCTCCCCTCTCCTCCTCGGGTCGTGTTCACGTACGCGGAGACGCTGTCCCTGCTCAACCGCCGCGCGATCGAGGAAGCGTTCCGCTGCCGCACCGCCAACCACTACTCGGCCTGGGAAGTGCTCCACATGGCGCAGACGTGCCCGGATTACCCCGACCTGCTCCACGTGAACAGCGAGCGCGCGATCGTGCGGGTGGTGCGGGAGGACGGCTCGGCGGCGCCCGCGGGCGAGGTGGGCCGCGTGGTCGTGACCGATCTCGCGAACTACGTGATGCCATTCATCAACTACGAGATCGGGGACTGGGCGATGGCCGGCGAGAGCTGTCCGTGCGGCCGTGGCTTCCCGACCCTGGTCAGCCTCGAGGGGCGACTCGGCGAGGTGCTGCGAACGCCAACGGGGCGCACGGTCCTGCCGATCGCGCTCTGCCGCTTCCTCAACATCCGGGCCCGGGCCCATCCTTACATCTGGGAGTACCAGGCCGTGCAGACGGTCCCCGAGCACGTGCAGTTCCGAGTGGTGCCCACCGCTCGCCTCACGCCCGACCGGGTCGACTGGCTCCGGGCCGAGCTCGAGGGATTCCTGGGTCCCGGCGTGAGCGTCGTCGTGGAACCGGTCGCGCGCATCCCGGTCGAGGCTTCAGGCAAGCGGCTCCTCGTGAGGTCCGACGTTGCCGCCGCGTGACGCGATGGCGAGCACCCGCGGCCTCCGTCGCCTGACGCACCGGCTCCTGGATGTCGGACGGACGATCGGCTTCGTGCGGCTGGCCTGGACGGTCCCGCGCTGGCTGGTGCGGCGCGAGTTCCTCGTGACGGTGAAGGACCTCTCGGGCCCGCTGCCGCCGCTCGCGCGCGGCACCGACGTCGCCTGGCGGCGCCTCGCTGCGGCCGAGATCCCGCGGCTGCTTGCCGAGAGCCCCACGCTCACCGAGACCGAGGTCTGGCGGCGCCTCCGCGAGGGCCAGGAGTGCTGGGTCGGCTGGGCGGGCGACAGCCCCGCGCACTGGCGGTGGGAAACGAGCGTGGAAGCCTACTTCCCGTACCTCCACCGCGGCGTGCGCCCCCTCGACGGTGACCGGTGGATCGTCGACGTCTACACGCACCCGTCGCGGCGGCGGCGGGGTCTCTATGCGGCGGCGACGGTGGCGGCCATGCACCGGGCCCGCGAGCAGGGACACCGGCGGCTCATCGGCCTCATCGCGGCGTGGAACGCCTCGGCCCGCCGCGTTGCCGAGGAGCTCCAGCGCTCGGTCATCGGGACCGTGGGGTACTGGACGATCGGACCCTGGCGCCCGCCCGTCGTGAGGGGGCGGGTGCGGCTCGACGATCAGGGGCGCGTGTTCGTGCCGCTCGAGGAGGACGCCCGCCCACGCGCCCCCGTGGCGTAGACCGGCGCGTCAGGCTTCAGCTGGCGGGCTCACAGATACGGGGCGAGCGTCTCGCCGGCGCGCGCAGGCGACTCGCCTCCGCGCGGCCGGATCACGAAGCGCTTGCCGGACGGCTCCAGGGGGATCTCGGCGACGACGTCGATCCGGATCTCCATGCCCGGACCCACCATCTCCGCCAGCTCGGCGCGCAGCGTCGCCGCGGTCTCCGGCATGAAGCGCGACGTCGGGACGACCCGGACCGTGAGGACGTCGTCGGCCGTGCGCTCCGCCTGGTATTCCCGTACGGCATCGCTGCAATAGCGGAACACGCGGTCCAGGGTCGCGGGTGAGAACAGCCGGCCGGACGGCATCCGGATCGCCTCGCCCAAGCGGCCCTCGACCCCCAGCAGGGTCGGGAGTCCCCGCCCGCACAGGCACGCCGGACCAGCCACTCCCGCATCCCCGATCTCGTAGTTGATGAACGGCATCACGTAGTTGTCGAGGGCCGTGACGACGATCCGCCCGCGTGTCCCCGGCGCCACGGACCGGCCGTCGTCCCCGACGACGCGGAGCGCCACGCGCTCGCTGTTCACGTGAAGCACCGCGGCATTGTCGGGGCACGTCTGCGCCATGTGAGGCACCTCCCAGGCGGCGTACTGGTTCACCACCGCGCAGCCGAACGCGCGCCCGATCAGCCACGCGTCGCGCGAGGGAAGCGTCTCGCCGCCGCTCATCACCACCCGGGGTGGTTCGGGCAAGCTGATCTCCGCCTCCACCATCCGCCAGGCCAGCCGGGCCAGGTAGGCCGTGTAGCCCCGGACGAAGTACCCCCGGCGCGAGGCGATGCGAGTGCGCGCCACGAACGTCTCGGGCGTCAGATCGACGCCGGACAGCGCCATCACGTGCTCGCCAAGCAACGCCCGCCGCGCCCACCGCTCGAGCCGCGAGGGCGGCGGGACAACGGACGGCATGGGCCGATCTCCGCTGTTTCCGATGTCGATGCGCGTCTGCCAGAGGGCGGCGCCGGCCCACTCCAGGAAGAGCAGGTACGCGGCGATCACGCCGTCTACGCCAGCCAGGTCCCCGAAGAACCGGAACGAAAAGCCAGTGGAGCCCGACGTGATGGTCGGCTGCCGCCGCGAGGCCGGCACGTTGTCGGCGGTCGTGTGAGAGGTCGGGAGGTCACGGAGGTCTGCCTTCCGGATGATCGGCAGCCGGGCCAGATCGTCAGGACTCCGCAGCGCCTCGGGCCGGACGCCCGCCTCCTGGAATCGCTCCCGGTAGAAGGGCACGTGGGCCATCGCGTGCCCGACGATCGTGCGGAGCTTGGCGAGGCTTCGGGCCTCGAGCGCTTCCGCGGACTCCCACTGGAGCGCTCGGAGCCGCCGGTACTCCGCCAGGCACCGGCGGCCGGTCAGCCGTCCGTGAAGGGGAAGCACGACCCGCGGGACCAGCCACGCGTACACGGCCGCGCGAGCCGGGTCCCTCAGCGCATGCCCGCGGTCAACCGTCCTTCGCGAAGATCCGCTGGGCGGCCCCGACGGCCCCGCCGAGCTCCACGGGAACGCCGAGCCGCACCAGCACGCGCTCGAGGGTCGCGAGGCCCACGATCAGGTCGGACTCGTCGACCCAGCCGAGATGGGCGAGCCGGAAGAGCTTCCCCTTCATCTCGCCCTGGCCGCCGGCGATGGTGATGTTGTCGTCGGACCCGTAGGCGCGCACGACGGCCTCGCCGTCGATGCCCGCCGGCGGGACGATGGCCGTCACGGCCGGGCTCGGCGCCGCCCGGGCGAACAGCGCGAGCCCGAGCGCCTCGGCCCCGGCCCGCGCCGCGCGCGCGAGCCGGTCGTGGCGGCGGAACGCCTCGGTCAGCCCCTCGTCCTCGAGCAGGCCCAGCGCGACGTCCAGCCCCGCCAGGAGCGACACGGCGGGCGTGAACTGACCCTGGTTCTTCGCCTGCCAGCCTCGCTCGGTGGGCAGATCCCAGTAGAAGCGGGGGCACCGGGCCCGCTCGGCCGCGCGCCACGCGCGGTCGTTCATGGCCACGAACGCGAGCCCGGGCGGGCACATGAGACCCTTCTGCGAGCCCGCGACCACGACGTCGATCCCCCAGGCATCCATCGGGCACGGCACGACCCCGAGCGACGAGACGGTATCCACCACGCACAGCGTGTCGGTCCCCCGGGTCAGGGCGGCATAGGCCTCGACGTCTTCCAGCACGCCGGTCGACGTCTCGCTCTGGGTCACGAAGAGCGCGCGGGCCCGGGGATGCGTCCGGAGCGCCGCCGCGACGCGCTCGGGCGCCACGGTCTCGCCGTACGGCGCGTCGATGGTGTGCGCGGCGACCCCGAAGGCGCGGGCGATCCCCGTCCAGCGCTCGCCGAACTTGCCGCACTGGACCACCAGCACCTCGTCGCCCGGCGAGCAGATGTTGACGACGGCGGCTTCGAGGGCGCCCGTGCCCGAGGCGGCGAGGATGATGACCTCCCCCCGGGTGCCGATCAGCTCGGCGAGCCCCGCACGCACGCGGCCGAACAGCGCCTCGAAGGCGGGCGTGCGGTGGTGGAGGATCGGCTGCGCGATCGCCTGGAGGACCTCGGGCGGAATCGGCGTCGGGCCGGGCGCGAGGAGATGGTACTTCTTCATCGGACGGCTCCTTGGGCGAGCATCGGCCTATCCCTGGAAGTGATAGGGCGGCCGGTGGATCCCACGCTCCGTGACGATCGCGGTGATCAGCGCGGCCGGCGTGACGTCGAAGGCGGGGTTCCGGGCCGGGGAGGCCGCCGGCGTGATCCGCCGGCCGGCCAGCTCCTGCACCTCGCGGGGATCACGCTCCTCGATGGGAATCACGGTGCCGTCGGGGATCGCGACATCGATGGTCGAGAAGGGCGCGGCCACGTAGAACGGGATCCCGTGGTGCCGCGCCAGCACCGCCACCCCGTACGTCCCGATCTTGTTCGCGGTGTCCCCGTTCCGCGCGATCCGGTCGGCGCCCACCACCACGAGGTCCACCTCGCCGCGGGCCATGGTCGACGCCGCGGCGACGTCCGCGATGACCGCGTGCGGGATGCCCTCGCGCGCCAGCTCCCACGCCGTGAGCCGGGCGCCCTGGAGCACCGGCCGCGTCTCGTCGACCCACACGAAGGGCTGCCGCCCCGCCTCGACGGCGCCTCGCACGATGCCGAGCGCCGTGCCGTACCCCGCCGTCGCGAGCCCGCCGGCGTTGCAGTGCGTGAGGATCCGCGCGCCGGCGGGAACCAGCTCCGCGCCGTGGGCGCCGAGGCGCCGGTTCGCGGCCACGTCCTCCTCGAAGATGGCCTCCGCCTCCCCCACCAGGCCGGCGCGGAGCTCCGCGGGCGGCAGCGTCGCGTGGCCTCTCGCGTACCGGCGCATCCGGTCCAGCGCCCAGAACAGGTTCACGGCGGTCGGCCGGGTCTTCGCGAGCCCGGCGATCGCGGTCTCGAGGTCGGCGAGGAGCGCTTGCCCGTCACGCGCCGGGCTCGCCAGGCCCGCGAGCGCGACGCCGAACGCCGCCGCGACGCCGATCGCCGGGGCGCCGCGCACCGCCAGGGTCCGAATCGCGTCCGCCACCTCGGGCCACGTGCGGCAGTCGAGGTACACCTCCTCCCCGGGGAGACGGCGCTGGTCCAGGAGGACGAGCCGGTCCCCTTGCCAGCTGACGGGGAAGAACGCGAGCGGGGGCGCGCCCACTAGGCGGAGCGCGCGACCGGCCGGGCCGGCGCCGCGGCGCCGGGCATCCCGAGCCGGGCGGAGAGGTCCTCCGGGGCGAGCCCGAGGACGCGCACGACCTTGGTCCGCGCCGTCTGACCGCGGACGATCTCGACGCGGGAGCGGGCGAGCGAGAGCCGCTCCGCGAGCAGCGCGCGCACGGCCTCGTTGGCGGCGCCGTCGGCGGGCGGCGCCGCCACCCGCACGCGGAGGCGGGCGCCCTGCCAGCCGACGATCTCGTCGCGGCCGGCGCGCGGGCGCACCTCGACGGTCAGTCGCGCCTCAGGAGCCAGCGTTACCCTCCGCGAGAGCCTGCTCGACCAGACGCTTGTGGGAGGCGATCGTGCTCATGATCTCCTCGCCCAGCTGCCGGCGGAGGCGCTTCAGCCCGCTGACCTCGGCGGAGAGCTTGGCGTGCTCCTCCCGGGCGTCCTGCATGGACTTCTCGGCCCGGAGATGCGCCTCGCGCAGGACCAGCTCCGCCTCGCGGCGGGAGTTCTCCTTGAACTCCTCGGCGATCTTCTGGGTCGTGACGAGCGTCTCCTGGAGCGTCTTCTCCCGGCCCTCGACCCCCCGGGACTTCTCCTCGACGATGGCCAGCTGCTCCTTGAGGAGCGCGTTCTCGCGGGTCAGCTCGTCGACGTCGTCGGCCATTTCTTCCAGGAACGCGTCGACCTCCTGCGGGTCGAACCCGCGGAAGAGCCGCACCGCGAACTGCTGCTGGCGGATGTCCGTCGCGGTCATGCGCATCGGAGTCCCTCCTGAACCTCCGTGTCACCCGATCCGATAGGCCGTCTTCACGAGAACCGGGACCAGGAACCACTGGAGGAAGTAGATGCCGAGGATGACGACGAGGGGCGAGAAGTCGATCCCGGTGTTCGGAAGCCGGCGGCGGATGGGCCGGAGCACGGGTTCGGTCACCTGGTAGAGAAACCGCACGATCGGGTTCCAGGGGTCGGGGTTCACCCAGGAGATGAGCGCCCGGATGACGATGATCCACATGTACGCGTACAGCAAGTAGTCGACCAGCTTCGCGACCGCGAGCAGGAGGTCGCCCAGCACGTACACGGCGTGCCCTACCGTCCCTGCCCCAGCTCGCGCGACCGGTGGGTCGCGCGCTCCACGGCGTCGATCAGCGTCCGCCGGAGTCCCCCGATCTCGAGCGTGTGGATCCCGGCGATCGTGGTCCCTCCGGGAGAGCTGACCATGTCCTTCAGCTGGCCGGGGTGCATGCCGGTGTCGATCAGGAGGCGGGCCGAGCCCAGCACCGTCTGCATGGCGAGCGTCATCGCGATCTTGCGGTCCAGGCCGACCCGCACCCCGCCGTCCGCGAGGGCCTCGACCACCAGCGCGATGTAGGCGGGTCCGGAACCGGACAGCCCCGTGACCGCGTCCATCATCGACTCGTCGAGGATCACCACGCGCCCGACGGCCTCGAAGATCTGCCGGGCGGTGTCCATGTCGCCGTCCTCCAGCCCCGCGGCGTGGGCGATGGCCGTGGCGCCCTCGAGGACGAGCGCCGGCGTGTTCGGCATGACCCGGATCATCCGGGTGCCGGGCGGGAGATGCCGCCGGATCTCGCTGGTGGACACGCCGGCCGCCACGGAGATGAGGAGCTTCCCGGGCGTCGCGGGCGCGATCTCGTCCAGCACGGCGCCGAGGATCTGCGGCTTCACGGCGAGGAGGATCACGTCGGACCGCCGGACGAGCGTCACGTTGTCCGAGGCGACGCTCACCCCGTAGAGCCGCTTCAGCTCATCGAGCCGCTCGGTCCGGACGTCGGCCATCATGAGGTGCTCGGCGGGCATGAGCCCCGTCTTGGTGAGACCCCGGACGAGGGCCTCGCCCATGTTGCCGCCACCCACGAACCCGACCCGCTTGTCCCGGATGGACACGGTCAGTCCTCCCGACCGAGCGCGACGCCGGTGCGCCGGGCGCTCAAGACTCAGGCCCGGGAGCCGAAGATCGCGGTCCCCACTCGCACGATCGTCGCCCCCTCCTCGACGCCCACTTCGAAGTCTCCGCTCATACCCATGGACAGCTCGGCGAGGTCGGGCCCGTGGCCCCAGCGCCGAGCGTCTTCGAGCAGCTTCCGCATCTCCTTGTAGTATGGCCGGGAGTCCTCGGGCTCGCGCGGCAACGGCGGGATCGTCATGAGCCCGCGCAGCCGGAGCCCCGGGCAGCCCCGCCATGGTCTCGAGCGCCGCGCGGAGCTCGTCCGCGCGCAACCCGCCCTTTTGCGGCTCCTCGCCGACGTTGACCTGGACGAGCACGTCCATCCGGCGTCCGGCCTCCGCCGCCCGACGGGAGAGCGCCTCGGCCAGCGGCACCCGGTCAACCGAGTGGATGAGGTCGAAGGACTCCAGCGCGTCCTTCACCTTGTTGGTCTGGAGATGGCCGATCAGGTGCCAGGGCCGCGGGCGGCCGAGCACGGCGATCTTCTCGCGCGCCTCCTGCACCCGGTTCTCGCCGAGCGCGGGCACTCCCGCCGCGATCGCCGCGCGCACGCGCTCGGCGTCGACCGTCTTGGAGACGGCCACGAGGAGCACGGCGTCCTCGCGGCGGCCGGCCCGGCGGGCCGCGGCCGCGATCCGCTCCTGAACGGCGGCGAGGTTGGCGCGGATGTCCGTCTCGCTCATGCGCGCGCGTATTGTAGCGGGTTCGTCCCCAAGACGCCACGGCGACCCGCGCCGCGAGGCCTCACGCGAGCGCGGCGAACGTCGCGAGCCGCCCCGCCAGGCCCTCCTTCCGGTACGAGAAGAAGCGGTCCTGCCGGCAGCCGGTGCAGAGGTTGGGGCTCAGGATCGCCTGCCGAGGCACGCCGGCCGCCACCAGTTGATCGGCGTTGGCCGTCCAGAGGTCCAGCCACCAGCGGCCGGGGCGATCCGGCGCGACGGGGCGCACCCAGCGGTCCCACGTCGACGGGTACGCCGCCCGCAACGGACCCACGACGGGCTCGTCGACCTCGTAGCAGCAGGGGCCGATGGACGGCCCGATCGCGGCCGTGAGCCGGTCCGCCTGCGCGCCCGCCCGCTCGACGAGGGCCGCGACGAGGCGCTCCGCGATGCCCTGCACCGTGCCGCGCCAGCCCGCGTGAGCCATGCCGAGGATCGAGCCCGCCGGGTCCGCGACGATCAGCGGCACGCAGTCGGCCGTGAAGATCGCGAGCGGGCGCCCGCGCTGCCGCGTGAACAGCGCGTCCCCGGTGCCCACCAGGCCGCCCGCGACCGCATCCGCGTCGAGACAGACCACACCGTGCACCTGGCGCGCGTACCTGACGATCGGCGGGTCGACGTCGAGCGCGGCGAGAGCCGGCCACCATCGCCCGTGCCCGAACGGCCCGGCGGGCGCCGAGACCGCGTCGAAGCTCCCCTGCTGCCGCGTGGTGAACGCGTGCCGCACGCCGACCGCCTCGAGGGCGCGGGAGCGCGGCGTGCGTCGGCGGCTCCCCCTGCCAGCTCACCATGGGTGGATCGCCGCCGCGCGCGCCGGGATCCCGGGCGCGCGGCGGCGCCGGTCGATCGGCTCGGTCCTTCTCAGTCCGCCTGCCGCCGGAGGAACGCGGGGATGTCGAGATCCTCGGTCATGGCCTCGAGCCCGTCCGCGCGCACCCCGTCGGCCCGCGGCCGCCGCCACGGCGACGGTCGCTCGCCACCTCGGTACGACTTGAGGTCGACGGTCCGCGTGCCGGGAGCGCCGCCCGCAGCCAAGCCGGCCGCCGCCGACGCGAGCGGCTGGGCCATGCTCCGCGCGTCGTCGAAACCGGTCGCGATGACGGTGACGCGGATCTCGTCGCCGAGGGCTTCGTCCACCACCGCGCCGACGATGATGTTCGCGTCGCCCTCCGCCGCGTCCGCCACGGTGCTGGCGGCCTCGTTCACCTCGTGGAGCGTGAGGTCCGAGCCGCCGGTGATGTTGATCAGCACGCCGCGCGCGCCCTGGATGGACGTCTCCTCGAGCAGCGGGCTCGCGATCGCCTTCTGGGCGGCGTCGACGGCGCGGTGCTCGCCCCGGCCGATCCCGGTGCCCATGAGCGCCATCCCCATGCCGGACATGATCGTGCGCACGTCGGCGAAGTCGAGGTTGATGAGGCCGGGGACCAGGATCAGGTCCGAGATGCCCTGGACCGCCTGCTGCAGCACGGAATCGGCGACCTTGAACGCGTCCTGGAGCGACGTGCCCTTCTCGACGACGGTGAGGAGGCGCTGGTTCGGAATCGTCAGGAGCGTGTCGACGATACCCCGGAGCTCCTGGATGCCGGCGTCCGCCTGGCGCATGCGCCGCGGGCCCTCGAACTGGAACGGCTTCGTCACGCAGGCAACCGTCAGCGCGCCGAGCTCCTTCGCGATGGCCGCCACCACCGGCGCGGCGCCCGTGCCGGTGCCGCCGCCCATGCCGGCGGTGATGAAGACCATGTCCGCCCCGGTCAGGGTCTGCTGCAAAAGCTCCCGGTCCTCGCTCGCGGCGCGGCGGCCGACCTCGGGGTCCGAGCCGGCCCCGAGGCCGCTGGTGAGCTTGGTGCCGAGCTGGATCTTGATCTGGGCCGGGGATGAACGCAGCGCCTGCGCGTCGGTGTTGGCCACCGCGAAGGTCACGCCGGTGAAGCGCGAGCTGATCATCCGGTTCACGGCATTCGACCCGCCGCCGCCGAGCCCGATCACCCGGATCTTCGCCGCGAGCTCCCGATCCTCTTCCTCGAGCCGGAAGATAAGCTCCTCCCGCATCGTTTCCTCTCCCCCTTTCGGCCGGCGATCGCCGCCGACCGGATCTTGCTTGCGCTTCTTGCGTCCGCGTCCCATCAGAAGATCTCCCGGATCCACTCGCGCAGGCGGCGCGCGGTTCGGCCCACGCCGGGCCAGCCTTCGCCCATCGCGGGCATCCGGCTCGTCGTGGCCAGCGGTCGATCCCGGCGGGCGCCGAAGAGAACGAGCCCGACGGCGGCCGCGAATGTCGGGCTCTCGACCTGCTCGTAGAGGCCGCCCACCCACTTCGGAATGCCGCGCCGGACCGGCAGGTCGAGGATCGTCTCCGCCAGCTCCGGCACTCCCTCCATGATCGTCGCGCCGCCGGTGACCACCACGCCCGCGGTGGCCGCGTCGTCGAGCCCGGCCTGGCTCACGCCCCGCGCCACCAGCGTCAGGATCTCCTCCACGCGCGCCTGGACGATGCGGGCCAGCGTCTGCCGCGACAGCACGCGCGGCTTGCGCCCGCCGATCGAGGGCACCTCCACCGTCTCGTCCTCGAGGACGAGGCTCGCCTGGGCGCAGCCAAAGGCCTTCTTGAGCTCCTCCGCCGACGGCGGCGGCGTCCGGAGCCCCACGGCGATGTCGTTCGCGATGTGATCGCCGCCGAGCGGGATCACCTCGGTGTGCCACACCGCGCCGTCCCGGAACAGCGCGACGTCCGTCGTGCCGCCGCCCACGTCGATCAGCAGCACGCCGAGCTCCCGCTCGTCGGGCGTCAGGACCGATTCGCCCGAGGCGAGGGCCTGGAGCACGACGTCCTCCACCGTGAGGCCGGCCCGGTTGACGCTCCGCACCACGTTCTGGACCGCGGTCCCCGCGCCGGCCACGAGGTGCACCGAGACGCCCAGCCGGCTCCCGAGCATGCCGACCGGCTCCCGGACGCCGTCCTGGTCGTCGACGGTGAAGCCCTGGGTGAGGGCGTGCAGGATCTCGCGGTCCGGCGGGAGGCTCACCGCCCGGGCGGCGTCCACCGCCCGCGCGACGTCGATGGCCGTGACCTCGCGGGTACGTCCCTGGATCGCCACGACACCCTGGCTGTTGATCCCGCGGATGTGCCCCCCGCCGATCGACACGTACACGGCGTCGACCTCCACGCCAGCGGCCTGCTCCGCTTCGGAGATCGCGCGCTTGATCGCCTCCACCGTCGACTCGACGTTGGCGACGACGCCCTTCCGGAGTCCGCGCGAGGCGTGCTGGCCGATCCCGATCACGTCGACACCGGTGGGGGTCACCTCACCGATGACGGCACAGACCTTGGTCGTTCCTACATCGAGCCCGGTGATGATGTTCTGCGTCCTACGCACCTTCAGCGTCGCTCCAGGCCAGCCGAGGCTGGCGTTGCGAGGGTTGCGGCATCCCCGGGCGCGCGGCGCCGGCCCGCCACGGCCGCCGCCCGGCCCGGGCCGGCTCCAGGCGCCGGGCTGTGAGGCGTGAGCACCACCTGGTCCCGGAACCGAAGGTCGATCGAGGCGACGCGCTCGCCGCGAGCGTCGAGGTCGCCGAGCACTCCGTCGAGCCGCGCCAGCCGGTCCGGCCAGCCGTCCGTGCCGAGGCGCACCTCCACTCCTTCGACCAGGTAGAGCACGGGACCGTGCGCGCGAGAGAGATCGACCTCGGAGACCCGCGCGGCGAGCCGCGCGGACGTGCGCTGGAGCGCGTGCAGCACCGCGAGCCCCGCGCGGAGCCCGTCGGACGGGGAGGCCGTCCCGGCCGCGGGCGTGCCGATGCCCGTCAGGATAGGCAGCCCAATGGCTCCCGGGCGCGCGTCGGCGGCGACCAGGTACCCGTCGGCGTCGACCCACTGGAGCCCGCCCGCGTTGACGAGCGCGTACGGCTCGCGCTCCTCGAGGAGGATGGTCACCCGGCCGGGCAGATGACGCACGACGTGGGCGCGGCGCACTCCCGGCAGCTCGGCGACCCGTGCCTCGGCGGCCGCCACGTCGATGGCGAAGAGATTCACGCCCGGCTCGATCGCCGCGGCCGCGCGCACCGTCGCCTCGTCCAGTCGGCGCGTGCCCGTGACCTCGACCGCGCGCGTGGCCAGGAGCGGCGTCCGGCGGGCCCAGTCCCAGGCCACGAAGGCGGCCATGCCCAGGCCGCTCAGGATGACGCCGACGACGAAGAGCCGCGCCAGCGCGCGGAGGGACCGGCTCGCGAGGCGCGTGCGGCGGCGCTGGTTCGAGATCAGCCGGGACCGGGACGCGAGGTCAGCCGGCGGCGCGGGACGGGAGCGTGGGCCGGAGAGGGCGCGGGCGCTCTGGGGACCGACCGGTCGGTCCCCTCCGGAGGGCCTGCGGCCTGCGACGGCCGGTGGTCTCACGGGATCCCGGCCGCCTTGCCGAACGTTGGAGTGGAGCTCACTCGCCCAAGATCCTGAGCTCCGTCGTCAGCCGGATGCCCGTCTGGCTGTGCACGCGGTCGAAGGCGAGATCGAGGAGGCCGAGGACGTCCTGGGCCGTAGCGCCGCCACGATTGATGATGAAGTTGGCGTGCTTCGCGGAGATCTCGGCGCTACCGACGCGCTTGCCGCGGAGGCCGGCCTTCTCGAGCAGCCGCGCGACATGGTCGTAGTCGGGATTCTTCCAGACGCAGCCCACGGCCGCCAGGGCGAGGGGCTGCGTGGTCTTCTTCTGCTTGAGCCGGGCCCGGATCTCGGCCAGGATCTCCTTCTGCGGCTTCCGGTGGAGCTGGATCCGCACGCCCAGGAGGATCGCGCCCGTCGGGAGCTCGAAGGTGCGGTAGGTGAAGCCCGGGGCGGGCTTGAGCTCGCCGATGGTGCCGTCGGCGTGGAGGAAGTACACCGCCGACACGAAGTCCCAGATGGCCCCGTCGTGCGTGCCGGCGTTCATGGCGAGCGCGCCCCCGACCGTCGCGGGGATGCCGACCAGGCACTCGATCCCGCCGAGGCCGATCGCCGCCGCCTCGCGGATCATCGTGGACAGGCCCGCGCCGCAGCCGATGGTGACCTCCTCGCCGTGGAACTCCATGCGGCCGAGGCACCCCTCGATCTTGAGCACGACGCCTCGGAAGCCTTTGTCACGCACGATCGTGTTGTGCCCGCTCCCGAGGATAGCCACGGGGAGCTTCTCCTTGTCGGCGAACATCAGCGCCTTCCGGACGTCGTCCACGTCCTGAGGGATGATGAAGATGTCCGCCGGCCCGCCGCAGCGGAGCGACGTGTGGAACGCGAGCGGCTCCTTGAAGCGCACCTCGCCACGGATCTCACCCAGCATGCCGGTCTCCTTCTCCGCCCGAGACGTCGGACGGGGTCTCGCGCGCCGCCAGGCGCTCGCGCACCTGGTCCGCGATCGCTCCCACGTCGCCCGCCCCGAGGGTCAGGACCAAGTCGCCGGGGCGGATGGCGCGGAGGAGAGCCTCCACAACCTCGGCCCGGTCACCCACGTATCGGATGTCGCGGCCGGTGCGCGCCCCGATCCCCTCGGCCAGGCTCCGTGCATGGACCCCGGGGATCGGCGGCTCGCCCGCCGGATAGATGTCGGTCACGATCAGCACGTCAGCGTCCTCGAACGCGGTGAGGAACTCGTCGAACAGGTGGTACGTCCGGGTGTAGCGGTGCGGCTGGAACACCACCACGCGGCGGCGGGCGAACGCCTGCCGCGCGGCGGCCAAGGTCGCGCGGATCTCCGCGGGATGATGGCCGTAGTCGTCGACCAGCAGGACCCCGCCGACGTCCCCCTTCACCTGGAAGCGGCGCTGGACACCCGTGAAGCCCGCGAGCGCCCGCTGCACGGCCGCGAAGGGCACCTCGAGGTCCAGCCCGACCGCCGTCGCGGCCAGGGCGTTGGCGACGTTGTGGACGCCGGGAACCTGCAGGCGGAGCTCGCCCAGGGAGTCTCCCTTGTGGAGCACCTCGAAGCGCGCGGTCAGCTCGCTGAGGCGCACGGACGCGGCGACGAGATCGGCCGGCGCGGCGAGGCCGTACGTGATGACGCGCTTCTCGATGCGCGGAAGGATCGCCTGGATCTCCGGCTGGTCCGCGCAGAGGACGGCCGCGCCGTAGAACGGCACCTTGCTCACGAACGACAGGAACGCCTCGCGGATCGCCGCGAGGTCCCGGTAGTAATCCAGGTGCTCGGCGTCGATCGTGGTGACGACGGCGATGGTCGGCGTGAGCCGGAGGAACGAGCCGTCGGACTCGTCGGCCTCCGCCACGAGGAAGTCGCCTTGGCCCAGCCGCGCGTTGGCGCCGAGCGCGGTGACGCGCCCGCCCACGACGAGCGTCGGGTCGAAGCCTGCCTCGGCCAGCACCGCGCCGATCATGGAGGTCGTCGTCGTCTTGCCGTGGGTGCCGGCGACGGCGACCCCGTGCTTGACACGCATCAGCTCGGCGAGCATCTCCGCGCGCGGGATCACCGGCACGCCCCGCTGGCGGGCCGCCTGGAGCTCGGGGTTGTCCCGCGTCACCGCGGACGAGTAGACGACCACGTGCGCGCCCTCGATGTTGGCCGCGGCGTGGCCGACGTGGACCTTGGCGCCGAGCCGCTCGAGACGCTCGACCGCCTCGCTGCGCCGGGCGTCCGATCCGGTCACCCGGAAGCCGAGCGTCAGGATCACCTCGGCGAGGCCGCTCATACCGGAGCCGCCGATGCCCACGAAGTGGACCTGCTGGTAGCGCTTGAAGACCCGCGTCGCGCTCATGGGCCTCAGACCTCGGCCCGCTGCGAGACGTTGAGGAGGAGGCCGACGGCGGCCATCGCCACCAGCAGGGACGACCCGCCCGAGGACACGAACGGAAGCGGCAGGCCCTTGGTGGGGAACACGCCCACCACGACGCCCAGGTTCACCACGGCCTGGTTCACCAGCAGCGCGGTGACCCCGAATGCCACGAGGGCGCCGAACGGATCGGCGACCCGCAGCCCGATCCGGATGCCGCGCCACAGGAGGATGCCGAACAGGACGACCGTCGCCAGCGCGCCCAGGAATCCGAGCTCCTCGCCCAGGACCGCGAAGATGAAGTCGGTGTGGGGCTCCGGGAGGTAGAAGAGCTTCTGCTTCGACTCCCCCAGGCCGCGCCCGAGGAACCCGCCGCCGCCCAGCGCGAGATAGGACTGGATGATCTGGAACCCGGCGCCGCGCGGGTCCGCCCAGGGATCGAGGAACGTGAGCACCCGGCGCAGCCGGTACGGCGCCATGTAGACCGCGAGCGCCACCACGGGGACCGCGAGGCCGCCGATCATCCCGAGGTGCGCGAGCCGCGCCCCCGCGACGAAGATCATGCAGAGCACGACGCCCACGATCGCCACCGCCGAGCCGAGGTCGGGCTGGAGCAGCACGAGCCCGGCCACGCCGCCCGTCACCACCAGCGGAGGCAGGATGCCCCGCCACAGGTTCCCGATCACGGCCTGACGCCGCGCGAGGAAGTCCGCGAGGTAGACGACCAGGACCAGCTTGGCGAGCTCGGTCGGCTGGACGGAGATCGGCCCCCACCGGAGCCACCGGCGCGTGCCGTTGATCGACTGGCCGAACGGCGGCACCAGCACCAGGACCAGCAGCACGAAGGCCAGCGCCAGGAGCGGGCTCACGAGCGGGCGCCATTTGCGGTAGTCGATCGCCATCACGCCCCACATGACGCCGAGGCCCAGCACCGCCCAGAACAGCTGCTTCTTGAGAAAGAAGTGCGCGTCCCGGAAGCGGTCGGTCGCGAGGATGGCGCTGGCCGAGTAGACCATGACCACCCCCAGCCCCAGGAGGACCAGGACCACCAGGAACAGCCAGTAGTCGGGGCTCATCTTGCGCGGCATGGCTCAGGGCTCCGGGAGGGCCCGGACCTCCTCGGTGAACACCGCGCCCCGGTGCTCGTAGTCGCGGAACATGTCGAAGGACGCGCACGCGGGCGAGAGGAGGACGACGTCGCCCGGCGCCGCCAGCGCCGCCGCCCGGCGCACGGCCTCGCGCATGGACTCGGCGTCCTCGACGCGGGTCACGGCGCGGAGCGCCGGCCCGATCGTGGCGCGGCCCTCGCCGATCAGGATCGCGGCCTTGACCCGCCCGCGCGCCGCGGCGGCGAGCGCCTCGAAGCGCTGGGCCTTGTCGCGCCCGCCGGCGATCAGCACGATCGGCTCCTCGAACGCCGCGAGGGCCTTCAGCGTCGCGTCGACGTTCGTGCCCTTCGAGTCGTTGAAGAAGGCGACGCCGCCCCGGTCGCGGATCCACTCGATCCGGTGCGGGACGGCCCGGAAGGCGCGGATCGCCGTCCGGAGGCGCTCGGGCGCCACGCCGACCGCGCCGGCGCACGCCGTCGCGGCGAGCACGTTCTCGAGGTTGTGGGCGCCGCGGAGAAAGATGTCGCCGACGGGGCAGACCGCGGTGTCGATGCCGCCGAAGCGGAGCGTGACCCAGCCGTCGCGAACCCACGCTCCCTCGACGACCGGCTCCCGCCGGCTGAACCAGAGGAGGCGCGCCCCGACGCGCGAGGCCAGCGCGGCGGCGCCGGGGTCGTCGGCGTTCAGGACCGCCCAGTCCTCGGGGCCCTGGCTCCGGAAGATCCGCGCCTTGGCGTCCGTGTACGCGGCCAGGCTCCCGTGCCGATCGAGGTGGTCCGGCGTCACGTTCAGCACCGCCGCCACGCGCGGACGGAAGGCGTCCGTCGTCTCCAGCTGGAAGCTCGAGACCTCCGCGACGACCCAGCCGTCGGCCGGGAACCGGAGCGCCTCGGCGGCGAGCGGCCGGCCGATGTTCCCGCCGACGAAGACCGGCCGGTCGGACTCCGCGAAGAGCGCGCCGGTCAGCGCCGTCGTCGTGGTCTTCCCGTTCGTTCCGGTGATCGCGACGAACTCGGCGGTCATCGTCCGGTACGCGAGCTCGATCTCCGCGATCACCGGGATACCGCGCGCCCGGCAGGCGGCGAGCGACGGGTGGGCGGCCGGCACGCCGGGGCTCACCACGACGAGCTCCGCCGTCCGGAAGGCCTCGTCGGGATGTCCGCCCACGATGAGGCGCACGCCCTCCGCGCGGAGCGCCCGCGCGTCGGGCGGCAGGACGTCCTCCGCGCGGGCGTCGGTGCCGGTCACCCGGGCTCGGAGGGCCTGGAGGAGCCGGCAGGCCGCGACCCCGCTGCGGGCGAGCCCCACCACGGTGACGGCCCGCCCGGCCAGAGCTTCCCGCCAGGGCCGTCCGCGCGGCGCATCGAGGAGCGTGGAGCCCGGATGCTCGAGCGTCATCGTCGTCATCGGAGCTTGAGGGTCGTGAGGGCCACGAGCGCCATCATGAGCGCCAGGATCCAGAAGCGGATCACGACCTTGCTCTCGGGCCAGCCCATCAGCTCGAAGTGGTGGTGGAGCGGCGCCATGCGGAAGATGCGCCGGCCCGTCAGGCGGAACGAGGCGACCTGGAGGATCACCGACGCCGCCTCGACGACGAACAGGCCGCCGATGAACGGCAGGAGCAGCTCCGCCTTGGCCAGGAGCGCGAGGGTGCCGATGGCGCCGCCCAGGGCGAGCGAGCCCACGTCGCCCATGAAGACCTCGGCGGGATAGCTGTTGAACCAGAGGAAGCCGATCCCCGCTCCCATCAAGGCGCCGCAGAACACCGTCAGCTCGCCGGCGCCCCGGACCTTCAGGATGAACAGGTACTCGGAGAGCCGCGCGTTGCCGGTGACGTAGGCGATGACGCCGAACGCGATCGCCGCGACGATCACGGGCCCCATCGCGAGGCCGTCGAGCCCGTCGGTGAGGTTCACCGCGTTCGACGCGCCGACCACGATCAGGGCGGCGAACAGGATGTACCAGGCGCCCAGATCCGGGATCCACTCCTTCGCGAACGGCACGGTGAGCTGCGTGGTGACGCCGTTGGACGGGAACCGGTAGAGATAGAGCCCGACGGCCAGCCCCACCGCGAGCTGGGCCAGGAACTTCTGGCGGATCGTGAGCGGACGCCGCTTCTGGAGCTTCAGCCAGTCGTCGTAGAACCCGATCACACCGAGCGCGACGGTCACCAGGAGCACGACCCAGACGTACCGGTTCCCGAGATTCCCCCACAGCAGCACGGAGATGACCAGGGACCCAAGGATCAGGAGCCCGCCCATGGTCGGCGTCCCGGCCTTCGCCCGGTGACGCTCGGGGCCGTCGGTGCGGATGTTCTCGCCGATCTGACGCTCGCGGAGCTTCCGGATCATCCACGGGCCGATGAAGAGCGAGAGCATGAGCGCCGTCACCAGCGCCATCGCCGTCCGGAAGGTGATGTACCGGAAGACGTTGAACATGATGTGGTACTTGGCGAAGGCGGCCAGGGCGGTCAGCACCGCGACGCCTCCGGGCGGATCCCGAGCCCGGCCATGAGGGCCTCGACCGCGCGCTCCATCCGCATCCCGCGCGAGCCCTTGACCAGCACGCGGTCCCCGCGGGCGACGCGCTCCAGCATGTGGGCGGCCGCGCCCTCGGGGCTCGCGAAGGTGGCCACATCCGGGCAGCCGCCCATCCGCGCCGTCTCCGCCGTCAGGCGGATCGCCGAGCCAACGGCGGCGAGCCCGGCGACGGGCAGCGCGGCGATCCACGCCCCGACCTCCCGGTGGGCCGTCTCGGTGAGCGGCCCGAGCTCGAGCATGTCGCCGAAGATCACCCAGCGACGCCCCCCGCCCGGCGCCTCCCGGAGCGCGTCCAGGGCCGCGCGCACGGAAACCGGATTGGCGTTGTAGGTGTCGTCGAGGATCCGCACGCCGCCGGCCTCGCGCCAGACGAGCCGACCCTTGACGGGAACCACGAGGGCGAGGGCGGCCGCGGCTTCGTCGAGCGGCACGCCCAGCGTCAGTCCGACCGCCGCCGCGGCGGCCGCGTGCCACGCGTTGTGCCGACCGGCCAGCGGCAGCCGGACGTCGGCGGTCGCCGCCCCGGCCGACAGTCGGAAGGCCAGACCGCCCTCGACGAGGGCGACGTCGCCGAGCCGGACGTCGGCGCGATCGGCCTGGCCGTACGTCATGAGCGGCGCCTTCGAGCGGGCGGCGAGCCCGAGGACGAGCGGATCGTCCGCGTTCAGCACCACGACGCCGTCGGGGGGAATCGCCTCGACCAGCTCGCCCTTGGCCTTCTGGACTCCCTCGAGCGACCCGACGCCTTCCAGGTGGGCCGCGCCGATCGTGGTCACCACGCCGATGGTCGGCTGACAGAGCTGCGCCAGCGCGGCGATCTCGCCGAAGGCGTTCATGCCGAGCTCGAGGACGGCCGCCTCGTGCTCCGGCTCGATGGCGAGGAGCGTGAGCGGCACGCCCCACTGGTTGTTGTAGCTCCCGGCGGGCTTGAGCACGCGGCGGCGCGCCGACAGGACCGTGGCGGCCAGCTCCTTCGTCGTGGTCTTCCCGTTGGAGCCCGTGATCCCGACCACCGGGATGTCGAAGCGCCGCCGATGGGCGGCCCCCAGCCGCTGGAGCGCCGCCGTCGTGTCGTCGACCAGGACGACCGGGAAGTCCGCCTCGGCGCCGAGCCCCGGCGGAATCCGCGTCGTCACCGCGCAGACCGCGCCGCGCATCCGGGCGTGGCCGACGAAGGCGTGCCCGTCCTGGTGCGTCCCGCGGATCGCGAAGAACGCATCGCCGGGCCGGCAGGTGCGGCTGTCGATCGATACGCCGGTGACCACGGTGTCGAGACGGCCTCCGACGAGCGCGCCCTGGGTGCCGCGGACGAGCTCCGCGAGCGTCACGCGCATGCCGCGCCTCCGCCCGAGCGGCGCCCGCGACCGGCCAGCGCCTCGCGGGCCACTACCCGGTCGTCGAAGGGCAGGACCTCGCGGCCGATGATCTGGTAGGTCTCGTGCCCCTTGCCCGCGATCACGACCGTGTCCCCGGCCCGCGCCCAGTCGATGGCCGCGCGGATCGCTTCCCGCCGGTCCGGCTCCCGCGCGAATCCCTCGCGCGGCGATGGCACGACGCCCGCGGCGATCTCCTCGATGATGGCCGGCGGATCCTCGGAGCGCGGGTTGTCCGAGGTCAGCCACGCGCGATCCGCGAGCGTCCCCGCGATCCGGCCCATGATCGGGCGCTTGGTCCGGTCTCGGTCGCCCCCGGCGCCGAAGACGACGCCGAGCCGGCCGGGCGTGAGCCGGCGGGCGGTTTCCAGCACTCGCTCGAGCGCGTCGGGTGTGTGGGCGTAGTCGACGACCACCAGGAAGTCCTGGCCGGCCTCGACCTGCTCGAACCGCCCGGGCACTCGCGTCACGGAGGCCAGCGCGCCGCCGATGGCCCCGGCGTCGAGCCCGAGGGCGACGCCGGCGCCGACCGCGCCGAGCAGGTTCATGACGTTGTGCTCGCCGATCAGGGGCGAGACGATCCGGACGGGCCCGACTGGCGTCGCCGCGACGAGCCGGATGCCGCCGAGACCCGACTCGCGCTCGAGCGGCCGGATCGCGTGGCCTGGCCCCAGCCCGAACGTCAGCACGCGGCCGGGGAGCGTGGTGGCCCATTCCGCTCCGGCCGGGTCATCCGCGTTGAGCACCGACGTCGCGCCGGGCTTGCGGCCGGACGGCAGGAGCTCGGAGAAGAGCCGGCGCTTGGTGGCCGCGTACGCCTCCATCGTGCCGTGAAAGTCGAGGTGGTCCTGGGTGAGGTTCGTGAACACGGCCACGTCGAAGGCGACGGCGTCGACGCGGTGGAGCGCGATGGCGTGGGAGGACACCTCCATGGCGACCCCGCCGACCCCCGCCGCCACCATCTCGGCCAGGAGCCCCTGGAGCTCGATCGCCTCCGGCGTGGTCTGGCCGGCGTCGCGCGCGTGGCCGCGCACGATGTACTGGATCGTGCCGACGACCCCCGTGGCGAGACCGCGGGCCTGGAGGAGCGCCTCGCAGAGATAGGACGTCGTCGTCTTCCCGTTCGTCCCGGTGATCCCGACGACCGTGAGCGCGCGCGAGGGATGGCCGAAGTACGCGTCCGCCAGCCACGGGAGCGCCCGGCGGCTGTCCGGCACCAGGATCCGCCCCACCACCTCGCCGGGCAAGGGATCGGGCGGCTCCGCCACGACGGCCCGCGCGCCGCGCTCGACCGCCTGGGGGATGAAGCGGCGGCCATCGACGCGCGCCCCTCGGACCGCGACGAAGCAGTCGCCCGAGGCGACCTTGCGCGAGTCGTCCGTGAGCGCCCGGACGGTCGCCGGGAGGGAGCCCAGGAGCTGGCGCTCGGGCACCGCCTCGAGCAGCGTGCCCATCGGGATCTCGCGGGGGGCGGCGGTCGCGCTCATCACGATTCCATCATGCGAGCCGCCGACGGCGGCGCCAGCTCGAGCCGGCAAGCGGCCCCGGGACCGAGCGGCGTCCCCGGCGCCGGCGTCTGCTTCACGACGATCCCCCGCCCCGAGACCGCGACGTCGACGTCCAGCGTCCCCAGGAGGGCCAGCGCCTGGCGCAGGCTCTTCCCGGTGAGATCCGGCATCAGCGCCTCCCCGTCCGGCGACATCCCAGCGGCCGGCTCGACCGGCGCTTCCCGCTCGGTGTCCCGTACCCCCGATCTCACGATCTGGATCCGCGGGCGCGGCCTCGGTCGGCGCCACCTCGAGGTGGCGCAGGACCGGCACCGCGACGGCGGCGAAGATCGGGGCGGCCGCCTCGGAGCCCCAGACCACGGTCTTGGGCTCGTCGAGCAAGGCCAGGATCACCAGCCGGGGAGCGCTCGAGGGTACGAAGCCGATGAACGAGAGCACGCCGGGCTTACGGGAATAGACGTGCGTGACGGGGTCCGGCTTCTGGGCCGTCCCCGTCTTGCCGGCGACGGGGTACCCCTGGATCATCGCCTTGTGGCCCGTTCCCTCGGCCACCACCGACGTCAGGATGTCCGAGAGGGTCGCGGCCGTCTGGGGCGAGATCACCTGACGCACGGCCTGGGGCTCCGTCCGGCGGACCTCACGGCCGCTCCGGTCGAGCAGCGCGCGCACGATGTGCGGCTGCATCAGCCGGCCGCCGTTGGCGATGGCGCCGAACGCCGCCAGCATCTGCACGCCGGTCACCGAGACCTCCTGCCCGATCGAGATGCTCGCCAGGGACAGGCCCGACCACCGCTCGGGCGGGCGGAGCTGCCCGCGGCTCTCGCCGGGGAGGCCGACGCCGGTGAGGCTCCCGAACCCGAACTCCGTCACGTGCCGGTAGTAGCGCTCCCGACCGAGCTGGAGGCCGACCTTGATGGCGCCCACGTTCGAGGAGTACTGGAGGACCTGCTGGAACGTGAGCCACCCGTACTTCTTCCAGTCGTGAATCGTCCGGTTGGCGATCGTGATGACGCCCTGCTCGCCGTAGAACCGGTCGCCCGGCTTCACGACGCCGTCCTCGAGGGCCGAGGCGGCGAGAATCGCCTTGAAGGTCGAGCCGGGCTCGAACGGGTCGGTGACGGCGCGGTTCCGCCACTGGTCGGCCGTGGCGACCTGGTACGCGTTCGGGTTGAAGGTCGGGCGGATCGCCATCGCCAGGATCTCGCCCGTCCGGGGGTCCATGATGAGGACCATCCCGGCCTTGGCGCCCGTGGAGCGCCACGGCAGCCTCCAGCTCGCGCTCGGCCAGGTACTGCATCGGTCGCGTCGATCGTCAGGACGAGGCCGGTGCCCGGCGTCGGCGCCTTCAGGATCGTCGGCTGCCCGGTCATCTCGCGGCCGAGGGCGTCCCGCTCCACGAGCGCCATCCCCGCCTCGCCGGCGAGAGACTTGTCGTGGGCGCGCTCGATTCCCTCGAGGCCCTTGTCGTCCCGCCCGACGAACCCGAGCACCTGGGCGGCCAGCTCGCGGCTCGGATAGAACCGGAGCGCCTCCGGCACCGTCCCGATCCCGGGCAGGCGGGCGGCGCGGATGGCCTCGGCCGCCGCCGGCGGGATCTTGACCTTCACCCACACGAACGGCCGGTCGCTGGCCAGGCGCTGCTCGATGTCCCGCGCGCGCTCGCCGAGGTGGGGCGCCAGCGCCGCCGCCACGGCCCCCCGGTCGGAGATCTTCGCCGGCAGCGCGTACACGGACTCGACCGGGGCGCTGACGGCCAGCGCGTAGCCGTTCCGGTCGAGGATCGGCCCGCGCTCCGGCCGGAGCGGGATGGTCTTCGAGTACTGCCGCTCGGCGAGCCGGGCGAGCTCGTCGTGGCGGACGATCTGCAGGTATCCCAGCCGGACGACTATGGCCCCGAGGAGGAGGACGAGACAGCCGGTCAGGACGAGCGCGCGGCTTCGATAGCGGGACACCGACTCCGTCATGGTGTCCGGACGAGGGCGGGTGCGGTCACCGGGGCATCCGGTTCCGCCGCATGGCCCGCCCGTCCGGTTGCGCGCCGACGATCACCGCCACGTCACCATGGCCGGTCGAGCCGGTCTTCTCCGGTGCCCGACCACGGCCGCGGACTGGCCGGCGCGCGTCATGAAATGATCAAGGTCGCCCGGTCTTGCCCAAGCCGTTTTCCGCTGCCGCTCGGAGCGACGTGCTGCGGGTGGCCTCGTCCGGCGCGACGTACTCCCGCGCGAGTCGGACCTGGTCCGGGGCGGGCGGCGTCAGCCCGAGGCGCCGCGCGGCCGAGTCGACCCGCGCGAACGCGCGAAGCGACGCCAGCTCCAGCTGGAGCTTCCGGTTCTGCTCCTCCAGCCGAGTACGGGAGGCTCTGAGCGTCTCCAGCCCGTACGAGACTCGCACCCGCTGCACCTGGAGCCACACGTAGCCGAGCACGCCGCCGACGAGCACGCATCCCAGGCACAGCATCCCGGCCATGGCCCGGAGCCGGCGCCGGTCGCGCTCGCGAACGATCGTGGTGGACTGGTCCTGGATCAGCCGAGTCATGACGAAGAACCTCGCTCGAGCACCCGGAATCGCGCGCTCCGGGCTCGGGGGTTGGAGTGGACCTCATCGTCGCTGGGACGGAGCGGCTTTCGCGTGAGCGTCCGCCAGCCGGAGTGGGAGAGCCGCCGGAAGGTGCTCTTGACGAGGCGGTCCTCGAGGGAGTGAAAGGCGATCACGCCGAACCGCCCGCCGGGCGCCAGGAGATCGGCGCCCTTCGGAAGGGCGGCCTCGAGGCTCCCCAGCTCGTCGTTGACCGCAATCCGGATGGCCTGGAACGTCCGGGTCGCGGGATGGATCCGGTGCGATCGCCGGTGCGGCGGGATCGCGGAGGCGACCAGGTCGGCGAGCTGCCGCGTCGTGCTGATGGGCGTCCGGGCCCGCACCTGCACCAGACGCCGGGCGATCCGCCGGGCCGCCGGCTCCTCGCCGTACTCGTGGATGATCCGGGCCAGCTCGGGCTCGGGCGTCCGGCCGACCAGCTCGGCAGCGGTCATCGGCTGCCGCGCGTCGAGGCGCATGTCGAGCGGCTCCTCCCGCTGGAAGGAGAAGCCGCGCCCGCTCCGATCGAGCTGGAACGACGAGATCCCGAGGTCCAGCAGGACGGCGTGCGCCGGGGCGGCGCCGCACGCGCGCGCCTCGACGTCCATCGAACGGAAGTCGGCGGGCCGCAGGACGCATCGCCCCTCGAACGGGGCCAGCCGGCGAGCGGCGTGGGCGAGCGTCTCGTGATCACGGTCGAGGCCGAGGAGGCGGCTCTCGGTGGCGTGGGACAGGAGCGCCGCCGCGTGGCCGCCGAGTCCCACCGTGCCGTCGACGATCCAGGTCCCCGGCGGCACCGGCGTGAGCCAGCGAACGACCTCGTCGAGAAGCACCGGGACGTGGGCCGCCTCGGGCGCGCCGACATCGGACGAATCCGGGCTCGCGCTCATCCCTGCTCCGACAGCTTCCGCGTCATGTCGTCGAAGCCGACGCGCAGCGTCTGGCGGTGCTCCGCCCAGCGGTCGCGGCTCCAGATCTCGAAACCCTCGAGGGCGCCCGCGATCACGACGTCCCGCTTGAGGCCCGCGAACTCGCGCAGCTCCGGCGGCACCAGCGTGCGCCCGGCTCGGTCGACCGGGCACTCCTTCGCGCTGGCGACCAGCACGCGGACCACGTTGCGGCGCTCGGGCGAGAGCTGCGGGTGGCGACGCAGGCGCTCCTCGAGCTCTTCCCACGCGTCGAGCGGGAAGGCCCAGATGCAGTGGTCGGCCTCGCTCAGGACGAGGGTCGTCACCGAGCGCGCCGTCAGCTCGTCGCGATACCGCGACGGAATGCTCAGGCGGCCCTTCGGGTCGATCGTGTGGTCGTATCTGCCCCGAAACACCCTACTGCTGCCTCCGCGTCTCAGCCGTCACGACCCCTGCCCAGCCTTCCCCACCCACCTGCACCCCACAAATGCCCCCGATTCGGCCATTTATGGACTTCTGTCCCACTTCATCCCACTTGAGGCGCGATCATAAGCGGGTGCCGAAGAGGCTGTCAAGGAGAAAAATGCTGTTCGAAAAAGAGAAAAACAGGACTTTGGCAGGAACGACCTGTGGGGGCCCTCGGGGCCTAGGTGTACCGCAGGTAGAGCCGGCGAATCTCCCCCAGATCCCGGGCAATCTCAGAATTGAGACGGGCGCTCAGGGCCCGCGTGCCGGGGTCCCCCGTCCCGGCGGCGAGCTCCCGCACCACCCGCTCCAGGGTCCGCTCCGCCTGAAACGCCTCCCCCAGGACGACCCCCCAGGGCCGATCGGGGCCCGACGGCGGCGGCGGCGCGGCGGCGGTGACGCCGAGGTCGCGGGCGAGCGGGGCGAGCACCGCGACCTCGGCCTGCTTGGCGCGGTGGAGGTCCTCGAGCGACTGCCGCAAGGCGCCCGCGGCGCTGCTCGCGGCGCGCTCGTATTCCGCCGCCTGCTCCATCAGGCCCGAGACCAATCCGCCCACCAGATCGGCCAGGACGAGACGGCGCGGGTCGTCGGGCACAGGGGCGGTCGGCGGCGGCGCGGCGGCGGGCTCGGTCATCAGCGACACGCGAGGGGCACCCGAGGCGATTCTAGCACCCGGGCACCGCGCCCCGGCGCGTCACGCGCCCCGCAGCCGCGGGTCGAGGACGTCCCGGAGCGCGTCGCCCAGGAGATTCGATCCGAAGACGGCGAGGCTGATCGCGACGCCCGGGAAGAAGACGAGATGCGGCGCCTTCTGCGCGTACTCGGTGGCCGAGACCGAGAGCATGCGGCCCCATGACGGGTAGGGCTCCGGCACCCCGAAGCCCAGGAACGAAAGCGCCGCCTCCACGAGGATCGCGCTGCCGAGCTGCGCGGTGCACAGCACGATGAACGGCCCCACGGTGTTGGGCAGGATGTGGCGGAAGGCGATCCGGAGGTGGCGAATCCCGAGCGCCCGCGCGGCCTCCACGTACTGCATCTCGCGGATCGACAGCACGCTCGACCGGACGACGCGCGCGGCCCGCGGGATGATCGGCACCGAGATCGCGATCACCACGTTGGTCATGGACTGCCCCAGCGCGGCCGACATCACGATCGCGAGCACCAGGAGCGGCAGCCCCTGGAGGATGTCGAGCACCCGCTGCGTCACGAGATCCAGCCGGCCGCCGGCGTACCCGGACAGGAGCCCGATCACGCCGCCCAGTGCGGATCCGAGCAAGGTCGACGCCACGCCCACGATCAGCGAGACGCGCGCCCCGTGCACGATGCGCGAGAACATGTCGCGGCCCATGCTGTCGGTCCCGAGCCAGTGCATGGCGTTCGGCCGCACGAACGAGCGCCCCGCGTAGGCGATCACGGGGTCGTGCGTCGCCACGAGGCCCGCGAAGGCCGCTGTCACGACGATCACGGCCATGATGACGGCGCCGGCCGCCCCGAGCGGCTTCTTCCGGGCGAAGCGCCAGAGCGCCCGGCCGACCGTCGGGGACGACCGGGGCGCCAGCAGCTCCTCGGCCCGGGCCACCGCGACGGGGCTAGTCGCCATAGCGCACGCGCGGGTCGAGGACGCCATACAGGAGGTCGACGGCCAGGTTCGACAGGATGACGACGATGGCGATGAACATCACGAGGTTCTGCACCATCGGGTAGTCGCGCCACTGGATCGCCTGGACCAGGAAGCGCGCCACGCCCGGGAGGTTGAAGACCGTCTCGGTCACGACCAGCCCGCCGATCATGAAGGCGAACTCGATGCCGATCACCGTGATCACGGGCAGCATCGCGTTCTTGAGCGCGTGCCGCCAGACGACCACGCCGGGGCGCTGGCCCTTGGCGCGCGCGGTGCGGATGTAGTCCTCGCGGAGGACCTCGAGCAGCGCCGAGCGGGTGATGCGCATGATCAGGGCCGACGAGCGATAGCCGACCGCCAGCGCGGGCAGGAGGAACTGGAGGACGTGCAGGCGCAGGTTCTCCGACGGGCTCACGTACGTCATCGGCGGGATCCGGCCGAACCAGGCGACGAGGGCCAGGATGATCACCATCGCCAGCCAGAATGACGGCATGGAGAGCCCGGCCAGGCTCAGCACGCGGAGCACGTAGTCGAGCGGGGAATCCTGGCGGATCGCGCTGATCACGCCGGTCGGAACGCCCAGGAGCACCGAGATCACGATGGACAGCCCGGCCAGCTCGAGCGTGACCGGGAGCAGCGGCCGGATGAGCTGCCACGTGGGCAGCTCGTACCGGTACGACTTCCCGAGCTCCCCGCTCACGATCCCGCGGATCCACTCGAGGTACTGGATCCAGTACGGGCGGTCCATCCCGAGCTCCTTGAGGATGGCCTCCTTCTCCCGGGGATCGACGAGTCCGGCAGCCGCGAAGAGAACGTCGACGATGTCGCCCGGCGCCATCCGGAGCAGAATGAAGATGACGACGGACATGCCGAGGAGCGTCAGGAGCGCGACGGCGAGCCGCTGGGTCAGGTAGCTCTTCAGGGCGCACTCCGGGGCACGCCGCGGAGGATCCGGTCTCGTCCGCGGCGCGCCAGGGTCAGCAGGGTCCCGGGGCTACTTGTCCAGCCAGACCTCTTGAAGGCGCCCGAAGTTGTACATGGACTGGTGCGGGATGAGGTTCTTCACGTATGGGTAGACGGTGAAGTAGTCGAGCCGCCAGTCGAGGATCGGGCGCGCCACGTCCTCCTCGAGCTTCTTCTGGATGGCCTGGACCATGGCCAGGCGCTTCTTCGGATCGAGCTCCTGGGACTGCTGGTTGATCTGGGCCATCACCTGCTCGTTGCAGTAGAAGCTGTAGTTCCGGGGCGAGCCACAGGCGAAGTTCTCGTAGAAGTTCGCGTCGGGGTCGTCGGGACCGATGCCGGTGAGGTTCGCCGCGATCTGGAACTCCCCGCGGGTCCCCATCGGGTGCCACTGCGCCGTCTCGATCTGCTTCAGCGTCGCCTCGATCCCGACCTGCTTCAGCTCGCTCACCACGAACGACGCCATCGTGACATACACGGCGATGTTCCGCGTCACCATCTCGACCCGGAGCGGGTTCTGCTGGGAGAACCCGAGCTCGCCGAGCAGCTTGCGCGCCTTGGCCTTCTCGTCCGCCGGCTTGCCGTATCCGGGGAGCGCCTGCATGTCCGGCTCGAGGAGGCCCCACGCCCCGTAGGGCTTGGGGGCCAGCGACGCGCCGGGCAGCGCCCCGCCCTGGTGCACGGCCTGGATCAGGGCGCGCCGGTCAATCGCGTGGCTGACCGCCAGCCGCGCCTTGATGTTGTCGAAGGGCGGCTTCTTCATGTTCATGACGATGTTGTCGTTGGTGTTGATGCTGAACGGGGTGATGACCAGCTTGGGGTTGGCCGCCCGGAGCTGCTCGGCGTTGGTCTTCGACACCTCGTTCGGGAACGACACCTCGACCTGGCCGGTCTGGAGCGCCGCGATCCGCGTCCCCGGACTCGTTGATGACGATGTACTTGAGCCCGTCGAGATAGGGCCGGCCCTTCACGAAGTAGTCGGGGTTCTTCACGTACTCGACGAACTCACCCTTGCGCCACTCCTTCAGCTTGAACGGCCCCGTACCCACGCAGCCGGTCCGGTAGGTGGCGGGAGGCACGTGAGCGGCGTAGACCGGGGTGTACCCGGAGGCGAGCATCATCAGGAGGGACGGCTGCGGGCGCTTGAGCCGGAAGATGACCGTGTACGCGTCCGCCGCCTCGACCGCCTCGACGTTGGCGTACCAGTCCTTCCGCGGATTCAGGCGGAGCTTCTGGGAAGCGTCCGGGGCCTCGCGCAGCATGTCGAAGGTGTACTTGACGTCCTTCGAGGTGAAGGGCTTGCCGTCGTGCCACTTGACGTCCTTCCGGAGGAAGAACACCAGGTTCCGGTAGCCGTCCTGCCAGGACCACTTCTCGGCCAGCTCACCGATGATGCTCTCTGCGCTCTCGACCGTCTTGAGCGGGTCGAACAGCACGAGGTTGTTGAAGCACGGCATGGAGGGCCACACCGACGAGATCGTGGCGGTCTCGTGGATCGCGAAGCCCTGCGGCAGGTCTTCCCGCTGGGTGAGGGTGAGGAGGCCCCCGGACTTCGCGGCGTGCGCGGGGGCAGGCACGAGCATCGCCGCGGCGAGCGCCAGTGCGCTGCCCGCGGCGGCGAGACGCAGGATACGGATCATCGTCGATCCCCTTCCTGTTGCCGGCCGCGCCGGGCTGGGCCGGCACGCGCCGCCGGTGATGTTCAGGACGCCGCGGTCAGTTGCGACGATTCCGGGACCAGCATCTCGACGCGGAGGGTGAACTTCCGGGCCTCGCCGGGCCGGAGCGCGCCCACCCCCACCACACGACGGGCGACCATCTCGTCCCGCTCGTCGTGGACCTCGATCAGGACGGAATACTCCCAGGCGGCTTCGCTACCAGGATGTCGGATCGTCCCATCCACCGTGAGGGGGCACACCGTGGCGCGCGCCGGCCGCGCGGCCGCGACGGCATCGAACCGCAGGTGCCTGAGGCAGGCGGGACAGGTCGGCGCGCTCCGGAGGATGCGCTCCCCGCAGTGAGGGCAGTTCCATGCCTCGCCTGTCATCGGCGAGGCCTAGTGCGCGGACGCCTTCGGCTCTGGAGGATGCAGGGCCTCGGCCTCGCCTTCCTTCCAGCCGAACTCCACCTTGCCGCGCATCTTCGAGCCGGCGGCCACCGTGAGGCTGCCGGCCTTCAAGTCACCGATGAGAGTGCCCGACTCCTTGAACTCGACGCGCGAGTTCGCGATCAGGTGTCCCCGGACCTCCCCGCCCACGAGAACGGTGTCGGCCTTCACCTCGCCGTCGATGGACGCGCCGGGCTCGATCGTGAGCTCGCCCTTGACGTTGACGTTGCCCTTGAAGCGTCCGGCGACGCGGATGTTGCCGTTGCCCTCGATCTTCCCCTCGATGGTGAGGCCCGCGGAGAGGATCGATTCGTTTCCCTTGGGCGTGGTCATCGACATCGGCGCCTCCTCTACACGTCGCGGCGTGGTCGCCGTCACGGGGGGAGCCGGTGGAATGACCGGCGCCGGTGGCGGCTCGACTCTAGGCTCGGGTTTCGGAAGGGGTTCAGACTTTGGGACCGGGTCGTCCTTGCGGGACTGCTGTCCGAACAGTGCCATCTGTTGCGCCTCCTTGGGGCTGGGCGCCGGGCTGCCCGACCACCGTGAGCCGACGCCGACACGAGAACATCTGGCCCGAGCGTGCGACGGTCGCGGGGCTCTCCCTACTAAAGCCCGTCGGCCCGAAGCCTGTCAAGCGCCGCGAACGGGCGGGGCGCGCGGCTACGTCAGGATGACGCGAGCCGCCCGCGCGATGGCGTCGGGATCGATGCCGTAGTGGCGGTAGAGATCGGCCCGCGCGCCCGACTGGCCGAAGGCGTCGACGCCGAGCGGCACGTGCGGCACGCCCAGCACCGTCCCCAGCCATGCCAGCGCGTGGGAGTGGCCGTCCAGGACGCTCACCACCGGCACCTCGCCCTCGAGATCCTCGGGCGGGAAAAGCTCCCGGACCCACAGCGGAGCGGGCGCCGCCCCCCGCACCAGCGCGTCCACCTGATGGCGCCACTCGGCGTAGCACGCGCGGGGGCTCGTCAGCGCCACGACGTTGGCGTGGATGCCGTCCGCGGCGAGCGCGCGGCTCGCCTCGACGGCCTCCGGCACCATCACGCCCGCGGCGACCAGCGTCACGACATTGGCGCCGGGCTCGTAACCCGGCTCGGACGAGCGGTCGATGAGGCGGTATCCGCCCCGCAGGACCTGGGCGCGCAGCGTGTCCTCGCCCAGCCGGTCGATCGCCGGCTGGAGCAGCGCCTGATCGGCGGTCTTCGTGGACAGCCGGAGATAGACGGCTTCCCCGTGCTCGGGGTCCTGGATCACGCGGAGCGCCTCCAGGAGGGTCCACTCCACCTCGCGGGCGAACGTCGGCTCGTAGGCGCGGAGGTTCGGGATCTCGATCCCGAGGGCCGGCGTCACGACCGACTGGTGCGCGCCGCCCTCGGGGGCGAGGCTGATGCCGGAGGGGCTGGCGACCAGGATGAAGCGCGCCTTGGAGTAGGTGGCGTGTAGCAGGGGGTCCAGGCCCCGCGGCAGGAAGCAGTCGTACAGCGTGCCGATGGGCAAGAGCCGCCGACCGGAGAGCTCCGGGGCCAGGCCCAGGACCGACAGGAGCACGAAGAACGACGCCTCTCCGATCCCGAGCTCGAGATGCTGGCCGGCCGGCGACTCCTTCCAGCGGATGAGCGGCCGGAGCCCGTGACGCTCGAACGCGTCGTCCTGCTCGCCTGTCGCGTAGACGCCGCGCCGGTTGACCCACCCGGAAAGATGGGTCGTGGTCGTGACGTCGGCGGACACGGTGATCAGCGCGGAGTCGAGTCCGGCCTGCCGGCCGAGCGCGGCGAGGACGTCGCCGAACGCCTCCTGGGTCGACGTGGTCGGTCGCGGCGGCATGTCGAGCCGGTCGGGGATCGTGACGGCCGGCGGCGGACGGAACCGTCGCGGAAGGCCGATGCCCTGCCCCATCTGGCGCCGGATGAACCGCCCCTCGGCGCTGTCGGGCGGGAACGGCGCCCACTCGTCCTGCTCCGCCACCCCGAGCTCGCGGCGCAAGGCGGCCAGCTGCTCGCCGGTGAGCTGCGCCCCGTGGTTCAGCGGATCGCCGGCGAACGGCAGCCGCCACCCCTTCAGGGTCCACGCGAGGATGGCGACCGGCCGGTCGGTCACGCCGTCCGCTTCCGCGAACGCTTCCACGATGGCGTCCAGGTCGTGACCGCCCACGTCGGCGAGCAGCGCGGCGACCTCCGCGTCGCCCAGCGCCTCGAGCCGCGCGGCCGTATCGGGCGGCGCGCCCTCGCCGAGGGCCTTCCGCGCGGCGGCGGCCGGCAGCCGGAGCAGCGCGTGGTACTCGAGGTTCCCCATGGCCTCGAGCCGCTCCCGGAGCCACGCGCCCCCGGGCTCGGCAAACTCCTGCTCGAGGCGCCGGCCGAAGCGCAGTGCTGACGACGTGCCACCCGAGTGCCCGGAACAGGCGCTCGAGCTGCTGGCTCCGGTGGTCGCCCACGACGCGGTCGAGGCTCTGCCGATTCAGGTCGACCACGACGACGTGGCCCCGGAGATCGGCCATCGCCTCCTCGGTCCACGCCTCCCAGACGCTCCCCTCGTCCAGCTCGGCGTCGCCCACGACGGCGATGTTCCGCGCGGGCGCGGCGACGGGCGGCTGTCCGGGCTCCGCCTCGCCGGCGCCGCCGAACCGGTCCTGGAGATAGCGGTCCATGAGGGCCGCGAAGCCGGGCGCCACGGCCCCGAGCCCCATCGACCCCGTGGAGAAGTCGAACCAGTCCGGGTTCTTCGCGCGGCTCGGGTACGCCTGGAGCCCGCCGAGGGACCGGTACACGTGGAGGCCCTCCGGCGGCAGGAGCCCTCGCAGGACCTGGATCGCGTAGAAGACGGGCGCGGCCGTGGGCTTGATCGCGATCCGGTCGCCCGGGCGCATGATCTTGAAGTAGAGCGCGGTGAGGAGCGAGAGCGACGAGGTCGAGCTCGACTGGTGCCCGCCCACGCGCTCCGGCGACGGGTTCGTCCGTCGGCTGTTCGCGTGGTGGATGGTATTGGTGGCGAGCCAGAGCAGCCGGTCCTGGATGCTGAGCAGGAGCCGGCGTTCCTCGTCGGTGAGACGCGCGCGCACGGAGCTGGACGCCACGGTTCGCTCATCATACCCCGGGCGGCGGTATCATCGCCGCACCACCGCATCACGAACCGACGCGTGCCGAGAGGAAGGAGCGCCGTCCATGTCCGACGCTCGAGAGCCCGCTGCGCCGGCCGGGATTCGCCGGGGTCTCACGAACTACGGAGATCCCGAGTTCAGCATGTTCGTTCGCGGCGCGTTCGCGCGCGGCATGGGTCTGACGAGCGAGGACCTCTCGCGCCCCGTCATCGGCCTCGCCCAGACCTGGAGCGAGTTCAACCCGTGCCACCGCCATCTGCGCGAGGTCGCCGAGGCCGTCAAGCGCGGCGTGTGGCAGGCGGGCGGCCTCCCGCTCGAGTTCCCGACCATCTCGCTCGGCGAGATCTTCCTGTCGCCCACCAGCATGCTGTTCCGGAACCTCATGGCGATGGACACCGAGGAGATGATCCTCGGCCAGCCGATGGACGGCGTCGTGCTCCTGGGCGGGTGCGACAAGACGCTGCCCGCCCAGCTCATGGGCGCGGCGAGCGCCGACCGGCCGGCGATCGTCGTGACCGCGGGCCCCATGCTCACCGGCCGCTACGAGGGGATGCGGCTCGGCGCGTGCACGGACTGCCGCCGTCTCTGGACGGAGCATCGGGCCGGCGAGATCGACGCGCTCCGCATGGAGGCGATCCAGGGCGAGCTCTTCCCCTCCACCGGCACCTGCATGGTCATGGGCACCGCCAGCACGATGGCGGCGATGACCGAGGCACTCGGGATGACGCTCCCCGGCATGGCGGCCATCCCGGCGCCGCTCTCCCGCCGCCTGCGGCTGGCGGAGGCGGCCGGCCGCCGGATCGTCGAGATGGCGCGCGAGGACCTCCGGCCCTCGCGGATCCTGACGCGCGCGGCGTTCGAGAATGCGGTGCGGGTCCTGATGGCGGTCGGCGGCTCGACGAACGCGGTCGTCCACCTGCCGGCGATCGCCGGGCGGGCCGGCGTCCCCCTGGGGCTCGACGACTTCGACCGCTTCGCGCGAACGACGCCGATGGTGGCGAGCGTCCGGCCGTCGGGGAAGTACCACATGGAGGACCTCGCCGAGGCCGGCGGCGTGCCGGCCGTGATGAAGGCGCTCGCCCCGCTGCTCAACCTGGATGCCCCGACGGTCAGCGGGCGCTCGCTCGGCGCCGTGCTGGAGGACGTTCCGGCGCCGGGTGCCTGGCAGGAGGTGATCACGACCCTCGACCGGCCGTTCAAGGCCGAGGGCGGGCTCGCCATTCTCCGCGGGACCCTCGCGCCCGACGGCGCCGTGCTGAAGGTGTCGGCCGCGACGCCGGCGCTTCTCCGTCATCGCGGCCGGGCCTGCGTGTTCCGCGACCTCGCGGACCTCGGGGCGCGCGTCGACGACCCGGCCCTCCCCGTCACCCCGGAGAGCGTCCTCGTCCTCCAGAACGCGGGGCCCGTCGGCGGCCCCGGGATGCCGGAGGCGGGCTCGCTCCCGATCCCGAAGAAGCTCCTCGCGGCCGGGGTGCGGGACATGGTCCGGATCTCGGACGCGCGGATGAGCGGGACCGCCGGCGGGACCGTCGTCCTCCACGTCGCGCCCGAGGCGGCAGTGGGCGGGCCGCTCGGGCTGGTGCGCGACGGCGACGAGATCCTGCTCGATACGGAGGCGCGGCGCCTCGATCTCCTGGTGCCCGACGCCGAGCTCGCCCGGCGTCGCGCGGCCTGGCAGGCGCCCGCCGCCCTGCCGGCCCGGGGCTACCGGCGGCTCTTCGGCGAGCGCGTCCTCCAGGCGCCCGAGGGCTGCGATTTCGACTTCCTCGTGACGCGGAGCGCGGGCGCCCGGCGCCCGGATCGCTGAGGGCGACGGCCGGAGGGCCTCGGCGCGCTCCGCCGGTCAGGCGTCGACGGGCGAGGCCCCCAGCAGGCGGACGGCGAAGGCCCCCAGCACCAGGAGGCTCACCCCGCAGATCGCGAGGAAGAGGCGGTGCCAGCCGTGGTCCACGAGAGGGCCGAACAGCGCGGAGCCGATCGCGCCGCCCACGAACAGGAAGAACGCGAAGAGGGCGACCGCGGTGCCGCGCGCCTCGGGGGCCAGCTCGGTCGCGCGCGTCTGAAGCGTCGTGTGGAGGGCGATGTAGCCAAAGCCCAGCATGACGATCGCGACGGCGAAGGCCGGCAGCGAGTTGCTGGCGCTCATGAGGATGTAGCCGCCGCCCTTCAGGCCGCCGCCGAGCGCGGCCAGGTAGTGCTCCGGGACGCGCGTCCGGATCCGCACCAGGGACATTCCCCCGATCAGCGTGGCGACTCCGTAGGAGGCCAGGAGCACGCCGACCTCGAGCTGGTTCAGTCCGAACCGGGCAACTGCCACGGCGCCGAGGTACGTGAAGCCGCCCCACAGGAAGAGCCCCTCGAACCCGACGATGCCGTAGAGGATCCGCGCGGCGCGTCGCCGCAGCACGAGGCCGTAGTTGAGGCTTCGCCGGGGCTCCCCCGACGACGCGGCGCCCGCCTCGATCCGGAAGAGGCAGATCGCGGGCAGGAGGGTCAGGCAGCCGACGCCGACGTAGAGGACCCGCCAGGAGACGAAGTGGGCCACCGTCCCCCCGATGCCTGCCGAGAGGCTCTGGGCCAGCGAGGTGACGGCCGCGAAGCGCCCGAGCGTGGCCTGGCGCTCCGAGTAGGGCACCGTCTCGCCGATGTAGGCGAACGTGAGCGGGACTACCGCCGCCGCGAAGACTCCCGTGACGAAGCGCATCGCGTCGAGCCAGAGGACGTGGGGCGCCTGGCCGGTGAGGAGGGTCCCGACCCCGAAGCCGATCGCCGCCCAGCGCACGACGCGGATCGCTCCCACCCGATCTCCGAGCGGGCCGTAGAAGAACTGGCAGAACCCGTACGGCAGCATGTAGAGCGTCATCGCCAGGCCCATCGCTGTCACGCTGGTCGCGAGCGAGTGCGCGATGGCCGGAAGGAGCGGGGTCATCATCCGGGCGTCGACCTGGACGAGGAACGCGAGAGCGGCGAGGAACGGAAGCGGGCGGAGCCCTCCGGCTCTCCCCGGCGTGCCGGGGCTCAACCGACCGAGATGGATCGCAGGCGCGGCGGGTCAGGCACCGCCGCGGTGGCGCCCTCGACCGGCCGCGTCAGGACCCCGTTGATCCGCCACTGGCCCTGCTCGTCGACCAGCTCGTAGAGGGCGTCGATCGTCTCGCCGTTCGCCCCCTCGACGCGCACCTCCACCAGCCCGTGGCTTGGATCCACCACCTCCACGTGGGAGACCGTGGCGGTGATCGAGCGCGCGATAGGGGCGTAGCCGCCGGTGACCATCTGGCGGAATGCCTCGAGGTCGAAGCGCGACTGGATCGCCGCGGACGCGTAGGCGTAGGCGGCGGCCCAGTCGTCGCGGCGGAACGCCGCGAGCTGGTCGAGGACGGTGCGGGCCATGTCCGAGCGGGGGTCGGCCCCCTGCCCCGCCGCGGTCGCGGCGAGGGTCAGGAGGGCCAGCCCGACCGTGCGGGCCGCGGAGCGCCGGCGACGCCGATCGGCCGGCATTCCGGGTGTGGCCCCGTCACACGCCCTGGACGGAGTAGCCGCCGTCGACGGGGATGGCCGTCCCCGTCACGAAGTCCGAGCCCGCGCTCGCGAGGAAGACGGCGATCCCGGCGTGGTCCTCGGGCGAGCCCCAGCGGCCAGCGGGGGTGCGTGCCACCACCTTGTCGTGGAGCCCGGCGACCTGCTCGCGCGCCTTCCGCGTGAGGTCGGTGTCGATCCAGCCGGGCAGCACCGCGTTCACCTGGATGTTCTCGCGCGCCCAGGCCGTCGCCATCGCCTTGGTCATCTGGACGATGCCGCCCTTGCTGGCGGCGTAGGGCGCCGTGAAGGGCGCGCCGAAGATCGACATCATGGAGCCGATGTTGATGATCTTCCCGCCGCCGGCCCGGACCATGTGGGGGTAGGCCGCGTGGGAGCACATGAACGCGCTGGTGAGGTTCGTATCGAGGACCGTGTGCCACTCGTCCAGCGTGTACTCCTCGGGCCGCTTCCGGATGTTGGTCCCGGCGTTGTTCACGAGGATGTCGAGCCGCCCGAACCGCTCGACGACGGCCTGCACCATCGCCCGGCAGGAGGCCTCCTTCCGGACGTCGACCTCGACCGCCATCGCCCGCGCGCCGAGCGCTTCCAGCTCCTTGACCGCGGTCGCGCTCTTCCCCGCCTGGCGGCCCGCGACGGCGACTGCGGCGCCCGCCTGGGCGAGCCCCCGGGCCATCCCCAGCCCGATGCCGCCGTTGCCGCCGGTGACGAGCGAAACCTTGCCCGTGAGATCGAAGAGCTTCATGCGCGCTATCTCCCTGTGCCGGTGCCGACTGACCCGCGAAGGCGGGGGTCGAGGGTGTCTCGGAGGCCGTCCCCGAGAAGGTTCAGGCTGAGCCCGGCCACTGTCAAGGTAATGCCGGGGAAGAGGCTGACCCAGAACGCCTCGCGGATGACGTTCTTCCCGCTCGCGATGACGTTGCCCCACGAGGGGACGTACGGCGGGACGCCGACGCCCAGGAAGCCCAGGATGGCCTCGGCCAGGACGGCGTACGCGAAGATGAACGTGCCCTGGACCAGGAGGGGCGCGAGGCAGTTCGGCAGGATGTGCCGGAACGCCACCGAGAAGTCGGGGCGGCCGAGCGCCCGCGCGGCCGCGACGTAGTCGAGCTCCCGGAGGCTCAGTACGGTGCTCCGGACCAGCAGCGCCGTCCGCGGCATGTAGACCAGCGACAGGGCCAGGATCACGTTCCACACCCCGGGACCCCGCGCGGCCATGAACGCGATGGCCAGGATGATCGCGGGGAAGGCCATGAGCCCGTCCATGAAGCGCATGACGACCAGGTCGAGGCGGCGGTAGTAGCCCGCGACGAGCCCGACCAGCGTCCCCCCGAGGGACGTGAGCAGCATCGTGACGCCGCCGACGAGGAGCGACACGCGGCTCCCGTAGATGACCAGGCTGTAGACGTCCCGGCCGAACTCGTCCGTGCCGAGGAGATTCGTGGCGCTCGGCGGCTTCAGGCGTTGGGGCGGATTCAGGCGGGTGGGGACGTGGGTCGAGATCACGCCCGCGAAGATCGCCGCCAGGAGGAACACGAGGAAGATCCCCGCCCCCACCACCACGCTCCGGTTGCGGAGCAGCCGGCGGAACCAGCGGATGCGGGGCCCGGTCGTCTCCGGCGCGGAGATCGAGCGCGCTCCCGCCACCACCTCGTCGGCCACCACGTGCGTCGTCGGCGTCATGCTAGTCGTACCGGATGCGCGGGTCGATGAAGGCGTAGACCATGTCGACCGCCAGGTTGATCAGGACGTAGGAGGCGGCCGTCACCAGCACGACCCCCTGCACCACGGGATAGTCGCGCCGGAGGATGGCCGAGATGATGAGGCGGCCCATCCCGGGGATGTTGAACACGATCTCCGTGACGACCGCCCCGCCGACGAGGATCGCGATCGTCACGCCGATGACGGTCACCACGGGCACGAGCGCGTTCCGGAAGCCGTGCACGTACGCGACGATCCGGTTCGGGAGCCCTTTCGCCCGGGCGGTGCGGATGTAGTCCTGCTGGAGGACCTCGACCATGCACGAACGCGCGATGCGGGCGATCAGGGCGGACTGGTTGAAGCCGAGGGACACCGCCGGCATCACCATGTAGCGGAGCGCCGCCCAAGGGTCCGTCAGGATCGACGCGTATCCCGCGGCCGGGAGCCAGCCGAGCTTGACCGCGAATAGGTAGATGAAGTTGAGGCTCAGCCAGAAGCTCGGGATGCAGACGCCCAGGAGGGCGCCCATCATGAGTAGCCGGTCCCACCAGGAGCCCTGGTTCGCCCCGGCCACGATGCCGGATGGCACGCCGATCACGAGCGCGACGAGCAGCGCGCTCACCGTCAGGACGAGCGTCGGCTCCGCGCGCTCCCAGAGCGCCTGCGTCACGGGTCGATCCAGGAAGTAGGAGCGTCCAAGGTCGCCGCGCAGGATGCGCTTGTAGAAGAGCAGGAGCTGCTCGAGGAGCGGCCGGTCGAGCCCGAGCGCCTTCCGGGTGCCGTCGATCTGCGCCGGGGTCGCGTCCGGCCCCAGCATGACGGCCACCGGATCGCCGGGGATCAGGTGGATGAGCAGGAAGACCACGGTGACGACCACGGCCATCACCGGGATCACGGCCAGGAGGCGGCGGATCAGGTACGCCGTCATGATGAGATGGGCGGGGGCGGCCGGAGGGCCGGCCCCCGCCCGTCACGCGATCAGCCGGGCGCTACTTGTCCAGCCAGACGTTCCAGAGACGCACCCGCTCCGTCTTCTCGTTCAGGCCCTGCACCTTCTTGGAGGCGGCGCGGAGCCCGAACAGGTCGCCGTAGCGGATGACCGGAACCTTCTCGTAGAACGCCTTGTGCATCTGTTCCCAGAGCGCGAACCGCTTCTTGTAGTCGGTCTCGCGGATCATCGCGGTCTTGATGGTCTGGATCTGCTCGTCGCAGGTCCAGCCCGGCCAGCTGCAGCTCAGCACGTTGGAGTTGGTCGGGTCGTACTGGGGCCCGATGCCGGTCGTGAAGGCGTCGTACTCCTTGGAGTTGTTGCGGCGCTTCACGAGCGTCGCCCAGTCCACGACCTGGAGGTCGATGTTGAACCCCGTGTCCTCGAGCTGCTGCTTCGAGACGAGGGCGAAGTCGTACATCCACTTGTACTCCTGGGTCGCCATGAAGCGGATCGGCTCGCCCTTGTACCCCGCCTCCTGGAGGAGCTTCTTCGCCTTCTCCTTGTTGTGCTCGTTCCACGGGAGGCCCTGCATCTTCACGTGCCAGGCGCCCATCTCCTGGTGGATCAGGTTGTAGTCCATCCGGTAGAACTCGCTCCGGCCCGCGGCCACCGTCTTCATGATGGGCTCGATGTCGAGCGCCGCCTGCCAGGCCTGGCGGAGCTTCTGGTTCGTCATGAGGCCCTCTTTCTTGTTGAGGACCGCGACGAGCCAGTAGTACAGCTTCGAGATGATCGGGCGCGAGTTGGGGCTGGCCTTCAGCCGGTCGTAGGCGTCGGCGTTCAGGTCGTCGGCCAGCTCGAGCTCCCCGGTCTCCATCTGCGCGACGCGGGTCGCGACGTCCGGCACCGGGATCCAGCGGATCTCGTCGACGTACGCGATCTTCGCGCCGCCGTAGCCGTTCGCCTTCTCGCTCCGGGGCTTGTAGTCGTCGAAGCGGACCATCTTGATGTACTGGTCGGGCTTCCACTCGACGAGCTTGAAGGGGCCGGTCCCGACGTACTCCGTGGCCTTCTCGGCCGGCGGGAACTTCTCCGCGATCTCCTTCGGGTAGATGGCGGCGAAGTTGTTCGCCACCGCCAGGTTGATCTGGACGATCGACACCTTCTCCTTGAGCTTCAGCTCGACGGTGTACTTGTCCACCCCCCGGAGGCCGCCCTCCGTCACGTAGTTGAACAGGTCCTTGCCGTAGATCGACTGCTTGCTCCACCGCGTGAGCGAGGCGACCACGTCGTCCGACGTCATCTCCTTGCCGTTGTGGAACTTGATGCCGCGCCGGAGCTTGAAGGTGTAGGTGAGGCCGTCCGGCGAGACCGTCGGCATGGCCTCGGCGAGCATCGGGATGGGCTTGTTCTCGTCGTCCAGCGTGAGGAGGCCCTCGTAGATGTGGTTCGTGAGGGTCTCCGTGATGCTGGCCGTCGTCCAGTGCGCGTCCAGCGTCGGCGGCTCGCCCAGGTTGCCGACCCGGATGGTCCCGCCCTTCTTCTGGGCGCTCACGCCCGCGGCGCCGCCGATGATCAGCGCGATCACCGCCACGGCCGCGGCCAGGTTTCGATAGGTCCGTCCCGTCATGCGCCACCTCCCCATGGAGTCGTCAATGGTCGGATGTGTTCGGCGGACCACCCCGTCCGCGCGGGGAGGCCGCTCGTGCGGCCACCCGCGGCAGGTGCCTCATGGTCCGGTGCCCGCCCCCGCTCCGTCAAGGGGGTCGCCCGCCGGAGGCTGCCTCAGCGATCGAGCCAGACGTTGTAGAACCGCGGCCGCTCCGTCTTGTCGTTGAAGCCCTGGAGCTTCTTCGACGCCGCCCGGAGGCCGTGCAGGTCCCCGTAACGGACCGACGGCACCTTCTCGTACCAGAGCTGATGCATGCGCTCCCAGAGCGCGTAGCGCTTCTTCTGATCCGTCTCCCGCCCCATCTCCTGGAGCAGCCCCTGGATGTCCGCGTCGCACGTCCAGCCGGGCCAGGTGCAGGAGAGCACCGTGAAGGCCGTGGGCTCGAAGATGTTGCCGGTCCCGGTCGTGAAGGCGTCGTACTCCTTCGGGTTGTTGCGCCGCTTCACGAGCGTCGCCCAGTCCACCACCTGGAGGTCGATGTTGAAGCCCACGTCCTCCAGCTGCTGCTTCGAGAGGATGGCGAAGTCGTAGCTCCACTTGTACTCCTGGGTCGCCAGGAACCGGACCGGCTCGCCCTTGTACCCGGCCTCCTGGAGGAGCCGCTTCGCCTTCTCCTTGTTGTGCTCGTTCCAGCCCCAGCTCGCCTGCTGCTTGACCCACCACGGCTTGTTCTCGACGAAGGCCAGGCTGGCGTCCATCCGGTAGAACTCCGACCGGCCGCCGGCCACGCCCTTCATGATCGTCTCCATGTCGAGCGCCGCCTGCCAGGCCTGGCGGAGCTTCTGGTTCGTCATCAGGCCTTCCTTCTTGTTGAAGACCGCGATGAGCCAGTAGTAGGGCTTGGCCACGACCGGCCGGGCGTTGGGGCTCTTCTGCAGGCGGTCGAAGGCGTCGATGTTGAGGTCGTCGGCGAACTCGAGCTCGCCCGTCTCCATCTGGGCCACGCGCGTCGCCACGTCCGGGACCGGGATCCAGCGGATCTCGTCGACGTGCACGACCTTGGCCCCGCCGTAGCCGCTGGCAGCCTCGCTCCGCGGCTTGTAGTCGTCGAAGCGGACCATGCGGATGTGCTGGTCGGGCTTCCACTCCGCGAGCTTGAAGGGGCCCGTGCCCACGAACTCGGTGACCTTCTCGGCCGGCGGGAACTTCTCCGCGATCTCCTTCGGGTAGATCGCGCCGAAGTTGTTCGGCGCCGCCAGCGAGACGACGACCGCGGCGGACTTCTGCTTGAGCTTGAGCTCGATGGCGTACTTCCCGGTCGCCCGCATCTCGGCCAGGACCGCGGCCAGCGCCTTCCCGTACTGGGACTGCTGGGTCCACCGCTGGAGCGAGGCGACGACGTCGTCGGACGTCATCTCCTTGCCGTTGTGGAACTTGATCCCCTGGCGCAGCCGGATCGCGTAGGTCAGGCCGTCCGGGGACACGGCCGGAAGCGCCTCCGCGAGCATCGGAATGGGCCGATAGCCCTCGTCGAGCGCGTACAGCCCCTCGTAGAGGTGGTTGGTCAGGACTTCGGTCAGGGTCGCCGTCGTCCAGTGCGCGTCGAGGGTCGGCGGCTCGCCAAGGTTCCCGATGCGCAGCACGCCGCCTTTCCGGGGGGCCTGCGCGTCGGCGGCGATCCCGAGCGCGAGGAGCAGGATGGCGACGCCAAGGAAGGGGACCCGACGCAGGACTCTCATGTGCCACCTCCACGCGGCCGTTTCGCCGGCCCGCGGTTCAACCGAGGTGAGATGCCCGGTCCGCCCGGTCATGGCGACGAGGACGAGCCGGCGACGCGATCGGGGTTCAGGAGCATCGTCGGACCGGTCCGGCCGGTCCGTCAAGAGGACGCACGCGTCCGGCTGTCCGCCGCCGGCAGCCACCGGCCTACCGCAGCCGCCAGGAAGATCCCTAGCAGCGGCTCGACGGCCCAGCGATGACGGACCTCCACGTAGAAGAGGCTCTGAGCGGTCGAGAGGCTGGCGAGCACCGCCAGCACCAGGACTAGCCGCTGGCGCCCCGGCTCGATCGGCGCGCTGCCAGGCATAGACGGCGCCGAGCCCGGCGGCCGCCAGGAGCGACGCCATAGAGCAACCGGTACACGAGGAGCCAGCGCCCGGGATACGGTGCCCGGCCGTGGACGGAGAACCACCAGAACGACGCGAACTTGCCGACCAGCCGCGTGGCGAACGCCGCGGGCTGCTCATGCATGAAGCCCGGGACGTCTCGCGGAACAGGTCGGCCTGGCCTCAGCTCGTCTCGAGTGAGGATCTCGCGCCGGAACGCCTCCGGGGCGCCCGCGAATACCGGCCCGGCCGTTACAGGAGGAGCGCGGAGCCCGTTGCGATCGGGTTGTTCCCGCGCCAGAAGACCTCGGCCTGTCCGTCGTGATGAAGCACGAATCGGGCAGCACCACGTAGTTGCGAAGGGTCCAGGGCAGGACGACGAGGGCCGCCGCTCCGAGGCGAACACGCGCGACGCCGGCAAGCAGCGAGGCGCGCCCGCTTCGGCGGCACGATCCAGGAGAGCCAAAGCGCGGCTGCGGGCAGGGCGAACGCCGCCACGGTCGGGCGCGTGAGGGTCGCCACGCCCAGGACGATGCCCGCCCGTCCGATAGGCGCCGGACCGCCGCGCCGGGGGCCAGCCGCAGCACCGCCAGCACGGTCAGGGCGAGAAGAGCGCGTCGAACGACAGCGGGTGGAGCTTGTGGACCGCGTAGACGACCAGGCCTGGGATGCAGGACGGCCGGCGCGGCGGCGACCCAGCGGAGGCGGCGATCGAGCCCGACTCGACGGCGATGCGCGCGATCACGACCGGAGATCAGCGAGGACGCCGCGATCTGGACCAGGATGACCGGCAACGGATGGGGGCCGAACGATGCCAGTACAAGCCCGGCGCACAGGAACCCGAACAGCGGCGGCCCAATGCGCGAAGTGGGGCGTTCCCAGCTGGATGCGCTCGGTAACCCTCGCCGGCCAGGAGGCTCAGCGCCTGCTGCTCGTACTCGTAGCGCTGGGGCGCAGGCCCAGGATCGCGAGGGCAACCAGCCGGACGGCGACGGCCGCCGCGAAGAGGCCCAGGGACATCGTCTACAGGGCCGGGCGGGCATTGGCCCAGGGCTGCTCCCGCTCGAACGCGGCCGCGGCGCGGAGCACGGTCACATCGTCGAAGCGACGCCCCACGATCTGAAGCCCGATCGGCAGGCCGTCGTGGGTGAACCCGCAGGGGATGGACGCCGCCGGCTGTCCGGTGAGATTGAAGGGATACGTGTACGGGAGCCAGCCGTAGGGCGCGACCGGCGCTCCCGCGATCTCGCTCGGATGATCGAGCCCCAGCGCGAACGGCGGGCAGGCGACGGTCGGCGTCAGCAGGAGGTCGTAGCGCTCGAAGAAGGCGCGGGGATGCTGCCACCACGCCAGGCGCTCCATCCAGGCTTGTACATACCGGCTCGGCGGGTTGGCGGCGGCGGTGTCCATGATCCGCTGGAGTCCGGGCTCGATCTCGGCCCGACGGGCCTGGAACGGCTGGAGCCGCACGGCGAGCCCGCCACAGAAGATCTCGTACCAGCATTCCGCGGGCGACGGCCAGCGGGGGGCCGCGGCCTGCACCCGGCAGCCGAGCTCGCGGAAGACGCGAGCGGCCCGCGCCGTGGCTCGCCGCACCTCGGGATCGAGCGCGGTGAGGTTTCCCAGGTCCTCGGCGTAGGCGATGCGCAGCCCTTTCACGCTCCCCCGGATGGCGCGGACGTAGTTCGCGCCGGCCGCCGGCAGGGAGAAGGGATCGCGCTCGTCCGGTCCCGCGCAGACCTGCATGGTCAGGGCGGCGTCGGCCACGGTCCGCGTCATCGGGCCGATGTGTGACACGCTCCACACGGTGCTCGCGGGATACGTGGGAATGCGCCCGTACGAGGGCTTGTGGCCGACGATGCCCGCGAACGACGCCGGGATGCGGATGCTGCCGCCGCCATCCGTCCCGATCGCGATCGGCGCGAGGCCCGCCGCGACCGCCGCGGAGGCGCCGCCGCTCGATCCACCCGGGGTGCGGTCCAGGCGCCACGGGTTGCGGGTCGCCCCGAAGAGCAGGTTGTGGGTCGCGCCGAGCCACCCGAGCGCGGGGGTGTTGGTCTTCCCGACCATGATGGCGCCGGCCGCCTTCAGCCGCGCGACCATCGGGGCATCCTCCGTCGGAACGTTGTCGGCGTAGAGCGGGGTGCCGAACGTGGTCCGCACCCCCTTCGTGATCACGAGGTCCTTGACCGAGAAGGGCACGCCGTGGAGCGGGCCTAGCGCCGCGCCACGGCGGCCGGCCTCGCGCTCCGCCAGCCTGGCGGCGTGCCGCGCCTCGTCGGCGGTCACCGTCACGTAGGCGTTGAGCTGCGGGTTCAAGCGCTCGATCCGCTCCAGGATCGCGTCGACCACCTCGACCGGCGAGACCTTGCGACGGCGGATGAGGGTCGCCAGGTCGGTGGCGGACAGCCAGCAGAGCTCGTCGGACGCCATGAACGCGCCTCCTGTCTCAGGGATCTCGGATCGCCCCGGGCCGGAGCGCCGAGAGCAAACATGTCGGGCATGGGCAGCCTCACGCGATCGCTCCGCGGCCCCGGGCCAGGCGGTCCAGGACGTCGGCGAGCGTGGAAGGCTGGGAGACGAACGGCGAGTGGCTGCCGCCGAGCTCGATCGGCTCGACGCCGAGGCGCTCCTTCGCGACGCGGCGCGACCAGTCGGGCGCGATGGCGTGGTCGTCGCGGCAGAGGATGTACGCCCGATCGCCCGGGGGCCAGCTGGTCAGCGGGCACGCCTCGCGCCGAGGCGCAGCGGACTGGGGTCGCATCCGGGCGAACGCCCAGCGGACATCCTCCGGGCTGCAGTCCTGGTAGAAGACGTCGCGCAACGCGGCCTCATCCCGGAAGGTCACGGTGCCGTCGGCGGCCGTCAGGCGGCCCGGGTGCGAGCGACTCACGGGGTGATAGAGACCGGGGTCCGCCTGCACCTGGTCGAAGAGGTTCCGCCCGAACTCGGGGACGAGCGCGCAGAGGAAAACGAGTCGCGCCACGGGCCGGCGGGCCGCCACGAGCGGGATCGTCAGACCCGCCAGCGAATGGCCGACCAGGACCAGGTCGCTCGCGGAGGGGATCGCACCGTCGACGACCTCCGCGTAGCGCGTAGCCCCGGCGGTCTGGTCCTCGCACGGGAGGTCCATGGAGAAGACCCGGTGCCCCCGCGCCTCGAGGATCGGAGCCAGCCGCTCCCAGCACCAGGCACCGTGCCCCGCGCCGTGGACGAGCCCGAACGTCGCCATCCGGCTGACAGGATAGCCGGTTCACCCCGAGGCGGGAAGTCGGTCACTCCGGATCGCGGCGCGTTTCACGGGCCCGCGCGTGCGGGGTCTTGGGAGATTGACGACCGCATTCTCCCCACGACTCCCTGTCACCTGGAGGTGGAAGATGAGCGACGCGACCCCGAAGACCACGGCCGATGTGCTGTCCCGCCTGGACCAGGCCTGGGCGAGCCTCGAGGGCACCGTCGGACGTCTGAGCCCCACGCAGCTCACCGAGGTGCGCGACCCGGCCGGCTGGGCGGTCAAGGACCATTTGATGCACGTGGCCGCGTGGGAGGACGCCTTCGTGGCGCGCCTGGAGGGCCGACCCACGCACGAGGCGCTGGGTCTCGACGAGGCGACGCTCGCCCTGGACGAGGACGCCGTCAATGCGGCGATCTTCGCGCGCCACCGCGACCGGGCGTTGACCGAGGTGCTGGATGCGCTCCAGGCGAGCCATCGCACGGCGCGGGCGCGTCTGGCCGCCCTCCACGACCGGACCGTGGCCGGCCCCGCATCGGGCGTGCTGCCTCCCGGCTCAGGGAATTCGGGATTCACGATCGATACAAATCGAGAGCGTGACACCACGCCGGCGGGAGCCTGGATCGGCGGGAACACGTGGGAGCACTACGACGCGCATCACGGCTGGATCCGGGAGCTGGTCGCGCGCGGCTGATCGTGGCGCGCGCGAAACCGTGATCGCGGCGGGGACGGCGCGCCGGCCTCCGGGCCGGGCTAGCGCTCCGTGGCGAACGGAGGCGGCGTCGTGCCGGGCGGCAGATCCACCTCGAAGGCGTTGAGGACGGCCGCCACCATCCCGTAGTAGCCCGCGAGCGTCACGAGCTCGATCAGTCCCTGGCGGCCGAGCTCCGCCTCGGCGCGCGCGAACTGGTCCGGGGTCAGCCGGCGCGCGCGGTACAGCGCGCGCACCGTATCGACGAGGAGCGCCTCGCGCGGCGTGAGCCCGTGGGTCGGGCGGCCGTCGCGCACCACGGCGATCGCCTCGGGTCGGGTACCCTCCTTGAGGGCGACCGGCTCGTGCGCGACCCACTCGTACGGGGCCTCGGACTCGCGGCCGGCCGTCAGGATCGCGAGCTCGCGATCCGCCCCCGGCAGGGTCGAGTTGAAGCGCAGGAGCTCCCCCAGCGCGGCCACCCGCTCGCACAGGGCCGGATGATGGAGGAGCACGAGGAACGGCCCGCGCGTGCCGCCCCGCGTGGCGGCGATGCGGTCGTAGAGCGCCCGCGCGGCAGGGTCCAGGCGATCCGGCGTGGGTTCGGGTACGCGCATTGTGCGCTTGCTCGCGTCGCGGCGTTTCGCCACGGCACTCGCGCGACGGGGTATACACCCGGCGCGCCGACGGTGTCAAGGCGCGGAGGCGTCTCCGGGCGCCCGCCGCGGGCGCGGCGGAAGAAGGCTCAGAAGCACGGCGACCAGCGCGACGGCGGCGGCCACGTCGAAGGCGTCGGCAAAGGCCGCGGCGGTCGCGGCATCCCTTCCGAGCGCACCGTGCGCCGACTGCCGGGTCGCGTAGACCGCGGTGGTGACGGTGGACCCGAGCACGATCCCCGCCGTGCGCATGAGCGAGATCAGGCTTCCCGCCACGCCCTGCCGGGGTCGCGGGAGCGCGTTCATCACGTACTGCATGTTCGCGACGATGAAGAGCCCGGAGCCGAAGCCGGCCAGCCCGAGCGCGAGGAGGATGTCGCCGGCGCCGGCCGCTGCATCGAGACGACCCGTGAGCCACAGGCCGAGGCTCTCCGCGACGAGGCCGAGCACCGCGAGCACGCGGCCCAGGCCCCGGTCGACCGCACGCCCGCCGAGCGGCATCGCGCAGGCCTGGGCGAGCGGAGCGGCGGCGAAGAGGAGACCCCCGGTCCCCGCCGGGAAGCCCCGCCGGTCGATCAGGTAGTAGGGCACGAGCAGCCAGATGGCGAAGAGCGCGGTATTCGCCAGGAGGTGCGCCCCGTTGGCGGCCGCGAACGTCCGCGGATCGGCGAGGTCTCCCCGCCCTGGCTTCCCGACGCGAGTCAATCCAGCCGTGACGGGCGGCGTCGATGCGCCCGGCTCGCGGCCACCCGACAGCCGTCGTCCAAGGCCGAGGGCCAGCAGGACGAGCGGCAGTCGCCCGAGGTAGACGGAGCGCCAGCCGAGCGCGTGGACGAGGAAGCCGCCGCCGACGGGTCCGACGACCGCGCCGACACTCGCCGCCAGTCCGAGGTGCCCGAGCGCCCGGCCGCGGCGGCCGGCGTCCGTCGACAGCGTCACCAGCGCGGGCGCGCTCGCCATGACCAGCGCGGCGCCCAGCCCCTGCACGACGCGCGCGCCGAGCAGCCCGCGCCAGCTGGGCGCGAGCCCGCAGAGGACGTGGGCCACCCCGCTGACTGCGACTCCCGCCTGGAAGACCCGCGCGTGCCCGGCTCGATCGGCCAGGCGGCCGGCGGGAATCAAGGCGACCGCGAAGCTGACCACGTAGGTGAGGACGATCCACTGGATCGACGTGGCGGGCACACCGAATGCTGCCGAGATCGCGGGCAGCGCGATGTTGACCGCGGTGTCGAGACCGACGGTCAGGGCGCCCAGGACGGCGACGAGGACCGCCCGGGACGCCGCCGGGCCCCGGCCGTGCGGCTCGAGCGCGCGCGGAAGGCTCAGTCGGGCCTGGCGGCGGCGCTCAGGCGCCGGGCGGCGGGAGGTGGATCGGGCGCCCGAGGAAGAGCTCGGCCGCCTCGCCCAGCGTCTCGGAGAGCGTCGGATGCGTGTGAATCGTGCCCGCGAGATCGCCCGCGACCGCGCCCATCTCGACGGCGAGCGTCCCCTCCGCCAGCAGGTCGCCGGCGTGCGCTCCGACGATGCCCACGCCCAGGAGCCGCCCGGTCGCGGCCTCGAACACGAGCTTCGTGAGCCCGTCGGACCGTCCCATGGCGACCGCGCGCCCGGACGCGCTCCACGGCATCTTCGCCGTCCGCACTTCGACGCCGCGGGCCCGCGCGTCGGCCTCCGTCAGGCCGCACCAGGCGACCTCCGGGTCCGTGAACACCACCGCCGGGATCGCGAGGGGCTCGAAGGCCGCAGGGTGCCCAGCGGCCGCCTCGGCCGCCACCAGCCCCTCGGCGATCGCCTTGTGCGCCAGCATCGGCTCACCCGCCACGTCTCCGATCGCGAACACGCGCGGGTCCGCGGTGCGACGCTGGGCGTCGACCACGATGAAGCCGCGCGGGTCCCGCTGCGCGTGGGTGTGCTCGAGGCCGAGGTCGTCCGTGACGGGACGGCGGCCCACGGCCACCAGCACCTGATCGACCTCGAGACGCTGGGGCGCGCCCTCCCCGGCCAGCTCGACCGCGAGGGCGCTTCCCGCCTCGCGCACGGCCGTCAGTTTCGTCCCGAGCAGGATCTGCTTGAACCGCTTCCCGAGCCGGCGCGCCAGCGGCGTTGCCAGGTCCCGATCGACCCCCGGCAGGATGCCGTCCAGGAGCTCCACGACCGTGACCTCACTCCCGAGCGCGGCGTAGACGCTGCCGAGCTCGAGCCCGATGTACCCGCCGCCCACGACCAGGAGCCGCGCCGGCGCCGCGGTCAGGGCGAGCGCCGCGGTCGAGTCCCAGATGCGCGGGCCGGCATCGAGCCCCGGAAGCGTCGCGGGCCGGGAGCCCGTGGCCACGATCGCGTGCTTGTACCGGAGCGTGGCCGGCGGGGCATCCTCCCGCGACACGCGGATCGAGCCGTCGCTCTCGAAGCGCCCATGGCCCGGCACGACGTCCACGCCGCGCGCCTTGGCAAGCGCGGCCAGCCCCTTGGCCAGACGGTCGATGGAGCGCTGCGTGAAGGCGCGGAGCTTCGCGATGTCGACGCTCGGCCGCCCGAAGGTGACGCCCGCGGTCTCGGCCTCGGCCGCGTCGTGGATCAGCGCCGCGACGCCGAGGAGCGCCTTGGACGGGATGCAGCCGACGTGGAGGCACTCGCCGCCGAGCGCTCCGCGCGCCTCGACGAGCACCGTGTCGAGCCCGAGATCGGCCGCGCGGAACGCGGCGGCGTAGCCGCCCGGGCCTCCGCCCAGCACGACGAGATCGGCCTCGCGGGGCAGCTCGCCCATCACCATGGGCGCCGGCCCTCCCTATCCCTCGAGGAAGAGGCGCTCGGGAGCCTCGAGCAACCCGACGAGCTCGGTCGAGAAGCGCGCCGCCTCCATGCCGTCGATGACCCGGTGGTCGAAGGCGAGCGACAGCGGGAGGACCAGGCGGGGGACGATCTGGCCGTCCCGGACGACGGGCGTCTGGCGGGCGCGGCCGACGCCGAGGATCGCGACCTCCGGGTAGTTGATGATGGGCGTGGCGCCCGTGCCGCCGAGCGCTCCGGTGTTCGTCACGGTGAACGTCCCGCCCCGGAGGTCCTCCAGCGTCGCCTTCCCCTCGCGCGTCCGCGCGACGAGCTGTCCGAGCTCGGCCGCCAGCTCGCGGATCCCCTTGCCGTCCACGCCTCGCACCACCGGCACCACGAGCCCCTGCTCGGTGTCCACCGCGACGCCGATGTTGTAGTAGCGCTTGAGCACGAGCTCGCCGGCGGAGGAATCGAGGCTCGCGTTGAAGCGCGGGTGGACCTGGAGCGCCAGCGCGACGGCCTTGAGGAGGAAGACCGTCAGGGTCAGGTCGCCAACCCCTTCTCCCCCGCGCTTCTGATGGCGGCGCCGCATCGTTTCGAGCTCGGTGACGTCCGCCTGGTCGTGCTGGGTGACGTGCGGGATCACCGCCCAGGCGAGCGCCAGATGCTCCGCGCTGCGCCGCCGGATCCCGCGGAGAGGCTCTCGCTCGACCGCGCCCCACTGCTCGAAGCGCGGCAGCGGCGGCAGCTCGACCGGCGCGGCCAGGGGCCGCGGCGCCTCGGCGGGTCCGCTCGGGGCGGCCGGCCGCGCGGGGCTCGCGGGAGCGCCCGACTTCGCGGCGGCCGCCGGCGTAGCATGGCCGCCCGCCGCGCGGCGCACGTCCTCGTCCGAGATCCGACCGCCGGGGCCGGTGCCGCGGACTCGCGTGAGGTCCACGCCCAGCTCGCGCGCGAGCCGACGGGTCGCCGGGGTCGCCGCCGGAGCGACGCCGGCCGCGGGGGCCTGGGGCGCCGGCGAGGCGGTTGGTGCGGGCGCGGCCGTCCGAGCGGGCGCCGCGGCGGCCGGAGCCGCGGCCTGGCTCCCCTTTCCGCCGTCGCCGAAGCTGAGGAGGACCGCGCCGACCTTGACGCGCTGGCCGGCCTGGACGTGGACGGTCGCCACGCGTCCGCCGAACGGCGAGGGCAGCTCGACCTGCGCCTTCTCGGTCTCCACCAGGAGGACGGCCTGGTCCTCCTTGATCTCGTCGCCCTCCGCGACGAGCACGCGGACGATCTCCGCCTCGGTGAGACCTTCCCCGAGATCGGGCAGCCTGAACTCTTTCGCCATCGTGGTCGGAACGCGGCGCGCGCCGGCGCCGCCGCCTAGAAGGCGAGCGTCTCCCGGACGGCGCGCAGCACGCGGTCCGTTCCCGGGAGCCACCCGCGCTCGCGCGCGAATCCCGGGTAGACGATGTCGAACGCGGTGACGCGCCGCACGGGCGCCTGAAGCTGGAGGAACGCGGTCTCCACGACCCGCGCCATGACCTCGGCGCCGACGCCGAAGCTCCGCTGAGCCTCGTGGGCCACGACCACGCGGCCCGTCTTCTTGGCCGACGCGGCGATCGTCTCGGTGTCCATGGGCGAGATCGACAGGAGGTCGATCACCTCGACCTCGGCGCCGTCCTCCGCGTGGACGCGCTCGGCGACCTCGAGGCAGCGGTGGAGCATCGCCCCGTAGGCGATCAGGGTCAGGTCCTTGCCCTCGCGGACGACCCGCGCCTTCCCGATGGGCCACATCTCCTCCGCCACCGGGACCTCTTCCTTGATCGCGTGGTAGAGCGACTTCGGCTCGAAGAAGATGACCGTGTCGGGGTCGCGGATCGCGCTGATCAGGAGCGCGCGCGCGGACCGCGGGCTGGAGGGAATCACGATCTTCAGTCCGGGGGTGTGCGCGTAGTACGCCTCCTCGCTCTCGGAGTGATGCTCGAGGGCGCGCACGCCGCCGCCGTACGGCATCCGGACGACCATCTGGATGTGATAGCGGCCCCGCGTCCGGGCCCGGTACCGGGCGGCGTGGTTCTCGATCTGGTGGAAGGACTGGAAGGAGAAGCCGGAGAACTGGATCTCCGGCACCGGCTTCAGCCCGTAGATCGCCATGCCGATGGCCATGCCCACGATGGCGCCCTCGGCCAGCGGCGTGTCGATGACGCGCTGATCTCCGAACTTCGCGAGGAGGCCGTCCGTCACGCGGAAGACGCCTCCGTCGACGCCGATGTCCTCGCCCAGCACCAGGACGTCGTCGTCGCGCTCCATCTCCTGCATGAGGGCGAGGTTGATGGCCTGGACCATGGTCAACTTCCGCGACTCAGTCATCGCCGGCTCCTCGTCGACCGTCGGGTGCCGTCCGGTCCACTACCCGTGCGCCGCCTCGCCCGCCGCCGCGATCTCGCGCTGGAGCTCCTCGCGCTGCCCACGAAGCTCGTCCGTCGGCTCCGCGTAGACATGCTCGAACCCATCGACGAGGTTCGCCTGCATCCGCGCCTCGGCCCGCTCGACCGCCTCGCGGATCTCGGCGTCGACCTCGGCCTCGAGCGCGGCCTCGCCCGCGGCGTCGAGGATGCCCTTGCCCTCGAGATACCGGCGGAACCGGGGCAACGGCTCGCGCGCCTCCCAGGCCTTCACCTCGGCCTCGTCGCGATACTTCGTTGGATCGTCCGCCGTGGTGTGGAGCGACAGCCGGTACGTCAGGGCCTCGATCAGCGTCGGCCCTTCGCCCCGCCGCGCCCGCTCGACGGCCTCGCGCGTGGCCACGTAGCTGGCGAGGACGTCGTTGCCGTCCACCTGGATCCCCGGGAAGCCGTAGGCGATGGCCTTCTGCGCGAGCGTCCGGGCGTGGCTCTGGCGGGCGCGCGGCAGCGAGATGGCCCACTGGTTGTTCAGGCAGAAGAAGACCAGCGGCGCCTGGAAGACGCCGGCGAAGTTCATCGCCTCCTGGCAGTCCCCGTGGGATGACGCGCCGTCGCCGAAGTACACCAGCGTCACGCTGTCCTCGCCCTTGCTCCGGCTCGCGCAGGCCAGGCCGACGGCATGGGGCACCTGGCTCGCGATCGGGATGCAGAGCGGCAGGTCCCGCACCCCGTCGGGCACGCGCATGCCCTCCGCGTACCCCGCGTAGTAGAGGATGAGGTTCTCGAGCGGCCAGCCGCGCCACATGTACGCCGGCCACTCGCGGTAGTAGGGCACCATCCAGTCCGTCGCGCGGAGCGCATAGACGCTGCCGAGGACCGCGGCCTCGTGGCCGCGAATGGGACCGAAGGTGCCGATGCGCCCCTGCCGCTGGAGCCGGAGCATCCGCTCGTCGAAGCGCCGAGCGAGAAGGAAGGTTCGGTAAAGCCGGCGGAGGTCCTCGGGGGGAATTGGAGGTTCGAGAGACTCGTCGACGCGACCTTCCTCGTCAACGATGGACAGATGCTCGACTGACGGGACGTCCAGTCTCGTCCGCGGCACGCACGCCCCCCTTTCGAGTTCCGTCGCCACCATTTTCCACCCGAGCGCCCCTGCGGGTCAACCTAACGCCACCGGCACCTGACGCGCGCGACGACGCCCGCGCACTAGCGTCGTGCGGCCGTCGACGGCCGGCGATCGCGCCAGAGCGCGAGCAGGAGCGTCAGGAGCGCGAGCCCGAACTCGTCGACCAGCGGCAGCGGATCCGGCAGCACCAGGTCGAGCGCGGTCAGCAGCGCGAAGAGCGCGAACAGGGTCGGGAACCGGAGGTTCAGACGGCCGATGAGGCGCGTCAGAAGCGACACGCTCCGAGTATATAGAGAAGGCGATGGCATGGCATGGCTGGCTCGGCGCGCTCGTCCTCCTGGTGGACCAGGCGCTCCTTCCGTGGCAGGTCCCGGCGCTCGCCCGCTGGTTCACGCCGGTCATGTGGACGGCGTACATCCTGCTGGCGGACGCTCTGGTCCTCCGGCGCGAGGGCCGGTCCCTCCTCCACGACCGGCCGCGCGAAGCCCTGCTGATGGCCACCGTGTCGATTCCGCTCTGGCTCCTGTTCGAGGGGTACAACACGCGGCTCCGGAACTGGGCGTACTTCGGCGTGCCCGAGGACCCCTGGGTGGCAGCGATCGCGTACGCGTGGGCGTTCGCGACCATCTGGCCGGCGATGTTCGAGACGGCGGCGCTGCTCGGCGCCGGTCCCCTCCCCTGGCCCTCGAGCGTCCGTCCCCCCCTGCCCCTTTCCCCGTGGCTGCGGCTCGCGATCGTCGTCGGGGTCGTCTTCGTGACGGTGCCGCCGCTCCTCCCATACGACGTGCGGCCGTGGACCTTCGGCTTCGTGTGGCTCGGCTTCGTGCTCCTCCTCGACTCCCTGAACGCCCGCGCCGGCCGGCCGTCGCTCCTGGCGGCCTGGCGTGCGGGAGACCGGCCCTTCGTCTGGCGGTGGCTCCTGGCCGGCGTCGTCTGCGGCCTCCTCTGGGAGTTCTGGAACTACTGGGCGCTGGCCAAGTGGAAGTACGTGGGCGTGCCGGTCTTCCCCTCCGTCCGCCTCTTCGAGATGCCCGTCGCCGGCTATCTCGGGTTCCCGGCGTTCGCGCTCGAGGTCTTTGCGATGTATCATTTCGTGCGGCCGGCGCTCGGGCCGTTCGACCCTGAGGTTCGGGACACACAGCGCGGCGATTGACCCAACCACCCCCGGTAGTCAGGTGAGGAGGACAGCGAGACCGTGGCGAAGAAGACAGTGAAGCGCTCCGCGACGAAGAAGGCCGCCAGCAAACCATCCAAGACGGCCGCGCGCCCCGCCGCGAAGGCCGCGAAGAAGCCTGCCTCGAAGCCGGCAGCCGCACCGGCCCCGAAGCGAGCCGCCGCTGCCGCGCCGCACGTGGGACTCCCACTGGGAGAGCGCGCCAGGCAGCTGCACGAGGAGATCACGCGGAGCAAGCTCACCCATCCGGATCCCTGGCGCTACGCGGACAAGGCCCGGGGATGGGGCGAGCGGGCCCAGGTCATCGTGGAGGTGATCGCGGTCCGCGGCGACACGGCGTCGGCGCGCGGCTCGCTGGAGGCGCTGCTGGCGGAGATAGACCGCGACCGCGACTTCCAGGAGGCGCGGCGCCTCTTCTGATCTAGCGGCGCGCGCGTCCCGCGCCGGGCCCGACCCGGCGCGGCGCCGCCGCGCCTCAGAGCACCAGCTCCGCCATCACCCGGACGGCCTCGGACTGCGCCGTCGCGCACACGAGCGTCGTCACCCCGGCCGCGCGCCACTCGGGCAGACGCTCCCGGATCCGCTCCGGCGGCCCGCACAGCGCGACCTCGTCCACCAGGGCATCGGGGACCGCGGCCTCCGCCTCCGGCCGCCGGCCAGCGAGATAGAGCTCCTGGATGCGGGCGGCTGCCCCCTCGTAGCCGTAGCGGCAGGCGAGATCGAAGTAGAAGTTGCGCCCCCGCGCGCCCATGCCCCCCACGTAGAGCGCAAGCCGAGGCTTCACGTGGGCGCGGCAGGCGTCCACGTCCCGGCCGACCACCACCGGCACCATCGGGGCGACGTCGAAGCGCGCGCGTTTGTCCGGCGCGCCCGCCCGCGCAAACCCCTCGGCCAGAGCCTCATGGAAGACACCGGCGCGGGCCGGCGAGAAGAACACCGGCAGCCACCCGTCGGCGATCTCGGCGGCCAGAGCGACGTTCTTCGGCCCGATCGCCGCGAGGTAAATGGGCAGGTCGGCGCGCGCGTGCACGATGCTCCGAAGCGGCTTGCCGAGACCCGTCGCGCCGGGCCCGCGGTAGGGAATCTGGTAGTGCTCACCCGCGTGCTCGACCGGCTTCTGGCGCGCCAGGATCGCGCGCACGATGGAGACGTACTCGCGCGTCCGGCCGAGCGGCTTGCCGAACGGCTGCCCGTGCCAGCCCTCCACCACCTGGGGCCCGGAAACGCCGAGGCCCAGGAGCGCCCGCCCGCCCGACAGGGCATCGAGCGTCATCGCGGTCATCGCCGTCATCGCCGGCGTCCGGGCCGCCATCTGGAGGATCGCGGTGCCGAGGCGGATCCGGTACGTGAGCGCGCCGACCCACGCGAGCGGGACCACGGCGTCCGAGCCGTAGGCCTCGGCGGTCCAGACCGAGTGGTAGCCGAGGCGCTCCGCATCCTGCACGGCCTGGACGTCCACGTGCACGCGCGCCCCCGCGTACCCGAGCCCGAGTCCCAGCCGCATCGCCGCTCCCTTCGTGTTCGCGCGGTCCGCGCCGCGCCCGACTCTCACCCACGCTCCGGGCGAAGTCAAGCGACGCGGCGCCTTGACACCTCCTCCGGCGCGGGCCCATCCTGGGGCGCCATGGACCTGGAGTTCCTGATGGTCCCCGGCGCGCCGCCGCCCCCGCTCACCGCGCCGTACAGCCACGCGGTGCGCGCCGGCGAGTTTCTCTTCGTCACCGGGCAGCTGCCGGCGGATCCCGCGACCGGACGGCTCGTCGAGGGCGGGATCACCGCGCAGACCCACCAGGTGATGCGGAACCTCCAGGCCGTCCTGAGCGGGGCGGGGTCGAGCCTGGCCCGCGTCGTCTTCGCGCGCGTCTACCTCGTCAACTTCGCCGACTACGCCGCGATGAACGCGGTCTACGCCACCTACTTCGCGCCGGGACGGTTCCCCGGCCGGACCTGTGTCGGCGTGACGGGGCTCGCCCTCGGCGCGCTGGTCGAGATCGACCTCGTCGTCCGCTCCTAGCCCGGGGCCGTCCGTTGGCGGAGCGGCCCGGCCGACGCCGCTCCGGCGCCTCCTCGTCTTCTTCGCCACGGTCTACGCCGTGCAGGGCGTGGCGGAGCCGAACGCCGGCCTCGCGACCACGCCCATCTTCTTCCTGCTCAAGGACGAGATGCGGCTCAGCGCGGCCGATACCGCCACGTTCCTCGCGCTGGTCGGCTTTGCCTGGAACGTGAAGCCGCTCTACGGGCTCGTCTCGGACCTGGTTCCCCTCCTCGGCTACCGGCGCCGGTCCTACCTGCTCGTGACGACGGCGATGGCGGCGCTCGGGTGGCTCGCGCTGGGGCTCCTGCCTGCGTATCCCTGGGGAGTCACGCTCGCGATCCTCGGACTGACGGGTCTCGGCCTCGCGTTCACCGACGTGCTCTGCGATGCGGTCATGGTGGAGGAGGGCAAGGCCCGCCGCCTCACCGGACGGTTCCAGTCGATCCAGTGGGCGGCCGTCTACGGGGCGAGCGTCCTGGCGGGCGTCGGAGGCGGCTACCTCGCGGCCCACGTCGCGTACAACCGCGTCTTCCTCCTGATCGCGCTGTTCCCGGTGCTGTCGTTCGCCGCCTCCGCCTGGGCGGTGCGTGACCCCCGAACGCGCTTCGACCGCGCCACGGTGCAGGAGACGCTGGCCGCGCTGCGGGCGGGCCTCCGGTCCGGGCCGCTCTGGCGGGCCGCGATCTTCATCTTCCTGTGGAACTTCAGCCCGTCGTTCGGCGTGCCGCTCGAATACCACATGGTGGACGCCCTCGGGATCACCAAGATCCAGCTCGGCGTGCTGACGAGCCTGTCGAGCGGCGCCGCGATGGCGGGCGCCATCGTGTTCGGCCGCTACGCGCCGCGGCTCGCGCCGCGGGCGCTCCTGAACCTGGCCATCGGGATCGGCGTCGCCGGCACCCTCGCCTACTACGGCCTGGCGGGCTGGTGGTCGGCAGTCACGCTGAGCGTCACCGTGAGCTTCGTCACCGCGATCGCGCTGCTGGCCACGCTCGACCTGGCGGCCCGGGCGGTCCCGAGTCACGCCGAGGGGACCTTCTTCGCCGCGCTCATGTCGGTCATGAACCTCGGCACGACCGGGGCCCAGTGGGTGGGCGGTCAGCTCTACGACTGGGTCGGGCTCTCCTGGCTCATCGCGATCAGCGCGGCCACGACCGCGGCATGCTGGCTCCTCGTGCCCTGGGTCCGGGTCCCCGATCCGACGCCGCGCTCCGCCTGAGCGGCCCCCGGCGGGCCGAGCGTCGGATCAGAGGGTCCGCATCCGGGGATCCAGGAGATCCCGCAGGCCATCCCCCAGCAGGTTGAACCCGAGCACGGTGAGGGCGATCGCGCAGCCCGGCAGCACCGCAATCCAGGGATCGATCAGCATGTACTGACGCGCGGCGCTCAGCATGAGGCCCCACGACGCGGTGGGCGGCTGGGTCCCGAGCCCCAGGAAGGACAGCGCGGCCTCGGTGAGGATGGCGGTCGAGAACGACACGGTCATCTGGACCAGGATGGGGGCCATCACGTTCGGCAGGACGTGCCGCGCGATGATCCGCCAGTTCGACGCGCCGATCGAGCGGGCCGCCTCGATGAACGGCACCTGCACGACCGTCAGGGTCGGCCCGCGCGCCACCCGCGCGAAGGTCGGCGCGTACACGAGGCCGATCGCCAGCATCGCGTTGGTGAGGGTCGGGCCGAGCACGCTGGTGATGGCGATCGCGAGGACGAGCGCCGGCAGCGACAGCACGACGTCCATGATCCGCATGACGATGTCGTCGACCCACCCGCCGAAGAATCCCGCGATCACCCCCGCGGTGGCGCCGAGCCCGAGCGCGATGAGGACCGCGAGCCCGCCGACGTAGAGGGAGACCCGCGCGCCCCAGATGAGGCGGCTCAGCTCGTCCCGCCCGAACTCGTCGGTCCCGAGGAGGTGCCCCGGGGCCCCCGGAACTAGCAGCGGCTTGGCGATCTGCGCGGCCGGCGGGTGCGGCGCCAGCACCGGCGCGATCGAGCGCCACGGCGACCACGATCCCCACCAGCGCCGCGCCGATGAGGGCGACCGGCGTCACCGTGCGCCGCCATCGGGCCCGCGCGGCGCGCGCCGGATCCAGGCCGCGCGGCAGCGCGGCGACGGCCGGGGCGGCCCCCGCGTCACTCATAGCGAATGCGGGGGTCGAGGTACGTGTAGAGGAGGTCCACGAAAAGGTTGACGAGAACGAACGTGACCGCGAAGACCATCACGGTCCCCTGCACGACCGGATAGTCCCGCTGGTAGACGCCGTTGAGCAGCGTCCACCCGAGACCCGGAAGCCCGAAGATCTGCTCGGTGATCACCACGCCGCCCAGGAGGAAGCCCATCTGGAGGCCGAGGACCGTGACGATCGGGATGAGGGCGTTCCGGAGCGCGTGACGGAGGAGTACCGTCCGCGTCGCCAGCCCCTTGGCGCGAGCAACCCGGATGAAGTCCTGCCCCAGCACCTCGAGCATCGAGGACCGGGTCATGCGCATGACGACCGCCGAGAGCCCGAGCCCCAGCGACAGCACGGGGAGAAACATCTGCTGGAGGTTCACCCACGGGTCCGTCCACGGGGGGACGTAGATGATGGCCGGGAGCCATCCGAAGAGCGACGACGCCCCGATGATGAGCAGGATCGCGATCCAGAAGTTCGGCAGGGACAGCCCGAGGACCCCGATGATCTGCACCAGCGTGCGCACACGGCGGCTCCGCGTGACGCTCGCGGCCACGCCGAACGGGATCGCCACGAGGGCCACGCTCAGCACCGCGAGGAGGGCGAGCTCGATCGTGATCGGCAGCCGCGAGGCGATGAGGGCCGCGACCGGCTGGCCGGTGCGGAAGGACCAGCCGAAGTTTCCCTGGAGCATGCTGCCGACCCACCGGAGGTACTGGACGGGCAGCGGCTGGTCGAGCCCGAACTCCTTCAGCACGGCCGCGCGCTGCGCTCGGCTGAGCTGGCCCTCGGTGCCCGCGATGATGTCGACGATGTTGCCGGGCAGGAGGCGGACCAGGAAGAAGATGAGGACCGAGACGCCGAGAACGGCGAGGATGGTCCAGACCGCGCGACGCGCAAGGTACCGCATCTCTACTCGGAGGTGCGCTCCGCCCCCCTGTTCGGGTCACCCGGCACACGTCGCGTTTGCCGACGCATCGTGCGCTGCCCTCGAGGGAGGCCGACGGCCCCCGCGGCAAAGCCGCGGCGTTCGCCTCTCGGCGAACGCTTCGGGGGCTGCCTCCCCCCGGGAAGGCAGCCCCGAAGCACGCCGACGGGCTTACCTAGGCGAGCCAGGCCTTCTTGAGGAAGAGCCGGCGGCCGGTGAACGACTGGGAGTAACCCTGGAGCTTGTTCGACGTCGCCTCGATGTTGTACTTCGCGTACCACCACCAGTCGAGGGACTCCCGCATAGCATGACGCTGGATTTCCTCGTAGAGCCGCTTCCGCTCCGCGTGGTTGCTCGACTGGCGCGCCTCGACCAGCAGGGCGTCGAGCTTCGCGTCCGGCGTGTCGCAGCCGCCCTTGTTGATCTCCCCCTTCGAGTGGAAGTAGGGGTAGAGGTAGCCGTCCGGGTCGGGGCGGAACGTGTTGGCGGACGAGTAGATGTCCGAGCTTTCCTTGCCGCAGCTGTCGTTCGACTTCTTGTTGTCGGCCACGAACGCGCCCCACTCCATCTGGGTCACGGTGACGTCGACGTTGAGCTTCTTGAGCGACTCCTGGATCACGAGCGTCGTGGCGACGAACTCCGGGTACTGGGGCGAGCACTTGATCTCGATCTTGAAGCCGCCGTTCGGATACCCGGCCTCGGCCAGGAGCTTCTTGGCGCCCTCGACGTCCGCCTTCACGAAAGGTAGGGTCTTCGGGTCGATGTACCAGTCCCCGTACCCCGTGGGCACGGGACCCGAGGGCACGGCGGCGCCGAACGCGGCCTTCTGGATCACCTCGTTCGTGTCGACGGCCATCCGCAACGCGCGCCGGACACGGGCGTCGCTGAGCGGCTTGTTCAGCTTGTTGATGTAGTGGACGACGACCCAGGCGGTGGGGCTCTTGGCGACGGTGATCCCAGGAGCGCCCTCGAGCTGCGCCGCACCCTGTCCGGAGAGGAACGCGTACTGGATCTGGCCGGCCTTCAGAGCGGCGATCCGGGCATTCTCCTCGGTCAGGACCTTGAAGACCATCCCGTCGAGATACGGGAGCGACTTGTCCCAGTAGTCGGGGTTCCGCGCATAGACGATCCGGTCCTGGGGCACGTACTCGACGAGCTTGAACGGCCCGGTGCCGATTCCTTTGATCTTGAGGTTCTCCTGCTCCGCGAGCCCTTTCGGGATGATCCCCGACGCCCGGATCCCGGCGAACGAGCCGAGGAGCGGATAGGGGGCGTCGAGGTTCATCTGCACGGTCAAGGGATCGACGACCTTGATCTCCTTGATCGACTTCAGCCAGGAGATCCAGGGCGACGCCGTCTTCGGGTCCAGGACCCGCTCGATGCTGTACTTGACGTCGTCGGCGCTCATGGTCTGGCCGTTGTGGAACTTCACGTTCGGGCGGAGCTTGAACGTGTAGGTCTTGCCGCCGTTCGTGACCTCCCAGCTGGTGGCGAGGCACGGCACGATGTTGGTCTTCTCGTCATACGACGTGAGGCTCTCGTAGATGTGGTCGTACGCCTGGGCCGACGAGAAGTTCGAGCTGTTGTGGGGGTCGAGACCGATCGGGTCGATCTCGGCGGCGGCCGTCAGCGTCCCGCCGCGCTTCGGCGTCTGGGCGGAGACGAGGTGAGCTCTGGAGAGGTCCAGACCCACGAGGCCACCGCCCAGCGCCAGGCTCCCGCCCAGGAACGTGCGCCGACCGATCCCTCGATGCGAGCGTGACATGTCCCGTGCCATTCGTGGCCCTCCTGGTGAGTGTCCCCTGTGCGCCGCGAGGAGGCGGCGCGCTCTCCGGACCATCCCGTCGTCTGGGCCGTCGTCCGGCCTGGACGACTGTCTCGGGTGCAAGGATGGTAGACCGGCCGCACGTCCGGTGACAAGCGGCACGGCGGCCTTGACGCGCCGCGGGGGCGGTGCTGTCCTGGCCGCGCGTCCGCGGGACGATCACGGAGGTCGACCATCCGAGCGCCATCCATCCCGGCCACCCGCTTCGCGCTCGCGCCGATGTCGGGAGACATCCGCGCGCTCACCGGCATCGCCCTGGTCGCGCCGCTCGGACTCGTCTTGGGGGCCGCCCTCGCGCGGGAGCCGGCTCGGGGCACCCTGCTGGGCGCGACAGTCTTCGTGGTCGTCGTCTACGCCGCGGTGTGGCTCCTCGGGCGGCCGACCGCATTCGAGGTCCACACGGGCGGCCTCTGGATCCGCTGGCCGCTCAGGAGCCGGCGCATCGCGGCGGGCGACATCGCCGGGGCGGAGATGCTGTCCCGCGAGGCCTTCCGACGGGACTTCGGCTGGGGGATGCGCATCGGCGCGGGCGGGCTCTGGGGCGGCTTCGGCTGGCTCTACACGCGGAAAGGGCTCCTCGACCTGTACGTCTCGCGCACGGATCGCCTCGTCCTGGTGCGGCTCCGAGCGGGCCGGCCGCTGCTCCTGACGCCCGAGCGCGACGAGGGCTTCGTCGACGCCCTGCGGGCGCTCAGTCGGGGCTGACCTCGGCGCGGCGCTGGAGGTACGGCTCGAACGCGCGCGGGTCGATCTCGATCCCCAGGCCCGGGCCTTGCGGGATCTCGACCATGCCGTCCGGCCCGACCGCCGGAGCGCCCCACAGCTCGCGCAGCGGGTTCGGCGACTGGTCGTACTCGAACCACGGGTACGGCATGGACGTGTGGCTGCGGTAGCCGGGCAGGACCGCGCAGAGCTGGAGCGACGCGAAGAGGTTCACCGCAGTGCCCCACACGTGGGGGACGATGGGCACCTCCCAGGCCGCGGCGAGCGCCGCGACGCGCGCCACCTCGGTGAAGCCGCCGGCGATCGCGAGATCGGGCTGGGCGGCGTCGAGCGCATTCCGCTCGAAGAAGGACCGGAAGGCGCGGATGCCTCCCAGCGCCTCCCCTCCCACCACGGCGAGGCCCAGCGCCCCCGCCACGTGCGCGTACCCCTCGACGTCGTCCGGGGCGACGGGCTCCTCGAGCCAGGCGAAGCCTTCCGCCTCGAGCTGGCGCCCGGTCTCGATCGCCGGCCGCACGGTGTAGCCCTGGTTCGCGTCGGCCAGCAGGATGATGTCCGGGCCCACGACCTTCCGGACCGCGCTGGCCGCCCGCCCGTCCGCGGTGGGGTCGACGCCCACCTTCATCTTCATGGCGCGGAAGCCCGGCGCGATGAGGCGCTCGGCCTCGCGCCGGTAGGCGCGGTAGGGATCGCGGCCCGGCCGGAGGTACGGCCCGCTCGCGTACGCCGGCACGCGCGTCCGGATCGGGCCGCCCAGCAGCCGGCAGATCGGCTGGCCCAGGGCGCGCCCGCGGAGGTCCCACAGCGCCATGTCGACGGCCGACAGCGCCATCAGCCCCGGCCCTTGCCGCTCGTAGCCCAGGCGCTCGTGCATGGCGGCCCAGAGCCGCTGGTACTCCATCGGGTCCTGGCCCAGGATCGCCGGCGCGAGGGTCGTCTCGATGATGGTCCACGCCGCCGCGGGGGAATGCCAGGTCTCGCCCCAGCCGCTCAGACCGTCGTCGCCCCTCACCTCGACCAGCAGCGACCCGCGCCGGTCGATGAACCGGGTCGCGTTGCCCTGCGGCTCGGGCAGCCGGCACTCCACGAGATAGAGCCGGATCGCGGCGATCTTCACGCCCTCATGCTCGGCGGACGCTCTTCGAGTGTCAAGCGCGCGCCGCCTTCGGGCCCGCCGGATCGCGCAGCCCCTTGAAGAGCGGGTGGGCGCGTCGCATGCTTGGGAGCGTCGGCGAGCCGCCCCGGACGGGACGGCCGCCTCGGCCGAATGCGGCGACGCCGCCGCTTCGCACTCAGGAGGGCACGCATGAGGGTGCAGGATCTCGAAACCCCGGTGGTCACGATCCATCTCGACGTGATGGAGGACAACATCCGCCGCGTGCAGGCGCACCTGGACCGCCACGGGATCGGGAACCGCGCTCACATCAAGACGCACAAGGTCCCCGCCATCGGCCGGATGCAGCTCGCCGCCGGCGCGAGCGGGATCGTCTGCCAGAAGATCGGCGAGATCGAGGTGTTCGCCGATCACGGCGTCGCTCCCGACGTCCTCCTCACGTACAACATTCTCGGTCGCGCGAAGCTCGACCGCCTGATGGCCGTCGCCCGCCGCGTCGAGCGCCTGACGGTCGTGCTCGACAACGAGGTCGTCGCGCGCGGCCTCTCGGAGGCCGGCGCCCGCCACGGGCGGGACGTCCGCTTCGTCATCGAGTGCGACACCGGCGGCGCCCGGAACGGGGTGCAGACCCCGCAGGCCACGTTCGACCTGGCCCAGACGGTCATGAAGCTTCCCCACATGGACTTCCAGGGCCTCATGACGTTCCCGAACCGCGATCCCGACACGCGGGTCTTCTTCGACCACGCGCTCGAGCTGTTCAAGCGGGCGGGCATCCCGGTCCCGATCGTGTCCGGCGGCGGCACCCCGGCCCTCTTCAGCGTCGAGAAATTCCCGATGCTGACCGAGCACCGCGCGGGCACCTGCGTCTTCAACGACGCGGCAACGGTGCGCACGGGCACGGCCGCGTGGGCGAACTGCGCGATGCGCGTGCGCGCCACCGTCGTGAGCCGCCCCAACGACGGGCGCGCGATCCTGGACTGCGGCACGAAGGTCCTGACCTCGGACCAGTACGGCATGCCGGGCTACGGGCACGTCCTCGAGTACCCGGACGCCGCGATCACCGGTCTCTCGGAGGAGCACGGCGTGGTGGATCTCTCCCAGTGCCGCGAGCGGCCCCGCGTCGGCGACGTCGTCCACGTGGTGCCCAATCACTGCTGCGTGGTGTCCAACATGATGGACGAGCTCGTCGGCGTGCGCGGCGACCGGGTCGAGGTGGTGTGGCCCGTGTCCGCCCGCGGGAGGGTGCGCTGATGGCCGGCGGTCGGATCGGGATCGCCCTCCTGGGCGCGGGCCGCCTCGGCGCGGCGCACGCTCGCACCCTGGCAAGCCTGCCGGAGGTGCGCCTCGCGGTCGTCGCCGATCCCGCGCCGGCCGCCCGGGAGCTGGGGGCCCGCTACGGGGCGCGGACCGTCGCGGATCCCCGGGAGGCCATCCTCGATCGCGAGGTGGAGGCCGTCGTGATCGTCACCCCGACGGGCGCGCATGCCGAGCAGATCGAGGCGGCGGCCCGCGCGGGGAAGGCGATCTTCTGCGAGAAGCCCATCGCCCTCGACGTCCCCTCGACGGAGCGGGCCCTGGGCGTCGTGAAGGAGTGCGGCGTGCCGCTCCAGATCGGCTTCCAGCGGCGCTTCGACACCGGCTTCGCGGAGGCGCGCCGCCGCATCGCCGCGGGCGAGCTCGGGCGGCTCCATCTCCTCCGATCGGTGAGCCACGATCCCTACCCGCCGCCCCCGCACTACATCCCGACGTGCGGCGGCCAGTTCGTGGACATGACCATCCACGACATCGACGTCGCGCGCTTCCTGACCGGCTCCGAGGTGGAGAGCGTCTCCGCGGCAGGGACGGCGCTCGGGCCGCAGGCGGAGGCCTTCCGCGCGGTCAACGACTGGGACACCACGGTCCTGACGCTCCGGTTCGCGTCGGGCGCGCTCGGGTCCATCGTCAACTCGCGCCAGTCCGGGTACGGCTACGACATCCACACCGAGGTGCTCGGCGACAACGGCGGCCTCAAGGTGGGCTACGAGCGGCACACGCCGGTCACGCGCTACGACAAGGCGGGCGCCCACCACGACTACGTGCCGTACTTCCCGGAGCGCTTCGCGCAGGCCTACGTTGCCGAGCTCCAGGGGTTCGTCGAGGCGGTGCGGACGAGCAAGCCGGTGAGCCCGACCGGTCACGACGGGCTCATGGCGCTCCGGGTCGCGCTGGCCGCCACGGAATCAGCACGCCACGGCGGCGCGTGGACCCCGGTCCGCTAGGGCGACTCGTCGGTCTCAGGGCCCCGGGGCGGGGCCCGTCAGCGGGACGCGAGGCGGCGGGCGGCGTCCTCGGTGGCCGCGTCGGCGGGGAAGAACGATTCGATCCGGAGCTCCTGCAGCGTGATGTCGTGCGGGGTCCCGAGGCTCGTCAGCATCGAGAAGTAGCGGAGCTCGGTCTCTCCTCGCCGGAACTCGATCGGCAGGAACGGATCGGTCGACACGTCGAGATCGAGCCGGCGCCAGTGCGACGGCACGCCGGGATACGCGAGGAGCTCGTCGAGCAGCCGCCGGGTTCCGGCGTCCCCGAGCCCGCTCAGGACGTCGCGGTAAAGCCACTGGATCAGCGCGGCCGCCATCGCCTCCCAGTTCACGATGTGGGGCCGGAACCCGCGCGGGTGGAACATCAGACGCATGGCATTCAGCCCGAGCTCGGCGGTGGCCGACGGCTCGAGGAACAGCTCCACGAGGCGCGCCGTGCCGCCGTTCGCCTGCAGGATGTCCCAGTGCCGGTCGATCACGATCGCCGGGTACGGCTCCTGCTGGCGCAGGACGAAGTCGAGGGCGCGGCGCGCCTGCGCCAGCGTCGGCGCCTCGAGGTCCGTCGCGCGGTAGACGGGCGCGAACCCCGCGGCCGCCAGGAGGTCGTTCCGGTCGCGCAACGGCACGTCGAGCGCCCGGGCCAGGAGGAGCACCATCTCTCGGCTCGGCTGGGCCCGGCCCGTCTCGACGAAGCTCAGGTGCCGCGAGGAGATGCCCGCATCGACGGCCAGGGTCAGCTGACTCAGCCCGCGGCGCGTCCGCCACTCGCGAAGGGCGCGCCCGAAGGCGCATCTCCCCGCCCGGCCGAGCCGCGCGTTCAGAGCCCGCCGTCCGCGTCGAGGCCATGGCCGGACTCTACACCGCCCGCCCGACCGCGGCCATTACCTCTGAGGTAATCGCGACAGGACGCGGCACGCCCCAGGATTGGGGGCGACGCACGAGCCGTCGACCATGAGCACGGCGGTCACAGCCCACGACGTCGACGCCTTCTTGGCGGAGGAGATCCGATGACCACCGATCCGGCCGGTCTCACCGAGCGGTTCCGCGGCACCCTGGGCGAGCTGCTGGGCATCCGGTTCGTGGAGACGAGCCTCGACTGCGTCGTGGCCGAGCTCCCCGTCCGGGACGCCCTGAAGACGGTCGGCGGCGCGGTCCACGGGGGCACGCTGATGGCGCTCGCGGACACCGTCGGAGCCGCCGCCACGGTCCTGAATCTGCCGCCCGGCGCCACGACCACGACCCTCGAGTCGAAGACCAACTTCCTCGCGGCGGGACGCGCCGACATGATCCGGGCCGAGTCGACGTGCCTCCACCGCGGCCGGCGAACCATGGTCTGGCAGACGCGGGTCACCGAGCCGGGGGGCCGGCTCCTGTCCATTACGATCCAGACACAGATGGTCCTGACGGGCTGACGGGCCACTTCGCAATCACGCCAAGCGCGGCCGTTCCGGGGAGCCGCCAACGCCTGACGTAGCCGGCGAGCGCCGCACCGCGGTCTGTCTCGCGGGCCGTCGTCAAACGGTGCCGCGAATCGAGCCATAATCTGGTGATGAGCGAGCGCCGGGAGAGCCTCGTCAGCGGGCGGCTCCTCCTCGCGTTCGCCTCCGCGCTCCTCGTGACCGGGATCACCAACGCGTTTCCGGTCTTCTTCCCGCCGCTCCTCGCCGAGTTTGGAGGCTCGCGCGCGGCGACCGCCTCCACCATCACGCTGATCTGGGTGGGCGGCGCCGTGCTGGGTCCGATCTCCGGCTGGACCGTCGCCCGCTGGAATCCTCGCGCCAGCGTCAGCCTCGGGCTCATCTCGGCGGCGCTCGGCTTCGCCCTCGGCAGCGTGTCCCATTCGCTGACCCTCTTCCGCCTCGCCGTCGGCGTGGGCGTCGGGGTCGGCGTCGGATTGACCGGGATGGTCACGCAGGCCGCGCTGCTGGCGGATGCCTACGTCGTGCGGCGCGGCGCGGCCATGGGGATCGCCTTCGCCGGCGCGATGGCCGGCTACGGTCTCGCGCCCCCGTGCCAGTGGGTGATCACGCACTTCGGCTGGCGCGCGGCGCTCGCGGGCTATGCCGTTCTGGTGGCGGCGCTGATCCCTCTCGCCTGGACCGTGCTGCCATCGCGCCTCAACGTCGCCCGACCGGCCGCCACACCCGCCGCCGGCGACGGCTCGAGCTTGCGCGCGGTCGTCGGCGCGGCGCCGTTCTGGCTCCTGCTCGTCGTCCTGACCATGCCGCCGATCTTCGGAGGCCTCGCCACCACGCAGCACGCGCTGTACATGACGGAGCGAGGATTCTCGCCCGATCTCGCTTCCGCCATGCTCGGCGTCGGCGGGGTCCTGGCGGCGGCCGGCCGCGTGATGTTCGGCCTGATGTCCGATCGGGTGGGCGCGCCCCGCGCGGGCTTCGTCTCGTTCGGCTCCACGCTCCTCGGGCTCGCCTGTCTTCTGGGTTTGGAGGTGACGTCCGCGAGGCTCCTCGCGTACGCCTACGTGCTCTTCCTCTTCCTTCCCATGGGCTCCCGGGCCACGATCGGCTCCGTGCTCGTCGGGCGCATCGCGTCGCCCGCGCAGTACGGGGTCGTCTTCGGGCTGCTCGGCATCGGCAACGCTCTCGGATCCGCGCTGGGACCGTACCTCGCGGGAGCGCTCTACGACTGGACCGGCTCGTATCTCGTGATCTACACGTCGGCGATCAGCCTGACCGCCGTTGCCTTCCTGGCCCTGGGGGTGTTCTGCCTGACGACGCGGGGGTGAGACGGATGGCCCCTGGGAGGGAGTGAGGCATGCCGGAGCTGCCCGAGGTCGAAACGGCGCGCCGCGCGGCCACCGCGCTGGCGGTCGGGCGCCGGATCGTCGCCGTCACGGTGGCCGACGACCCGATCGTGTTCGAACGTGTCCCGCCGGCGCGGATCCGCCGGGCTCTCCTCGGGCGGCGGGTCCAGGCCGTGCGACGCCACGGAAAGCACTTCTGGTTCGAGCTCGATCGGCGCCCGTGGCTCGTCGTGCACTTCGGCATGGCCGGCGGCCTCCACACGTCGCGACGGCGGAGCGTGCGGCTCGTGTCGAGCGGGCGGCGCGCCGATACCGTCTGGCCGCCCCGGTTCATGAAGCTCCACCTGCGCCTCGACGACGGCGGCGAGCTCGCGCTCGTCGACGGCCGTCGCCTGGGCCGCATCCGACTCCGGCGCGATCCGGCAACGGAGTCGCCGATCGCGGCGCTCGGCTTCGACGCCCTTCGCGGGGTGCCCGGCGCCGCCCGGTTCCGCGCGCTCGCGCGAAGCCGCGGGCTTCCGGTGAAGGCGCTCTTGCTCGACCAGTCCTTCGCCGCGGGCGTCGGCAACTGGATCGCCGACGAGGTGCTCTATCAGGCGCGCATCGCCCCCCGCCGCTCGGCTCGCTCGCTGTCCGACCGAGAGCTGGACCGGCTCCGCGCGCGCCTCCGGGCGATCGTCCGGCGCGCGGTGGCCGTCGGGTCCGACAGCGAGCGCTATCCGCCCGCGTGGCTCTTCCACCGCCGCTGGGACGCCAGGCCCGGCGTCACCGTGCGGGGCGACGCGATCCGCCGGGAGACGATCGCGGGCCGCACCGCCGCCTGGGTCCCCGCCGTCCAGCGCTGACCGGAGGGTTCGAGGCTCGCGGTCGGCGCCGGCCAGGCGGTCGCGCTCAAATCACCGCGAAGGCGCGGACCGGGAACGTTCCGAACGCGCGCACCTTCACCGGAACGGCGAAGAAGCGGAACCCGGCGTCGGGCACACGGTCGAGGTGGCACAGGTGCTCGGCGATCGGGATGCTCGCGCGCAAGAGAGTGCTGTGCGCCGAGCGACGGGGATCCGCGGTGTCGTCGATGTTCAGGGAATCGATGCCGACGAGCGCCGCGCCCTGTCGGGCCAGCCACTCGGCGCCGGCGGCGGTCAGAAAGGGATGGCCTTCGAAGTAGCGATCCGTTCGCCAGTGGACGTCCCAGCCGGTGTGGAGCAGCACCGCCTTGCCTCGAACGTCGAGCCCGGCGAGCGCGGAGACCTCGATCCCGCGCTCCGCCCGGCCGGTCGCGCGGACCACCACTCCCGGCAGATCCGCCAGGGACTCGAGGGGAAGCGCCGCCAGATCCGGTCCATCGGCATAGCGGTGGAACGGGCTGTCGACGTACGTCCCCGTGTTCGCCACCATGTCGATGCGGCCGATGTGGAACTCCGTGCCGGGGGCGAAGTGGCTCCGGGACGCCTCGCGCGTCCAGTGGTCGCGAATGACGGGCCCGGGCAGCCCCCGGTAGGTGATCATGCCGTCCTCGATCTCGTGGCTCACGTCCACGAGCCGGGGGCGCGACCGCTTGTGCGGCTCGGTGAGGATGACCTTGTTGCGGATCCGGATCGTGCCCACCATCAGGAGCCGCAGGTCGCGGACGATGTAGTCGGCGAGCGCCAGGTCCGAGATGTCGTCGCCCTCGATGTCGAGCCGGAACCCCTCGCCCTTCAGGCTGCCGCCGTTCGAGAACTCGACGTCGAAGTCGAACTGGACCCGTCGATCGGCCATCGCTCCGCCTCCTCGTCGCGGCCGCCGTCCCGGCGCCGGCGCGTCGTGTATCATACGTGGGCGCCATGCCTCCCCAGTACATCTTCACCATGCGCGACCTGCGGAAGGTCGTTCCGCCCAAGCGGGAGATCCTTCGCGGCATCAACCTCGCCTTCTTCCCGGGCGCGAAGATCGGCGTGCTCGGCGCGAACGGCGCCGGGAAGTCGACGCTGCTTCGCATCATGGCCGGCGTGGACAAGGACTTCCTCGGCGAGGCGCGGCCGGCCGACGACATGCGGATCGGGCATCTCCCGCAGGAGCCGCGCCTCGATCCGGCGAAGACGGTCCTCGGCAACATCGAGGAGGGTGTGGCCGCGACCCGCGGCCTCCTCCGGCGGTTCGAGGAGGTCAGCGCGCGGTTCGCCGAGCCCATGTCGGACGCGGAGATGGAGAAGCTCCTCGCCGAGCAGGGGCGCCTCCAGGACGCCATCGAGGCCGTCGGGGGCTGGGAGCTCGACCGGACGGTCGAGATGGCGATGGACGCGCTTCGCGTGCCGCCCGGCGACCAGGACGTCAAGACGCTGTCGGGCGGCGAGGCGCGGCGCGTGGCGCTCTGCCGGCTGCTCCTGGAGCGGCCGGACATGCTGCTCCTCGACGAGCCGACCAACCACCTCGACGCCGAGTCCGTGGCGTGGCTGGAGCGGTTCCTCCAGGAGTACCCGGGCACGGTGGTGGCCGTCACCCACGACCGCTACTTCCTCGACAACGTGGCCGGCTGGATCCTGGAGCTCGACCGCGGCCATGGCATCCCCTGGCAGGGGAATTACTCGTCCTGGCTCGAGCAGAAGCAGGAGCGCCTCGCCCGGGAGGAGAGGGCGGAGGTCGCCCGCCAGCGGACCCTCGAGCGCGAGCTGGAGTGGATCCGGATGGCGCCCCGCGCCCGGCAGGCGAAGAGTAAGGCGCGCGTCACGGCGTACGAGACGCTCCTGCAGCAGGAGGTCGAGCGCCGCTCCGACGACATCGAGATCGTGATCCCGCCCGGCCCGCGCCTGGGCGACGTCGTGGTGGTCGCCGACCATCTGACGAAGGGCTACGGCGACCGCGTGCTCATCGACGATCTCTCCCTGTCGATCCCCCGCGGGGCGATCGTCGGGGTGATCGGCCCGAACGGCGCCGGCAAGACCACGCTGGTCCGGATGATCCTCGGCCAGGAGAAGCCCGACCGGGGCACGATCCGGGTGGGCGACACCGTGGTCCCGTCCCACGTGGACCAGAGCCGCGACGCGCTCGATGGGAAGAAGACGGTGTGGGAGGAGATCTCCGAGGGCGCGGACATGCTGACGCTGGGCAAGCGCCAGCTCAACTCCCGGAGCTACGTGGCGTCCTTCAACCTGAAGGGCGCCGACCAGCAGAAGCGCATCGCCGAGCTCTCGGGCGGCGAGCGCAACCGCGTCCACCTGGCGAAGCTGCTGAAGAAGGGCGGCAATCTCCTGCTGCTCGACGAGCCGACGAACGACCTCGACGTCGACACCCTGCGGGCGCTCGAGGAGGCTCTGCTGACCTTCGCGGGCTGCGTCGTGGTGATCAGCCACGATCGCTGGTTCCTGGACCGGATCGCGACCCACATCCTGGCCTTCGAGGACGAGGGGCGGGTGATCTGGTCGGAGGGCAGCTACGCCGACTACGAGGCGGACCGGAAGAAGCGTCTCGGCGCCGAGGCCGACCGGCCCCACCGCCTCCGCTACAAGCGGCTCCAGTAAGTCGCGACCGACGCCGCGGCCGGCATCCGGCCGCCGGCCGGCGCCGCGCCCGACTCCTACTGGGCCTGAGTTCCGCTCCGCCGCTGGACCACGGTCGTGAGATCGGCGCGGCGCCCCGCCCGGGCCGGCAGCGCGACCGTGAACACCGTCCCCTGCCCGGGGCTGCTGCGGAAGGTGACCGTGCCGCCGTGGTCCTCGACGATCTTGTGGGCGATGGCGAGCCCGAGCCCCGTCCCCCCCGACTTCGTGGTGAAGAACGGGTTGAAGACGTCGGGCGTCTCCTCGGGCTTGATCCCAGCCCCGGTGTCCATCACCTCCAGCAGGAGCCGGTCGTGGGAGGCCCCGCCGAAGCCGTCGCTCTCCTGGGGCCACCGCAGGCGCACGGTGAGGGTGCCGCCACCACCCTCCTCCATCGCGTCGAGGGCGTTCGCGACCAGGTTCAGGATGGCCTGGTACAGGTGCTCCGCGTCGCCGGGGATCGGGGGGATGCCAACCGGCCACTCGCGCCGCACCCCGATCCGCCGGGCCTCGATCTGCGGCGCGTAGAGCTCGAGCGCCTGCTCGATGAGCGGCGGCAGGTGCACGGGGGCCAGCACGAGACGGGCGGGCCGGGCCAACCGGAGGAGGCCGTCGACGATCGCGTTGATGCGCTCGAGCTCCCGGGGAACGACGCTCTGGAACCGCTGTCGGAACCGCTCGTCGTCGAACCGACGGGCCACGTGTCGGCTGAACGTCATGATGGACGTGAGCGGGTTCTTGATCTCGTGGGCCAGGCCGGCCGCCAGCGTGCCGAGCGCGGCGAGACGGTCCGAGCGCCGCAACTGCTCCTCCAGCTGGCGGACGGGCGTGAGATCACGGAGGATGGCCATCACCCCGAGCGCCTGGCCCTCCGCGCCCCGGAGGGGCGTCGTGATCACCTCGATCGGGACCGGCGGCCGGTCGCTCCGCGGGAGCACGAGCGAGACTTGCGACACGCCGACGCGCGTCCGGAGCGTCTCGTGGAGCACGTCCAGGAGCTCCGGCGCGTGGTGGAATGCCTCGTTCGCCGGCCGGCCCGCCAGCGCGGTGGCGGTGCACCCCGTGAGGAGCTCGGCGGCCGGGTTGACGGTGACCACGCGCCCATCGAGGTCGAGCGTGACGAGGCCGCTCACCAAGGACCGGAGAATGTGGTCGGTGTAGCTCTTCAGGTCGGACAGCTCCGCGAAGCGCTGACGCAGCGCGGCGTCGGCCACCTCGAGGTCCACCCGCTGCTGCCGGAGCTGCGCGGCCATCTCGTTGAACGCGAGCGCCAGCCGGCCGAGCTCGTCGGAGCGCCGCGGCTCGATGCGCTGCTCCAGCTCGCCGCGCGCGATCGCGGCGACGCCGTCCGCCAGTTGGCGGACAGGCCGCGAGATGCGCCGCGCGACGACCGCGGTCGCGAGGCTCCCCAGCACGAGGGCCACCACCGCCACGCCGGCGAGCTCCCGGCGGGTCCGTGAGATCTCGGCGTCCATGCGCTGGCGCGAGAGCGCGATGCGCACGGTGCCCCAGCGCGCGCCCTCGACCAGGATCGGCACCGCGATGTCGTAGAGCGGCTCCCCGTGCGGCCCGGCCGTCTCTTGGAAGAGCGGCGCCTCGGACAGGGCGCGGAGGGAGACGGCGTCCGATGGCGTCGATCCCACGGCGCTGGGCGCACGACTGTGCGCGATCACCTGGCCGAACCGGTCGAGGATCATCGCGGATACCACGTCGGTCTCCAGGTCGAACCGCACGACGTTCTGCTCCAGCGCGGTGAAGTTGTAGAGGAGAAGCGCGCCCGCCGAGACGCCGGCTAGCCCCTCGGCCAAGGCGTTCCCCCGGCGGTGGACCTCCTCGATGATGGTCGTCCGCTGCCGGTGCTCGACCACGGCAGTCACGGCGGCCATCAGCACGGCGACGATCAGCAGGGTGCCGGCGATGAGCTTCGTGCGGAGCGAGACGAAGACGGGGCGCCTCATCCGACGTCCGATCAGCGCGGTCGCTGGAGCCACACCTTCCGGAACGGAATGTACGAGTCGCCGAGCCCGCTGACCTCGACACCCTTGACATACGGCTGAAACAGACGCTCGTACGTCTGGTGCGACACGGGGATCACCGGAGCGTCCTCGACAATGATCTCCTCCGCCCGTCGGTACACCTCGACCCGGCGTGCCATGTCCGACTCTGCCCGCGCTTTGTCGAGAAGCGCATCGACTGCCGGATTCGCGTAGCCCATCGGGTTGAACGGGCTGCCGGAATGGAACAGCTTCGCGAGGAAGTTCTCGGGATCCGGAACGTCGGCGAACCAAGCTCGGAGGAAGACCGGCAGTTTCCGCTCTTGCATGGCTTTGGAGAAGCTAGGCCAGTCGGTGTTGTACTGGAACTCCGCGGTGATCCCGACGGCCTCGAGGTCCTTTCGAATCCGGTCGTGCTCGCGGACGGTCTCGTCTGAGCGGGCTGCCGACCAGATGACCAGTGGCGGAAAGCCCCGCCCCCCGGGGTAGCCTGCCTGGGCAAGAAGCGCACGCGCCCGCGCGGGATCATAGGTGTAGCCCTTGAGCTTCGGATTGAACCCCAGGGTCCCGGGCGGGAGGATTCCCTTGGCGAGGGTGTGCCGGCCTAGCCAGATGTCCGAGACGATAACTTCGCGGTCGATCGCATGGACGATCGCTTGGCGCACGCGCCGATCATCGAGTGGCTTCAGGCGGGTGTTGAAGCCATAGTGGCGCAGGTTGAAGATTGGCCGTCGGACATACTGGTAACCCTGATTGGCGACGATTTGCCGATAGTCCCGCGTGGGAATCCAAGTGTCCTCGAGGGCGCCACTTTGGAACGCGTCGAACGCGCTGTCGCGCTGCTCTCCCGGAAACATCCGGAACACGAGCCGCGAAAGCTTCGGAGGTCCGTCGAAGTAGTCCGAGTTGGCCGCTAGGATGATCTCCTTCCCGCGGTCCCAGCGCACGAACCGGAAGGGACCCGTGCCAACCGGGTGAGATCCGAAGTCATCTCCCTGCTCCTCGACGACCTCCCGCGGCACAATCTTGGCTTGCCCAACCGCGAGAATCGAAACAAACGGCACGGGAGCCTCGGTCAGGGTGACACGGATCGTGTATCGGTCGATCGCGGCAAGGCCGGCGACCTGGCGAGCGCGTCCTTCTCGAAATTCCTGGACACCCAGAATGGCGGTGAAGAGATCGGCACTCCCCGAGCGCGTTCGAGGGTCCACCAGTCGAGTGAAGGAATAGACGACGTCGTCCGAGGTAACCTCCCGTCCGTGGTGGAACTTGACTCCCTTCCGGAGGGTGAACGTCCAGGTGAGCCCATCGCGGGTGGCGGACCAGAACTGGGCCAGCGCCGGCGTAATGCTGAGGGTTTGGTCGAACTGGACGAGACCGTCGAACAGCTGCTGGCCCACCGCCAGGCTGTAGATGTCACGCATGCGCGCAGGATCGAGTGTGGATGGGTCGTTAGCAAGCGGCCGGCGATAGGCTCCGCCTGCTTGCGAGGGCGCGGGCTCCTGCGCCTGGACCAATCCCAAACCGGGACTCGAAGAGAGCCATACCGCGCCCATGAACAGAAATGCGACCCACAAGGGCAGCCAGGGTGCCCGTCCCGGTTTGGTGAGCCGCGGCCGATGCCGAACCGTCACCACTCGGCGGGCGGCCTCAGCCACGTACGTCACCCCTTCGGTGGGGCGAAGACAGGACAGATCCATTTCCCGATGCCCGTGGGACGGCTCGCATCGCTCACGCTAGGTCATGATAGCCTCCAGAACCTGCTTGGCCATGCGCAAAGGAACCGGGTATCCGACCCAAATCACTTTCTCCAGCCTGGGCTAGTCACCCGCTCCCTCGGCCGCGTTGCCGACCGCCTGAAAGACGCTGAGGTGGCTGGGGGTCCCCGACTCGATGACCGGAGCGAAGAACAGGAAGGACGCGATGAGCACGAGGACGGCCGTGAGCTTGACCATGGATAGGCTCCTTTTTGTGCCTAGGGTTTAGAGGCCTGTGTGAGTGTCAAGGACCCGGAGAGCAAGCGAGGGGCCACGCGAAAGGAGCCGGCCCAATAGGTCGCAAAGTCAGCGTCACGGAAAGGATTATTTGCCGCGGCTTTGACACGACGCCGGCGACTGCCGCGGGGGCAGGGTGCACTGTTTCCTGTGCAGCCCCTACATCCCCGGGTATCAGCCCGACGTGATTGCAGCGAACTGCATCTTTCGAATCACAGCTTTATCGAACAGTGCACACTGGAGTGTGCACCACTGCACTGCCTACTGTGCACCTCCTCCGTTGGGCCGTCCGCCATCAGCCCGCCCGCCAGCGGAAGCGAGCGCCACCGGATCGATTCCCCAGGCCAGCAGCTTCGTTTTCAACGAATTACGGTGGAGTCCGAGGAGCCGGGCGGCCTCGGACTGGTTCCACCGCACACGCTCCAGGACGCGGAGAATGACCTGCCGGTCGAACCGCTCGCGGGCCTCGCGGAGCGGGAGGCTCGCCGGATCGTCGACCAGGTGGCGCACGTCCGGGAGCATGAGATCGAGCGGCACGTCCTGGACCTCCACCACCGGCCCGTCCGCCAGCGCGACGGCGCGCTCGATGACGTTCTGGAGCTCCCGCACGTTACCTGGCCAGCCGTAGGCCATGAGGACGTCGAGCGCAGCCGCGGACACGCCCGTCACGTGCTTGTGCAGGAGGCGGTTCGACCGGCGGACGAAGTGGCTCACGAGGAGCGGGATATCCTCGCGCCGGTCCCGGAGCGGCGGCACGGCGATCTGGACCACGTTCAGACGGTAGTAGAGGTCCTCGCGCAGGCTCCCGCCCTGGATGGCCTTGCGCAGGTCGGCGTTGGTCGCCGCGATCACCCGCACGTCGATCGGGATGCGCCGCGTCCCGCCGACGCGCTCGATCTCCCGCTCCTGGAGCACCCGCAGGATCTTCGCCTGGAGATCGACCCGCAGCGTGGCGATCTCGTCCAGGAACAGGGTGCCGCGGTGCGCCAGCTCGAACTTGCCGAGCTTCCGCGAGACCGCGCCGGTGAAGGCGCCCTTCTCGTGGCCGAAGAGCTCCGACTCGATGAGCGTCTCGGAGATCGCGGCGACGTTCACCGGAACGAACGGCTCGTCGCGCCGCGGCCCGAGCCGGTGGATCGCACGCGCCACGAGCTCCTTCCCCGTCCCGCTCTCCCCCGCGATGAGGACGGTGAGCGGGTTGCGCGCCACCGCACTGATCAACTGGTAGAGCTGCTGCATGACCGGGTGCTGGCCGACGAGCTGGTCGAAGTCCCGCTCGCGGGCCAGCTCGGAGCGGAGGTAGACCACCTCGCGGTCGAGAGCGCGGCGCTCGAGGGCGCGGTGGATCAGCGGGAGGATCTCGTCCTCGTCGAACGGCTTGGTGACGTAGTCGAAGGCTCCGAGCTTCATCGCCATGACGGCGGCGCGCACGGTCTGGACGGCGGTCACCAGGACCACCTCGATGTTCTCGTCGATGCCCTTGATGCGCTCGAGCACCTCGATACCGTCCATCCCCGGCAGCCGCACGTCCAGCAGGACGAGGTCCACCGGGGAGCGCTGGACGCGATCCAGGGCCTGCGGCCCGTCCACCGCCTCGACGAGCTCGTAGTCCTCTTCGAGGACGAGCCGGAACGCCTCGCGGATGCCCGGGTCGTCATCCACGATCAGGATGACGGGCCGCGCGGCGCGGTCGGTCCCGGACGCGGCCGGGGCCACGCGCGTCAGCGGCCGGCCCCGAGGGAGCCGGGGTCCGGCTCGTAGAGCACGAACCGCATGGAGGTCGGGCGGTGGGCGTTCGTCGGCGTGATGTCCGACGGGCAGGCGGAGTTGGCCGCCAGCACATCCATCTCCGCCAGCAGGTCGACGTAGTCGCCCGCCTGCGAGGGCGCCGCCATGGGGCGCACGGCCCCGTCGGGCTGGACGGGCCACTGCATGAAGAAGTTGAACGAGAACGGCACGTCCTCGAGCTCGATCCCCCAGGGAGACAGCGACTCCGCCAGGTTCGAGCGGCAGCTCCGGTGCGGCCCCGTGTAGTCCAACCGGTTCCGGTAATACTCCTCGCTGCAGGACCCGCAGATCAGGTCATGCACGCCGACCGTGTCGCGGATCAGGCGCATCATCGGCCGCCCGCGATCGGAGACGAGCATCGCGCCCGTCTTGGGGTAGATCGTGCGGTTGAACAGGACGGTGTTCTGCGGCGAGTACCGCTCGCCGAGATCGTCGCGATTGAAGCAGACGAAATCGCCGACCTGCTGGCCCTCGACGTCGACCACGCGCAGGACGAGCCCGCGGGCGACCTCGAGCGCCGCGCCGTGGCGCGCGGGGATCTCCACGACCCGGACCACGTGGCCCGGCACCGCGTCTCGACCCAGAGGCGTCGCGCTCACGCAGGAAACCTCCGCACGCCCGAGCCTCGAGTCGCCCCGGCGTGCGGGGGGGAGCGTATCACAACCGCCCCGCGATATGATGGCCGCCGAAAATCGGGGCGATCCCGCGCGAGGAGGCTCTGGATGAGGCGGCTCGAGGGCAAGGTGGCCATGGTGACGGGCTGCGGCGGTGAGCGCGGCTTCGGGCGGGCGATCGCCCGACGGCTGGCGGCGGAGGGGGCGGATCTCCTCCTCACGGACGTCGCGCCGGCCGGCACACGGGTCGTGAGCGCGAAGCCGACCACCGGCTGGCGCGGGCTCGAGGGCGTCGCCGACGAGGTGCGCGCCGCCGGCCGACGAGCGGAGATCTCACTCGTCGACGTGCGCGCGGAGGCCGAGATCCAGCGCGCGGTGGACCTGGCCGACCGGACGTTCGGCCGGATCGACATCCTGGTCAACAACGCGGCCGCCCCGCCCGGCGCCGACCGCGTTCCCGTGGTCGAGCTCTCCGAGGACGCCTGGCACGTGGTGCTGGAAACCAACCTCACCGGCACCTACCTCTGCAGCAAGGCCGTGGCCGCGCTGATGGTCGCGCGCGGGACGCGAGGGCGCATCATCAACATGTCCTCGAACTGCGGCAAGGTCGGCTTCGCGCGGCTCGCGGCCTACTGCGCCTCGAAGTTCGGCGTGATCGGATTCACCCAGGCGCTCGCCCTGGAGCTCGCGCCCCACCAGATCACCGTGAACGCGATCTGCCCCGGCTCGGCCGACACCGACCGGCTCGACTACCTCGGCCGGCGCGCCGACGGCAGCTACGACCCGACGCTCCATGCGGGCGGGATCGCCGATCGCGCGGCGCAGATCCCGCTCGGGCGCGTCGCGACCGCGGAGGACGTGGCGGAGCTCACGGCGTTCCTGGGCTCCGACGGCGCCGCCTACGTCACCGGTCAAGCGATCAACCTGGCCGGCGGCACGATCATGCACTGAGACCGGCGGCATCGAGTCACCGACCGGCGGCGAGCCGCTCCCGCGCGCTCGCGCGCTGCGGTCGCGCAGGCGGGCAGCCTCGATGGTGGAAGCGTGACGGACCCCGGCGAGGAGCGAGTCGGCTGCGGCGCGGACGATCAGGCGTCGGAGCCGAGCACGCGGGCGACCACGGTCAGGAGCCCCGGCCCGTAGCGCTCGAGCTTGTGCGGCCCGATGCCGTGAACGAGTCGCAGCTCGGCGAGGACGCGAGGGCGGAGCTCGGCGAGCTCCCGGAGGGTCCGGTCGCTGGCGATCACGTAGGGCGGCAGTCCCTCCTCGCGGGCCAGCGTCAACCGGTGCTGCCGCAGGGCCTCGAAGAGGTCGCGTGAGCGCGGATCCGAGTCGACGCGAGCGGGCCGGGACTCCCCGCTGGCCCCCTCCCGGGTCGTTGCGGGGCCGATGAGGCCCGGGAGCGTCGAGGCCGGCGCTCGCCGCGGCGTCGCGGCAACCGGGATCGGCGGCAGGCGGAGGCGAGCGGGTCGCTCGCCTCGCATGACCGCGCGTCCGTCTTCGGTCAGCACGAGCACGGGCCGGTCGCCGCCCTGGAAGGTCGCCCACCCTGCCGTCACGCAGCGCCTTAGCAGGCTCAGCAGCCAGGCGGCGGGATGCTCCCTCAGGTTGCCGAATGTTCGCGTCGTGGTGAGGCCGGCCCGCTCGAGCCGAGGGTCGGTTTCTCCGTGAAGCAGCTTGACCGCCAGCTGGATCCCGAACCGCCCACTGACTCGAGCCACGCCACTCAGGGCTTTGCGGACGAGGAGAGTGGTCGCCGCCGGGTCGGTGTCCTCCGTCTGGTGGAGCGCCAGGCACTCGTCGCAGCGCCCGCAGCCGCCGAGCGCCTCCGCCTCGTCCCCGAAGTAGCGAAGGATCGCGTCGTGCCGGCAGCTTCCGCCCTCCGCCCACCGCATGAGCTCCAGAAACAGCGTCCACTTGTGCTCGAGGGCCGCCGCGTCGACGACCTCGCCGTCCCCCGCCCGCTCGATAAGGCGCCGTCGGAGCGCCATGTCACCGGGTCCCGTGAGGAGCAGCCCGACTGCCGGCTGCCCGTCGCGCCCGGCGCGCCCCACTTCCTGGTAGTACGCCTCGATGGACCCGGGCGGGGCGAGATGGACCACGGCCCGCACGTCGGGCCGGTCGATCCCCATGCCGAAGGCGTTCGTGGCGACGACGACCTCGACGCGGCCTTCGGAGAACTCCCGCTGGACCGCGTCCCGCCGGGGCCCCTCCAGACCCGCGTGGTAGGCCGCGGCCTTCCAGCCCGCCGCGGTCAGGCGGGCGCACTCCGTCTCGGTCTCCCGTCGGGTCGCGGCGTAGACGATCGCGGTCCCACAGCCCGCGCCGGGGCGCCGGAGTGCCTCGACAAGGAGCGCGTCCACCCGCTGGGCACGGCTCCGCCTCCCGTCGACCTCGGCGGCGCACAGCGCGAGGTTGGGCCGCGCGAAGCCCTGCACGATCTGCGGCGTATCGGCGGGAAGTCCAAGCCTGGCCAGGATCTCGTCGCGGACGACCGGAGTCGCAGTGGCCGTGCACGCGAGAACGCGGGAGGCTTGGAGCTCCGCGAGCAGCGCCCCGATCTGGAGGTACTCGGGCCGGAAGTCGTGCCCCCACTCGCTGATGCAGTGGGCCTCGTCGACCGCGACCAGCGGACACGCGAGCCGTCGGAGGACCGCCCGGAATCCGGGGTGGGCCAGTCGCTCGGGGGCGACGTACGCGATGCTCAGACGGCCCGCCTCGAGCTGTCCGAGGCGGCGTCGCATCTCCGGTGGATCGAGGGTCGAGGCGAGATACGTGGCCGCAATGCCCCGCGCCTCCAGCGCTCGTACTTGGTCGTGCATGAGCGAGATGAGAGGGGACACGACCAGCGTCGTGCCGTCGAGCAACACGGCGGGGAGTTGATAGATCAGGCTCTTGCCACCCCCGGTCGGGGCCACGAGCAGCAGACGCCCGACACGCAGGAGCCGCTCGACAGCTTCACGCTGACCGGGCCGGAAGTCCGCGTACCCCAGTCGCCGCAGCGCTGCGTCGAGATCCAAGCGGACGGAGTCGGTGACGGGGCGTGTCCCTTCCGACACTGTCGGTGGGGCCTGAGAGCCGTGACCGTCGACGCGCGACCGCATCCCATCGAAGTCTAGCAAGACCCGGGCCGACGTCATGCCCCGCGGCTGCGCCGCTCGCGGCCGATACAGCGGGTCCTGGCAGGCCTGCAGTGTTTGCGTTAGGCTGGTCCCCGGCGCTCGTTGATCGGACTTCATCCGATCGCATTCACATGGAATCGGAATCGACCCTCCAGCGCGCGCGGCCAGCCCGGGTCCCTCGGCTCGGGGCGCTGGCCGTCGGCCTCGCGCTGGCCGGCTGCGGTCTCCTCGACTCGCCCGCGACGACCCTCGTGCCGCGGTCGGATTTCGGCTGGACCTCGCATCGGATCTTCATTCAGATCCTGCGCTGGGACACGGCGATCTTCCTCGTCGTGCAGGTCCTCCTCTTGGTCGCCGTCTTCCGGTTCCGCGAGCGCGACCCGAAGGCGATCCCCCGGCAGGTCCGCGGCAGCGCGATGCTCGAGATCATCTGGACGCTCATCCCCGCGGTCATCCTGACGTTCATCGCCTTCCCGACCGTGTCGGCGATCTTCCGGACCCAGACCGCGGCGCCGAAGGACGCCCTCCGCGTGAAGGTGATCGGGCACCAGTGGTGGTGGGAGTTCCAGTACCCGGAGCTCGGCATCGTGACCGCGAGCGATCTCCACCTGCCGGCCGGCCGGCCGGTGAGCCTCGAGATCGGCAGCGTCGACGTCATCCACAGCTTCTGGGTCCCCGGTCTGGGAGGAAAGCGCGACGCGACCCCGGGCAACCAGACGCGTATCGTGCTCACCGCCGACACCCCGGGCGTGTACTACGGCCAGTGCGCGGAGTTCTGCGGCGCCTCGCACGCCAACATGCGACATCTCGCCGTCGTCGAGACGCCGGAGGCCTTCCAGGCCTGGGCGGCGAAGCAAAAGGAGGAGGCCGCGACTCCGTCCGACGGGTCGCCCGCGGCAGCGGGGCTCCAGCTCTTCCGGACCGGGACCTGCGTCGGCTGCCACACGATTCGCGGAGTCTCGGGCGGCGGGATCGGACCGGATCTCACGCACGTGGGCTCCCGGCGCACGATCGCGGGCGGCATCCTCTCGAACACGCCCGAGAACCTGGCGCGGTGGGTGCGACACGCGCCGGCGCTGAAGCCCGGGTCGCTCATGCCGGAGCAGTCCCTGACCGACGCCCAGGTGGCCGCGCTGGTCGCCTACCTCCAGAGCCTCCGGTGAGCCCACAGGCCGCCACAGGCCGCGACCGGCTGAAGGCCGTCCGACCGGATCCGTTCGATCGGATCCGTCCGATCAACGCCCGCGTGGAGAGGGCCGCCCGATGAGCCCGGCCCACGGCGCCCACGGTCACGCCGCGTCGATCGCGGTCCCGGTCCACGCGGCGCCGGCCGCCGAGGGCCGCGGCCTGGCCGCCTGGCTCACCACCGTCGATCACAAGCGCATCGGTCTCCTCTACGGCACGACCGCCCTCGCGTTCTTCCTGATCGCCGGGGTCGAGGCCCTCATGATCCGGCTCCAGCTCGCGCGCCCCGACGGCCAGCTGCTCAGCGCCCAGCGCTACAACGAGCTCTTCACCATGCACGGGACCAGCATGGTGTTCCTGGCGGTGATGCCGCTCTCGGCCGCGTTCTTCAACTACATGATCCCGCTCATGATCGGCGCGCGGGACGTCGCCTTCCCGCGGCTCAACGCCTTCTCCTACTGGGTCTTCCTCCTCGGCGGGCTGTTCCTGAACGCCAGCTGGTTCGTGGGCGCCGCGCCGGACGCCGGGTGGTTCGGCTACGCGCCGCTCACCACCAAGCCCTTCTCGCTGGGCCCGAACTCGGACTTCTGGCTCTTCGGGCTGATCTTCCTCGGCACGTCGAGCATCCTCGCGTCGCTCAACTTCCTGGTGACGATCCTCAACCTGCGCGCGCCGGGGATGACCTTCCTCCGGCTCCCCCTCTTCGTCTGGACGACGATCGTCACGAACGTCCTCATCCTCCTCGCCTTCCCGCCGGTCACGGTCGCCTTGATCTTCCTGATGTTCGACCGCTTCTTCGGGACCTCCTTCTACATCCCCGCCGGCGGCGGGTCGCCGATCCTCTGGCAGCATCTCTTCTGGATCTTCGGCCACCCCGAGGTGTACATCCTGATCCTCCCGGCGATGGGGATCGTCTCCGAGGTGCTGCCGGCGTTCGCGCGGAAGCCGCTCTTCGGCTACCCGTCGATGGTCTACGCCACGGCCCTCATCGGCTTCCTGGGCTTCGGCGTCTGGGCCCACCACATGTTCGCGGTCGGCATGGGTCCGATCGCCGACTCGGCCTTCGCGCTGATGACGATGCTCATCGCGATCCCCACGGGTATCAAGATCTTCAACTGGCTGTCGACGCTCTGGGGCGGCTCGCTCCGGTTCCGGACGGCCTTCTGCTTCGCCGCCTCGTTCGTGGCGATGTTCACGATCGGCGGCCTGTCCGGGATCATGCACGCCTCGCCCCCGGTCGACCTCCAGCAGACCGACTCCTACTTCGTCGTGGCGCACTTCCACTACGTCCTCTTCGGCGGCATGGTGCTCGGGCTCTTCGCCGGCATCTACTACTGGTTCCCGAAGATGACCGGCCGGCTCCTCGACGAGCGGCTCGGGATCGTCCACTTCTGGCTGATGCTGATCGGCTTCAACCTGACGTTCTTCCCCATGCACTTCCTGGGGCTCATGGGCATGCCCCGGCGGATCTACACCTACGCCCCGGGCCTCGGCTGGGACTTCTGGAACCTGGTGTGCACCGTTGGCGCGGTCACCCAGGGCGTCTCGATGCTCGTGTTCCTCGTGAACGTGGCGCGGAGTCTCCGCTCGGGCGCCGTGGCGGGCCCCGACCCCTGGGACGGCCGGACGCTCGAGTGGGCCATCCCCTCGCCGCCGCCCGTCTACAACTTCGCGTCGCTCCCCACGGTCCGCCGGCGGGACGCCCTCTGGCTCACGAAGCACCCCGACGCGCGCGGACCGGGCCTCGCCGACCACGGCGCGCTCGTCGCGCCGGTGGGCCCGATCCACATGCCGGCCCCGTCCTCCTGGCCCCTCCTGACCGCGCTGGCCATGGTCGTCCTGGTGGCGGGAGCGCTCCTCCACCTCGGCGTCGTGATCCTGGGGGCGCTCCTGACCACGCTGGCCGTCCTCGGCTTCGCGACCGAGCTCGTCCCGGCTCGCGCCGACACGGGCGACCACGCGTCCGGGCACGAGGATCCCCACATCGGCGCGACGGGTCTCGACCACCGCAAGCTCGGCATCTGGGTGTTCATCGGCTCGGAGTGTCTCTTCTTCGGGACGCTGATCTCGACCTACATGGTCTACCGGGGGCGGAGCCTCCAGGGACCCTATCCCCACGACGTCCTGAACATCCCGCTGATCACCATCAGCACCTTCGTCCTTCTGATGTCGAGCCTGACGATGGTGCTCGGCGTCGCGGCGATCCAGGCGCGCGACGTCCGCGCGTCCCGCCGCTGGCTCCTGGCGACGGCGGCCCTGGGCGGGGTGTTCCTGGCCGGGCAGGTCTACGAGTTCAGCCACTTCGTCCACGAGGGACTCGGGCTCACGACGAACCTGTTCGCGGCGACGTTCTACGTGATGGTCGGCTTCCACGGCGCCCACGTCACCGTGGGCGTCCTCTGGCTCCTGACGCTGTGGGTCCTCCTGACGCGCGGCCGGCTCGGCGCCCGGGACGAGGCGGTCGTGGACATGGTCGGGCTCTACTGGCACTTCGTCGACGTCGTGTGGATCGCGATCTTCACCCTGGTCTACCTGATCCAGTAGGATCGGGGCGACTCCGAGGAAGGCGGCAGACGTGAGCGGAGAGGCGGCGAAGAGCGAGCCCGGACACCCGAGCGGCGCGGTCCACGCGGGCGCGGGCCCCCGGACCTACGTGGTGGTCGCGGCCTTCCTGCTGGCGATCACGGTGATGGAGGTCTGGGTCTTCTACGTCCCGGCCCTGTCGCGAGTCTTGGTCCCGATCCTCCTGATCCTCTCGACGCTCAAGTTCGCGCTGGTCGCCATGTTCTACATGCACCTCCGGTTCGACCACGCCTGGTACTCCTACGTGTTCGTGGGCCCCCTCATCATCGCGGTCGGTCTCGCGGTCGCGCTCCTCTGGCTCTTCCACCACATCGGCACCACGGGTGCGCCGCCCGCGGGCGCCGGGTGAGCGCGATGACGACGTTCCACTGGCACCCGGAGGTCGCGCTCGGGCTGGAGGCACTCGTCGCGGGCTATCTCCTCGCGACGGGCGTGCTGCGCCGCCGCTTCGGCTGGGGCCCGCCGCCGGGTCGGGGGCGCGTCGCGGCATTCCTCGGAGGGACCGTGATCCTCGCGGGCGCGGTGCTGGGCCCGCTCGCCGAGTGGGCGGAGCACGCGGCGCTCTCGGCCCACATGGCCCAGCACCTCCTCCTGATCCTCGTCGTGCCGCTGCTCTGGCTCCTCGGGCTGCCGCCCTGGCTGCTCGCGCCGGCCGCCCGCGCGCCCGTCGTCGGCCGCATCGGCTGGTGGCTCACCCGGCCGCTTCCCGCGCTTGCGCTCGCCTCCGCGGTGCAGATCGTCTGGCACCTCCCGGTGGCCTTCGACGCCGCGCTCCGCGTGGAGCGGTTCCACGCTCTCGAGCACGTCTCGTTCCTCGTGTCGGGGCTCCTCCTCTGGTGGCCGGTCGCCGGCTCGGCCGTCGAATGGCCGCGGCCGAGCCCGCCCGCTCAGCTCCTCTATCTGTTCCTGGCCACGATCCCGATGATGGCGATCGCCGCCCCGATCACGCTCGCCGAGGACCTGCTCTACCCGTTCTACGCGGCGGCCGGCGCGGCGTGGCCGTTGGCGCCCCGGGCGGATCAGGAGCTGGCCGGGATCCTCATGTGGGTGGGCGGGACGCTCGGCTACCTGGTCGCGGGGACCGTGGTGTTCTTCCGGTGGGCCGGGCCCGAGGCCCGCGAGGACGGCGAGGCCGCGCTCGCCCCGGTGGAGGCGACGGCGCATGGCGGCTGAGAGTCGCATCGTCCGCGAGGGGATCATCGCGGGCCTCATCGGCGCCGCCGCGGTCGCCCTCCTCATCCTGGTCTTCGACATCGCGAGCGGGGCGCCGTTCCAGAGCCCGGCCATTCTGGGCTCCGCCATCCTGAAGGGCATCCGCGATCCCAACCTCGCGACGGTGTCGGCCGGCACCGTTCTGGGCTACACCATCATTCACGGTCTCGGCTTCATCGCGGTCGGGCTGATCGCCGCGTACCTGGTGGCGAGCGCCGAGCGCGAGCCGGCAATGGTCCTTGCGCTCCTGATCTTCTTCGCGGCCTTCGAGGTCTTCTTCCTGGCGCTGATCGCGTTCTGGGCCCTGCCCGTCCTCGGCGTGCTCGCGTGGTGGGAGATTCTCGCCGGGAACTTCGTGGCCTCGGCGGCGATGCTCTACTACTTCCACCGGTGCCACCCGGGGCTCGCGCGGAGCCTGATCGGCCGGTGGGTCGACGTCGTCCGCGAGGGCATCGTGGCGGGGCTCCTCGGCGGCTCGGTCGTCGCGGTGTGGTTCCTCCTCTACGACGCCATCCGGCTCCGGCCGCTCCACACCCCCGCGCTCCTCGGCGCCGCCGTCCTTCAAGGCCTTCGGAATCCGGACCTCCTCATCCCGCGGCTCGACGTGGTGGTCGGATACACGATCTTCCACTTCGCGGTCTTCGCGTTCTTCGGGATCGCCGTCGCCGCGTTCCTCATGGGCGCCGAGCGCGAGCCGCGGATCCTGCTGGGCCTCTTCGTCCTCTTCCTCTGCTTCCAGATCTTCTTCTTCGGGTTCCTCCAGGCGATCGACGCCCTCCTGGCGGGCGAGCTCCCCTGGTGGAACGTGGCGATCGGAAACCTCCTCGCGTCGGTGGCGATGATCACCTACTTCTTCCTCGGCCACCGCACCCTGGGCACCCGTCTGCTGGAGCGCTGGACCGAGGAGGACTGACGCCGGGAGGGCCGTCCCCGGGGGCCGGCGCCCCTGGTATCCTTGGGGACGTGTGGCCCGCCCCCGTCTGGATCCGGACCGCTGACGAGGCCGAGGCGCTCGCGCGCGACCTCCGGGGCGTCTCCGCCGTCGCCATCGACACGGAGGCGGACAGCCTCCACCACTATCCCGAGCGGCTCTGCCTGATCCAGCTGGCGGACCCCGCCGGCCGCGTCTTCTTCCTGGACGCGCTGGTCCTGGTGGACCTCGAGCCCCTGCGTCCCCTCTTCGGGGACCCGGCCACCCTCAAGGTGTTCCACAGCGGCGACAACGACGTCGTGTACCTGAAGCGCCGCTTCGGGCTCGCGTTCGCCGGCCTCTCGGACACCATGCTGGCCGCGCGCTTCCTCGGCGTCCGCGAGCTCGGCCTGGAGCGCCTCTTGCTCAAGTACATGGATGTCCCGGCGGCCCGGTCCCAGCAGAAGACGGACTGGGCGCGGCGGCCGCTGACGCCGCCGCAGGAGCACTACGCGGCGGAGGACGTCCGCCATCTCATCCCGCTCCGCGAGCGGCTCGTCGCGGACCTCCGCGCGATCCAACGCGTGAGCTGGCTCGAGGAGGAGTGCGAGGCGCTGGCGGCCCTTCCCGTCCCCGAGCGGCCTTCCGACGAGGACAGCTACCGTCGCATCCGCGGGGCCTCCCGCCTCCCGCCGCGCGGGCTCGCCGTGCTCCGCGTCCTCTACCTCCAGCGCGAGGCGTGGGCGCGCGCCGAGCATCGGCCGCCGTTCAAGGTCCTGAGCCCCGAGACCCTCGTCGCGCTGGCCGAGCGCGCGCCCGCCGAGCCCGCGGCGCTCCAGGGCGTGCCGGGGCTCAGCCCGCGGCTCGTCGAGCGCTACGGCGAGGGTCTCCTCGCCGCGACGGCGCGCGGGCTCACCGAGCGCTTGCCGGAGCCCCCGCGCGTGCCCCGGCCCGCCCGGCCGGTCGTGACGACGGCCAGTCGCCACCGGGCGGAGTCGCTCAAGAAGTGGCGGACCGAGGCGTCCGAAGGATCGGGTCTCGACCCGGGCGTGCTCCTCCCGCAACGCCTGATCGACGCGCTCGCGCTCGACCCGCCCGCGGACCTTGCCGGCCTTCGCGGCGTGCCCGGCCTCCGGCGGTGGCGCGTCGACGCGTTCGGCCCCGCGATCCTGGCGGCGCTGAAGACGACCTGACCCACCACTCACCGCACTTTCGGAGGAACCTCGGATGGCTTCGCAGCTCCGCGTCGGCATGATCGGCACCGGCTTCGGCTCGCTCGTCCAGATTCCGGCCTTCCGGGCGCACGGGCGCGCGGAGGTCGTGGCCGTCGCGAGCGGGACGCCCGGCAAGGCGAAGAAGACCGCCGACACGCTCGGCGTGCCGCACGCGTTCGACGACTGGCGGAAGCTCGTCGCCGCCGACCTCGATCTCGTCAGCATCACGACGCCGCCGTCGCTCCACCACCCGATGGCGCTCGCCGCGCTCGCCGCGGGCAAGCACGTCCTGTGCGAGAAGCCGATGGCGATGTCGACGGCCGAGGCCGACGACATGCTGGCGCACGGCGACCGGGCCCGGCGCGTCCACATGATCGACCACGAGCTCCGCTTCAACCCGAACCGCCGGAAGGTGCGACGGCTGATCGAGGAAGGGTTCATCGGCGCGCCGCGCCACGCCCTCCTCACCGTCGTGAACGCGGGCCGCCACGACCCCTCGAAGCCATGGGGCTGGTGGTACGACGAGACGCAGGGCGGCGGCCTCCTCGGGGCGGTCGGGTCCCACCAGGTCGACCTCCTGCGCTACTGGCTCGGGGACATCGCCGCCGTCACCGGCACCATCAACGCGTTCGTCGCGGAGCGGCCCGCACCCGACGGCCACGGCCGGCGCCGCGTGACGGCCGACGACTACGCGAGCTTCTCCCTCCGCTTCCAGTCCGGCGCGGTCGCGACCGTGGTGCTGAGCGCCGTGGCCACGCACACGGTGGGACCGCGCGCCGAGGTGTGGGGCGACGCGGGCTCGCTCGTCCTCGATGAGGCGGACCGGCTCTGGGGCGGGAAGCTCGGCGAGCCGCTCCAGGAGCTGACCGAGGCGGAGACTCTCCCGACGCCCCCGGGCATGCAGTACGTCTCGCTGTGGGGCCTGTCGTTCGTCCGCCTGGTGGACCACCTCGTCGAGGCGGTGCTCGACGGCGCGCCCGTGGCGCCGGCCGCCACATTCAGGGACGGCCTCGCCGTTCAGCGCGTCCTCGACGCGGTCCGGCAGTCCTCCCGCAGCGGCTGGGTCTCCGTCTGAGCTAGGCGCCCTCGGACGGTGGCCGACCGCAGAGCGCGACGGGTGCGCGCGCGCCTACCGTCGCTTACAGGTCGTTGCCGGAGTAGGACTGGTTGAACGATTTGTTGCAGAGCGGGAAGTCCGGGACGATGTTCTTCAGGAGCGCGTACGAGAGCGGCCGCCAGTTGAGGAACGAGGGGTCGAGGATCTTCACGCGCTCGAGCCGGCCGCTCATGTCGGTCATCACCCAGTGAACGATCCGGCCGCGCCACGCCTCCACCAGCGCGAAGGCGGGCTGGAGGGCCGGTAAGGGTCCCAGCTCCGCAACGAGCGGGCCCTCCGGCAGCATCGCCACGGCCTGCTCGATCAGCCGCACCGACTCCCGCGCCTCCCGCACCCGCACCAGCGTCCGCGCCTTCACGTCGCCCGAGTCGAGCACCGGCACACCGAACGACAGCTCCGGATACGCCGCGAAGGGGTGATCCCGCCGCGCGTCCACGTCGAGCCCGGACGCCCGCGCCACGAAGCCCAGCACGCCGTGGTCGCGCGCGATCGGGGTCGTCAGCTGACCGGTGCCCTCGAGCCGGTCGGCCACGAGCGAGTTCTGGAGGCTGATCTCGACGATCTCGTCGAAGTCCGCCAGGGCCGCCCGCACCTCGCCGGTCACGTCCAGTCCGGGCGGGAGGTCCACGCGGACCCCCCCGGGGACGAGCGCGCCCCGCATGAGGCGGTGGCCGCTCAAGCGCTTGTTCAGGCGCAGGAGCCGCTCCCGGATCCGGAAGCAGTGCGAGTGCGCGACCGCGAAGCCGGTGTCGTTCGCGATCATCCCGAAGTCGCCCACGTGGTTGTAGAGCCGCTCGAGCTCGAGCAGGATCACACGGAGGTACCGCGCCCGGGCCGGCGCGCTGGTGGCCGCGAGCGTCTCGATCGCCTGGCAGTACGCGAGGGCGTGTCCCACGCTCGTATCCCCCGACACGCGCTCGGCGAGCTCCACCCCGTCGTCCGGCGCCCGCCCCTCGAAGAGCTTCTCGGTCCCCTTGTGGGTGAAGTACAGCCGGGACTTCATGTCGATGATCGTCTCGCCCACCACGCTGAAGCGGAAGTGGCCCGGCTCGATGATGCCGGCGTGGACCGGCCCCACCGGGATCTCGTAGACGCCCTCGCCGCCGACCTGCTGGAAGGGAAAGGCCTGTCCGTCGTCGCTGAACTCGCGCGGGGCCGCATCCTTGCGGAGCGGGAAGTAGTCCGCCGGCCAGAACGCGTGCCGGACCAGCGGGCGGGGATCCGGGTGCCCGACGGCCCGGATCCCCAGGACGTCGAACAGCTCCCGCTCGAAGCGGGAGGCCGGATAGTGGAAGGTGGCCAGCGACGGGATCTCCGGCCGGTCGGGTGAGACCGGGAGGGTCGCGTGGACGAACCAGTTCTCCCGAGCGTGGGCGAACAGGTAGTGCACCTCGAACCGCCCGGCATCGCGCCGGCGGTCGGCGCCGACCATCAGGATGAGCTCGGCGCCGCAGCTCACGCCCAGCCACCGCGCCAGTCCGGGCACGACGCCGGCCTCCACCGCGCACCGGAGCTCGCGGGCTCCATGGCGCCCGAGGCCGGTGACGCCGGTCGGGAACTCCCGCGACAGGCCCGCCGCGAGGTGCTCGAGGTTCGTCATGGGCCGGCGATCTCGGCGATCTGCCGGAGCAGGCTCGCGAGCGGCGCCGGCACGACGAGCCCCAGGACGACGAGCGCGCCCAGGCAGGCGGCCAGCGGCGCGAGCCGCCACGCGCCTCGCTCCCCGGCGACGACGCCCGCCGTCGGCGGCCCGTAGAGCATGCGGTTCGCGTGGGCCACGAGCCCCACGCATGCGACGGTCAGGAGCGCCAGCACGATCCCCATGAGCCAGGGCCGCCCGATCGCGAAGCCCGCGCGGAGCAACGCCAGCTCCGACAGGAACAGGCCGAACGGGGGGAGGCCGACCAGGGCCAGGGTGCCCGCCAGGAACAGCCCGCCGGTGCCGGGCATCGATCGGAGCAGGCCGGACACCCCCGCGATGTCGGTCGTCCGGTACCGAGCGAGGACCCGGCCCGCGAGCAGGAACATCGCGGCCTTCGCCAGCGTGTGGTTCAGGAGGTGCAGCATCGACGCGATCGCGCCCGGTGCGCCGAGCGCGAGCCCCACGCACATGAGCCCCATGTGCTCGATGCTCGAGTAGGCGAGCATCCGCTTGTAGTTGCGCTGCATCACGAGGCTGAAGGCCGCGATCGTGAGCGACAGGATCCCGAGGAGCACCAGGAGCCGGTTCGGAAAGGCGGGGCCGACGGCCGCGCTGACCACGCCCTTCCAGCGGACGATCGCGTGGAGCGCCACCGCCAGCAGGACGCCGGACATCATGGCCGAGACCGGCGCGGGGGCCTCGGCGTGGGCGTCAGGCAGCCAGGTGTGCATCGGCGCCAGCCCCGCCTTCGTTCCGTAGCCGACGAGGATGAACACGAAGGCGAGCTGCATGACCTCGGGGCGGAGATTGGGCGCGGCGGCCCGGAGCACGGTCCAGTTCAGGACTGCCTCGTGGGAATCCGCCAGCCGCACGAAGTCGAAGTACGCGAGCACGGTGCCCGCGAAGGCGAGGGCGATGCCCACCGAGCCCAGCAGCACGTACTTCCACGAGGCCTCGACGGAGGCCTTGCTGACGTCGAGCGCGATCAGCATCGCCGAGGCGATCGTGGTCGCCTCGATCGCTACCCACATGAGCCCGACGTTGTTGGTCGTCACCGCGCACAGCATCGTGAACGCGAACAGGTTGACGAAGATCTGGTACCGCCGGGCCCGCCGGGGCTCGTCCCCGCCCTCGAGCCCGGGCCCGAGCCACGCGGCCAGCGCGGTGACGATCGTCACGCAGACGGCCAGCAGGGCCGACAGCGCGTCGGCGCGCAGGATGTCCTGCCAGCCCGCCACCAGCGCCTCGCCGCCCACGACCTGGTATCCCAGCGCGAACGCCGCGCCCAGCGAGACCAGGGAGAGGACGGCATTCACCCAGGCCACGGCCGGCCGGAACGGCACCGCGACGAGCGCGAGAGCCGCGGCCAGCAGCGGAGGGCCGAGCAGGAGTCCGAAGGTGCGCACGGGCGTCAATGCCGCAGCCGGCTCAGACGCTCGACGTCCATGCTCTCGAACGTCTCGTGGATCCGGTAGATGAAGATCTGCATCACCAGGAACCCGAGGAGCGCGTCCAGGAACACGCCGAGCTCGACGATCAGCGGGATGCCGTACGTGCCGAGAACCGCCAGCAGGGCCAGCCCGTTCTCGAGCATGAGGAAGCCGATCACCTGGGTGATCGCCTTCTTCCGGCTGACCAGGACGAACAGGCTGACCAGGACGAGGCCCATCGCGAGCGGCATGCCGGCGCGGGTGGGCAGGCGGCTCAGCGCCACGAGGGGGCGCGAGATCACGTAGCCGAGCAGCACCAGCATCCCCGCGAGGACGAGGGACGTCGCGGTGTTCACGTAGGGCTCGAGCTCGCGCTCGGCGCGGAACCGCCGCTCCATGCGCCGGAGCAGCCAGGGGATCGCGGCCCCCTTGAGGATCGACGAGCACGCCCGCCATCCAGTAGAGGTCCGGCCGCCGGCCGTAGTGCGCCACGACCGCCATGACGCCGGCGAGGGCCATCGACTGCGCGGCGAAGGCGCTGACGTAGGCCGGCACCCCGCGGCGGCCCAGCACGACGAAGCCGCAAAGCAGCATCGCGCTCGCGCCGAGAATGGTCAGCTGGGAGAAGGCCGCGTCCACCGCGTCACCGCAACAGGAAGGAGGAGGACACCGCCAGGAGGGCCAGCACGAAGGACAGGCTCAGCAGCTCCGGCACCCGGAAGAGCCGGAGCTTCGCGATCGCCGTCTCCAGCGTGGCGACGGCCACCGCCAGGACCAGCAGCTTCGCGAGGAAGGCGCCCAGCGCCAGGAGCAGCGCCGCGGGAGCCGGCTCGCGCGCCACGCCCCAGGGCGCGAAGAGATTGCCGAGGAGGGCGAAGAAGAGCAGGAGCTTGGTCCACGCCGCCCACTCGAGGAGGGCGAGATAGCGGCCCGAGTACTCGAGGACCATGGCCTCGTGGATCATCGTCAGCTCGAGGTGCGTGGCCGGGTTGTCGACCGGCAGCCGCCCGGTCTCGGCCAGCGTGACGATGAAGAGCGCGGCAAACGCCAGGAAGTGTCCCGGGCTGAGGGCCCGCGCCGGATCCGCCACCGTGGTCACGACGATGCGCCCCAGGTTCGTGGACCCCGCGCTGGAGGCCAGCGCGAAGACCGCCAGCGCGACCGTCGGCTCGGCGAGGGCCGCGACCGTGACCTCACGGCTCGCTCCCATGCCGCCGAACGCGGAGCCGGGATCGAGGCCCGCCAGCGCCAGGAAGAACGTGCCCAGGAGGAGGAGGTAGACCAGCACCACCAGATCGCCCACCGCGTCGAAGGCCGAGGGCGCCAGCAGCACCGGCACCAGCGCGGCCATCGCCACCACGCTGGCGAAGATGACGAACGGCGCGGCCCGGAAGAGCCACGAGGCGTTGCGCGAGACCACGACCTCCTTCTGGAAGAGCTTCCGCAGCTCGAAGTAGGGCTGCCAGACGGGCGCGCCGCGCCGATTCTGCAAGCGCGCCTTCAGCCAGCGGATCAGCCCCACGACCCCGGGCGCGAGCACCAGCGCCAGCGCGGTCTGGCCGAGCGCGAGCCCGTAGCCCATCAGCCCATCCACTGCGTCACCAGGAGGAGCGCGATCAGCGCGAGGACCATGTAGAGGAGGTAGAGGTGGAGCGAGCCCCCCTGTAGCCAGCGGATGCGGAAGGCGGTGCGACGCAAGAGGCCGACGACGGGCGCGTACAGGAGCCGCTCGAACCAGGGGTGGACCGCGCTCCGGTACGCGATGGACTGCACGAAGTACCGCGATTCGGGGTGGAAGTCGATCGCGAGGTCCTCGGTCGGGCGATACAGCTCGGCAAAGACCCGCCGGAGCGGCTCGGCGAACGCGGTGGCCGTGTACTCCATCCGCGGCGTCTGGCCGATGCGACCGCAACCCCAGGTGTCCCCGACCCGGAGGCGCCGGTCGGCGCCGAGCCGTACCGCCACCACCACGCCCGCGGCGACGAGCGCCAGCCCGCCCGCCAGCACGGCGGGCGCGATCACGCCGGCGGTGGCGGGCATCACGAGGGTCAAGGCCGGCATCGCCGTCGGGAGGTCGGCCGGCAAGCCGCCCCGCCCGGCGAGCGTCCCGCTCAGCACCGGGACGACGAAGGAGGGCACGACGCCGAGGGCCACGCAGGCCAGCGCCAGCGCGCCCATCCCGATCTGCATGGGCCACGGCACCTCCCGGGCCTCCGCGGCGCGGGTCGAGCGGGGAATCGCAAGGAACGAGATCCCGAACGCCTTCACGAAGCACGCGGCGGCCAGTCCGCTCGTCAACGCGAGCATCCCCACCGCCAGCGGCATGAGGATCGCCAGCTCCGCGCGCGGCAGCCCGGCTCCTCCGAGGAGGGCCTGGAAGACGAGCCACTCGGAGACGAAGCCATTGAGCGGCGGCAGGCCCGAGATGGCGACGGCGCCCAGCAGGAAGCCGAGAGCCGTCCGGGGCATGCCCTTGATGAGCCCGCCCAGCGCCTCCATGTTCCGCGTGTGCGTGGCGTGCAGTACCGCCCCCGCACCGAGGAAGAGCAGGCCCTTGAAGCAGGCGTGGTTGAGGGCGTGATAGAGGCCGGCCACCAGTCCGAGGAGCGCGAGCGCGGGAAGGCCGTAGCTGTGGAACAGGAGTCCCGCGCCGACGGCGAGGCAGATGATGCCCACGTTCTCCACGGTGGAGTACGCGAGGAGCTTCTTCAGGTCCTGCTCCATCAGTGCGTACAGGACGCCGAGCAGCGCGGACACGGCGCCCGCCGCCAGGACGGCGCCGCCCCACCAGGCGGGCCCGCCACCGAGCAGATCCAGGGCGATCCGGAGCAGCCCGTAGATGCCGAGCTTCACCATCGCGCCGGACATGAGCGCCGATACGTGGCTCGGCGCGGCCGGATGCGCGAGCGGCAGCCACACGTGGAGCGGGACCAGCCCCGCTTTCGAGCCGAATCCGAGAAGCGCCAGGAGGAACACCGCGTTTCGCGTGAACGCGGGGAGCGCGGGCGCGGCGGCGCGGAGGTCCCCGAAGCCCGTGGACGCCGCCCCCGCCCCCAGGAGCAAAAAGGCCGCCATCGCCAGCACGAGCCCGCCGTGGGCCATGGCGAGGTACCAGAGGCTCGCCTGGCGCGTGTCGCGCCGATCGGACTCGGTCAGCACCAGGAAATAGGAGGTGACCGACATCAGCTCCCAGCAGAAGAGGAAGGTCACGATGTTGTCCGCGAGCGGCACGAGGGCCATCGCGAGGAGGAACAGGTTCGACATCGTCCCGAGGAGCCGCAGCGAGGAAGATGTCCCCTCGTACACCCGGGTATAGGCGGCGCCGTAGAGCGCCACGGGAACGGCGACCACCTCCACGATCACGAGGAAGAGCGCCCCCAGACGGTCCAGCTGCAGGCTGACGCCGCCCGCCAGCTCGAGCAGCCACGGCAGCTCCACCCGGAGCGGCGTTCCCCAGATCAGCGTGTCGAGACCCAGCGCCAGCCCGGCGCCCGCGCCCGCGATCGCTCCCAGCGCGGCGAGGCGGCGCGCCTGTCCCGAGGTCGACGCGAGGAGGGCGCCCGCGGCCCCGGACGCGTGGCCGAGGACCATCGCGAGGAACAGGGCCTGGGTCAGCGGCATGCCTATTGGCGGCGCGGGCGAGCCGACAGCCGATCGAGCGCAGCGAGGATGCCCCGGAGGATGTCCGCCGGCTCCGGCGGGCATCCGCTCACGAAGGCGTCCACCGGAATGATCTGGTCGACGCTGCCGGCGACCGCGTAGCTGCCGCGGAAGACCCCGCAGGTCCTTGCGCAGTCGCCCACCGCCACCACCAGCTTCGGGTCCGGCGTCGCCTCGTACGTCTTCCGGAGCGGCACCTCCATGTTGCGGGTCACGGGGCCGGTGACGAGGAGGAGGTCCGCGTGCCGGGGCGACGCCACGAAGTGGACGCCGAAGCGCTCGAGGTCATAGACCGGGCTCGTGAGGCCGCTGATCTCGAGCTCGCAGCCGTTGCACGATCCGGCGTCGACCTGGCGGATCGCCAGCGCCCGGCCGAGGACGCGCCGCGTCCTCGCCTCGACGTCGCGGACGAGCTCGACGGTCGACGTCTCGGCCGGATCGAGCGGCTCGGTCGCGAGACCGACCTTGAGGATCTTCGCGAAGAGCGACACGTCAGCGGCGCCGCTGCTCGCGATGGAGCTCGCGGAGCATGTCCTGCGTGCCGGTCAGCTGGCCCGTGAAGATCCGGCGCGCGACGGCGAGAAGCTCGCCCACCAGCGGGTCGCGCAAGGCATAGCGCGCGGTGGTTCCCTGCTTCTTCGCCGTCACCACGTGGTTCGTCCGCAGCACCGCCAGGTGCTGCGAGACGAGGGACTGGTCCGCCCCGAGGGCGACCTGGAGCTCCTGGACGGTGCGGTCGCGCTCCACCAGGAGCTCGATGAGACGGATCCGGATGGGATGGGCCAGCGCCTTGAAGAACCTGGCCTTGAAGGCCTGCAGCTCCCCGATCGCCGGCGTCCAGCTCATACAGAAACACTATATATATTGGTACTTTAATATTTCAAGATAGTAATTCACAGACCTGCGACGGGGTGGGCGCACCGACGCCATGGTGGGCACGGGGAACGGTGAAGCGCGGCGGCGGGAACGCCTGTGCGGCGACCGCCAAACGGAGCGCGGGCTAGTCGGCGCGAGCGGCGCGGGCGAGCGCCGCGACGCGCTCCGGATCGACGGGCGCGGTCGTCCGGCCGTCCCGCTTGACCCAGGTGCCGACGATGGCGCCGTCGGCCACCCGCAGGAGCTCCCCCACCGTCTCAGGCTCGACGCCCGAGCCGACGAGGATCGGCCGGTCGGGGACGGCCGCGCGGACACGCTTGACGTCGCCGAGCGGCGTCGGCTCGCCGGTGGCGACGCCCGAGACGACGAGGGCGTCGGCGAGCCCCCGGTGGGCGGCGTCCCGCGCCACCTGCTCGAGCTCGACGGGCGCCAGCGGCACGGCGTGCTTCCCTCCCACGTCGACGAAGAGGCGCGTCGTCGTCCCGAGGAGCCGCCGGTAGCGCAGCGTCCCGTACGCGTCGCCCTGGAGCACTCCCTGGTCGCCGACCACCGCGCCCACGTGGACGTTGACCCGCACGAACGCGGCCCCGACCGCCGCCGCCACGGCCAGCGCCGCCTGGGCGTCGTTCTTCAGCACGTTGATCCCGATGGGCAGGCCCACCGCGCGGCGGACCTCGCCCGCGGCGACGGCGATGGCCGCGACGCTCGCCGGATCGGCGCGACCCGGGCTGAACGGCGCGTCTCCGAAGTTCTCCACCAGGCAGGCGTGAAAGCCGCCGGCCTGGAGAGCGCGCGCGTCGCTCACCGCGCGCTCGACCACCGCGTCGAGCGAGCCTCCCCAGCGGGGACTCCCGGGCAGCGGAAGCAAATGGACCATCCCGATCAGCGTGCGGCGGAGGCCGGGCAGGATGTCGTGGCTCATGGGCGGCTCCTCGCGCGGGGGGGGGGGACCCGTTCCCGCTGGCACGCTCCATCTCGGGCCCGAACAGCTCCATCCGGCCGGCCACGAGGGCGAGCGCCTGCCGCCAGGCCGCGGCCTCGCGGTCGGTGAAAACGGGCCGGGCGATCCGGTGATCGTGCTTGTCGACGAACTGCCTGAGATCCTCGGCCAGCGCGCGGAGTTTGTCCCGCGTGAGCGCGACGAGTCGCGCCGGCCCCGGGCCGGCGGCACCCCGCGCCAGCGCGAGCTCGAGATGCGGCAGGCAGAGGCCGTCCGAGGCGGCGTAGGCGGGGTCGAGCGGCGGCGCCGCGAGCCCCTCGAGGAGCGCGTCGAGATGGCCCGTCTCCGCCGCGACGAGCTCCACGCACACGGGACAGCGCGAGCGGCGAGGGCGCGGCGCCCGGCCGGCCTTGCCCCCGCGGACGAGGGTCCGCCACCCACGCCGTTGCGCGGGCGCCTCTACCGCGCGGGCGGCGTCGTCGAGCCACCGACACGCCCGTTCGACGAGGGCGTGGTAGACGATCGCGGTGCCCAGCGCGACCTCCGGCATCTCGCGGAGGGCCGTCGCGTGGACGGCGCAGAAGCCCCACGCCTCGGCGAGCCGCGCGCGCGACAGCGGATCGGTCACGTGCTCGGCGAGGACAGCGGCGAGATGGCGGGTGGCCGCCTCGCGGAGGCAGCCGCAGACGGGGCAGCCCGGCCGCGCGCAGGCCTCGACGAGGCGATGACGATGCCCGTTGGGGCTCACGCGCCGCGCCGCCCTGGCGGAGATCCGCCGCGGACCACGGGCGCCCCCGGGCACACGATCGCCTCGAACCCGCCTTGCGGTCCACGCATGCGCGTACTTCAGACCACCGCGTCCCGAGGTGTCAAGCCGGGGGAGCCCGCTCGCGCGGAGTTGCGCGAGAAACGCGCGGACGCGCGCCGCGTTCGTGCCGAGGTCGCCCACGCCGATCCGCGACAGCGAGCGAACGTCCACCCGGCTGCCGGCGACCTCGGCGCGGACTCGCACGACGACGTCGTCCTTGAAGCCGAACCAGGCGGTCGTGGCGGTGGCCTCGAGCCGCCCCTCGGCGGGCAGGGCGGCCACGATCTCCCACCCGAGCGCGCGCGCGGCCGCCTCGACGGCGGCGAAGACGCGGTCGGGCGGCGCCGCGAAGCGGAGCGGCACGATATCGGGGAAAGCGCGCCGCTGCTGGTCAGCCACAGCGGAGCCGGCGTACTCCACCGGGTTCCGGGCGCCCGCGCGCCGCGCGACCGCCGCCACGAACGCCGGCGGATCCTGCGTGTCGGTCGTGATGTCGTGGATCGGCGGCACGCGATGCGCCTGCTGCTGCATTCGCCACGGAAGCCCGAACGCGGCCAGGCCAACGACCAGCGCGACGATGCCGAACACGCCCCCCCGGCGGGCCCGTTGCGCGAGCGCCACCACGGTGGCCAGGGCGCCGAGGGCGGCAGCGGCCAGACCCAGCATCGCGCCCCAGCGCAGCAGCAGGAACGCCCCGCCAAGACCCCATCCCCCGAATCGATAGCCCGGGCCGGCGACCAGCGCCCCCGCGGCGGCCACTACCGCGAGGCTCAGGGCGAGGACGGCGAGACGGTGGCCGAGCGCCCTCACCGGCCCGCCTCGCGCGCCACGCACGGTCCGCCGCGTCGCTCGCGTATACTCGCGGCGTGCGGCTCGCGCTCCCGCTCTGCCTGGCGCTCGTCTCCGCTCTCGGCGTGGGGTGCCAGGGGCCGGGCGCGCCGAAGCCCGGCAGTCCGCCGCATCACCTCGAAGGCGGCTTCCGCAATCTCAATCCCTCGTACGCGCGCCCCGGCTTCTGGACGCGGTGGTCGTTCGTCATCCCCCGCCTCTTCAAGTCGACCTTCTCCTCGCCCGAGGCCTTCCCGGTGGACGCGAACGACGGCAAGGCCCTCCGGGAGAACGCCGGCACGCCGACCGTGACGTGGGTGGGCCATTCCACCATCCTGGTACAACTGGACGGAGTCAGCTTCCTCACCGATCCCCAGTGGTCGGAGCGCGCGAGCCCGTTCTCGTTCACCGGACCACGCCGCGTAGTGCCGCCGGGCCTCCGGTTCGAGGACCTGCCGCCGATCGACTTCGTCGTCGTCTCCCACGACCACTACGACCATCTGGACGCCCCGACCGTGAAGCGTCTCTGGGCCGTCCACCGGCCCCGCTTCTTCGTGCCGCTGGGGCTCCGGGCCTGGTTCGCCGAGCTCGGCATCGACGGCGTGGACGAGCTCGACTGGTGGGAGAGCCGGACCATCAAGGGGCTCACAGTCGTGTGCCTGCCGACGCAGCACTGGAGCGCGCGCACGCTCTGGGACCAGAACGAACGGCTCTGGGCCAGCTGGGCCGTGCTCGGCCGCGAGCGCCGATTCTACTTCGGGGGCGACACCGGCTACTACGCGCCGATCTTCCAGGAGATCGGCCGCCGCCTGGGCCCCTTCGACCTCGGGGCGATTCCGATCGGCGCCTACATGCCCCGCGCGATGATGCAGTTCTCTCACGTGACTCCCGAAGAGGCGCTCCAGGTTTTCGAGGACCTAGGCGCGCGACGCCTGATGGCCATCCACTGGGGCACCTTCAACCTGGCGAGCGAGCCGCTTGCCGAGCCCCCGGTCCGCGCCGAGGCCGAGGGCCGGCGGCTCAGCCTTGATCCCGACCGGATCTGGATCTTCCATCACGGCGAGACCCGGCGCTGGTGAGCGCCGCGCGGGCGGGCTCGGCCTATCGGCGCGGCGCCGCCGGCTGCCGCTCCGTGATGACGACCATGCGGCCGCGATCGCTGACGAAGCCATTCACCGCCCAGCTGAGCGCACTGACGATCAGCGCTCCCCAGAACGCCGACCAGAAGCCCCGCACCTCGAAGCCCGGCACGATCACCGAGGTGAGCCAGAGGCAGAGCGCGTTCAGGACGAAGAGAAACAGCCCGAGGGTGACCAGGGTCAGCGGGAGCGTCAGCACCAGGAGGACCGGGCGGACGATGGCGTTGATCAGCCCCAGGACCAGCGCCGCCGCGACGACCGTGACGGTGCTGCCGGCGTGGAGACCTGGAACGATCTCCGTGGCGAGCCAGATGGCCACGGCGTTGACGAGCGCCCGGATCAGGAAGCCCATCGCGTGCTCTCCCTTCCGACGGTCGCGCGCGGCGCCTCCTCAGTATGCACCCGCGCGCAACCGGGCTCGTCGGTGAGCGCCCCGGATAGCCCGCGCCGGGAGCGAGCGTGCTGATCCTGTTCGGCGCGACGATCTTCATCGGCGCCGGGCTCCTGTTCCTCATCCAGCCCATGTTCGCGCGGATGGCGCTGCCGCTCCTCGGCGGCGCGCCCGCCCTGTGGAACACGGCCATGGTGTTCTACCAGGCGGTCCTGCTCGCGGGGTACGCCTACGCGCACGTCACCACGCGCTGGCTGGGCGCGCGGCGGCAGGCGGTCCTTCACCTCGCGGTGCTGCTCCTGCCGATCATGGCCCTCCCGATCGCGCTGCCGGCGGGCTGGGTCCCGCCCGGTGACACGAGTCCCGTGTCGTGGCACTTCGCGCTCCTCGCCGTCGCGGTCGGGATCCCCTTCTTCGCGGTGTCCGCCACCAGCCCGGTCCTCCAGGCCTGGTTCGCCGCCACGGAGCACCGGGCCGCCCGCGATCCGTACGTCCTCACCGACAACTTCGCGAGCCTGCTGACGGCGTTCCACTGGCGCTCCCGGCTGTGAAGCCGGTGCGGGCCCGCCGCGGGGGCGTTTCCTCGCGGGCCGGACGCCCGTAGAATTGGGCTGACGTCAACGCCCGACCCAGAGGAGCCATCATGCGCACGTTCGACCGATCCCGAGCCCTCCTCGAGCGCGCCCGCCGATCCCTGGCCGGGGGTGTCTCGAGCCCCGTTCGCGGCACCGCTCCGGTCCCGCTCTACTTCGCTCGCGGGGTGGGGCCCCGCCTGCAGGACGCCGACGGGAACTGGTACATCGACTACGCCGCGGCGTGGGGGCCCGTCATCCTCGGCTACTCGCACCCGGCCCTCGTCGCCGCCGCGCACGGGGCCGCCGAGCGACCGTTCACCTACGGCGCCCAGCACGAGCTCGAGATCTCGGTGGCCGAGCGGATCCAGGCGGTCGTGCCGTCCGCGGAGCGCGTGGCCTTCAGCTCGAGCGGAAGCGAGGTCGTCCAGCTCGTGCACCGTCTGGCCCGGGCCTTCACGCGACGGAACCTCATCCTGAAGTTCGAGGGGCACTACCACGGCTGGATCGACGGCGCCCTGGTGAGCTACCACCCGCGCGAGGGGCTCGGTCCCCGCGAGTCGCCCAACGTCATCCCCGGCTCCTTCGGCCAGGTCCCCAACGTCGTCGAGAACGTGCTGGTCGCGCCCTGGAACGACCTCGGGATCCTCGAGAGCCTCTTCCGGACGCACCCGGACCGGATCGCCGCGGTGATGATGGAGCCCGTGCTCTGCAACAGCGGCTGCCTCATGCCGGGGCCGGGCTATCTCGAGGGCGTGCGGGATCTCTGCCGCCGGCACGGGACGCTTTTCATCATGGACGAGGTGATCACGGGCTTCCGGATCGCGCTCGGCGGGGCGCAGAAGCACTTCGGGGTCACGCCCGATCTCTCGACGTTCGGCAAGGCGGTGGCCGGCGGCGCGCCGCTGTCCGTCGTGGCCGGCCGCCGCGAGATCATGGAGCAGCTCCACGGCGCGGGCGTCGCCTTCGGCGGCACCTTCAACGGCAATCCACTGTCCCTCGCGATCGCGGACGCGACGCTGGAGGAGCTCGCCCGGGACGGCGGCGCCCCCGTCGTCCAGGCCAACCGGACGGGGCAGGCGCTGATGGACGGGATCCGCGAGCGCGCCCACCGGCACGGGCTCCCGGTCCTCGTCACCGGATTCGGAGCGGCCTTCACGGTCCACTTCACCAAGCGCACCGAGCTCCGGGACTACCGGGACACGCTCGACGACGACGCCGAGCTCCTGGACGGGTTCCTCCGCGGCGCGCTGGAGGAGGGGCTTCACGTCCTGCCCGACGGCCGGTTCTACGTCTCCGCCGTCCACGCCGCGGCCGAGGTCGAGGAGACGCTCGGCATCGTGGACCGCGTCTTCGCCACGCTCGGCTCCCCCGCTCGCCGGGGCGAGCGGGTCACCGCCAGCCGGTCCTGAGGCCGATCATGGTCCTCCACCGCCACCAGGACCTCGAGCGCGCGTCGCCCGCGCCGGGGCTCTTCCGCATCATCGTGATGGACGAGAAGCTGGGGTCGGGCGCGATCACGCAGGGGATGGTGACGCTCGAGCCCGGCCGCCAGACGCGGCCTCACACGCACCGCGTCGAGGAGTCGATGACGCTCCTCGAGGGGCGCCTGCGCGTGCTGATCGGCACGGAGGTCGCCGAGGTCGACGCCCCGGCCACCTTCCTGGCGCCCGCGAACACGGTCCATGCCCTCAGAAACGTCGGGAGTACCCCGGCGGTGCTGTGCATCGCCTACCCGAGCGTGAACGTGGGAACGTACTACGTCGACGGGGTCGAGTTCTAGCAAAAAGAGAGGGGGGGGTGATGTGGAAGTATGGGGAGAGGAAAAGAGGAGAGAGAGGGGAGATGTAGAGTAGAAATAAGAGATAGGAGAGAAGGAGTAGAGAGTGAGAGAGAGGAGAAGATAAGAGATGTATGTAAGAGAGAAAAGGAGAGGAAAGGAAGGGAGGGAAGAAGTATAAGAGAGGAGAGAAGAAAAGATAAGAAAGAGGGAAGAAAAAGAGAAGGAAAGATATGAGATATAGGAGAGAGAAAAGAAGAGGAAGAGAGGAGATGGAGGAAGACAGAAAGGATATAAAATGAGAAGGGAGAGGAGAAGAAAAGAGAGATATATAGAGAGGGAGAGGAGAGGGGAGAGGAGGAAAAGAGAGTGGAGGAGATAAGGATAGAAGGAAAAGGAGGGAAGAGGAAGAGAGAAGAAGAAGATGTATGGATGGGAGGGAAAGTATGGAAGAGATAGGGAAGGGATGGATGATGAGAAAAGGAGTAGGAAGAGGTAGAGGAAGAAGAGAGATGGAAGAGGAAAGAGGAGATATAGGAGATAAAAAGGAGGTGTGAGAGAGGAAGAGAGAAGGAGATAGAGGAGAGATGGAAAGAAAAGAAGAAGATGGATGAAATGAGGGGAGAAGAAGAAGATGGAGAAAACAAGGAAAGATAATAAGGGTGATAGGATATATAGAAGAAGAAAAAGGTAGATATAGAGAGATAAATGGAGATGAGATAAGAAGAGATATAAGAGGTGAGATAAGAAAGATAGATATATGAAAAGAAGAGAAAGTATGTAGAGGGAGAGGAGGAGAAGAAGAAGAAGATGAGAAGAGGAGAAGAGAGAGAAGAAGGAGAGGAATGAAAGAAGGAAGAGATAGAGATGGAGGAGAGAGAAGAGGGATAAAAGATGGAAGAAGAGGTATAAGATGGTAATAGGATAGATGTGATGATGTTGGATGAGATTTTAGAGGTGATAGAGGTGAAGTAAGGTTAGGTTTAGAGGGTGTGGGTTATGGATTGAGGGATAGTTAGTGAAAGTAATATGGTGATGTGGAGAGATAGAGGAGAGAAATATATGGTTGGTATGTTATGGGTTTGATTGAGGGTTTTAGAGTTGGTGTTGTTAGATGGTGACGGAAGCACGTAGTGAGGTTGTGGAGGTATAGCTTTTATAGAGATGTGATGGGAGAGAGATTTTTGTGATATGTCGCAGCGATACACGGCGAGAAAAGGAACAGGCTATGCGGCGCCTGGCGAGCCAGCGGCTGGAGCTGGCGCTCGAAAGGCTGGCTGTGCAGGTGGCCGCAGCCCGCACAAGGAAATGGACTGGCTGCACGAGCGCATCGGCGGGCTGAAAGAGCGCTATGCTCGCGTGCGCGCTTGTACGACTTCCGACTCATGGGGACGGGAGCCGCGCGACGCCTGCACTGGTAGCTCCGGCCCGAGCAGCGCGCGTGGCAAGAGGCGCGGGATGGCGCCTATCTGCTGCGCAACGATCTGACCGCCACCGACTCGGTCACTCTGTGGACTCGCTACGGCCAGCTCACCGAGGTCGAGGTCGCGTTTCGTGCGCTCAAGAGCGAGCTCGCGATCCGGTCGATCTGGCATCAGAAGGCGTCTCGTGTTCAGGCCCATATCCTCGTCGCCTTCCTCGGCTACGCTCTGTGGGTCACCCTCAAGCACACGCTCCGCGCGGCGGGCGCCGGACTCGCGCCCGCCCAGGCCTTACACCAGTGCCGGGGGATCTAGAGCGGCGACATCCTCTTGGAGACCACCGATGGTCGCACGCTGCGGTTTCGACGGGTGAGCCGGCCGGACGCGGCCCAGCACCGCCTGCTCCACGTCCTCCGGCTCTCGCTCCCTGACCGCCTGGGTGTCGATGCCGAATGTAGTGAAGACTCGATCACCCCACGGGCTGAAAATTCAGTGATATATAAAAATAGGTGTAGTATACGTGCGTAATTGGGCTAGCGGGAAACAGCGCCCGGGGCGCGCACGAGCGCCGCCGGGTGAAGCGCATTCCGGCCCGGCCTTCCCGGACGGGAAGCCGGGCCGGAGCTCGGAAAGTCTTGCCTAGACCTTCTTGACGTTCGAGGCCTGAAGGCCCTTGGGGCCCCGGGTGACCTCGAACTCGACACGATCACCCTCAGCCAGGCTGCGGAAGCCGCTCGCCTGGATGGCCGAGTAGTGGACGAACACGTCCTGCCCGTCCTCCTGGGTAATGAAACCATAACCCTTCGCGTCGTTGAACCACTTCACTAGTCCCTGCGCCATGCTCCGTACTCCTCCTTGCTAGGTTCCCGCCGATGCGGCGGTGCTTCCCCCACATCGGGGGACAAAGGAAAACGCCGCGAGAATCCGGGTTCGCGCGGCGTTGCCTTCACTTGACTGCGTATCCACTGAACCACGAAACTTGCGGAAGTATACACTGGCGACTCGATCGGTCAAGGGAAAACACTACAAGGAATTCGCCCTCCCATGCCCCTTTCCGCTCCCCGGCATCGGCGAGAGCCATGAGATGCAAGATCCCGAAAACATTGGCCAATCATGTATGAAATTCGCTGCACACCTGCCCGACACCGTGCTGGGGTTTCGGGTACTCTGAGCCCCGTGACGTGGAGATCGCGCCGTCCGAAGCCAGGGTCCGATGCAGCTCGTCGCCGCATCGTCGTCACGCTGCCGCTGATCATCTTCGCCTCACTGTTGTGTCCGGATGTCGCTCCGCATGAGGCCGTGGCCGGGCATGGAGGCGTCGTGCAGCTGAATCGTGCCGCCGCAGGTCCCTTCGTTGTATCCGTGTGGACACAACCCTCCCCGCCCACAGCGGGGCCGTGGCGCGTGGATGTCGCGGTGATGCGGGAGAACGGCGTCGCGGTCACAGACACCGCCGTCCGAGTCCGCGCCGAGCCGCTCGAGAGCGCGACGGGGTCGGTCGAGGCCGAGGCCCGCCGGGATGACGATCCCCTGGGCGTGCGCTACCGCGCGAACCTCACGCTCGCTACCGCGGGCGCGTGGCGGGTCTCCGTCACCGTGACCGGACCCGAGGGGTCGGGAGCTCTCACCTTCCCGGTCGACGTCGCGCCGGCGAGCCAGGCGTGGTCGATCGCGGCCCTGCTCGGGGCCGCGGCCTTGGCCGTGGGTGGCGCGGTCGCGCTCGTCCGGCGGCGCCGGCTCGCGGTCGCCGCGCTGGGCCTGCTCCTCCTGGCGACGCCGGCGTGGCCGCATGCCTCCCTGGTGCGATCGAGCCCGGCGCGCCGGGCCACGCTCACGACCGCGCCGGACCGGGTGCAGCTCTGGTTCAACGAGGCCATCGAGCCGAAGTTCTCGAGCGTCTCGGTGTGGGACTCGGCTGGGCAGCAGGTCGACCTCGCCGACGTCGGGGTCGAGCCCGACGACCCGAAGCGCCTGACCGTCGGTCTCAAGCCCCTGACACGGGGCGCCTACCGCGTGCGCTTTCGCGTCCTCTCGGTCGACGGCCACGTCGTGGAGAGCGAGTTCCCTTTCACGCTCCGATAAGGCAGACCGTCCCGGCCAGTCCAGCCGGGCGGCGCGCGCATCCAGTCAGTCGACTAGTCGAACGTCGTGAGCTGGGCGGCCGCCTGCCGGTCGTAGCCGAGGCTCGCCTGGAGCAGCTGGCGCGTGTACGGCTCGGACGGGGCGGCCGCGCGCAGCTGATCCACCGTCAGCTCCTCCACCGTGCGTCCGGAGTTCATCACCAGGAGCCGCTCGCAGAGATGCGCCACGACGGCGAGATTGTGGCTCACCAGGATGTAGGTCAGGCCGCGCTCGCGGCGCAGCCGGGCGAGGAGGTTCAGGATCTCGGCCTGCACCGACACGTCGAGGGCAGACGTCGGCTCGTCGAGGAGCAGGATGCGGGGCCCGAGGATGAGCGCGCGCGCGATCGCCACCCGCTGGCGCTGGCCGCCCGACAGCTGGTGGGGGTAGCGGAACCGGAAGCTCGGGCCGAGCCCGACCTCGTCGAGCGCGCGCTCGACGCGGCGGTCGGCCTCGCCGCGCCCCGCGAGCCCGTGGATGGCGAGGGGCTCCACGAGCACCCGGTCCACGGAGTGGCGCGGGTGGAGCGAGCCGTACGGGTCCTGGAAGACCATCTGGCTGACGCGGGCGAAGCCGCGGGGGCGATGCGGTCCCTGCGGCTCGCCGGCCACCGTGATCCGCCCGGCCGCCGGGACCACCAGCCCCGCGATCGCGCGCACCACGGTGGTCTTGCCCGAGCCCGACTCGCCCACCAGGCCGAACGCCTCGCCCTCGGCGACGCGAAAGGACACGTCGCGGACGGCGTGCACCGCGTCCGCGCCATGTCCGAAGACGACGTGGAGCCCCTCGACCTCGAGGATTGCTGGCGCGGGCCGGTTCATTCGATGACCTCGTCCGCCCGCGCACGCACGGACTGAGGGATCGTGAGACCGCTCGCCAGGGCTGCGAGAGCGAACCGTCGCGTCGTCATTCAACACCGGCAGCGTGGCCGCCCATTAGTCGGCCGCCGGGGAGCACGCGCGTTTCCCGTCACGGCCTGAGCATCCGCGCCGCGGCCAGGATCTCCTCCTTCGCTGGGAACTGCCCCATGCCGGCCAAATCTCCGGTTGCGTACTCGACATAGGCCCACCGGACGATCCCGCCGCGATCTATCAGGAATGCCCCGGCCGATTGGCTCCAGGTGCGTTGCATCTCTTCTCGGTCCGTATCGGTCGGCGTGCGGCCCTCGATTCGGGTCAACGCCTTGACGGCTTCCCAGATCGGCAGCGGCTCGGGCAGCTCGCCCGTCGGATTGATGCGCGTGGACTCGACGGCTCCCCAGGGTAGCTCGACCTTGGGGAGCCCGTATGCGCGGTGGGTCGTGAGATCGGGGTCAGCCGCCACTGCCAGGCGCGTCGGGCGATAGCGGAAGTAGAGGCGCGCATTGCCCGGGTCCGTGGCGACAATCCCGAGCGTTTCGACGCCGAGTAGGCGCAGCCGCTCACCGGTGGGGTAGAGCTCCGCAATCGCGCGCCGGCAGAACGCACAGGAGACTCCGCGAAACATGCTCAAGAGCAGTGGTCTTCCCTGGTAGTCGGCCAGTGACACCGTCCCTTCCTGGTCCGCCCGCGGGAGCGTGAAGGGCGGCGCTTGCTCCCCTGGCTTGACGGCGGGCTCGGTCACTCGAAGATCTCCGGCTCGGGCGCGATCGTCAGCGCGGTCCCGCCGGTCACGCGAGGCTCCCGTCCCGCCACGTGGGGTCCCGCTCGAGCACCGCGAGCTCCGGGACCGGCCGGTCGATGCGCGGCAGCGAGCGGAGCAGGCCCTGCGTGTAGGGATGGCGCGCGGCCGCGAGCTCCTGGGCGCGGCAGGTCTCGACGATCCGCCCCGCGTACATGATCAGCACGCGATCGCAGAACGACGCGACCAGGTTCAGATCGTGGCTGATGAAGATGAGACCCATGCCGCGCTCGGACACCAGGTCATCCAGGATCGCGAGGACCTGCATCTGGACCGTGACGTCGAGGGCGGAGGTGGGCTCGTCGGCAATGAGGAGGTCCGGGCCCGCGGCGAGCATCATCGCGATCATGACGCGCTGGCCCATCCCACCCGAGACCTCGTGCGGATAGGCGCGGTAGACGCGCTCCGGGCGCCGGATCCGCACGGCCTCCAGCATCTCGAGCGCGCGCCGGCGGGACTCCTTCCAGGACGCCCCCGAGTGCACCCGCCACGCCTCGGCCACCTGATCGCCGACCGGCATCACCGGGTTCAGCGAGAACTTGGGGTCCTGGAGAACCATCGCGATCCGGTGCCCGCGGATGTCGCGCATCGCCGGCTCGCTGGCGGTCAGGAGGTCGATCCCCTCGAAGGTGAGCCGGCGCGCGGTCACCTGCCCCGGGTGCGGGACGAGGCGCAGGATGGCGCGCCCCGTCATCGACTTCCCGGAGCCCGACTCCCCCACGATCCCGAGCTTCTCGCGGCCGACCTCGAAGCTCACGCCGCGGACGGCCTCGACGATCCTGACACGCCCCGGGAAGCGGACCCAGAGGTCGTCGACCGTGAGGATCGGCGTCATGCGCGGGCTCAGCCGATCTTCGGGTCGAGCACGTCCCGCAACCCGTCCCCGAGCAGGTTGAAGCCGAGGCTCACGACGAGGATCGCGATACCGGGGACCGTGGCCACCCACCACTGGTCGAGCAGGAACCGCCGGCCCGACGCGATCATCGCGCCCCACTCGGGCGCCGGCGGCTGGGCCCCGAGACCGAGAAAGCCGAGGCCGGCGGCGGTGAGGATGATGCCCGCCATGTCGAGGCCGACGCGGACGATCAGCGACGACGTGCACAGCGGGATGACGTGGCCCAGTACGATCCGGATCGGCCCCGCGCCCTGGAGCCGGATGGCCGCGATGAAGTCGCTCCGGCGGATCGTCAGCGTCTCCGCGCGCGCGACCCGAGCGTACGGCGGCCAGGCCGTGAAGGCGATGGCGATGACTGCGTTCTCGATGCCCGGCCCGAGGGCGGAGACGAAGGCCAGCGCGAGGATCAGCCGCGGGAAGGCGAGGAACACGTCGGTCACCCGCATCAGCACCGTGTCCACCCACCCGCCGAGATAGCCGGCGGCAGTGCCGATGAGGAGGCCGGTGGGGGCCACCATGAGCACGACGAGCCCCACGATCACGAGCGTGATGCGCGACCCGTAGAGCACGCGCGTGTAGATGTCGCGCCCGAGCTCGTCGGTCCCGAACCAGTACGTCGCGCTCGGCGGCTGGAGCCGGGCCCCGAGGTCCTGAGCGAACGGCGACCGGTCGGTCAGAGTGGGGGCCAGCAGCGCCAGGAGGAGCAGGGCGATCAGCACCCCGAGGCCTGCCATCCCGAGCGGGTTCCGTCGGAAGGCGAGCCAGCCGACGTATGCCTGACCGAGGCGCGCCTGCGTCCGCGAGACGGGCGTCTCGTCAAGGAGCCAGGCGCGCCACCTCGCCCGCGCCGCGAGCCCGCCGGCCGGCGTCATCGCGCGCGCGGGTCCACGAGGCGGTACAGGAGATCGGACAGGAGGTTCAGCCCGATGAAGATCGTGCCGACGACGATCGTGCCGCCGAGGACGGCGTTCATGTCGGCGCTCAGCAGGGAGCTGGTGATGTACTGCCCGAGGCCCGGCCACGCGAAGACGGTCTCGGTCAGGACCGAGCCCTCGAGGAGGTTCGCGTAGGCGAGGGCCACGACGGTGATCAGCGGCACCATCACGTTGCCGAGCGCGTGGCGCCAGACGACCCGGCGCTCCGCGAGCCCCTTGATCCGCGCCGTGGTGACGTACTCCTGCCCGAGCTCGGCCAGCATGAAGCTCCGGGTCATGCGGGCGAGGTACGCGAGCGACAGGTAGCCCAGGATCGACGCGGGCAGGAGCACGTGGCTGAGGGCGTTCCAGAACACCTCCCATTCGCCGGCCAGCGCGGAGTCGACCATGATGACCCCGGTGACCGGCGTGACGAGGTCTTCGAACGCCACGTCGATGCGGCCCGGCCCCGCCACCCAGCCGAGCCGCCCGTAGAAGAGGAGGAGCCCCATGAGCCCGAGCCAGAAGACCGGCACCGAGTACCCGAGCAGGCTCACCACCCGGATGATCTGATCGACGAGCCGGCCCCGGGACACGGCGGCGACGCACGCCCATCGGGATCCCCAGGACGACGCCGATGAGCGTGGCGACGGTCGCCAGCTCCAGCGTGGCCGGGAAGAAGCGGCGGATGTCGACGAGGACGAGGTTGGAGGTCAGCACGGACCGCCCGAAGTCTGCCGCGAGCACCTTCTTCATGTAGATCCAGAACTGCTGCCAGAGCGGGAGGTTGAGGCCGAGCTCCTCCTTGACGCGCTCATAGACGGCGGCGGGCGCGCGGTCGCCGACCGCGGCGAGGACCGGGTCGATCGGGACGACGCGGCCGATCAGGAAGGTGACGAGGAGGAGACCGAGGAAGGTCAGGGCGACCGATCCGATGACCCGCGCGATCGGCCACAGGACGCGAAGCGGGAGCGGGGTCGCCCCCGCTCCCGGAAGCCGCGTCCCGGCCGGCGCGCCGGTCACCGGTCGGCGATCATCGAGCCGTCAGCTACTTCTTGATCCCCGCGTAGAGGTTGTTCTCGAAGCTCGGGCCCATCACGAAGCCGTCGACGTCCTTCGTATGGGCGGCCACTTCCGTCTGCTGGAACATGATGATGAACGGCGAGCTCCGCTGGTGCTCGCGCTGGATCGCCTGGTACATCTCCGCGCGCTTCTTGGCGTCGCGCTCCTTCACGGCGGCCTGGGTCTGCTTGGTCATGTCGGGGATGTCCCAGGTGTTCCGCCAGGCCAGGGTTTTCGACTTGGCGGCGTCCGTGTTGTCCACGTTCATCGCGAACGTCTCGGCGTTCGTGTGCGGGTCCTGGTAGTCCGGGCCCCACGAGCCGATGTAGATGTCGTGGTTGCGGGCGCGGTACTTCGTCAGGGTCTGCTTGCCGTCACCGGGGATCAGCTCGACCTTGACCCCCGCCTTGGCCCAGTTGGCCTGGATCGCCTGGGCGATGTCGTTGGTCGGGAACGTGTTGCGGACATCCATCGTCACGCTGAAGCCGTCGGGCACGCCGGCCTTGGCGAGCAGCGCCTTGGCCTTCGCGAGGTCGAACTTGTAGGGCTTGTCCTCGACCGCGCCCAGGAAGCCCTTCGGGAGGAAGGCCTGGTGGACGACGAACTGCCCGCGGAGCAGGCTCTCCTCGATCGACGCGTAGTCCGTGAGCCACTTGAGCGCCTCGCGGACCTCGGGCTTCGCCAGGGTCGCGTTCTTCTGGTTCAGGCTGACGTAGAAGATCGACCCCTTGGGCGCCTGCTGGAGCTTGATGTTGGCGTTGCCGCGGACCGCGTCGAGCTGGTCCTTGGTGAGGTCGCGCGCGTAGTCGATGTCACCCTTCTCGAGGAGGAGGCGCTGGGTCGCCGCTTCCGGCACATGGCGGACGACCACGCGGCGCGGGAGCGCCTTCGTGCCCCAGTACCCGTCCCAGCGCTCGAGAGTGTAGGACTCCTTCGCCTTCCAGCTGACGAGCTTGAACGGCCCGGAGCCGGCCGAGTTCGTCTTGAGCCACTCGTTCCCGAAGTCACCGTCCTTCTCGTGCGACTGGACGGTCTTCATGTCCACCACCCCGCCGATGACGGCGGTCAGGCAGTAGTAGAAGAAGGTCGGCGCCACCTGCTCGCCCGTCTCGATGACCAGCGTCTGGTCGTCGGTCGCGCGGATCTTCTCCTTCGCGTTTTCCTTGGTGAAGCCGAACTGGGTGAGGATGAACCCCGGCGTCTTGTTCATGATCACCGCCCGCTGGAGCGAGTAGGCGGCGTCCTGCGCGGTCACCGGATTGCCCGAGTGGAACTTGATGCCCTTCCGCATCTTGAACGTGTAAGTCTTGCCGTCCGCGCCGGCCGACCAGCTCTCGGCCAGCTCGCCCTTGAGCTTGCTGACGTCCTTCAGGTCGTAGGTGATGAGCCGCTCGTAGATGTTCCCGGTCACCTCACTGCCCGAGAACTCGAACGACTCGGCGGGGTCCAGCGAGATCATGTCGTCGATGATCTTGGCCATGACGACCGTGTCCTTCGGCGTCGCCGCGAGGGCGGGACCGGCGATCAGGACCATCGCCGCGAGCAGCCAGGTGAACCTCTTCATGGACGGCTCCTTTCGGTGTGGCTCCGGCCCCGAGGTGCGCCAGGACGGGCGGCGTCACGGGGTCCGGGCCCGGCGTTTGACGCATGATCGGGGGGGAACGACAGCCTGTCAAGCGCGCGCCCCTCCTCGGGCGCGAGGCCGGCCGGCACCGGCCCCCGGGGCGGTCGCGTGCTAGCATGCCGGGAGAGCAGCGATCATCCGAGCGGAAGGCGGGAAGAGGCCATGCGTCACGGTGCGGGAGCGATCCGGTTGTGCGGACTGGTTCTGGTCATGCTCGTCCTGACGGGAATCGGGCCGGCGCGCTCGGTCGCCGACGGGCCTACGCTGACGCTCGCGGACGACTTCCCGAGCGGCCCGGGCTCCGTCTGGCAGCTCCAGCGGATCAAGTCCGACGGGCTCAAGTCCGTCCCCGACCCGGCGGGACAGGATCGGAGCGTTTTGGCGATCACGCTCCGGACCGGCGACATGGCCGAGAGTGGAGGCGTCGGGGAGCGCGCGGAGCTCTCCGAGGCCAACCGCTTCCATCTCCCGACCGGCACCGACGTCTGGTACAGCTTCCAGCTCTACATCCCCACCGATTTTCCGGTGGTCGACCGCCGCCTCGTCCTCGGGCAGTGGAAGCAGGCCTGCGGCGACTGCACGGCGGACCACAGCCCCGCCATCGCCAACCGCTACCGGAACGGCGTCTTCTCGATCACCATCCAGGAGGCCGACAAGCGCGTCGTGCTCTTCGAGGAGAAGGCGGACATCCGCGGGCGCTGGAACCAGCTCGTCTACCACCTCAAGCTGACGCCCACGCCCGACGGCTTCCTCCAGGCCTGGCTCAACGGCCGCCAGGTCGTCGATTACAAGGGCTCCCTGGGCTACCCGGACGACCTCGAGAGCGTGTACTTCAAGATCGGGCTCTATCGCGACACCCTCCCCTTCCCGATGACGATCATGCTCGGCCGGTTCCGCCGCGGGGCGACTCGCGCCGAGGTCGACCCGCAGCGACCCCGTGACCCCGCGCGACGTGGCGGGATCGCGCGCGCCGGCGGGCCGCGGGTGATCACGCGAGAAGAGCTCGACCGCGCGCGGGCCGTCATCCGCGGGCAGGTGCACCGGACGCCCCTCCTGTCGACGGCGAGCCTCGGCGCCCGGTGCGGCGTGCGGCTCCACGTCAAGTGCGAGAACCTCCAGAAGACGGGCTCCTACAAGCCGCGCGGCGGCGTCAACCGGATCGCCCAGCTCGGCGCGGACGAGAAGCGGCGCGGCGTCATCGTCATGTCCGCCGGCAACCTCGCCCAGGGCGTGGCCTACGCCGCGCGCCAGGCCGGCGTGCGCTGCTGGGTGTCGATGCTCGCGACGGCGTCCGCCGCGAAGATCGACGCGGTGCGCGGCTACGGCGCCGAGGTCGTCCTCCACCCGGATCCCGCGACCTGGTTCGAGGGGGTCGACGCGCTCCGGGCCGAGAAAGGGGCGATCCTCATCGACGCGTGGGCGGACGCCGGCCTGATCGCCGGCTACGGCTCGATCGGCGGCGAGATCCTGGAGGACCTCCCGGACGTGGAGGTCGTGGTGGTGCCGGTGGGCGGCGGCACCCTGATCTCGGGCATCGCCGCCGCGATCAAGCTTCAACGGCCCGAGGTGCGGGTGGTCGGCGTGGAGTGCCTGCCGGGCCGGCTCGTCCACGACTCGGTCGCCGCGGCCAAGCCGCAGTGGCAGAAGCGCGGGCCGAGCATCGCCGACGGCCTCTCGTCGCCCACGACCAGCCAGCTCGTGGTCGACACGGTCAGCCGGTACGTGGACGACCTGGTCGCGGTGTCGGAGGACGAGATCCGCGAGGCGATGCGGGGGCTACTGCAGCGGGCGAAGCTCCTGGTAGAGGGCGCCGGCGCCGCGGCCGTCGCGGCGCTCCTGGCCGGCCGGACGGAGCGGGAGAGCGGCCGGAGGGTCGCGGCCGTCCTGAGCGGCGGCAACGTCGACTTCGCCCGCCTCCAGGACGTGATCGGGCGGGATGGCCCGCCCGATCCGTCTGCCGATCCGCGCCCGGCGCCCGGCCCGCGCCGCTGAGCCGGCCGCGCGCGTCAGCGCGCCGCGATTTCCTCGAGGGCGAGCCGCGCCTCGCCGGCCCGCACCGTCTTCAGGTAGTCGAGCACCTCGGTCTGCGGCAGCACGTCGCCGTACTTCATGTGGATGTCGAAGAGCGTCACCTTGTGGGACGTCTCCCCTCGGTCGCAGACCGCTTCCACCGGCACGATGACGCGATAGTTGTGATTGAAGGCGTCCAGCACGGTGTCGCGGACGCAGCCGCTCGTCACGGTGCCGGTCACGATGAGCGTGTCCACGCCGTGATAGACGAGGTACGCGAGCAGGTTGGTGCCCACGAAGCCGCTCGGATACGCCTTCACGATCACCGGCTCGTCGTGCCGGGGCGCCACCTCCGGCACGATCTGGTATGCCTCGGGCCGCTCCATGATCGGGCGGTAGACGCCCCGCGTCTTCCAGCGCCCGCGCTCGATCGGCCACGTGGCGCGCTCGCCGCGGGTGTAGAAGACGGGCGCGCCGGCCTCGCGCGCCGCGTCGAGGAGGCGCGCGATCACCCGCGCGGTATCGCGGGCGCCGGGGCTCGCGAACGGATACGCGGGGTCCACGAAGGCCGTGTACATGTCCACGACCAGGAGGGCCGGGCGGTGCCCGAAGCCCACCCGTCCGCCCCAGCCCCCATCCTCGTACACCTGCTGCTCGGCCCGCGGAACGACGTCGTCCCAGATCGCCATCGCCGACTCTCCCTATCTCCCGATCACCCTAGCGGGCGATCTCGATTGCCCGGAACGGCCCGAAGCCGAGGCTCAGCGGCACCGACTCGAGACCCTTCACCTTCGGGTTGATGAGGTACACGAACCGCGTGTACATCACCGGGATCAGCGGGACGTCCTTGGTGATGAGCTCGTCCGCCTGCTTGATGAACGCGACCCGCTTCGCTCGGTCCGGCGCCGCGTTCGCCTGCTCGACCAGCTTGTCGAACGCCGCGCTCTCGTAGTTCACGCGATTGAGCGGCGACTTGCTGTAGAGCCACAGCTCGTGGAAATACCCCGCGTCCAGCGTGCTCGCGCTCCACCCGGTCATGAACGCCGCCAGCGCGTCACGCCGGTTCATCGCCGCGGTGAACGCCGCGAACTCCTGGAGCTGCACCTCGATGCTCACCCCGAGGGTGTCCTTCAGCATGGCGGCGACCGGCTCGGCCATCATGCGGTAGTCGCCGGTCACCGGGTTCACCGCCATCGTGAGCGGCGGCAGCCCCTTCCCGCCCGGGAAGCCGGCGTCGGCCAGGAGCTGCTTGGCGCGGGCGGGATCGTACGGGAGGCCCTTCAGCTGGGCGTCGTACCCCGGGATACCGGGCGGCAGCATGCCGCCGGCCGGGATGTAGAGCCCGTGGAAGACCTGGTTGATCACCTTGGTCTTGTCGATCGCGTGGGCGAACGCCTGGCGGACCCGGAGGTCCTTGAAGGGCGCGTAGACCCGCGGGTTGAGGGCGAGGAACTGGGACTGGGTGCGGTCCCAGATCTTCATCTCCTTGCCCAGGCGCGGGTCGGCCTTGATGCGCGGGTAGTCGCCCAGCGGCACCAGCACGACGTCGAGCTCACCGTTCTGGTACATGGCGAGCTGCGTCGCGGGCTCCGGGACGATCGGCATCTCCAGCCGGTCGACCTTCGGCTTCCCCTCGAAGAACTGGGGGAAGGCATCGTAGACGACCTTCGAGCGATGGACCCACTCCTTGAGCTTCCAGGGGCCCGTCCCGATCGGCTGCGACTCCGCCCAGTTGGGGCCGCCGGCCTCCACCGCCTCCTTCGCGATGATGGCGGTCGAGACGTGCGACATCCGCGTCGCCAGGTCGCCCTTCGGCGGCGACTGGAGGCGGATCTCCACGGTCAGGGGATCGACCACACGCACCCCCGAGAGCTCCTTCTCCCCCTGCTTGTTCACCGCCTCGAAACCCACGACGTCGGACAGCAGCAGGAAGGAGCTCGGCGAGCGCGAATCGGGCGAGGCCAGCCGGCTCAGCGAGTACTTGACGTCGTTGGCATCGGCCTTGCGCCCGTTGTGGAACACGAGGTTGTTGCGGAGCTTGAAGGTCCACGTGAGCCCGTCCGGCGACACCGTCCACTTCTCGGCCGCGTACGGGACGATCTGGAGCTTCTCGTCCAGGATCGTCAGCGTCGAGTAGATCTGGCTGGTCACCGTGTAGGAGCCGAAGTCGGCCATGCGCTGGGGGTCGATGTGCGGCGGCTCTCCGAGCAGCGCCGAGTGGAAGGTGGTGGGAGTCTGGGCGCCCACCGGCGCCGCCGCCAGGAGGGCGACCGCGACCGACAGGACGATGGGAAGCATGTGACGGTGACGTGGCATCTGTTCCTCCGCTCGGTGCATGGTCATCGGTCCCGCCGCCCGGGGCGGCGCCGAGGTCAGGATCGGCCCAGTCGTCGCATGGCGTCAAGATGCCTTGGACACGCCCGGGTCCATCGCCTCCGCCGCGCCCTCGCCGACGAAGTTCAGCGCCAGGATCGTGACGGACAGCGCGATGCACGGGACGATGGCCAGCGCGGGCGCGCTCTGGAGGTACTGGAACGAATCGGCGATCAGGACGCCCCAGGACGGCATCGGCCGCTGCACGCCGAGGCCCAGGAAGCTCAAGGTCGCCTCGGTGAGGATGATCGGCCCGATGTCGAGCGTCGCGCGCACGACGATCAGGTGCACGGTGTTCCGCAGGAGGTGCCGCAGGAGAACGCGCGCCGCGCTGGCGCCCTGGGCCCGGGCCGCCACGACGAACTCCCGCTCTTTCAGGCTCAGCACCTCGCCGCGCACCGTGCGGGCCATGGCCGGCCAGCCGGCGAGCGTGAGGGCCGCAATGACCGTGATCGCGCCCGGTCCCAGGATGGCCGCCAGAAGCAGGGCGAGGAGCAGCGCGGGGAACGCCAGCATCATGTCCGTCAGCCGCATCAGCCATTCGTCGAGCGTGCCGCCCGCGTATCCGGCGATCCCGCCCAGGAGCCCGCCCAGGAGCACCTCGGCGAGGACGGTCACGACGCCCACCACGAGCGAGATGCGGCCGCCCTGCGCCAGCCGCGTGAGGAGGTCCCGGCCGTACTGGTCCGTGCCCAGCCAGTGCTGGCGGCTCGGCCCCTCGAGGGTGTGGTCGAGACTCTGCTGGTCGTAGCGGTACGGCAGGACCGCCGGGAGGATCACGCTGCCGGCCACGATGAGGACCACCAGGAGCCCGGCCAGCACCGTGGTCCGGTCCCGCTGCAGGGCGCGAAGCCACTGCGCGCGCCGGCGGCGCACGACCGGCGCGAGGACGGGCGCGAGCGGCTGCGTCTCGCCGATCACCGATACCGGATCCGGGGATCGAGGACGGCATAGCCGAGATCGACCAGGAAGTTGATGCCGATGAAGACCGCGGCGTAGAGGAGGCCGACGGCCTGCACCATCGGGTAGTCCCGCGAGAACAGAGCGCCGATGGCGGCCTGCCCGAGTCCCGGGATGCGGAAGATCGTCTCGACCACGAAGGCGCCGGTGAGGGCGTAGCTGAACGCGAGGCCGACGATCGTCAGCACGGAGATCGCGGCGTTCGGGAGCACGTGCCGCGACAGGACGCGCCACGGGGACAGGCCCTTGCTGCGCGCGGTGCGCACGTAGTCCTCGGGCAGCACCCGGAGGACGCCGGCCCGGGTCACGCGCGTGATGTAGGCGAGCGGCTGGACGAGCAGCACGAGGACCGGCAGGATGTAGTGCCGCGGCTCTCCCCACCCCGACACCGGCACGGCGTGCCAGCCGAGCGCCAGCCACCGGATCAGGAGCACCGCGACGACGAAGCTCGGGAGGGACATGCCCCCGAGCGCGACGAGCCGCGCCAGGAAGTCCCCACTGGACGCGCGCGCGACGGCGGAGTAGACCCCGAGGGGGATGCCGAGCAGGATCGCCAGCGTCACCGTCGCCACGGCGAGGCGGGCCGTCGGCGGCGCCGCGTCGGCGATCATCCGGTTGATGGATCGGCCGGGGTTCGCGTAGGACTGGCCGAGGTCGCCCCGAAGCGCCCGTCCCGCGAAGTGGAGGTACTGCGCCCACAGCGGGAGGTCGAGGCCGAGCTCCTTGCGGAGGCGCGCCTCGGTCACGGGGTCCCGCATGTCGCCCATCAGCAGCTGCACCGGATCGCCGGGCGCGAGGCGGCCCACGACGAACACGACGACGCTGCTGACGGCCAGGATCAGCAGCATGAAGCCGAGACGGCGCGCGGCGAACCGGATCACCGTCCAGCCTCCGGGCGCCTGGATCCGTCGGGCGGAGCCGGAGCGCTGGGCGGGCGGCCGGGTCCTACTCCGGTCACGTCCCGGGAGCTTCGGCGGGCCGCGGGGAACGCTCGGAAGTCACGGGTGCGGACGTCCAGCGATCCAGTCGGCTCACGGCCTCCCTCCGGGTCGACCCGGCATGGTGGGCCGACGCTGACGCGCGGGGCACTCGACGCCCGGCCGCAACGCGACCATCGCTCCCCGTGACGGCGCGATTCTCCCGAGGGGGTGCCAAGGCTGTCAAGGCCCGACGGCACGCGAGCGTTCGCGAGAACGCCTGAATCGCGCGCGCCCGCGCGGAAAAGTTGACCCCATTGCACCGACGAAGTAGCGTGCCGGCCAGCATGACGGCGGCGTCGATCTCGCTCTGGCGATGCGGGGCGCCGCGGCTCTCGGTCGTCTCGAGCGGCGATCCACGTGACCCTCACCGCGGCTGTCGCGAGCGCTCTGCTCACCCAAACCGGGGCAGATCTCCCACATTTTTGTCCACCGCTCGATCTTGGGATCACGAAGCGGCGTGCCTGACTCAATCTTTTCACGCCTTTGCAGCGCGTCGGTTCTGGCACGGCTGCTGCACTGCGTCATGGCCCCGATGGCACCGGCGCGAGGAGAAAGCAAACAAGTGCGGAGTGACCGTTTTCGACCATTGAGAAGCGGCGGCTGGCCCGGCCCGACGCTCCTGTTTGGAATGATGCTGCTTGCGGCACCCGGTCGAGCGGCCGCTCAGGCCACTGCGCCCTCCATGGATGACTTGATCGCCAAGGCCGAGCGCCAGGGCACCTTGCGGGTCATCGTCGAGCTCAAGATCGATCCGTCTGGATCACCGAGCGCAGCGGCGATCGCCGAAGTGCAGGACCGTGTGCTTGGTGAGCTTGCCGGCACAAATCATCGCGTCCTCCGCCGCTTCACGACGATTCCGTTCATCGGGCTCGAGGCGTCAGCCGATGCGCTGAGGCGCCTAGGCGGCTCCCCGAGCGTGGCCGGGATCCGTGAAGACCGGCTGAGGGCACCGCTGGCCCCAGGTGCTCCGTGACCCGGTCGGTCAATCCGAGCGGACATGGCATGCGCGGTCGGTGGGCGCTCAACGTTGCACTGAAAGTTCTCGGGGCCGTCTTCCTCGTATTTCCGCTAGCGGCCTTGGCCCAAACCCGCGGGGCCCATCCGGTCCCACCCGAACTCCTTCAGAAGGCGTGGGACGAGGGCTCCGTACGGGTCATCGTGGAGCTCGGCGGAGCCAGAGTCGAACCCGAGAGCCGTCTCTCCGGCCCGAGCGCAGTTGCAGCTCAGCGTAGTCGCATCGCGGCAGACAGGACCGCACTGCGCAGTGCGCTCCGCGGCCTCCGTCACCGGGTGCTCCGGGAGCTCAGGACCATCCCCTACGTGGGTCTCGAGGTCGACCACGACGCGCTGCGGATTCTCGACACGCTGCCGGGCCTGGTCACCGGAGTTTACGAGTCGAAGTCGTACGCGCCGATGCTCGCCCAGAGCGGTCCCCTCATCAAGACGCCGGACGCCTGGAACGCTGGCTGGGACGGCAACGGTCAGGTCATCGCGATCCTGGACACCGGAGTAGACAAGAATCACCCGTTCCTGGCGGGCAAGGTCGTCTCCGAGGCGTGCTACGACTCCTCCCTACTGTCCACGTGCCCCAACGGCCTCAACACTGACACCAGCTCAGGCGCCGGTATGCACTGCACATTCGCTCCCGAGTGCTCCCACGGCACCTCCGTTGCTGGAATTGCCGCCGGGAACGGTTCGAGCTTCGATGGCGTGGCGCGCGGCGCCAACCTAGTGTCGATTCGCGTCTTCTCCCTGTCTGACTGCTTTGGGGTTCCGTGCGCGACAGCGTGGGACATGGACATTGCGCATGGGCTCGAACGCGTGCTCGAACTGAGTGACACGCTCCCGATCGCCGCTGCCAACCTGAGTCTTGGCAGCGGCTTCTTCTTCGATCCGTGCGACTTCGAGAACCCGATGGTGACGGCTGCCATCGTGAATCTTCGCGCCGCGGGAGTCGCGACTATCGCGTCTTCAGGAAACGACGGGTCTCTCTTTAGCCTGAACTTCCCCGCCTGCATCTCGACCGCAATCAGCGTCGGCGCGACGAGCGACGGCTCGGGCGGTCTCTCGGCCGATCTGGTCATGGCCTTCTCGAACAGCGCGTCCTTCTTGTCGCTGCTGGCGCCGGGCTTTCTCATCAACTCGTCCGTCCCGGGAGGTGGCTTTATGAGCGGTGAAGGCACCTCCCTGGCCGCGCCGCACGTGGCGGGCGCCTGGGCCATCGCGAAGCAGGCCAACCCCGGAGCCTCGGTGGACGATGTCCTGTTCGCCCTTCGGAACACCGGCAAGCCCATCGTGGATCCCGGGAACGGACTCACGTTCTACCGCATCACCGCGACCCTGCTCCAGTTCAGCGCGACAACGTACAACGTGGCGGAGACGGGCACGGCCACCATCACCGTGACGCGGTCGGGCGCGATGTTCGGCCCTCACTTCGCGCCGCTCAGAGTCGACTACGCGACGAGCGCCGGTACCGCGATCCCAAACGAGGACTACACCGAGACGTCCGGGACCCTGTTCTTCAACAAGGGCGAGACCTCCAAGACGTTCACCGTGCAGATAGCTCCAGACTCCAAGGACGATGGCACTAGGACGGTCAATCTGACGCTCACGAACGCGGGCGGCGGCGCCCTTCTCGGCGCGCGGGACATCGCCGTCCTGAACATCGCCGACAACGACGTCGGCGGGTCGATCCAGTTCAGCGGGGCCACCTACAACGTGAATGAAGACGCCGTCACCGGCACCGCGACGATCACGGTCACCCGGTCCGGCGGCAGCGCGAGCGACGTCACCGTCCAGTACGCGACGAGCAATGGCACAGGCCAGAACGGCACCGACTACCAGACCGCGACCGGCACGATCACCTTCGATTCGAGCGGTCCCGGAACGACGACCCAGACGTTCACCGTGGCGATCTTCGACAACGGCCTCCCCGACGGGAACCGCACCGTCAACCTCGGCCTCCATACTCCGACAGGGGCGGCCGTACTGGGCGCCCAGAAGACGGCCGTCCTGACTATCGTGGACGACGAGGTCAGTCTCCAGTTCAGCCAAGCGACCTACAGTGTCACCGAGGGGAAAAGCGCCACGATCACCGTGACGCGAACCGGGCCGAAGGAGCCGCCGGTCGAGGTGACGTACACGTTGCTGCCGGGGTCAGCGACACAGGGCCTCGACTATATTGGGCCCTTCACCCAAACGCTGTCGTTTGCCGCGAATCAAACCACGCGCACGTTCACGATCCCGACCGTCAACGACACACTGGCGGAAGGGCCGGAGACCGTCCTGCTCCAGCTGTCGGCCCCCACCGGCGCGTTGCTGGGATCGCGCCAGAGCGGCGTTCTGACCATCGTCGACAACGACGCGGGCGGAGCTTTCAAGTTCAAGGCGGTCAGCTACAGCGCTAGTGAGGCGTCTCCCACGGCTAGCGTCACTGTCACCCGCAGTGGCGGGAGCGCGAGCAACGGAAAGGTCCGCATTCGGACAGTGCCCGGCGGCACCGCCGTGCCCGGCACCGACTACGAGCCCCTCGAACAGGTCCTCGACTTCGCGGCCAACCAGACGTCCCGGACCGTGGCCGTCACTCTCCTGACCGGCTCGAACCTCACGGTCGACGGGGCGCGGACCATCAAGCTCGCCCTAGACCAGGCGGAGCCGCCCGGCCTAGCGAGCGTCGGGAGCCCCGCGCTGGCGACCGTCACGATCGGCGACAACGATCTCGGCGGCACGATCCAGCTCAGCCCGACCAGCCTCAGCGCGCTGGAGACCGAGGTGAGCGCCGTGTTCACCGTGACTCGGACCGGCGGCGCGGCGATGGGCGTGGGCGCGACGTGGGAGATCACCTCGGCCGGCACGGCAGTGCACGGCACGGACTTCGACGGGCCCCTGACGGGCTCGGTTAGCTTCGACACCGGACCGAGGCAGTCGATCACGATCCCGCTCTTCAACCGGGCGGGCGCTCACGGCACCCGGACAATCCAGGTCAAGCTCACAGTCCCCACGGGCGGCGCGAAGCTCGGCGCCAGCACCGCGACGGTGAGCATCCTCGACGAGATGGTCGGCTTCCGGTTCGACACGGCGGCATACGCGGCCAGCGAGGGCAACAAGAGTCGCACGGTCACCGTGCTGAGGACCGGGCCAAGCCAGTTCGGGGCGCAGGTCACTGTCAGCACGGTTGATCCCCCAGCTTCCGGCGCCGGGACCGCCCTCCCCGTTGCCGACTATACGCCCGTCACCCAGACTCTGACCTTCCTTCCCGGTCAGACCTCGAAGACCTTTACCGTCCCGCTGAAGAACGACACCATGCTCGATGGGAACCGGACCATCAACCTCGCTCTGTCGGATCCGACCACGGGCGAGCTCGGCGAGCCGCACGAGGCGACCATCACGGTCGGCGACAACGATCTCGCCGGGACCTTCCGGTTCACCAACGCGACCTATACCGCCACCGAGGGTGCCAGCGGGAACGTCCTCGTGAACATCACGGTGACCCGGTCGGGAGGCTCTGGAGGCACCGTCGACGTGCCCTGGATCATCACCGGCGGCACCGCGACGCGCGGGGACGACCCGTCCGACGCCGGCGTGGACGTCGTCCTCCCGGCCAGCGGCGTGCTCCACTTCGAGCAGAACGTGACGAGCCAGACGATCCAGGCCACCATCGTGAGCGACGCCGACACCGAGGCCAACGAGACCGTAGTCCTCGAACTCGCCACGCCCACGCTGGGCGGCTTGCTGGGAGTGCCGAAGGTCGCCACCCTCCTCGTCATCGACAGCGACCGGTAGGGAACGATCCAGTTCGCGGCGCCCCTGATCAGCGTCGCGGAGGCCGACGCGACGGTCGAATGGGTACTGACGGGCGGGACGGCGACCGCCGACACCAGCCCCGGCTCGGGCGTGGGCGTCGTGGTCCCGACCGTCACCACGGTCGAGTTCGCGCAGGGGCAGACGACGAAGAACCCGCTGACGACCTTCCACGACGCCGTCGCGGAGGGTTTTCTGCCGGAGACGCTGGTCTTCCCGCTCCAGAACCCGGGCGCGGGCTGGGCGCTGGGTCCGGGGCGCCGGCGCCGTGGCCGGAGTCGACTACGAGGATCTCACCCGTCCCCTCTCAGCTTCGGCCCGAGCGTGTCCAGCCAAACCGTCGAGATTGCGCTCCTGCCCAGGGCCGACACTGAGGGTCCGCGCGCCTTCCGCGTGACGTTCCACGACCCGAACAGCCAGGCGGCGCTCGGAAGCCCCTCGACCGTCACCGTCTGGATCCTCGACCCGCCGGGCTGAGGCGGTTCGCCGCGGGCCCGCCCGAGCGGACGCTGCGACTGGCGCAGCATTCTCCCGCCGCGTCCCTTGTGCGGCGGCGCGGGACCGCGGCGGGCGCGGCCCCGCGCGCGGCTCAGCCGGACTGGCCCCGGAGATCGAGCACGCGCTTGGCCTTGCCGACGCTCCGCTCGATCGTCTTCGGCGCGACGATGCCGACCTCCACCGACACCCCGAGGGCCTCGGCGAGCCGGCGGCGGACGCGCGCGGCGAGCGCGCCGGCGGCGGCCTCCCCTGCCGGCACCGCTCCCGGCTGGCTCTCCACCTGCACCTCGAGGGTGTCGAGCGCGTGCTCGCGCCGCACGACCAGGACGTAGTGCGGGGCGAGCTCCGGCACCTGGAGGAGCGCGTGCTCCACCTGCGAGGGATACACGTTGACCCCGCGGATGATCAGCATGTCGTCCGAGCGCGCCATGATCCGCCCCAGGCGCACCAGTGTGCGCCCGCACCGGCAGGGCGCGGGGTCGAGCGTCGTCAGATCGCGGGTCCGGTACCGGAGGAGCGGCATCCCCTCCTTGCTGAGCGTCGTGAGGACGAGCTCGCCCGTCGTGCCGGGCGGCACGGGCTCGAGCGTCTTCGGGTCGACGATCTCCGGAAGGAAGTGGTCCTCGGCGATGTGCATCCCCTGCCGCTCGGCGCACTCGACGGCCACCCCGGGCCCCGTGATCTCGGAGAGCCCGTAGATGTTGAGGGCCATCAGGCGGAGCCGCTTCTCGATGGCGGTCCGCATGGCCTCGGTCCAGGGCTCCGCGCCGAAGAAGCCGACCCTGAGGCGCAGCGTCTCCATCGCCACCCCCGCCTCCTCGATCGCCTCCGCCAGATGGAGCGCATAGGAGGGCGTGCAGCAGAGCACCGTGCTGCCGAGGTCCTGGAACGCGACGAGCTGGCGCTCGGTGAAGCCACCGGATACGGGAATGACGGCGGCACCCACCGCCTCCGCGCCGTAGTGGAAGCCCAGGCCCCCGGTGAAGAGACCGTAGCCGTAGGCGTTCTGCACGACGTCGCCGGGACGCACGCCGCCGGCGCGGAGCGTCCGGCTCATCACTTCCGTCCAGACGTCCAGGTCCCCGCGCGTGTACGCGACCACGGCCGGCTTGCCAGTGGTCCCGGAGGAGGCGTGGATGCGCACGATCTGGTCCATCGGCACCGCGAGCAGCCCGAACGGATAGGTGTCGCGGAAGTCCGCCTTCGTCGTGAACGGCAGCCGGCGGAGATCGTCGAGCGCCCGGATGTCTCCCGGCCCGACCTTGGCGGCCGCGAGGCGCTCCCGGTGGAGCGGCACCCGGGCCGCGCGCTCGAGCAGCGCGCGCAGGCGCTCCAGCTGGAGCCGGGTGAGGTCGCTGCGCGGCAGCCTCTCGATCGTGGTGACGTCGCTCACGTCGGCTCTCCTCGCGCGGGTCGGCGGCTCCCACCTCGGGGCTCGGCTCGAGCACCCAAGGGAACGGCGGCGAGCGCGCGCATCACGGTGCGCCGCCGAGATGGCCTCACGCTATCCGGTCCGGCCGTGCCGGGTCAACCGCCGCACGCCACCGCGTCGCTTGACAGGGTTCCCGGCCGTCCTCAATGTTGCGTGGGACCGGGAGCCGGCGCGACGCGTGGCAGATCCGCACGAACGTAGTCCAGTGCGCGGTCGAGGTCGCCCGCGAGGACGGGAGCTGGACGCGCCTCGCGGCCGAGGTGGTGGTCGACGGCCCGCTGGTCTGGGCGGGCACGCACGTGCTCCGGGACGGGGTCGAGCGCGTCCTGCTGCGGTTCGCGCCGATCCGCACCGCTGCCGTCCGCCTCGTGCAGACCGGCGAGGATCCCGTCTACGACTGGTCCGTCGCCGAGCTACACCTCGTCGGTCCCTGACCTCAGCGGAGGTACGGGGCGAGCTCGACCCGCCGACCTTCCGCGGCCGAGAGGTATGCGGCGTAGGTGACGGCGAGCACGTCGCGCGCCAGCGGCCCGCCGGAGAGCGGCTCGCGACCGAGCGCCACACTCTCCACGAAGTCCTGGAGCTCGCTCGGGTAGCCGGTCATCCAGTCCTCGTCCGGCTGAGGGAACGTCCACCCGGCCTTGGTCTCGATCTTCTCGGTGATGTACTCGGACCCGAAGACGGCGGAATCGGGCGCGTAGGCCTGCACGGCGTCGTTCGGGTTCATGTTGCAGAAGATCACGGCCTTCGCCGCGTACACCTGGAGCTGGTTCCGGATCCCGCCGAGCACCACGTCGGCGGCGGAGACCTGGGCGACGGTGCCGTCGTCGAAGCGCAGCAGCATGCCGCCCCAGTCCTCGACATCCGCGCCGGCGACGGTGTTCAGATAGCGGGGCGTGGCCGCCCGGAAGGTCTCCGTATCGGCGAGCTGCGCGACCTCGGCCAGCACCGAGGCGGGCCGGACGGGGCGCCCGCGAAGCCGGACACCCTCGTCGGCCTTGAGATAGAGGATGCCGCCGAGCGGATGGCAGCCCTTGCCGAGCAGCGAGCCGCCGCCGGCCGTCACCCACCGCTTGTTCGCCGGCGCATGGGTGCCCGAATGGCTCTCCTCGCCCACGAGCCGGAGGATCGGACCGCCCGCCGCCATGAGGAGCCGGCGCGCCTTCTGGATCGGCGGAGCGTAGACCCAGTTCTCGGCGTAGCAGAGGCGCACGCCGGCCGCGCGGCATGCGCCGATCAGCTCGTCGGCCGAACCGAGGGCCGCGCGGAGCATCTCGGCGCGCGGCGTGCTCGGGTCCCCGAAGAAGCCCGTGAGCGGCTTCTCGACGATGACGTGCTTGCCCGCCCGCGCCGCCGCGAGACCGAGCGAGGCGTGGACGGCGTTCGGGACGCAGAGGTCCACCAGGTCGACCTCGGGGTCGTCGAAGATCCGCCGGACGTCGTCGGCCGTTCCGCCCACGCCGAACTCCTCGGCGAAGGCTCGCGCCCGCTCCGGGCGCCGCGCCGTCACCCAGCGGAGCTCGACATCGACGCCACGGACGTGGCGGTAGGCCTCGGCGTGGATCCGCGCCACGAACCCCGCCCCCACCACTCCCACCCGCACTCGCGGCCGCTCCGTCATCGTTCCCTCTCCCTCGGGGTCATTCGGCGGAGCCGAAGTTCCACTCGATCTCGCGGACGCGGGCGCTGCGCAGGTGGAAGTGCACCGTGTCCGGGTAGCCGTCGGAGTAGAGGTACATGAGGTGACTGTCGTCGGCCTCCTGCGGCTCACCGAGGAGGCGCTCCACCTCGGCCCGCTCGGTCCCGACATCGAGGCCGAACGGCAGGCCGCGGCCAGGCGCCGCGATCCGCACGCGCCGGACTCGCCCGGTGTCGAGAAGGTCGATCACGAGCCCTGGATAGGACAGCCGCCGGGTGGCGCGAAAAACAGCGGCATCGCGATAGCTGGCCACCCGCGCGGCCTCGGCCGTGAGCGGAGGGCCGAGCGTCCGCTCGATCTCGGCGCCGCTTCGCCCGAAGAGGGCGCGCGGAGCGCCGATGTAGTCGTCGACACGGACGATGTCGGTCGGGCCCGCGGCCCCGGCGGCGAGGGCCCCGAGGGCCGCGAGGCTCACCAGCGAGGCGGCCAGCCGTCTCATCTCGCCTTGCACTCTGCCACAGGCGGGTCGGGCACGGGCCTTTGACGCGCGGCCGCGACGGTCGGAGAATGCTGGGATGCCGCGAGGCTCGGAGCCTCCCGTCTACGACCGGATCGGCAGCCGGTACGCCACGACGCGACGGCCGGACCCTCGCATCGCGGCCGCCATCGCCGTCGCGCTCGGCGACGCCCGCACGGTCGTGAACGTCGGCGCGGGCGCCGGCGCCTACGAGCCCGCCGACCGCGCGGTCGTCGCCGTGGAGCCGTCGGGGACGATGATCGCCCAGCGCCCGCCCCGCGCCGCGCCGTGCATCCAGGGCGTCGCCGAGCAGCTGCCCTTCCGGGACCGGAGCCTCGACGCGAGCCTGGGCGTCCTCACCATCCATCACTGGGCGGATCGGGCCGCCGGTCTCGGAGAGCTCCGGCGCGTCGCGCGCCGACGCGTCGTCCTCCTCACGTGGGACCTCGACGGCTCCGGTGACTTCTGGCTTACCGCGGAATACCTCCCGGAGATCATGGACCTCGACCGTCCGCGGTTCCCACCGGTCGCGACGCTGGAGGGAAGCCTCGGCCCGACCCGGATCATCCCGGTCGCGGTCCCGCACGACTGCCAGGACGGATTCCTGGGCGCCTTCTGGCGCCGACCCGAGGCCTACCTCGATCCCGACGTCCGCAACGGCATCTCGGCGTTCGCGCAGTTGGCGCCCGAGCACGCGCGCCGGGGACTCGCGCGGCTCGCCGACGACCTCCGGTCAGGACGATGGGAGGCGCGCCACGGCGCGCTCCGCGGGCGCGACAGCCTCGACGTCGGCTACCGGCTCGTGGTCGCGGAGCTGGGCTAGCCGGTCAGCGGGCGCGCGAGCCGGGCTCGTAGCGCTGCTCGAGGCGGTTCGCGTGGCGATGGACCAGCCGCCATTCCCCGTCCTCGAGCCGGAAGACGTGGGTGACCCGGTTCGACCACGCCGTCGGCTCGGCAGTGCCGGCCAGCCGGACGCGGGTGGTCTCGATGTGAGTCGTCACCGCCAGCCCGGGGGCGGCCGTGGCCGTCAGGTGCTCGTAGGTGACCGGCCCGCCGCCCTGGAACTGCTCGGCCGCCCAGTCCCAGCGCCGGCTCACCTCGGCCCATCCCTTCTCGTAGCCGCCCCACCCGAAGAACGCGGTGACGTCGTCCCGGTGCGAGTAGAGCGCCTTGATGGCGCTGGCGTCGCCCGACATCAGCGTGTTCATCGCGGCGCCGAGCCGCTCGACGGCGCGGCGCCAGCCTTCATCTCTCGCCTGCTCGATCATCGATCGCCTCCTCGCCTCGGCGTGGGCGCCTTCCGTCACGGGCGTCGGGATCGCGGCCGCGCGGAGGGCGCGGCGGTTCGGCGCCCGCGTCGCCCACCCGGGCGCTCCGGCCGCACGCGGGTCCGCACCATCTGATCGAGACGTCCCCACGCTCCTCGATCGGCACGTAGCGGAGGTCCCCCGTGAGCGCCACCTTCCGGAGCTTCTCCCCACCGACGGGCCGCGGACGACGTCACTACGCGGTGACGCGAGGTCGAAGCTGTCCGCCGAGCCCCGACGGCTTTTCAGGCTCCCCGGCGCCCGCGGCCGACGTGGGTCCGGCCTCGAGGACCGCCTTCAGCCGGCGCACGGCCTCCGCGGACTCGCGCTCGACCTTCGCCCGGATGCCGAGACGGTTCAGCACCGCGAAGAGGAGCGTGGGCGACCCGTAGACGAGCTCCCGATCGAAGCGCGTCCCGGCTCCCGCGCTCTCGAGGGTGTAGGTGACCGCCCCGGTCGGCCGTCCTCCCATCTCGCCGGCGATGACCCAGCGCTCGGGCGCCTCGCGCTCGACGACGGTCCAGACCACGCGGCCCCGCCGGCCGGCCACCAGGAAGTCCTCCGTCACCTGCTCGCCGAGGTCCAGCGGGTGATCCGTCGTCCCGCTCACGGCGAGCGAGGAAGGGTGCCACTTCGGCCAGTTGGCGGGAGTCGTGACGTAGGCGAAGACGGCGTCGGGATCCCGGCCGATGGACACCGAGTTGTGGATCCGGGTCGTGTCGTCGATCGGCAACGGGGCCAGCGCGAGGCCCACGATCGCCGCGACCACGAGGAGCGCGACGATCCAGCGCTTCACCGGGCGCGCCGGCCGGGCTATGTCCGCATCGCCGCCAGCGCCGCCTTGACCCGGTCCGGCCGGAACGGCACGACTCGCAGCCGGATGCCCGTGGCATCGAAGACGGCATTGCCGACGGCCGCCGGCACCGCCGCCGAGGCGGCCTCCCCGACGCCGAGCGGCGGGTCGTCGAGGCGCTGGATCATCTCGAGCTCGATCGTCGGCACCTCGTCGAAGCGCAGGATCGGGTAGCTCGCCCAGTCCAGGCTGGTCACCCGCTGCCGGTCGAAGACGATCTCCTCGTGGAGGGTGCGGGAGAGCGTCTGGAGGATGTTGCCCTCGAGCTGGCTCGCCACGTTGTCCGGGTTGATCATGAGCCCGCAGTCCTGGGCGCAGACGATCCGGGTCGCGCGGATCACGCCGGTGGCGCGCTCCACGGCGACCTCCATTCCGATGGCGACGTAGGTCTCGTTGTGCTTGTAGTGCACGTACGAGATCCCGCGCCCGGTGAGCACGGCCGCCCCGGGGTCGGGCGGACGCGGCGAGGGCCGCGGCTGCCAGCCCATCCGCGTCGCCGCGCGGCGGAGCACCTCCTGCCCTCGAGGATCCGCGAGGCGGCGGAGCCGGTACTCGACCGGATCCACCTTCGCGAGCGCGCACACCTCGTCAACGAACGACTCGACGGCGAAGATGTTGGCGACCTTCCCCGGCGCGCGGATCGGCGACGTGCGGAACGGGGAGTCCTCCAGCCAGTGGACGACGGCGTGCACCGCGCCCACGCGGTACGGCGGATCGATGTTCTGCTGGACCTGGCCCGTGGCGCGGCCGAGCGGCTGGGTGAGGCCCGCGTCGATGGGCGCGAGCAGCGGCAGGTTCGGCAGCCCCTGCGTCGACAGGGGCAGCCACGCCTGCGTCTCCCAGGCGATCACCTCGCCGCCCTCGCCGACTGCCGCCCGGAGGTCGAGCAGCTGCGGCGGCCCCTTCGGGTCCCACCCGTGCTCGTCCTCGCGCATCCACTGGACGCGCACCGGACGGCCGACCGCGCGCGAGAGGAGCGCGGCGTCGCACGCCGCGTCCTCGGCGCCGTTCTGGCCGTAGGAGCCGGCGCCGTCCATGTAGATGAGCCGGACCTTCTCCCGCGGAAGCCCGAGGATCCGCGCGAAGCCCTCGCGGTAGCGGTGCGTGGCCTGGGACGGCGTCCAGATCGTCGCGCCGTCGGCGCGGACGTCCGCCACGCCGCAGGACGGGCCGAGCGATCCGTGGGTCTGGACCGGCCACCAGTAAGTGGCCCCGAGGGTCTGGACGCCGGGACCGGGCGCCCCGAGCGCCGACAGGTCGCCCTTCTTCGCCACGTCCTGGTCCCGGACGATCTTCGTCGCTCGGACCGCGTCGGCGAGAGTGAGGTGGTCGGGCAGCCCCGTGCCCGGCGACCACTGGGCCCGGAGCGCGCGCGCGGCGCGCACCGCGTCCCACTCCCGCTCGGCGACGACGCCGAGGAAGCTGCCGATCCGCACGACCCGCGCGCCGGGAATCGCGGCGATCGACGACTCGTCGACCGACTGGAGGGTCGCGCCGAGCGCCGGCGGGCGGATCGCGCGGCCGTGGAGCATGCCGGGAAGCGTGAGGTTCTGGACGTAGAGGTGGCGGCCGGTGGCCTTCGCCGGCACGTCCGGGCGCGGGACGGACTGGCCGATGTAACGGAAGGCGCTCGACGGCTTGAGTGGCGCCTTGGCGTCGATCGCGAGCCCGAGCTGGCGGTCACCGATCAGCTCGCCGTAGGACACCCCCGCGCCGCCCGCCTTCGGGCTGACGACGCCGTCGGCGACCGTGAGGTCTCCGACCGGGTTCCCGAGCCGCTGGGCGGCGAGCGCGAGCAGCGCCACGCGCGCCGTGGCCGCCGCGCGCCGGAGCTCCTGGCCGCCGCGGGTGATGCCGGTGCTGCCACCGGTCCCGCCCTGGTCGGGACACACGGCGGTGTCGCCCTCGATCAGCTCCGTGATCCGCTCGATGCTGACCTCGAGCTCCTCGGCCACCATCTGCCGCATCGCGGCCCGGCCACCGGTCCCGAGATCCACCTTGCCCGTGAACACGGTGACGGTGCCATCGGCGTGGATGGCGAGGAAGGCGTCGACCTGGTCCGGGGCGACGGTCTTGCCGAGGTAGCGATCCGCCGGCCAGCCGGGAGCTGCGGCGGCGGCCTGCGCCGCCGCCCGCCGAGGCGCCCGGGCGCCCAGGCCGAGCCCGACGACCAGGGCGCCACCGGCGCCGAGAAACGCGCGACGCGTGATGGGGGTCATCCTAGGCTCCTCCCATCGTCTGGGCGGCGCGCATCACCGCCCGGATCACCCGCACGTGACTGCCGCAGCGGCAGAGGTTTCCGGCGAGCGCCTGCTTCACCTCGGACTCCGTGGGGCGGCGGTTCTGCTGCCACTGCTGGAGGAACGCGCGCGCCGTCATCACGAGCCCCGCGGTGCAGTAGCCGCATTGTGGCGCCTGCTCGGCGATGAAGGCAGCCTGAACCGGATCCGGCTTCTCCGGCGAGCCCAGCCCCTCGATGGTCGTGATCTGGCGGCCGGCGACCGAGCTGACGGGCGTGGTGCACGAGCGCACCGCCTGGCCGTCGAGGTGCACGGTGCACGCGCCGCACTGGGCGAGGCCGCACCCGAACTTCGTCCCCATCAGGCCGAGGTCGTTCCGGAGGACGTACAGCAAGGGCGTCGCGGGATCGTCGACCTCGACGTTCCGCGGCGCGCCGTTGACCTGAATCGTCATTGTCGCCATCGTCTCTCCTCGCGGGCGTGCCGGATCCCGCCGTCGGCGGTCGTCTATCGCCGAGTGTCGCCCTCGCCCCGCGGCGCCGTCAAGCGCCCGCTCCCCTCGTGCCCGCTCCCCTCGCCAAGCGGAGGACGGCCGACGCCGGCCGCGCGCGCTTCTGGTAGGATCGGACGCGACCGCCGATGGACTTCGCCGACGTCCGCCGACTCTTCCCGGGCGCCACCGAGCGCGTGTTCCTCGACGCGGCCGCCGTCTCGCTCACGTCGACCCGCGCCGCGGAGGCGGTCGCCCGCTTCGTGGAGCTCGTGACCCGGGATCCGCGGGCGGCCCATCACGGCGGGGACGCGGCGCGGGCCCGCGAGGCGGCCGCGCGGCTCATCGGCGCCCGGCCCGAGCAGATCGCGCTGAGCCCCGCCACCACGCTCGCGCTCAACATCGCGGCCGACGCCGTCCCGCTCCGCCGGGGCGACAACGTGGTGACGACCGACCTCGAGTTCATGTCGGTGGTGGTACCGTGGCTCGAGAAGTGCCGCGCCGTCGAAGCGGAGCTCCGGGTCGTGCGGCACGAGGGGGGCCGGATCGCGGCGGACGCCGTCGTCGCCCGGCTGGACGAGCGGACCCGGGCGGTCGTGCTCAGTTCCGTCCAGTGGACGAACGGCTTCCGGCTCGACATCCAGCGCATCGGGCAGGAGTGCCGGCGCCGGGACATCCCATTCGTGGTGGATGCCATCCAGCAGCTCGGGGCGCTGCCGCTCGACGTGGAGACATGCGCGATCGACTACCTCGCGTGCGCCGGCCACAAGTGGCTCACCTCGCCGACCGGCCTCGGCTTCGTCTACGCGAGCGCGGGCTTCGCGGAGCGCTTCCGGCCCACCCTGACCTACGCCGCGACCGCGGTGCCGCCGCGCGGCGACTGGCCGGAGAGCTGGACTGATCCGGACTACAATCCGATCCAGACCTACGCGCTTCCCCGAACCGCGGCCCGCTTCGAGATCGGGGTGCATCACGGCGCTTCCGGAGCCGGCGGGCTGGCCGCCGCCCTCGGCATCTTCGCCGAGCTCGGCCCCGCCAGGATCGCGGACCACGTGATGGCACTCGGCGACCGCGCGGCGGCCGGGGTGCGCGCGCTGGATCTCGAGGTGGTCACCCATCTCGACCGCGCCCACCGCTCCGGCCTGACCGTGTTCCGGGCCGGGCCGTCACCGAAGGACGACCTCGCGCTCCGCGACCACCTCCTGGGACAGGGCATCGTGGTGTCGGTCCGCTACACGTCCGGCGTCGGCGGCGTGCGGGTGTCCACGCACGTCTACAACGACGAGTCGGACGTGGACCGCCTCCTCGAGGCGGTCCACGCCTGGCTCAAGGGCCGCTGAGGCGGGCGGCCGTCAGGGCACGACGGCCTTCACGAAGGCGAAGTCGTCGCCCTGCACCCGGAAGATGTTGATCGGAGCGGCCGCGATGTCGCCCTTCGGGTCGAACGTGATCGGCAGCCCGAGCACGCCCCGGTACCCCTTCACCGCCTTGATCGCCGCCACCACGTCGGCGCGGTTGACCTTGCCGCCCTTCGCGCCCGCCGTCTTGATGGCGTTCAGCAGGATCATCGTCGCGTCGTAGGCCTGGGGCTCGTAGGCGCTCACGCTCTTCTGGTACTTCGCCTCGAACTTCGCGATGAACTCCTTGGCCTCTGGCACCTGGCGCGGATCCTGCGCATTGTAGCTGACGAAGACCCCCTCGGCGTCGCCGCCCGCCGCCTTGATGAAGGACTCCCGCTCGCGGAGCGAGCCGTTCCCGAGTCCCCGGACCTTCAGCCCGCCCTGCGCGGCCTGCTTCATGAAGAGCGCCGCCTGCGGCGCGGTCATGCCGAGGTAGATGAAGTCGGCACCGCTCGCCTTGATCCGCGTGATCAGCGGGGTCAGGTCGCGGTCCTGATCGCTCACTTCCTCGATCGTCGCGTCGCTGACGCCCCGCTGCTTGAGGACGCGCTGGACCTCCTGGACGATCCCCGCCTGGAACGCGGTCTTGTCGCTGATGAGCAGGACCTTCTTCGGCTTGATCTCCTCGGCGATGAAGATGGCGGACGCGGGGCCCTCACGGTCGTCCCGGCCCGCGAGCCGATGCGCCATCTTCCAGCCCTGCTCGGTGACCCGGGCGTTCGTGGCAGTCGGGGTGATGAACGGCAGGCCGGCCCGCTCGTAGATCGAGCCGGCGGCCAGGACGGCGCCGCTGTTCATGGGGCCGATCACGCCCAGCACCGCCGGGTCGTCGGCCATCCGCTGGGCGACCAGCGTGCTCTTTTCGGGCACGCCCTCGTCGTCCCCGATCACGACGTCCACCTTCGCCCCGCCCAGCCCGCCGGCCGCGTTCACTTCCTCCACGGCCATCTTCACCGCGCTCGCGACTCGCTCGCCGGCCTCGGCCCCGCGCCCGGAGAAGGGACCCACCACGCCGATCTTGAGGGGAGACTGCGCCGCCGCCGGTCCGGCGGTCATCAGGCTGGCGGCCACGACGGCCATGACCCATCGACTCTTCATGTACCCGATCTCCTTTCGCTGCGAGGCCTATTCGCCCCTACTCGCCGAGGTATGCCGTGCGCATCTGCGCGTTGCCGAGGAGCCGCTCCGCGGTGTCCGCGAGCACGATCCGTCCATTCTGGATCACGTAGCCCCGGTCGGCGACGGACAGGGCCAGGGTCGCGTTCTGCTCCACCATGAAGATCGTGATCCCGAGCTCGTTCAGCCGCACGATGAGCTCGAACACGCTCTCCACCATCACCGGCGCCAGGCCCATCGACGGCTCGTCCATGATGATGACACGAGGGCGCGCCATGAGGGCACGGCCCATGGCGAGCATCTGCTGCTCGCCTCCCGACAGGGTCCCCGCGTCCTGCCGCACGCGCTCCGCCAGGCGGGGAAAGAGCTCGAAGACGCGCGCGAGGTCCGCGTCCCGCCCCACCGGGTCCCGCCGGGTGAAGGCGCCCATCTCGAGGTTCTCGCCCACCGACATCTCCGGGAACACGCGCCGCGCCTCCGGCACGATGGCGAGCCCCGCCTCGACCCGGCGCGCCGGACTCCAGCGCTCGACGCGCCGGCCGTCGAGCTCGATCGCGCCGCGGGCCACCGGCAAGGTGCCGATGATCGTCTTCATCGTCGTGCTCTTGCCCGACGCGTTCCCGCCGAGCAGGCACACGATCTCGCCGCGGCGCACCTCGAGCTCGACGTCGAAGAGCGCCTGGACCGGGCCGTAGAAGGCCGAGACACCCGCGAGACGCAGCATCGGCTCAGGCATCGGGCCGCCGCGGCCGGCGGAGGGCCGCGCCCCGCCCGAGGTACGCCTCGACCACGCGCGCGTCCTCGCGAATGACGGCGGGCGGGCCCTCGGCGATCTTCTCCCCGTGATCCAGGACGACCACGCGGTCGGAGATGTCCATGACCGTCTGCATGTGGTGCTCGATGAGGAGCACCGTGTGGCCGCGCGCACGGATGTCCCGGATGTGGCCGGCGATCTCGCGCTTCTCCGAGGGGTTCATGCCCGCCGCAGGCTCGTCGAGCAGGAGCAGCGTGGGCGCCGCCGCGAGTGCGCGAGCGATCTCCGTCCGCCGACGGTTCGCGAACGAGAGCGTGATGACGAAGTCGTCGGCCCGCGGCACGAGGCGGCCGCCGAACAGCTCCAGGGCCGCGAAGGCGGACGCGCGGGCCGCCGCTTCCGCCCGCGCGACGGCGGGCGGCCGGAGGAGCGCGCCGAGGAGTCCGTAGCGGATCCGGCCGTGCGCCCCCACCAGGACGTTCTCGAGCACGGTCAGGTTCGCGAACACGCGGCTCGCCTGGAAGGTCCGCACCAGACCGAGCCGGGCGATGGCGTGCGGGGGTCGGCCCACCAGGTCGACGTCCCGGAAGCGGATGCCGCCGGCGTCCGGCCGCAGGTTGCCAGAGACGAGCTCGAACAGGGTGGTCTTCCCCGCCCCGTTCGGCCCGATGACGGACACGATCTCACCGGTCTCGACCGTGAGATCGACGCCGGCAACGGCGGTCAGGCCGCCGAACCGCTTCGTCAGCCCGCGGACCTCGAGGAGCGCCATCAACCCGCCCGCGCCGGGGCCGGCCCCGGGCCCGCCGGCGCCGCCGAGCGGCGGGGCACCGCCGCGAAGAAACCCTGGGGCCGGTACCGCATCACCAGGACGAGGAGGGCGCCGAACAGCAGCATCCGGTAGACCCCATAGTCCCGTAGCCACTCCGGCAGGATCGTGAGCGCCGCCGCTCCCACCACGATCCCCGGCATCCCCGCCGCGCCGGACACCACCAGCATGGCGTACAGGATCGCGGTCTGCTGGATGGTGAAGCTCTCCGGGAACACGGACCCCTGCCAGGCCGCGAACACGCCACCCGCCATCCCCGCGAGGACGGCGGAGGCGGCGAACGCGAGCAGCTTGTAGCCGAACACCGGGACGCCCATGTTGCCGGCGGCCACCTCGTCCTCGCGAATCGCCAGCCAGGCGCGGCCGATCCGGGAGCGTCGCAGGCGCGAGAGCGCGGCCAGGATCCCGAGCGCCAGGCCCCAGATCAGGTAGTAGTACGCGCCCATCTCGCGGAACTCGAACCCGCCGATCGCGGGGATGTCGAGGTTCAGGATGCCGTTGACGCCGCCCGTGAGATTCACGGGCCGGTCGAGGCTGATGGCGAGGTTGCGTACGATCTCGGCGAAGGCGAGCGTCACCATCGCCAGGTAGTCGCCCCGCAGCCGGAGACTCACCGCGCCGACCAGGCTGCCGACCGCGCCGGTCACGACGCCGGCCGCGGCGACGGCGGCGAGGAAGGGAAGGTGCACGCCGAAGTGGGGCGACGCGAGGAAGGCGTAGACGTAGGCGCCGATCCCGTAGAACCCCACGTGGCCCAGGGACAGGAGCCCGGTCCAGCCGGCGACCACGTTCAGGCTCGCGGTGAGCGCGACGGCGAGCCCGATGGCGGCGCCGACGCGCAGAAGATACGGCCGCTCCACGAGGGCCGGAACCAGCAGGACGAGGACGACCCCGAGGGCGCTCCAGATCCTCGAATCGACCCGGGCGGCCCGGGCCGGGGCGCGGAGGATGGCGCCCGCGCGGCCGAGCGAGCGCGCGAGCCAGCCGCGCGGCGGCGTCCCCAAGGACGTGGCAACCGCCTCGCGGATTCGCAGCGGCCGTCCGAGGAGCCCGGTCGGGCGCAGGAGCAGGACCGCGGCCAGCAGCCCGAACGTGATCACATCCTTGTAGGTGGGGGAGATGAATCCCGTGGCGAGGCTCTCGACCACGCCCAGCACGAGGCCCCCCAGGAAAGCGCCCCGGATGTAGCCGATCCCGCCGATGACGGCCGCGGTGAAGGCCTTGATCCCGATGAAGAACCCGAACGCGAAGTCGACCTGGGTGTAGAGCAGGCCGACCAGGACGCCCGCGACCCCGGCCAGGGCCGAGCCCGTCACGTAGACGAGCGACACGACGCGGTCGACGTCGACGCCCATGAACGCGGCCGCCTCGAGATCCTGCGCCGTCGCCCGCGTCGCCCGGCCCCATCGCGTCCGCAGCACCACGTACTCGAGAGCCAGCAGCAGGAGGATCGACACCGCCACGATGACCAGCCGGACGAACGGGATCGTGATGCCGCCGATCGTGACCGCCCAGGCGTTCGGCAGGACCCGGCTGGTCGGGACGAGCTTGAACCGGGCTCCGAAGACCAGGATCGCGGCGGTCTGGAGCGCGATGGACACGCCGAGGCCGCTGATGATCACGCCCATGCCCCGCGCGTTCCGCAACGGTCGGTAGGCGATCCGCTCGATCCCGTAGCCGAGCGCCCCGCACACGACCATGGCGGCGACCAGCGCCAGCAGCACGACGACGAGGCCGGGGAGGCGCGCGCCCGGGCCGGCCAGGAGCCCGGTGATCACGCCCCAGCCGACGAAGCCGCCCACCATGAAGACCTCGCCGTGGCTGAAGTTGATCATCCGGAGGATGCCGTAGACCATCGTGTAGCCGAGCGCGATGAGCGCGTAAACGAGGCCGAGGGAGACGCCGTTCAGGAGCTGCTCGAGAAGGATGCTCACCGCGCGGTCCCCGGCCGGCGCCCGCGACCACGGGCGGCCGCGGGCTCTTCCGGACTCACGCCCTCAGGCTCGGGGCGGGGAGCGGCGGGCGGACCGCGTCAGGAGCTCCGCCGAAGCGACAGGTCGGCCTCGAGCTTGATGTCGTCCTCCACGCTCAGGACCACGGACACGCGGGGCACGCGGAGGCCGAAATCGCCGAAGCGGAACGCGGTTCGCGCCCGGATGGTGACACGCGGGCCGTCGAAGGTGGCCGTCCCCTCCCACGTGACCCGCCGCGTGACGTCCTTGACCGTGAGGTCGCCCACCAGCTCGATCGGCACCGAGCCAGTCTGGGGGAGCGGGAACGGCAGACGACGCGCCTCGGTGGGCACGAAGGTCACCGTGGGGAAGCGGTCCGTCTCGAGCGTGTTGCGCCGGACGTAGTTGTCGCGACGCGCCTCGTCGCTCCGGAGCGTCCGGAGGTCGACCGTGACGCGCGAGTCCGGCAGCACTCGCCCCTGGGGGTCGAATGCGACGCTCCCCTCGACCGCACCCGTGGCGCCGACGGCGTCGTTGGGGAAGCTCAGGCCGACGAGCTGCTCCCGGACCCGGTACCGTACCTCGGTGCCCTCGGCCACGATCCCGTACCGGACGGGGGCGCGGTCCTGCGCGAGTGCGGGAAGTGGCGCGCGGAGCCCGAAGGATATCCCGACGAGCCCCAAGAGGAAGGTGGCGCCCGCCGTCGCCCATACGCGGCCACGCCACACGGGACGGCTCATTGCCCCGATCCTACCATCGCGCGACGGGTCGCGCTTCCCGCGCCCCGGACGTCTTCCGAGGATGGTCCCCCTGAGCCCGCGATGCCTTGACGACCTAGCTACTCGGCGGTAGGCTCTCGCCCAACCGATTGCGCAATCGATTGCTTTCGCTCGAGGAGTGGCTGGATGGCTAACATCCGGGAGGTAGCGGGACGTGCCGGCGTGTCGCCGACGACCGTCTCGCATGTCGTCAACGCGACTCGCTTCGTCTCTCACGAGATCCGCGCGCGCGTCATGGAGGCGATGACGGAACTCGGCTACCATCCGAACGCCGTCGCCCGGTCGCTCCGGCGGGGACGGACCCACACGCTCGGCCTCGTGCTCCCGGACAGCGCCAACCCGTACTTCGCCGAGCTCGGACGGGGCATCGAGACGGCGGCCTTCGGCCGGAACTACAGCGTGGTCTTGTGCAACACGGAGGGCGAGGAGCTCCGGGAGCGGGTCTACGTGGACCTCCTCACGCGTCGCCAGGTCGACGGGCTCCTGTATGTGCCCGCCGGGAGCCGCGTGGACGTCCTGCGCGATCTGCTGAGGCAGCCGCTCCCGGTGGTCTTGGTCGACCGCGATCTGCCGGGTGCGCCCATCGACGTGGTCCTGAGCGACAAGCGCGGCGGCGCCTACCTGGCGACCCGCCATCTGATCGCGCTCGGCCACCGCCGGATCGGATGCATCGGAGGCCCGTCGAGCCTCCTCATGAGCGGCCAGCGGCTCCAGGGATACCGGGATGCCCTCGCCGAAGCGGACGTCCCGATCGACGAGAGCCTCGTGCTGCGCGGCGACTACCATCCCCAGTCAGGCTGGGCCGCCGCCCGGAGCCTGCTCGCGTCCCCGCTCCCGCCGACGGCGATCTTCGCGGCCAACGACCTCATGGCGATCGGCGTCCTGCGCGCCGCCGGCGAGCTCGGGCGCCGCGTCCCGGACGACCTCGCCGTCGTGGGATTCGACGACATCGAGCTCGCGTCCTACACCACGCCGCCCCTCACGACCGTCAGCCAGTCGGCGAGCGAGGTGGGGCGGGCCGCGGTCGAGCTCCTCTTCCAGCGGCTCGCCGATCCGGCGCGCCCGCCTGTCCGGCGGACGCTCGAGACCCGGCTCGTCGTGCGGGCATCGTGCGGGAACCACGCGTGAACCGTCCTCGAAGGGAGACCCGATGACCACCAGAGCCCACCGGAAGCCCGTCCCCGTCACCCCCGAGCTTCGCGAGCGCGCCGCGGCGGTGCACCGCTCCGCGATCGTGATCGACGGCATGTGTACCGACCACATCGAGGATCCGCGCAACAAGCTCCGGTGGAACGAGCCGTACCTCCAGCGCCTCTTCGACGGCGGCATCACCGCGCTCAACCGCGGCGGCGCACACTATCAGAAGTTCGCGGACGGCGTGAAGGCCATCCGGAAGTTCCAGCTCCGCGCCCAGCACTGTCCCGAGCGCACCCTCTTCGTGCGCTCCGCCGATGACATCCGCCGGGCCAAGCGCGAGGGCAAGGTCGGCATCATCGCGGGGTTCCAGACGTCCATGGTCATCGAGGACGATCTCGACTTCGTCGAGGCCCTGTACCAGGTCGGCGCCCGCTGCATGCAGATCACCTACAACGAGCGCTGCTACGTGGGGGACGGCTGCCAGGAGCGCAACCCCGCCGGGCTCAGCCACTTCGGCGTCGACGTAGTGAAGGAGATGAACCGGATCGGCTTCGTGGTCGACCTGGCGCACGTGAGCGACGCCACGGCGAAGGAGGCCGCGGCGCTGTCCACCAAGCCCGTGATCATCTCGCACTCCGCGTGCGGCGGCCTCCGGCCGAACCCCCGGAGCGCGACGGACGAGCTGATCCGCCTGGTGGCGAAGACCGGCGGCGTGATCGGCATCTGCTTCCTCCCGTTCCTGCTGGACCGGGACGGCCGCACGCGCTGTACCTTCGAGGACTTCCTGCGGCACATCGACCACGTGGTCGACATGGTGGGCGTGGACCACGTCGGCTTCGGGACGGACCTCACCGAAGAGATCAATCCGACCGAGATGATGACGGAGACGGGCGAGCTGGGGAACTGGCCCAACAAGCCCTACCGGCCGGTGGTCTACCCGCCGCTGCCGTGGATCTTCCCGCCGGAGATCGACTCGCTGTCCAAGATGGGGAACATCACCCTCGGGCTCCTGGCCCGCGGGTACTCCGACGAGGACGCTCGGAAGATCATGGGTGGGAACTTCCTCCGTGTCTTCGGCGAGGTGTGGAAGTGAGATCAGGGGCCGGCGCGGCCCTGGACCGGTGACCGGGCGGGCCCGCGGGTGAGCAGCTACCTCGCCGCGCGCGTGATCCGCCTGGTCCTCGTCTGGATCGGGATCACGCTCGGCACCTTCGGCCTGCTCCGCCTCAGCGGGGACCCCGCGCGGCTCATCCTGGGCGAGCTGGCGAGCACGGAGGCGGTGCGGGAGTTCCAGCGCCTCCACGGGCTCGACCGGCCGCTCCCCGCGCAGTATGCCGCCTTCGTGGGCGGGATCATGGTCGGCGACTTCGGCCGGTCGCTCCGGTTCGAGCAGCCGATCCTGCCCATCATCCTCGAGCGGCTGCCGGCCACGCTCGAGCTGGCCGGGGGGAGCCTCGCCCTCTCGGTCTTCCTGGGCGTGCCCCTGGGCATCGCCGCCGCGCTCGGCCGCGACCGGCCCATCGACTACCTGGCGCGGGGTCTCGTCGTCGTCGCGCAGGGCGTGCCCAACTTCCTGCTCGCGATCCTGCTGATCCTCCTGTTCGGCGTCCGCTTGCGGTGGCTTCCGACCGGGGGGCACGGCACGTGGTCGCACCTCCTCCTGCCCGCGGTCGTCCTGAGCTTCGTCCTCCTGCCGCTCACGGTCCGGGTCACCCGGGCCACGATGCTCGACGTCCTCGGCCGCGCGTACGTCCGCACGGCGCGCAGCAAGGGCCTCCGCGAGTCGACCGTGCTCGGCCGCCACGCTCTCCGCAACGCCGCGCTGCCGATCCTGACCATCATCGGCGTGCAGGCGGCCACGCTCCTCGGCGGGTCGATCGTCACCGAGACGGTCTTCTCCTGGCCGGGTGTCGGCCGGCTGATCGTGAGCGCGATCTTCGCCAGGGACTTCCCCCTCGTGCAGAGCGCCGTGCTCGTGGTCGCGACCGCCGTCGTCCTGGTGAACTTCCTCGTCGACTCGCTGTACGGCGTCCTCGATCCCCGTATCTCCGCCTCGTGATCCCGTGGGCGCCACCGGTCTGTCGGCCGCGACGTGGTCTCAGCCACCCTTCCGGGCAATGGCGCTAGCGACGCCCTCGCTCCTCCGGCTCCGCGCCCGCGCGTACTGGCGCAACCCGGCCAGCCGTCTGGGGTTCCCGGTGGCCCTGGTCATCGCCGCCATGGCATGCACGCCGAGCGCGTGGCTCCCCTACGATCCCGTCCTCATCAGCCTCGGCGACGCCAAGCAGCCCGGGTTCTGGACCGGCAACTACGCGCACCCCCTGGGCACGGACTTCCTCGGGCGCGACCTGGTGGCGCGGACCGTCCACGGGGCTCGCCTCACGCTCGTCATCAGCGGCGCCGCCGTGCTGATCGCCGCGGCGATCGGCATCGTGCTGGGCATGGCGGCCGGCTTCTACCGGAGCTGGGTCGACGAGGTCGTGAGCTGGCTGGTCGACGTCCAGCTGGCGTTCCCCGTGATCGCGCTCGCCGTCGCCATCGTGGCCATCGTCCGGGGCGGCCTCCCGACGCTCATCGCGGTCCTCGCCTTCACCAGCTGGTCCACGATGGCCCGCGTCGTCCGCGCCCAGACGCTCAGCGCGCGCCACGAGCCGTACGTCGAGGCGGCGCGGGCGCTCGGCGTGCCGACGGCCGGAATCCTCCGCCGGCACATCCTGCCGAACGTGCTCTCCCCGCTCCTGGCCGTCGCCACCTACGAGGTCTCGCGCCTCGTGCTGACCGAGTCGGCGCTGAGCTTCCTCGGGCTCGGCGTCTCTCCGCCGGCCGTCACCTGGGGCGGGATGATCGGCGACGGTCGCAACTTCATCTACGACGCCTGGTGGACCGCCATCGTGCCCGGCCTGATGATCGCCATCCTCGTCTTCGCCCTGAACTTCGTCGGCGATGGCCTTCGTGACGCCTTCGACCCGACGTCGTGGCGCGAGCCGTCGTGACCGCCCTGCGCCGCATGCCGCCGTGACCACTCTCCGCGTCATCCGTGCCATCCGGTTCGGCGCCCGCGCGCCGGAACCGAGGAAGGAGTGCGCCGTGACCTCTCGGAGACACCTGATCGTCGCTCTCGTCGCCCTGCTGCTGGCCGGCCTGCCGGCGGGGGTCGGGGCTCAGCCCGCCGCGCGCGACACCCTGACCATCGCCCAGTTCGTCGATCCTCCCAACCTCGACCCCTACAACACGACCGCGCCGTACATCAGCGTGTTCGCCCAGATCTGCGAGCCGCTGATCTACTGGGACAGCGACAGCTCGGGCAACGCGGTCATCAGGAAGCTCCTCGCCACCGATTACCGGTGGCTCGACGACACGCGCCTTCAGTTCAAGCTCCGCCAGGGCGTGAAGTTCAGCAACGGCGAGCCCTTCAACGCGGCGGCGGCGAAGTTCAGCCTCGAGCAGCTCTTCGCCGCGTTCAACTACAGCCAGTGGCTGAAGGACCTCTTGAAGGAGGTCACGGTCGTCGACGACTCGACGGTGGTGCTAGCCCTCACCAAGCCCGCCGGCTACGTCGTGTCGGTGCTCGCGTACGGGAGCTTCCAGGTCGCGCCGAAGGACTTCCAGACGCGGGGCAAGGACGCGTTCAACCAGTCGCCGGTCTGCACCGGCCCGTGGGTGTTCAAGGAGCACCGGAAGGACAGCCACATCACGCTGACCGCGAACCCGGCCTACTGGAACGGGACGCCGAAGTTCAAGACGATCACCTACCGCATCATCCCGGATGACGCCGCCCGCGTGGCGGCGCTCGAGGCGGGCGAGGTCGACATCGCCCCCAACGTGCCGCACTCGGCGGCGGCCCGGGTCGAGGGCAAGTCGGGGCTCAAGCTCCTGTCGATCCCGAGCCTCCGGCAGTTCGCCACCTTCATCGACACCGCGAACCCGAAGGCCAAGCCGCTCGAGGACGCGCGCGTGCGCCTGGCCCTGAACCTCGCCATCGATCGCGCGGCCATCTGCAAGCAGATCTACGCCGGCCGGTGCACCCCGATGGACGGCCAGCACCTCTCCAAGTGGCACTCCGGCTACAACCCGACCCTCAAGGCCTATCCGTTCGATCCCGCGCAGGCGAAGAAGATGATCGCCGACGCCGGCTTCCCGAACGGCTTCGAGCTCGACTACACGTACACGACCGGCCGGTATCCCCTCGACAAGCCCGCCGGCGAGGCGATGGCGAGCTACCTCCGCGCCGTCGGGCTCAAGGTCAACGAGCGCGCGGTGGACTTCCCGCAGTGGGCGCGGGAGTTCGACGCCAACCCCCGCACGACGACGGCGATCTTCACCGTCGGGTTCCTCTTCTCGCAGGACGGCTACCTCTCCATGCTGAGCTTCGCGGAGGGCCGGCGCTTCCGCACGAGCGTCATGCCCAAGGCGTTCGACACGGCGATGGACCAGGCCGGCCGGGCGACCGACGACGCGGCGCGCACGAAGTTCGTTCAGGAGGCGATGGTCGCGCTCAACAAGGAGCCCTTCGCCGTGTACCTGTACAGCCTGGACGACCTCTACGGCGTGCAGGGCTGGGTGCAGAACTTCCTGCCGCGCCCGGACCAGACGATCCGCGTGACGAACATGGGCGTGACGCCCAAGTAGACGAGACGAGCGCGCGCGGCCGTCCCTCGGGCGGCCGCGCGCGCCAGGACGGTCGGCGACGCGGCCGCCGGGAGGTGTGCGGATGGGAGTCCTCGATCGGTTCCGGCTGAACGGCAAGCGGGCCTTCGTCACCGGCGGGAGCCGGGGGCTCGGGCGCGAGATGGCGCTCGGGCTCGCGGAGGCCGGCGCGGACCTGATCCTGGTCGGGCGCGAGCAGGCGGCCCTCGACCAGACCGCCGAGGAGGTGCGCGCGCGGGGCCGCCAGGTGGCCACGATCCAGGCCGACGTCGGGCAGCCGGCCGAGGCCGAGCGCGCGTGCCGGACGGCGCTCGCCGAGCACGGCCCGATCGACATCCTGATCAACAACGTGGGCGGGCGGCGCGTGGACATCCCGACCCAGGACATGCCCGTCGAGACGTGGCACACGCTCATCGACCTCAACCTCACCAGCACCTTCGTCTGCACGAAGCTCCTGGGCGGGGCGATGATCGCGCGGGGCCGGGGCGGCCGGATCATCAACATCGCGTCGGTCTCCGGCCTGATCGCGAACCGCGGGATCGGCGGGCGGAGCTACGAGACCGGGAAGGCGGCGGTGATCGCCTTCACCAAGGCGGTCGCGACCGACTGGGCGCCGCACCGGATCACGGTGAACGCGATCGCGCCGGGCGGGTTCATGACGGCGCCGAACCTCCGCTGGAAGAGCGTGAACCCCGCCATCATCGAGACCTTCAAGGCGCAGGTGCCGATGGGCGAGTACGGCGAGCCGGAAGACCTGGCCCCGCTGGCGGTGTACCTCGCGAGCGACGCCTCCCGCTACATGACCGGCGCGGTCCTCGTCATCGACGGCGGCTACACGCTCTGGTGAGAGACATCAGAAGCTGACCCGGCAGCTCGGTCGCCGGATCCCGGCAGGCCAGTCAGGCCGTGGGAGAGAGGCTGGACGCTATCGGTCTCCCTTGCTGCTGGAATCGCTGAAGAAGCTGCCGATCTTCTGGCCAGAGTACTTCAGGCCGTCTCGCAGCCCCTCGCCGAACCCCTTTGCGCCCCGATGGAGCCGCTGCCCCGTCGCATCCGCGTCCCGGCCGACCTTGTCCGTCGTCCCCGTGAACGGGCTGATGATGGTCCGGCCGACGAACTTGATCCCGCCGAGCAGCCCTTCCCCGAAGTCCTTCGCGCCGTCGTGAAGACGCGTCCCGACCGCATCCCCGCTGGAACCGGTCCGCTGCGGCGTGGATGTGGCGCCCTCGGCGCGGCCCGCCCGCCCATCGGGGCCCGACAGGAACATGAGCCCCGCCACTCCCAATGCCGCCAAGAGAGCGCGCGTGCTTCGCATACCGTGACACCTCCTTCAGTGATACGCCCCTCGAGATTGAGCAAGCTGCGTGCCAGGATTCAACCCTCGGCCGCGTCGCGGCGTGGGCTTTCGAATCGGGAAACTGGCCCCATTTCCAGGCGTGGTCGAGCCCCGATCGCGCGTTGGACGACGTCGCGTCACGCCTGTGACGCGCTGTCATGCAGCGGGGAAATGCCCCGTCGGAGCGGGGTTTGCCCTCATGACGAGGTAGGACGGTAAGTCACGGCGCGGCACTCGATCTCGCCCGGGGCGAGGGGGGCGGATCACTACTCCGCGTCGAGCCGCGGCTCGCCACGAGCACCGGGCTCAGCCCTGGAAGATGTCCTCCGGCAGGAGCGCCGAGACCGTGACGTTCGGCACGTCCACGACATTGCTGATCCGGAGGTCGACCGCCACGCTCGCGATCACGTAGGCCTGCTCGCGGCTGTACCCGCGCTCTCCCAGGAGGTCGAGCATCGCCAGGAGCGCGTTGCGGCAGGCGAGGTTCAGGTCCTCCGCGTGATTGACGCCCTGTGAGTCCACCGGCATCCCCATCGTCGCGACGAAGCGCCGAGGCGCCGCCCAGCGGGGGTCCGTGAAGTAGTCGGGATGGGCGAACCGGGGCCACCGGATGCCGCGGCGCGCGGCCTCGCCCTGGTGGACGCGGAAGCGCATCGTGCAGGTCGCGCCCATCTCGACGGCCGTCACGCACACCTCGCCGTCGCCCTGCGCGAAGTGGCCGTCACCCGTCGAGAAGAGGGCGCCGTCGACGTTCACCGGGAGGTAGAGCCGCGAGCCGCGCGTCAGCTGCTTCACGTCGAAGTTGCCCCCGTTCTCGCGCGGTGGCAGCGTGCGGAGGCCGTGCGTCGCCGCATCCCCCCGACCCGGCACCGCGCCGCCGGCGTCCGGGGGCAGCGCCATCCCGCCGCGCGCCGCGGCGTCGGCCTCGCGGCGCGTCCACGTCGCCACCTGGTCTCGCGAGGGCGCCACGCCGGACACGCCCATGAACGAGGCCCCCGCAATGCGGACCCGCGGGAGCTGCGGCGACGTCGCCCAGTCGTCGGCGATGCTCCAGTGCACGAGATAGGGCGTGGTCATGACGTCGCGCAGGTAGCCGAGCCCCGGGATGATGGCGCTGAACGCCGACGGCTGGGGCACGATCTCCCGGAACTCGATCTCCAGGAGGTCGCCCGGCCGCGCGCCCTTCACCGCCACGGGGCCGGTGAGCGGGTGGATGGCGCCCCCCGGCAGGGTGGCGAGGTCGGCGACCGTCGATCGCGGCGTGAGGTGGCCGTCGCAGGCGTCGCGGGTCTCGAGCGTCACGTCCTCGCCCTCGCCCACCTCCGCGATCGGCTCGATGTCGGGGTGCCAGCGGTTGTGGCCGGTACGCGGCTCCTCGGCGAGCGGCTTCCGGCGATCGATCGAGATCGTCCTGGTCATGGCGATTCCTCCCTCACCCTTTGAGCCCGCTCACGCGGACGCCCTCCACGATACGCCGGTTGGCGACCAGGAAGACCAGCAGGAGCGGCAACGCCGACAGCGTCGCCCCGGCCATGATCGGGCCGTAGGACTCCGACGCGTAGGCGCCGCGGAGCAGCGCGAGCGCCACCGGCAGCGGGAACATGTCGGGCTTGTTCACGGCGATCAGCGGCCAGAGGAAGTCGTTCCAGGCCGACCGGAAGGCGAAGATCCCCAGCGCGGCGAGCACCGGCTGGGACAGGGGGAGCACGATGCGCGTGAACACCCGCCACGTCCCCGCGCCGTCGATCCGCGCGGCGTCCTCGAGCTCCCGCGGGATCGTCAGGAAGAACTGCCGGAGCAGGAACACGCCGAACGCGAAGGTCATCGCGGCCTCGGGAACGATCATGCCCTGGTAGGTCGAGAGCCAGCCGAGGCGCTGGGTCAGCACGTACTGGGGCACCAGGAGCACGGCATTCGGGACCATGAGGCTGCCGACGAGCAGCGCGAAGATGGCGTTCCGGCCGCGGAACTCCATGCGTGCCAAGGGATAGGCGGCCATGGCGCTGGTGATCACCACCAGGGCGACCGAGCCGAGCGACACGACCGCGCTGTTCAGGAACGCGCGGCCGATCCGGGCGGTCCGCGACGAGGAGAACAGCACCTCCACGTAGTGGGCCAGGGTCGGCGGCCACGGGATCCACTCGGGAGGCATCCGGATGATGTTCTCGGGACGCTTGAGGGACGTCACCAGGACCCAGACCGCGGGCAGGAGCCACAGCACCGCGACCACGACCATCACCGCGGCCAGAATGCCCCGCCGCCGGGCGGACGCCCGGCCCGCCCACGCCTTCGCCTCCACGGAGGCCCGGGCCTTGCGGTGCGCGGCGGTCGCCGGCGTGGCGGCGCCCATCAGTACTCGGTGTGACCCCGGAGCAGCCGGAACTGGAGCAGCGAGAAGCCGAGGATGATCATGAACAGCACCCAGGCCATCGCGGTGGCCGAGCCGAAGTGGAAGAAGTTCCGGAAGGCGGTCTCGTAGAGGTGCTGGACCACCGTGCGGGTCGCGTCGCCCGGCCCGCCCTCGGTGAGGATGTAGACCTGTCCGAAGATCTGGAAGGACCCGATCACGTGGGTCACCAGGACGAACAGCAGCACGGGGCGCAGGAGCGGGAGCGTGATCGACCAGAACCGGCGCCAGCCGCTCGCCCCGTCGATCGCCGCCGCCTCGTAGAGCTCCGGCGGGATGTCCTGGAGGCCGGCCAGGTAGATCACGAGGTAGTACCCCGTGACCCACCACACGGTCGTCAGGATGATCGCCCACATGGCGGTCGACGGGTCGGCGAGCCACGCCCGCACCGGCACGCCGGCGGTCTTCAGGTAGTAGTTGAACGGTCCCACCACGGGATCGAGCAGCCACAGCCACGTCAGGCCGACGGTCACGACGGACAGCGTGAACGGAAAGAAGAACGCGCTGCGGAGCATGGTGCGGAGCGGGATGCCGCGGTCCAGGAGCACGGCGAGGATCAGCGGGACCGCGAGGATCGGCAGCGTGCTCGCCACGGTATAGAAGGCGGTATTGACCAGGCTCCCCTGGAACCGGCCGTCCTCGAGCAGCTTCTCGTAGTTGGCGAGGCCGACGAAGGCGTACTGCGCGCGCCCCAGGCGCGCGTTGGTGAAGGAGAGCCACAGTCCGTCGAGCAGCGGATAAAGGCGGAACCCGACGAACAGGAGGAGGCCGGGCAGGAGGAACAGGTACGGCGTCAGCGCCCCGTGGCGGAGATAGCCCGCGCGCCGGGTGCGCCCGGCGACCGGCTTTGCCGTCACCGGCGACGGCCTCCGGACCCAGAGGGGCCGGCCCACCGGGGTTCGGCGGGCCGGCCGTCAGCCGCGGGCACGTTCGGGGCGACGCCGCGCCGCTAGGTGGGCAGCGCGTTGATCTGCTTCGCGAGGTCCTCCATGGCGGCGCGCGCGGGGGTCTGGCCGATGTAGACGTTCTCGATCACCGGCCGCGTCAGGTTCTCCGCCGCCACCCACTTCGGGGTCTGCTGGCCCACCTGCCAGTTCCCGGCCTGGGCGAGAAGCGTGCGGAGCGCCGGGTCCGCCTGGATCCGCGGGTCGGAGTGCGCCTTGCGGAACGCCGAGACCTGGCCGGCCTTGAGCGTCCACTCGGCGACGTGGTCGGTCATCCAGCGGATGTGCGCCCAGCACGCGTCGCGCTTCGCCGGATCGGCGGCCTTGGGCTTGGGGAACGAGTACTGGTGCGGGATGGTCCAGACGACGGGCTGCTTCAGGAGGCGCGGCATCGGCGCCACCTGGAAGTCCACCTTGGCCTCGCGGAGGCCGGCGACGTTCCAGGACCCCGCCATCCACATGCCGAGCTTGCCCGCGATGAACGCGTCGCGCGCGTTCGCGTTCGCCGGCGGCGCCACCTTGTGCTGCGCGAAGAACGAGCCCCAGAACTCGGCCGCCTCGACCGCCGCCGGCTCGTTGAGCGCCGAGCGCTTGAGGTCCGGGGCGTAGACGTTCACGCCGTTCTGCCAGAGCATGTGGTGGAAGCCCCACGTGTACTTGCCGAGGTTCAGCGTCCCGATCGCGAAGCCGAAGGTGTCGCCCTTCGTGATCTGCTTCGCCATGGACACGAGCTCGGCCCCGCTGGCCGGCACCTTGGGCTTCCCGTCCGCCCCCACGAGGCCGGCGTCCTTCATGACCTTCATGTTCATGTAGAAGAGGTGCTGGGGCACGTCGAGCGGCACCGTGTAGCGCTTCCCCTGGTAGACGCCCCCCTGCCACGGCGACGCCAGGTAGTCCTCCTCCTTGAACCCCTTCGCCGCGAGCTGGCCGGAGTCCATCGCGTCCAGGATGCCGTCGCTCGCGAAGTGCGGAACCTCGACGGTGTGGATCAGGCAGAGATCCGGGCCCTCGCCGGCCGGCACCGAGACCTGGAGCTTCGCGTAGAGGTCGGGCCAGAGGATGCGCTGCTGCTCCATCTTGATGCCCGTCTCGTTGGAGAACTGCTCGATAAGCCCATCCATCACCTTGCCGTCGGCGCCGGTGAGGCCGTTCCAGTACGTGATCGTTGGCTTCGCCTGGGCCCCGGCGCGCCGCGCGACCGCGGGCGCGGCGGCGACGGCGCCGAGCGCACCGCCGAGGAACCGGCGGCGGCTGAGGGTCGGACGCTTCTCACGCTTGACGTCGGCCATGACGCCCTCCTGTTCAGGAATCCGCGTGACGACTGGGATGTAGATCGAGCTCTCCGTCGGCGTGGGCTGCCTGAGAGCGACTATAGTCAGCCGGGCGCGCGGGCGTCAACGCCGCTCGGCCGCCGCGTGGGCTCCGACGTCGCGCGCGAGCCGCCGGTTCATGCCGCCGGTTCGTTGACACTCGGGTATCGGCCTCCTAGACTGCGAACGCTGCCAATCCGCATCCCCGAAGGGAGCCCCATGGCCCGGATCGCGATCGACCTTGCCCGCCGGATCGGCACCGTGGATCCGCGGATCTTCGGCAACTTCATCGAGCACCTCGGCCGCTGCATCTACGGCGGCGTGTTCGACGAGGGCTCCCCGCTGAGCGACGCGCGCGGGTTCCGGCGCGACGTGCTGGACGCGGTCCGCCCGCTTCGGATCCCCGTGCTCCGGTGGCCGGGCGGGAACTTCGTGAGCGGATACCATTGGCTCGACGGGGTGGGGCCGGCGGCGGAGCGACCGCGCCGGACCGAGCTCGCGTGGTACGCGGAGGAATCGAACCGCTTCGGCACGAACGAGTTCCTCGAGTACTGCCGCGTCCTCGGCACCGAGCCCTACATCTGCGTCAACATGGGGTCGGGCACGATGGACGAGGCCCAGGCCTGGGTCGAGTACTGCAACGGCACCGGGAACACCCACTGGGCGAACCTCCGGCGGACCCACGGCCATCCCGAGCCCTACCGCGTGCGCTACTGGGGGCTCGGGAACGAGATGTACGGCAGCTGGCAGATCGGCCACCTCAGCCCCGAGGACTACGTCAAGAAGGCCCGCGCGTTCGCCCTCGTCATGAAGCGTACCGACCCCGACATCGAGCTCGTCGGCTGCGGCCACAACGGCTGGAGCGACTGGGATCAGATCGTGATCGACGGGCTGGCCCCGATCATCGACTGGTACAGCATCCACCTCTACACGGGCCAGGCCGACCACTACACGACCGTCTTCCAGTCGCACCAGGCCGAGCGGGCCATCCGCATCTGCGCGGCGCTGATCGAGCGAGCCCGCTACACCCAGCGTCTCACGCACCCCATCCACATCGCGTTCGACGAGTGGAACGTCTGGTACCGAACGCGCACCGACGAGGACCGGAAGAGCGGCATCGAGGAGCGCTACAGCCTGAGCGACGCGCTGGCGGTGGCCACGTACCTCCACGGCTTCATCCGGCACTGCCGGGTCGTCCGGATGGCCAACCTCGCCCAGCTCGTCAACGCGATCGCCCCCATCTTCACGAGCCGCACCGGGCTGTTCCTCCAGACCATCTACCATCCGCTCCGCCTCTACGCGGAGCACATGCGCCCCCTCGCCCTCGACGTCCACGTCGACGCCCCGACCCACGAGCTGCCGCCCGGGCTCGAGGAGCGGACGCACGGCCGCGTCCACCGCGTCGCCGACCTCGGCCCCTTCCCCCTGCTCGACGCCGTCGCCACGTGCGACGAGAGCGGGCGCGAGCTCATGATCGGCGTCGTCAACCGTGACCGCGACCGTCCCCACCGGGCGACGATCGATCTGGGCGGCGCGACGGCGACCGGCGAGGTCCTCGTCTCCGAGGTCAACGGGCCCGACGTGGACGCGACGAATTCGTTCGAGCACCCGGACCGCGTCGGCGTGCGCGAGGACCGGCGGGCGGTCTCGGGGCACCGGCTCGAGCACGAGTTCCCCGCGCACTCGGTCTCCGTCCTGCGCGTGCGCCTCGGGCCCTGACCCGCCGGGCGGGCGTGCGGGTCCCGACGTTCCCCCTCCGCGCCGTCGCCGCGCTCTTCCTGGAGCGCCAGCACCTCCGGCTCCCGCGCGCCCGCCGGCTGACGCCCCGGCGGCTCGTGGGATTCGTCGAGGACGCGGGCGGTCTCCAGCTCGACTCGATCAACGTCCTCGACCGGGCGCACTACCTCACGCTGTGGAGCCGGTTCGGCCCGTACGACCGCGCGCGGCTCGACCGGCTCGTCTACCGGCGCCGTCTCCTCTTCGAGTACTGGGCCCACGCCGCCTGCCTGGTGCCCGTTTCCCACCTCGGGCTCTGGCGGCGGGCGATGCTGGACTACCACGTCCGGCACACGGGATGGTCGTCGTGGCTCCGGCGCCACCGGCGTACGCTCGACCTGGTCACCGAGGCCATCCGTACCGGCGGGCCCGCGGGAAGCGCCGACTTCGAGCACCGGCGGCCCGCCGGGAGCGGCGGCTGGTGGAGCTGGAAGCCCGCGCAGCACGCGCTCCACTACCTCTGGATGACGGGAGCGCTCGCGGTCCATTCGCGCCCGCACTTCCAGAAGCGCTACGACCTGATCGAGCGCATCCTGCCCGCCTGGCCCGGCGTCGAGGCCGCGTCCACCGAGGCGTTTCGCGCGTGGCACGTCGAGCGGTCGCTCCACGCGATGGGCGCCGCCACCGACACGGACCTCCCGCGATATCTCAGCTTTCCCCGCATGGGCCCCGGCGTCCGCCGCGGTGCGCTGCGCCGGCTCGTCGAGGCGGGCGAGGTCGTGCCCATCGAGGTCAAGGGCTCGCGCGCCCGCTGGCTCGTCCTGGCGCGCGACCTGCCCGCGCTCGCGCGCGCCGCCCGCCGCCGGGAGGGGTCGCGCGGCACGACCTTGCTGTCACCCTTCGACTCCCTGCTCTGGCACCGGGAGCGCGTCGAGCGGCTGTTCGGATTCAGCTACCGCATCGAGGTCTACACGCCGGGACCCCAGCGGGTGCACGGCTACTACACGCTGCCGATCCTCCACGACGGCCAGCTGATCGGCCGCGTGGACGCCAAGGCGCACCGCGGCGATCGCCACCTGGCCGTGCGCCACGTCCACTTCGAGCGCTGGTTCGCGACCGGGGGCGAGCCACCCGCCGCGTCCTGGGGCGCGATCGAGCAGGACGATGCGCTGGCGGGCGTGGCCGACGCGCTGTGGTCCCTGGCGGTGTTCACGGGCGCCGACCGGGTGAGCCTCGGCCGCGTCGTGCCGGGCCGGCTGCGGCCCCCGCTCGCCCGGATGCTCCGAGCGGGACCGCGGGCCGCGCAGGTCCCCGCGCCCCGCCCGAAGCCCGGCGCGGTCGCCCCGATCGCTCAGATGGACGACGTCACGGACGCGCCAGTCGGTCCCCCGGCGTGACGCCATCGGCTCCGTCGAGAGCGATCTCCGCCAGCACGCCGTAGTGATCCGAGGGCCAGCGGGCCCGGCCCGGTCCGCCGGGCTGGTCGAGGACGACGCGGCTCCCGACCACCCGGCCGGCTGAGCGCTCGCCCGGGACGAGGAACACGTAGTCGATCCGCCGGCGGGCCGTCGGCCGGGTGCTCGTCACGTCCTGCCCATCTGTGAATCCGGCCGCCGCGGGATTGGCGCTCGCGAAGGCATCGACGAAGCCCGCATCGCCCGTGAGCAGCCGCACCGCCGGCGACGTCGCCGGCGCGTTGAAGTCCCCCATCAGCACGGCCCGGCGCGCGCCCGCGCTGGCGCGGACGAGCTCGGCGACCGCGCGCGTCTGGCAAGCGTTCTCGGACGTGTGGGCCGAGAAGACGGCGAGCGGACCGGCCGGCGTCTCGAGCTCCGCGAAGAGGAGCGCGCGCGCGTCGAACGCGTTCTCGCAGGGCGGCAGCTCGTACGCGCGCCAGCGGGTGATCGGATACCGGCTCAGGAGCGCCGGGCCCTCGCTGAAACCGAGGATCGACGCCACCGCCCGGCGCATGTGCTCGCTTCCGAACGGCCGGGTCGCCGCCACGGCCTGGACGTGGTGGTAGCCGAGCGCGGTCGCGAGCCGTGCGGCAACGTTCCCGCGATGGCGGCCGGTCGAGGCCTCCTGCAACGCGATCACGTCAGCATCGAGGGCGCGCAGGCCCGCGACCGCCAGCGCCAAGCGGCCCTCGAGCGCCGCGTCGTCGCCCGTGAGCTCGGAGAAGATCCCGCCGTGCAGGAGATTGAACGTGACGAAGCGCAGGATCGGCGGCGCGGGGTCCCGGAGAGGCTCCGGAGGGAGGTCGCCGGAGCCGGCTCCCAGGACGCCCAACGCCGCCGCCGCGGCGATCAGCGCGCGGCCGACCCTCGCCACGCGCTCGGGCCCGACGAGGGAACGTCGCGAGCGGGCGGGGGCCACGCGATCGTAAACCCGATGGCGACCCCGCCCGGATTCTCCTGGTGGTCGAACGGCGCGCCGGGAGCGATCCACGAGCTGAGCCCGAACCGGGTCTGCTCCGTCGTGGTCGCCATCGGCTCGAGGAAGATCGGCTCATGGATCCGCGGCCCGACGCCGGGAGTCCGCTCCTGCTCCAGCGAGCCGCCGCGCGGCGGCGAGACCGTCTGGAGATCGGGGTACGCGGCGGCCGGCGGGGGCGTGCTGCCGGGGCTACCGGACGCGTCCGGCGCTTGCGCGCCGACTGCGCGAGCGCCGAGAAGCCCGCCGGCGACGAGAACCATCACGAGCATCGTGAGGCCGTGTCGTGGTCGCATCCCGTTATCACCCCTTCCCTCTTGTCCGAGCTCCCGGCGGGAGCTCTCTACTTCTTGGATTTGTCGTCGCTGAAGAAGTTCACGACCTTGTTGCCCGCGTACTTGATGCTGTCGAGCAGGGCCTCGCCGAAACCCTTGGCGCTGTCGTGCAGGCGGTCACCGACCTCACCCGCGGTCTTCGGCTGGCTCTTGGGAGCCTCGGCCGGGCTCTGACTCGTCGACGACTTGGCGTCACTGCTCACCTGCTCCGATCCGCTCTGGGACTGGGCGCCTGCCACGCCGGGCCCGGCCGCGAGCATGGCGCTCGTCACGAGCGCCGCGAGCGTCGCGGCGGCGCGACCACTCTCCCACCAGCAGATACCGCGCATCCCACACCTCCCCGAGAGCGCTTCCGCGCGACGGCATGACACTCGCAAAGACTGCATGTCGCGGGCATTCGGAGGTCACGGCCGCGCAGCGAATTGGGCTCTCCCGTCTCTGTAGATGGGCAAGCCCTGTGCCATGGGGTGTGGAACGGGCCGTTTGGGCCCGATCCACCTCGAACCGGTGCGCCGCCGTCAGTTTTGCGGCTGGGGGACGACATCATGACGCGAGTTCGACAGGACGTCGTATCTGCTGCCGCGAGATACGCGCGCACGTCCGCGCGCATGGCAACGGGTCTGGCGCTCTGGATCGTCGCCATGGCCAGCCCCACGCTGGCCGGCCCCGCCGAGGACGCCTACGTGGCCGGGTACGTGACCGCGGTGCTCGAGCGGCAGATGGACGTGAAGGGCACCAAGATCACCGTGAAGGACGGCGTGGTCACCCTGGAGATGGCCGGCGTGCCCGCCAGCGACCGCGAGAAGATCGTCGCGACGCTCTCGACCATCGCGGGCGTGCGGCAGGTGCTGGTCGTGGAGCTCCAGCAGCCTCCGGCGACGGCGGCGCCGGCGACGTCACCGCTTCCGACCACGGCTGCGACGCCGAGCGGCCCGGCCGTGGAGGCCGAGGTGCCGCGGCGTGGGGTCGAGCTCTTCCCGCGAGAGCCTCCTGTTCGCGCCGCTGATCGCCGATCCGCGATGGCCGCACTTCTCCGCCGTGTACCAGCGGTTCCACGAGGATGCGCGGCTGCGCAACGCGGCGATCGCCAGCCTCGGCGAGACGATCTCGCTCGTGCGCGGGCCGGTGGGAGAGCAGGGCGGGGCGTGGGAGGTCGGCATCCAGGCCGCCGTCTTCAGCCTCTTCGACCTCGACGCGCCGTCGACCGACCTCGTCAACTCCGACTACCTCGTCGGCTTCCCGTTCGCGTACCGGATCGGCAACTTCTCGGCCATGGCACGGTACTTCCACCAGAGCTCGCACCTCGGCGACGAGTTCCTCATCGAGAACCGCATCGAGCGCGTGAACCTGAGCTACGAGACCGTCGATCTCCGGCTCTCGTACGAGCTCACCGAGTGGCTGCGCCTGTACGGTGGCGCCGGGTACATCGTCCGCAGCGACCCCGACGACCTGAAGCCCTGGTCGACCCAGATGGGCCTCGAGGCCCGGACCCCGCACGCCTATTTCGGCGGGACCCTCCGGCCGATCGCGGCCGTCGACGTCCAGTACCGCGAGCAGAACGACTGGAACGCCGACATATCAGTGAGGGCCGGCGTCCAGCTCGAGAAGGTGTCGGTCTTCGACCGGAAGATCCAGTTCCTGGCGGAGTACTTCAACGGATACTCGCCGAACGGACAGTTCTACCGGGACAAGGTCGAGTACATCGGGGTGGGCGTCCACCTCTACCTGTACTGAATCGGTCACTTCAGGCCGTCCAGCGGCAGGCCGCCGCCGGCGAGGAACTGGCGCAGCCGGCGGCGCACGTCCGCCGGCCGATCGGAGAGGATGCCGGAGCGCTGCATCGCGTCGAGGCGTCGGAGCTCTCGCCAGGACAGCTGCCCGTCCAGGACGAACCCCGACAGGATGAGCGCCTGGCAGAGCGCCTTCGCGGCGAGCGGCGCGCCGGCGAGACGCTCGAGGTAGTCCGCCGGCAGCGGGTGCCGCGGCTCGGCGGGCACGCGCCAGAGATCCAGCAGCTCGCGCGTCAGGAGGTAGTGGTTCTGGTGGAAGTCCCGCTTGCTCACCGCGATGTACTGGAGCGTGTCGTAGACGAGCGTCTGCTCGACCTGGGAGGGGGTCCATCCCGACACGCGCTTCACGAGGGCGCGGATCGCCTCGGGCCCCATCAGGACCACCTTGGCTTCCCGGAGCACGGCGTGCGCCGCGTAGGCGTTGATCGCCATGTAGAGCGGCACGCCCGCGAAGTCGAGCAGCGCGCGCACGGCGTAGCGGCCCAGCAGGAGGCGCACCAGGTAGCGCACCGCCTGATTTGCCAGCCATCCCTTGAGGCGAAGCACCAGGTTGAAGAGGAACAGCATCCACGGGTGGAGCCCCTCGAACGGATCGATGCCGTATCGCGTGACCTCGGTCGTCTTGCGCTCGAGGCCGATCGACAGGAGATCGGGCATCCGGCCCGGCTTGGTGTCGGCCGTCAGGAAGCCCGTGGCGACCGCGATCTCGTGGACGCCGACCATGTTGAGGAGCGTGAGCACGAAGAGCTCGATCGTCGTCAGCAGGACCGCCCAGCCGAGCTCGCCCCACGGCACGCGCACCGAGCCGAGGAGCGGCAGCGCCACGGTGGCCGAGGGAAAGCGGTGCGGCGCGGCGTAGACCGGCAGGTAGTAGCCGAGGAAGCCCAGGACGGCGAGGATGGCCGCCGCCGCCACGAGCATGCGCTCGACGCGGCGGATGTGCCCGACGGCCTCGGCGCAGAGCGGCTGCCCTTCTCCTCGCGGCGGCAGCCGACGCACCGGCAGGCGGCCGAGAAAGCGCTCGTAGACGCGCACGGTGAACGGTTCCCTCCCGGACGCGGACCGAAACCCTCCCGCGCCGCACCGGGAGAGGGTATGGTTCGCGTGCACCCCGCGCAAGCCCCGCGGCTCGACGAGCGGAACCGCGCATCCGCGCTTGCCCAGCCGAGACGCGCTCTCTATCATGACCGGCGTGCCGTCGCGTGTGATCGAGACGGCCGGAGGACGCGTGATGACCGAGCCGGGCGCCGGGCAGGACGAAGCGGGGCTTCTCTTCTCGCTGGTGCGGCAGCGCTACGGCGAGCGCCTCACGGCCGCCGAGCTCGAGGCGGTCCGCGCCGGCGTGGCGACGATCGTCGACGCCGTGCGGGCCCTTCGCGCGGTCCGGCTCGAGAACGCGGACGGCCCGGCGCTCCCCCGCTTCCCCGACGTCCCGCCCCGCTCGTGACGCCGAGCCCGATCTTCCTGCCGCTCCGCGAGCTCGCCGCCCTCGTGCGCGCGCGACGCGTCTCGCCGGTGGCCCTGACCGAGGAGTTCCTGGAGCGGCTCGAGACGCTGGGGCCCCGCTACAACGCGGTCGTCACCGTCACGCGTGAGCGCGCGCTCCGGGAGGCCCGGCGCGCCGAGGCCGAGATCGCGGCCGGCGGATGGCGCGGGCCGCTTCACGGCATCCCGTATGGCGCCAAGGACCTCCTCGCGACGGGCGGCGGCGTCCCCACCACCTGGGGCGCGGCGCCGCTCCGCGGCCAGACCTTCGAGGCGGACGCGACCGTGATCCGCCGGCTGGAGGCGGCCGGCGCGATCCTCGCCGCGAAGCTCGCCATGGTGGAGCTGGCGGGCGGCGCCGGCTATCGGCAGCCGCGCGCGTCGTTCACGGGCCCGGGTCGGTCGCCCTGGGGCGACGACGCGTGGAGCGGCGGCTCATCGAGCGGCTCGGGCTCCGCCGTCGCGGCGGGGCTCGTGCCCTTCGCGCTCGGCTCCGAGACGTGGGGATCGATCGTGTCCCCGGCGGCGAACTGCGGCGTGACCGGCCTCCGGCCGACCCTCGGCCGGGTCAGCCGTCACGGCGCGATGGCCCTCAGCTGGAGCCTGGACAAGGTGGGGCCGCTCGGGCTCACCGCGGACGACTGCGGCCTCGTCCTGGAAGCGATCGCGGGCGCCGATCCGCTGGATCCCAGCGCAGAGGACCGGCCGTTCCGCTACGCGGCGGAAGATCCGCCGGACCGGCGGTTCCGCTTCGGCGTCCTCCGCGCGGCGGTGGACGTGGCCGACGCCGACGTGCACGCGCGCTTCGAGGAGGCCCTCGACGTGCTGCGGACGTTCGGCACGGTGGAGGACGTCGTCCTGCCGGTGTTCCCCTACGAGGCGATCACGCGGACCATCCTGTTCGCCGAGGCGGCGAGCGCCCTCGAGGGCCTCGTCGAGAGCGGCGCGCTGGCCGAGCTGACCGCGCCCGAGGACCACTACGCGCTCTACGCGCGGGACGCGATCCTCGCCAAGGACTACATCAAGGCCCTCCGGCTCCGGGCCGTGGTGGCCCGCGAGGTCGGACGGGTGCTCGAGCCGCTGGACGCGATCGTCGCCCCGGGCCGCTTCACGGTCGCGAGCCGCCTCGACGAGCCGTTCCGGAGCGCCTTCGGCGGGACGGTCCTGGACCCCACGGGCGCCATCGGCAACGCGGCGGGGCTCCCGGCCGTGGCCGTCCCCGACGGCTTCGGCGACCGCGGGCTGCCGACGAGCCTTCAGTTCGTGGGACCGGCCTGGGGCGAGAACACCATCCTCGCCGCGGCCCGCGCGTACCAGAGCCGCACGGACTGGCACCGCCGCCACCCGCCGGTCGGCTAGCGCGCCCCGGGCATCCTCCGCTCAGACCTGCTCGAATTCCGGCGCGTAGCGCACGAGGCCGTCTCCGGCGAGGTGGCCCTCGCGGAGCGGCAGGACCATGAAGGCCTCGTCCGGCGCGGGATGCTCCCCGGCGAGCCCGTGACGGCTCGCGGGGACGAAGCCGAATCGCGGGTAGTACTCGGGGTGGCCCAGCACCACGACGCATCCGTGCCCGGCGCGACGGCACTCGGCAAGTCCCGTGTGAATGAGCAACGACCCGATCCCTGAGCGCTGGTGCGCCGGCAGCACGGCCATGGGCCCGAGACCCAGGCCCGCGCGCGGCTCGCGGCTCGACTCGATACACACCGGGCTGAAGAGGAGGTGCCCGACGATCGCCCCGCCACGCTCCGCGACGAGGGACAGCGAGACTCGGCCATGCGCGCGGAGCGCGTCCACGAGGTCCGCCTCGGCCGCGCGGCCGAACGCCTCCTCGTTGACGCGCCGGATCGCGGCGATGTCGCCGGGCCGCTCGGGCCGGACGGCCGCGAGCTCTCTACGCGTAGACGTCATGGCGCCAGTGGAGCCCGAGGCTCAGGATATGCTGCAGCAGGCCCTCGTAGGAGAGCCCGGCCTTCTCCGCCGACTCGGCCAGCTCCTCGCCGTACGCGATCTCGGGATTGGGGTTGGCCTCCAGGGCGAAGATCCCCTGGTTGGCGTCGAGCCGGAAGTCGATGCGCGCGTAGCCGCTGAGGCCGAGCGTCCGGTAGATGCGCTTGGCGAGGTCCTGGACGCGGCGGGCGACCGGATCGGGCAAGCCGCGCGCCTCGCCCCACTTGATCGCGTACTTCTTCTGGTAGGGCCGGCTCCACTTGAGGCGCTGCGTCGCGATCGGGTGGGCCTCGTCGGGCAGGCCCTCCATCCGGAGCTCCCAGACGGGGAAGACACTGAGCCGCCGGTTCCCGACGACGCTCACGTACAGCTCGCGCCCCTCGATGTAGCGCTCCACGATCGCGCTGGTTCCCAGGCTCTCGTGGATGAACGTCACCCGCTCGCGGAGCTTCTCCTCGCTCTCCACGACGGAGGCCTGGGAGATGCCGAGCGACGCATCCTCGGTCAGGGACTTCACGATCAGCGGAAACGACAGGCGCCGCGGACGCCGGACCGCGCGCCCGAGCGGAAAGACTGCGAAGTCCGGGCACGGGATCCGGTGGTAGGTCAGGATCTTCTTGGAGAGCGCCTTGTCGCGGCTCAGCATGAGGCCGCGCGGGTTGCAGCCCGTGTAGGAGACGCGCAGGAGCTCGAGGTACGCCACGACGTTCTGGTCGTAGGTCGCGACGCCGTCGAACTCCTCGAGGAGGTTGAAGGCGATGTGCGGCTGGAACTCCTCGATCGCCTGCCGGACCACTCCGAGGTCGCTCCGGACGCCGAGCGGTCGCACCTCGTGCCCGAGCTCCCGGAGCGTGCTGACGACGTCGAACTCCGTCTTCCATGGCACCGCCAGCATGTCGGCGTCGCCCGGGGCGTCCGGCGGCACCAAATCCTGGTGCATGAGGGCGAGGACGCGCAGCGGCTTCATCGGACGATGCGGTGGCGCCCGCTGTGAAGGTAGTTCATGGTCTGGACCGTGAGCGCGATGGTGAAGTCGAGCTTCGCCTGCTCCTCGGGCACCGCGACGCGGAGCCCCAGCTCCCGGGACCGGTCGATCATGTCCCCGAGCACCTGGTCGATCGTGTACTGGTAGACGCCGGTGCCCTGGGCCACGCGGCGACGCACCTCCCGCCGGATCCGGCCGAGGAAGCGGGCCGCGTGCGGCCGCTCCCGGAACTCCGGCGCCGCCGAGAACACCCGGCGGAGATCCCGGTCGTAGGAGACGTCCGAGTCGAGGCCGTAGTGCCGGCGCTTCTCCTCGTAGTGCTGGCGCAGGGTCTTCCGGAGCCGGGACAGCGGATCGATCCGGGCCCGCGATACCACCGTGGGACGCCGGTCGGCGATCTCCCGCATCGTCGCGTCGACGTACTCGAGCTTGCGGAGGACGGGCCACCCCGCGTACCGCTCGCGCCAGTGGGAGTCCGGCGCCAGCCACACCGCGAACGTCTCGGCGAAATCCTCGTCAGGATGGCTCTGGGCGTACCACTGCTCCAGGTGCACGACGAAGCGGCGGCTGTACGGGCGCGGGACGTACCAGTCGCGGTAGCGCTCCGACGACTTGCCGAACAGCTTCTGGCGCCGGCGCCGGAGCCGGAGCCGGTACGCGTTCTCGATGGCGTGCCCGCTCTCGTGCCGGAGGAGACGCATGCACCACTCGGGCGTCCCGCCCTCGACCTCCAGCATGTAGGCGAGCTCGAGGCGCGCGAGCCGCGGGTGGGCCAGGTAGAAGGGAATCGCGACCCCGGGGATGCCGTCGGGGCAGTACCACTCGTCGGACAGCCAGAAATAGGGCCGGAAGCGGAGCCCGTGGTCCTGGAGCTCGCCGTACAGCTGGTCGATCCGGTCCCCGAGCTCCCCTTCCCGGATCGTCAGGCCGAGGTCGCAGAGCCGGAGGTCGAGCAGACGCTCGTCGGGCCAGCTCGCCCACTCCGGCTCCGGCGTGGGCGCAGCGCCGTCACCGCCGGTCATCGGCGCCTCCGGCCGGCAGCCTCACGGAGCGCGCGGCGGGTCGGACGGGCCTCCTAGGAGAGGCCGCGGAGCATCGTCTCGGCGTCGCTGACCTCGAACTTGCCGGGCTGCTCGACGTGGATGGCCTTCACCACGCCGTTGTCGACCAGCATCGAGTAGCGCTGGGAGCGCATGCCCATGCCGCGGGCCATCAGGTCCATCTCGAGGCCCAGCGCCTTCGTGTACGTCGCGCTGCCGTCGGCCATCATGCGCACCTTGCCGCCGGCCTTCTGGTCCCGGCCCCACGCGCCCATCACGAACGCGTCGTTGACGGACACGCACCAGATCTCGTCGACGCCCTTGGCCAGGAGGCGGTCGTGCGCCGCGACGTAGCTGGGCACGTGCTTGGCGGAGCATGTCGGGGTGAAAGCGCCGGGGAGCCCGAAGATGACGACCTTCTTGCCCTTGACGAGATCCGACACCTGGAAATTGTTCGGGCCGACGCTGCAGCCCGGAGCTTCCTGCTCGTAGAACTCCGTCAGCGTCCCTTCCGGCAGACGATCTCCGACCTTGATCGGCACGAGCTCCTCCTTGCGTGTGATGAGCGGGCCGGCGGACGCCGGCCGAACACGCGGTCAGGGTACCATAGCCACGAGAGGCCGGTTCGGCTCCTCCATCGCGAATCTCGGGGGCGGCCGGCATCATCGAACAGGATGGGGGCCTTGCCTTCCGACCATGGAGGCTCGGGTCCCGATGCGGGAGGAGCCGCGGTGGCCGAGCTCGAGGTAACAGTCCGGCAGGTGCAGGCGACGCCCACGTCGGAGGGCCAGGTCCGAGAGCACCGGGTTCTGGTCGATCGACCGGCCGCCAAGGGCGGCCACGATCGCGGGCCGATGGGGGGCGAGCTGCTCCTGGTGGCGCTCGGCGGCTGCTTCATGAGCAATCTCATCGCTGCCGCCGCGGCGCGAAACATCCCGGCCGAGGGGCTCGAGGTGCGGGTCCAAGGCACGCTCGCGTCCGCGCCGCCCCGCGTCGAGACCATCGACCTCGAGGTCCGGGCCCCGGGCCTCGCGGCGGACGTCCTCGACAAGCTGGTCACCATCGCCGAGCGCGGCTGCATCGTGCACAACACCCTCGGACCGGCCGTGAAGCTCACCGTCCGCCGCGCGTGATCCGCCGGGGCTCGGCGCCGAAGAAGAGAGGAGCGCATGTCGCAGATCGCCGAAGGTCGGAAGGCCCCCGACTTCACGCTGCAGGACGCCGCGGGACGTCGGGTCTCGCTGGGGGACTTCAAGGGCAAGGACGTGGTCGTCTACTTCTATCCGAAGGACGACACGCCCGGCTGCACCAAGGAAGCCTGCGGCTTCCGTGACCTGTGGGAGGACCTCCGAAAAGCGGGCATCGCGGTCCTCGGCGTCTCCGCCGACAGCCCGGAATCACACACGAAGTTCTCGGACAAGTACAAGCTCCCCTTCACGCTCCTCTCCGATCCCGACCGGAAGGTCATGACCGCGTGGGGGGCCTACGGGGAGAAGATCCTGTACGGGAAGAAGACCACGGGCGTGATCCGCTCGACCGTCTGGATCGGTCCCGACGGGATCGTCCGCAAGCACTGGAAGAGGGTGGCCGATGCCGCCAAGCATCCGGCCCAGGTCCTCGAGGCCGTGCGCGGCGCGGCCCGAGCCGGCCCCCCGCGGACCGGCGCCGTCTGCTAACATGCGGCACGCTGGCTGAAGCCGCAGAACCCGCACTCGACTGAAGTGCAAAGGAGAGCCTCCCCATGGCGCAGCTGAAGATCCCGCTCGATGCCCATCGGTTCGCCACCGGCATGACCTGGAAGGACTACCTCGCCCAGATGGGCGACACGCGCGCCCGCACCGAGGAGAACTATCACAACGCGGCGCTGACCGAAGACGAGAAGCGCTTCTTCTCGGGCATCCGGCAGGTGCGCTACGCGCTGATGCTCGCCGAGAACTGGTGCGGGGACGTGCACCGCAACTCGCCCATGCTCGCCCGCATCGTCGAGGCGATGCCGCACTGCGAGCTGCGCGTGCTCTTCCGCGACCAGAACATGGACCTCACGGACCTCTACCTGAACAACGGGTACCGGTCGATTCCGGTCCTCGTGTTCTTCGACCAGGACTGGAACGAGCTGGGGCGCTGGATCGAGCGGCCCCATGTGGCGACGCAGCGCGCGTTCGGCATTCGCGCCAAGACGACCGACGTCGCGCCGCCGGACAAGCAGGAGGCGGCGCTGGCGGAGTTCCGGGCCCAGATCCAGGGCGCCTACGCCGGGCCTGCGGAGAAGAGCCTCTGGCGGGACACCGCCAAGGAGGTCCGGACGCTCCTGGAGCTCCGCCTGGGTCTCGCGCCCAAGGCGTAGCCCTCGAGGGCTCGGCGCGGGCCACCTCTGCGATCCCCTGGCGGAGATGGCCCGCGTCGCGGCGCGACGCCGCCGCGGTGTCGCGCCGCGCGTCGAGCCCCGCGTCGTCATCTCGTAACACAGTCGTCACCCGGTCTCCGCAGGCCCGTGCTACACGGAATCGGCCCCGCCGGGACGCCCCGGCGGCCGGGCCTCGCACGCATCCGGCGCTCACAGGCAACGCACGACGAGACGGGAGGAGACAGAGATGGTGAGGCGATCTGGCAGGGTCCGGCTGCTCGGCGCGATGGTGGCGCTGGGCCTTCTCGGCGCGTACGCGCCGGCGCGCGCGGCGGACCCCGTGCGCGTCTACAACTGCATGGAAGCCTCCGAGGCGATGAACCAGCGCTGGGAGGAGAAGCTCGGCATCAAGACCGCCCTGCTCCGGATGAGCTGCGGGGAGATGTGGGCCCGCATCCAGGCCGAGACGAAGGAAGGCACGAACCCCGGCGGGATCCAGGCGGATCTGGTGGTCAGCGTCCTCCCGGACCAGGTGCTGATCGGCAAGAGCCAGGGCATGTGGCTCCCTCACCCGAACTCGCCCGGCTGGCAGGGCGTCGGCAAGGACTACATCGATCCGGACGGTCAGGCCTACAACCTCGGCACCTTCTCCTGGCTCTTCTACGGGAACGAGCAGCGCCTCAAGGAGAAGGGCTACGCAATGCCGAAGAGCGTGAAGGACCTCCTCGACCCGAAGTGGAAGGGCGAGATCCTCATGCCCTCGCCCATCACGTCGGGCACGGCGTACCTCATCGTCCTGTCGTTCCTGTCGCTCTACGGTGAGGCCGACGGCTGGAAGTTCCTCGAGGCGCTCGACCAGAACGTGGCCTACTACACGCGGGGCGGCGGCGGGCCGGCCCAGCTGGTCGCCCGCGGGGAGGCGATCCTCGGCGTGGCCACCGACGAGGACGCCCTCCCGCTCCTCAAGAAGCAGGCCCCGGTCCAGATCGGCGCGCCCGTCGAGGGCATCGGCGCCATCGGGCAGTGGATCGCGATCCCGAAGGGCTCGAAGGCGCCCGACGCGGCCAAGAAGATGATCGATCTCGCGGGGACCCCGGAGTTCCAGGAGTTCCTGGCGACCTACGGGAACCTCGCGGCCCGCGAGGTGAAGAGCCCGCTCTATCCCACGCGGCCCAAGCTGATCCCGATCGACTGGAAGCTCTACGGCCAGAAGGAGGTCCGCGCCAAGGTGATCGGCACCTGGCGGGACAAGTTCGGCCACAAGGCACGCACGCAGTAAGGGTCCCGTGCCGGACGGGGCCGACACCGCGGCGACGAGCCGGCCGGGCGCGATGACGCGCCTGGCCGCGCTCGCCGACGCATGCCTCCCCGCGGCGCTCGGCCTCGGCTTCGCCGGCGCCCTCCTCGTCTTCATCGCCCTGCCCGTCGCCCGCGTGCTCGTCTCGAGCTTCCAGGGCGAAACGGGGCTCACCCTCGCCCACTACGCGAAGTTCTTCCGCACGACGTACTTCCTGCTCTCGCTCCGCAACAGCGTGGTTCTCGCGGTGGTGGTCATGATCCTGGCCGTCGGCATCGGCTTCGCCGTGGCCCTGGCGGTGACGCGCGGCCCTCGTCGGCTCCGTTGGCCGTTCCGGCTCGTCGCGCTCCTGCCCCTGGTCGCGCCCTCCTACGTGTTCGGGGTCGCGCTCATCATCCTGGGCGGCCGCCGCGGGCTCGTGAACCAGGCCCTCGGGACCGACGTCCGGATCCTGGGGTGGCCGGGCGTCATCATGGGCCAGGCCCTCACCCTCTTCCCGCTGGCCTTCCTGATGATCGAGAACGTCCTGGCCACGCTGGACCGGAACCTGGAGGACGGCGCGAGCGATCTCGGTGCCAGCGATCTCCAGGTCCTGCGCACGATCACGCTGCCGCTGGTGGCGCCCGGCCTGCTGAAGGCGGCGGTGATGATCTTCGCCCTGTCGATGGCGGACTTCGCCACGCCGGCCGTCCTGGGCGGGGGCCTCGCGTTCCTCGCCCAGGACGCGCTCCTCCTCGTCATCGGCGCCGAGTACGATCTCCCGATGGCGAGCGTCCTCTGCGTGTTCCTGATGCTCCCGAGCCTGGGCGCGTTCCTCGTCCACCACCGGTGGCTGGCGGGGCGGAGCTACGTCACGGTCACGGGCCGCGGCCCGGCCGCCGAGCCCCGGCGGGCCGTGCCGGCCGTCGACGGCCCGGCCCTCGCCCTCACCGGTCTCGCCTGCCTGGCCGTCCTGCTCCCGATGGCCATCGTCGTGATGGGGGCGGTCACGCGGTTCGTCGGCGTCAACAACACCTTCACCCTCGAGCACTTCGCGAACCTCCGCGGCCTTCGGTCGCTCGAGCTGTCGCTCCGCATGGCGGGCGCGGCGGCCGTCACGGTGGCGGTCGGAGGCCTTCTGCTCGCCTACCTCATCGCGCGGACCCGGTTCCCGGGGCGGCGCCTCATCGAGATGGTCGCGCTCCTCGGGTTCGCCCTTCCGGGCACGGTGCTCGGGATCGGCTACGTGCTCGCCTTCAACGAGCCGCCGCTCACGCTCACCGGGACCTTCGCGATCCTCGTCATCAACTGCGCCGCGCACTACCTGGCGGTGGCGGTCGAGGCGGGCCTCGGCAAGCTCGCCCAGATCGACCCGAGCCTGGAGGAGGCGTCGGCCGATCTCGGCGTGGGCCGCACCGGGACGTTCGTCCGGGTGGTGTTGCCGCTGATGGGCACCGCCTTTCTCGTCGCCCTCACCTACGCCTTCGTGAACAGCATGCTGACCCTGAGCGCCATCGTGTTCCTGATCTCGCCCGGTCGCGAGCCGGCCGCGTCGGTCATCTTCGCGTTCGCGCGCATGGGCGAGCTGGGACGCGCCTCCGCCCTGTCGCTCCTGCTCATCGGCGCGGTCCTCGCCGCCCTAGGCCTCCTGTGGACGGTCGCCCGGCGGAGCGGCCGGTTCGCGCTCGGGACGGCCCGATGAGCCCACCGGCGGAAGGCCGTCGGATCAACCCCCGCGCGGCGGGCGTAGCCCGATGAGCGCCGTCCTCCGGCTGGAGCGGCTGACCAAGCGCTACGGCACCGTCGTGGCCGTCGACGGTGTCGACGCCGAGATCCCGGAAGGCGAGCTGGTCTCGTTCGTCGGCCCGAGCGGCTGCGGCAAGACGACCCTCCTGCGCATGGCCGGCGGGTTCGTCCGCCCGGACGCCGGCCGGATCTGGCTCGACGGGCAAGACGTGACGCGGGATCCGCCGAATCGGCGGGCCACCGCGATGGTCTTCCAGAGCTACGCGCTCTTCCCGCACCTGACGGTGGCCGGCAACGTGGGGTACGCGCTCCGCGTCCGGGGCCGCTCGCGCGGCGAGATCGCCGCGCGCGTGGAGGACCTCTTGCGCGTCGTGCGCCTGGAAGGGCTCGGGGATCGCCGCCCGGATCAGCTGTCAGGCGGCCAGCAGCAGCGCGTCGCGCTGGCCCGCGCGCTGAGCGTGCGGCCCCGCGTGCTCCTCCTCGACGAGCCGCTGTCGAATCTCGACGCCAACCTCCGGGTGCTCATGCGCGACGAGATCAAGCGGCTTCAGCGCGAGCTCCGCCTCACGGTCGCCTACGTCACCCACGACCAGGAGGAGGCGATGTCGATCTCCGACCGCATCGCCGTCATGCGAGCCGGTCGGATCGAGCAGGTGGGGACGCCGACCGAGATCTACGAGCGGCCGGCGACCGAGTTCGTCGCGCGGTTCGTCGGCACCGCGAACTTCCTGGACGGGGAGGTCGCGGAGACGAGCGCCACCGGCGCGACCGTCCGCACGGCGCTGGGGATCCTCGTCGTGCACGTCGCCGGGCCCCAGCTCGCCAGGGGCGCGAAGGTCCGGCTGGTCGTCCGGCCGGAGGCGGTGCGCCTATCGGCGACCGAGCCCCTCGACGGGACGCCGGCCGTTGCGGGCAAGATCGTCGGCGTGTCCTACACGGGGGCGATCGCCCGCTACCTGGTCGACGCCGCGGACATCCGTCTCGCCGTCGACGTCCACAACCCGCGCCACGGTCCGCGCCACGCCGACGGCGACCGCGTGGCCGTCCAGCTGCCGAGCGACGTGCAGGTCCTGCCGGCCGGCCCCGAGGACCGCTAGCGGCGCTCGCTCGATCCGGGTCTCAGGCGGACGCGCCGGCCTCGACCGCATCGAGGCACGCATCGAGGATGGCGAAGGCCTGCTCGAGCTCCGCCTCGGTGATCACGAGCGGCGGCGACAGGACCAGGACGCTGTCCCCGCTCACCGTGAAGCTCAGGCCCCGATCGAAGGCGAGCTTCGCCACCGCCCGCGCCGCCTCGCGCGCCGGCGCCTTCGTCGATCGGTCCTCGACCAGCTCCACCGCCATCCGGAGGCCGAGCCCCCGGACGTCCCCGACGCTCGGGTGACGTCGACCGAGCGCGCGGAGTCGGTCGAGGGCCCAGGTTCCGAGGCGCGCCGCGCGCTCCACCAGGCCCTCGCGCTCGAGGATGTCCAGAGTCGTCAGGCCGGCGCGCGCGAGGAGCGGGTTCTTCTCGTGGGTGTAGTGGCCGACCGAGAGGTCCCCGGCCACGTCCAGGTCCTGCCGCGCGATGACGGCCGCCAGCGGCAGGATGCCGCCGCCGAGCGCCTTCCCCAGGACCACGATGTCGGGGACGGCGTCGAAGTGCTCGAACGCGAAGAAGCGTCCCGTCTTGCCGAGCCCGTTCGGTACCTCGTCGAAGACGAGGAGCGCGCCGTGGGCGTCGCAGGCGGCCCGCACCTCGGCCCAGAACCCTGGCGGCGGCACGTAGGCGTTCGAGCGGATCGGCTCGGCGACGACGGCGGCCACGTCGCCTTCCTTCTCCAGCACGTACCGGACGAAGTGGGCGCACGTCAGCCGGCACACGTCGAGCAGCGGCCGCCCGTCGCGCTCGGGGTAGCCGTAGGGGCACCGGTAGCACGTCGGCGGGGCGACGTGCTCGGCGCCGGGCAGGAGTGGCCCGTTCCGCCCCGAGCGGTACTCCTGCTCCCCGCCGACGCTCGACGCGCCGAGGCCGGCGCCGTGATAGGCGTCCCAGAACGAGACCGTCTTGAAGCGGCCGGTGGCAACCCGCGCGAGCCGGAGTGCGATCTCGATCGCGTCGTTGCCGGACGGCGCCAGGAGGACCTTGCCGAGGGGCGCGGGCGCCCGGTCCGCGAGCCGCCGCGCCAGGGAGACGGCCACCTCGTTGGTGAAGCGGCGCGGCGAGAAGGTGAGGTCGTCGAGCTGGGCCTTGAGGGCCGCGATCAGCGTCGGGTGAGAGTAGCCCAGGTGGTGGACGCTGTTGCCGTGGAAGTCCATGAACCGGCGGCCGTCGAGCTCTTCGACCCAGATCCCCTGGGCCCGCCGGACGGCGGAGAGCCCGGGTGTCGACGCGGCCTGGTGGAGAAAGTAGCGCGCGTCCTCGTCGACCAGATGACGGGCGTCGCGCTCCGTGTCCGGCTGTCCGCCACTCATCCCGCGGGGATCGTATCACGCGGGTCGACGGCGCCGAGACGCCGTGGCCCCTGATCCGGCGCCGCTCCGGGGCGCGCGTGCGCGCGAGCCGGATCGCGTGCGGCGCGCGAGGACGCTAGCGCGCGGGCTGGGCGGCCGGCGGGAACGGGAGGGGCGCCGCCCAGCTCTTCGTGGCGAGGAGCAGCTTCAAGAGGTTGATCGACCTACGGAGAAGCGCCGCTCGCACTCCTCGAGTCAGCGTTACGACGGGCTGACGGCCCGAGCCCCGGCGGAGGCCGGGAGGCGGCGGTCAGGGGTTCCGGGAGCCGCCGCTGCCTTCGGGGCCGTCCAGATTCGGCGGGTGGGCGAGGCGTTCGGAATCCAGACCCAAGCCCACGGCACCGTGACGCCGTCGCCCCGGAGCTCGTAGCGGCCGTGGGCGTACTGGACGACGCGCGGGCCCGTCCAGCCCTGGGTCGCAGGCGGGCGCCGCCGCGGCGTAGCTGGCGGGGTAGGCCGCATAGGTTCGCGCCGGATAGTACGTCGCCGGGTAATACGCGGCGGGCGCCGCCGGATAGGGCCAGCCGTAGTACGCGGGCGCGTAGTAGGCCGGCGGCGCGTACACCACGGGCGGCGCGGTGATGGCCGCGACCAGCTGGGTGAAGACGGCGAACGACGCCAGTCCCAGCGCCACGCACTCGATGCACGCCTCGGCGGGGGGCGCCACGATAGCGAGGACCAGGATCACCAGCAGGAGGACCGTCGCGACTCGGCGCATGGGAGGACCCTCAGCGCCCTGACGAGGGCATCGGATTCCGCGCAGCCATGGCCGTCGTCTCCCTCATTCCGCCGACAGGAGGCCGGCCTTCTGGAGCTCCTCGACCGCCACCTTGGCCACGTCCCCCGCGACGTCGCGCGTCTCCTCGGGGTTGAACGTCCGGCTGGCCGCCGACCAGACGAGGGCCTGGGACGCCACCGCGTACACGTTCATCTGGACACGCACGACGGTGGGCGTGGCGAGCCCGCTCGAGCGCTCGGCCTCCTCGGTGGCGTTGACATAGTAGTTCGAGAGTGTGCGGTACGAGACGGGCACCTGCTTGAGGCTCCCCGTCGCCCAGGGCGTCGGCCCGTCGACGCCGACGAGCCGCGCGATCATCGCGCCGTCGTACCCGCCCGCGCGAAGCCGCTCCACGGCCTTCTCCACGTCCCCGCGCTCGGCGTCGGGCACGAGCCCGTATCCGCCGATGCCGCGCGTGTTCATGGGCAGGCGCCGCACGACCTCGTCCTCCACGAGCCGCCGAACGGCGGGATCACTGCCGAGGACGAACACCGCGACCTGACGGAAGGGCTCGCCCGAGTACTGCGGATCCCGCCAGACGTCGCTGAGACGAGTCCCGCTGCAGGCGGCGAGGCCGACGAGCAGAGCGAGCACCGAGAGGCTTCGGATCACGTTCCGGGCGCGGGCATTCATCGTCGATCGCGCGTGGCGCGCGACGGAAGGGAGTCTAGCGCCTCGTTCGAGGTGCGTCAATCCGAGGCGAACCCCGAGGCGAACCCCTACGACGAGCCGAACCCCAGCCGGCGCGGCTGCCAGCGTCGCGACTGGTGCTCGGCGAGGTAGTCCGGGCGCGCGAAGAGCTTGATCAGGACCACGCCGGCCACGAACCCGCCGAAGTGCGCCCAGAAGGCGACGCCCCCGCCCTCTCGGCCCAGGGCGGTCAGCCCGCTCACCAACTGGATGAGAAGCCAGTACCCGAGCATCATCCACGCCGGCCAGGCCATCGAGGTCACGTAGAATCCGAGCACCAGGAGCATGAACACCCGCACGCGCGGGTACAGCACGATGTAGGCGCCCATCACGCCGCTGATCGCACCCGAGGCGCCCACCATCGGCACCGCCGAGGCAGGCGTGAGGAGCACCTGGGCGACCACGGCCGCCGCGCCCGTGAGGAGGTAGAAGACGACGAACCGGAGGTGGCCCATCGCGTCCTCGACGTTGTTCCCGAAGATCCACATGAACCACATGTTCCCGAGGATGTGCATCCACCCGCCGTGGAGGAACATGGACGTCAGGACGTGCGAGACCTGCCGCCCCGGATCGGTGAGGCACACGAGGCCCTCGCCCATCGCGAAGCGGGTTCCGGGGGGCACGCTCAGCGTCAGCTCGCCCGGGATGAGCCCGAGGTCGCAGATGGACCGCGCCAGGGCCATGGGCGACCCCGCGCCCTGGACGAAGAGCCATGCGGCGACGTTGAGCGCGATCAGCACGAAGGTGGCGTATGGCGTGCGGATCGTCTCGTTCTCGTCGCGATACGGGAACATCGATCAGATATCCCGGATCAGGGTCGCCGCTCGTCCATGGTCGGTCAGTTGAGCGCGATCAGGTTGGAGTAGGACTCGTAACGGCGCTGGATCTCGCCGACGTACTTCACCGGCTCGCCGCAGCGGCAGTACCCGTAGCGGGCGGTCCGGGCGAACCGCGGCTTGGCCAGGAGCGGCATCGCCTTCTCCACGTGGCCGAACCAGCGATTCGGATCGAGCTTGAGGTCGGCGGCGAGCCGGCGGCCGTCGGCGACGTGGCCGGGGCCGCAGTTGTACGCGGCGAGCGTGAAGCGCAGACGGTCCTGCTCCCCGATCTCCGGCTCCCGGTACATGGCCGAGTATCGCGCGAGCAGCTTCACCCCGGCCTGGATCCCCTGCTCGGGCTGCCGCACGTCGCCGGCGCCGAGCTCCCGAGCCGTGCGCGGCATCACCTGCATCAGCCCCAGCGCTCCCGCCCAGCTCCGGACGCTCGGGTCGAAGCGCGACTCCTGGTACATCTGGGCGCGTGATGAGCCGCCAGTCGAACTCGTACATCGTCGCGTACTTCTTGACCAGGGCGTCATACGAGGAGAGCTCCCCGGCCTTGTCCGAGCGCTCCTCGCTCGCGGCGGTCCGCATCTGCCGCTGGTTCTTGAAGTACTTGGTCATGGTCATATTGTAGAACGTGCCCCGATAGATCCGCCGGATGAAGCGGTCGGCCGCTGCCCGGAGCTGCGGCTGGTCCTTCCGGAGCATCCAGGCGATGTCCCGGATGTCGCCGATCGGCCCGGCGCCGCGGATGGCGTCGCTGTACGTGAGCTCCACTTCGATGATGTTCGAGTCGGCCACGGTGGCGGCGAGCTTGCCCTCCGCCACCGCCTCCAGGATGTCCTCCGTCTCCTCGTCCTCCGGCCTCACCTCCAGCTCGAACCCGTGCTGGGCCTGCAGCGGCGCCAGTGCCTGGTAGTAGCTCGACGACCGCCGCACGCCGATCTTCCGGCCGCGCAGATCGGCCAGGCTCCGCGTCGTGCGGTCCTTCGCCGGCACCACGAGGAGCTCGCTCACCCGGTTGTAGGGTGTCGTGAACGCGAACTCCTGGCTCCGCTCGGGGGTCACGGCGAGCCCCGCCGCGATCAGATCCCCCTTGCCTTCCCGGAGGTACGTGGCGAGCGCCTCGCGCGACGGGGGGATGACCAGCTCCAGGCGGACACCGAGCGTCCGCGCGAACTCGCGGACCAGCTCGTACTCGAAGCCGAGCTCCTCCCCGCGGTGGAGGAAGTACGTCGTGCTCGAGTTTCGGGTGAGCACCCGGAGCGCCCCGCGCTTCCGGATGGCGTCGAGGTCCGCGCGAGCCGCGCGGTCCTTGTAGCCTGTCGGCGTCCGCTCCATCAGGAAGGCGTCGAGCGCCGCCTTGAGGGCGGTGTTCTCCTTGCGGACGCCCCAGGCGATCACGTCGCGCTCGACCAGGGTGAACGCCGCCTTCACCCCGGGCTCGAACGTGAGGGCGGCGGCGAGGATGTCCGAGTCCGCCACCGTGATGGCTTCCTCGCCCCGCGCGACTTTCTGGATCAGATCGAACGTGTCCGCGGTCTCCGGGGCCGGCTTGATCTCGAGGCCCTTCACGCGCGGCTGGAGCCGGGCGAGGGTCGACGCGTAGGAGCTCGACGCGCGGACCGTCACCGTCTTCCCCGCGAGATCGGACGGCCGGCGGATACCCCGGTCGGTCTTCGGCACGACAACCTGCTGCGCCACGCGACGGACCGGTCGCGTGAACGCAACCTCCTTGGCCCGCTCGGGAGTGACGGCGAGCGACCCGACGATGACGTCGCCCCGCCCGGCGCGAAGCGCCGGGATGAGCTGACTCCGATCCGACACGACGACCGGGTCGGCCCGGAGGCCGAGCTTCTTGGCGAACGCCACCGCCAGCGCCAGCTCCTCGCGTTTCGGATCGCCGGCGCGCTGGAGGTGCTCGGGCGCGGTGACGAGGAGGCGCAGCGTCCCGCTCTTCCGGATCGCGGGCAGATCACCGGTGGCCGTCGCGTCGGGCGTCCCGCCGCCGGCCGCGAATGCCGTGCGCGGCGCCAGGCTCGACGATGGACCCATGAGGAGGAGCGCCGACAGGAACGCCGCCCGCGCCGCCGGTCCCGCGATCCGCGCGGGCCAGCCCGGGAGTCTCCCGTGATCGAGCAGGCCCGGAATGCCGGCCATCCGAGACCGATTATGGGCGCCGGGCGGAGAGACCGGAAGGAATTCCTCCACGCCACCCGATAGGATGGCGGGCGCTCGCGCGCCGGCGCGCCTCGGGGCGGCGGATGTCTACTCGTCGGCGACGACGGTGAACTCGACGCGCCCCTCGGGGACCGCCCCGCCGGTCGCGGGCGCGGGAGACGCCGCCGTGCCGGCCGGCGCCGGGCTCGCCAGGCGCGCGGGCGGAATGCCTTCCGTCGTCACCAGCCGCTCGCGGGTCGCCTCGACGCGCCGGCGGCCGAGCTCGGCCAGGAGGGCGTCGGGCGCGGGCTCGCGCTCGCGCAGGAGCGCGAGCTGCTCGTCCACGGTCGGCGGGAGCGGCACGTCGGGGAGCCGCGCCTTGTAGTAGGCGGCGATGGCCGCCGCGTCGTCCAGACCCTGCTCCCGCTGGAAGTCCCGGAGGCGCGCCGACACGGCCTCGCCGCGGAGCGCGTCTGCGTCGGTCGAGCTCGGCGTCGGGGCCAGCGCGAGGTTGACGAAGGGCGACTGCCGCAGGAAGTCCGCCACGCGCAGGAGGTGGTCCTCCATGGCCGGCGACAGGACCGCGCTGCCTGCCGCGAAGGTCACCGGTTCGACCTTGGGCTCCTCCACCTTTTCCGCGCCGCCGCCCGAGAACAGGCGACCGAGGGCCTTGAACGGCGCGGTCACGACGTTCACCAGCACGTTCTTGACGGCTGTCCAGATGGCGTCGCTCCAGGCGAACTTGGGGTCGTTGATGGTCCCGGCGACGGGAACGCTGGCGCGAATCTCCCCTTTCTGATCCTTGATGAGGGCCACGATCAGGCCGAGCGGCAGGCCGATGCGGCGCTTGACCTCGTCGCCGGCGCTGGCCGGCGCGACCTGGAGCTGCCCGATCGACACGTCGTTCTCGGCCGAGAGCTGGTTGCCATCGAGTCTGAACCGGACCTTGTACTGGAGGTCGCCCTTCTTGATGACCCACCCGATGGCCGCCGACGCGTACGGGTCCACGCTGGGCAGCTTGAAGCTCCGCAGCTCGCCGACGAGGTCGATGTCGGCCGGCGCCGCGAGCGGTCCGATCGCGCCGCGGATGTCGAGCGCCGCGTCTCCGCCCACGACGCTCTGCAGCGTGACCTTGGCGCGGCGCCCCGGCCGGTTCCCGTAGCCGGTGACGGTCAGCGCGAGCCGCGACAGGTCCTGGGAGAACGTCGGCTGCGTGGTCCGGTCCAGGAACCGGATCGTGCCGTCCTCGATGCGGACCTCCCCGAACTCGAGGCGCATCGTCTCGAGGACGCTCTTCGAGGGCGGCCCGGGAGGCGCGGCGGGCTTCGGCTCGGGCCGCGGCGGCGCGCCGGTCTCCGCGGGGGGCGTGAACAGCCGGCGAAGGTTGAACGAGCCGTCCGTCGACCGCTCGACCTCGACGCGCGGCCGGCGGAAGCCCGCCTTCACGGCCACGGCGCGGGTCGGCCAGTCGAAGTCGATGCCGACGAGCTCCATGCGCTCGACGTGGATCGCGGGGCGCGAGGCGCCGGGCTCCCGGATCTCGACGTTCTGCGCCCAGCTGTTGCCCTTGGACTGGGCGACGAGCTTGCCGTCGCGGAACGCGATGCGGTTCCGGCTGTCGCCGAAGTAGCGGCCGGACAGCCGGGCGGGAATGGGGATGTACGGCTGGTACGGTTCGACCGGCGCGTCCCGGATCGCCACGGTCAGCTCGGTGTCAAACGGGAGCACCGTCATCGGCCCCTTGATGTCCAGGGTGCCGCCGCCCGGCAGCCCCGCGGACAGCGTGAGCGCCATCGGCGCCTTGACCGGCCACGTGAAGTTGTCGGCCTGCGCGCGGAGCTTCGTGAGCACGAGCCGCGCCGGCGGCTTGACGTGCTCGTCGACGAAGGTGAGCGTGCTCGGCCCCAGCGTGAATCGCTCGATGCGGATCTCCTCGAAGCCGCGGGCAAGACCCTGGATCACCGGGAAGAGGGTCCGCCGGCCCGTCGGCGCCGGCGTCGGGGCGGGGGGGCCAGGTCCGGCCGGCTTGGCGGGTCCGCCCGGGGGCGGTTTGGGCGTGAAGAGGTCGATCAGATCGATGACGCCGCGCGCGTCACGCCGGGCCGCGAGGTCCAGCCCCTCGAGGTCCACGCCGGCCAGCGTCAGGCGGCGGGCGATCAGATCCGCCTCCTTGATCTCGATCTTGAAGCGCGAGGCGGACAGGAAGGGATCGGGGCGCCCTGTCTGGAGGAACGCCTCGCGCTCCAGGACGAGCGTGCCGGCGACCGTGGCCTTCTGGATCTCCTGGGCGTCGCTGTCCACGTCCACGGTCAGATCGAGCCCGAACCCCCCGCCCCGCGGCATGTAGGGCGTGCCGCGCGGGATGTAGATGTACTCGTTGAGCCGGCGGGTCTCGAACCCCTCCAGCGTCACCCGCGCCGCGATCCGCAAAGGATCGATCCGCACCGGCTCGGCGTGGGCGGCGAGGCGCGCCTCGTTGATCTGGGCCCCCACGTCCACGAAACCCGGCGCGTCGCCCGCGCGGGTCGTGAGGCTCCGCGCGTCGAGCTCGAGCCCCTGCATCACCCACTCGGCCTGCGGCGCGACGCCGCGGTCCTCGACGTGCACCCGCCCGCGCAGCACCCTCGCGCGCTCGATCGACACGGTCCAGCGGCTCGGCCCCGGCCGCGGCTCGGGCGCCGGCTCCTTCGAGCCGGCGAGGAGGTCAGAGAAGTTGAGCTCGCCGGACGCCTGACGGACCACGCGCACCGATGGGGCGACCAGCGTGATCTCGCGGACGCGGACATGCGAGCGCAGGAGGTCCAGGAGACCGAGCTGGACGTCGAACCGCTCGAACTCGGCGAAGGGCTCCCCGCGGTCCCGCTCGGCCAGGCGAAAGCCCTTGATCGCGAGACGGCCCGCGAACAGGTTGAGATCGACGTCCTGGATCGTGACGGCGCGGCCCGTTTGCTTCGAGAGCCGGTCCACGGCCAAGCGCCGGAGGACCTCGGGCAGGACCCAGAGGCCCACCACCAGCAGGACGACGACGACGAGGACGAAGAGCGCGAGCGTACGGGCGCGACTCATCCCGGCATGCCCCACGCGGGTCGTGACCCAGGCAGGGCCCTGGTCCCAGCAGAACACCGCGGGGGTGGAGCGTCAACGCGGAACGGCCGGCGCGCGGTCCGCCGTCTAGGCGGCTCGGCCCGCGCGCACGAGGGTGAGCACTCCCATCCACGCGGCGACGATGAGCAAGCCGCCCATCTCGCGCCCCTCCTCCACGGCCGTGCTCAGCATGCCGTAGGACTGGAACAGCTCCCCGAGCGACACGCGCCCGACGACGCCCGGCGCGAGAGTGCCGGCCCAGACGAGGGCGCCCAGCCCCGCCAGCGCCGGCAGGAGCCGCGGGAGGCGTCCGGCCAGCGCCAGCCCGCAGGCCAGCATGGCCAGGCCGTACATCGCCATCCATCGGAGCGGATCGGGATCGTTGTACTGGACGGCCGCGGCGAAGGCGAACAGGACCGCCATCACGCCGTTGGCGATCCGGAAGAGGGCCTTCAGGCCGCGCCCTCCGGGGGCGCGCTCCGCGCTGATGGCCGCCGCCGCGGCGGCGCCCGCGGCCGCCCCCGCGCCCGAGCCCGGGGGCACGAAGACCGTGACCTGCCGGTGCGCGAAGTGGATGCCGGCCTCGTCGAACGCTCGCTTGATCCGCTGGTACGCCTCGCGGACGATGACGAACTGCTCGCCGGGCTTCGCGGTGAACTTCGCCTTGACGAGCATCGCGCTGTCCTCCATCGCGAGGACGCCCTGCGACTTGAGCGGCTGGAGGATGTACGGACCCAGCTCGGGATCGGCGGCCAGGTCCTGGCCGATCTTCTTGATGATCTTCTTGACCTTCGCGATGTCCGTGTCGTAGGTCAGGCGGAACTCGAGCTTCTCGACGACCCAGTCGCGGCTCTGGTTCGTCATGCGCCGGATCGCCCCGTACGGAACGACGTTGACCGGGCCGCGGTGGTGGCGCAGGAGAATGGAGCGGATCCCGATCTTCTCGACGGTCCCCTTCGCCTCCCCCACGTCGATGTACTCCCCGAGCCGGAACGCGTCGTCCATGAGGTAGAAGGCGCCCGAGATGATGTCGCGCACGAGCGTCTGGGCCCCGAAGCCCACGGCCAGGCCGACCACCCCGGCGCCCGCCAGCAGCGGGCCGATGTTGACGCCGAACGCCGCCAGGATGGTCAGCACGCTCATGACGCAGAGCACGGCAAAAATGGCGCCCCGCGCGAGCGGGAGGAGCGTCTTCAGGCGCGACGCGCCGGTCCCGCCGATCTCCCCCGGGTCGCTCACCGCCCGCGGCCCCGCCTCGCGCTCGAGCCGTTGGTCGATCGCCGTCTTCGCGAGCTGCCAGACGAGATACGCGAGCATGACCGTCAGGCCGATGTTCACCAGCACGCTGGTCACGCGAGCGCCCATGCCCTCGCTGGCCATGTGCATGAGGTCGAGGTTCCACAGCTGGACGATCACCAACATGCCCGCGATCGTCACCAGGATGTGCACCGCTTTCCGAATGATCGGCGCGAAGCCGGCCCGGGCGCCCGGCCTGTCGGTCGGGGACCCTGCACTCGGCCGCCGGACGAGCAGACGGCAGAGCGCCATGTCGACGAGGGGCAGCACGATCACGACCAGCAGGCTCAGGAGCCCCGCGCGGCCCACACGCGCCCGGCCCGACAGTTCCTCCATCGTCAACGCCACGAGGAGAACCAGCACGTAGGCCGTCATCAGGACCGGCCACATGTCGGCGAGTATCCGGCGGAGGCTGCTCTGTCCATCGCCCCTGATCAGGGCGCCGATAGGCCTGGCAAGGCGCCAGACGAGGCGCAGAAAGAGCACGACGAACAGGAGACGGCCGAGCATCACCACCACTAGGAGGGATTCCCGCGGCATGTCCCAGCGCCGCAAGAAGCTCGCCGTCACGTCCAGGACGACGAAGAGGCAGGCCAGGCTCACGATCCCCCGGTAGAGCAGCCGCGCCGAGGCGTCGTCGAAGGGCAGCGCGCGCTCGGCAGGCGCCCGCGGCGCCAGAAGGAGGCGGGCGATCAGGATTGCGACCCGCGCCTGCATGGTCGCGAGGAGCGCCGCCACGATCAGTTCGCGGCTCGCCTCGTGGCCCTGGTAGACGGACAGGAACACCGCGATGGCGGACGCGGCGAAGACCCCCAGGAGGAGGAACTCGACGATCACCCGCATCACGATGTGACCGCCTTCGACCTCGTGGGCATGGTCTCGAGCGCGCTCGAGCCGACCGCCGATGTTGGCGAGCAGCCGCCGCGCCACCCGCTCGGCGAGAAAGCCCACCGCCAGCATGACGGCAAAACCCAAGGCGACCACGAGCAGGTGGTAGGAGGGCCGGCCTTCGGAGAACCGGCTCACGGCGGCGCCGAGCTCCCGTGGCAGCGTGGGCACGGCCCGGATCATGGCGCCGAGCTCGCTGCGAGTGCGGTCCACGTCCCCGGCGAGGCCGGCCGCCATCGAGGTGGGGTGCGGGCTGGCCGCGGCGGGCGCGGCCGCCTTGTCGAGCTGGGCGAGGAGGAGCTTCCGGACCTCCTCGTCGCTCAGGCGCGCCACCAGCTCCCGGATCGCGTCACGGGTCAGCGGCTGGGGGAGCTCGACGGCGCCTTTGTCCGACGCGCCCGGCTGGGTCGCGGCCGTCGCGGCGAGCGGCAGGAACGACAGCATCCAGAGCAGCGCCGCGAGGCGGCTCCACGCACGCCCAGCCTTCATCGGTGTCCTCCCCGGACCGCGTCGGAACACACCGATCCGGCCTCCGGCGGCCCCGTCGGGGATTCTCTGCGATCCAACCCGGCCATCCTACTGCAATTGCGCCGGCCGCGCCCGAAGGCCCCCTAGACGACCGGCCCGCCGGCGCCGGCTTGCGTGGTCTCGGCCCCGAGCAGGCGGTCGATGTGCGCGAGGTCCGACTCGTCGAGGGAGGTGAACACGGCCCGGACCAGGGTGCCGGGCAGCCCGGACCGATCCGAGGGCCCGCGTGCCGCGATCCGCACGTAGCTCCCGCCGGTCGCGCCGCCGCCGAAATCGACGATCACTTTCAGGTCCAGGGGGCTCGCAGGCAGCGTGTCGCTCGCGACGAGCTCGATTGCGTCGCGGCCGATGCGCGTCACTCGGACCGTGTGGCGAGTCTCGTCGATGCGCTTCCCCTCCCCCACGACCAGCGCGACCGCGGGCAGGTCGACCTCCGCCAGGGTGGCCGCCTGCTCGTCACGCGAATCGATCCCCGCCTCCCCCGTCACGCCCGTGAGCTCATACACGGTCACGGGCTCCGGCACGCCCTTCACGGCCACCTGGATGCCCGGGCCCACGCTGACCACGTGGCGCACGCGGCCGAGGGTGGCCTCGGACAGGAGGATCTGCGGGCCGATGGTGAGCGACTCGATGCGCCCCGTGAGGTTCACGGTCGGCCCCACCACGCCGTACTTCATCCGATCCTGGCTGCCGATGTTGCCGGCGACCACGACGCCCGAGTGCACGGCGATCCCCATCACCAGCGGCGGCAGCCCCTGCGCGGCGCTCTCGGCGTTGAAGCCCGACATCGCGCGCTGCATGGCCCAAGCGCACCGCACGGCCCGCTCGGCGTCGTCGGGCCGCTCGAACGGAGCCCCGAAGAGGACGAGGATGGCGTCGCCGATGAACTCGTTGATCGTCCCGCGGTGCCCGAGGATCACCGGCGTCATGGCGCCGAGGTAGCGATTGAGCAGCCCGATCATCCTCTCGGGACCGAGGCGCTCGGAGAGCCCGGAGAAGCCGCGCAGGTCCGACATCAGGATGGACACCGTGCGGACCTCGCCGCCGAGCCGGAGGGCGCCGCGGTCCCGCACGCATTGCTCCGCCAGCTCCGGGCTGACGTAGCGCCCCAGCACGTCCCGGATGAAGTCCCGATCGCGGAGCCCCTGCACCATATCGGACATGGTCCGGGCCAGCGCGCCTATCTCGTCGCGGCTCCGCGGCACGATGGCCACGTCGAGGTCGCCCTCGCGGATCCGGCGCGCCTGCGCGCCGAGCTCGCGGAGCGGCTGCGCGATCCACCGGACCATGACGATGCCTCCGGCCGCGGCGAGCGACCAGCGCCAGGGCCCCGAGCCCCGCGGCCCGCCACGTCTGCGCCTCGATGGTGGCCGTGTAATCCCGCTCCGGCACGACGACCGCCGCGATCCACTGGCGATCGCCGATCGGAAAGGCGGCCGCACGCGCGAGGTAGCGCTCGCCGCCGTGCTGGAACGCGTAGCCGGTCGCCATGCTCGCGCGGAGCTCCTTCACGACCTCCCCGACGAGCGCCGCGTCCTCGCTGGTCGTCATGCCGGCCGCGTCGACGCCGCTCGGAGCGGCGACGAGGTGCCCGTCGCCCGTGGCGATGAAGACCCGACCCCGGGGCGACACGTGGAGCTCGCCCACGAAGCGAGACAGGCCGTCGAGCGAGAGGTCCACCGTGAAGACCCCACGCGCCGCGCCGGCGCCGTCGAGGAGGGGCGCCGCGCACGTGACCCCGAGTCCCCCGTCGTAGAAGCGGTAGGGCTCCGTCCACGCAACCCCGCGCCGCGCCTCGGCCAGGCGGTAGAAGGCCTGCTCGCGCGGCCGGTATCGGTGGTCGTCCGACTCCCGCACGCGCTCCCGGCGGCCATCGGGAAGGACGCGGTCCTCCTCGAGCCGGATCCGGCCGCCGCGCGGGAAGCTCCGGTTCACGTAGAACTGATCGGAGCCGTCGGTCCAGGCGCCGACGAAGCGGTCCGCGCGGTCGCCGTAGCTGACCCAGGCAAGCTGGGGGGTCGCGCGCAGCACGCCGAGCGCGTACTCGCCGAGCGCCCGGAAGTCGTTCGGATCGAGCAGGCCGCGCGCGACGAGCGAGGGACCCAGCCGGACGGTACTCTCCGCGTGGCGGACGAACGCCGCGGCGTGGTCGGCGGTCATGCGCGCCGCCTGCGTCATCGCGCTGTCCACCAGGGCGCGCGACCCCGCGTGCTTCTCCCGCCACGCCAGGGCGCCGAGGGTGGCGCCGGTCGCCGCCGTCAGCAGCGTCACCAGACCCACCAGGGCGAGCGAGATCGGCGGGCGGTTGAAGACGCCGCGCGCGGCAAGCCGGGAGTCGCTCGGGCGGGAGCCCTCCGGCATGGTACAAATACACTACTATCGTTCCGTGGGCGGCCGCTCCACCTCTGGAGACTGGCGATGCCCGGCCCGCGAGAGGAGACGCCGACGTGATGAGAGCGCGACTCGCCGGTGTGCTCGGCGCCGCACTGCTGGTCCTGGCCGCCGCCTTCGATCGCCCGCGCGGACGACGACGACCCGAACGCCTGGCACCTGACCTTCACGCCATACCTGTGGGCCGCCGGCATCTACGGCGACGTCACCGTCAAGGGCGTGGACGCCCAGCCCGACGCGAGCTTCCTCGATCTCCTCGACAGCACGGACACGCTGTTCGGCCTCCAGGGCCACCTCGAGGTGACGCGGGGGCGGTTCGGCGTCTACGGCGACTTCTTCTACGTCCGGACCAAGGTGGAGGATGCCGGCGGGACCGGGGTCGATCTCCAGACCCGGATGTGGTTCGGCGAGTTCGGAGTCCAGTACCGGCTGGTGGACACGACGATCGACCGGGTGCCCGGGATCACCTTCGATCTCTACGGGGGCGGGCGCTACACCTCGATCGAGGGGGACGTCGACACGCGAGGCGGACTGTCAGTCAACCAGAAGGTCGACTGGATCGACCCGCTCGTCGGCGGGCGCCTGGGGGTGCACTTCTCGGAGCACTGGTTCCTGCTCTTCATGGGAGACGTCGGCGGGTTCGGGGTCGGCTCGGATCTCGCGTGGTCCGTGACGGGGCTGCTCGGCTACCGCTGGCAGGGCGCGGGGGTCGAGTGGTCCATCCTGGCGGGATACCGGGCGCTGGCCCAGGATTACTCGACGGGGTCCGGGATCAACCGCTTCCGGTGGGACGTGACCCTGCACGGTCCCGTGCTCGGGTTCAGCATGCGCTTCTGAAAGCGCGCCAATCCAGCCCGGCGCGCCTCCGCGCTCGTCAGTCCTTGGACTTCAGCTCGCTCTCGTGCTCCCGGATGAACGCGCGGATCTCGTCCGCCATGTCGAGCAGCCGGCGCCACTGCTCCTTGTAGAGCGTCACGGGGAACCGTCCGAGCCCGTAGACGGACACTCCGCCCTTGTCACTCACGCGGAGCTGCCCGCCCCGGTGCTGCGTCCGGGCCTTCAGGGCTTCGTTCTCGGCCCGCAGCCGGGCCACCTCGCTCTCGAGATTCTCCTGGCTCATGGATCCCTCCATCGACGAGGCGATGTCCGCGACCGGAGGACCGATCGCACCGGGCACCGTGGGAAAAGCATAGCGGGTTGCGCAGGGGGCGGCAACCGCGGGACGCCGGCCGACCCGCAGTGGCGCGCTCGTCGGCGGCGCCCGCTCGCCCGCGCGGCTTGTGGCACCCTAGGCCGTGCGCGCGATCGCGCGCCAGCCGGTGACTCCCCGGGCTCACGGATCGGGAGGATTGACGGGATGGACGCGCTTGGACTGTTTCTTCTGCGGTACCACGCGGTTCACGGCGGCTTCGTCGACGATCTCTTCGCCGGGCTCACCGACGCGCAGGTCCGGGCGCGGCCGCACGGGCTGAACTCGGTTGCCTGGCTCGTCTGGCACGCGACGCGAGTCGAGGACGCCGCCGTGAACCGCTTCGTGACCGATCGCCCCCAGGTGCTGACGGACGAGGGGTGGCTTGACCGGCTCGGGGTGGCGCGGCGCGACGTCGGCTCCGGCATGCCGAGCGCCGACGTGGACGCGCTGAGCGCCCGGATCGACACGGAGGCCCTGCGCGGCTACGCGCGAGCGGTTGCGGAGCGGACGCGCGCGGTGGCCGGCTCGCTGGCGCCGGCCGCCTGGGAGGAGGTCGTCCCCCCGGACCGGATCCACCATGTCGTGGCGGACGAGGCCTTGCTGGTGGACGCGGGCCGCTGGGTGGAGGACTTCTGGGCCCGGGGCCATGCGCGGGGCTGGTACCTCCTCCAGACCGCCCTGCTCCATCCGTACGCGCACTGGTTCGAGGCCATGGCGACGCGCGGCCAACTCGGCGCGCCTGGACGGTAGGCCCGCCGGAAGACGGTCAGGATCCTCCGGCGCCCGCGCCCGGTAGTCCGACGCGGATGCGCCGCGAGAAGTCGGGGGCCCGGTCCGCCGCCCGCGCGGCGTCGTTGATGCGCGAGCGGCGCTGGAGCTCCGCGAACGGCAGGCTCGTGTCGAGCCGGCCTCGCTCGTAGACGTACTCGGCGGCGTGGCCGCTCAGGAGGACCTTCCAGCTGAGCGGCGCGTGCTCCGGATTCACGCGCGTGTGCAGCACGATCGTCGTGGTGCAGTTCGTGGTGAGCGTGTCGTAGAACCGCGGGCGCTCCGCCAGCTCGTTGATGGCGCGGACGTACTCGAGGAAGAGCCGCCGGATGTTCTCGATCGGCGCCTGCACCCGGTAGAGGTAGACGTCCTCGGGCGGATCGCGGCGATAGTTGGTCCGCACCCGGATGAGGTCGCGCTCGTCGCCGACGACGTAGATCAGCTCGAACCGCTTGAAGAAACCCTGGACCGACGAGTAGCCCTCGTTGCGCTCCTTTCGCGCCTCCACCGAGACCGCGACGTGGTCCTCGCCGAACCCGAAGCTCAGGAACACGTGGGCGATCGCCGGTCCCATCCAGTAGGCGGTGACGAGGTCGAGCGCGTCGAGCCGCCGGAGGTCGAAGGTGCGGTCGTAGTAGGCGGGCGTGAAGTCGGTCTCGGTCCGGTAGTCGAAGTTCCGGATGTCGTGAATGGTGACGAGATCGCCGGCGACCGTCGCGCGCGGCAGCCGGGCGACCTCCGGCGCCCAGTCCCGGTCGTTGGACGGCTGGATCCCTTGCCAGTAGACGAGGAGCGCGAGGCACGCCGCCCCGAGGAGGGCCAGAACGGTCCCGCGCCGCCGGCCCGCGACGACCGAGCCCACCGTCAGCAGCGCGAGGAGCCCGAATGCGGCGGCCAGGGCCGCACGCAGCCCCGCGGGAGCGAGGTCGGAGTAATGAAGGGCCAGCGTCCCCCAGACGCCGACGGCGGCGACCGCGAGGGCGACGGCGCCCCAGCCGAGAATCCGCGCGAGCGCGCGGATCACGCCCGGGGCCGCGCGGCGCGAGCGCGCGCGGTCACCAGGCGCTCGCGGGTCCGCCGGCGAGGTGCTCGAGGAGGATGCGCCGGATCTCCTCGATCGCCTCGGGATTCCCCTGTACCGAGTGGCCGGACTCCACGATGAGCTCGGACGCGACCCCGTCCAGGTGAGCGCTCCGGTAGCTCACGAACCCGTCGCTGCCGTCCGCGAGCGATGTGCCTTCCTTCATCGCGATGATCGAGTTCACCTCCACCCCCGGCGCGATCGGGAGTTCGGCCAGGGTCTGGATCGCCGGGTTGCCCGGGCTCATGTTGTCGACGCTGCGCGGAAGGCCTTGCCGCAGCCGGCGCCGCAGCAGCGGATCCTCGCTGCGGGTGAGCACCTCACCCGTGATTCTCAGCAGGTTCGGCGGGAGCGTGAGCGCCCAGTCCACGAGCCAGCGGAACTGCGAGATCAGGAGGCCTGCAACACTGCTGCCCCGGTGCGGGGTCGCCAGGAAGATGACTCGCTTGACGGACGGGAGCGGCGTCATGAAGAGGGAGCTGCGCAGGGCCGCCCGGGTCTCCTCAGAGACCCGCAGATCCTCGAACGGTGTCTCGCTCACGTTGTCCCAGAACCTGGTGCCACTGTCGACGACCATCAACTTCGCGAGGAGTCCGCCCTGACTGTGGCCGATCAGGACCGTCCGCCGGAGCGCGCGGTCCGTGCCGTGGGGATCCAGCTCCGCCACGCTCTTCGCCAACGACTCGTGGAGCAGGCCGGCCGAATAGAGCAACGGGTTGCCCGTGTTGTACGCGAAGAGCCAGAACTGCACCCGTGACGCGATCCGCGGATCCGCCTCGAGCTCGTTGACGAGATCGGCCCAGCGCGCGGGACTGGAGGCCGTCCCGTGGATCAGGACGACGGGCACGCGTCCCGGGCGGTACGGGGACAGCGCGTAGAGGGCCCACCCGCTCTTCAGGAAGTTCCCGTAGAGGAAGCCCCGGATCTCGGACTCCCACACGGGAGCATCGTTCAGGGTGTAGGCGAGCGCCGCGCTGGGCTCGAACTCCAGGGGGACCGCGCGGCCTTCGACCGTGGTCGTGGTCGCGGTATCCTGCGTGTAGACCTCGAGCGTTCCCCGCAGCTCGCCCGAGCTGATGCCCGCCCGCACGTCGTCGAGACGCAAGAAGACCGTGACCGGCACCTTGAGCCGGGGTGGTATGAACTGATTGTGAACCGCGACGTCTTCCGCGGGAGCCAGCCCTGCCACCAGGGGTGCGCCGACGCCGGCCTGACGGTAGCGATTTCGCAGCCCCCGGATGGCGACGTGAGTGGCCGGCAGGAAGTTGTCGAGTCGCCGGCCCGCCCACATGGGCGGGCCGGCCGGCATGGCGATCTCGAGGCGCCCGAAGGCGATCGGATGCTCGCCCGGGGCGACCAGGACCGCGTTGCGGTCAGGCCCCGTCAACCCCTCCGTCAGCGCTCGATTGTAGAGGTCGGCGGCAATCCGCGTGCGCGGGTCGAGCGGACCGGGGCCGGGCTGGCCTTCCCCGCGGAAAAGGAACGCGTAGGCGTAGATGGCGGCCGCGAGATAGTGCGACCGCGCTTGCGCCTGCTCCGCGTGGAGATAGGAGAGCTCGGCGAGCGCGAAGAGCCGGTTCTCGCCCCCCTCCGTGTCGAGGGTGGAGCGGAGCTCCGCAAGGGCCGCTTCCGGCTCTCGCTTGAATCGCTCCCGCAGATTGAACCGCTGGAGGATCTGGTCGGAGAACTGACTGGGTGCGCCAGCGGAGAGGACGTCGGTGGTCGCCTCCCGCTGGAACGTCTGCGGCGGGATCGGCTCGACGCCGACCGGGGTGGCGCACGCCGCCGTCAGGAACAGGCCAGCGACCGGAACGAGCCACGCGGACCAGGAGGCGCACCCGCGGGTGCGCCGAGAAGGCCGCCGACCGCTCCCCCGACGCATCCCGGCGGATTCTCCGCCCGGTCGCATCACCCGCTATCGAAGCGCGGTCTCGATGTCCTTGCGGAGAGCGGCGTCATCCGGCTTGACGTCGCTCTTGTAGAACTTCACCACCTTGCCGTCCTTCCCCACCAGATACTTGGCGAAGTTCCAGCTCGGCAAGTCTCCGGATTGCTTCTGGAGATTCGCGTACACGGGGGACTGGGCGGCGCCGGCCTTCGTGACGACCTTCTCGAACAGCGGGAAGGTGACGTCGTAGTTCAGGGAGCAGAACTGACGGATCTCCACAGCCGTCCCGGGCTCCTGACCGCCGAAGTCGTTGCTCGGGAAGCCCAGCACGACGAAGCCCCGGCCCTTGAGATCCGCGTAGAGCTTCTCCAGGCCCGCATATTGCGGCGTGTATCCACACTGGCTGGCCACGTTCACGACCAGCGCCACCTTCCCCGAGTAGGCCTTGAGGTCGGCGGGCTGCCCCTCCAGGGTCTTGGTCGTGAGCTGATAGAGCGAGTCCTGGGGCAAAAGCGTCTCCTTCCCGCCGGAGGGCGGGCTTCCCTGCTGCGCCTCCGAGACGGACGCAACAACCAGTAGCGCCGCGCCCGCGATCCACGCGCGGCGCATCGACGGCCTCCTAGCGTGCATGTGATACCCCTCGCCCGCGCCATGGTCGGCCGGGCCGCGTCCAGCGTAGCACCGGCAGGTCCGGCCGTCTCTCGGATCGCGACCCGACCAAACGAGGGTCGGCGGGGCTACTGGCGGGCCGAGGTCACTCCAGGTCGTCTCCGGCCGGAGGCTCGACGTTCAGCTTCCGGTAGAGGGACGCGAGGCTGATCCCGAGGAGGCGGGCGGCCTCCCGCTTGTTGAAGCCGACGCGCGCCAGCACGTCGAGGACGTGGTCGCGGGAGAACTGGCGCACCGCGTCCCGCAGGTCCACGGGTCGCGACGGCGACGGGCTGTCTCGCAGCTCCTCCGGCAGGTGCCGCAGGCCGAGTATGTCGCTATCGCCGAGGATCATCGCCTGCTCCAGCACGTGCTCCAGCTCCCGCACGTTTCCCTTCCACCGGTAGGTCATCAGCGCGTGCAGCGCCTCCGGCTCGACGCCGAGGACCCGGCGGTGAAGCTTGAGGTTGAGCCGGCGGATCAAGTGATCCACGAGGAGCGGGATGTCCTCCGCGCGCTCACGCAGCGACGGGAGCAAGACATGAACGACGTTGAGCCGGTAGAAGAGGTCGGCCCGGAAGCGCCCGGCCTCGATCTCGCCGGCCAGGTTCCGGTTGGTGCTCGCGATGATGCGCACATCGACCGGCTGCGGCCGCGTGGCCCCGACCGCCCACACCTGCTTCTCCTCGATGACCCGCAGGAGCTTGGCCTGGAGGGCCACGGGCAGCTCGGCGATCTCGTCGAGGAACAGCGTGCCGCCGTGGGCGGCGACGAACAGGCCCGGGTTCGCCTGCACCGCGCTCGTGAACGCGCCGCGGACGTGGCCGAAGAGCTGGCTCTCCAGCAGCGAATCCGGGATGGCGCCGCAGTTGACGGCCACGAGCCGCTGGTGCCGGCGGGGGCTCGCCCCGTGGATGGCGCGGGCCACCAGCTCCTTGCCGGTGCCACTCTCGCCGGTCACCAGCACGTTGCTGGGCGCCGACGCGCAGCGGGCGATCTGCTCCCGCACGAGGCGCAGGGCGGCGCTGGCGCCGACCAGGAGCTCGTCGCCCGGCGCCGGCGGGCGGACGCGCGGGGCGTGCGCGACCTCCGGGGGCGCAGGCTGGCGCCGGAGGAGGCGCTGCACGCAGCGCGCGAGATCGTGCAGGACGAACGGCTTCTGGAGATAGTCGCAGGCGCCCTTGCGAAGCGCCTCGATGGCCGTCTCCACCGTGGCGTGACCGGTCATGAGGATGACCGCCGCGCCCGGGTTGCGCGCGCGGGACCGCTCCAGGACCTCCAGACCGCTGACGCCGGGCATCACCACGTCGGCCACGATCACGTCGAACTCCTGCTGCTCGATCCGGGTCAGGGCCTCCTCGCCGCTGCCGGCGATGGCCACGCTGTAGCCCTCAGTCTCGAGAAACAGGCCCAGGGTGTCTTGCGTCGTGGACTCGTCGTCCACCACGAGAATTGACGCCGTCATGTAGGTGACCTCGCTGGGCAGGCACACCCCCGCACCCGCTCGCCCGGCGTCCTGCCGCCCACATCGGACCCCGCGTCGGGGCCACGACCGCAGACGGCACGAAGCGTTGGCTCGCGGGCGTCCCGAGTGCCGCGCTTCGCCGAGAGTAGCGCGCTCCCGTCCGTCTCACAAGGCTGAAACCGGCCGCTCTCGAGGAGCGGCCCCATTCTCATGTGTGAGAAGGAAGGACAGTGATTTCCCAGGGCTGGCAAGGCGCGATCCGCGACGCATCCACCGTCTGCGCGAATCGCGCGGCTTCGCGGCGACGCTACTCGGACCTCGCCCTGCACTACATGGGCGCCGGCCTGGCGGACGAGATCCTCTAGGGCGCTGCGGGACCCGCAGAGTTCCGGCACCTCGAGGTACGCGCCCTCGGAGGCAACAGCGTGATGGACCGCTACAACCGGATGCGCGAGTCGGACAAGCAGGACCTGATGAACTTCCTCCGGTCTCTCTAGCCGCCCGGCGCGCCGGTCGAGGCGGGCCGGCCGTCCGGTCCGCCTCGAGACGGGGTAAGATCGTCGTGGCACGGGCCCCGCCCGTGCGACGCCGGGAGGGGGCCGATGCCGCGACCGCTGACGCTCGTCATCGTTGCCGCACTCGCGGTCGTTCCTTCGATCGCGCGCCCGAACGGCGACGGCTCGCCGGCAGGGCCGCCCACCGTGTTCGAGCGCTTCGTCCTGTCGGCCTGCTCGCCCTGCGTCCGGGAGTCCTACCCGATCGCCACGCTGCCCGTCGCGGCGGTCGCGCTGCCCGGGGGCCCGCGTCCCAACGCCGCCGGCGGCCGTCCCGGAGAGATCGCCGTCGAGGTGCTGCGCGCCCATCAGCCAGGTCGACCCGACTGGAAGTCGCTCGCGCTGCGGGTGACCCTGTCCGTCTCGACCGGCGCCGCCGGGGACCTGTTCCGGCTGGGCACCGGGCTCCTCGACGCCACGGAGGTCCGGGCGCTTGCCCAGGCGGTGAGAGAGATGAGCCGCCTGGCGACGCCGCCCTCGACGCCGGGCGTGGACACCGTCGACGCCGATTTCCACGGCGGCACGCTTCGGATCGGCGTGCTCCAGATCCGCGGCGAAGCCGTCGCCTACGTCCAGACCGGCGACCTGCCGATCCTGCTCCAGCGCGCGGTGTGGGAGGTGCCCACCACGCTCTACCTGCCGGTCCCGGACCTCGCCGGGATCGCGACCGCCCTGGATCAGGCCGCCGCGCGAATCGACCAGGCCCGAGCCAACTGAGTATCGTCTCGGAGGATGCCGCCATGACGACCCCGCGTCCCTGGGCGCTCTTCGCCGCGGTCGCGCTCGCCTTCCTCGCGGCCGGCGCGGTCGGGGCCGAGCCCCGGCTCTTCGACCTCACGCTGAAGGACGGTCTGCTGCCGGAAGGTCAGCGGCTCCTGCGGGTCAACCAGGGGGACGAGGTCACCCTCAAGTGGACGACCAACCGCGCCTTCACGCTGCATCTCCACGGCTACGACCTCGAAGCGAGGCTGGTCCCCCAGACGTCGGTCGAGCTGCGCTTCACGGCCCGCGCCACCGGACGCTTCCCGCTGGAGATTCACGGGCCCGGCACGGAGCGCACGATCGGTCACCTCGAGGTCCACCCTCGCTGACCCTCGCCTGCCGCGGATCGCGGTGACCGCGCGTCGACGGCGCCTGGCGTGGGGAGGCGCGATCCTCCTGGCGCTGGCGCCAGGTGGCGCTACGGCCCACGGGTTCGGGCAGCGCTACGACCTGCCGGTGCCGCTCTGGCTCTGGGCGACGGCCGCGGCCGCCGCCGTCGCGCTGTCGTTCGCGATCATCGGCGTCTTCGTCAAGGCGAGCCCCGGCGCGCAGGGCTACCCGCGGCTCGATCTCCTGCGCTTCCGGATCGGGCGCCTCCTGGCCGATCGGCGGATCCGGCTCGCGGCCCGGCTCGTCTCGGTCGGCTTGCTGGGGCTGGTCCTGGCCGCGGGCCTCGTCGGCGACCAGAGCCCGACCCGGAACCTCGCGCCCACGTTCATCTGGGTGGCGTGGTGGGTGGGATTTGCCTACCTCTCGGCGCTCGTGGGGAACCTGTGGGCCGTCATCAATCCCTGGGCCGCGCTCTTCGCGTGGGGCGAGACGCTGCTCGGACGGCGGCCGCTGCGGCTCCGCTACCCGGCGGGACTCGGCGTCTGGCCGGCGGTCGCGCTGTTCCTCGCGTTCGCCTGGATCGAGCTGATCTACACGGGCCGGAGCATCCCCGCCCAGCTCGGTCACCTGATCGTCGCCTACTCGGCGCTCACGTGGACTGGCATGGCCTTCTTCGGCCGCGTCACCTGGCTCCGCCACGCCGACCCGTTCGCCACAGCCTTCGGGGTCCTGGCGCGATTCGCCCCGACCGAGGTGCGCGTCACGGACCGCGAGGCCTGCCGGCGGTGCGAGGTCGCCTGCGCGCCGCGGGATGGCGCGTGCCTCGACTGCGGAGCGTGCTTCGAGCGGGCCGCGCCCGCTCGCCGCGAGTGGAACCTGCGCTCCTTCGGCGCGGGACTCCTCAACACGGGAGACGTGTCGCCCTCGATGGTCGCGTTCGTCCTGGTCCTCCTCTCGACGGTGACCTTCGATGGATTCACCGCCACGCCGGCGTGGGCGAGCGTCGAGGGGCGCCTCTACGCCGCGCTCGTGGCGCTCGGCGACGCGCGGCTCACGTTCATCGGCACCCTCGGGCTCATCGCGTTCCCGCTCCTCTTCGGGCTCGTATACGTGGCATTCGCCCGCTGGATGGCCTGGATGGGCGACGATCAGCTCACGACGAGCACCGTGGCCCGGCTCTTCGTGCTCTCTCTGGTGCCGATCGCCATCGCGTATCACCTGGCGCACTACTTCACGTATCTCCTGATCCAGGGCCAGCTCCTGATCCGGCTCGCGTCGGATCCCTTCGGCTTCGGCTGGGATCTCTTCGGCACCGCGCGCTACCGGCCGGACATCGGGATCGTGGGCGCCCGCGCGGTGTGGTACACGGCCGTCGTCGCGATCGTCGTGGGCCACGTCATCGCCGTGTACGTCGCGCACGTGGTCGCGCTGCGCGAGTACCGCGATCGGCGGGCGGCGCTCCGCAGCCAGCTGCCCATGCTCGTGCTGATGGTCGGATACACGGTGGTGAGCCTCTGGATCATCGCCCAGCCCATCGTCGAGTCCCGGTAGCGCTCCGAGATCCGGCGGCGGCCCGGACCGCCCGGGGCGACTCCCTCGTCACCCGACACAAGGAGAGAGAGCGAGATGAAGACGGCCATCACGGCGCTCGCCATCGTGGCGGGCACGGTGTCCCCGACGCTGTCCTGGGCTCAGATGCCGACGAGCCAGGTGATCCTCGAGAACCAGTCGATCCGCGTGACGCTTCTCACGTTCGCGCCTGGCGGCGCCACCGGCCGGCACCAGAGCATCGAGTCGGAGATCGGAATCGTGATCGAGGGGGACCTGACGGTGGAGAGCCCGACGGGGCGGCAGCAGCTCGCCCCCGGCGGCACCTACTGGATGCCGGGCCTCACGCCCCACGACGTCCGCAACCAGAGCGGGCGCCCGGCCAAGATGTGGGACATCTTCCTGAAACGCTGCGACTGAGCGGGGTCAGACTTTGCTTTCCCGACATTTCACCCCGCGCGACGCCGGCACGACCGGCCGCGAGATGAAATGTCGGGAAGGCGGGGTCTGACCTCCTACTTGGTCAGCTCGTAGACCTTCTTGAGGTCGGGGTTCAGCACGGTCACCGGCAGCCCGGACGCCTTGAGCGCGGCCTCCATCATGGCGGGGGTCGGCGCGCCCTGCGGGGGCTGCACGCGATGATGGTGCGGGACGATCGTCTTCAGGTTCGGGTTCTCGGTGCGGAGAAGCCGGACCATGTGGACGATGTCCTGCGGATCGCGGTTGTTCGAGAGCGGCAGGATCGCCACGTCAGGCTTGTACAGCATCCCCCAGAGCTGCATGTCCATGGTCAGCGCCGTGCTGCCGGCGAAGTAGACGGTCAGTCCGTTCTCGAACTGGAGCATGAACCCCATGGCGGGTCCGCCGTACAGCTTGTCGGGCGTTCCCGACCCGTGCACCGCGCCGACGTTGCGCACGGTGATGCCGTCGAACCGGTACCAGTCGCCGGGATTGCTCCGGTGCATCTGCGCCTCGGGGACGTTTCGCGGCTGGAAATAGGTGGTCCACATCTCGAACGGCGTGATGATCTTGGCGCCGGTCTGGATCGCGATCTCGTGCGTGGAGCCGACCTCGTCGCCATGTCCGTCAGCGACGACGATGACGTCGACCTTCGGGAAGTCCGGCACCTTCACCGGGCTGTCCGGGTTGGTGACGAACGGGTTCGTCACGATGATCTTTCCGCTCGGCGACGTGAACCGGAAGATGGACCACGACAGCCACTCCATCTTGACCGGCCCCGACTGTGCCGGCGCCGGGCCGGCCGACAAGGCCAGCGCCGCCGCCACCGCTCCGCCGATTGCCCACCGCCATGCGCTCGTCATGGAGCCCCCCTTCGGTTCGATGGTGTTCGCGCGATTCACACGGAGGCCGCCGCCTCTGACGAAGGCAACCGGCCGCGCCGCGCGAATGTTCCTGCGCCGTCGACCCCGGCCGGCCGCCGGTCCGCGGCCAGCAGAGCATGGCGCGGGTCTGCCCGTCCAGCCCCTCGGTCGATGAGGAGCCAGGCAAGCGAAGCCGGTGTCGGCTTGGACCCGCGCGCCAGCGCCGTCTCGGTCGACGCGGGCGGGCAGCCGGGAAAACGGCCCTCGCCCCAGGCGCGCCAGACGCCGTCCCTCCCGGCCCCACGGCAACCGGCGACCCACGGAAAGGCGCACCTGGCCACGCTCGACCACCCGAGTGGGAGACCGCCGGGGCGGGTGGGCCTTTCGGCGCTCCCTCAGGCTTTCGTCCCTGACGAATTCTGACAGACGTCTGGTCGCACTTTCGTGCCTGGCTGGCGGGTTTCCGGAATCGCGCGATCGAGATTTCGCGGGGTTAGAGGGAACGGCTCGATGGCCCCGCCCTTGCTTTCCCTCCTCCGGCGGACGCATGGTATGCCCATGACCGGAGCCCCGCCTCGGCAGGCCGGATTCGCCCTGCAGCAGGCACGGGTCTGTTTGGACTGCGACTGCCTCACGCTCGAGCAGTCCTGCCCCTGGTGTGATCGGGACGGAACGGTCCCCCTGGCGAGCTGGTTTCGCCCGATGGAAGAGCGAAAGGCTGACGCGCCGCGTCAGCGAGGGTCCGACGCGCCGGTCGCCCGGCGGTGGACCCTCATCGTCCAGCACCAGCAGCGCGATCTCTACCGCGTCCTTCGCCAGGCGCTGGCCGGGACCGGCGTGGAGGTCCTGTACGAGCGCCGCGTCGGCCAGCGCCGCCGCACTCTCGCCGGGCGCCCCGCCGGAGAACGCCGCGGTCCGGATCGCCGGCGGCCCCGGCCGAGCGCGATCGTCTACCAGGATGCCGTCGCGCCCAGCAAGCCCGGGAGCCCGGCCCGGCCGAGCGTGGAGCGCGAGGTCACCGAGGTCGTCCGACCCCGCCGCCGACAGACGACCACGGTCTAGCCGGCCTTTCCCGCCGCCCTCCTCCGACCTCAGACTGTCCCCCAGACGTCCCGGGCGACAGTGAGCACCAGCTCCAGCTTCCGGCGCTGGTCGTCGGGCGTGATGGGCTGGCCGCCGCCGGGCGCGGAGCTGAATCCGCACTGCGGCGAGAGCCCCAGGCGCTCGAGGGGAACATGGCGCGCGGCCTCATCGATCCGGCGGCGGAGCTCGTCCGGCGTCTCGAGGGCGGGCGTCTTCGTGCTGACCAGTCCGAGAACGACGCGCTTCGGCGCGGGAACGAACCGCAACACGCGAAAGTCGCCGGCGCGCGGACTGTCGAACTCGAGAAGAAAGGCGTCGACGTCCAGGCCGTCGAACACCGCCTCGGCGATGGGCTCGTAGCCGCCCTCCGCCATCCACGCCCCCTTCTCCGCCCTCCCGGAACGCACTAGACCACCCGTGTCGCGCGACCGTCAAGGGACCGCGCCGGCGCGATCACGAAGGGGCTTGCCCGCGCATGGCCCCCGCGGCACCATGCGCCATGCTCGCCTTCCGGCCGCTGTTCGACGTCCACGTCGATCTGGCGGAGATCGTCACCCTCGGGCGAACGCCCCTCGGGGAACGGCGGATCATCAACATCCTGGGCGGATGGTTCCGCGGGGAGCGCCTCGCCGGGCACGTTCGGCCGGGCGGGGCGGACTGGCAGACGGTCGGCGACGACGGGGCGGCCCGGCTGGACGCGCGCTACACGCTCGAGACCGCCGGCGGCGCCTTCATCCAGGTATCGAGCCAGGGCCTTCGGCACGGCCCGCCAGCGGTCCTGGCCCGGCTGGCGGCCGGAGAGGTCGTCGACTCCGCGCAGTACTACTTCCGGACCGTGCTGCGATTCGAGACCGGTGCGGAGGACCTCGGCTGGCTGAACCGTGTCATCGCGGTCGCACGCGGAACACGCCTGCCGCGCGCCGTCGAGCTGACGACCTTCGAGCTCCTCTGAGGACCCCGGGTATGATCCTGATCGAGCACGCCGTCGTCGTCACGGTCGACCGCGAGCGTCGGATCCTGACCGACGGCTCGGTCCTGGTGGACGGCCGGAACATCGTCCAGGTGGGCCCGGCCGGCGCCGTGCGCCCGCCGCGGCCCCCCGCCCGGATCATCGACGGCCGACGACGCCTGGTCCTTCCCGGCTTCGTGGACACCCACGTCCACCTCTCCGAGCACCTCAACCGCGGGCTCCTCCTCGACGACATCCCCGTCGACCGGTACCTCCCGGACTGGCTGATCCCGCTCTACGCCGCCATCACGCCGGAGGAGGAGCAGGTTTCGGCCCTCCTCGCCTGCGTCGAGATGATCCGGACGGGCACGACGACGTTCTGCGAGGCAGGCACGCTCTTCGACGTGAGCGCGGTCGCGGACGCGGTCGAGACGGTCGGCATGCGGGCGGTCCTCGGCCGGTGGACCTGGGACCTCGCCACCGGGCCGGGCCGCATGCAGCAGACGACCGAGGACGCCGTCCGCCAGAACGCCGCGATGCTCGACGCGGTGCGGGGGCGCGCGGCCGGCCGGATCCAGGCCTGGCCGCTCCTCCTCGGCTTCGGGACCTGTTCCCCCGCCCTCATCCAGGGAGCCCGCGCGCTCGCCGAACGGCACGGCGTGGGCTGGGGCATGATGCACTTCGCCTCGCATCCCTCGCGCCGGACGGCCGATCGCGTCCCCCTCGCGGAGCTGGACGCGCTCGGCGCGTTGACACCCCGGACCAAGCTCGCCCACATGGTGTACGTGGACGACGCCGACATCGCGCTGCTGGCGCGGCGAAACGTGAAGATCTCCCATTGCCCGACGGCGGGACTGAAGCACATCAAGGGCCTGGCCGCGCACGGGCGGTTCGTCGAGATGCTCGACGCGGGCGTGTGCGTCTCGCTCGGCGGCGACAGCGGCAACGGCTCGAACCACTTCGACATGCTCCGCCTCATGTACCTCGTGGCCACCATCTACAAGGACGCGCGGCTCGATGTCGGGGTGATGCCGCCCGAGCGGGCGCTCGAGATGGCCACGGTCCGCGGGGCCGAGGCGCTCCTGCTCGACGGCGCGATCGGCTCGATCGAGCCGGGGAAGCGCGCCGACCTGGTCCTCTACGATCTCGATGCGCCCGAGTGGCGGCCCCTCCTCAACCCGGTCAACAACCTCGTCTACGCCGCGACCGGCGCCAGTGTCCGGACGGTGCTGATCGACGGCCGCGTGGTCCTCGACGAGGGGCGCTTCACCACGCTGGATGAGCGCGCGCTCTACGACCGGGCCGAGATCCTCGCGCGCGCGCAGGTCGAGCGCGCGGGGCTCCGCATCGAGTCGAAGTGGCCCGTGGTTCGGTGAGGCGAGCGCCGCCCGGCGCTGAAGTCCGCTTCCTGAGACGAGGCCGCGCGGACCAGGACTCCGCCTCCCCGAGCGTGTCGCTCCGTCCACCGCGCTCTCCCCTGCTACACTACCGGCCGAGATCGGACCGCAGACTTCGCGACAGGAGGAAGCGACATGCGTAGACCGATGAGACTGGCCCTGGCCGCCACCATCGCGATCGGCGTCGTGGCCCCGGCGCGGCCCAGCACCGCCCAGACGACCCTGACGATGTCCTCGTGGGTCGGGCCCCAGCACCACCTGACCGCGGTCGTGCTGCAGGGCTGGGCCAACGAGGTCGAGAAGGCCACCAATGGCCGCGTGAAGCTCACCATGCTGCCGAAGCACCCCTCGGCGCCACCCGGCACGTTCGACGCCGTGAAGGATGGCCTCGTGGACGTCTCCTACGTGACGGCCAGCTATACGCCGGCCCGGCACATCATGCCGCTCATGCCGGAGCTGCCCGGCTCGGGCGACACTGCTCTCGTCAACTCAGTGGCCTACTCCCGGATTCACTGGAAGTACTTCCAGCCGCTCGGTGAGTACAAGGGCGTGAAGCTGCTCGGTGTGTTCACGCACGGACCGGGCCAGATGTACACCAAGAAGCCGGTGCGGACCATTGCCGACGTGCAGGGGCTCAAGATCCGTACCGGCGGCGGCGTCGCCGAGGCGGTTGCCAACGCGCTGGGGGCCTCGGCGTTCGTGAAGCCGGCGCCCGAGTCGTTCGAGCTCCTGAAATCCGGGGTCGCCGACGGCGTCTTCTTCCCCCTGGAGTCGATCGTCTCGTTCAAGCTCGAGACCGTGCTCGAGCAGGCCACGCTGTTTCCCGGCGGCATGTATAGCTCGGCTTTCGGGTTCTTCATGAACGAGGACAAGTGGGCGAAGCTCTCGAAGGAGGACCAGGCGGCGATCGAGAAGGTCTCCGGCGAGCATCTCGCGCGCATGGCGGGACAATCGTGGGACGACGCCGACAAGAAGGGCATGGACGGGCTCCAGAAGTCGGGCGTGAAGATCGTCAACGCCGACGCCGCGCTCGTCGCCGAGGTGCAGAAGCGCTCCGCTCCCATCATCGAGGATTGGATCAAGAAGGCGAGCGCCAAGGGCGTGGACGCCGCCAAGATCCTGGCCGAGTTCCGCGCCGAGCTGAAGAAGGTCGCCGCGGGTCAGTGACGGCTCCCGACAGCGCGCGGAAGCGGCGCGCCGACGCTCTCCTCGGCGGCGCCGCTTCCGCGATTCTCCTGGCCATGATGCTCCTCACCGTGGTGGACGTCGTGGCCCGCTACGTGTTCAACCGCCCGCTCCGCGGCGCCTTCGAGGTCACCGAGCTCATGCTGGTGATCCTCATCTTCGCGGGGCTGCCGCTCGTCTCGTTCGCCGACGAGCACGCCGTCATGGATTTCATCGATCGCCTGCTCGGGCCGGGGGCCCTGGGCGCCCTCCGTCGCGCGGTGCAGGCGGGGTGCGCCGCGTTCATGTTCCTCCTCGCCTGGCTAGTCTGGCTCAAGGCCGACCGGATCTCGGCCTACCGGGACGCCACCGACGTCCTCCGGATCGTCTACGGCCCGTTCGTCTACTTCATGGCGGTCATGATCGCGTTCGCCGGCGCCATCCACCTCTACAAGGCCACGGCGCGCCGGTGATCGAAGGGCTGATCGGCCTCGCCGTGATGATGGCGTTGGCCTTCCTTCGCGTCCCCATCGCCTTCGCCATGGCGATCGTCGGCTTCTGCGGCTACGCGTACATGCGCGACTGGAACTGGATCGTCGCGTTCGCCATGACCCAGACGAAGCTCTACGAGACGGGCCGGAACTACACCCTGTCCGTCGTGCCGCTCTTCATCCTTATGGGCAACCTCGTGACGCGGGCCGGCATGTCGCAGGAGCTGTTCCGGGCCGCCTACGCCTTCATCGGCCACCTGCGCGGCGGTCTCGCCATGGCGACGGTCTGGGCCTCGGCGGGGTTCGGCGGGATCTGCGGCTCCTCCATCGCGACAGCCGCGACCTTCGCGAAGGTCGCCTACCCGTCGATGAAGCGGTTCGGCTACTCCGACCGCCTGGCCGCCGGGGTCGTGGCCGGCGGTGGCACCCTCGGCATCATGATCCCGCCGTCCACCATCATGGTCATTTACGGCGTCTTCACCGAAACCAACATCGCCAAGCTCTTCGCCGCCGGGGTCCTCCCGGGCATCCTGGGCGCGGCCCTCCTCTGCGGCGCCGTCCAGTACATGACCTGGCGCGACCCGGCCTCGGGACCGCGAGGCGAGCGTTCCAGCTGGCGAGAGCGCATGCTCGCCCTGAAGGACGTCTGGGCGGTCGCCGCGCTCTTCCTGTTCGTGATGGGCGGGATCTACGGCGGCCTCTTCACCGCCACCGAGGGCGCGGGGATGGGCGCGTTCGGGGCGCTCCTGTTCGCGCTGGGACGGCGCGCGCTGACGTGGAAACCCTCTACGCCGCGCTTCTCGAAAGCGCGCGCACCACGGCCATGCTCTTCATGATCCTGATCGGCGCGCTGATGTTCGCGGAGTTCATCAACATCACGACGATGCCGGCGGACCTGAAGGCCTTCGTCACTCGCTTCGAGGTGAACCCGACAGTGGTGGTGCTGGCGATCGCGGCGATCTACGTGGTGCTGGGCACCGCCATGGAGGAGCTCTCGATGGTGCTCCTCACCATGCCGGTCTTCTTCCCGGTGATCGTGCACCTCGGGTACGACCCGATCTGGTTCGGGATCATCATCGTGTGCGTGGTCGAGATCGGCCTCATCAGCCCGCCCGTCGGGATGAACATGTTCGTCCTGCGGACGCTCCTGCCCGAGGTCCCGACGGGGACGGTGTTCAGCGGCGTGCTCCCGTTCATGTGGGCCGACGTCCTGCGGCTCGCGCTCCTGATCCTGTTTCCCTGGCTCAGCCTCTGGCTGCCGAGCCTGATGCGCTGACGCCGGCTCTCCGGGACGGCGACCGCGCCGCCCGGGACTACAGCCGGGGCGCGATCCGCTGCAACGCCTCGGCCGAGGTCATCACGGGAATCACCTCGAAGTCGACCAGGTCGCTGCCGGCGGCGATCCACTGGTCGAGCAGCCGCCGCTCCTCGCACTCCATCATCTGGTAGCAGGTCGTCATGTCGAGCGTCACCCAGCTCGCGATGTACGCGAGGCCGTCCGGGAGGCGGCGTCCCTGGTCCCGGAACCGGCGGTACACCGGCACTGGGTCGCCGTCCTTGAACCGCTCGATGAGCATGTAGAGCATCACGGGCCCTTTCTCGGGAGCGTCGCGCCCGATCCGGTCATCTCTCGTTCCTCGTTGTCACTCGCGCGACAGGCCCAGCGCCTCCTGACCACCAGGTCGAACACCGCGGCCGGGAACGGCAGCGGCTCGTGAAGGTCGTGCACGACGAAGCGGATCGCCTCGGCGCCCGGCTTGCCACGGGCTTCGGCCAGCATGCCCTCCGAGAAGTCCACCGCGGTGACGGCCGCTCCCGCCTTCGCCAGCCACAGGGCGTGGCGGCCCGTGCCGCAGCCGAGATCGAGCGCCGCGAGACCGCGCGGGTCGCCGACCGCGGCGCGAACGAGCGGCTCCTCCAGGGCGGGCATCGGGTTCGCGTCGTGGTCGTACACCGCGGCCCAGCCGTCGTAGCCGGTCCGGATCGAGGGACTGGTCCGGGGCGCCGCGGGCTCCGACATTCAGCGAGGTCCTCGGCCGCCGGCCGGCCGCGCCGGGCCCCGGCCGGACGCGAGCGCGCGATGGGACACGGGCGTCACCCCCAGACCCGGCGGGCGACGTCGACCACCAGCTCGAGCTTGCGCCGCTGCTCGTCCGGTGACAGCGGGTTGCCGGGCGCCGTGCTCGCAAAGCCGCACTGCGGGCTGAGCGCGAGCCGCTCGAGCGGCACGAGGCGCGCCGCCGCATCGATCCGCCGGCGGAGGTCGTCGGGATCCTCCCGCTCCGCCAGGAGCGCGGGCGGCCGCAGCAGGCTCCCGATGTGCTCAGCGCGGAACAGGGGGATGCCGGCGGCCGGAGGCGACACCGCGGCGATTCTGCCCGACCCCGCCGGAGCGTTCAAGGGCGCCGCCCCGCCGCGCGGGGGCGCCGGGACTCCCTTGACAGCCGGGCGCCGCCGGCGAGGATCATGGAGCGCGGCGGGGATCCCGCGAGCCGGCGCGCCATCACGAGGCCGACAGCACGGAGGACAGCGTGGCCACGATACCCAGGGTGCTGCACGAGCACATCAACACGGCGTTCCCCGCTCACGTGTGTCTCGTCGGGACCGTGCTGCCCAACGGGTTCGCCCAGGTGACCCCGCGCGGAAGCACGATGGTCTACGACGACGACCATCTCGCCCTCTGGGAGCGTGGCAAGGGGTCCACGACCGCGAACCTCCAGAACGGCAGCAAGGTGACCGTCTTCCTGCGGAAGCCCCCCCTCCGCGAGGCCGGGATCCTGCCGAAGGGCGGCATCGCGCGCTTCTACGGGCTCGCGGCGGTCCACCGTGCGGGCCACGCCTACGAGGAGGTCTGGCGCCGCCTCGTGCAGCCGGAGAAGGACCGCGATCCGGACAAGAAGGGCTTCGCGGTGCTGATCCGCGTGGAGCGGGCGGAGGACCTGGACGGAGCGCCGCTCCAGCTCGACTGAAGCAATCGGTCGCGCCCGGCTCGCGCGGCCCTCGTCGGCGAACCGGCGAGGGCCGCGGGCCTGGGCGATCGGCGCGGAAACGCGCCGGGTCGGCTACGCGCGAAGCGTCTTGTTGAAGAAGTCGACCGTGCGCTGCCACGCGAGCTTGGCGGCGTTCTCGTCGTAGCGGGGCGTCGTGTCGTTGTGGAACCCGTGCTGCGTGCCGTCGTACATGTACAGCGTGTACGTCTTGTTGTTCGCCTTGAGGGCCGCCTCGAAGGCGGCGATCCCGGCGTTGATGCCCTGGTCGTTGCCCGCGTAGTGGAGCAGGAGCGGCGCCTTGATCTGCGGCACGGCGTCGGCGCTGGGCTGACGACCGTAGAAGGGCGCCCCCGCGTCGAGCTCGGGCACCCGCACGGCGAGCTGGTTCACGATGCCGCCGCCGAAGCAGAAGCCGACGGCGCCGAGCTTGCCGCTCCCCTCCGGCCGCGCCTTCAGCCACTTCGCCGAGGCCACGAAGTCCTCGGCCATCTTCGCGCCGTCCACGGTCCGGAACGCCGCTGCCGCCTTCTCGTCGTCGCCCGGATAGCCGCCGACCGAGGTCAGCCCGTCCGGCGCGAAGGCGACGAACTCGAGGACGGCCAGCCGGCGCGCCACGTCCTCGATGTAGGGATTGAGCCCGCGGTTCTCGTGGATCACCAGCACGGTCGGCAGCTTGCCCGCAGCCTTGGCCGGCCGCGCGAGGAGGCCCTTGATCGAGCCGTTCCCGGCCGGTGACGGCACCGTCTCGGACGAGGTCGCGATTCGCGGGTCGTCCTTCGGCACCTGCTGGGCCCACGCGTAGTTGGGCTTGAGGCTCTCCCAGATCGCCGTCACGGTCAGCCCGCCGACCGCGAACTTCGAGGCGCGATCGAAGAAGTCGCGACGGGTGATCTCGCCGTGCTGGTACTCGTGGAACAGGTCCAGGAGCTCTTGCGGAAATTCCGACGCCTGCTTCCTCTCCACCTGGCATTCCTCCTGCCGGCTGCCGCCGGCGCGTGCGGGGGAGTCGGCGGCGCACCACCGCGCCGGGTCGCTCGGTCGGCCCACCGGCCCGCCGAGCGCATCTCTCCTTAGAGAATACTCCACGACGGTCGCGGAGGTTCCCGGGCGGTCGCCACGCGCGGCGGCAGCGTTCCGGGCCCCGCGGTCAGTAGAGGTTCTTCGAGTAGGACTCCCGGAGGAGACGATCCATCTGGGGAACGGTCATGTCCTTGGGACGGGCGTGGTCGACCAGCATCTCCGAGGGCGATGCCAGCCCCGCCCGATCGGGCCACTGGTCCGGCTGCCAGAGCTGCGCGCGCTTGAAGGCCTTGGCGCAGTGGATGAAGCACTCCTCCGCGTAGACGCCGAGCGCGAGGGTCGGGCGCTTCCCCATCACCGCGCAGCGCGCGAGCACCTCCTCGTCACGGATGATCCAGGCCCGTCCGTTGACCCGCAGGGTCTCCTCCAGGCCGGGGATCAGGAAGAGGAGCCCGACGTGCGGGTTCTCGAGGAGGTTCCGCATGCCATCGAGGCGCCGGTTGCCCGGGCGGTCCGGGATGACGAGGCGGTGCTCGTCCAGGACCTGCACGAAGCCGGGCGGATCGCCCTTTGGCGAGACGTCTGCCCGTCCGCTCGCGCCCGAGGTCGCGATCAGGACGAACGGCGAGCGGGCGATGAACGCGCGGCAGTGCGCGTCGAGGTGGGAGATCTCCTTGCGGACCGCCAGCTCGCTGGGCTTCCCGACGAGGGCGCGCAGCGCCTCCGGCGACGTGACGGCGTCGCGGAACGGCAGCTCGTCCATGGGATCCTTTCTCGGCTGGGCGCCGGGGTCGCTCCGCCGAAAGCTTAGCACGCCGGATCCCGCGTCACCGGAGCGCGGGGACGACCTCGCGGGCCACGATGTCGAGCGTTCGGCGCATCTGCGAGAGCGAGAGGAGGCCGCCCGGATTCAGCTCGGCGATGATGCCGTCGAGGCCGAGCTCGTCGCGCAGGCGGCGGAGGCGGTCGACGAGGCTCGGACCCGTCCCGAACGCCGCCCGCGTCTCGACGATCCGGTCGTACGAGAGCTCCTCCAGATCGGCGACGTGGCGCCGGGCCCGCTCCACGGGCCCCGCGCCGGCCCGGCCCAGGCGCGCCCGCGCGAGCTCCGTGTGCCGCCGGAAGAAGTACGTCATGTTCTCGCGCGGCTCCTCGCGGGCCGCCGCCTCCGTCGGCGCGGCGTAGAGCGGGATGCGGAGGCACACGTCGCCCGCCCCGGCGTGCCCGGCCTCGCGCCACGCCGCGCGGTACGCGGCGAGGTGCTCGCCGAGCTCCGGGATGCCGAGGTCGCGCAGGCCCGCGAACAGCGGCAATCCGGCCCGGCCGACCCAGGGAAACGTCTCCGGCGAGTTGGCCGCCATCCGGAGCGGCGGGTGCGGCACCTGGTAGGGACGCGGCGTGACCACGGTGTTCCGGATCCGGTGGAACCGGCCCTCGTAGGAGAAGGGCTCGCCCTTCCACGCCTCGCGGATGATCGCCAGCGCCTCCTCGAAGCGCGCCTGGCTCTCGCCGTACGGGATCCCGAGCGCGTCATAGGTCGAGGCGGCGCCGCTCCGCCCGATGCCGAGGTCGAAGCGGCCCTGGCTCAGCTGATCCACGGTCGCCGCTTCCTCGGCGATGCGTAGCGGGTGGACGAGCGGCAGCACCGTCACGGCCGTGCCGATGCGCACCCGCTCGGTCCGGGCGGCCAGGTAGCTGGCCAGCGCCATCGGCGCCGACTGCACCGAGCGGATCGGGGTGAAGTGGATCTCGCCGAGCCACACGCCGTCGAGTCCTTCGCGCTCCGCCGCCTCCGCGAGCTCCACGGCGTCGCGGAAGGCGACGGCCTCGCTGGTGTCGCGCCGCCGCTCCTCGACGAAGATCCCGACGTGCATAGCCCTGCGCACGATGCCCCAGGGGGGCGCCGCTGTCAAAGCGGGGGAAGGCGACTCACGGCGAGAGCGCCCCGTCGCGACTGGAGCAGCGGGCGGGCGCCCGGGAGACCGATGCGCCCGCTGGATCGCCGGGGTCGGCAGCTCACCGTCGGAGGAACACGTAGTCGGCGGCGTACGCGACGCTGAGATACTCACCGGCGCGATCGCAGGCGCCCTCGGCCGCACCGCCCCGCGTGTTGATGCGCTGGACGGTCGTCACGCCGGACAGCGTCCCGGTGCCCCGTCGCTCGGAGACCTCGAGCTTGAGCCACGGGATGTCCTTCGCGGAGGGCGCGGCGGCGCGGCCCACGACCTTGCCGATGACGACACTTCCGTCCGCGAGCTCCCAGGTTGGCCCGGCGTAGTGGCGGCCCAGGGTCTTTCCCTCCAGCAGCAGCGTGGCGACCGGCTCGCGGAACTGCCAGGCGAGCTTGCCGGCCGCGTCGGCCTTGCACTCGTAGACCTGGGCGCCCTCCGCGTGGAGCGTCGTCACGGTCGTCTCCCCGGGTGCCGCGATGGTGTCCGGCAACTGGGCCGACGCGATACGCAGGAGCATCGCCACGCCCATGACCGAGCCGAGCAGCGCGACCAGTGTAGCTTTCATCTTCGCCTCCCTCCGGCGTGGTCCTCGTTCTCCACGTTACCGCAGGGCTCTTCCGCCGGGGAACGGCGAGCCCCGTGCGCCGGCGGGGCGCGTTCGGGTGCGAGGAGTGCCGGGTGACCGGCACGTGAGAGATCCATCGGATCACGCCGCGGAGGGTCGCGGCAGAGCGGTACTGGTACGCGCGGAAGGGGGGAAAATCCGAGGCGCTGCCGTCAGCGAGGGCATTATATACGCGTTCGTCAGAGACGCCTTCGGGGTGTTGAGGTCCTGAACGGCGCCGATCGCTTTCATGACCTCAGTGGTTCGCGACGGCTGGGTCAGCTTGCCGCTTCCGGATCGCTGGGATGAGGGTGTCGAAGGAGATCTTGAGCGTCGCCTCATCGGTTCCGCGAAGTCTTCTTCAGGTGGGCGAGCGCCGCGGCTGTTCGCCACCATCCAGTCGTAGGTGGTTCAGCGAGCGGGTGTACGCCTTGACGAGCTTGGGTTTTTCCGCGAGGTTCAGGAGGCGATGCACTCGAACGCGAAGTCGCCGAACTCCGGCGGCCCTTGCTGAGTTCTTGAGGACGACCGTGCCGACTTGTCCGCTCGAGGAGGTATGGTGCTGGTGCCGACAGCATGAAGGCGTTGATCCGCTTGGCCTTCATGCCGCGACCAGCGCTGAGCCGCTGATCTGACGAAGGTGGCGTCCTTCTCCGGGTCGTCGCCTTCGCAGGAGGTAGGGGAAGAGCTGCGTCACTGCTCTGGGCGCGTGATCCGAAGGTCAGGCCCTTGAGCGCTTTGAGCTTGTCGGCAAGCGGGGTGGTCGGGGTGATCTTGAGACGCTCGAGCACATCGTTCCGGATACATGTCCATGGTGAGCGCGTTGACGATGCTGTAGACCAGGATCGAGTCCTTGCCTTCCTTCTGGAGGGCGGCCGTGTCGTCACGCGAAGTCGGTGAACTGGGCGTTCCGGACAGGAGGGCGGTCACGCTGAGCTTGCCGCTGTCGATCTCGACGTACTCGAGTCGAGCCGTTCTTCTCGAAGAAGCCTTCGGACTGGCGATGAACGGCACCGCCAGGTCGATGACTTGAAGCCTGCCTGCTTCACCTTGATCGGCGCCTGGGCGTCCGCGGCGGCGCGCCTGCCAGGCGGCGAGCAGCGCGGCTGCTGCTGCGAGTGCCTTCCACGTTTTCATCGTTTCGACCTCCCGTATGCTCGCGTTCCTCGGGAGCGTTGGTTGAGCGTCGGGATGGCTCCGCCGCGTGGCGGGTGTCTCCCCCCTACGACCGACGCCGACGCCCGCGGCCGCCACCGGAGGAGGCGTCGCTCGGCGAGGCTCAGCGTCGAGTCCATGACGACCACGATCAGGAGCAGGACGACGATGGCCGCCATCGTGGCCGCGGTGTTGAACTGGGAGGCGGCCTGGGTCACCAGGTAGCCGAGCCCCTGGTTCGCCGCGATGAACTCGCCGACCACCGCGCCGATGAGCGCCTCGGGGACAGCCAGGCGGAGCCCGGTCATGAGGTGCGGGATCGCGCTCGGCAGCACCACCTTGCGCAGCAGACGGCGCGACGTCGCCCCCATGACCCGCATGGCGGCCAGGAGCTGCGGGTTGACGCTGTAGACGCCGGCGACCATGTTCATGAACACCACGAAGAACACGAACGCCGCCGCCAGGAGGATCTTGGGGGCCGCCCCCAGGCCGAACCACATGATGATGAGGGGCGCCAGCGCGATCTTCGGGATCGAGTAGAAGGCGACGAGGAACGGCCGGAGGACGCGATGGGCGGCCTCGACGGCGGCGACCAGGACCGTGAGTCCGACGCCGGCGGCGACGCCGATGCGCGTAGCCGGCCAGCACCTCGCCCACGGTCTGGACGAGGTGCGGCCAGAGGCGCCCCGACCCTGCCAGCTCGGCCAGCGCGCCGAGCACCGCCGCCGGGTCGCTCAGGAACTCCCGGTCCACCAGCCGGCCCGACGCCCACCCCCACGCCCCCAGGAACGCGACCAGCAGCATCGCCCGCCCCACGGCAAACGGTGAGCCACTCGGCGCGGCCCCGGCGGCGCCGGGCCTCGGCAGCACCCGCTCGAGCAGTGGCCGCACTGGACTCCCTCCTCGAACGCTCATTCCACGAACTCGTCCGGCTTCGCGGCCTGCGGGACCCGGCCCGAGCTGCCGGTCCTCGTCGGCGTCACGCGCGAGGGGCCGGCGCTCCGCCCGGCCCCTCGCGTAGACGACGGTGCAGAGCCAGTCGGCGTCGGTCTGCGGGAAGTCCTCCCGGTAGTGGGCGGCGCGGCTCTCGGTGCGGAGGGCCGCGCTAGCGGCGCAGGCATGGGCCGTGGCGGCGAGCTGCTCCAGCTCGACCGTGGCGACCAGCTCGCCCAGCGTCTCCGGCAGGGCCGCGGCCGCGCGCGCCCGGACGGCCGCTGCCTCGTCGAGCGCCTGCCGGAGCCCCTCCGCGGTGCGGACGATCCCGAGCCCGAGCCACATCGCCTGCCGGAAGGCGGCCAGGCGCGCCTTCGACTCGGGCGAGACGTCGGGGCTGTCGCTCCTCACGTCCTTCAGGCGGCGGGCCCAGGCCGCGCTCACGTCGTCGTCGGCGCGGCCCGGGCTCCGCCGCGCCGCCGCGAAGGCCGCCGCAGCGCACCCCGCCGCGGTGACCGAACACCTGCGTCTCGGGCACCGCGTTGCTGTTGAGCCGGTTGCCGCCGTGGGTGCCGCCGGCGGTCTCGCCGCACGCGTAGAGGCCGGGGCGGCTCGCCGCCCCCCACTCGTCCACCTGCACCCCGCCCATCACGAAGTGAGCCTCGGGGGCGAGGACCAGCGGGATGGACCGGTAATCGATCCCCCGCGGGTCCAGGCGCTCCGTCACCTTGCTGTTCTCGTGGCGAAACGTCGTCCGGGACGTCCGAGATGTCCATGAGGACGCCGCCGTCGACGTCGAGGCCGCCGCGGATCTGGTCGAAGATGGCGCGGGCCGCCACGTCACGAGTGGTCGCTTCCTTCCGGGCCGGGTCGTAGCGCTTCCATGAAGCGCTCGCCCCGGCCGGTTGTAGAGCCGGGCGCCGGAGACGAACGTCGAGGGCTGCACGGGCACCCGGCTCGACCCGAAGGGGCGGATGCAGCGCCACGGGTAGAACTGGACGAACTCCATGTCCCGGAGCGGCGCGCCCGCCCGGAGGGCGAGCGCGTAGCCGCCGCCCGTCACGTCGACCGGGTTGCTGGTCACGCTGAAGAGCCGGCCGGCGCCGCCCGCCGCCAGCACCGTCGCGCCGGCCCGGATCACGCCAGGCCTCCACGCGGTCCCGGCGGAGCCCGAGGGCGCCGACGACGCGCCCGTCGTCGACCAGCAGGTCCACGACCAGCGTGTTCTCCAGCGCGTCCACCCCGGCGGCCTGGACCGCCGCCCGCAGCGGCAGCGTGAGGTCGGTGCCCCGGATGTGCTCCGGCACCAGCACGCGCGGCTGGCGATGGTCGCCGCTCGGGGAGAGGTAGTAGTGGCCGTTCCGCTGCTGGAACCGCGCGCCGACCGCCCACAGGTCGCGCAGCCGGGCCGGCGCCTCCTCGGCGAGGACGCGCGCCAGCCGGCGCTCGTTGACCCAGCCGCCCCCCACGACCGAGTCGGCGTAGTGCTGCCCGGCGTCGTCCGCGGGGTTGAGGTCGGCGCACGCGGCCGCGAACCCGCCGGACGTGTTGGCCGAAGAGCCGCTCTGGCCGAGCTTCCGCTTGACCGCCACCAGGACGCGGGCCCCCGCCTCACGTGCGCTCAGCGCCGCCCGGAGCGCAGCCAGGCCGCCGCCCACGACGAGGACGTCGGTCTCGTGGGGGAGAGCGGACGGTCACCGGGGATCGTCACGGTCTACCGCGGCGACGTGGAGCTGCCGCGGGAAGCTCGTCAGCACCTCGCAGCCCGTCTGCGGTGACCAGCACCGTCTCGCTGAACCCCAGCCCGTATTGCCGCGGGACGCGGAGCGCCGGCGGCATGTGGAACACCATGCCGGGCTGGAGCGGCGTCGGGATCGTCGCGGCGCAGGCTCGCGATGTGGCCCTCGCCCCAGTCGGGGGCGTAGCCGATTCCCACGGAATAGCCGGTGCGCTTGCGGAAGAACGGCTCGTAGCCGGCGCGCTCGATCGGCGCCGCGGCACGCCGCGTCCACGTCGCCGCTGGTGGCGCCGGGCCGGATCGCCGTGATCGCGGCGTTCAGCGCCTCGATGATGACGTCGGCCATCCGGCGCACCTCGTCGCGCACCGGTGGCCGAGCACGGCGCCGCGCATCAGCGGGCCGAAGTAGCGGCGCCGGCAGGCGCTCATCTCGAGGAGGAGCGTGTCGCCGGGCTCGAGGCGTCCGGTCCCCGAACGTCAGGTGCGCGACCCCCGAGCGCCACCCCGAGGTGACGATCGGGATCGCCCGCGATGAAGTCGGACCCGCCGCCATGAACGCGGCGTAGGCCGCACCGGCAACCTCGTTCTCGCTGGCGCCGGGCCGGATCGCGTCGAGGGCCGCGCCCATCCCGGCCTCGGTCAGGCGGCACGCCCGGCGGATCCACGCCAGCTCCTCGGCCGACTTGATCCGCGCGCCCGGGCTCGACGAGGCCGGTCCCGTCGGCCGTCTCGCCGAGGCGCCGGCGCAGGCGGTCCATCGTGGCCGGCGAGACGAACGAATCTCCCAGCTCGACGCCGACCCGGCCGTCGAGCCAGCCTCGCTTCCGCAGCGAGGTCCACCGCGCGCTCCACCGGGTCCTCGGTATCCGTGAAGGTCTCGAACCCGGGAGCCAGGTGGTCGTCTCCGCCACCGTCCGCTCCATCTCCCGGACGAAGAGGAGCGGCTCGGCGTCGCGCCGGACCAGCGAGCAGCGCGAAGCTCGCATAGCCGATCGTCTCGTAGCCGGTGAGATAGAACAGGTTCTCGGGCACCACCACGAGCAGGACGTCCAGGCTCGGCCGTCCCATCCGCGCGCGGAGCGTCGCCGAGCCGCCGGGCGTACTCGGCCGTCGCTGAAGGCGGGAGTCATCGGGACGTCCACGGGTCCTCCAGGCACAGGCCGGGGCGGCGCCCCGGACTCGAGAGTCGTGCGCGGGCGCCCAGTGCCGATCGATCGTCTCGCTCGGCACCACCGGCCCGAAGTACAGGCGGAAGTTGTCCAGGGTGACGGCCTGCACGGTCGGATCGACCGCCGCCGTCGCGTCTCGGCGATCACCACGTAGTAGCCGAGGGCGAATGCGTGCTGGATCGTCGTCTGCACGCACAGATTGGTGACCACGCCCGTTCCGACCACCGACTCGACGCCGCGCTCGCGGAGGAGCCCGTGGAGCGCGGTGCCCTCGAACGCGTCGTACGAATGGCGGACGATCGTGAGGTCGCCGGGCGCCGGCGGAAGGATCTCCGCATCGAGGCGCGCGCCCCAGGCGCCGGCCGCGCACAGGATGTCCCCTTCCATCCCCCGCGCCACGTAGCGCGCCCGGTAGTTGGGGAGATCGAGGCCGGGTCCGTGCTCCATCAGGACGTAGACCACCGGCACGCGGGCGGTCCGGGCCGCGCGGATCAGACGGTTGATCGGCGGGATCACCTGGCGGAGCGACGGCCCGCCCGGGGAATGGCGCGCGGCCCAGCCCTCGGGGTGGATGAAATCGTTCTGCACGTCGACGACCAGGAGCGCTGACCGCGACGGCGCGAGGATGGCGTCGAGGGAAGTCAGAACTGCGGTCATGCTGCTTCCTACTAAGACCCGAGCGCGTCGCGCGGCGCCCACCGAGACCAGCCCCGCTCGAGCGAGGGACGGCCGGCGTTCATGCACGAGCACAGGACCACGAGGAGGCTCAGGATGCCCGGCGAAGACCTCGGCGGTGGCGTAGCGGGAGCTGGCGGCGTTGATGAGGTAGCCGACGCCGCGGTTGCTGCTGATGAACTCGCCGATGACGCGCCGATGAGGGCCGCCGGAATCGTGAGGCGGAGCGCGGTGAGGATGAAGGGCAGCGCGCTCGGCAGCACGACCTTCCGGAAGACCGCCGAGGGCGCGGCCCCCATCACCCGCACGACCGAGACCAGCTCGGGGCGGCACCGTCGCGATGGCCGGCCAGGGTGCTCAGGAAGACGACGAAGAACACGAAGGTGGCCGCGAGGATCACCTTCGGCAGGAGCCCGATGCCGAACCAGATGATCATGAGCGGCGCGAGCGCGATCTTCGGCGTGGCGTAGGCGAGGAGGACGAAGGGGCGGAGCATCGGCTCGCCGGCCGGGATCATGCGAGACGGCGAGCGCCCCGGCGAGGCCGAGCGCGGCGCCGGCCAGGTAGCCGAGGAGCGTCTCGATCAGCGTGAAGCAGAGGTGGAACCAGAGGGTGCCCTGGCCAGGAGGATCGCCCAGAACGCCTTCGGGCGACGCTCACCGGATCGCTCAGGAAGAGGCGGTCGACGGAGGCGGCCCGACGGCCAGGCCCAGGCGCCCAGGATGAGCGGCGAGGAGCACCAGCTGCCCGGCCGAGGATGCCGCAGGCGATCCGCCGCGCCGCCCGCCGCGCCGGTCGCGCCTCGCGCCGTCAGGAGCGCCGACTCGCGGTCGAGCTCAGGCACGGCCGGCCTCCCGGGCCTTGCGGATCTCGTCCCGCAAGTCGTTCCAGATGGCGTCGTAGATCTCCGGCGAAGCCCGGCGCCTCGTGGATGTGGAAGACGTCGCGCGGCCGGCGGGATCCGGACCTCGCGGATCTCCTTGATCCGACCGGGGGCGCTCGTGAAGATCGCGATCCGGTCCGAGCAGCGCGATCGCCTCGACGATGTCGTGGGTCACGAAGAGGATCGTGCGGCCGCTGCCCTGCCAGAGCTGGAGCAGCTCGTCCTGGAGGAGCAGGCGCGTCTGGGCGTCCAGCGGGCCCAGCGGCTCGTCCATGAGGATCACGTCCACGCTCTCGTCGACCAGCGTGCGGACGATCGACGCGCGCTTCCGCATGCCGCCCGAGAGCTCGTGCGGGTAGTGGTGCTCGAAGCCGCCGGAGGCCCACCCGGCCCCAGGTACTCGAGGGCGCGCGCCCGGCGGCGCTCGCGCGTGGCATCCCCTTCAACTCGAGCGCGATCTCCACGTTGGCCGAGCGTCGTCCGCCACGGCAGGAGGTTGTCGTCCTGCGTGACGTAGCCGACGCGGGTGTTCACGCTCTGGACCGCGCGCCCGTCGTGGAGGATCTGGCCGTCGGTCGGCGCCGACGAGCCCGGCGAACATGTTGAGCACGGTCGACTTGCCGCAGCCCGAGGGGCCGATCAGCGCCAGGAACTCCCCGCGGCGCACGTCGAGGCTCACGTCGCGGAGCGCGGTCATGGCGCGGGTCTGCGATCCCCCGCGGGCCACGAAGATCTTGTAGATCCCGCGGGCCTCCAGGACCGGACGCGCGCCCGGTGACATCGGCGCGGGCCGCGCGGCGCCGGCGGTGGCCACGCCTACTGGACGAACTCGTTCGTCCACAGGACCCCTTCGGCCGGCGTTCGCGTTCACGGTCTCGCCGACTGTCTTGAAGATGTCGAGGTAGCGCTGGACCGCCGGCCTGGCTGAACCGCCCGTCGACGCTGAGCGCCGGCAGCGTCGCGTCGAGGGACAGCGCCAGGCTCTCGGCCGGCGTGTCCTTGAAGTACTTCTCGCCGAGGATGCGCAGCGCCTCCGCCTGGTTGGCCCGGATCCACGCCGTGGCCCGCGCGGAGCGCCCGCACGTAGGCCTGGAGGGCCGCGCCGGTTCTTCTTCGCGTACTCGGCCGACGTGAACATCGCGGCGTACGTGGTGTCCCGCAGCTCGGGGACGTCCGCCGCCGGTGTTCCGGATCAGGATGCGGCCCGTCCCTTCGCGCTCGAGCGTCTGCGGGAGCGGCGGCGAGAGGAGGAAGGCGTCGATCCGCTCGGCTCTGGAAGGCCGCGGCCAGCGCCGGCACGCCGCCAACCTGGACGAGCGTTCGCGTCGCGGTCGGGATTCGGGCCGGCGCGCACCAGGAAGTAGCGGGCGAAGACGTCGGTGGGGGCGCCGGGGCGGGTGATGCCGATGGTCAGGCCCTTGAGGGCCGCGAAGCGCGCGGGCAGGGGGGTCTCGGCGGTCAGCGCCGAGCCGTCTGGCGCGACCGGCGTCCGCACGATCAGATCGAGGGTCACCCGCCCGACGAGGTTGTAGACCAGCAGGAGGAGCGGCTTGCCTTCCTGCTGGAGCCGCGCCACGCCGAGGGGATCGAGATCGGAGATCTGGGCGTTCCCCGAGATCACGGCCGCCGCGCCGAGCGCGCCGCTGTCGAGCTCGGTGAAGGTGAGGTCGATCGCCCTCCTGGGTGAAGAACCCTTTCTCGAGCGCGACGAAGGCCGGGCGCCATGTAGAGGACGCGGAAGCCCGCCTGCGTGAGCTTGTGACGCGTCTGGGCGAGGGCCCCCGACGCCGGGAGGAGCAGCAGCACGGCGATCGACAGCAGGAGAAGGCGGAGGCGGTGCGAATGTCTCGACATGGCGGGTCCATCTCTCCCTTCTGGTCGCTAGACGACGATGCCGGCGGCGCGGACGCGGGGCACGACCTGCCCGGGCAAACGGCTCGATGACGGATTCGACGTTGGAGCTCATCGACCGGCAGCGGCGCGAGCACGACGTGACGGATGCCGCTGGCCACGATCCGCTCGATCTGCGCGGCGCAATCAGCCGGCGTGCCCGCCAGGCCGAGGTGATCGACGAAGGCGTCGGGAATGGCGGCCATGACCCGCGGGTAGTCCGGCTTGCCGGCCTCGAGGAGCTTCCAGAGCTCGGGCGGCACCGTGAGCCCGCTCGCCGCGAGGAAGTCGTAGTTGGGGAAGCTGCCCAGGAGCGCGGCGGCGATGCCGCGCCGCACGATGCAGCGCGCGGCGGGGCCGTCGTCGGAGATCGAGGTGTAGACCATGGACGACAGCTCGACCGCTTCCGGCGGGCGCCCAGCCTGCCGGAGCGCCGGTCCGGACGTGCTCGAGCCCCCAGGTGACGGCGGCGGGAGACGCCATGCTCGCGACCATGACCCCGTCCGCGACGCGGCCGCCCGAGCTCGAGGATCTTGGGGCCGCGGGCCACGATGACGACCGGGATGCCGCGGCGGGTGGCGAACTCCAGCGCGCCACGGCGGAAGCGGACGAGCTCGCCCGGGTACTCGGTCTGCTCCCCGGCCAGGAGCCGGCGGATGAGCTCGATCGCCTCGCGGAGCGCCACCACGGGCTTCTTCCGCTCGATCTCCATCTCGCGGAAGCCCGAGCCGCCGGCCCCGAGGCCGAGGATGGCGCGCCCGCCGGAGAGCTCGTCGAGCGACGCGATGGCCACCGCGGTGAGCGCGGGATGACGGACGTACGGATCGGTGACGCGCGTCCCCAGCTGAATGCGCGAGGTCCGCATGGCGGTGGCGGTCAGACTGACCCACACGTCGCGCATCCACCGCTGATCGGCGATCCAGTACGAGTCGAAGCCGAGCCGCTCGCAGAGCGCTCCGAGCTCGGCCACGCGGCTGACGGGATACGCCCGGGAGTAGTGGCCCAGGAGACCCGCGCCGAAGCGGAGCGCCGACGACCCCGAGGCGGACGTCATGCCAGCAGCACCAGGCTCTGGCGCGCGCGCTCCAGATGGCGGCGCATCGCGGCCATCGCCCCCTGCGCGTCGCGCGCCTTGAGCGCGGCGACGATCGCGAGATGCTCGGCGACCGCGCTCTGGAAGCGGGCCGGCGACGTGACGACGCGGACCTGGACGATGCGTTCGTTGAGCATCCCGAGCACGCTCCGGAGCGTCGCGTTCCCGGTGGAGTCGACGATGAGCCCGTGCAAGCCCACGTCGGCCCGCAGGAACGCCTCGTACGCCTCCGGGCCCATCTCCTGCCCCCGGAGTTCGAGGAACGCGCCCTCGAGCCTCGCAAGAGCGTCCCGGTCGATCCGGTCCGCGGCGAGCGCGCAGGCCGCGGGCTCCAGGATCTCCCGGAGCTGCCAGATCTCGAGGACGTCGGTCATGGAGAGCTTGGTGACGATCGCGCCCCGGTTCGGATAGCGCATCACCAGCCCTTCCTGCTCGAGCTTGCGGATCGCCTCGCGGACCGGAGTCCGGCTGGTACCGAGCGCCGCGGCGATCTCGAGCTCGTTGAGCGACGCTCCGGGCGGAAGGTCGGCCGACATGATGCGCGTCTTGAGGTGGCGGTAGGCCTCCTCGACACGGTAGCCGCTGGGCAGCTCGGGCCGGCCCGTGGGGCGCGCGGGCGCACCGCGGCCGTCGGCGGACAACGCGGCAGCGCGCAGGGACGAGCGCATTGTGTTTTCTCTGTATAATCGGCGTCGCACGGAGTGTCAACGGCCTGGGAAGACGTAACGACGTCAAGTACGAAGCACCGGTGACGCGTGGGAACACGCGCGGACCGGCGCGAGGATCGGAGAAGGGGCGTGGGCCGAAACGGGGAGCGGGCAGCTGAGCCGTCCCGCTCCCCGGGTGTGGCTAGGAGATCTCCTTCATCGGCTGGCCGCAGCAACTGCCCGGCCGGTCCGCGACATGTCCACATTTCTCACAGCGATACTGGTGCGCCATCCTTTTCACCCCCTCAGCTGACTTGAATCGCGGTCACGAGCTTCTGACCGCCGTCTTCTCGATGTCGCCTTTCTCGGGCACGCCAGTCAGCAGCATCGCCGAGGGGCGTCGACGATCCCGGGCTCCTCACCCGGGACCGTCCTCGAGAAGAAGTCCTCTACCGGTCCCTGCCTCGGGCGGGCTACGCGCCGACCAGCGAGGTGAACACCAGGACGAACACGAGCCAGATGCCGATTGCGGCCAACAGGCTCTCTTTCATGGCGTTCACCTCGTCGTCAGACTGCCGGCGGTAGCCGTCGGGTCCGCGCCACGTGGAGCACGAGCAGCACCACCCCGACCAGGAACAAGACCCACGCGATCTGGGACGCCACGGCCGCGACCCCGTACAGCCCGAGGAGCCCGGCCACCAGGCCCACGATCAGGAACGTCAATGCAAGCGATAGCATCGCCTTCCTCCCTTCACCGTCGATAGTCTGTCCAGGACGCGATTGCACGCGTCCACCGGAGCCCGATCACTTCTCGAGCTCCTCGACCGCTACACGATGCCCATGAGCCACAGGATGACGACCAGACCGAGCGGCACACCTAGGAGCCACAGGATCAACGGCATCGACCTATCCTCCTTACTCCCTACCGGGCGCAGGTTGCGTCTCTCTGCTGCTTCGTAGGGGCAAGTCGCGTGCCGAGTTCTGATTCAAGAATCCGTGACGATAGACCTGGATAAACAGCGCATTTCGCGCGCTTTCCACGACCCGCGCTGGTCACGGTGTCGTGGGGGCGACACCGTGACCAGCGACCGGATGCGCGTGACGCGGTACGGGTCACGCCGCGTGCCGGACCGCGCCTTCTTCCCGGAGACGCGTCTCGACGACGGCCCAGTCGATGTTTCGGAAGAACGCCTCGATGTACTGCGCGCGCTCCGTGGCCTTGTAGTCGCGCATGTACGCGTGCTCCCAGACGTCCATGACCAGAAGCGGCTTGAACCCCGCGGGCACCCCGTCCTGATGCAGGGTGATCCAGTGGTTCGTGAGGCGATCGGTGGCCGGATCCTGGAACAGGATGACCCAACCGACGCCCCTCATCTCGCCGATCGCCTGGAAGACGGTACGCCACTGCTCCACGGACCCGAACGAGCTCCCGAGCGCCTGCGCGAGCCCGGAGCCTCCCGATGGCTTGGGGTCCGCCGCGGCGCGTAGGTTCCCGAAGTAGTACTCGTGCAGGATCATGCCGTTGTATTCGAAGCCCAGGCGTCGCGTCAGCTCCGCGAACTCCGGACTCTTGCCCGACGCCTGCCCGCGCCCGAGCATGTCGGCGAGCTCCTGATTGAGGGCATTGACCTGCTTGACGTACCCCGCGTAGAGCGCGAAGTGCTCCTCGATCTGGGCGTCGGAGATACCGGCCAGCCCCTTGAGATCGAACTCCTGCTGCTTGTAAGCCTTGGGACTCTTGTTTGCGGCCATCGAGAAACCTCCCTTTCGACGGCGTCGCCGACGATGCATCGACAGAGGGCCCGGACGGAACTGCCTCGGAAGCTGCGCGCCGGACCCTGCCCGACCGCGGGCCGACGCCTCGAGTCGTGAGCGTCAGCCCTGCACTCGGAGGCTGCTCACGGCGCGGCAACCCTTCACCGGGCGGGCTCGATCGCAAACTGCCGCGTCGTGTCGGTGGCGACCGTCCCGTTGATCTGCCTGCTGTCGTTCGTCCGTGTCGACGTCGTCCTTCAGCAGCGTGTGCCAGGAAAGTGATGAGCAATCGGGATGCCACAGAACTCCCGAGATCTCGGATCGAAAGCGCCGTGTGGGTCTCGCGATGTCCCCTGATCCTCCGACCTCGCGGCTGTCGATTGCACGTCACACTGTCGCGGCGACGACACGGTGGCATTACACGTGTCCATCTCCACGGAGGCGTCGGAGTTCCGGTAGCAGGCCGCAAGCGCGCGGTTTCTTCGCGGACCTGGGTCTCGCCGCGGTCTGGTATGGAAGTTGCGCCCGCGACCATCCGTGCGACAGCGCAGCAGCTCGCCGCCCGCGTGGCGGCGCCTGCCGGTCGGGGCCGAGCTCGCCCCCGAAGGGGGCGTGCACTTCCGCGTGTGGGCGCCCCGGGTCGGCAGAGTCGAGGTGGAGAGCGGCAACGAGCGGGTGCCGCTCGGGACGGAGCCCGGGGGGTACCACTCCGGCCGGGTGCCGTCGATCGGAGCGGGCGCGCGGTACGCGTTCCGGCTCGACGGCGGCGCACCCTACCCCGATCCCGCCTCTCGATTCCAGCCCGAGGGCCCGCACGGGCCTTCCGAGGTGATCGACCCGAACGACTTCGCCTGGACGGACGTCAAGTGGCGGGGCGTCCCGCGCGAGGGTCAGGTCGTCTACGAGATGCACATCGGCACCTTCACGACGGCCGGCACCTGTGGCGCCGCCAGCGAGGAGCTGCCGGAGTTGGCCCGGGCTGGCATCACCGTCGTGGAGGTGATGCCGATCGCGGACTTCCCCGGCGACTTCGGCTGGGGCTATGACGGCGTCGCCCTCTTCGCGCCAACCCGGCTCTACGGCCGGCCGGCCGACTTCCGGGCCTTCGTGGATCGAGCGCACTCGGTCGGGATGGGCGTCATCCTGGACGTCGTCTACAACCACCTCGGCCCGGACGGCAACTATCTCGGGCAGTTCTCCGCGGACTACGTCAGCACGCGGCACCGGACCGACTGGGGCGCGGCGATCAACTTCGACGGCGAGGGATCCGAGGCAGTCCGCGAGTACTTCATCGCGAACGCCGGATACTGGATCGACGAGTTCCATCTCGACGGGCTTCGCCTGGATGCCACGCAGGACATCCAGGACGACTCGCCCGAGCACGTGCTGGTCGCGATCGCGCACCGCGCACGGGCCCGCGCCGGTCGCCGGTCGGTTCTTCTGGTGGCCGAGAACGAGCCGCAGGACGCCCGGCTCGTCCGCCCGGTGGCGGCCGGAGGCCACGGCCTGGACGCGCTGTGGAACGACGACTTCCACCACAGCGCCAAGGTGGCGCTCACCGGCCGGGCCGAGGCCTACTACAGCGATCACGCCGGCACGCCCCAGGAGCTGATCTCGGCCATCAAGCGCGGCTTCCTCTATCAGGGCCAGCGCTACGCCTGGCAGGGCAAGCGCCGTGGTCGGCCCGCAGGGGACATCGCGCCGACATCCTTTGTCAACTTCATCGAGAACCACGACCAGGTCGCCAATTCCCTGGCGGGCCTCCGCTGCCACCAGCTGACCAGCCCCGGCCGCTACCGGGCCATGACCGCCCTGCTCCTGCTGGGTCCGGCAACGCCGCTGCTCTTCCAGGGGCAGGAGTTCGCCGCATCGAGCCCCTTCCTCTTCTTCGCCGATCTCCCGGCGGAGCTCGCGAAGGTGGTGCGCGCCGGCCGTGCGGAGTTCCTCTCGCAGTTCCCGAGCCTGGCCGGACCCGAGGCCCAGGCGGCGTTGCCCGACCCTGCCGACCGCCTCACGTTCGAGCGCTCCAGACTCGATCTCGGCGAGCGCGAGCGCCATGCGTCGGCCTATGCGCTGCACATCGATCTGCTCCGGCTGCGGCGGGAGGACCCGGTGTTCCGCACGCAGGGCGGTGGCGGCATCGACGGCGCCGTGCTCGGCCCCGAGGCGTTCGTGCTCCGCTTCTTCGGCATCGGGGTCGAGCCTGACGATCGACTCCTCTGCGTCAACCTGGGGCGCGATGTGATCCTGCCGACGATCGCCGAGCCCTTGTTGGCGCCGCTCGAGGGCTCGCGCTGGAGCCTCGTCTGGTCGAGCGAGGCCGTCCGCTACGGCGGCGGCGGCACGCCCGCGCTGAACCCGGCCGAAGGCTGGATCCTGCCGGCTCACGCGACCGTCGTCTTCGGCCCCGCGCGATGACCGAGATCACACGTCGCATTCCCTGGCCTGGCCGTGACGACGCCGATCGATCAGCGACCCGCGAATGGCTGGTCACGAACGGGCTCGGCGGCTACGCGTCGGGCACGGTCTCCACCCTGATGACGCGGCGCTACCACGGACTCCTCATCGCCGCGCTGCCGGCGCCGCTCGGCCGGATGAACATGCTGAGTCACCTCCACGAACGGCTGGACCTGCCGGACGGCACCGTCGCGGCCACGACAGCGGGCTGGGACATCATCGGCGCGGGCAAGCCCACGGAGCTGCTCGACCTCACCGAGTTCCGGCTCGAGACGGGCCTCCCCGTGTGGCGCTACGAGCTCGGCCAGCTGGTCCTCGAGAAGCGCCTGCTCGTGCCGTACCGACAAAACACGGTCTACGTCACGTACCAGCTCGTCTCGGCGCCGGGGCCGGTGGGACTTCGCCTCCGGCCGGCCGTCCACTTCCGCCCGCACGAACGCCCGGTCAGCGACCCCCTCGCGGGCCCCTACGGCCTCACGGTCCTGGGCGATCGGTACGAGCTCTTCGCGAGCTCGGAGCTTCCGCGGCTCCGGCTGCGCATGCACGGCCCGTCCGCCGCGTTTCGCGTCTCGGGCCACACGATCCAGCATGTTCTGTACCCGGTGGAGCAGAGCCGGGGCTACGAGGCCACCGGGGATCTCTGGAGCCCGGGCTATTTCCGCGTGACGCTCGAGCCTCAGGGCGCCGCCACCGTCGTGGCCTCGACCGAGCCCTGGGAGGTCGTCGACGCGCTCGATCCCGAGCCCGCGCTCCGGGCCGAGAAGGTACGGCGCCAGCGGCTGCTCACCGCCGCTCATCCGGCGGCTCGCACGGGTCCGGCCGCCGAGCTCATCCTGGCCGCCGACCAATTCGTGGTGACGCCGGCCGGGCGCCTGGCCGACACGGCCCTGATCCGCGCGACCGGGGACGAGGCGCGCACGATCATCGCCGGCTATCACTGGTTCACCGACTGGGGCCGCGACACGATGATCAACCTCGAGGGCCTGACCCTCCTGACGGGGCGCCACCAGGAGGCGGGCTACATCCTCCGCACCTTCGCCCACTACGTGCGGGACGGCCTGATCCCCAACATGTTTCCGGAAGGCACCCGCGAGGGCCTCTACCACACCGCGGACGCGAGCCTCTGGTACTTCCACGCGATCGATCGCTATCTCCGCGCCACGGGCGATCGAGGCACGCTCCGCCTCCTGCTCCCCACCCTCGTCTCGATCGTCGACCACCACGTGCGGGGCACGCGGTTCGGCATCGGCGTGGACCCGGCGGACGGTCTCCTCCGACAGGGCGAGGCCGGTTACCAGCTCACCTGGATGGACGCCAAGGTCGAGGACTGGGTGGTGACGCCGCGCCGCGGGAAGGCGGTCGAGATCAACGCGCTCTGGTACAACGCGCTCCGGCTCCTCCAAGGCTGGCTGGGCGAGGAGCAGGGACCGGACGCCGCGCGGCCGCACGCGGCCCGGGCGGACCAGGTGCGGACCGCGTTCAACGCCCGGTTCTGGTACACCGACGGCGGCTACCTATACGACGTGATCGACGGCGAGAAGGGAGACGACCCGGCGTGCCGGCCGAATCAGCTGTTCGCGATCTCTCTCGCGCACCCGGTCCTTGCCGAGGCGCGGTGGGCGCCGGTCCTCGCGGCGGTCAAGACACGCCTGCTGACGCCCGTGGGACTTCGCACCCTGGCGCCGGGTCACCCCGACTACAAGGCGACCTACGACGGCGATCTCCGGGCGCGAGACGCGGCGTATCACCAGGGCACGGTGTGGCCGTGGCTGATCGGGCCCTTCGTCGAGGCGTGGCTGCGCACGCACCCGGAGGAGCGCGCGGACGCCCGCCATCTCCTGGACCGGTTCTGGTCCCATCTCGACGACGCCTGCGTCGGCAGCATCAGCGAGATCTTCGATGCGGAGCCGCCCTTCACGCCTCGCGGGTGCATCGCTCAGGGCTGGAGCGTCGCCGAGGTGCTTCGCGCGCTCATCTTGACGCGGGAATCGAGCGGGCCGGAGCCGGCGTCTCGCGGAGAGGCGCGATGACCGGGGTCATCGCGCGCACGGCGGCCGGCCCGCTTACCATCGTTCGGGCCTGAGAGGCACACCGGCGTCGGACGGGCCGTTCCGCGCAGGCCCTCGACGATCTCGCGCGGATGAGGCCCGACGTGCTAGTGTCCGACTCGGGATGCCGGGAAGGACGGCTGCGGCTTCAACCGGCACGTTCGGGCCAGGCCCGGTGGGCGGGCCGCTCGCGTGCCGTCGGTGAACCGGCCGGACAACGTCACGTCGGAGGATCCGATGCGGGCGCGATCGGCAAGCTTCCGGACGCACGCGACGGCGGCAGCGGTGTCTCCCCTCGGGTCGTTCCTGGCGGGCCGGCCCGGCTCGAGGCCGGGCTCCTCCCTCACTCCATGACGACGCCTTCCAGTCCGGCGCCGGCAACCGGCGAGTCCCTCCTCGTGATCGACAACGACGAGGCGCTCCTCGAGCTCCTCGCCTTCGTCTTCACGAACCGCGGCTTCCGCGTGCTCACCGCGCGGCAGGGCGCCGACGGCATCGCGCTCGCGCAGGCCCACCGGCCCGCGGTCATCATCTGCGACATCATCATGGACGACATGCACGGCTTCGAGGTGCTGCGCACCCTGCGCGCGGATGCCGAGCTGGCGCGCTCCGTCATCGTCATGATCTCCGCGAAGTCGTACAAGCCGGACATCGTCCGCGCGAAGGAGATGGGCGCCGACGAGTACGTGGTGAAGCCCTTCTACCCCGACGAGCTGGTGGCGCGCGTGGAGCGCCTGAAGGCCGACCGCGCCGCTCCCCGGCTCGGCGTGACCTTCTGGGGCACGCGAGGCTCGATTGCGGCGCCCGGCCCCTCCACGACGCTGTACGGGGGGAACACGGCCTGCGTCGAGCTCCGATCCGGCCAGGAAATCCTCATCTTCGATGCCGGGACCGGCATCCGCGAGCTGGGCCTCTCTCTCGCGCAGGAGTTCCGTGGGCGGGCCCTCACCATCCACCTGTTCATCAGCCACACGCACTGGGACCACATCCAGGGGTTCCCGTTCTTCGTGCCCGCCTACTCGCCCGGCACGACGCTCCACATCTACGGATCGGCGGGCCAGGGGCGGTCGCTGAAGGGCGTCCTGAGCGGCCAGATGCACTCGGACTATTTCCCCGTCGCGCTCGGCGATCTGATCTCGTCGATTCACGTGCACGAGTACCGCGGTGAGCCGTTCCGGATCAGCGATGCCACGATCTCCGCCACCTACCTGAACCACCCGGGCATGGCCCTCGCTTACCGGGTAGAGCGGGCCGGCAAGTCGGTCGTGTACGCGACGGATCACGAGCCCTACCGCACGACGCTCGAGGCGGGCAGCCGCGAGGCGGAAGCGGGAAAGCAGTTCGGGCGGGTTCTCGACGACGCGTTCGTCAGCTTCGTGAAGGGCGCCGACCTCTACATCGGGGAGGCGCAGTACACCGACGTCGAGTACCCCTCGAAGATCGGCTGGGGGCACTCGTCTCTCAGCGCCACCGTCGAGGTCGCGCTCCAGGGCGGCGTCAAGGCGCTGGCGCTCTTCCACCACGATCCGATGCACTCCGACGACGTGGTGACGGGGATGGAAGTCCTCGCGAAGGAGCTCATCGCGGAGCGCGGCGTCGCGCTCTGGTGCTTCGCCGCGCGGGAGGGCCAGACCGTCGAGGTCTGACGGCGGCGAACCCGCCGTGCCCGCCGGCCCGGCGCGGGCGGGACGCGCGCGGCTGTGCGGCGCGCTCGCCTCAGATCTCGCCTCAGATGTGGAGGCGTGACGCCTCGGCGACCGGCGCGCCGGTACCGGGCTCCTCGGTCACGTTCCCGTCGTCCGTCGACGCCTCCGGAGGTGCCGGCGCGCGCGCCCGGGTCGACCTCCTCCACCTCTCCCGGGTCCTTGTCGGTCGCCAGGATCTGGACCGCGACCTCGTGCTCCGTCACCTGGGCATCGCGGAGCTGGAACCACGCGAAGCCCATCGCCGACGCTCCGCGCACGGCCTTGTCGATCGCCGCGATCACCGCCGCCTTGACCGACTCCTCGGAGCGATCCGCCAGCGGGGCCGTGGTTTCGATCAAGGCGCCGCCGGCAACCGCCGGATTCCCGCCGCACAGAGCAGACCGAGCGCGAAAACTCCCGCGCCGAGTGCACGTGTCATGGTTGTGATCCGCCTCTCACTGCAAGCCACCTGAGTGGACGGCACAGCTTCATGCCCACACGGTGCGCGAACGGCGTGCCACGCCGGCCAGCAGCGGCGGACTCTGCGCTGCAGAACCTGATCTCGGCGTCGCGGAGTGTTCGCGGACCGTGGCGACCGAGCGTCCTGTCGCCCGGACGACATGCCGTCATCGCCGGGCCGCTCAGGACCTGTCCGTCGTGCCGTCGTCCTCGGACTGGTACCGGACGAAGAGCTCGTAGAGCTGGAGCGGATGATCGAGCGAGGCGGGCACCGGCGCCGCGGACGGAGCCACGACGAACGTGTGCAGCTCCTCCGGCGACGGCCCGGCGTGCGCGCCCATCTCCTCGATGTAGGACACGTGACCTTCCGGCGCGTCGGTGCCGTAGATGACGAGGTCTCCGGCGCTCGGCATCGCCATCAGGGCCGTCAGGTCCCGCAGGATGACCGCGCGATCCTCTCGCGTCGCGAAGGGGCCGCTCTCGGGATCCGCGAGGCGATGAGCCTCGCCGCGCCAGAAGCAGACGGGCCCGTCCTTCGCGCGCACCAGGACGAAGCCGACGCCGGCGCTCTTCGACACGAGCGCGGGAAGCCCCGGCCAGCGGGCCTCGATCGCCTCGAGGAGAACGGGCTCCGGGGTGTCCAGGAAGTACACGAACGCGTTCGGCCCGGCCGAGACCACGCGAACGCCGCCGCGCTCGCACGCCTCCCGGACGTCGAGATACGGCTCGAAGCCGAGGTCGAGGCCGTCCTCGCCCGATCGCGGCGCCGCCCGCGCGGCGGCGGCCGCATCCGGCGCGGCATCGATGGCGGGCTCTTCGTCGCCGGCCGCGGCGGGCATCCCGAGGATCTCGTCGAAGAACACGCGCTCGAATCGTCGCCCGCCGGCCAGCCCGGAATAGGGCGTGGAGGCCGCCTGCCCGTGGTCCGCCAGGACGTACAGGTCGTACCGGTAGCCGGGCACGCGCCGGAGCGCCCGCCGGATCTGCCTGAGCGAGCGGTCGACCGCCCGCAGCCCGGCGATGGCGTGCCCGCTCCGAGGACCGAACGCATGGGCCCCCTCGTCGTAGTCCAGGTAGTTGACGTAGACCGCCGGCACGCCGTCGTAGATGTCCCGGGCGACGGCGAAGGTGAACCATTGCCGGGTCCACACCGAGACCGCGACCCGCTTCTTGAACCATAGCCAGGCCGCGCGGCGCTGGCTCGGGCGCCGCGCGATGCGGCCGAGCATTCGCACGAGCTCAGCGCCGGTGAGCGCCGCGCACTTGGCCGCCACCCATCCCACCAGCACGAACGCCGTGACGACCCGCAGGAGTCCCGGTGCGCGCGGACGTGTGAGCCGCGCGAAGCTGAAGAAGTCGTTCACCGCCCCGCCGGTGAACGCGCAGCCGTACACGCTCCCGCCCCGCAGGATGCCGGCGCGGCCCACGGCTTGGCTGGCCTCGACGAAGGCGGCGTGACCAGCCCGCGGGAAGTGGATGTCGGTCCGGCGTCGCTTGTCGTGGTAGTGGAACCCGGGGATGTCGGGCTGGACGCCGTACATCGTCGCCATCTGGAAGGCGGGCGTGGACGTCGGCATGCCCACCGTCATCGGCCTGACTCGGGATTCCCCGCTCTCGACGAGGCCCCGGAGGACCGGCATGTGCCCTCGCGCCAAGGCGTGGTCGAGGACGGCGCGCGACAGCCCGTCGATCTGGACGATCAGCAGGCGCCGCCCATCGCTCACGGGCGCGGCGCCCAGCCTGAGACGTCGCACCAGCCGGTCGATCGCCGCCTGGGCCCCGAGAAAGAGATCGTCCGCAGTCATGCTGCTGGGCGGAGCGCCTCCTCAGCGCTCGCTCGGCGCCGGCGGCGCCAGCAGCCGGGAGGGCGGCGGGGCCGGTGTCCTTGCGGGAGCCGCCGGTCGGTAGGCTGACACCCCCGGTGGCCATGACGGTGCCGCGGGCCGGTCGAACGGTGTACCCGCGGTCCACGGCGGCTCCGCGGCTCCGCACACCTCGACCGGGGCGGTGGCCGCGAGGAACACCTCGTCGGTCGCGCTGCCGCAGGGTCGGCGGACGACGACCGCAGGCGGCACCGTGAACTTCCCGGGATCCTCGACCGTGGCGGCCACCCGCATGAAGTCGGTCCAGATCGGCAGCGCGGCGCTCGCGCCGGAGAGTCCGAGGGGCGTGCCGTCGTCGAACCCCACCCAGACCACCGCGACCAGCCGGGGCGAGTAGCCGGCGAACCATGCGTCTCGCGCGTCGTTCGTCGTCCCGGTCTTGCCCGCGACGGCGCCCGTCAGCCCGAGCGCTCGCACGCCCGCCCCGGTCCCACGGTCCACCACCCCCTCGAGCAGGTTCGTGACGAGATAGGCCTCGTCGGGAGACAGGGTGGACGAAGGACCGCGGGCCGCCCGTGTTTCCGTCCGCGGCCCGCCCGGGCGGCCCTCCACCATCCGCACGCCGCGCACCGGCGTCCGCGCCCCGCCGTTCGCGAGCGTCGCATACGCCCCCGCGAGCTCGAGCGGCGTCACTTCGAAGCTACCCAGCGCCAGAGCCGGCACGGGCGTCATGCGGCTCGTGAAGCCGACCTCGCGCGCGGTCTTGACCACCCCGTCGAGGCCGGCCGCCTGCGCGAGCCGGACGGCGGCGGCGTTGGACGATCGCTCGAGCGCCTGCCGCACGGTGATCATCCCGTCGAACCGGTCCTCGAAGTTGCGGGGCGTCCACGGCTCCTCCGTCGTCGCCACCTCGATCGGCATGTCCTCGACGAACGAGGCCGGCGTCACCGTCGGCGGCTGGTCCGCGGCGCCGCGGCGCAGGGCGGCCAGGAAGACGAACGGCTTGAAGGCGGATCCGGGCTGGCGGTGCGCGTGCGTCACGCGATTGAACGCGGACAGCTCGTAGTCGCGGCCGCCCACGAGGGCTCGGATCTCCCCCGTCGCCGGATCCAGCGCGACGAGCGCAGCCTGAAGCCGCTGCCCGGATGCCGAGCGACGGAGGCTCTTGCGGGTGCTCTCGAGGCGATCCAGGCCTCGGGCGACCGCCGCCTCCGCGGCGCGCTGGAGGCTCGGATCGAGCGTCGTGTAGATGCGCGGGTTGCCCCGCGCCAGCTTCGTGCCGGTCGTCGCGCGGACGTAGTCGAGGAAGTACGGCGCCGGCGACGGAAGACTGGTTCCGGCGCGCACCTCGGTGCGCTGCGCGAGCGCCTGGGCCAGCGTCTTCGCATCGATCATCCCGAGCTCGTGCATCCGGCGAAGCACGGCGTCCCGGCGCTGCTGGGCGCGCTCCGGGTGCTGATCCGGCGAATAGCGATTCGGCGCGCGGATGATGCCGGCAAGGAGCGCGCTCTCGGCCAGCCCCAGCCGGCGCGCGTCCTTGTCCCAGTAGCTCTGGGCGGCCGCCCCCACGCCCACGAGCGCCGCCCGGCCCCGCTGCCCCAGGTAGACGGTGTTCAGATACGCTTCGAGGATCTTCTCCTTCTCGTAGCGGCGCTCGAGCGCCAGGGCGAGCGCGCCCTCGAGGATCTTCCGGCGCCACGTTCGCTCCGGCCCGAGCGCGAGGTTCTTCGCGAGCTGCTGCGTGAGGGTGCTGGCGCCCTGCGTGATCTCGCCCCGCACGGTGTTCGTGACGAGCGCGCGACCCACGGCCACCACATCGAGACCGGAATGCTCGAAGAACCGGTGGTCCTCGGCCGCGAGGACCGCGGCCGGGAGGAACGGTGACATCTCACCGAGCGCGACGGGCCGGCGGCGCTCGAGTCCCGTCTCCGCGACGCCCGTGAGCAGCTCGGGTTCGAGCGCGGCGTCCGACACGTCGGCGCCGTCCGTCGCCCCGGTCACGTCCACGATCCACGGGCCCCGCACGCTCGAGCCGAACGAGCTTCCCCGGCTCGGAGCTCTCGGGACGCAGGTGGATCTCCCAGCGCCCGCCGGTCCGGCGGAACTCGCCGGGGCGCGCGGGCGCGGCGGTCACCTCTCGATACTGGAGCCGCTCGAGGCTCTCCGACACGGCCCGGATGGAGACGCCCGGCCGGAGCGTCCGACTCCCGGCGAAGACGAGCGCCGTGCCCTGGACCGCGTCGAGGTCCAGCCGAGCAGCCGTGAGGCTCGCCCAGATCCCCACGCCCCCGGCGCCGGCCGTCGCCGCGGCGAGCGCGACCACGACGCTGACACGAGCCCATCGCGGCACGCGCCGCCACGCCTTGCGTCCCGCGTCGCGGAGCCGCGAGAGCCCGTGCCGCTCGGCCATGGTCGGCACTCGCGCCTGGATTCGGGGAGGTCTCACCAACATCACCGCCTACGCCGCGCCGAAGAGCCAGAGGAGACGATCTCGACCACCGGAACGCCGAGGTGATATAGGACTCGAGCCCGCAACGGCACGTCTCCTTCCCGCGCACGCATCGGCGCGCGTGACTACCTCACAGGCAATCCCTGTGCCCGCAGCGTTCCGGAGTCGAGTCGCGGCGGCGCCGGCGCAACATTGCGCCGGAGGTCCATGGTGTCGCGGTCGGGGTGCCACGGTGTCGCCACGGCGACACGGCGACATCGCGCGCAGCTAATTTGAAGCGCCGAGAAGGCGTCACGTGGCGCGGCACGCCATTCGCACTAGGCGTTGCAGAGAGGAACCTAGTGCGCCCTTCATTACATCGGTCCGCCAGCAAGGAGCTTTCCGAGCAGGAACCGGCGATCGGTCCCGGCCTCGGGATCAGGCGCGCCAGCCGCCGCGACACGGACTCGACCTCATCGCGCCTTCACGGCGTGAGAACGGTCATCGTCCTGGCGGGCGTCCTGATGACGATCGGCGCACTCTACTTCAGCCGCGAGTTCCTCGTGCCGGTGGCCGTCGCCGGGCTCCTGACCTTCGTCCTCAGCCCGATCGTCCGCGCGTTCGAGCGAGTGCTCCCGCGGCCGGCCGCCGTGGTCCTCGTGGTGGTGCTCGCGTTCGCGGTCCTGGGAGGCTTCGCCTGGGCGCTGGCGATCCAGGCCGCCGACCTCGGCAACGAGATTCCGACCTACCGGGACCACCTCAAGCACAAGATCGCGGAGATCCGTGGAGCGAGCCGCGGCAACGTGATCGAGAAGGTCCAGACGGCGACCAAGGAGGTCGTCGAAGAGCTCCAGAAGGACGACAAGCCGGCCAAGGCGGCCGAGAAACCCTTGCCCGTGGTGGTGAAGCCGCCGAGCTCGGCCATGTGGCCGTTTCCAGCACTGGGCCGAGCAGTCGGCAACGTCGGGCTCGTGCTGGTCCTCGTGATCTTCATGCTCCTCGAGCGATTGCAGCTGCGGGATCGGCTGATCCGGCTCATCGGCGTCGGGCGCATCGCGACGACCACCAAGGCCATGGACGAGGCCGCTCAGCGGATCACGAACTACCTGACGATGCAGACGCTCATCAACGGCACCTTCGGGCTCGGCGTGACCGCGGGCGCCTTCCTCATCGGCCTCCCGTACGCCTTCCTGTGGGGCTCCCTCGCGGCCGTCCTCCGCTTCATCCCCTACGTCGGACCCTGGGCGGCCGCCGTCGTGGTCAGCCTCGCCGCGCTGGCCGTCTTCGACGGCTGGATCCAGCCCGTCCTCATCGCGGTGCTGTTCATCGCGCTCGAGCTGATCACCGGCTTCGCCGTGGAACCCTACTTCTACAGCCAGAGTGCCGGCGTGTCCCAGGTCGCGCTCCTGCTGGCGGTGGCCTTCTGGACGTGGATCTGGGGGCCGATCGGGCTGGTGCTGGCCACGCCGCTCACCGTCTGCCTCGTGGTCCTGGCGAAGTACGTCCCGGAGCTCGAGATCGTGTCCGTCCTGATGTCGGACGAGCCGGTCATGGGCTCCGCCCGGCGGTACTATCAGCGGCTCGTCGCGCGCGACGAGAACGAGGCCTCGGCCCTCGCGCAGGACTATGCGCTGGCCCACCCGGGGCACGGCCTCTACGACGAGGTCTTCGTGCCCGCCCTGAATCAGGCGCAGCGCGATCACCTCCGGGGCCGCATCACGGACGCCGACGTCGCGTTCGTCGAGCGGACGACCCGCCAGCTGGTCGAGGAGCTCGATCTCCCGCAGCCGCCTGGCGAGCCCGCGTCTCGCCCGCCCCTGCCCATCCTCGCCCTGCCCGCCCGCGAGGAGGCCGACGAGATCGTGCTCCTGATGCTGAGGCAGCAGCTCGATCCGGAGCGCTTCGCGGTGGAGGTCGCGTCGCCCGATCTCCTCGTGAGCGAGGCGATCGCGGCCGTCGAGGCGCGGGCGCCGGCCGCGGTCCTGATCGGCGCCTTGGCCGGCGGCGCCGGCCATGCGCTCCATCTCCGCTATCTGTGCAAGCGCCTGCGGACGAGCTTCCCGGATCTCCCGATCGTCGTGGGATGGTGGGGCGCGGACGGCGGTGACGACGCCGCGGGTGACGCGATGGTGGCGGCGGGGGCCAGCCGGGTGACCGTCAGCCTCGCCGAAGCCTGCGCGCACCTCATGGAGGTCGCGCCACTGCAGCGCGCCCCCGGGCCGTCCGCCGCGGCCGCCGTCCCTCTCATGCGCTAGTCGATGCACCCGACGCGGAGACGCATGCGCAGTCACCATGTCGCCCTCGTGACACCGTGACGATTCGATTGCGACAGGCTGCAAGGGCACCGTCGCGGCCGGCCTCTCGTATGTGCAGGTGGAATCGGCGATTTGGGAGCGGCTCGAGCGGGCGAGATCGACGAGATCGATCGGGCAGCCAAGTTGCTATCAGGGATTCGCAGGACACAACCGCGTCGTCGATACGACGCGAGACTCGCAAGGAGGACAGTGGCATGAACGCCGACATCATGGAAGGCAAGTGGAAGCAGATGCGCGGTCAGATGAAGGAGTGGTGGGGCAAGCTGACCGACGATGACTTCGACGTGATCGCGGGGAAGAAGGACAAGCTCGTCGGCACGCTCCAGGAGAGGTACGGCTGGGCGAAGCGCGATGCCGAGGACGAGGTGGCGCGGCGGTTCCGCGACATGGACGCGGCGGCCGGGACCACTCAGCCGGCCGGCACGACCCGTCCATAGTCGCCCTCAACAGACAACCACAGTGAACAACTGAACAACCCCAAGAATCGCAGAAGGGAGAAGGCGCATGAAACACGTGTTCCGTTCCATGCTCGCGCTGGTTGTGCTCGTGGCCCTCACCGCGGGCTGCACGTCGATGACGGGCAAGTCAGCGGGTCAGAACGTCGACGACGCCAGCATCACCGCCTCGGTGAAGACGAAGCTCGCCGCCGAGAAGCCGGCGACCCTCACCAAGGTCGACGTCGACACGAACAAGGGGACCGTCTACCTCACGGGCAACGTCGAGACCCCGGCGATCAAGGAGCGGGCGACGGAGCTCGCTCGCCAGGTCTCGGGCGTCCGTGAGGTCGTCAACAACCTGAAGATCCAGTAGCTGTCGTCCAGACCAACCGGCCGCCCCGGCCGAGATGGTCGGGGCGGCCACGGCCGCGTGGCCTGATGAGAGGGGGTGACAGCGGTGACGACTCTCCTGTTGATCCTGCTGATCTTGCTCATCATCGGAGCGCTGCCGACATGGCCTTACAGCAGCGGGTGGGGCTACTATCCTAGCGGGGGGCTGGGTCTCGTCCTCATCGTCCTCCTGATCCTGTTCCTGACCGGACGAGTCTGACTTCAGCCCCAAACGGAAGCGGCCCTGGAGGGTTCTCCCTCCAGGGCCGTCCGGCTCACCCGCGCGGACGCGAGCTCAGCGCTGTGTCTTCTCCCCCTCGCGGAAACCCTCTTGACCCCGTCCGCCGCCGAGCGCGGGCTCGGCCTCGTCGTCCTCGAGCTGGACGGGACGGCCGGACTCCCGGTCGCTCCGGTCCCGATCGAAGAGGTCTCTGTCCTCTCGTTCTGAGTCGCGCTTGGGCAGCGGCCTGTCCATCGGAGCCCCCTCGGGCTTTCCGAGCCCCTTGCGGGCCTCGCCGCCTTCGGCCATTCGCCGGACGGCGTCCGGCTTGGCGCCATCCGGCCCCGCAGGGGTCTGCTTGGCCGGCTTCTCGCCCGGTCGTCGATCGACCTGCTTCCTGGCCATAGATCTCCTCCTTCGAGATGCGACCGGTCGGCAACGCTCGCTCGACCAGCCGCCGAGTAGGGTGCAAGGCATGTGCCCCTGGCCTGCTCACCCGGTGCCGTTGAAGCAGGAGTCACGTACGGGAATCGTATCGCCGGCGGCATGGACAGGAGGCGTAGGTCTAACTCGACGCGGACGTCACGTTGTCGGATCCACGACATGGTGACACCGACGCCCATGCGAATTCATGCGGGTGTTACGCGTCCTAAAGCACTAGAGGGCTGGTTGAGTCGTGGCACACGACTTGCGAGACCACGAAATCAATCTTGAACTCGGAGGGCACCATGGAAGATCGCGGTCTCAGAACAAGCGCAGGAGAGCAGCCGGTGAGCGAGTGGGCCAGGTCGGAGATGAAAGATCTCGCCGACGCCGCCCGCCATCGTGTGCAGGATGCCAAGGGCGAGGCCAAGAACTACACGGCCGAGGCCAAGGACTACGTCCAAGGAGTCGCCCAGCAGACCAAGGACTACGTCGAGGGCGCTCGGGAGTACCTCGGCGACGCCGTGCAGCAGGCCCGGGACAAGGTCACCGAGTTTCGTGACGGCGGCATGGACAAGGTCCGACACGACGTCGTGGTCTACACGCGGGAACAGCCGATGACCGCGTTGCTCATCGCCGCCGGTGCCGGGCTCGTGCTCGGGTGGCTGAGCGCCGGCCGTCGCTGAGGCCGGACGAAGCGAGACACTCGTGACAGTCCGATACGCCGAGGGATCCGCAAGTCTGCTCGAGCTCGGGACTCGGCTCGTCGCCGACGTTCGCCGGCTCCTCGAGCAGCATCTCGAGCTCCTCAAGGCCGAGCTCACCCAGGAGGCGACGCGGCTGGCGAAGGCCGTGGGCCTCCTGGCGGCAGGCGCCGTCGGAGCCGGGCTCGGGGTGGTCTTCCTCCTGGTCGCCCTCGGGCTGTGGATCGGGCGTCTGGTCGCCTCGATACCGGGAGGCCTCGCCATCGTCGGCGCTGGTCTCACCGTCACCGGGCTGGTGGTGGGCCTCCTGGCCGTCAAGGCGCTGGAACGCCAACGGCTCGCGCGCGCGAGCGCCAGCGAGCTGCGAAGGGACGCTGAATGGATCCGAAACGGAGTCTAGAGATCGATCGCCTTCGCTCCGAGATCGAGGCGACCCGCGCCTCGATCTCGCGAACGGCGAGCGAGCTTCGGTGGAAAGCGGGTGAGGCCATGCAGTGGCAGACCTATGTCAAGCGGCATCCCGTCCCGATTCTGGCCGCCGCCGCCCTGGTCGGGTTGGCCGTCGGCCGCCGGGTCGCGCGCGGGTTCGAGAGCGGCGCACCTCACGGTAGCGGGCACGGGTGGACCTCGTCGGCCGCGGGCATGGACACCATGGCCCGGCTGCCGGCCCGTCCCGAGGGCGAGGCGCCGCCGCTCGACGCCATGACCGCGTCCTGGCATCGACTGGGCTCGCGGATCGAAGGACTGGTGAACCGGATCATCGACGACGTTGCCGACGCGGCGGAGCGAGTGGTCGTGCCCGCACTGGTCGGCGGGGTGGAAGCGTTCCTGGCGGGCGGCCGGCCACGGCCGGCGTCCGGCTCCTCCTACTACAGCTCGGGCCCTGGCGCAGAAAGGAAATCGGCATGAGCCCCATGAAGCTCGATCAACGCATCATCGCGGACCTGGAGCGCTTCCTTCGGGCCGAGCTCGTTCGGATCCAGGGGTCGCTGCGGGCTGTCGTCACGGAGAGCCGCACGACCGAGAGCACGAGCCTCACGGACATGTCGGTGCATGCCGCGGAGACTTTGCACACCGAGATCCAGGTGGCCCTGATGGATCGGCGGACCCAGCAGGCGACGCAGATCCAGGACGCCCTCATCCGGCTGTCCGATGGCCGGTACGGATTCTGCCAGGAGTGCGAGGAGTTCATCGGGGTACCGCGGCTCCGCGCCTTGCCCTTCGCCCAGCGTTGCCGCGACTGTCAGGGGCAAGCGGAGCGGCGGGCCCGTCGCGACGCTGTGCTTGCCCGCGAGGCGCCGCGCGAGATCCCGCTCGAGGCGGCCTGACGGCAAGGCCCCTCGCCGTCCCACGCCGTGTCCGGTGAAAACCGGGCGCGGCGCGGGGACTGTTGGGGGCTGCGCCGTCCCAGCGCTGCCGTGGCCCGCGATCCCGTTGCGGATCCACGGGGTCAACTGGCCTCCAGATCCGAGAGCCTGACGTAATCCGCGGCGGCGGGGTGTACGCGTAGGCGAGCGCCCGCTCAGGAAGCCCTTCCCCATCCCCCACGTCGGGCCGGCGCGGTCGCCCAGCTCGGCCCGAGCGTCCAACTCGATCCACCGCCGGCGCGACTTCGCCCCAATGGCGCTCACCGCCGCGAATCCCGTCGCTCGCCTGCGTGGTCGCTGCCTCTTCCACTCTCGCACCCATGTCGCTGGTGTCGGCTCCGAGTGATGCCGCGTCACATTGTCTCGGGCGCGACACAGTGTCGTGGCCGATCGTGCGAAATCGACCGCCCTGTCTGCAGTGCATCCGCGATTCCGCGTGTGTCACCGCATCGGCACAGCCCTTGCTCCTTCGGAAGGTGACCGGAATCCATAGCGAAAGGAGACATGACGATGCCACGGCGCCCGAGACTCCGACATGAGACTCCCTTCGGACCCGAGGTTCTCCTGGAGCGGGCGCGCCGCTGGTCGGCCGCCCACGTCACGTTCGAACGGAGCACCGACGTGAGCGGCCGGTGTCCTCACTGCGATGGCCTCGTCACCCGCCGCCTGGGCCCGGGCGTGCTCTGTGGCACGTGCGGTCGCCTCTGGGTGGTGCGGGAGTTGCTCGAGCGCGAGGCGGACATGAGGGGCGCCGCCTGAACGGCGCGCGAGGCGCCGTGAAGTCGAAGGTTCTGCATGCCGCCGACGGGGCTCGGACGATCGCCCTCGTCTTCGAGTCCGGCGAGGACCCCGTCCAGGGACTCCTGGACTTCGCCAAGCGCGAGCGGCTCTCGTCCGGACACTTCACCGCGATCGGGGCGTTCGAAGACGTGACCCTCGGCTACTTCGAGTGGGCGAGCAAGGACTACGCGCGGATCCCGATCCGCGAGCAGGTCGAGGTGCTGTCCCTGGTGGGCGACGTGGCGCTCGAGGGGGATGTCCCCAGGGTTCACGCCCACGTGGTCGTGGGCAAGCGGGACGGCACCGCGCACGGCGGACACCTCCTGGAGGCGCGAGTGCGCCCGACCCTGGAGGTCATCCTCGTGCAGCCCCCCGGACATCTCGCGCGCCGCTTCGACCCCCGGTCCAAGCTGGCGCTCATCGATATCTCGGAGTCCAGGGATGCCTCGCTGTGACGTCTGCGGAAACGACTACGCCAGCGATGTCGATCGACGCCTGGGGGCGCCGGCACACGGTCGATGGAGCGGCACCGTCGCGGAAGCAGGCACGCGCGGAAGGGCCAGTGACGCCCGGAGGGAACGAGCCATGCGCTTGCGCCTGATCGTAGCTCTCGCGTTCGCCGCACTCGCCGTCGCGGCGGGGCCGGGTCTCCGGCCGACGCCGGCCGCGACCGCGCGCGCGGAGCGGAACAACCTGGTCGGCGTCTGGACCGGGACGTGGACGGACGGCAACGCGCGCCCACGGCGGCGCGGTCGAGATGATCGTCACGGAGGGGCCCGACCGCCCCGCCGCCGTGGCTCACCTGACCTTCGTCGACGGAGGCGTCGCCGACACGGTGCGACGCGAGGGTCGGTTCACGAGCCGGGGCCTCTACTTCGAGCTCGTCGGCGGCGGCACGCTGGTACTCGAGCTCGAGTCCGGCAGGCTCACCGGCGAGTTCGCCGGCGGTCCGGACGTGCCGGTGCGGTACGGGCTACTCGACCTGACTCGGAAGTCTTGAGTTCCGGGCTTCCTCGGCTCGGGCCTCCTCGGCTCGGTCCGCGGGCACGGGCGGGGCCGAGAGGGCGGCCAGGTCGACGATCCTGACCGGCGGCCGATCGGGATAGAGCTCGCGCAGCAGCGGCAAGCACACGTTGTACACGGGCACACCGGCGCGCGTCCGGGCTTCGGGCCGTCCGCGATGCGCGTGACCGTGAAAGACCGCCGCCACCTCGTAGCGGTTCAGCGGCTCCTCGAGACGGCTGGACCCCAGGAATGCGTATAGCTCGGGCGGCTCCCCCTCCACCGTCCCCTGAATCGGCGAGTAGTGCAGCACCGCCACGCGCTGCGGCGTCCGGAGCCGGGCCAGCGCGGATTCGAGCTTGAGCGCCTCGTCGACCGCCTCCCGGACGAAGCGCTTCATGATGTCCTCGCCCCAGGGTTGAAGCGCCCGCTCCCCGAAGCCGCCACCAAAGCCCTTCACGCCGGCGATCCCGATGCCCGCGACCTCGACGCCGTCCCCGTCGAGGATGACGACCCCGGCCTCCCGGAGGATCTGCGCGACCTCATCCTGCTGCCCCGACTCGTAGTCGTGGTTCCCGAAGACACCCACGGCGGGGATGCGGAGCGCGGCGGCTAGCTCGCGCGCGAGCACGCGCGCCTCCTCGGGCAGACCGTAGTCCGTCAGGTCGCCGCAGAGGACCAGGACGTCCGCCTGGGCGCTGGCGGCGGCGAAGACGGGCTGGAGCGCGCCCTGGGACGTCTTGGTGCAGTGCAGGTCACCGACGGCGGCGACGCGCACGAGGGCCCGGGCGTCCATCCCGGCGGAACACGGACAGGTTGGGAGTCGGGACCGGGAGCTGCGGATCAGGATTCGTGTGGATCGCGGCCGTCCAGTGAGCGATCTCGGCGGCCGTCATCTCTCCGCGGGGCGTCAGCCGGCCGTCCGCGTAGTCGCGCTCGGTCACGTCCACCAGGTACTGCTCCCGTGAGAGCAGCGTTCCGTCGCAGACGCGACCGCTCGGGGCCGGCTCGGCCCGCTCCCGGTCGAGCCGCCGGAGGAGATCGGCCATCACCGCGTCCGGGATCACGTCCCGCTCGCCCGGGTACGCGAAGCCGAAGAGCACGAGATGGCTCAGCAGCACGCGCCAGCGCTGGCCGAACCGCCGCAGCAGGCGGTCCCAGTCCAGCTCGCGACCGCACGCCAGGATCAGGTGGGCGATGTCCGCGCCGTCGTAGCGCTCGCGCTCCATGATGAAGGCTTTCGACCAGATCATCTCCTCGGGCGGGCAGAGCCGGACCGGGATGCCGAGGACTTCGCCCGGCGTGGCGTGCGCGAACCACAGGTCGTCCACAGCGGCGACGGCATTGCCCGCGCTGAAGATGAGGTCAATGAAGGGGTCCCCCGCATAGGCCTTCCCCAGCCAGTGCGGGAACGTGAGCTCCGTCGTGAAACCCGCGTCGGCGAGCACGGCGAGCGCCGGCTCGCAGTCCTGCCGCCGCAGGAACACGTCCAGGTCCTTCGTGTCACGAACGATCCCGGTGTACGGAGCCACCGCATGGGCGCCCCCGATCAGAAAATCCACGCCGGCCTGGCGCAAGGCCTGGAGGGCCCGGGTGTAAACGCGCCGGGTTTCCGGGTCGAGGATCGCATCGAGCTCCGCCGCCCGGCGGACGGTGACGCCCGCACCGGGCGGAAGGCAATTCGCCGCGCTTACTGCGGCACCCCGGGGCATGCCGCGGCCTGTCAGCCGGCCCGCGGCTCGTCCGCGGGACGCGAAAAGACGCCGTCGATGGCGTCGCGGAGCTGCGCGAGCCTGAACGGCTTCTCGAGATAGCTCGTGGCACCGAGCCGCAGCGCGCTGCTGGCCACCTGGCGGCCACCGAACGCGGTCACGAACACGACGGGCAGCCGCGGAAACTCGCGCCGCAGCACCGGCAGGAGATCGAGCCCCGTCAGCCCGGGCATCTCCTTGTCGAGGATCACAAGGTTGAACGGGGTGCTACGGAGCGCCTCCAGGACGTGGGTGGCCCGGCTCTGCTCGGTCACGTCGTACCCGTCGCTCTCGAGCATTCTTCGGAGGACAAGCGCGCATCTCGTCGTCGTCATCGACGACAAGTACTCGCCCCGAGGGCAGCCGGAGCTCGCTCGTGTCATGCACAGCGACACCTAGTCGCCCGAACCATCCTGCTCCCATGTGACTGAGATGAGCAAAGTCCGTGCCAGGTCACGGCTGGGAGTCCGTCAGGCCGGGCCCGACACGGACCATGTTCGCCTGCATCCGCTGAAGGGTCCGCACGCTGATCCCGAGGATGCGCGCCGCGGCCCGCTTGTCGCCCCGGACCTCGTCCAGGATGCGGCGGATGTACTGGGTCTCCACCTCGGCGAGCGACGGACGCACGCCCAGCTCACCGGTGGAGCCCGGGGTGAACTCGATCCGGAGGTCGTCCCGCGAGATGGAGCGCCCCTTGGCCAGCGTGGCCGCCCGCTCGACGACGTTCTCCAGCTCGCGGACGTTCCCCGGCCAGTTGTGCTCGTGGAGCCACTTGATCGCTTCCTCGTCGAAGCCGTCGAGCTCCTTGCCCATCCCCGCCGCTACGCGCTTCAGGAAGTGCTCGGCCAGGAGCGGAATGTCCTCCGGGCGTTCCTTGAGGCTCGGGATCCGGATCGGGATGACGGCCAGGCGGTAGTAGAGATCCTCGCGGAATTTCCCCTGCCGCACGAAGGAGGGGAGGTCTCGATTGGTGGCGCTGATGAGGCGGAGATCCACCTTGATCTCCTCGTTGCCGCCCACCGGCCGCACGACGCGATCCTGGAGCGCTCGGAGCAGCTTCACCTGGAGCGACTGCGGCATTTCGGCGATCTCGTCGAGGAGGAGGGTGCCGCCCTCCGCCTCGACGAACAGGCCCCGGCGCTTGCGGTCGGCCCCCGTGAACGCTCCGCGCTCGTGACCGAACAGCTCCGATTCCAGGAGCGTCTCGGGGATGGCAGCGCAGTTGACGGCGACGAAGCGGCCGTCGCGGCGGCCGCTGTGCCAGTGAATGGCCCGCGCCACCAGTTCCTTGCCCGATCCGCTGTCGCCCAGGAGGAGCACCGGGGCGTCGGTGTCGGCCACCACGCGGATCTGCTCGAACACACTCTGCATGGCCTTCGAGCGGCCGAGGATGTTGTCGAAGCTGTAGCGCCGCTCGACCTCGGCCCGGAGCCGACGGTTCTCCTCGCGGAGCTGCTGGTCCTCGACGGCGCGCTTGACCACCAGCGAGAGCTCGGGAAGCTTGAACGGCTTCGTCAGGTAGTCGTACGCGCCCTGGCGCATCGCGTCGATCGCGCTCTCGAGGCTGCCGAACGCCGTCATGAGGACGACCCGGGCCCGCGGCTGCACGCGCTGGGCCTCGCGGAGCACCCCCAGGCCGTCGACGGGCTCCATGACGAGGTCGGTCAGGACCACCGCGTACTCCTCGCGCCCCAGCGCGGTCTGCGCGTCCTCACCCCCGGTCACGGCCGTCACCGACCAGCCCTCTCCCTCGAGGTGCCGCCGGAGAAGCGCGACCATGTCAGCATCGTTGTCCACGACGAGGATTCGAGGCTTCATGAGTGCTCCCTTCTGTCTTCAGACTTGGCCTCCGGCAGCCAGACGGTGAAGGTGGTGCCCTCATCGGGCTTGCTGGCGACCCGAATCTCGCTTCCGTTGGACCGCACGAGATCCCGGCAGATCGAGAGCCCGAGTCCGGCCCCCTCGTGGGCGGGCTTCGTGCTGAAGAACGGGTCGAATATTCGAGGCAGGACGTTCTCGGCGATCCCCGCCCCGGTGTCCTGCACCGCGATGGCCACACCCGGGCGGCCGTCGTAGGCCTCGGGAAGGCCCGTGACCTGGACCCGCCCGCCCGATGGCGTCGCCTCGATGGCGTTGGTGAGGAGATTGATGAGGACCTGCTGAAGGTGGCCGGGATCCACGCGCACCGGCGGCAAGGTCTTCGGCAGCGAGACCGCGAGATTCACCCCGCGGCTCTTCGCGAAGTGCTGGAGCAGGGGCTGGAGCCCTTCCGCGACCGAGTCTGGCGCGACGGCCGCCCGCGCGGGCTCGCGCTGACGGAACGGATCCAGCGCCGCGCGGATCATCCGGGAGATCCGATCGATCTGGGTGATGATGACGTTCAGGTCCTCGCGGAGCGGGGAATCCGGCGGCAGCGCGCGGAGCATGAGCTCGGCGCGCCCCGCGATGATGTTGAGCGGCGTCCCCACCTCGTGCGCGATGCTCGAGCAGAGCTTGCCGGCGATGGCGAGCGACTCGGTCTGGCGCAGCCGCCGCATCAGCTCGAGCGAGCGGTCCGTCTCCGCCTCCACCCGCCGCCGGGCCTCCTCGAGCCGCTCGGTCATGCGGTTGAAGGCCGTCGCGACCTGCCCCAGCTCATCGCGGCTCCGGATGGGCACCGGCGCGCGCGACTCGCCGGTCGCGACGCGTTCGATCCCGTCCTTCAGCTCGGTGATCGGTCTCAGCACGAGACGATGCAGCGCGGCCCAGGTGACGGCGCCCAGCAGGAGAACGAGGAGGGTGCCCCGCAGCGCGATCTTGTAGTTCTCGCCGAGCAGATCGGCTTCCAGCCGCCCGGCGACGAAGTCGACCTCGAGCACGCCGTCGTCGCTTCCGGACGACCGCACGGGCAGCACTACCGTGTGGATCCGCATGCCGCGGCTCTGGTGCTCGACGACGGCCGGCTGGCCCGTGTCTCGGACGGAGCGATGACGATCGAGCGACACACCAGGCTCCCCGCCGAGGAGATTCGCGTCGACTCGAGTCGCGAGGTCCCGGTCCAGCAGCCGGATGCGAACGATCTCCGTCTGCTTCACGACCAGGTCCTTCGCCAGGCGCTCGACTTCCGCCAGCTTGCCGGTGCGGAGCGCGTTCTCGACGGCCAGCCGGATCGCCGCGCTCGTGACGTTCACGCGCAGGTCGAACTCCGCTCGCCGCTGCGCGCGCTCTTCGCGGACGAGGAAGAACGCGAAGACCACGACGACCAGCACCATCGGCACGAGGAGGAGTAGGACCAGGCGAAGTCTCAGTCCCACGGGGGGCTCAGTGTAGCACGCGCCGAATGCACGTCAGGGCGGCGTGCGGACGACAGCCTGGCGTTCATCACGTCGGCGTTCTCGCTACGTTCACGCGCAGTTACGGCGCACTTCGCTCGTCGATCCGAGAGTTTTTCGTGGCATGCGCCTTGCTCTCCGCTTGCCAGTAGAAGGGCGCGGCAGCTCGCGTGAGGCGCGCGAGCCGACGCGAGGCCCGGACCGGCGACGCGCCGGAGATAACAGATCGAAGCCTCGCGTGCGCAGGCGCACACGCGCCCGAGCATCGAGCGGAGGGGACGACGATGAAGACTCGGTCCATGCTGGGAGCGCTCGCGGTGTCGCTCCTGATCCTGGGCGGTTGCCATCTGCCGCCCTCGGCGGTGCAGGCGCCGCCCCCGCCGCCGGCCGCCCCGCTGGAGACGGTGCCGGCTCAGCCAAGCCCGTCCTACGTGTGGGTGCCCGGAGCCTACACGTGGCAGTCCGCCACCCGGACCTACGTCTGGGTCCCGGGTCACTGGACGGTCCCGCCGCAGGGCTACGTCTGGGTGCCCGGACACTGGGAGACTCAAGCCAATGGCACGGTGTGGGTCGATGGACAGTGGCGCCACAATTGACGACAAGGGTGCACGGTCCATGCCGGCGGCCGGCTCGACGCCACCGGCCGCCGAACCGGACGGCTCTTCGAAGGGTCCCGTGACGGGTCCCGGACCCCAGCAACCGGCCAAGGGCTCCGAGGTCCGGGTGATGCGCTGCCCGATCCACGGCGTTGCATATGACAGCGAGCGGGAGGTCTGCCCCGAGTGCGCCAAGGGCGTCCAGCCCCGAAAGGAGCGTGCGACCGGGGACCAGCCGAGCTGAGACGACCGCCGAGATCGCGGCTGTGGGCCGGCGCTCTGGCGCGCTGGCGCCGTCACGATGTCGTCAGGGCGACACGTTGTCGTCAGGCCAGTTAGATCACCGAGCGCGAACGCGAAGAAAGCGGAAGGAATTCGCGAGCGTCGACTCGGGTGATGCGTGGCGTTGGCGTTGCATGCTCCCCACGCATGGCGGTCCTGACTGTAGGCGAGACTTTCCGAAGCGAATCTCACGAGGCCTGCACCGGCGAGCTGTGGGGACTGATCCTCGCCGGTGGTGAAGGCGTTCGCCTTCGGCCGCTGACGCGCATCATCTGCGGCGACGAGCGCCCCAAGCAATATGTCGCGCTGACAGGCTCGCGTTCCCTTCTCCAGCAGACCCTGGATCGAGCGGGCCGCGCCATCCCGGCGGAGCGGACGGTCGTCATCGGCGCCGAGACGCATGCGGGGTACCTGGCGGCGGCGATGACCGGTCACGGCGCGACCGTGCTCCTCCAGTCGGTGGACCGCGGAACCGCCGCGGGGGTGCTGCTGCCCGTGCACTGGATCCGCCATCGCGCGCCGGACGCCGTCGTGGCCGTGTTCCCCTCGGATCACCTCGTCCTGGAAGAAGCCGCGTTCATGGACCAGGTAACGCAGGCCGCCGACTTCGTGAACGCGCATCCGGAGCGCATCGTGCTGCTCGCGGTCCCGGCCACGGCCCCGGAGACGGAGTACGGGTGGATCGAGCCGGGGCCCATGCTTGGCCACGCGGGGGCGGCGCCCGTCCACGCCGTCCGGCGCTTCATCGAGAAGCCGTCGCCCGAGGTGGCCCAATCGTGCCTGGACGCGGGGGCGTCGTGGAACACGTTCGTGTTCGTCGGGAAGGCTCGCACACTGGTCGAGGCCGGCCGGCGACGCCTCCCGGATCTCCACGCGGGGCTCGAGCGCCTGGTCCAGGCCGCCCGGCGCGGCGCGCGCCCCGATGCCCTCCGGCGGGCGAGCGTGGCGCTTCCGCGCGCCAATTTCTCCCGGGACGTCCTGCAGGACCTGCCCGGGATGCTCGCGGTCAGGACCCTCACCGGAGTGACGTGGTGCGATTGGGGCTCGCCGCGCCGCGTGATCGAGAGCCTCGAGCAGTTGGGCCTCAGGCCGCAATGGCTGGATCGCCTGACCGAGCCGATCGGCTCGGCCGCGGCGAGATGAGGAACCACACCCTCCGGACCCGGCCGGGCCGCCCCTACCCTCTCGGCGCCACCTGGGACGGCGCGGGCGTGAACTTCGCGCTGTTCAGCGATCACGCCACCGGCGTCGAGCTGTGCCTCTTCGATCCCGCCGACCCCACCGGCGAAGTCCACCGCGTGCCGATGGTGGAGCGCACCGATCAGGTCTGGCACGTCTACCTTCCGGAGGGCCGACCCGGGCTCCTCTACGGGTACCGCGTCGACGGCCCGTACGAGCCCGCCGCCGGGCACCGTTTCAACGCCCGGAAGCTGCTCCTCGATCCCTACGCCAAGGCGATCGCCGGGTCCATCGAGTGGAGCGACGCGATCTTCGGCTACCGCGTGGGCGATCCCGGCGCCGACCTGGTCAAGGACGATCGGGACAGCGCGCCCTTCGTGCCCAAGAGCGTCGTCGTGGACGCCGCGTTCACGTGGGGCGACGACAGGTTGCTTCGCACCCCGTGGCACTTGACCGTGATCTACGAGGTGCACGTCCGGGGGTTCACGGTCCGAAACCCCGCGGTCCCGAAAGAGCTGCGGGGAACCTACGCCGGGCTGGCCTCGCCGGCCTCCCTCGAGTACCTCGCGCGCCTCGGCGTGACCGCCGTCGAGCTGATGCCCGTGCACCACTTCGTGCGCGACCGTCATCTCGTCGACCGCGGACTCACGAACTACTGGGGGTACAACACGATCGGCTTCTTCGCGCCGGACCCACGCTACGCGAGCGAGGGCGTCCGCGGCGAGCAGGTGCGCGAGTTCAAGCAGATGGTGAAGACCCTCCACCAGGCCGGGATCGAGGTGATCCTGGACGTCGTCTACAACCACACGGCCGAGGGCAATCAACTCGGCCCCACCCTCTGCTTCCGCGGCATCGACAACGCAGCCTACTACCGGCTGGTCGCCGAGGACCGCCGCCACTACATGGACTACACCGGGACCGGCAACACGCTGGACATGACGCACCCGCGGTGCGTCCAGCTCCTGATGGACAGCCTCCGGTACTGGGTGTCGGAGATGCACGTCGACGGGTTCCGGTTCGATCTCGCCTCCGCCCTCGCGCGCGAGCTCCACGAGGTCGATCGGCTCTCGTCGTTCTTCGACGTGATCCACCAGGATCCGCTGATCAGCCAGGTCAAGCTCATCGCCGAGCCTTGGGACCTCGGGGAAGGCGGCTACCAGGTGGGCAACTTCCCGGCCGGCTGGGCCGAGTGGAACGGCCGGTACCGGGACACGCTCCGCCGGTACTGGAAGGGCGACGGCGGCCAGGTCGCCGACCTCGCCTACCGCCTCACGGGCTCCAGCGACCTCTACGAGTCGGGCGGCCGCCGGCCGTCGGCCAGCATCAACTTCGCGACCGCTCACGACGGCTTCACGCTCCTCGATCTCGTCAGCTACAACGACAAGCACAACGAGGCCAACGGCGAGGAGAACCGAGACGGCACGTCGGACAACCTGTCCTGGAACTGCGGGGTGGAGGGCCCGACCGACGATCCCGCGGTCACCGCGCTCCGCGAGCGGATGGTCCGGAACTTCCTCGCCACGCTCTTCTTCTCCCAGGGCGTGCCGATGCTGCTCGCCGGCGACGAGATCGGGCGGACCCAGCAAGGCAACAACAACGCCTACTGCCAGGACAACGACATCTCGTGGGTCAACTGGGCGCTGTCCCGGTCGGCCAAGGCGCAGATCGAGTTCACGCGGCGGCTGATCCGCCTCCGCCTCGCCCACCCGGTCTTCCATCGGCGGCGCTTCTTCCAGGGTCGCCGCATCGAGGGCTCGGAGGTCAAGGACCTCTCCTGGTTTCGGCCCGACGGCAAGGAGATGACCCAGGAGGAGTGGACGAACGGCTTCACGCGCTGTCTCGGTCTCCGCCTCGCCGGCGACGCCATCGAGGAGGTGGACCGCGCGGGCGAGCCGATCCGCGACGACACGTTCCTGCTCCTCTTGAACGCCCATCACGAGCCGCTCGACTTCATGCTGCCCGCCCACCGCACTCGCGTGCGCTGGGAGCTGGTTCTGGACACGCGGGACTGGGCGCCGCGCCCGCAGGCGTTTCGCGCCGGCGATCAGTATCCGCTGGAGGGGCGGAGCCTCGCCCTGCTCCGCCTGCGGAGCCCGCGGAGCGCGCCGTGACGGCGCCCACCGCCACGTACCGGCTCCAGCTCGGCCTCGGCCTGACGTTCGGCGGCGCCCGCGACCTCGTGCCCTACCTGGCGGAGCTCGGGATCAGCGACTGCTACCTCTCACCGATCCTCCAGCCCTGCGCGCGCGACTCCCACGGCTACGATGTGGCCGACCACGGGGCGCTCAACGAGGCCCTCGGAGGACGGCCCGGCTACGAGGCGCTGTCCGAGGCCCTCCGGGCGCACGGGATGGGCCAGCTGGTCGACGTGGTCCCGAACCACATGGGCATCGTCGGGCCGCGGAACGCCTGGTGGCAGGACGTGCTCGAGCACGGCGCCGCGTCGCAGTTCGCCTCGTTCTTCGACATCGACTGGGAGCCGCTCAAGCCGGAGCTGCGGAACCGGGTCCTCCTTCCGATCCTGGGGGACCACTACGGGCGGGTCCTCGACAAGGGCGAGCTCCGGCTCCAGTACGAGGACGGCCGCTTCCTCGTCCGCTACCACGAGGCGGTCCTCCCGATCGATCCCCGCACGCTTCCGCAGATCCTGGCCTTCCGGCTCCCCGATCTCGAGGACCGGCTGGGACGGGCCGACGCGCACGTCCGGGAGCTCCAGGCCATCGTGGCGGCCGCCGCCGGTCTGCCGGAGCGGTCCGACCCGGACGCGGAGCGCCAGGCCGCGCGTCGGCGCGACGCGGCGCTGGTCAAGCGCCGGCTGGACGCCCTCGTGCGCGAGTCCCCCGCGGTGAAGGCGTACGTGGAGGACGTGGTCTGGCTCGTGAACGGCACTCCCGGCGAGCCGGAGAGCTTCGACCGGCTCGACGCCGTGCTGACCGCGCAGGCGTATCGCGTCGCGTACTGGGGAGTCGCCGGGGACGAGATCAACTACCGGCGGTTCTTCGACATCAACGACCTGGCGGCGATCCGGATGGAGGACCCCGCCGTTTTCGAGGCGGCGCACCGGCTCCTGCTCGACCTGGTCGGCGAGGGCCGGATCACGGGGTTCCGGATCGACCACCCCGACGGTCTCTACACGCCCGCGCGCTATCTCGAGTCGCTCCGAGCGGCGTGCGCCGAGGCGCTCGCGCGGGCGGGGCGGGCCTCGGCGCCGGCCGTTCCTTTCTACGTCGTGGTCGAGAAGGTGCTGATGCCGGGCGAGGCCCTTCCCGACCACTGGCCCGTGCACGGGACCACGGGCTACGAGTTCCTGAACTCGCTGAACGGCCTGTTCGTCGACCCCAAGGGGGCGCGCGCCCTCGAGCAGACGTATCAGCGCATCACGGGACTCACCTCGCCGCTGGCCGACGTCGTCCACCAGGCGAAGCGGCTCATCACGGACACGACCATGGCCAGCGAGCTGAACGTGCTCGGCCGCCGCCTGGCGCGGCTCGCCGAGCGTCGCCGCGAGTCCCGCGACTTCACGGAACGGAGCCTCACCGAGGGGCTGCGCGAGATCGTCGCGTGCTTTCCCGTCTACCGGTCCTACATCGGCGACCAGGGGCCGGAGCCCAGCGAGCAGGACCGCCGCCACGTGGCGGAAGCCGTGGTGGAAGCCCAGCGCCGCAGCCCCCTCACGAATCCGTCCGTCTTCGAGTTCATCAGCGACCTGCTGTGCCGGACGGGCGAGCTCGACTTCGTGCGGCGATTCCAGCAGATCACGGGTCCCGTCACCGCCAAGGGGGTCGAGGACACCGCCTTCTACCGCTACACGCCCCTCCTCTCCCTGAGCGAGGTCGGCGGCGCGCCCGACCGCTTCGGCACGGCGCTCGAGGACTTTCACCGGATGAACGCGGAGCGACAGGCGCGCTGGCCGCACTCGCTCCTGGCCACCTCGACCCACGACACGAAGCGCAGCGAGGACGTCCGGGCCCGGATCAACGTGCTCTCGGAGCTGCCGGGCGAGTGGCGCGCCCGGCTGCGCGCCTGGCGGCGGCTGAACCGGCGTCACCGCGCCCTGGTCCACGGCCAGCCGGCCCCCGACGCGAACGAGGAGTGCTACCTCTACCAGACCCTCCTCGGCGCCTGGCCGGCCGAGCCGGTGTCCGACGCGGACCACGCGGCGTTCACCGAGCGCATCACGCAGCACATGCTCAAGGCCGTCAAGGAGGCGAAGGTCCACGCCAGCTGGATCCACCCCAGTCCCGAGTACGACGAGGCGATCGCCCGCTTTGTCGCCGCGATCCTCGATCGGTCGGAGCCGCCCCCGCGCGAGCCGGGACGCCTGCGCCGCCTGATCGGCGCCATCGTGCCCGACGCGCCGAGCAACGCCTTCCTCGCGGACTTCCGGCCGTTCCAGCAGCGGATCGCCGTGGCGGGGATCCACAACTCGCTCGCGCAGACACTCCTGAAGCTGGTGGCGCCCGGCGTGCCGGACATCTACCAGGGGACGGAGGAGTGGGCGCTGACCTTGGTCGATCCGGACAACCGCCGGCCCGTGGACTACGCGCGGCTCGGCGAGGACCTTCGCGCGATCCGCGCCGCGCTCGAGGAGCCCGAGTCGGACCGCGCCGCGCTCGCCCGCTCGCTTCTCGCGACGAAGGAGGACGGGCGGCTCAAGCTCTACGTGACGCACCAGGCGCTCGCGTACCGGCGACGGCACGCGTCGCTCTTCGCGGAGGGCGCCTACGTGCCGCTCGTCGCTCGAGGATCGCGGAGCGATCACGTGGTGGCGTTCTCGCGCGCGCTCGGGGACGAGACTGCGATCGCGGCGGTGCCACGGTTCCTCGCCCGACTCCATCCGTCGGATCCGCCGGTGGGAGAGGCGTGGGCCGCGACGTGGCTCGAGCTGCCCGAGGAGCGAGCCGCGCCCGCATACCGCAATGTCTTCACCGGCGAGCGGGTGGCCGTGACCGTGCGCGATGGCCGGCCGGGGCTGGCGCTGGACGCCGTCTTCGCGATCTTCCCGGTGGCGCTCCTCGAGACGGCGACCTAGCGCTGAACCCATCACCGGGCCTGGCGCGGCCAGCCCCGAGAGGAGGTAATCCATGGCAGCAGGCTCGGCGAGCTTTCACGAGGCCGAGGACAAGCTGACGCCGATGACGCGCGACATGCATCGCGCCATCGTCAGCCTGATGGAGGAGCTCGAGGCCATCGACTGGTACCAGCAGCGCATCGACGCGGCCGGGGATGGCGAGCTGAAGGACATCCTTCGCCACAACCGTGACGAGGAGAAGGAGCACGCGGCGATGGTGCTGGAGTGGATTCGCCGTCGGGACGCCGGCTTCGACGAGGTGCTGCGGAGCTTCCTGTTCACGGAGCGGCCCATCACCGCGCTCGAGCCGGACGCGCCCACCGGCAACGGCCGACGCGGCGGCGGGTCGAAGGAGCCGTCCGTGACCGTCGGATCCCTGAGAGGAGCCCGCTGATGGACATTCTGCGACGGAGCAGCGCCCAGCTGTCGGACGAGGTGTGGAAGGAGCTCGACGAGGCGGCGGCCACCGCGGCGAAGAACGTCATGACCGCCCGGCGCATCGCGACGTTCGACGGGCCGCGAGGATGGGACTACATCGCAACGCCGCTCGGCACCATGCAGGCGTGCGCCACCCGCGAGGGGAAGGCAGTCGTCTGCGTGCCGGAGATCGCGCTCCTCGCGCAGATCCGCGCGGACTTCAGCTTGCCCTGGTCGGCGGTGGAGGCCTTCGAGCGCGGCGGGCCGGCGATGGACACGTCGACCGCGGAGGCGGCGGCCCGCGAGGTCGGGCTCGCCGAGGACCGCCTCGCGTACTCCGGCGAGCCCGTGGGCACGGGATTCCTCGAGGACCCCGTCTCCCCTCGCATCCGGCTCGGCGACTGGTCGGATCCGGCCCGCGTGATCGCGGACCTCGTCGGCGCGGTGGAGCTGCTGGACCGCCAGACGGTGCCGGGCCCGTACGAGGCGGTCCTCTCGCCGGACCGGTACTACGCGTATCTCGCCGCGGCGAATCGCGGCTATCCGGTGCCCCGACACACGAAGAACATCATCGCCGACGTGCATCGCTCGCTCGTGATGCACGACGGCGGCGCGCTCTTCTCGATGCGCGGCGGCGACTTCATCCTCACCGTCGGCGGCGATCTCGCGGTGGGCTACCGTTCGCATGACCGCGACGCGCTCCACCTGTTCTGCGTCGAGACCATCGCGCCGCAGACGCTGGAGCCCGAAGCCGTGTGCGTCCTGGAAGGGACTCGCCCGGCCGCCTGACCTCGGGCCGACGCCGTCCCGCTCGCGTGACACCGTGTCGAGCGAGCGACTCGTTGGCCGCCGCGGGCGCCTGTGCTCCGCGGCGTGAGGCTCGTTCGATGGCGCGAGCCTCCGATCGCGCGTGGCATGGGCCTTGCTCCCTCGTGGCTGGAGAACCCACGAATACAACGTGCGCGGCTCGTCTCGGCGAGCGCGCCCGAGGAGGAGCAAATGATGCGGCTCTCCATGCGAGCCATTCGACCGACCGGCGTCGCCCTCGCGTTCACTGGGCTACTCGTCGCCGGTTGCGCCGTGGGTCCGGTCTCGGACGGATCGGGATCCCCTCAGCCTCAGCCGAGCGGCCGCTCCTCCGGTCCCGCGCTGGAACGCGTCACTGAGCAGGATGCTGCCCGTCTGCGCGGGATCATCGGACCTCTCGCCAAGGCCTCCGATCATCCGCCCTCGAAGCTGACCGTCGGCATCCTGTCCGACAAGAGCATCAATGCCGCGAACGCCGGCAACGGCGAGTTCTACGTCACGCGCGGGCTCCTGAATCGCGCGAACGACGAGCAGCTGCGCGCGATCCTGGCCCACGAGATGGCGCACAACGATCTGGGGCACGTCGCGAAGGCCCAGCGGCTCCAGACCGGCGTCGCGGTCGGGTCGGCGATCATCGAGCAGGTCATCCCCAACGCGGCGATCGTCACTCCGATCGCTGGCACGCTGATCACCCGGAAGTACAGCCGGAATGAAGAGCTCGAGGCCGACAAGCATGGAGTGGTCCTCCTCCGCCGCGTCGGCTCCTCGAAGGAAGCCATGGTCAATACGCTGACGTGGCTGGCCGCCTCCGAGGGCGGCGGCGAAGGCGGCGGCTGGTTCGCGACCCACCCCGGCACGAACGACCGGATCCAGGCGCTGCGGCAGATGCCGTGACGCCGGTGTGAGCTCGACGGTTCACGAGAGACGCGCGCGCGCCCTGGCATGAGCGGACACGACAAGGGCGCGCGCGCGGCGGGGCCCGCTCCCGGCGGCATCTCTCCGGCGGTCCGCGAGCGGATCGCGCAGAGCTTCACGCGGGTCGAGGACGTCGTCTACGTCGGCCTCGGCGTGCTCCTCGCCGCCGGCGCTCTGATCCTCCTGGTCAACGCCGGAATCACGCTCGGGCGTCAGGTCCTGTCGGCGGCGATGCCCGCGCCGATCATCGAGCTGCTCGACCGCGTCCTGCTGGTCGTGATGCTGGTGGAGCTCCTCTACACCGTCCAGGTCTCGTTTCGCGAGCACGCGCTCGTCCCGGAGCCGTTCCTGATCGTGGGACTGATCGCCGCGACTCGACGCATCCTGGTCGTGACGGCGGAGTTCGCGAAGCTGGCGCAGGAAGCCGGGACCGTCTTCCTCTACGCCATGCTGGAGCTGGGGCTGCTCACGGTCATGGTGCTGGTCTTCGTCACCGCGCTGGTGCTGCTGAGGAAGCGCTCACCCGCTGTGGCGCGCGGACCGGGCCTGAGGCTCGGTCCCGACAGGCTGTCGTCAGCGTGACCTGGCGTCGCCGTTCCGGCCGCGCTCGGACGAGATCAGAGGCGGGTCCTGCGTGGAGGGCAGCCTCGGGTGGCCTCGGGCCCGGCGCCGCCGACGGGCCGCCACCGTGACCGCGTAGATCACGACGACCGCGAGGAACACGACGGGGATCCATCCCGGCCACTGGTACCGCTCGCGGGCCGCGAGCTCGGCCGGATCCGGTTGGCCGGGGGCCGCGTAGAGCGCCGTGGCCGCGGCGAGCAAGCAGTAGACCCCCAGGAGCAGCGCGACCGCTCCGACGATTCCCCGGATGAGCCGGTGCATCGCCGGAGGCGGCCAGCGTCCGCATGACTCCGCGGCGCCGGCGACCCAGTGTCCACCAGACGGCGGCCTGTCGAAGCTCTCGTCCTCGGGATCCATGAAGGGGTCTATGGCGCCGCTTCACGATGGAGGGTTGTGCAACGTCCGTGCCCGCTTCTGGCACTCACCTTGCTCGTTCATGGGTGGCAAGTCACTCACAGGGAGGAACCGCCATGCAGGCCGTCGTCGGCGTCGTCCGCACATACTCGGAGGCTCTCCAGATCGTCGAGGCGGTCCGCGCGCTCGGCATTCCGGATCGGCACATCAGCGTGCTGTCCCCACACACGCCCGAGGGCGTCATCCAGACTCTCCCGAAGACCGACGCGGAGCAGCCCGGAATCGGCGGGACGATCGGCGGCGTCGTGGGCGGCGCCGCCGGAACGGCTGGCGGTCTTTCGGTCGCGTCCCTCGCGCTGCCCGGCGTCGGACCTGTCGTCGCGGCCGGCGCGATCGCGCTGGGCCTGCTCGGGGCGGTCGCGGGGGCCGCCGTCGGCAGCCGGCTCGACGACACGCTCTCCAAGGGCCTTCCGACGGACGAGCTGTACGTGTATCGGGACGCGCTCCGGCGTGGCCGCAGCGTGGTCGTCGTGACCGTCGAGGACGAAGAGCGCGCCGAGCGAGTGCGCAGGCTCCTCAACGATGTCGGCGCGGAGAGCACCGATGCGGCGCGAGAGGAGTGGTGGATCGGCCTTCGCGACGCCGAGGAGGCCCACTACACGCGGGAGGGCGGAGATTTCCGGAAGGATGAAGCGCTCTTCCGGCGTGGGTTCGACGCGGCGGTGCGGCTGCCCCAGCCGCCGCCGCCATTCGACGAGGCGCGCACGACCCTCCGCGAGATCTACGGCGCGTCGGTCGACGAACGGCCATTCCGCTCGGGCTACGAACGGGGTCGGGTGTGGCGATCGTCGGACGACGCGTGAAGACGCCGCGTCGACAGCGTCGCATTGAACGCGCGGGCGGCCCATCCATGACGGCGGGAGAACAACGATGAACGAGCAAGAGCTGGCCACGCTCGTCAACATGGTGATGGAGTCGATCCTGGCGGACGGCGCGATGCTGGACAACCTCCCCGATGCACAGATCGTCATCCGACCCATCTTCACGCCCGATGGCCAGCCGGCCATCTGGGTCATGGTGAACTGCCCGAACTGAGCGGGAGGCCTGTCAGAATTCCGGCGGCTCACGGAGGCCGAGGTCGGCGCGCGAGTGGGATCGCTCGGGAACTGCGCGACGCGTCGGCGTATTCACGCTCCGCGATAGGCGCCCGGCTGGGGCGCCGCCGAGCCCTTCAGGCGACCAGCTGCTCCACCCGCTCGTCGTGGGCGACGAACGGATCCTGGCAGAGCACGGTCCGGCTGTCCTCGCCCGAGATCGTCCGGACGAAGGCCCAGTCCACCTGGTATTCCCGCCCCTGGAGCGTGGCGCGACGGATGAAGTCGCCCCGCAGCCGCGCCCGCGTCGTCTGGGGCGGGCTGTGGCGGGCGCGCTCGACTGCATCGTCCGACACGAGCTGCTCGACCTCGCCGTGGTGAGCGAGCAGATGGTAGAGACCTCGGTCCGACTGCACGTCGTGGTACTGAAGGTCGAGCAAGGCCGCCCGCGGATCCTCCAGCGAGGAGCGCTGGCGCGCGAGGTAGCGGTCGATCAGTGCCCGCTTGATCACCCAGTCGACCTCGCGGCGCGCGCCCATCGGATCGGCGGCGAGCTGCGTGAGGACGGAGCGCCAGCGCGACAGCACGGCGGCGGCGCCCGGGTCCCCGCCCAGCCGCCGGACGTGGTCCTCGCTCGCCTCCAGGTAGATCAGCTGGAGCTCGAGCGCGGTGTACGAGCGCCCGTTCCGGAGCGGCACGCGCTCGCGCAAGAGAGGATCGGCGGAGATCGCGCGCAGGGCGGCGATCGGCGACTCGAGGCGAAGATCCCGGGAGAGATACCCGTCCTCGATCATGTCGAGCACGAGGGCGGTGGTGCCGACCTTGAGGTAGGTCGTCACCTCCGACATGTTGGAGTCCCCGACGATCACGTGCAGCCGGCGAAAGCGGCCGGCGTCCGCATGCGGCTCGTCCCGCGTGTTGATGATCGGCCGGCCGGAAACCGTGGACCCGGAGATCTCGTCGGAGATGTGGAGCGCCCGCTGACTCAGGTGGTACTCGTAGCCATCGGGTCCGTGATGGACTCTCCCGGCCCCCGTGAAGATCTGGCGCGTCACGAGAAAGGGGATGAGGGTCTCCACCAGGTAGCCGAACGAGGTGTCGCGGGAAACAAGATAGTTCTCGTGGCACCCGTACGAGTTTCCGGCGGAGTCCGTGTTGTTCTTGTACGCGCGCACGTGACCCGTGATCCCGTGCTCCGGCAGCCGCCGCTGGGCGCGTCGTACCAGGTCCTCCACGATGCGCTCGCCCGCGCGGTCGCACGCCACCAGGTCCAGAACCGCGTCACACTCCGGCGTCGCATATTCCGGATGGAACCCCGTGTCGACGTACAGCCGCGCGCCGTTCGGAAGGAAGATGTTCGGCGTCAGGGTGCACGGAACGACTTCCTCGAACAGGTACCGCGCGAGGACCTCGACAGGAACGGGCGGGCACCCTGCCCGGGTGCAGGTCAGGCCGTACTCGCTCTCGAGGCCGAAGATCCGGCGCCTCATCGCACAACCGATGTAGCAAGGCGCGTGCCCCGGCGTCATCGGACATTGTGTCGCCGGCGCGACAAGGAATCACCAGCAGATCGTGGTGGCAATCCCCTTGCACCGGCATCCGTCATCAGCGTTCGTCCCGATTTCGCCGCTCGTCACGCACGCCAACGGGAGATCGATGGGCCGCAAGGAGAGGTTTTGGAGGGTGCTTCGCCAGGTGGTTTGCACCGCCGCCTTCCTGTGCGCACTGACACTGTCGCTACGCGGCGCGGACGGCGTCCTCGCTCAGGAGGCACGTCCGCAATCCGGAGCTCCGGCCGTGGAGACGCCGGAATCCGTGATGGCGTCCCTCCAGCGCACGCTCACCTGGTACCAGGACGCGCGGGTCGACATGCAGGAGCTTCGCAACGTCCTCGACACCGACCTCGATCGCGGCGAGGAGCAGACGGCGCAGCGAGTCGTGCAGCGCGCCTTCGATGCGGCCCGCGCCCGCGCGGCGCTCGTCGCCGAGGCGGACGCGGCCGGCGGGCGCGAGGGAGCGGCCCCCCGGGCGGGGGCGCGCGCGGACCGTCGCGTCGAGCTGAAGGCCGCGATCGAGCGTGAGGAGCGCGAGGTCGCGCGGCTCCGCGCTCAGGCGCGGGCCGCGACGGCCGCCGCGCGGTCCGCGCTCGACCGGGAGCTGGCCGCCGCGACCAACCGTCTGGACCTCCTGCGGCTCCGGCTGGACCTCGCGACGAAACTGTCCGAGATCGATGCGCCGGCCCCCGACGATACCGCCGATCTGACGGAGCAGATCGACGCCCTGCGGGACACCCTGCCGGAACTGAGCCCGACCGGCAGCGGGACTCCCACCGTCGTGAAGACCACGGCCCGCGGAACGCCCTCGGGCGTCTGGGCGCTCGCGTATCGGCTCCTGGCGCTCCAGCGCACGCGGAACACCATCAAGGATCTGACGCGCCGAACAACCGATCTCGCGCAGGAGGTGCGCGCCGAGACGCAGTCCCTTCGGCAGGCGAGCCGTCCCTCCGTGATGCGGCTCCGCGAGCTGGCGAAAGACCCGGACGCCGGCGGCGTGCCCTTGGAAGCTGGCCAGCAGGAGTTCCGGAGCCTGCTCGGACAGGTCAAGCTGCTCAGCGCGGTGAGGCTTCCGTTGCGACAGGAATCGGCGCTCCTCCAGCGGTACGCCTCCGACGCCCAGGCCTGGATCAGGACGATCGACCAGGAGATCGGCCACGTGCTCCGCGGGATCGGCCTCGAGCTCCTCGGCGTGGGGATCGCGCTGACAGCCATCCTCGTCGGCTCGCTCCTCTGGAAGGCGGCGGTCGTCCGGTACGTGGCCAACGCGTACCACCGGCGACTCCTGCTGACCGTCCGTCACGTGGCCGTCGTGATCGGGATCGCGCTGGTGCTGGTCTTCCACTTCGCGAGCGAGCTCACGGCCCTCGTGACGGCGCTCGGCTTCGCCGCCGCGGGCATCGCATTCGCGCTCCAGAACGTGATTCTCGCCGTGGCGGGCTACTTCTCGATGGTGGCGCCGAACGGCATCCGCGTCGGAGACCGCGTCAGCCTCCAGGGGCCGTTCGGGTACGTGCACGGCGAGGTCATCGAGATCGGTGTCGTCCGGACCCGGCTCCGGGAGCTGGCCGGGGACCCCCTCCAGCCGACGGGGCGGATCATGGTCTTCCCCAACTCGGTGGCCTTCACGGGGAGCTTCATCAAGCATCCGCCGTCAGAGCCGCACCCCGAGCTGAGTCCCGTCTGACGACAGCTCGTCGCTTGACGCGACACCTTGTCGCCAGCAACGCGAGTGCCCATGCCGGGCACCCATCGCGGCGGTGGCCCACCGCTGGAAGCGTGAATCCCTTCATTCGAGGAGGTGAAAACGCGGGGCGCTGCGGCCGCAGCGCCGTGGTGGAACCGCCGGCGCGTGGGGCCGGTTTGGAGGGCACGTCCATTGCACCCACCGGGGCCGCGCCAACCGCAAACTTTGAGCTTGAGAGGTGGTCATGCCAGGCACCCTGCCCCCACCCTGCTCGGCCCCGTTGCCGGATCTGACGGCTGGCCGCCTCGGCCCCTTGCTTGACGTCTCGTCTCCAGCCTTGCGTCTCGCCGAATGAGGGCTCGAACGCCCACGCGGTCACCTGCGGCCGGCCGTCACCGGCGAACGCGTGACGACTCGGCTTGCGAGGGTTCGGGGCCGTCGACTATGCTTGCTCACTATCGAAGGGGCGTGGCCCGGCCTGCGGTCGGGCGCGGCGTCCTCCCAGCAGCAGCGATTGCTGTGGTGAGTCTCGACGTGGCGCAAGAGAAAGGGACCGGAGCGAATCGTGCGGAACCGATCTGGCGGTGGGCGTGCAGCGCGGCACCGGCCTCGTCGACTTGCTCGACCGGGTCCTCGACAAAGGCCTGCTGATCGCAGGCGACATCCGGATCTCTCTGGCGGAGGTCGAGCTTCTGACCATCCGCATCCGGCTGATCGTGTGCTCGATCGACAAGGCTCAGGAGATCGGGCTCGACTGGTGGAAGTACGACCGGAACCTGGCGCCCGGAGCCCGCGTCGCCGCGGTGGAAACGGAGGCCCTGCGGCGCCAGGTGCGGCTCCTCGAACGCCGGATCGCCGCGCTCTCGGCCCGCCAGGCGCCCCGCCGGCGCCGGGCGCCGCGCAGACGGACGGCTCCCACGGCTTCCACTGGAGGATGACCGATGCCCATTGAGCGAACGACTGGCGGCACCAGTCTCATCGATGTCCTCGACCGGGTCCTGGACAAGGGCATCGTCATCGACGCCTGGGTGCGCGTGTCCCTCGTCGGAATCGACCTGATCACCGTCGAGGCGCGCGTCGTCGTGGCCTCGATCGACACCTACCTCAAGTACTCGGAGTCGATCTCCCAGGTCTCGCCGGTGTCGCGGCCCGCCGCGGTGGCGAGCCAGGAGGCCGTGCTCGCCGAGAACGCCGCGCTCCGGGCGCAGCTCGCCGCCACCCCCTCCGGCTCCACGCGGCGCGGCCGCACGCGGCGGCGGACCGCCAAGTCGGCCTAGGGCGTGACCCGCGGCGCTGCGTCCGTGCGAGCGGCGCGACGGGCTGAGCCCCGGCCCGAGGAACAGCTCGCCCTTCTGGAGTTCCTGCTCGCCTGCGAGGACCCTGCCGAGATGGCGGGCCGGTGTCTCGAGTGGCTCGCCGAGCACTCCGGGCTGCGCGAAGGCCACTGCCTGGCTCTCGATGCGGAGCGCAACCGGCTAGTCCACGTCGCCGGCTTCGGTGTCCAGCCGGTCACCGTCAACGGCTTCGGCATCGACCTGGAGGCGCACGATCATCACCCCCTGGTCAAGGCGCTGACCGTGCCGCGGCCCGTGGTCCTGGCCCCGGAGACCGCGGGCCGGCTGTTCTCGCGACGCGCGCCCTTCCTGGCCCTGCCGCTTCACGGCGCGGACCCGCAGGAAGGGGCGCCCGGAGGCCTGCTCCTCGTCCGCCCGGTCACGACGAGCGCGACCGACCTCGAGTGGGTCTCCGAGTATCTCGGCTACCGACTCGTCCGCGCGCGGCTCCGCACCTCGAGCGCCGAGAACGAGCGCCGCCTTCGCCGGGATCGGGATCTCATGCGGAGCATCCTCGACCGGGTGACGGACCCGGTCATCCTCACCGATTCCGAGGGCCGCATGGTCATCGCGAACGAGCGCGCCGAGCGTCTGTTCGCGACGCGCGACGGCGAGAGCGAAGGCCGCCGCCGGGCCGTCGCCATCAACAACATGCTCTTCTCCTCGGCCCTGGGCCGGAGCGCGGTGGAGCAGATGACCTCCGCGCCCCGCGAGCTGGCGCTGGTGGATCCCACGGAGGGATCGGATCTCCTGTTCGAGCTGATCAGCACGACGGCGGGCGATGCGCGCATGGGCATGGGCATCGTGTCCGTCCTGCGGAATGTCTCCGATCTCCGCAGCGCGACCGAGGAGATCCAGGAAAACTACCAGCGGCTCCGGTCGGCAGAGGCCGAGGTCCGAGCCGAGCGTGATCGGCTCGACCTCATCATCGATTCGGTCGCCGACCCCATCCTGGTCACCGATTCCTCGGGCAGCCTCGTCATGATGAACTCGCCCGCGGAGCGGCTGTTCTCCGCATCCGCCCGCTCCGCGGCCGAGCTGCAGCGTGTCCGGGCGAACGACGCGAACTTCACGTCGTTCGTGTCGAACCTCCTGTTCGGCAAGGGCACAGTGTCGAAGTACCACGGTGGCGTGAATCTCGTCGACCCGAAGAGCGGCCGAGCGATCCCGATGGAAGCCATCTCCGGCAATGTCTACGGCGAGTCGGCCGAGGTCTCCGCCATCGTCACGATCCTGCACGATCGGACCGAAGCGATCGAGCGCGAGCAGCTCTACGAGCAGCTCAAGGCGGCCTCCGCCCAGCTGGAGCGGCGTGTGCAGGAGGCGACGTCCGCGCTCGTCCGCCAGAACGAGCTCCTGCGTCGGCAGGCGATCGAGCTCGAGCAGGCGTCCGTGGCGAAGTCGCAGTTCCTCGCGAACGTCTCCCACGACGTCCGCACCCCGCTCAACGCCATCCTCGGGTACACGAGTCTTCTCCTGCGCGGCGTCGCGGGCTCCCTCGCGGTGCCCCAGCGCGATTCCCTGGTACGGGTCGATGCGAATGCCCGGCACCTGCTGACGCTGATCACGGACATCCTGGACATCTCCCGCATCGAGGCCGGCAAGATGCCGGTCCGGCTCTCGCCGATCAGGCTCAACGAGCTGGTGGATGAGATCATGAGCGAGGTGGAGCCGCTCATCGCGACATCGAACCTGACCGTGACCGCCACCGTCCCGGATGGGCTGCCGGTCATCCGGAGCGACCGGCAGAAGGTCAAGCAGATCCTGTTGAACCTCCTGACCAACGCCCTCAAGTTCACGCCGCGCGGCTCCGTCACGGTGTCCTGCTCGCACCAGCGCGCGAACCGCACCATCTCCATCGCCGTCGCGGACACCGGCATCGGCATCGCGCCCGAGGATCAGGGGCGCATCTTCGAGGCGTTCTCCCAGGCGGACTCCACGTCGGCGCGGGAAGGCGGAGGCACCGGTCTCGGCCTCGCCATCTGCCAGCGCCTGGCGTCGGTGCTGGGCGGCCAGATCACCGTGGAGAGCAAGGTGCGCGAGGGCTCCACATTCACCCTGATCTTCCCCGTGGGTGCATTGCGCTGATGACCAAGAAGACGGGCCAGCCTGAAGCTTCGCCCGGCGCAGCCGGCGGCACCGAGACCGGGCCGCTCGTGCTCATCGTGGACGACGTCCAGGACAACCGGACCATCTACGTCCTGTTCCTGAGGTTCTCCGGCTTTCGGGTCGCGGAGGCCGAGAACGGGGAGGAGGCGCTCGCGAAGGCGACGTCCCTCCTCCCGGACGTCATCGTGATGGACCTGTCGCTGCCGGTGATGGACGGCTGGGAGGCCACGCGACGCCTGAAGCGCGATCCCCGGACCATGAAGATCCCCGTCCTCGTCCTGACCGGGCACGCGCTTCCCGAGCACGCGCAAGCGGCTCGCGAGGCCGGCTGTGACATGGTGATCACGAAGCCTTGTCTGCCCGACCAACTCCTGGAGACGATTCGGCGTATCCTCGATACGCCCAAGACCAGAGCGAAGGGCGGAAGGTGATGCCGTGAGGAAGAAGCCCTCGAAGCCCACCCGGCGCGCCGTCAAGCCGGGTCCGGCGTCCGCGAGCCGCCCCGCGAAGGCAAAGAGCGCGCCCGCCAAGCAGCCTCCGGCCCGCAAGCGAGGAGCGGCCCCGGTCCCCGCGCCGTCGAGCCCGGTGGCCCGCGCGGTGACCCCGGCCGCCCGGTCGGCGGCCCGCGGCGACTCGAGCCGCGCCAAGTACGTCTACTGCATCATCCGGAGCGCCGAGCCGCGCCGCTTCGGGTCGATCGGCCTCGGGAGCGAGCCGACCGAGGTCACCAGCGTGAGCTTCCGGGAGATCGCCGCCGTCATCTCGGATACTCCGGAAGAGGTCCTGGACGCCACGCGCGAGAACGTCCTCGCCCACGAGCGGGTCAACGAGACGGTGATGCGGAGCTTCACCGTGATCCCGATGTCGTTCGGCACCGTGTTCAAGACGCGCGACGACATCGTGGAGCTCCTGCGGGGCGCGTACGAAGCCTTCCGGGACGTGCTGGAGAAGATGCAGGACAAGGTCGAGTTCGGCCTCAAGGTGCTCTGGGATCGCGACGTCATGGTCCGCGAGATCGAGAACGACGACGAGGACATCCGTCGGCTCAAGAACGAGATCGCCGCGGTGCCGGGGTCCACCTACTTCGCCCGCATGCAGTACGGCCGGCAGATCGAGGCGGCTCTCCAGGGCCGGAGCGAGCAGTACGTGGCGGACATCTTCGCCCAGCTGCGCGACGTCTCGGTGGCGGCCCGCGCCAACAAGCCCATCGGCGAGAAGATGATCATGAACGCGGCCTTCCTCGTGTCGCGGGACAAGGAGACCGCCTTCGACGCCAAGGTCAAGGAGGTCGGGGCGCTCTACGACAAGCTCAACTTCCGCTACACGGGGCCCTGGCCGCCCTACAACTTCGTCAACATCCGTCTGAAGCTCGAGCGCGCCCAGGACACCGAGTGATCATCCTCGACACGCTCTTGGTCGGGGGCATCAAGTTCGTGCTGGGCAAGATCGCGGCCGCCGTCGAGGCCGAGATGGCCGACGACACGGTGTGGCGCGAGGAGCTCCTGGCCGCCCAGATGCGCCTCGAGCTCGGCGAGATCACGCGAGGAGCAGTTCGCGGCGACCGAGCGCGAGCTCCTGGCCCCGGATCCGCGAGATCCGCGAGCGCCAGCAGGGGCGCGCGGAGCCGCCGGGGACCTTCCGGGTGACGGGCGTCGAGGCGAGCGTGCTGGGCGATGACGCCTCCGGTGAGGGCCGCGAACCGGACGTCTCGTCCCGGTGAGACGGTCCGTCCCCGAGCGCCGGACGCCCTTCTTCGAGTTCGTCGGCGGCAAGGGCGGGGTCGGCAAGACCACCGCCGCGGCCGCCCTGGCGCTGGGGGCCGCCGGCGCCGGCCGCCGAACGCTCGTCGTGTCCACCGATCCGGCGCACTCCCTGGGTGACGTGCTCGCGCGACGGGTGGGAGCGCGCCTGACGCGCGTCCCGAGCCCTGGCGCGGCGCTCGATGCGCTCGAGCTCGACGCCGATCGGGCCCTGGCCCGTTGGCTCCGAGCCCGCAGCCGTCCTCTGCGTCTCATCGCGGAGCGAGGCACCTATCTGGACGAGGCCGACGTCGACCGCTTCCTCGGCCTGAGCTTCCCCGGCGTGGACGAGCTGGGCGGCCTCCTCGAGCTCACGGGCGTTGCGGAGGCCGGCCGCTACGACACGGTCGTCGTCGACACGGCGCCCACCGGGCACACGCTCCGGCTCCTGGCCGTGCCCGAGACGCTGGGCCGGATCGCCACGGTGCTCGACGAGATGCTCGCCAAGCACCACTTCCTCCTGACGCGGCTCGGGGGCGCGGACCGGCGCGACGCGGCAGACCACCTCGTGGCCGAGATCGACGCCGAGGCTCGCCGGCTGGCCGCGCTCCTCCGCGACCCCTGCCGCAGCCGCTTCCGCTGGATGGTCCTGCCGGAGATGCTGGCCGTCGAGGAGGCCCAGGACGCCGTCCAAGCCCTCGAGGGCGGCGGCCTCGCGGTCGACGAGATCCTCGTGAATCGCGTGGCCGGGATCGGCAAGACCGGGAGGACCGTCGACCGCCGTCGAGTCGCGGCCGAGCAGCGCGCCGTCGCGGCCGTTCGGAAGGCCTTCGGCGGCCGTCCCATCCGGCTCCTGCCCGAGCTGGCCGCGGAGCCCCGCGGGCTCGCCGGCCTTCGGCCGCTCGTCCGGGCCCTGAGCCAGCGCGGCCCGGCAAGCGTGCGCCTCGGGCCCGCGCCGGCGGCGTCCTCTCCCCTCCGTTCCTCGACGGCACGAGGCCGCGAGTCTGCTGCCGTGTGGGTGCCGCTCGTCGCCCCGGCCGGCACCCGCCTGCTCCTGTTCGCGGGCAAGGGCGGGGTCGGCAAGACGACGTGCGCTGCCGCGGCGGCGCTCACGGTCGGCGACGGGGCGCCGGCCCGACGCATCCTGCTCTTGTCCACAGACCCCGCCCACTCGCTTGGCGACGTCCTCGGCGCCCGGGTCGGCGACGAGGAGCAGCCGGTGCCGGGCGGCCCGGCCACTCTCGGCGTCCGCGAGCTGGATGCCGGCCGCATGTTCGCGCGGCGGCGGGAGCGCTACCGGACCGCGGTCGACGAGCTGTTCGACGCGATCCGCGGGGATTCCCGGCTCGACGTCGCGTTCGACCGCGCGGTCGCGCGCGACCTGCTCGACCTCGCGCCGGGCGGCCTGGACGAGCTGTGCGCCCTTCTGGCCGTGACGGAGGCGCTGTTCCCGCCGGCCGCGGACGGCGGCCCGCCATGATCTGGTCGTCGTGGACACCGCGCCGACCGGGCACACGCTCCGGCTGCTCGCGCTGCCCGGGCTTGCCCTGGAGTGGGTGCGCGCGCTCCTGGCGACGCTGCTCAAGTACCGCCAGGTGCTCGGGCTCGGCGCGCTGGCCGAGGATCTCCTCGAACTCTCGCGCGGTCTCCGACAGCTCCAGGCGCTCCTCACCGATCCCCGCCAGGCTCGCGTGGTCGTGGTCACCCGGCCGGCCGCCCTGCCCCGCCTGGAGACCGTCCGGCTCCTGCGCCGGCTCGAGGCGCTGGGGCTCACCGTCTCGGCGCTGGTCGTGAACGCGCTCGCGCCGCCCGGCGTCCATGGCTCGCGCGCCGAGGCCGTGGAGCTCGCGCGGCTGCGGGCAGCCGCGCGGCGCCGGCGGGGGCGCGTGCCGCTGCTCCTCGCGCCGGTCGTCGCGCCCCCGCCGCGCGGGGTGCCGGCGCTCCGCGGCTGGGCGCAGACCTGGACCCGGGCCGCCTCGTGACCCCTGCGCGCCAGGCCTCGCCGGGATCGCGTCGGCGCGTGGCGCCGCGGCAGTCAGCCACCTACGTCTACTGCGTCGCGCGCGCCGCCCGGGCGCCGTCGCTCGGGAGCGCGCCGGCGGGACTCCCCGGCACGGGCCGGCCGCGAGCCCTTCCGGCCGGCCAGGGGCTCTGGCTCATCGTCGCCGACGCCCCGCTCCCGCAGTACGGCGAGGCGGGGCTGGCGCGGGTCGTGCGCGACCTGGACGCGGTGTCACGCTGCGCGGTCGCGCACTCGGCGGTCATCGCGCACTGCGCGCGGCGGACCCCGGTGCTGCCGCTGCGGCTCCTCACCCTCTTCTCGAGCGACGAGCGCGCGCTCGCCCGGGTGCGCGGCCGGCGCGCCGCCATCGCGCGGCGGCTCGACCGTCTGGCGGGCCGAGCGGAGTGGGGCGTCCAGGCGCGGCTTGCCGCCGGCGGCGGCCCCACGGCCCGGCGCGCCCAGGCGACCGCCCGGCGCGAGACCGCCCGCCTCGGCCCCGGGACCCGCTTCCTCGAGCTCCGCCGGCGCCAGCGCGAGACGGCGCGCGACCTGGCCAGCGGCGCGAAGGCCGCCGCGGCCGCGCTCTACCGCACGCTGGCCCGGCACGCCGACGCGGCCCGCCAGCGTCCGCCGGTCTCGATGGACGGGCGCGCCGCCCTCCTCCTCGACGCCGCGTTCCTCGTGCCCGCGGCAAGCGCCGTGCAGTTCCGGCAGGCCGTGCGGGCCCAGACGGCGCGCGCCGCGGATCGCGGCCTCCAGATCCGGCTGACGGGCCCATGGCCGCCCTACAGCTTCGTCGCCGGCCGACTCTGAGCCCGCGCCGGGCCGCGCGGCGGACCCGCAGGACGCGGCCGCCGGATCAGGACGCGTCGCTCCTCGACATCGTCGACCACGTCCTCACGAAGGGGGTGGTCGTGTCCGGGGATGTCGTGCTCGCTCTGGCGGACGTCGATCTCGTCTACCTGCGCCTGTCGGCCCTCCTGTGCGCGGCCGACCGGCTCACGCCGCGAAAGCGCCGGACGTGAGCGTCCTCTATCTCTACGCTCTCGTCGGAGAGCCGCCCCGGCGCGCCCTGGGACTCGGGCTCCGCCGGGAACGGCTGACAACGCTCCCCGGCCGGGGCTTCCACGTGGTCGTGGGCCGGATGGACGAGGCCCCGGCAGCGGACGCCGCCGCCCTCCGCGGCCACGACGCCGCCGTCCGCCGCATCGCGGCCACGGTGGACGCGATCCTGCCGATGCGCTTCGGTTCCGTCGCGCCCGACGAGGAGACGGCGGGGCGCCTGTTCGCGCCGCGGGCCATCGAGCTGGCGGGGCGGCTGGTCCACGTGCGCGGGCACGCGCAGATGACGCTGCGGGTCTACGGCCCGCGCCGGACGGCCCGATCGCGGCCCCCGGCCCCGGGCTCGGCGACGACGGCGCGGCTCGGCCCGGGGGCGCGATACCTCGCCGAGCGGCGACAGCTCCATGGCGCCGCGACGGCGCCCGAGCTCGATCCGATCCGCCCGCTGCTCGACGGCCTGGTCGCCGACGAGCGCGTCCAGCGCCACCTCACCCCGCCGCTCCTCGCCAGTGTCTACCACCTGGTCCCGCGGGACCGCGGGGCGCGCTACCGGGCGCGGGTGGCGCGCGGCGCCCGCCAGCTGTCGCCGCTGCGCGTGACCGTGAGCGGCCCGTGGCCACCCTACGCGTTCGGAGCCGACACGTGGCCGTGAAGCGGCGCCGGATGAGCGTGAAAGCCGTCCGCGCGAAAGAGCTGCGGGCGCTCCGCGTCGAGCTCCGGCAGCGCCCGCGAGGCCAGGGCCCCGCTCGATGGAACGCCAACCCCGACGACGTGCAGCGGTCGCTGGCGCAGCTGGTGCTGACGCTCGTGGATTTCCTCCGCCAGCTCCTCGAGCGTCAGGCGATCCGGCGCCTCGAGGAAGGCACCCTCACGCCCGCCGAGACCGAGGCCATCGGACTCGCGCTCCAGCGGCTCGAGCGAGCGATTCGCGACCTGGCGCGCCGGTTCGGGCTCACGCCGGACGACCTCCGGCTCGATCTCGGGCCGCTCGGGCGCTTGACCTAGGAGGCGCCCGGCGCGCCCCGCCCGGCCGCGCGGGCATCTCGGCTCAGGCCGCGGTCCGCGCGAGGTGGTAGTGGTGGCGGATCCGATTCAGGAGGGTCGCGGCGGCCTCGGGGACGAACTCGTGGGCCGCCAGGATCGCCGCCTGAGCGTCCGGCATGCCCGAGGGTCTCGGGTAGTTGGCAAGGAAGAGCCGGCGAAGCATCGCGGCGTCCCGCCCGGGCCCGAACACGTCCAGGTAGGCGCACTCGACCGCGTGCTCGAGGCTCGCGGAGTCCTCGACAGGCGCGAGGTGCGAGTGTACGGCGCTGACGCGCTGCAGGAGCCCGTGGTAGGCCTGAGGATCGAACGCGTCGATCCCGTAGCCGCACAGGACCGTGAGACCGCGCGCCGCCACCAGGTCGTTCCAGAGCCCCTCGAGATGGAGCACCGCCTCGAGGTCGTTGTCCCGGCGGAGGAGATCCACCATCTCCACGAAGGCGCGGAGCCGCTCGAATCCCGCCCGCTGGCACGCCTCGATCGCCCCGCCGATCACGGTCTCGAACCGAGCCCGGGCGGGAACCGGGCCGACGCGCAGCGCCTCCAGGGTCTCGCGCGCGTCGAGCAGGATCAGCTGCCGCCCGCGCGCGAGCACGCTCGGCGTGAATCCGTGGTCCTCGAGGTGACGCGCGATCGCCGCGCGGTGGGCGGCCGTCGCGATCAGGACGACACCTTCGCCCCGCTCGAGCCCCGCCGTGACGAAGTTGCCCACCACGCGGACGAGCCCCTCGTCCCGCGTATAGAGCTGCGCCAGGTGCCGCCCGCGGGCCGGTGCGTCGAGCGTGTGGGGGCGGGTCAGCTTGTCCACTGGACTCACTTGCCCCTCACGATGCGGTCGCGCGCCGCCGCCGCGGCGCGCAGCGCGCTCGTCGCCGCCGCGACGTAGACCTCGGCCTCGCGGAGCGCGTACGCCTCCTCGCCCTCGGCCCGCGCGCTGCGCCGCGCCAGCTGGACGTCGGCGCGAAGGTCGAGCGCCCGCTCCAGTGCGCCCTTCAGGTACGTCGGGCCGAGGCCGGTCGCCCAGTAGAGGACGTGCTCGCGCTTGCTCTGGGTGGTCTCGCGGTCCGTGGCAATGGCGACGCCGTTGCGGAGCGAGAAGAACACGAGCCACGCTTCCCACAGCCCGCCCGGCTGCCGGTCCATGTAGGCCCGGGCCACGTACGGCTCGCCCGCCGGGCCTCTCAGGATCGCCGTGTACTGCCGCACGAACTGGATCCTCGACTTGCTCGTCCTCACGGCACCAACCGTCTTCACGGCACCAGCCATGGCCGGGGGTGTCATCGCGCGCCTCTTGCGAGAGTCACCGGACTTTCACCGTCGCACGATCAGCTCTTGGTCTGGCCGGCCTCGAACTGGAGCTCTTCCTGCTTCGCCTTCATCTTGTTGACCAGCTCGGGGTACCCGGACTGCTGGATGATCCGGTTGAACTGCGTCCGGTAGTTGGACACGAGGCTGACGCCCTCGATGACGACGTCGTACGCGCGCCAGCGGTCGCCCTCCTTCTGCATGCGGTAGTCGATGGGGATCTCGGTGTTCGACTTCGTGATCAGCTTCGTCCGCACCGTCGCCTGATCCCCCTCGATCGTCTCGCCCGCGTACACCACCCGCTCGCCCGAGTACTGCTCGATCTTCGAGATGTAGGAGCGCTCGATCAGGTCCGCGAACAGCGTCGAGAACTCCTGCCGCTCGCTCGGGCTCCGTCCCTGCCAGTGACGGGCGAGCGCCCGCTTGCCCGTCTCCTGCCAGTCGAAGATCTCGTCGGCGATCGACCGGATCTGCTGGCGGCGCGCGTCGCGCTTCGCCGGCTGCTTGAGCTCCGCGTCCTGGAGCACCTTCAGCACGCGGTCCGTCGCGCCCCGGAGCTGATCCGTCGGCACGCCGGCCTCGACGGTGCTGCCCAGCGTGGCGGTGGCGAACACGAGCGCGTACACCAACGTGCCGAGCCTCATCCCTCCTCCTCTTCCACCGACGCGTGACCGCGTCCCGCGCGTGCGAGACGCGGCTCACTGCACGGCGATGACCTCGAGCTTCACCGTCGCGAGGCCGCTGTGCTCCATGTCGAGCGCGCGAGCCGCCTCGCGGCTCAGGTCGAGGATCCGGCCGTCCACGTACGGTCCCCGGTCGTTCACACGCACTCGGACGACGCGGCCGTTCTGGAGATTCACCACCCGGAGTTGCGTGCCGAGCGGGAGGGTCCGGTGCGCCGCCGTCATCCGGGTCATGTCGAAGATCTCGCCCGAGGCCGTCGGCTGGCCGTGATGGAACTCGCCGTACCACGACGCCAGTCCGACTTCGGGCCGGGGCCGGCCCTGCGGCGCGTCTCCGCCGGGCCGCGCCTCGGCGGGTCTAGCGGCGGCCGACGACAGCGGCCGGGCGACGGCGCAACCGCAGGCCCCTGCTGCCACCAGCAGGAGCATGGCTGAGTACAAGGTCCGTCGACGGAACCCGCTCGCTCGCCTCACGTGCCACTCGCCTCACCGAGAGCCAGCCACGGTCTGCGCGGTCTACGCGACCAGGGGCGCGTCAGGATCCGGCCCCTGCTCGGCCACCGCGAGTCCGATCCGCCCTGCGATGACGGGCCAATAGCGCTCGCCGCGACCGCCCCCCACCACGGTGAGGCGGGGCGCCAGGCGCAGTCGCCCGCTGCGCGGTGGCATCATTCGGCCGCGGCGTCCGTCGCCGCGAGGCTGCGCGCCAGCCAGCCGCGGCGCCAGCGGAGCGAGCACGTGAAGCGACGGCGGTCCCTGCACTCCGTCACGCGATCCGATGATGTTCATGCCGTGAGTGATGGCAAGGCGCGTGCCACGAAGGAGTGGCATCCGCGCTGCCCCGGCAAACGTCGAAGTTCGATCTCTTACCCGCCTCGCTCCACGTTACGCACGGCCGGGGCACGACGGTCTGTCGCGGCTACGACACTGTGACGGGATCGGCACGTCTGCCGGATTGGTCGGTTGCCGGGCCCGAGGCTTGCTCATACTCTGGAGCCGAGATCGTGGCAGGAACGAAAGGGTCGGACAGCGGCGCGCGCACAGCCTCGGCCGAGGTGGTCCGCGTGGCAACCTACAACATCCATCGGGGCCGAGGGCTCGATGGCCAGGTGAGTCTCAACCGCATCGCGGACGTCCTGCGGCAGATCGACGCCGACGTGGTGGGTATCCAGGAGGTCTACGAGGCCCAGGCCGAGCATCTCGCGCGCGACCTCGAGATGCAGTTCGCCACCGGCGTCACCGTCCATCGCTCGGACGGAGCCTACGGCAACGCCATCTTCACGCGACTCCCTCTCCAGGGGGTGGCGACCTTCGACCTCTCCGTGCGAACCCGCGAGGCCCGGGGCGGCATTCGAGTCGACCTCGCGCTCCGGAACCATATCCTGCACGTCTTCAACGTCCACCTGGGTCTTCGAGGGCGCGAGCGCGCGGAGCAGGTGAAGTGGCTGGTCGAGCGCCACATCCTGTGGGATGACCGCACGGGCCCTCGGGTCGTCATCGGGGACCTGAACGAGTGGTTCCCTCCGGGGCGTGTGGGACGCGCGTTGAGGCGGGAGTTCACGAGCTTGCGGCGGCGCCTGACGCACCCTGCCCTGCTGCCTCTGTGGGCCCTGGATCGCATCTACTGGGACCACGCCGTCCGCGGCGAGTCCCTGCGTGTCCATCGGAGCCGCCTCGCGCGCGTCGCGTCCGATCATCTTCCCTTGGTAGCAAGCCTCCGCCTCATCGGCTCGTAGTACAGACCGCGCCGCGCGCGACACGATGTCGTCGCGCGGACATCGCGTCGTGCCGCCGAAGGCACCGTGCCCGCCGGGATCGGGTCGGTCGTGTCAAACGATGCACACGGGCAGCTCTCGCTGGCATGTCGGCTGGCACCTCGCTTGCTCGATGACAGCCCGAGGAGAGCGCCCACAATGAGAACACTGCTTCGACGGATCTCCCGCAGGCGCCGCACGAGCGCTGAGTCTTCTGGACCGATCCAGATCGTCGTCACGCCGAGCTCGGGAAACGGCACCGCGATGGAAACGGCGCTCAAGCTGCGCGACGCGCTCGCCAAGCGTCGCCGGGAGACGAGCCTCGAGGTCTTCGAGGATCTCGAGTCCCTGCACCAGTGGGCGCGGACGGACAGCCACCCGTTCGCGGCCGTCGTCTGCGTCGGAGGAGACGGCACGCAGAGCACGACCGCGCTGGCGGCGATGCGCCGCTCGGTGCCGTTCCTGCCGGTGTCGTCCGGCTTCGGAAACCTGTTCGCGCGCGCGTTCAACCATCCTTCCACCGTGGAAGGCGTCCCTGGACCTCTTGGCGCGCGGTCAGGTCATCCACTCGGACGTCGGCATGTGCAACGGCGAGCTGTTCCTCTGTCAGGAGAGCTACGGCCTGATCGCGGAAGTCCAGGAGGCAGTCGAGGCAGCCGCCGCCGCGCCGCGCGCTCGGTGGCAGCGGTGGCTCGCCTACTATCGCGCGGCGCTGAGCCATGTGCGCCAGACGCCCCCGGCGCGGCTGCGCGTCATGGTCGACGGGCGCGTGGTGGCGGTCGACGCAGCCCTGGTCATCGCGGCGAACGTGAAGACCTACGGTCGCTGGCTCCCACTGGCGCCCGACGCCTCGCCGGTCGACGGGCTGCTGGACGTGTTCGTCATGAAGGGCGCGACGCACCGCGAGGTCTTCGGGAAGCTCCTCAAGTGGCACCTGCGCCTGCCCGGCGCGACGGCCGGTACGCTGCTGTGCCGCGGCACGCGAGTGTCGGTGACGGGGTTGCGTTCCGGCCGCAAGCAGCTCGAGGTCCTGCCCGGCCGACTCCCTGTCGTCGTGTCACCGGAGACGGCCGCCGCCCTGGTGCAGGGTCGCGATCGACGGGAGGCCGAGGCTCGCCTCGCGCTCGACCGGGTCGCGTGACGGCCCGGTCAGTCGGCCCGCGCCGGCTTCGCCCCGACCAGCTTCGCCTCGTTCCCGTCCGACTCGGCGTTCGCGCGGGAGGCTCCCATGGCGCCCAGGACGACCAGCCCTATCGCGATCCACACGGCCTGGCGGCCGCGCCGCACGAGGCTGAACGCCAGCCCATCGCTGGCCGCCCAGCCGAAGGCGGTGAAGGCCGCCGCATAAGCCCCCTCCAGGGTGCCGAGGCTGGCCGGCACGAAGAACGTCGCGAAGCGCACTCCGGTCCCCAGCGCTTCGATGATGAGGGCCGTCTCGAGCGGGGCGGCCACGTGGAGGCTCCAGAGAATAATGAGGACCTCGAGGGTGCCGACGAGCCAGCTCACGTAGTGAAATCCGATCGACGCGAGCAGCGCCCGCCAGTGCGAGCGGTAGAAATCTCGGACCGCGCCGTCGATGCTGCGGGCGCCGCGGCCCGCTCCCGCCCACGCGAGGAGTCGGCCGACACGGCCCACGCCGCCCGTCACCTGGGCGACGATGAAGCCGGTCACCGCGATCACCTCGACGATGAGCAGGTAGCACATCGGGCCGAGCAGCGACCATCCCACCGCGCCTGTCGCCCAGGCCACCAGGATCCCGGTGACGAGCAGCAGGGCTTGGCCCACGACCTCCGCCGTCTTGGCGAGGATCAGCGACGGGACGCTCGCGTCGTAGGGAATGTCGCGACGAATGATCCAGGCCTTGATCGCTTCTCCCCCGACGCCACCCAGCGCGGTCACCACGTTGACGGCCTGGCCCGCGCACCGCGCGGCCAGGAGTCTCGGGAACGGTGGGCGCCCGGTCACGAGCGTGTACCGCCAGCCGAGCGTGTCGAGGACCATCGTGGCCCCGCTGATCGCGCAGACGAGCGCGAACTGCCACCATGTGACCCGGGTCAGCGCCCCGGTGAGGGACTCCAGGCCGAAGTGGCGAACCAGGAGGACGAGGGCCAGAAGACCGCCGATCAGAGGCAGGGTTTTCAGGATTCGCATGGACTATCGCTCCGAGCAAGAAGCGTGCCTCGGCCGCCGGACCCCCCATTGCGCCAGGGTGCGGTCATGCTAACCTGTCCGGGTCACGCCCATGCCACAGGCGGTCGGAGTGGGTTCGGATCGAGCGGTGCTCCAGGGCGGGGTCCTCTGCCTGCTCGCCTTCCTCGCGCTCACCTTCATCGTCACGCAGCACCGCTTCGACCGGGCGGACCAGGCCGCGCGCGGCGTCGTCCACCAGACGCGGCATCCCGCGATCGCGGGCTTCATGGAACAGGCGTCCTTCTTCGGCGGACAGCCCGGTCAGGTCGCGGTCTTGATCGTCGCCGTCGGCGCGCTCTGGGCTCGGCGGCGCCGCTGGGCGCTCGCGCTGCCCCTCGTGATGGCGGGCGTCGGCGTCGTCCAGCTCCTCGCGAAGTGGGCGGTCGATCGGCCTCGCCCGAACCTGGCGCCATGGGGATTCCCGAGCGCCCACGTCCTGAGCCTCGTCGTGCTCTGCGGCTTTCTCGCCTACGTCGTCTGCCTCGACTGCGCCCGGCCGGCCCGGGGCCGCGCGGCGCTGGTCGCCTGCGCGGCCGTGGTGGGCACCGTGGCGTACAGCCGGATGTACCTGGAGGCGCACTTCCTCTCGGACATCCTGGGCGGCTTCACCGCCGGGCTGGCCTATCTCTCCTTCGCGATCTGGGGAATCAGATCCGCGCCGCCGCTCGGCGAGATCGTGAGCTGGTGGCCGCTCGCCCGCGGGGTGGAGACCCTGCTCGTGCCGGCCACCGCCGGCTCCGCCGTCGATCAGGTGACCGCGCCGGCGGTCGCGTCGATGGCGACCGCGGCGTCGGTCGTCGAGGCCGCCTAGCTCCCGCCGCTCCGGCCTCCCCCCGGCTCGCGCCACCGCTCGCCGCCCTCCTCCTGGTGGCCTGTGCCCTGTGCCTCTGGGCGCGGCCCGTATCGGCCCAGGAGGAGTTCCTGAACCTCGCAAACCCGGAGCTCGGCAAGATACTCATCCGCTCCGAATACCGGATCACGTGGCTCCCGGATCAGCCGGTTAAGGACCAGCCGGCCGAGCTGGGGTGGTTCCAGCAGGACTTCTCCCTGTCGGGACCTCTCTACCAGAGCGCGAGCGACGAATGGTACGCGTCCTTCCGCATCCGGAACCAGGAGTACGACACCGCCGCGATCCTCCCCGACACCGGCGAGCCGTTCCCCGACGAGCTCTGGAACATCCGGTTCGGGACCGGCTACCGGCATCGGTTCGAGTCGGGCTGGATCGGAGCCCTCGAGGTCACCGTCGGCTCGCCGAGCGACAAGCCCTTCGCGAGCATCGACGAGATGGACATCAACGCGACGGCGTTCCTGCGCGTTCCCGCCCGCGGAAAGGACGCGTGGCTCTTCTTCGTGAACTACGGGAGCAACCGCGAATTCTGGCCCAACATCCCGCTTCCCGGCTTCGGGTACCAGTGGGAGCCGTCCGACCAGCTGTCGGCCATCATCACGACCGGCGTCCTGTCGCTCACCTACCGGCCGATCGAGAAGCTGACCCTGTCCGCGCTGTACGTCGCGGTCCGCACGGTGGACGTCCGGCTCACCTATCAGCTGTTCCGGCCCGTCCGCCTGTGGATCGGCTTCGACTGGACGAACGATCGCTATCTGCTCGCGGAGCGCGCCGATCCCGACGACCGCCTCTTCTACTACGAGAAGCGGGTACGGGCGGGGGCCATCATCGGCCTGGCCCGGTGGTTGTTCACGGATATCACCGGCGGCTACAGCTTCGATCGCTTCTACTTCGAGGGCGAAAGCTACAGCGACCGCAACCAGAACCGCATCGACGTGGACTCCGGCCCCTTCGTCCAGTTCAGGGTGGGCGCGAGGTTCTGACGCGCCGGAGCGCGGGGTCGCGCCCCAGCACGTCCGCCAGGGCCTCGCCGATCCGCCGGTGCCCCTCCCGGTTCCAGTGCGGGTCGTGCGCGAACGTGAACTGGCCGGGCGCCGCGGCCGGGACCACGCGGGCGCTGTCCAGGCAGGCGTCGCCGCGCGCGGCGCACTCCGCGTGGAGCCTCCCCAGCAGCGGATCCGCCGGGCGGGTCTCGCCGCTGTGGGCGACCAGGAGGGTTCGCACCGGAACGCCGCGCGCCCCCGCCTCCCGCTCCATGGCCTCGGCCAGCCGGAGATGGTAGCGGAGGCGGAAGCCCGGGCTCGCCGCCAGCGCGCGCTGGAGATCGTCCGGGGACACCTGGCCGAGCTCTCGATCCGGATCACCCGCGAGCCACTCGGGGGGCGTCGGACGCGCGCGCCGGACCGCCACCGCGGCCGATGCCTTCGCCAGCCGGAACCGCAGCCAGTGGTAGAGGAGCGAACGATCCTGGAGCCACGCCTCGCCGGGCCACGGCGCGCGCGGCTGGGCCGGACGCCCCGTGCCGAGATAGCGCATCCGTCCGGTGGCGTCGATGATCCGCCACATGGGCTCGACCCGCACCGGGAGCCGGGCGGCGTCGACGGTCAGCCGGTTGAGGCTCAGCTCGGTGAGATCGTTCTCGCTGGTCGCCAGGAGGACGAGGTCGGGATGGAGCTCGAACCCCCGCGTCCGTAGATAGATGTAGTGCTGGTCGGTGCTGTAGCCCGGCACCGCCGCCGACAGGACCTCCACGGGTCCCACGCGCTCGGCCAGGCGCCGCTCGAGGACCGCGCCGAACGAGTCCTCCTGCTCGACGCCCCAGCCGAAGGCGAACGAGTCGCCAAGGAGCAGGATCCGCGCGGCGCCCGCGGGCTTCGCCGGGCTGCGCTCCGGGCCGCGCCCGCCGAGAGCGTTCACCGACACCGTCACCGCGAAGTCCCGATCGACGTGCCGGACGCGGACGCCCGGACGGAGCGTGAAGCCCAGCGCGCCGTCCGGGCGATACGGATTGAACGCGAACCGCTGGTCCCGCGTGCTCTGGGTCCACGCCGGTACCAGGTGGAGCCCCGCTTCCAGGACCCCGAGCGTGAGCACGCACGACGCCAGCACGAGCCCCAGGCGTCCCAGCCAGGCCCCGACCGACGCGCGCCGGACCGTGCTCATGCGCGCGCCCTCGACGGCGACCGGTGGGACGCCAGGCTCGCCCGTCGCTTCAGGCCGGGCCGCCGCTAGCTGGGCTTGCTCGCCGCGGCCGCGCGGCGCGCCATCTCGTCGGGGGACACGTCTTCCTTGTGCGTCGACACGTGCCAGTGATGCCCGAACGGATCCTCGATGCTGCCCATGCGGTCGCCGTAGAACTTGTCCTCCACGGGACGGACCAGCTTGGCGCCGGCTGCCTGCGCCTTCCTCACCGTCTCGTCCACGTCGGGCACGTAGAGATGAAGGCTCACGGCCGCGCCTCCATATGCCCGCGGGCCGCGCGCACCCATGTCGGGATGCTCGTCTGCGAGCATGATGACCGAGTCCCCGATGCTGATCTCGGCGTGGCCGATCTTGCCGCCGGGACCCGGCATCCGCATGCGCTCGGCGGCGCCGAACACGCGTCCGTAGAAGTCGAGCGCCTTCGCGGCGCCATCCACGACCAGGTACGGCGTCACGGCGTGATACCCCTCGGGGACCGGCTTCGCCTTGCCCTTGCTCATCGCAGCGTCCTCCTGCTTCGTGTGCTCGAGCGCAGGCTGCGCTGTCCGGACGCCGGCACGGCCACGCGCACGGCGCGCATCCCACGCTCGGCTCAATGGTACGCCATCTGCTGCGCTCCGTCCGCCGATGAGGCCACGGCGCCGACACGGCTGTGTAGTATGGTCGAGTCCGTCTCGTGATGAAGCGCCGGGACGGCGCCCCGGCGGAGGAGGCAGCGTGGATCGAGCCGAGGGAGGCTTCTACCCGAAGGTCTTCGCCCTCGTCACCGCGGGCCTCCTCGGCTATGCGCTGGTGCTCATGGCGATGCCCTTCGCCGGGGCGATCTGCTGGGCGCTGCTCCTCGCCCTCCTGCTCGCTCCTCTGAACGAGACGCTCGCGCGCGCCCTCGGGCAGCGACGCGGCCTCGCCGCGCTCCTCCTGACGCTGGGTGGCCTGCTCCTGATCTTCGTGCCGGCCGCCATGGTCGCGGTGGCGTTCGCCAGCCAGGCCGGGGAGCTCGTGGCCCACATCCAGGAGCTGACCGAGCGCCACCACATCTCGCAGGTGAGCGACCTGCTCCGCGTTCCGATCGCCGATCGCGTCTTTCGATGGCTCGGGTCATTCGCGCCGATCAGCGCCGACCAGGTCCAGGCCTGGCTGGTCCAGAACAGCCGCGGCTTTCTCCTCACACTGGTGGGCGTGAGCGGGGCCGCGCTGTCCAGCGTCCTCGGCGCGGTGGTGGGGCTGATCCTGGTGCTGTTCCTCCTCTTCTTCTTCCTCCGCGACGGCGAGGCGCTCGTGGGCCGGGCGATTGGCCTGGTTCCCTTGGACGAGGGCCGGAAGGCCGCGCTCCTCGATCACCTCTCGGCGGTCACCCGGGCGCTCGTGCTGGGCATGCTGCTCACGGCGGTGACCCAGGGCACGCTCCTCGGCATCGGCTTCGCCATCGTCGGCCTCGCCTCGCCCGTCGTCTTCGGCGTGCTGGGGGCTCTGGCCTCGATCGTGCCGTTCGTCGGCACCGCGCTCGTGTGGATTCCGGCCGTCATCGTGCTGCTCGGTCAGGGGCGGACGTGGGCCGCGCTCTTCATGGCCATCTGGGCCATCGGCCTGGTGACGTCCGTCGACAACGTCATCAAGCCACTCGTCGTGTCCGGCCGGGCGGGGCTCCCGACGCTCGCGGTCTTGCTCGGCCTGATCGGCGGCCTTGCGGCCTTCGGGGCGATCGGAACGTTCCTGGGCCCGGTCATCATCGCCCTCACGATCGCCCTCCTGCGCTTCGCCGAGGAGTCCCGGAGGACCGACGCCACCGACCCCTGAGGGCCCGCGGGTCAGCGGGCGGCGAGCCAACCGGTCCCGCTACGGCTCGGCGGCGACGAGGTGTCCCGTGAGGGGAATCTCGACGCGACCCGTGGGCGCCGTGAACGGCCGGAGCACCTCCCGCGCGCCCTCCCGGATCCGCCGGTAGATTTCGCCGCTGATGCGGCCGAACAGCGGCGTGCTCTCGACCTCGGCGGCCACGAACGCGTCGACGGAGTCGAATCTCGCGCGGCCGGCGTGGGTCCGGACGGCCGTGACGCGAAGGCCGGCCGAATCGACGAGACCGGTGAGCCCCGGGAGGTCGCCGCAGGCGAAGTACGCGCTCAGGAGGGACGCGGCCTCCGGGCCGGCGTGGCGCGCCGCCATCTCGACGAAGGGCCCGTAGGCGGGCTGATCGGCCAGGGCCGCGGGCACGACGAAGGCCGCGACGCCGTCGGGCGCGGCGACGCGTCGCATCTCGCGAAGCGCCCGGGCGCGGTCGGGGAAGAACATCAGCGCCATCTGGCACAGCACGCGGTCGAACGACGCGGGCGGAAACGGCAGGGCCTCCGCATCCCCCTGGCGCCACTCGAGGTCGGGCCGCACGCGACGCGCCACCGTGAGCATGGCCTCGTTCAGATCGACTCCGACGACCCGGCCGGCGCCCGCCAGGCGGTCGGCCGCCACGCGGGCGACGATGCCGGTCCCGCACGCCACGTCCAGCACGCGCTGCCCCGGTCTCACGCCGGCGAGATCGCAGAGGTGCGGCGCCCACTCCGCGAAGAGCGCCGGCACGAACGTCGACTCGTAGGCTTCCGCCGCGACCGCCGAAAGCTGGAACGTTTCCGTCTGCGCCATCGCCGTCTCCCCCGTCGCCTGTCGGCTCAGCTCACCTTGTCACGCGCCCTGCTGGGCGACCCGGCCACTCGGTCTCGCGGCTGAGTGTATGATCGCGCCGTGAGCCGGCGCGATGGCCGAGCGTCCGGATTGCGCGCTCTTCCGTCCGAGCCGGGGCGGCGACATGCTCCGGCGTCCGGCAGAATTGCCCGAGAGTCCGAGGCCGGCGGCGGGCCGGCCGGTGATCCCCTGTCGGACGTGCTGCGCTCGATCAGGCTGACCGGGGCGCTCTTCTTCCTCGTCGACGCCTCACCGCCCTGGCGCATCGCGCTCCCCGACGGCAAGGCCCTGGCGCCGGCGGTGCTGCCGCGCGCGCAGCACATCATCTCGTACCACGTCGTGCGGGAGGGGGCCTGCTGGGGCGGCGTGATCGGGCAGGCGCCCGTGCGGGTCCAGGCGGGTGACATCCTCGTGCTTCCGCGCGGCGACGCGTACGCCATGTCGACCGCGCCCGGCGCGCGCGGCGGGCCCGGCCTCGACGAGGTCATGGCCTTCATGCGGGAGATGGCGGCGGGACGGCTGCCGTTCGTCGTCCGAGAGGGCGGCGCGGGCCCGGAGCGGCTCCGACTCGTGTGCGGGTTCCTGGGCTGCGACGTGCGCCCCTTCAATCCCTTGCTGGCCACCCTCCCTTCCCTCCTCCACCTGCGTCGCGACTTCCGGTCCCCCGACGACCCGCTCGGCCAGCTGGTCGACTTCACCCTCGCCGAATCGCGCGAGCCCCGGCCCGGAGGGGACTGCGTGCGTCTGCGTCTCAGCGAGCTGATGTTCGTCGAGGTGGTGCGCCGCCATCTGGCGACGCTGCCGGCGGAGGAGACGGGGTGGCTCGCGGGCCTGCGGGACCCGATCGTTGGCCACGCGCTCGCGCTCCTCCACGAGCGGCCCGCGCATCCCTGGACCCTGGAAGGCCTCGCCCGGGACGTCGGCGCGTCGCGCTCGGTCCTGGCGGACCGCTTCGCCCACTTCGTGGGGCACCCCCCGATTCAATACCTGACGCGGTGGCGCATGCAGGTCGCGGCTCGCCTGCTCGCGGAAGGGGTGCGGAAGGTCTCCGCCGCCGCGCTCGAGGTCGGCTACGACTCCGAGGCGGCGTTCAGCCGCGCGTTCAAGAAGGTCGCCGGCGTGCCGCCCGGCGCGTGGCGTCGCCGCCACGGGACGCCCGCCGCCGGGCGCTGACGCCGGCCGCCCGCGACCCCCTGTCGGTCACCGCCCGACGCGAGCCCCCGTCCACACGCCACCTCCCGTCGCCGCGTCGCCGAAGCCCCACGTGCCCTCGAACTCCACGCCGCCGGGTCCGGCCCGGACGCGCGCCCGGCCCCGCGCGCCGCCCGACTGCCAGACGAACACGAGCGTGTCGCCCTCCACGATGCCCGCGATCTCGCCCTGACCGACGCCGTAGCTGTAGATGCCCGTCACGCGGTCTCCCTGCCGCCGCAGGATCGTGCGCGTCGGCAGCGTTCCCGTGCGGTCGCTCAGCCGGCCGTCGAAGACGCCGTCGAACGCCTGCGCGCTGGCCGGAGTCGGCGCCGCCGGCAAGATCTCGCCGGGGCGCCGGGGCGCCAGCGTCTCGAGGCTCACCCGCTGTCCCTTCACGGCCATGAGCCGCTGCTGGTCCGGATGGGCCAGGACCGGCACGACCTCCGCGTCGATCGCGTCCGCCGTGCCGCGAATGACTTCGGCAGCGCGCGCCGGGTTGGCCTGGAGCCGGCCGTAGTCGGCCGCGTGGGTGCGAAGGTACTCGCTGAGACGCCGCATCCGGTCGCTGGTCAGCGGGTGCGTGTCGCTCCGGAGGTGGGCCTCGTACTCCGCGTCGGAGCCGAAGTCGGCGCGGTGCGGCACGAAGTGCGCGGCGGAGAGGAACCAGAACAGCAGGCCGTCGACCGGCTGCCCGACCCGCCGGAGCACCTCGAGCGCGAACCGGTCGGCCTGGTCCTCGTTCTCCCGCGCGCGCTCCCGGGCCACTCCGGGACCGTACCCCGGATGCCGGAACAGGACGTGGCCGACCTCGTGGAGCAGGATGAAGCTCAGCGACTCGTTGAGGATCTTGCCGGAGATGAGATCCACCCGAGGATCGTCGGTGGCGGTCGCCGGGATCTGGAGCGCGGCGCGCGGATCGGGATAGCGCCCGCCGAACCGCGCCGGCGGCTGGTACTTCAGCATGGAGACGTAGTCCGTGACGGTCTCCATGGAATAGCCCCGGCTCTGGCCGCCCGTGGTCGGCGCCGGCGCGGCGACCGCCGCGTCCCCGGACGATCCCACCACGCCGGGCGGCGTCACCGCGATCTGGACCGCCTGGTGCAGCCCGTACGCGAGCACGCCGGCGCCGAACAGCGCGAAGAAGACGCCGGGCCCCACTCGCGAGATGAAGATCGAGATGCCGCCCGGGAGCTGGAGCTTGCCCGTCCCCCGCTCCGCGAGCGGCATGCTGAGGAACAGGCGATACCCGAGCCAGATGGCGAGGGCTCCCGAGAGCGCGATGACGAGCCGCTCGAGGTGCCGGGCCCCGATGCCGAGCAGCTGAGGTTCCAGCATGGTCTGCCTCCCTTATCTGAAGGCCTCGTCGGCCTCGGCGCCGGGCCGGGGCTTCCAGTCCAGCGCGTAGTAGTCGCCCCGATCGCGCGCCCACGGGTCGAAGACGTTCACCACGGGCCCGAGCTCCGGCGCGAGCGCAGGGATCGTCCGCAGGAGGATCCGCTTCAGCGGGGATACCTCCCCTCCGGGCCGGGCCGGGCCGCCGCGCTCCATGACCTTGCCGTCCGGCCCGTTGTCGGTCACCCAGCGCACGCCGAGGTGGCCGTAGAACTCGGGACGGAAGCTCGAGGTGAAGAAGCGGTCGCTGAACAGCCGGCGCGAAGCGTTCAGGATGAACACCTGGAGCTGCGTTTCCGAGATCGCGAAGCCGTGCGGGCGCCGGAACTCCGCCAGCCAGCCGACCACCGTGTCGAGGTCCTCGACGTTGTCCACCTGGCTGCCGTCGGGACGGCCCAGACAGTCGTTGACCGGCGTGCCATCGTCGTTGAGCTGGGCGTCCGTGATGGGCTTCGATGCGTCGCACCGGTGCCGTCCGTACACGTCCCGCAGGACGCCCACCAGGCGCTCCTGCTCGAGGCGCTCGGCGCTCCCGGCCGGCAGCCGGAGATCGACGAGATCGTCGAAGCTCGTCAGCTGCCGGAGTCCGTACTGCCGGCGGAACTCGTTGAATCGCGGCACGCCTCGCTCGCGGTCGCGGATGAGGTCGAGCGCCGCCACGTCGATCTTCCCCGTCGGGCCTCCGATCCGCGGCACATCGAGGGCCTGCAGGAACCGCGGGTGGTTCTGGAGCGTCAGGCGCCCGGCGCGCTGGCGCCCGAGCGAGACAGCCCAGCTCGCCAGGCCATGGGTTCGCATCGCGTCCGTCGCCCGGCCACGGGCCACGTCCGCCACGGGAAGCTTCAGCCGGACCATGTTCGGGTCTCGCTCCAGGGCGCGGAGCTCGAGGAGATCCGGCAGCATCGGGTGCAGCCGATACACCGTCACGAACTCCTCGGGGAAATTGAACGGCGACCCGAAGTGGTTGGTCCCGCCGTTGACGTGGTCGGGATTCGCGAGGCTCCAGGCATCCCTCGCGCCGGCGGCGCCGATCCGGTTGCCGAGCCCGAAGATCCCGGGCCCGCTGGCGAACACGGAGTACCAGGTCGTCGCCGGATCGCCGTCCCGGGATCGGCCCAGGGTCCGGACGACCGTCGAGAGCGCGAGCCGGACGAGATCGGCGTCGGCGTCGAGCAGCCCGAACCAGTTGGCGCGGAGGGCGAGGCTCAGGGGCTCGTCGTAGAGGAGCTGGGGCGTCCACTCGATCGTGTGCGCCTTCGCGATCTCCGCCGCGACGACGAGGCGCGCGACCTCGAAGAGCGTGTCGGGGTCCACATCCCGGTAGCGCACCACCTGGCCGGGCCGGTCGGGGTGCCGGAGCCCGGAGTCGCCGTCGGGAGTCGCCGCCGCCAGGCGGCGGAACGCGTCCACGAAGAGGTTGTGCTCGCGGGCGAACACGGTGTGGAAGAAGCTCAGACCGACGCTCCAGTTGTCCGGGAACGCCGCCGCCTCCTGCCCGGCCCACTGCGGATTGATGGGATCGCCCGGCCCGAGCACGGGCAGGTAGCCGAGAGTGTCGCCCGCGGCCGCGCGCTGATCCGGCACCAGCAGGCGGAGCTTCGCGGGATCGGCCGGATCGCGCGGGACGCGCCGGCGCGACGTCGCGTCGTGGCCGTACAGCTGCGAGGCGTCCCACCACGCGGTCACGGTGTTGCGGGTGCTGCGGAACGCGCGGGCGAGACGCGCGCGGCCGCCGTCGTCGAACCGCGGCGGGTCCGCGCTCTCCGCCACCGTCGCCACGTCGATCCGGTCCCCGGCCCGGCAGCCGAGCCGCGCGGCCGCCGCGGCCGTGAGCGGGCGCTCGACACCGTCGACCCGCTCGCTCAGGCACCCCATGGCCATGGTCGTCGGAGCGTTGCGCCCCTCGTCGAGGTGAGAGAACCAATCGTGGGTCATGAACTGGATCCAGAACGCGGCCAGGACGTTGAGCGTGGATGCCGCCTTGTAGGCGCAGCGGGCCGCGGCCGAGGAGCCGGGCAGCCCGCGTCCCTCGTGGCACGTGTCGTCCGGCGCCGATGCGCGGGTGAGGAGCCGGCGACTGATCACCTGGGGGTCGGGTTTCAGCAAGCCCAGGCGGCCACCGTGGCGGTTCCGGGCGAGGGCGGTCGCGCCCAGCTCCGGAAATGTCGCCTCGAACTCGACGTTGCGGGCGAACGGCATGCCGGTCGCGCCCATCAACGGGTTCCGGATGTCGTTGCAGATGCCGGTGAGCGTCCGGGACCGGATCAGCTCTCCGGGGCAGCGCTGGACGCCCGCGCCGCCGACGGCCGCGAACGCGGGATGGGTCGGCGGCAGGCGCATCTCGGGCCAGACCCGGATGGCGGGCCCGGGAACGCCGTCGCGCCCCCGGGCGTACTGGGGGTACGTCCCGCTGTTGTCGAAGAGGTTGAACCGGATCAGCTCGACGCGCTGGTACTCGAGATCGATGAGCGCACCGTCGAGCCCGCGCTGGTCAGGCCGCAAGAAACGCCCGCCCCAGCTCGCCCCCGGCGTCCGGCTCCCGGCATCCCCGGTCGCCCAGTACGCGGGCCAGTCGACCCACGGGCCGCGGCGGGCCTCGGCGGCGCGGGCGCCGCCCCGGCAACGCGCGCGCTCCTCGTCGACCTGGCCGAGGAATCGGCGGGCCCGGTCCTCGGCGACCGGACGGAGGCCGCCCCAGGCGGTCCGGACGCAGGCCTCGAGGTCGCCCGGCGCGTTGCCGCAGCCGCCCACGATCAGGCCCGCCGCCAGGACCAGCCAGCCGGCGCGGCTCCTCATCGATGCGGTCTCCGCGCTCCCGTCCGCTCGAGGCCACCTGTGGAGCGAGCCCGCATCGGCATACAATGAGACCCGCGCGGGCGGGACGGCTCGTCACCAGAGGGGGCGGCGCGATGCTCCTCAAGCGATTCCACGATGCGGCCATCGAGATCATGAAGCTGGAGCGGCGCGTCGATCCGTTCTTCCGGCCGGCCCTCGACGCGATCCTCCGCGAGCCCCTCGCGGCCCTGGTCCAGGCCCTCATCAACCTGCGACGCCGGAACGAGGGCCTCCGGATCGCGGAGGAGAAGCTCCTGCCCGGCGAGGAGGCCTTCCTCGACTCGATCATCGCGGACATGGCCGCCTACATGCGGCAGCACTATGCCTCCGGCGAGTTCCAGCGCGCGGGGAACACCAAGACGCACGGCATCGTTCGCGGCGAGTTCATCGTGCGCGACGACGTGCCGCTGGAGTGGCGCCGCGGCGCCCTCGCCGAGCCGCGGACCTTCCGCGCCTGGGTGCGGTTCGCCGGCCCCGGGCCCGCCAGCCCGCCCGACATCGAGGAGGTGGGCGTCCTGAGCATCGCCACGAAGCTGATGGGCGTGCCGGGGCCGAAGCTCCTCGACGACGAGCGGTTCACGCAGGACTTCATGGGCATCAGCGCGCCCACCTTCACCACGCCCGACGTCCGGGAGAACGCGAAGCTCCAGGCGGCCAGCCTGAAGGGCACGCCGCTCTTCTACTTCATCAATCCGTTCGACTCGCATCTCCTGGACGGGATCATGCAGGGACTCTGGGCGCGGACGCAGACCAGCCCGTTCGAGACCGCTTACTGGGGATGCGTCGCGTACCTTCTCGGCGAGGGCCGGGCCATGCAGTACTCCTTCCGGCCCCGCCTCCAGACCCGGAGCCGCGTGCCCCGGCTGCCGCGGCGCCCGCCCGATCACTACCTCCGCGAGACGATGGCGGCGACCCTCGCGCGGCAGGACGTCGAGTTCGACTTCCTGGTGCAGCTCCAGACCGACTCGCATCGCATGCCGATCGAGCACGCGGGAGTGCGCTGGCCCGAGCGGCTGTCGCGCCCGGTGCCGGTCGCGACCCTGCGGCTCCCGCGCCAGCGGTTCGACACCCCCGCGCAGCTCGCCTTCGCCCACAACCTGTCCTTCAATCCCTGGCACTGCGTGCCCGAGCACCGCCCGCTCGGGAACCAGAACCGGGCGCGCCGGCGGCTCTACTGGGAGCTCTCCCGGCTCCGGCAATCCATGAACGCCACTCCCCACCGCGAGCCGACCGGGGACGAGGTCTTCGAGCCGATCGCGGATGGTCAGGCTCCGAAGCTGGTGAGGTAGCGGAGCGCCCGCAGGCCGGGCAGGAAGAAGTACGCTCCGCCCTTGACCGTGACGAACTGCGGGATGCCGGTCAGGCGTCGCCGGAGACCGGAGGCCTGCGGCAGCGAGAAGGCGCTGGTGACAGGGCACCCGGGCAGCGGAGCCCGGCTCCCGAGCAGGGGATCGCTCTCCTCGGACAGCCCGCCGAACTTCGTGCCCATGATCCAGGCGCCCTGCACGAACTCGAACTGGCGCGCGATGTTGGCATTGAGGCAGATGAAGTAGAGACCGGTCTCGCCGTCCTCGCCGCCGGCACGGCGCGACGCCTCCGCGGGCGGCCACGGCCCGTACTCGCGCCCGCGTCGCAGGATCCGGTGGAACCGCGTGGAGGCGATCGCGTCCTCGCGGAAGTCTTTCCGGCCGAAGCCGAGCGTGCGGACCACGCGACCGAGGAACCCGGCGGGGCGGCCCGGGAGGTCGGCGTTGCGCGGGTTGGCCCGCCGGATGTGGGCGCCGAACGGGCACCGCGTGCCGTGGACGTCGGCGTCGAACGTGAACTGGTTGTAGCGGACGTCGTCGGCATCCTTGGGGCCCACGCCGGGAATGGGCGAGCCGCCGACGCCGATGAGCGGATCGCCCGTCAGCGCGCGGCCCACCATCGCCTCGGCCAGGGCGCGCCCCGCCTCGGGATCGCCGTTCGCCTGCCGGCGCAGGAACTGCCAGAACCCCTGGGCGTCCTGGCGGAGCTGGCGCATGACGAGGTAGCTGCCGTTCTTGCCGAGGTCGCGCATGTCGGGCGCGTCGGCGGCCGGCAGCAGGTCGGCGCCGCGCTCGTCGTCCCGGCCGACGAGCGGGCGGTCGGTGTACTTCCCGTACTCGTTCGGGTAGCCCAGGAGGACCTCGCCGAGCGCCAGGACGTTGCCGTACTCGATTTCGTCGCGCCCTCCGTCGACGACCCGGCGCTGCTCCCAGTCCAGCGCCGGCTGGCTGATGCCGTCGACGAACCCGAATGGCTCCACGCCGTCGAGGAGCGCCGGCACCGGGCTCGGGAGGACCTCGAAGGCGGCCGCCCACGGATCGCGGGTCACCGTAAATATCCAGGGCTCGAGCCGCCCCAGCTCGGCGTAGAGCAGGACCATCACGTGGGGGACGTTCCCGGGGCCGCCCCACTGCCAGCCCGCCGGGCTGCTCGGGCCCATGTCGCCCAGCCGGCGCGAGCGGCTCTCCTCGCCCGACAGCCCGGTGAGGAACTCGGCGGAGAAGCCGCGGAGCACACCGTCCGGCACGCCCAGCGTCTCGAGTCCTTCCCGCGTGAGGGCGACCTGGAGCGCCGTCGCGGGCCGCGGCACCGTGCGGGTCGCCGGCGTGACCGGCGCCGCGCGCAGCCACGCGCGCGCGGCGCGCGGGTCCTTGATCCGCAGGAGGAGGAACCGCGACTCCGTCATGTGCCCGTAGCCGTAGCGAGCCAGCCCCTGCACGTCCCCGTAGTCGACCGCGGCCAGCGTCATCGTGAAGCCCCCCTCAGAGCAGCCGCAGCCACTCGCGCGCCTCGGCGTCCGTCATCGCCGGCTGCTCCAGGCCGCTCCGGATTCGGCTGTTCCGCTCCTTCTCCACGGCGGTGAGCCCGGGCGTCGCGTTGTACCAGACCTCTGTCGGCAGCTCGTGCCGGCGGATGAAGTACTTGAACTTCTGCTCGTCCTTGGCGCCGTCCAGGAGGAGCCACCGGGTGCGCGGGTAGCCAACGCCGTTGGTGAACACGACGTTCAGCCCGAACGCCACCTTGTTGATGAAGTCGTCCATGTAGCTCTCGAGGCTGCCGTCGTAGTTGCTGGCGAACAGCAGCCGGTGCTTGTCGTCGAGGAACGTCCAGCGCGCGAAGTGGATCGTGCCGACCCGCGCGAGGAAGCCGTGCGTGTAGATGTGGCGCGTGGTGTAGGACACGATCCAGAGGACGAAGGTCAGGGTCGTGCGGCGGAACCAGCCCGGCTTGAGCGTGCCCATGGCGCTGAACTGGTTCGTGACGTCGTGATCCTCCAGGTCGGCGAGCTGCTTGGCGTGCTCGGGATCCGGCCGCGGCGCGATCACCGGGTCGGATCGCTCCCGACGCCGGAGCAGGACGAGGAACACCGGCAAGTAGAGGAGCAGGAGCGGCGCGGCCAGGAGCAGGACGAGCGGCACGCCGATCAGGTGGACGAGCTGCCGGAGCCGCCAGCCGAGCGGCGTCGGCTCGGCCGCCGTCAGGGTCAGCCGGCCGGCCTGGCGCTCCCGGGCGACGAAGGCGCGCAGGTCGTCGCACACCTGAGCCGGCGCCCGGCTGCCGAGCGTCCGGGCGTGGGCGTCGAGATAGGCCTCGAGCGCCTGGCGCAGGGCGTGCTCCTCGCGGACCTGGCGCACCGTCCGGCCCACCCAGTTCACGTAGTGGGTGGCCGCCGGCCGCTCGTGCGCCGTCATCCACCCGAGGAGATCGCCACGCCCGGAGAAGCCCTCGCAGTGCGAGAAGATGCGCTCCAGCCCGGGTCCGGCGCCCCGGACCAGCTCGCGGAGGAAATCCGGCGCCGGCCCGTCGCAGTCCCCGACGAAGGCCAGCGACGGCGGATGCCGCGGCGGAGTCACGCCGTGCGCGGCGATGTCGCCGACGGTCCGATCGTCCAGGATGACGAAGCGCGCGAAGTGGAGCCGCTCGAACCGGCCGAACGGGACGACGGCGTTCTCCGGATCGACGACGCCCGGCCGGTGGTTCATCGAGGCAAGACAGGCCCGGAGGTCGCTCTCGCGACCCGTCGCGATCGGCGCGACCACCGCGAAGCTGGATTGCGGCGTCACGGCCCGCTCAGAACTTCAGGGCGAAGTCCATGAGGCGCTTCTGGTTCCAGTAGACCTTGCCGAGGTAGAGGCCGGGGCCGATCTGCCGGATCTCGTCGCGGATCCACTGCGCGACGAGGGAGGTGTCCGAGTAGTCGAGGACGATGCACTCCTTGCCGTCGAGCCAGCTCGGGGCCTTGTAGATCCTGGCGATGATGGCGTTGAACCCGAACGGGAGGATCCGGTTCTTCAGGAGACCCTTCTTGCCGTCGAAGGTCTTGCCCTGCCAGGCGAAGTGGTTGACGAGCGTCGCGATCTCCGCGCTGTAGGTCGTGCCCGGCGCGACGATCGCCGTCCCCTGCGCCTCGCCGTCGGGAATGTCGCCCGGAGAGCTCTTCGTGAACAGGTCGTCGAGCTCCTTCTGGGACATCTTCAGCAGCTGGGGCACGTCGTACGCCATGTCGATGGCCTCCTCTCTCACCTCACGCCCGGCGCGGAATGGTCAACCGACCGCCGCGCCGAGGATGTCGTCGGCCGCCTTCTCGGCGACCATGCAGATCGCGCTCACCGGAAAGAACCCCGGGATCCTGGGGAACACCGAGGCGTCGACCACGCGCAGGCCCCGCGTGCCGTGCACGCGGAAGTCCGAGGACAGGACGCCGCCCCGCTCGCGCGGCCCGATCGGGCACGAGCAGGCGGCGTGGTGGCCCCAGGCGTGCGCGCGGACGAAGGCGCGCAGCTCGGCGTCCGTTCGCACGTGCTCGCCGGGAACCTCCTCCGCGGCGACGAGCCCCGCGCGCTGGAGCTCGGCGTTGATGCGCCGGACGAGCTTGATGCCGGCGACGACCGAGTCGAGGTCCTCCCCCGCCGCGTCGCTGCCTTCGTCGAAGTACCGGAAGTTGACGTGCGGCGGCTCCCGTGGGTCGGCGGAGCGGAGGGACACCTCCCCCGCCCGGTTGCCGGTGTGCGCCTTGAGGATCGCCCACGTGAGATAGTCGAGGCGCTCGGCGATCGCCTTCGAGTAGCCGGGGTAGTAGCCCTCGAACTTCGCCAGGAGCCCGAAGCAGTAGAGGTCGGGCAGGGGGCGCTCCGGCGCGGAGCGCGCGCTCACGCCGAGGATCGCGCCGTTGCTCGCGTAGACCCCGCGCCGCCGGTTCGCCCACTCCTGGTGCTGGGAATCCCCCCGGGCGAAGCGGGCCCCCTCCAGGACCTTCCAGTGGTCGAAGGCCATCCGGCTCACCACGCCGACCTCGTAGCGGTCCTGGAGGTTCCGGCCCACGCCGGGCAGGTCCACGCGGACCTCGATCCCGTGGCGCTCCAGCCCCTCGCGCGGCCCGATCCCCGACAGCATGAGGAGCTGGGGGGTGTTGAAGGCCCCGCCGGCCAGGATCACCTCCGCCGACGCGCGGATCTCCTGGCGCTCGCCCGCGGCCGCGCTCGGCTGCCCGTGCGCCCGGTAGAGGCGCTCGCCGGCGAGGTACTCGACGCCGATTGCGCGTCGCTCCCCGTCGAGCAGCACCCGGGTCGCGAGGGCGTCGAGCTCGACGCGGAGCCGGTCCGGATGGCGCCGGGCGACGTCGAGCACTCGCTCGCGCGACCCGGTCCGGGCGTGATCGCGGGTGGTCTGCGGGAGATACCCGATGCCCACCGCGTTCTCCCGCACCAGCCGCCGGTCGTTCGGATCCGCCTTGCCCTGGAGGAGCCACCACAGCCGGGTGATCGGCGGGGCGACGTCGCGGATCGCCCGGCGCGCGGACTTCTTCATCACCTTGGCCAGCGCGAGGTCGTGGAAGACGGGCCGGATGTCCGCGCGCTCGGTGTGGAGCCAGCCGGCCCAGCCGTGGCGCGTCGGATCGATGCCGAGCTTGGCGAGCCAGCGGTACACGGGCCGGTGCCGGCAGTTCTCCAGGCGCTGGAAGTACCGCCGCATGCGCGCGGCGCGCCAGGAGGGGTCCCCGGTCAGCGCGGCGATGCCGTCCCAGTCCGAGTCGTGGGGTGCGAGGAAGATCATCGCGTTGTGCGCGGTGCAGCCGCCAAGGGCCGCCGCCCGCGGATACAGCACGCCGTCGACCTTCCGGCCGTTCCAGGTCTCCCGGTACTTGGGGTCCTCGCGCTGCCGCGCGTCCGCCTCGTAGTGCCGGACGAAGAAGCTCCACGCCAGCGCCTCGTTCTCCGAGGCGAAGGCGTGGAAGGCCGGGACGTCGTACGCCTCGGGCAAGCGGTTGCCGTCGGGATCGGTGGGGTCCCCGCCGGCCAGCCCGCGCGGGTCTCCGCCGGCCTCGAGCAGCACGACGGTGCGCCCGGCCTCGGCCAGGCGCGCGGCCAGCGTTCCGCCGCCGGCGCCCGAGCCGACCACGACGTACTCGCACTCCGGGGAGCGGGAGGCTTCGGAACCCATCGCGCGCGGCCGACCTAGAACGTCTTCAGGAACTCGATCAAGGCGCGCTTGTCCTCGTCGCTCAGGCCCGGTTCTTCCTTGAACGCGCCGGTGCCGAAGTAGTGGCCGCGGTCGACCACGAAGTCCGGGCACTTGCTCATCTCGAGCAGCTTCGGCACCAGCGGAGCGAAGGCCTTGCGCAACTCGTCGTCGGTAGCCGAGTCGCCGCCCTTCTTGAGCGCCTGCACGAGCTCGTGGAGGATCGGAAGCAGCTTTCGCACGTGGGCCGCGCGTCCCGCCAGGTCAGCGCCATCCGGCATGAGGTCGACATTGGCGATCAGGTTCACCGGCGTGCCGGGCGGAATGGGCCCGATTCTGATGCCGCCCTCTCCGACCAACCAGGGCGCGTAGCGGTTCAGCGAGCCGAGCAACGGCTTGAGATCGTCGGGCAGATAGCCGGCCGCGATCCGGATCTCGCTCCGCCCTTCCGTTCGATCGATCCACCCCGGCACCTTGTCACCCAGCACCGGGTCCTTGGGCCGCCGCTCCGGCCAGAGCAGCTTCTCGATGGAGTCCTGGAAGGACCGCATGCGCGCCTCGACCGAGGGGCTCCACTCGAACCTCCCGAGCGCGTTGTTCTGGAAGAACGGCGCCGTCGACCAGACGCTGACCAGCGAGGCGGGGCGTGTGTAGCCCCGACCGCCCGCCGGCATCTGATAGGGCCTGGGCTGACCAGTGAACGGATCGTGCACCGTGATCGTCCCGACCGACGGGAGATCCTTGTAGGACTGCGACGAGAAATTGTCCCAGATGTTGCCGGCGATCGCGTTTGTCGCGATGGGGCTGCACGCGTTGGTTTCGAGCAACGTGGCCGGCACCCGCAGCTCGTTGGACAGGTAGTTGCCGTCGAGGAAGCTGTCGGCGAGCACGATCTCCCGCATCTTCTGCTTGTACTCGTCGGTCTTGGTCCACTCCCAGTAGCGGTTCCAGCAGGCGAGATAGCCGGACCCGGCGCAGCCGCCGTTGTCGACCCCGACCATCGGCTCCGGCGTCTTGCTCGAATGGCACCGGGCGCACCGCTCGGCGAAGACGATCTTGCCGCGCCGGAGGACGGCGGGGTCCTTCGTGAGGTAGCCGGTGCCCCCCGGCGCGTCCTTCAGTCGGTGGGGCGTAGTGGTTCGCAGGAAGAACAGCGCCATGCTGGGCGTCTGCGCCTCGGTGGCCAGCCAGTAGGCCGAGTTCTTGCGCGCGACCGTGATTTCGATCGGCGAGATCGGCTTCCCGCCGACGAGCGCGTTGAAATGGAGGAGCCACTCCTCGCTGAACAGGCCGATGTTCAGGTACACCCGGTTCAGCGCGCCCAGGGCCCCCACCGAGTCCGACCCGTCCTTCAAGACGCGTGGAGTCCACACGGTGTCCGGCTTCTGGAAGAACTGGGTGAGCGGCCCCTCCTTGACGTAGTCGCTGAACTGGCTGTTGTTCAAGCCTCCGCCCGCGATCGTCTCCTTCCCCCACTTCTTGGCGGCCTCGAGGCGCGGACCCAGGTTATAGACCGCGTTCATCGTGCGGGGGTTGTTGATGTAGTCGGTCGACACGAGAGAGGTGTCGAGCGCGCCGGGGCGCGACGTGTGGAGCAGCTGGAACATGTAGTTCGACGGGTCCTTCTTCCAGCTGAAGATCCGGTCGACCCAGTAGTACTGGGCGCCGACGTTGGAAGAGAGGTTCTCCCACTTGGGGTTCTCCGGATCGGCGGGCGGCTTGATCGGGTTCGGGCCCACGTGGCAGAACGCGCACGACATGCCGACCCGGTACGGGCGCACGAGGTCCTTGGAGTCGTAGTAGCTCGGATCGGTGTAGTAGCGGACCGGGTCCCACTTCTTGGCGGCGGCCTCGTCGAAGTCCGGATTGGGGAAGAGCCGGAGGCCGACGATGCCCGACGGGGCAGCCGTAGAACGAGCCGACGGGCACGTTCTTCGCCCCGGGCGCCGATGCGCACGCCCGGATACCGCTGCTCGTTCTCGAATGGATCGGGCGGGCAGTCGGCGCGACGCTTGTCGAGCCACAGCCCGTAGCGCTGGGGGTCCGGGCCGGTCGGCTTGTCGAAGCAGGGCTCGTTGACCAGCCCGAGGTACCTCCAGCGAGTGTTCCGGTTGAGGTGCTCCATCCTCTTGTCGGGATGGGACGAGACGATCTTGAGGAGGTCGAAGAGGCCGAAGCTGGAGACGGTGATGGCGATCCCAGAACCGGTCGTTGCCGCCGGTCCACACCAGCCACGTGTTCCGGCCCTGGATCTCCTCGCGGGTCAGGCTGCCGCCGCCGTCCATGTCGTGGAAGTAGTCCTCGGATGCCGCCGGAAAGGACGCGGCCGTCCGTCCCGCGCGGCTGGCCTCGTCGAGGACCTGACCCGGACGCGGGCTGTCCTTCCCGCATCCGCCGAGGAGCAGCAGGAGCGCGCAGAGTGGCAGGAGGGCCCGAAGCCCGCGCACACGGTGGTCGGCCATGAAGGTCTCCTTGCTCATCCCCTCGCCCGTCAGGCGGGCACCGAGCCCGCCTCGGGCGCCGTGAGCCGACGGAGGATCGCCACCGCCCCGGAGATATCCGCGTACACCGAGGTCACCCGCTCCAGACCGCGATCCAGGAAGACCCCGAGGTCGGGATTCGCCGGATCGAGCGCACGGAAGAGCGCGTCGAGATCCTTCTCGTCGAGGTCGATGCCCTGGGTCCGCGCGTAGACGAGAACGGCGAGCCGCAGCGTCTGGTTCTCGGGCCCGATGAGCGCCTGGATCGTCTCGACGAGCACGCCGGGAGCCGCCCGGCCCAGCAGCACCCGCAGCGTGTTGGTGAGAATGCGCCGGCGCCCGTCCAGCCGGCCGTCGCGGAGGTCCGTGATGACGTCGCGGGGCGTGCGGGGCGCGTCGTCCCGGAGATCCGCGTGGATGGCGTCCACGACCGCGCGGGGCAGCTCGGGCAGGGCGAGCGCGTCCCGCGTGACGGCGAGCGGCAGCCGCGGCGCGAGGAGGAGCGCGGCGCGCAGCCCGGTCGCGACGTCCACGATCACTTCGCCGGTGGTCAGGAGCTCCACGACCTCCCGGACCTCCGACACCCGGATCGGCACGCCACGCAGGCGGCCAATCTCGTCGAGCGCGCGCTCGATCGTGGCCGGGGTGATCACCTGCGCGGCGAGCGAGTGGCGCGGCCGATCCTGGGCTCCCACCGCCAGGAGCGCGATGAGGCCCGGCAGCGTGAAGCGCCCTTCCGCAGTCCCGTCGGTCACGGCCGGCGCGGACATGCCGAGACGCCGCACGGTGGCGTCCGTCTGCCGATCGACCTGATCCAGGAGCCTCTCGAGCCCGCTCATCGCCGCCTCCTTCCGATCGGCACCGGGGACCGCGCCGCCATGGCGCGGCGCCCGGGCCTCACACGTTCAGCTCGCTCAGGAACACGTGCTGGGCGGCCTTGCGCGCCGCGGTGCCCGCGAACGTGCCCGCCGCCGCCGCGATCAGAGGATTCGTCTGGAACGTCGACACGCCGAGCGTCGCCTGCTCCACCGCGCTCATCGCCTGCGACTCGGCGACGCCGGACACGCCCCGGAGCCATCGCATGAGCTTGTCCTGCCGGTCGCCGGCCTTCGCGCGCGCGGTCGCGACGCGCCCGCCGAGCCGGTCGTACCGCACGTCGTCGACTGCCTCGACCAGGAGGCGCACGAGATCGCGGACGTAGCGGTCGCCCGTGCGAGGCGTCAGCGCGGTCCGCAGGTCGCCCAGGTGCTGAAGATCCAGGCTGCCGAGCTGGACCGGCGATACGATCCGCGTGCCGTCCACGGTCTCGTACCCCGCCCCGAAGAAGTACTGGAGGTACGCCTCCCGCACCGCGTCGGGCGTGCGCTTGTCCGCGAGGTTCCGGAGCGTCGTCACGAACGAGAGGACGATGCCGAGGTTGCCGCCCACGAATCGGGCGACGCCGGTCAGGGCCGGCCGCACGAGGTCCGTCCCGAGGTCGCCGCCCACCGCGAGGATCGTCGCCGGCGACCGCGCGTCGAAGAGGCGCCCGATGACGTCGCGCGGCCGGCCGAACACATCCGGGAGCCGGTCGAGGAGGCTCCGTCCGTCCAGGAGATCCGCGAGGTCGAGCTCGTGGAACGCCGACAGCACGTCCAGGATCTCCATGTCCGGCATCTCGGAATCGCTCCGGATGAGCCGCCAGAGCGGCCCGTCCTCTCCCTTCGTCTTCGACGCGCTCACCTTTCTCCGGGCGTCCGACTCGAGGGCCTCCCCGATCCGCAGCTGAAGCCGGGCAGCGATCGCGTGCAGCTCGTTCGACAGGTCGCCCATGGTCTCCTCAGTACTTCGCGCCGGCGCCGATCCGGGGCACCAGGACCGAGGCGAACCGCGTGGCCGGCCCGTCCCCGGCCGGCCCGGTCGTGACCCGGCCGCGCTCGGCTTGAAGGGTCTTCCCGCTCCGCGCGTCGACGAGCGCGAAGCCGTCGCCCTCGCGGATGAGCTCCGCCGGGCTCCCACCGCGCTTCTCGAGCCGGAAGAGCGTCGCCTCGGCCGGCCCCCGGAACGCGAGGAGCCGCCCGTCGGACTCGACCGTCACGTAGGGATCCCCCCACACGCCGCGGAGCGACACCACGTCGCCGTTCTGGAGCGGCCCGCGCGTCCCGCCGCGCTTGCCGAAGACCCACGAGCTCGCCCCTTCCGCGCCCTGATCCGAGCGGAGCTCCTGGCCGTCGATCCGGAGCCAGGCCTCGCCCGCCGCGCCGGGCGGCGCCGACGCGCCGGCCGGCGGACGCCACCCGCGGATCAGCACCGGGTCTCCGGCAGCGATGGTCCGCGGCTCGGTGTTCGAGGCGGCCAGCGCCTTCGGGTCTGCGAAGCGCTGATTGAGCGTCACGATGGCCACGTAGGCGAACTCCTTCCCGGTCCGGAGCTCCCGGCTCGGGTAGACTTCCTCCGCCCGACCGAATCGCTCGACGTACTCGCGGAACGACTCCGGCGGGCGCCGGCCGCCGGCCTGGCGCGCGACGTACTGGGAGGCCCGATCGACCGCGACCTGCAGCGCGTTCTGTCGGGCCTGCTCGGGGTAGAGGCTCCGGCCGATGCCCGAGAAGCACATGCTGCCGGCGGACGCCCAGCGCTGGCACTCCGCGGATTCCGGAGCGCCCGGCGCGGCGGCCCACGCGCTCGTCGGCGCGAGTGACGCCCGCCTCGTGTCCGGGCCCAGCGCGGCGACGATCGACGCGTAGCGCGCCTGGACCTGCTGCTCCAGCTGCAGGAGCGCCTCGCCGCTGGCCGACAGATCCGCGGAGTCGGCCACCACCTTGCCCACGTCGCGCTCGTGGCGGGCCCGATCGATGTTCCGCTTCAGCGCACGGTGGTCGTCCGGGAAGAACGTGTTCGTCGCGAACGTCACGGCCGAGATGACCACGCCCATCGTCAGGGTGCAGAGACGCGCCTTCGTGCCCTCGAACTTCTGCGCCGCCGCGCTCGCCGCTCCCAGGATGCCGACCGTGAGGACCAGCGCGAGCAGCGTCCGGTACTCCCACCGCTTGCGCTGGATCTCGACCTCGGTCTTGTCGATGAGCGCGGCGTAGCCCGCGATCCGCTTGAGCGTCGCGCGCTTGTCGGCCTCGGACTCCTGGCCCCAGCCGTGGGCCGCGCACAGGAGGACGGCGCCCAGCACGATGCCCGCCGCCAGGCTCGCCCGGCTCGCGGTCATGCCGCGCCGTCCTCCGACGCCTCGGCAATCACCACCACATCACGGCCGTTTCACCCGAATCAGCCGCGTAGTACAGCCGGAGGCGCAGCACGTAGGTGCGGCCCGCGTGCAGGCGGCGCCGGATGTACGCGTTGCGGTCCTCGCCGCTGTCGTCGTCGCCGGTCACGTAGGCGTCGCGTCCGCTCGCCGCGCGCTCGAAGAGGACGATCACGGTGTCCGAGGCCCCGAACGTCCGGATCTCGTAGTAGCGGTCGACGGTCGGCTTCAGCACGAAGCTCCGCTGCTCGCCCGGCGTGATCTGGAGCCGCTTGGCCTCGAGCAGCGCGAGTTCCGAGTCGTCGGCCGGCGTCAGCGGCGGGTAGAACGTGTGCACCCACTCCCGGTCGCGCTGGGACAGGCTGCCCGCGGGCTGCAGGCCCGCCCGGTACTTCTCGGGCTGGAGGATCAGGCCCGGCTCGAACGGGTAGTGCATGACCGAGTCGGGGTCCCACGAGGAGCCCTGCACCTGGTCGGGCTGGATCTTCGCGATGATGTTGTGGAACGTCGTCTCGCGAGACCAGTTGTTGGGCGGCCCGCCGAGCGCCTTGTACACCGCCTCCTCGTCCCAGACGATGCCGGCGTTCGGGTTCTGGTGCTCGTGCGGGAAGCCGAGCGTGTGGCCGATCTCGTGGGTGGCGACGTCGATGCCGTAGTCCCCGCTGCCGATGTTGTCGGTCGGGTCCAGGTTCATCGTGCGGTCGTCCACGCCCTGCTTGAGGACCTGCCGTCCGATGTACGACCAGTGGCCGTCGCCCGGCTCGAAGCCGATGCGGACCTGCGCGGCGGCGCGGTCCGTCACGGGCTCGAACCGCACGCCGACCCCGATGTCCATGTAGCGCTGGAACGCCTTCTTGACCTGGCTGCGCAGGGCGTCCGATCCCGCCCACCGCTTGAAGCTCCCGTTGGCCTCGAAGAAGGCGTACTTCACGACGGTGCCGTTCACCCACTTGTCCGCGTGCATGATTATGAGACGCGTGCGTTCGCCCGAGAGCGACGCGGGGAACTGACGCGGCGGGCCTTCCCGGATCGAGCACATCCGGCGGAGGCCGCCTTGCCCTGCGGGGCGGGTCGCGGGGGGTCCCGAAGTGCGGGAGGGTTGGCGCGGCGCTGACTTCTTCATCGACGTCCTCCTGTCGCTACGGCCTACTGGTCCAGCCGGAGCTCTGGCACCGGCCAGGCGGGCGCGGGGCCCGCGCCCGCCGTCACGTATCGCCGCATCGCGGCGTCACACACCGCATATCCCCAGTTGATGAGCCGTCCCTGCTCCTCGTCGGAGAAATCGTTCAGCCGGGTCCGCATGCCGGCGAGCTCCCGGATGCGGGCGGGCAGCACCGGCAGCGCGTCGGCGAGCCCGTAGTCGAGGATGTTGGTGTCGATCCCCCAGTACGCGCCCTTCCGGACTCCGCGCTGATAGTCGTCGACCAGGATTCGCTTGCGGAGGCCGCGCGACTGGTTGGTCGCGATGTCGAGCGCGCGCAGCACCTGGCTGTGCCACGCGGTCTCCGGATCCAGCTCGAGGCCGAACGGCGCGCCGGCGTCGCTCGTCAGCACCGTCTCGTAGCGGTTCCACACCGTCTCGAGGCCGAGGTTGTCGTACGCCCCGCCGTCGGTCAGGAGGAGCCGCTCCCGATAGGCGACCTGGTCGAAGAGATCGGCGCCCTCCACCCGCTCGAACGCCGCCGGATCCGTCTTGACGACGACCGGCGACAGGAACGGGGGGAACGCGCTGGACGCGGTGACGGCGAGCGCCACCGGGAACGTGGGGTTCCGGATCAGCCCGATCCGGTAGTCGCCGGCGTACGGCTTCGAGAAGCGGAAGCTCACGCCCGTGGCGAGGTTGGTCGCGTTGAAGACGAACCGCGGCCGATCCGGGAGGTCCTGGAGCGTCGTCTTGTCGTAGAGGTGCTCCGCGTACGCCGCCTCGAGGAGGTCGCTCGGCCGTCGCCCCGGCAGCAAGGTGCCCAGCCCGATCGCGGGCACGTCGACCGTCCGGTGGCAGAACGCCCGGAGCGGCAGGATGACGAGCTCCCGCAGATTCTTCGCGACGTCGCCCTCGAAGCGGAGCGCGCTCCACCGGGTCGCAAGCACGCCGGCGGTGATGGAGCCGCCCGACACGCTCGAGACGCGGTCCAGTCGGGCGAGGAAGCCCAGCTCGTCGAGCCGGCAGAGCGCGCCGCAGTGGAACAGCGTCGCGCGGAACCCTCCGCCCGAGAGCGCGAGACCGAGTCCGGGCTGAACCCCTTCGACTCCGAATGGCACGCCGCACCTCCCGCGAGCCGCCCGCCACTGATGGCGGGCTGGCGCTGGACAGAGCAACCGGAGTGCCACGGCGGCGGACGGCGTTCAGATTCGCCTGGATGCGGGGTTAGTCGCCGCCGGCCGGGCTGGGGCGTGCACACTCTAGGTGGCAGGTGGGTTGGATTCCGTGCGGGCCGAGGGCCGGGAGGCTATATTCGACGGCCGCTTAGGTGCCCTGCACTGTGCACTGTGCAGGGTGCCCTGTGCACTGTGCACCCGCGTCCCGCCGTTCCTCCACTGACGTCGCGGCGGGATTCTCCAACCCGTTGTGGTGGTGGTGGACTGCTGACTAGCGGTGGTGGACGCCCGCGCGGCGGAGCGCCGGTCCCGGGCAATCGGCGTTTTTATCGGACAGCCGATAAGACTTGGTGCTGGGGACTGCCTTTGGCATCCTCGAAGTCAGGATGAGACACGCGATCGCGATCCACGGCGGGCCGACTCTAGCCATGGCGTCCCGCGCCCTCGGAAAGACCGCGAGCGCCGGCAAGAGGGCCGGCCGCTTGCGAGTCGGGCCCACGCCCAGCGATCTCGTGATCGTGAGTCGCGCGCTGGCCGACCTGGCCGAGTACCTTCAGCCGCGGCACGAGTCCGCGGGCCGGGGGCGCGTGATCCTGGACCGCCGGGTGGGCGAGCGGCGCCGCGCGGCCGAGACGGTCAAGGACGACCGCCGGCAGAGCGATCGCCGGCACCCGCCCACGCATCCGCGCCGAGGCGCTCATGCGCGTGCTGGGATTCATGGTGATCCCGACCGCGCCCGCGCCGTCGGCCGCATCGCGCCACCGCGGCGCCCCGCGGCGGACGCCGACGCCGCGCCGCGCGGCGCAGGCCGCGCGGAACCACCGCGCCCGCCGCCGCCGCGCCTGACGCGCGGCCTGCGCGTCTCCGCCCCTCCGGATTCCCCTCGAGCGCCGGCCCGCTAGACGAGGGCCAGGCGCACGGCGAGCTCCTCCGGCGCGCGGGTCACCACCTTGTAGGCGCGCCCGGCCTTCTTCTCCGCGGCGAAGAACTTCGCCACCTGCTGCCCGATCTTCGGCACGTTGAACTTGTCCAGCGGGTACGTCAGGTGAATCGTGAAGTCGTCGTCCGGGCGCGCCGCGGAGATCATCTTGAGCGTGCCGACGTCGGGATTGTCGAACTTCCCGTCGGCGGAGACGACGTAGTGCTTCGCGACGATCGTCTCGAAGTAGTCCGGCGCCACGTTCCGCTCGCTGCCGTGGTGAGGGAGCTTCAGCACGTCGAGCCGCAGCTTCCCGCCCTTCAGGAGCTTCGCCGCCTTCAGGCCCTCGAGGGTGTGGTCGCCGCGGCCGTCCCCGGTGAGGAGGATGCGCTTGCCCTGGGACTCGACGAGGACCACGATGCTCGACAGGTTGTGCACCGACTTGTCGACGTAGGCGGCCACCTCCGCCCGCCGCTCGCGGCTCTGCTCCTTCTTGAGCAGCGGCTTGATCTCCTTGTTCCACTTCTTCTGCAGCTCCGCCAGCTCCGCCTTGCGGGGCGCGATCACCGTGATCTTGAGATCGCCCACCGTCATCGCCTTCGCCTTGCCATCGGTCAGGACCAGCCCCTTGAAGGGCGGGTTGCCGCCGAGCGTCAGCGCGTCGAGCAGCTTGGCGAGCTCCCGTCCCTGCCTGACGCTCGCCAGGATCGCCGAGCCCTCGGGCGCGAGGAAGTCGCCGAGCGAGGCCGCGTTCAGCGCCGAGCCGCCGCCGGCCACCTGGAGGTCGTCGTTGTCCAGGATGTCGTCGAACGAGTTGTGCCAGAAGCGGCGGATCTTCCAGGGCAAGGGCTGACCGCTCTCGCGCCGGTCGTTCAGCTTCTGCACCAGCTCGAGGAGCCCGGACACGTGGTCGTCGTCGATGTGGCTCACCATCATCAGGTCGACGTCGAGCGGCGTCGCGGCGCCGAGCCCGCGCTCCTCCCGGAGCGCCTCCAGCCTCGGCCGCAGCGCGTCGCCGTAGACGCCGGGCGGGCCGCCGTCGATCACGGTGAGCTGCGGCTTCGCCCTGGTGCCGGAGTGGAGGACGAGCGCGTCGCCGAATCGGGCACGGAGCGCCTCGAGCACCAGCATCGATGCCTCCTCTCGGGTCGACCCGGTCAGACGGACTGGAGCGCCCGCAGCACGTCGAGCATGCCCGCGCCCTGGAAGTAGCGCTCGCGGCCGAGATCCGTCGCCGTCGTGCACAGGATCTGCTTCAGGCGCGCGGGGCGGCCGACCAGCTCGTTGTGCCGGGCCATCAGGAGCGCGGCCGCGCCGCTCACGTGCGGGGCGGCCATGCTGGTGCCGTCCTTGAGGCCGAAGGCGCCTTCCGGGACCGGCGCGGTGATCTTCTCGCCCGGCGCGACCAGGTCCGGCTTGCTCCGACCGTCCCCCGTCGGCCCGCGGCTCGAGAAATAGCTGACGCCGTAGGTGTGGGGCCGGTAGCGGTGCGTGGCGCCGACCGTGATGACCATGTCGGCGTTGCCCGGGTCGGTGATGCTGATGCTGAGATAGGCCTCGGCGATACGCCCGGTTTCCGTCGTGTAACGCTGGCGCCCCTGGTTGCCCGCGGCCGCCACGACCACGACGCCGGACGAGACCACCCGCTCGCACTCGTCGCACACCGGCGTCCGGCCGCACGCGTAGTTCGAGATCTCGTGCGGGATCGACAGGCTCAGGTTCGCGCCGTGAACGACGACGTACTCGCTCGTCGAGTTGAGGTAGCGCACGAACTGGAGCGCGGCCATCACCGCGAACTCGTCCCCCTGCCCCGCCTCGTCGAGCACGCGGAGGTCGTAGAGACGGAGGTCCGGGCAGACGCCGATCAGGTCCTCCTCGAGCAGGCCGCCCGACTCCGCGCGCCGCCAGTCGCCGGCCAGGATGCCCGCCACGTGGGTGCCGTGATCGTTCTCCGGCCGGATGTACTTCCCCTCCAGGTGCGGCACCCGGATGAACGGCGCGACGAGGCCCCAGTCGATCGCGCGGCCGCGGCGCAGCGCGCCGTACAGCTCCTCGAGGTGCGCCTTCAGCCGCTTGGTCTCCGGGGAGTCGTCGCGCAGCCGCTTCCTCAGGTTCGCGGGAAGATCCGACGAGTCCGGGTCGAGGAGGAGGTCGATCTGCGTGAAGTCGTAGGTCTCGACGACGCGGGTGCAGTTGGCGGGCTTCCCCTTGTCGTCGAGGAACGGCTTGTCGCTCACCGGCTTGTCGGTCTTGGGATCGCGGGTGCGGAAGGCGGGATGGCGCGCGTCGATGCCGCTGTCGATCACCGCCCACGTGAGCTCCCGGCACGAGATGGCGAACAGGCGCCGCGCCGCGTCGGCCTTGATGGCCAGCGTCGACCGCGCCACCGTCGGCGACGCCTCCCGGTTCAGGCTCACCGAGTACACCATCGCGCGCGGCTCCGGCGTGACCCCGCGCACCAGCTCGGCCACGGCCTGGACCAGCGTCAGCCAGTCGGCCTCCGTCGCCGCCGCGACGCCCTCGCGTGTCGTGAAGGCGCGCGGGAGGCGCCGGCCGCTGCGCACGATCGTCAGGGCGCCCACCACGCGGATCATCCACAGGAGGTCCGAGCGCACCCGCAACCGTCGCTTCACCGCCTCGGGCCCCAACCGCAGCGGCGGATGCTCGGGGTCCTTGATCGCCTGCGCGAGCCAGCGCTGCGAGGTCTTGTCGGCGATGTCGTCGAGCGTCCAGTCCTCCAGGAGACGATGCCACCACTCGGTCATCGGCAGCACGACGCGGACGAGATCCTCGAAGTGGAGGGTCGCGGCCACCGTGGAGAGGTTGTACACGACCCGGGGCAATGGCTCCGGCGCGTGGCCGAACGACCGCCACGCCGCCGTCTGGCGCTCGACGGGCAGGCGCTCGCGCACCTTGCGGCGCACCTCGCCCGCCGGAACCTCGCGAAACGGCGTGAGGAGCAGCTTGACCGGCGGGAGCGCGTCGGTGGCCGCGCGGCGACCCGGCCGCACGGCCGCTCCCGACTGGCCGCCGTCGGCGTCCTCTGGCTGCTTCGCGTACTGGAGCCAGACGTCGGGCAACACCGGCGAGTCCTGCGTGAACCGCCGGGCCCGCCCCGTGCCGAACAGGAGCTGCTCCATCAGGTCCCGGTCGAGCCGCTGCGGAGAGCCGGCGCGCCGGCGCTTCGTGGCCATGGTCGTCGTCTCCGATCAGTCGCCGCGCGCCCGTCCGGCGCGGGCGTCAACCGTCACAGGGCCCACCTTGTCGGCCGCCGACCGCTCGCTGTAGCCTCGTGTCCGCGCCGAGGATCAGGAGGCTACCCCTGATCGGTCAACATCAGCACCGTCACCCGCTTCACCCCGTCGAGCCGCGAGATGTCCTCGACCAGCGCCCTCGTGACGTCCGGGCGCTCGGTGCAGTGAAGATGCGCGATGATCTCCCCGGGCATCATCTGCTCCGCCAGCAGGAGGCAGTTGCCGAGGCTCAGGCTCCGGAGTCGTGGCAGCACGTTGGAGCCTCCGGCCGAATCGGTGTCGATGAGGACGTATGCGCGTACCATGTGGCTCTCCTTTTCCGGTGTCGCGATCACGGGCCCTGGCGAATCGCTCCGCCGCTCGCTGGCGGGCGCCGGCCATCCGGCCCGCCGGCCGTCCCGTTCCGGTCCGGGCCGTGACGGGAGCCGAGGGCGGGGTCGTCCCCGCGATGGCGGAGATCGAGGCGATCTGCGCGATCACGGATCCGGTCGTCCGGAATCTCCGGATCACGCAAGCGTACGCGGAGATGTCGTCGGCCCTCGCGGCTCGCGTCGGCCCCGGCGCCAACTGGTGCACCTTCGCGACGTGGGCCTCGAAGCAGGCCGGCCAGACGATCCGGACCGAGGACCTCGCCCGGACGGTCGAGGGTCACCTCGGCCGGTCCGACGCCCTCACCCACGTCATCGAGCGGCTCACCGCGCTCGTCCGGGCGATCGACCGCGCCGCCGACCGCCACCGCATCTCGGGCGCGGTCCGCGAGGCGGCCTCGCCGACCGCCGCGCTGGCGCGGGCGAGCGGCGCGGTCGCCCGGGGAAACCTGAAGGTGTTCGAGGAGATCGGTCGTGAGTTCGCCCGCTTCCGAGTCCCTCTGGGTCCGCTCGATGAGGCGTCGCGCGGGCTGGCCGAGGTCGTGCGCACGAGCGTGCGGGTGGCGGTGACGGAGAAGTTGACGACCCTCGCCCTGCCCGAGGAGACGCTCCGGCTCGGCCAGGACCTCCGGGGTCCGGCGCCCGAGCACCTGCGAGCCCTGACCGACCGCGACCTGGTCACGCTGCTCGCCGCGGTCGATCCGAGCTGCGACAGCTCGCAGGGCTCCGGCGCGACGGACTGGGCCAGCCTGCGTCAGCGGATGCACTTCATCGCCGATCTGTTCCGGACCCGGCAGGAGGTCGCCTCGCTCCTCGGCCCGCCCTTCTCACCGGAGCAGGCGATCGCAATCAAGGCCAATCGCCGCCCCGCCGGGCGCCTCTAGCGCATCCGGCCGCCGCCGGCGCGTGGCTGTCCCGCCGCTTCGGCCCCACCGCCGCCCGAGTGGGCATCGCGGCACTCGGTCAATCGTGGTGGAAGCGCCCCAGCTCGACGCGATCGCGCACGGCGTTCATCTGGCGCTGGGTGTACTCCCCGAGCTCCTTCCCGCATCGATCGGGCCCGTCGTTGTCGAGGATGAGCGCCGTGGTCTGCGGGACGGCCGACATCACGGCCACGACGGCATCGATGTAGTTGGACCAGATGTCGTGCAGCTCCCGGCGCTGGTTGCTCAGGTGGCCGTCGGGGTCCCGGGGATCTCCGCGCCAGTTCCACTCGGCGTAGGAGCGCGAGAGCGTGTACCAGAGCGCGTTGTCCCGGCCGCGGAATCCCGCCTGGCGCATCCGGCCCGGAACCTGCCCCAGGTCGGCCAGGACGAGCCGCGTCGCGCCGCCGAGACAGGTGCGGCGGAGCCAGGACACGAACGCCGGATCGACCTGGGTCAGCGTGCCCGCCCGCCACACGGCCTGCTCGGCCAGGACGTTCACCGTCATGGGCGGGTGCGGGATCGGCTCCTCGGTCCCCGGCGGCCCGTCCGGCAGCGGCCCCGGCTCGATGGGCGGCGGCTCGATCGGCGGGGCGCCCGCCGGCAAGGTTCTGAGGCTGAGCGATCCCTTGACGGCCACGCCGCCCTGATTCGGCAGGGTGGCGGTGACCTCGACGTCGTACACGGTGCCCGGGGTCAGGCCCGTCAGCGTGCGCTGGTGGTCGCGCTGGCGACTCTCGTCGACCACCTCGGACCACGGCTCGGTGCCGGCCGGGCGGTAGCGGACCAGTCCGCTCGTCCGCTTGTCGGTCTGCCACTCGACCCCCGCCACGTCCCGCCCGACGCCGAAGGGACGCGGGGCGACGGTGAAGACGGGTGGCGGGGACGCGGCTTCGCCGGGCGGCGCAGTCTCGCCGTCGCTCAGCCATTTCCTCAGATCGTCCAGCCAGCCCATGTGAGCCTCCTCGCCCAGGAGCGGAGATCAGCCCAGGAGGTGCCCGAACGCCTCGGCCGGACGGAGGCTCCCGCGGGCCCGCGAGTCCAAGACCGTCCTTCCGTGCACGGCACGTGCCCGCCGCGCGCCCGACGGGAGCGCAATGGCCATCGGCAGTTGGCGGTCGGGGACCCGCGACGGCGGCGAGGGCTCTGCACAGCTCACTGTGCAGCGGCGCGACCACGGATCCGCCGCGCGCTATGCGCGGCCTGAAAAATCAGCAGTCTACAGAGACTGCACAGTGGACAGTGCACCCCTGCACACCCCACTGTGCAGCCCGAGGCTCGGGCTCCCGCTTCCCGGGTTCGAGCCGACGCCGTCGACTCGTGGCTCGAACGCCCCGGATCGCCAGGCGCCGGGCGCGGCGTCGGTCAGTCGCCGTCAGCGGCAGCCGCGTAGTGTCCCTTCGTCTTCCGGATCTCGGAGAGGAATTGGCCGGCCGCGGCCTGCTGGGCGGCGAGGGCCTCCTCGAAGCCGAGCGCCGGCGCTCCCGGCTGGAGTCGAAAGTGACCGAAGCGGTCCCGACCGCGGGCCAGCACCGCCGTCAAGGGCTCCCCGTCGATCTGCCTGGTCTCGGGCGTCGTGAAGCGCGGCGCGAAGCCGATCCGCGAGCCGTCCGACGGGTTCGGATTCGAGCCGTGGATGATGTTGACGTGGTGGAGCGACATCTGGCCCGCGCGGAGGACCACGTCCACGGCGTCCCGCTCGTCCACCTCCACCTCGATCTCCTGGCCCCGGCTCAGGCGGTTGTCGGCCGCGTACGTGTCCCGGTGCGGGAGGATCGGCCGACGGTGCGAGCCCGGCACGACCCGCATGCAGCCGTTGTCGACAGTGCTGTCGGTCAGCGCGATCCACGCCGTCGTGACCCGGACCGAGTCGAGGCCCCAGTAGGTGCCGTCCTGGTGCCACGAGATGTAGCCCGGGTCGCGCGGGTACTTGGGGAAGATCGACACCGTCCAGAGGAGGATGTCGGGCCCGAGGATGTCCTCGACGGCGTCGAGCACCCTCGGGTGGGTCCCCAGGTCGTAGGCCCAGCGGAAGAAGGCCTGCGTGTGACCGAGCGCCTGGGCCACCGGGCGCCCGCCGAGGCGGTCAGCCAGCTCATCGAAGGAGCGCCGGAACCCTGCCGTCTCCTCCGGGGTCAGCACCGGCACCGGGAAGACGATCCCGTCTCGCTCGTACTGCGCGACCTGCGACGCCGTCAAGAGCTTGCCCATGTCATCCTCACGCGAACCGCGCGCTCACGGAGCCCAGGCGGGTGAAGCGCGCCGTGACCACGTCGCCCGCCTTCGGCCGCAAGAGTTGCGAGATCGACCCACTCATCACCAGGTCGCCGGCGCGGAGCCCGAGCCCGCGCTCGCCGAGGTTGTTCGCGAGCCAGGCGAGCGAGTTCAGGGGATTGCCGAGAACCTCGGCGGCCGTGTTGGTCGCCATGATCCGTCCGCTCATCTCGTAGACGACGCCCTCGAGCGCGAGATCGAGCCCGACCACGGGTGTGAGGGGCTGCCCCAACACGATGGCGTTTCCGGCGACTCCGTCCGCGACGAGATCGCCGCCCTTGGGGTTGCCATCCCAGCGGAGATCCGGCAGCTCGAGCGCGGGGAGAGCGCCCTCCACTGCCAGCAACGCGGCCGCCGGCGTGACCCCCGGCCCGGCCAGGTCACGCCTCATCACGAAGGCGATCTCGGCCTCCACGACCAGCTCCGCGAAGCGTGACAGCGGCACCGTGTCTCCCGTCGCGTAGACGCCGTCCCCGAGGAGGAAGCCCGAGACGGGGTGGTGGATTCCCATGGCCTCCTGCACGCCCCGGCTGGTCAGGCCGGTCTTCCACCCGACGACCCGCTGACCTTGGGCGACCAGTGCCTCCCGCAACTCGTCCTGGAGCCGGTAGGCGGCGTCGAGCTGGATGGGCGGTGACGGGAGCGGCGCCTTGCGATGGGTGCGCCGTGTCTCCAGCAAGCGATCGAGCATGGCGGTGTCCGGCCTCCTCGGCGTGAGATGGGCGGCCCGCACGGCGGCCGCGCTCTCGAAGATAGAGGGGCGCCCGGCTTTCGACAAGCCGCCGGGCGGACCGCCTCGCGGCGGCCGTCGCGGCGCTCACACCGTCCGGACGATCTTGGTGAGGCCCGGGGGGCGATCCGGATCCAGCCCGCGGCTGATCGCGTCCTGGAGCGTGAGCCACTGGCCCACGACCGTCATCGGGATCGCCGCGAGGCTCTCGGTCGCCGCCTGCACCGGCACCGCGACGTCCGCCGACTCCCGCAGCGCCGGATCGTCGCTGATCACGACGGTGCGGGCGCCCCGCGCGCGCAGGGCCGCCGCGCACTCGCGGAGGCTCGGCAGGCTCGGGCCGGCCATCCCGGCCACGACCCCCGCGGTGTCCGTCTGCACGGCCGCGATGTGGCCGTGCAGGAGGTCCGCCGCCGAGAACCCCTGGGCGTTTCGGACCCCCACCTCGCGGAGCTTCAGCGCGATCTCGAGCGCGATCGGAAAGCTGTAGCCGCGGCCCGCCACGACGACCGGGCTCGCCGCGCCGCCCAGCGTGAACCCGGCCAGGGCCTGCTCGGCGGCGGCGAGCGCCTGGGCGGCCTGCTCGGCGACGCGACGGGCGGGCGCGGGATCGGCGTCCGCGATCGCGGCGACGAGAAGCCAGAGGGCGAGCAGCTCCGCCGTGAAGGTCTTGGTCGCCGCGACGCTGCGCTCCGGCCCGACGCCGAGCGGCAGGACGAGGTCGGCGGCGCGCGCGAGCGGAGAGCTCTCGTCGTTGGTGATCGCGAGCGCGAGCGCGCCCGCGCGCCGGGCTCCGTCGATGGCGGAGACGATGTCCGGCGACTGGCCCGACTGGGAGATGCCGATGGTAAGCGCGTCCCGGACGTCCGGGCTTCGCCCGTAGACGGAGTAGACGGACGGGGCCGCCAGCGAGGCGACGAGGCCGGCCTGGGTCTCGAGAAGGTACTTCGCGTAGATCGCCGCGTGATCCGACGAGCCGCGCGCCGCCAGCACCGCGAACCGCGGGCGTCGCCGCGCGATGGCGCGGCCCAGCTCCCGCACGAGGGGCGCGGCGTCCTCGGCGAGCCGGGCCAGCATGGCCGGCTGGCTCCGGATCTCGGTCTCCATCACGGAGAGCGCCATGGCGGTGGCGCCAGTGTATCGCAGCCTCCGCCCCCCCTGGCCACGCGCCATCGTCTCGACTACGCTGAGCAGCGCCAGACTCCCACGGAGGGACCCCGCTTGTCCGACCCGCTCCTCTGGCATCGACTGCAGTTCGCGTTCACGATCGTGTTCCACTACCTGTTCCCGCAGCTGACGATGGGCCTGGCGCTGCTCATCGTCGTCATGAAGACGATCGGCCTCCGCACCGGAGACAACCGGTGGAACGACGCCGCGCGATTCTGGATCCGCATCTTCGGCGTCAACTTCGCCGTCGGCGTCGTCACGGGCATCCCGATGGAGTTCCAGTTCGGCACCAACTGGGCCAACTTCTCCCGCTATGCCGGCGGGGTCGTCGGCCACACCCTGGCGATGGAAGGCCTGTTCGCGTTCTTCCTGGAGTCGAGCTTCCTCGGGCTCCTGGTCTTCGGCGAGCGGCGCCTCGGTCCGCGCGGGCACTTCCTCGCCGCTCTGGCCCTGTTCGCCGGGAGCTGGCTGTCCGGCTACTTCATCATCTGCACCAACGCGTTCATGCAGCACCCGGTGGGGCACGTCGTCGCCGCCGACGGCACCCTGCAGCTCGGCGACTTCTGGGCCTTTCTGCTCAACCCGTGGGCCCTCGCGCAGTACGCGCACAACATGGTGGCCAGCGTCGTCACGGCCTCCTTCGTGGTGGCGGCGGTCGGCGCCTACTACGCGCTCGAGCGCCTCCATGTCGACCACGCGGCGCGGTTTCTCCGGCTCGGAGTCATCGCGGGCCTCGTGTCGAGCGTGCTGGTCGCGTTCCCGACGGGCGACCAGCAGGCGAAGCTCGTCGCCCGTCACCAGCCGGTGGCGCTGGCGGCGATGGAGGGCCACTTCGAGAGCGAGACCGGGGCCGGCATCGTGGTGATCGGCCAGCCCAACGTCAAGGAGCGGCGTCTCGACAACCCGATCGTGATTCCGCGGCTTCCTCAGCTTCCTCGCGTACGGGACGTTCCACGAGAACGTGAAGGGCCTGAACGAGTTCCCCGAGGATCTCTGGCCCGACAACATCGAGCTGCTCTACTACGCGTTCCACATCATGGCCGGTCTCGGCACCCTGTTCATCCTGGTGATGGGGATCGCCGCGCTCCTTCTCCTCCGCGGGACGCTGACGCGGTCGCGCGCGATGCTCTGGACGCTGATGCTGGCCTTCCCGTTCCCGTACATCGCCACGACCACGGGCTGGATGACCGCCGAGCTCGGGCGCCAGCCGTGGCTCGTCTACGGCCTCATGCGCACCGCCGAGGGCGCCAGCCCGCGCGTGCATTCGGGCACGGCCCTGTTCACGCTGATCGGCTTCACCGGCCTGTACTTCATCCTGGGCGTGCTGTTTCTCTTCCTGGTCGGCCGCGAGATCGCGCACGGCCCGCACCCGCTCGAGCCCGGGCCGGGGTCGGCCCCGCGCGCCGAGGCCGAGGTGTCCCGTGGTTGAGCTGTGGTTCGCCATCGCCGCGGCGATGCTCACCGCGTACGTCGTGCTCGACGGCTTCGACTTCGGCGCCGGCGCGCTCCACCTGTTCGTGGCGAGGAACGACGGGGAGCGCCGGCAGGTGCTGGCGGCCATCGGCCCGTTCTGGGACGGCAACGAGGTATGGCTCCTCGCCACGGGAGGCGCGCTGTTCGTCGCCTTTCCCCGCGTCCTCGCCTCCGGGCTGTCGGGCTTCTACTTCGCGATCTTCCTCGTGCTCTGGGCGCTCATCCTCCGGGGCATCTCGATCGAGTTCCGCAGCCACGTCGACCACCCGCTGTGGCGCGCGGCGTGGGATGCGGGCTTCGCCGGCGCCAGCACCCTCCTGCCGGTCCTGTTCGGCGCCGCGCTCGGCAACCTCGTGCGGGGGCTGCCGCTCGACGGGGACGGCTGGTTCTCGCTGCCGCTCTTCACGGACTTCACCGCGCGGCCGCCCGTCGGGATCCTCGACTGGTACAGCGTGTTCGCCGGCGTGTTCGCGCTGGCCGTCCTCGCCGGCCACGGCGCCACCTTCCTCCAGTGGAAGGCCGACGGCCCGGTGCGGGAGCGGAGCCGCCGCGCGGCGGGCTGGCTGTACGCCGGGGTCGCGGTGCTCTGGCCGCTCCTGACGCTGGCGACCTGGCTCGTGAACGCGCCGATGCTGGCCGCCCTGCCCGGCCGGCCGCTGGCGTGGCTGTCGGCCCTCCTCGCCGTGGGCGGCCTGCTTGCCGTGCGGCTCGGCCTCCGCGGCAATCGGCCCCTCCTCGCGTTCCTCGGGTCCAGCGCCTTCGTGGCGGGCATGCTGGCGGCGACGGCGGCCTGCGTGTTTCCGGTGATGCTGCGGGCGATCGGCGACGACAGCCTCTCCCTCAGCGCCTACAACGCGAGCGTCCCGGCGACGAGCCTCAGGACCGCGCTGGGGTGGTGGGTCATCGGGGCGCCGCTGGCCGTCGCGTACTTCGTCGTGCTCTTCCGTCTTCACCGGGGCAAGGTGGTCGCGGCGAAGGGCCGGGACGGATCTCGGCCACGGCATGTGCGGGGTCCGATCGGCCCGGCGGCACACTCCCGCCCTGCTCGGCGAACGTCACGGGCCTCCACTCTCGGCCGCGCTCCCGAGCCGGCCGCGACTTCTCGCGTAGACTGGTGGGCGACCCGGAACGGCGACGAGGCGAGCCGATTCCAGCGAACGCGGCCGAGCGCCGCGGAGGAGGTGGCATGAAGCTGGACATCCAGATCACCGAGGTGGGCTCCGGCGGTCGGCACATCGCGCTCCGCGGTCGCCTCGACACCGAAAGCGCGCCGGCGCTCGACGAGCGCCTCGAGCCGCTGATCGCCTCGCCCGCCGTGACCGCCGCCCTCTTCGACCTCGCCGGTCTCGAGTACATCGGCAGCGCCGGCCTCCGCGTCCTCATCAAGACGCGGAAGGCACTGGAGGCGCGGGGCGGCGGCATGGCCGTCGCGAACCTTCAGCCCATGGTGCGGCAGGTCTTCGAGATCGTGAAGGCGCTCCCCTCGACCGACGTCTTCGCCACCGACGCCGAGCTCGACGCGTACCTCGACAAGATGCGGGGGCGCACCGCCGGGGGCGCGCCCTGAGGAGAGCGGCGGCCGAATCGCTGTACGCTGTCTAGGAACTGGCGGCGCGGGCGGCGGCCGTCGACCGCGCCCGGAGGGGCGTCGGCCCGGCTCGCCTCAGTGGGTGTGCGTCCCCGTGCCGGGGCCGTGGCGGTGGCCGTGGTGGCGCCAGCCCCGCGCCGGCGCGCGTAGTCCGGAGTTCAGCCGCGGGCTCGACTTGGAGAACGTGATGGGCATCGTGAAGCAGCGTCGGCTCTCGGCACCGTCGACCGGGCAAACCGCCGGCTCCGCGGCCTGGGCCATGGGACGCGACACCTCGAACTCGAGGCCGCAGACGGTACAGCGGAAGTCGTACAGCGCCATGACGGTCCCTCTCCACCCCACGCAGTGATGGCCCCATCGTACTCCAACCAGGACGGGAACTTGTCTACACGCGTGCTCATCGTGTCGCCGGCCGAGATTCCCTACACGATCGTGGACGACTGGCGCGCGCAGTGCAGTCAGCTTGCGAGCTTCCTCGGCGGTCCCGTGGAGCTGTGGCGTCTTGACGAGACGCCGGGACCGATCGCGGCGGCGCTCGACGAGCTGCCGGCCGCGCGCCGCGAGGTCATCGAGCCCGGTGGGCCAGGCGGGGCCGCGCCCATGCCGTCGGCGCCATTCGTCTGGCGGCCGGACGGCCGTCCCGACTGGCGGGCGATGTGGAGCAGCTTCTGCGAGCTGGCGCTCTTCGGCGGCCCGCCGCACCGGGGCCCGGACAGCGCGCTGGGGGCGGCGGCCAGCGGCGCCGCGGCGCCCGGGGACTTCGACGCGGTGGCTGAGGTCCGCCGGGGAATCTGGGAGACGACCGGGCTCTACTCGGAGCCGGCCGGTCCGGGATGGCTCGCCATCACGTGCGAGTCCCCGAAGATGGCGGCCTGGCTGTGCGCCACCATCATCCTCGAGAACGTGGCCGCACGCTGCGACGAGGAGCGTCTCCTGGTCCCGGCCGACCCCAGCTTCGCCTTGATGGACGAGGTGAAGAGCGTCATCACCGTCGTGGCCAAGACGCACCACTACTGGACCGCCCACGTCGCCGGCGACGGCGACTGAGACATGCACATCGAGAACGTTCTCGTGACCGGCGGAACGGGGCGGCTTGGCCGGTTCGTGGTGGCCGAGCTGAAGCGCCACTACCGGGTCATGGCCCTCGATCGCGACCCGGCCACGGCACCGGACCTGGCCGTCGACGTGCTCGACCTGCCCACCCTGGTCGCCGCCATGCGCGGCCAGCATGCAGTGGTCCATCTCGCGGCGATCGACGCCGCGGTGCCCGCGCCCGCGCCCGTCATCTTCGACACGAACGTCCGAGGGACCTGGAACGTGCTCGAGGCCGCGCACGCGACGGGCATACGGCACGTCGTGATCTGCAGCAGCGTCTCGGCCCTCGGCATCGACTTCACGAATCCTCGGACGCCGCCGGCCTACCTGCCGATCGACGAGACGCATCCGCTCCAGCCGACCCAGGCGTACGGGCTCAGCAAGCAGCTCGGCGAGGAGATCGCCCGCAGCTTCGCGCGGCGGCGCGCCATGGCCGTGACCTGCCTGCGACCGGCGTGGGTCATGTTCCCGGAGATCCTCGCGAGCCTCGTGGGGCGCCTGCGGAAGGGGCCCGAGACCGGGGCCTCCGCCGGCGGGACAGGAGCCCCTGCCGCTCCTCCGGGGCTACGTCGATCCGGAAGATGCGGCGCGGGCGTTTCGGCTCGCCCTCGCGCGGCCCGAGGCGGCCGGCGACATCTTCTTCATCACGGCCAGCGACACGTTCGAGGCCGAGCCGACGCTGCGCCATCTCGAGCGGCTGTACGGGAGCGTGCCCGAGGTCCGGAAGCAGGACGCCTATCGGCAGAACCCGCACGCAGGCGTGTACGACACCTCCCGTGCGCGCGAGATCCTCGGCTGGACGCCGTCGGTCACCTGGGCCGACCTGGTCGACCGCGTCGATTCGCCACGCGGGTAAGCCTCAGGTCCGGTGGCCAAGACGCACCGCGGCTGGACCGCCCACGTCGCCGGCGACGGCGACTGACGGTCCGCGCCGGGCTCAGGGCCGCTTCGGACCGAGCGAAAGGAGCGGGGCCGCCGGCTCGGTCGCACAGCACGACTCGCCGGTCGCGGGCCGCGCGTCGTCCCCGAACACCTCGATCGAGCCCTTGCCCGCGTAGAGCTCCCACGGCACGCCGTTCGGGTCGGTCACCCACAGCTTGTCGGCGCGCACGTAGCAGCACTCGGCGTCGCGCTGCTCGACGTGCTCGAGCCCCTGCGCCGCGAGACCGGCGCGCAGGGCGGCGAGCTCCGCCTCCGAATCCGCCTTGATGCCCAGGTGGTCGATGCCCGCCACGCCCTTCCGCGTCGACACGGCGAAGATCATCGGAAACCCGTCGGGCTCCCACTTGGCGTAGTCGGGCTTCTCGATGGCCGGCGGGCCGAAGATCTGGGAGTAGGTCCGGATGCTGCTCGCCAGGTCCAGGGTCGTCACGTGCACGTGAAAGCGGATCATCCGTAACCTCCGCGGCGTGCGCGAGGTGCGCCAGCTCCTGTTGCGCAACAACATCACGCATCGGGGCGGCTGCCGTTGACACCGCATCGACTTGCCTGATATGCAGACGGTACCACGACAGGGGCGTGGCCCCGCTCGCGGTGCACCGTCACGGTCCCCCACACGGAGGAGAGCCCAGTGAAGACGAGGGTGTCCCGCCGCCAGGTCCTGCAGGGTCTCGGAGCCACCGCCGCCGCCGGCGCCGTCGGCCGAGCGCGGCTCGCCTCCGCCCAGGCGAAGGTGACGCTGACGTACGTGAACTACAGCGCCGGGCTCGACAAGCCGATGTGGGACAGCCTGATCGGCGACTTCTCGAAGGCCAACCCGAACATCGCGATCCGCTACCAGCCCATCCCCGGCGAGAGCTGGGGCGACTACTTCGACAAGCTGGCGACGATGATCGCCGGCGGCAACCCGCCCGATGTCAGCCGCGTGGCCATCGAGGGAGCCCGGCTCGTCGTCTCCCGCGGGCTGGCGCAGCCGCTCGACGAGTTCATGAAGGGCGATCCCGAGATCGACGAGTACATGAAGGACGTGAGCCCGCGCCTCCTCGAGGTGTTCCGCGTCGACGGCAAGACGTACGAGCTGCCCTTCGACTGGAACAACATGGTCATGTACTACAACACCAAGATGCTCGAGAAGGAGAAGCTGGCGGCCCCGAAGAAGGAGTGGACGAAGGACGAGTTCGTCACGCTGGCCGACAAGCTGACGAAGCGGACCCCTTCCGGCGAGCCGGAGGTCTTCGGGTTCGGCTTCGCCGTCCAGTACTTCTCGGGCACGATGCCGTGGATGTTCGCCAACGGCACCAACATCCTGAGCGACGACTGGTCGAAGTCGAACCTCCAGGATCCGAAGGTGCTCGAGGTCCTGCAGTTCCTCCAGGATCTCGTGTGGAAGCACAAGGTCTCGCCCAAGCCGCCGGCGTCCCATACCGACATCTACTCCCTCATGGCGGCGGGCAAGATCGCGATGGCGGGCGGCGGCCGCTGGCCGGTGCTCCAGATGACGAAGGCCGGCTTCTCCGACTTCGACATCCAGTACTTCCCGCGCTGGAAGGCCCAGGTCACCGAGTACGGGGTCGGCGGGTTCGTGATCCTCAAGAGCACGAAGTACCCACTGGAAGCGTGGAAGTGGGCCAAGTTCCTCACCACGAAGGGCGCGCACGAGATCCTGACCAAGGTCGGCCAGGCGATCCCCGCGCGGCGCTCGGTGGCGGTGAGTCCCGCCATGTTCGAGCTGCCGCCGAAGAACGCCAAGATCTTCTACGAGTCGATCGAGGGCCCCAACGCCAAGCCCGTGCCGTCGCCCGGGACCTACAACCGGATCGAGGCGACCTGGCGCCGATATCTCGGCCGCGTGCTCGCCAACGAGATGGCGCCGGCCGCGGCCCTCGAGGAGGCTGACAAGGAGTTCACCACCATCCTGGCCAGCCGGTAGGGCGAGCCGATAGGTCGAGCGGTCGCGTAGGCCGCTCCGGCGGGCGGGGTCAGCGGCCACCCTGCCGCCGGAGCGCCGCCGCGCCGGCGGCCGATCCGGCGCGCCGGGCCGGCCGGGAATCCGACGGGTCAGATGCCACTGATGAGGTCCAGCGGGCGAGCCCGCCGCCGTGAGACGTGGGTCGCCTTCGCCTTTCTCAGCCCGGCCATCGCCGGGTTCCTCGTGTTCGTGCTCGGCCCCGCGCTGGCCGCGGTCGCGCTGAGCCTCTACGACTACGACATCCTCACGCCCCCGCGCTTCGTCGGGCTCGCTAACTACGCCCAGTTCCTCAAGGATGCGCGGCTGCCGCGGATCTACCTGAACACGCTCCTCTACGTGCTCTGGTACGTGGGCGCGACGACCGTCCTCGGCGTCGCGCTCGCCGTCGCCGCCCACCGGCCCATGCTGGCCGTCTGGCGCTACCTGATCCGCACCGCCTACTTCTTTCCGGTCCTGACCTCGCTCGCCTCGGTGTCCATCGTGTGGCAGTACCTCTACAACACCGATTTCGGCATCATCAACTACTACCTCGGGCGGGTCGGCATCCCGCGGATCCCGTGGCTGACCTCGAGCCAGTGGGCCGTGACGTCCCTCGTGATCCTGGGCGTGTGGAAGAACCTCGGCTTCAACTTCGTCCTCTTCCTCGCCGGGCTCCAGAACATCCCCCGGCATCTCTACGAGGCAGCGGCGATCGACGGCGCCGGGCGGTGGGCGGGGTTCCGCTACGTCACCCTGCCCTCGCTCACCCCGGTCCTGTTCTTCTCGATCGTGTGGGGGCTCATCAACGCCTTCCAGATCTTCGATTCGCCGTACATCCTGACGAGCGGCGGCCCCGGCGACGCCAGCCGCACCGTCGTCATGTACATCTACGAGACCGGGTTCCGCTTCTTCCAGATGGGCTACGCCTCGACGATCGCGCTGTCGCTCTTCCTGATCGTGGTCGTCCTCACGCTCATCCAGTTCCGGCTGAGTCGCATCTGGGTCTTCTACCAGTGACCTCGGCGACGGCAGACGAACGATCCCGTCGCGCGGGCGCCGACCTCGCGCGGGGCCGCCTGGTCGATCAGGCTTTCGTCGTCGCGCTGCTCCTGGGCGGCGTGATCATGCTGCTCCCCTTCGCGTGGATGTTCTCGACCTCGTGGCGGCTCGCGAAGGATTCGTTCTCGCTGCCGCCCCAGTGGTGGCCGACCACCTGGCACCCGGAGAACTATCGCGAGGTGCTCGACAACATCCCCTTCGTGGCGTTCGTGGTGAACAGCCTCAAGGTCACCGTGCTGATCACCCTCGGGCAGCTCGTGACGTGCTCGATGGCCGCCTACGCCTTCGCCCGGCTCCGGTTCCCCGGACGCGACATCCTCTTCCTCGTGTTCCTGTCGCAGCTGATGGTCCCGCAGCAGGTCACGATCATCCCGGTCTTCGTCCTGATCCGCATCTTCGGCCTGCTCGACACGCACTGGGCGCTGATCATCCCCGCGCTCTTCAGCGCGTTCGGCACGTTCCTCCTCCGGCAGTTCTTCCTCACGATCCCCAACGAGCTGGAGGATGCCGCCCGCGTCGACGGTGCGGGGTACGTCCGGACGTTCGTGCAGATCATCCTGCCGCTGGCCGGCCCGGCGCTGGCGACCCTGACGATCTTCACGTTCAACTTCTACTGGAACGAGTTCTTCCGGCCTCTTCTGTTCATCAGCACGTGGGAGCACATGACCCTCCCGCTCGGGCTGACGATCATGAAGGGCTTCCTCGGCGTGGGGAACGTCGCTGCTATCATGGCGGGCGTGTCGATGGGCATCCTCCCCGTCCTCGTGGTCTTCCTGCTGGCGCAGCGGTACCTCATCGAGGGCGTGACCCTGACGGGGATGAAGGGATGACCGGCCGCGGCCCCGGGGCGACGGTCACGCTCCCGGGCAGCCCACCGGTGTTTCCCGGCGCCGCCATCGCCGTCCGGCTGTGGCAGAGCCTGCCCGCACTCCTGAGCGCGAACGCGGCCTTCCTCGTCTGGTGCGCGCCGTTCGGGCTCCTGGCTCTGCTCCGGCTCCCGCTCCTGGCCCTGGCCGTGGCGCCGCTGACCGTCGGGCCCGGGCTCGTCGCGCTGATCGCCGCCGCCGCGCGTGTGAGCCGGGGCGAGCCCGTCGCCGCGTGGTCCGCGAATCTCCGGGACGCCCGCGCGGGATTCGGCGCCGGCGCCGCCCTCGCCGCCGGCTTCCTGCTCGCCTGGCACGCGCAGCTCCTCGCCCTGCGCGGGGTCGTGCACCATGGCGCGGCGCCAGCCGCCGTCGCCCTGTGGGCCGCCGAGATCGCCGTCCTGGCGGCCGTGGCGCTCGCGGGGGTCCACGCGCTGGCGCTCGCCGGAGCCCACGGACAGGGCGCGCGCGCGGCCGCGCGCAACGGGCTCGTCCTCGCGGTGCGGCATCCCGGCGCGACCGTCGCGACCCTCGCGACGATCGGGAGCGGGGCCGTCCTGACGTGGACGCTGGCCGGGGCGCCGCTCGTGATCGTCCCCGGCGCGCTCGCCTTCGGGCTGGTGAGCGTCACCCAACGCCTCGTCGACGGTGAAAGGGAGGCCGCATGAGCGTGAATCACCGCGTGGCCGTCGTGGGCGACTTCAATCCGCGCAACCACACCCACATCGCGACCAACGAGTCGCTCGCCCACGTGGGGCTCGTCCCCGTGTGGGTGCCCACCGATGCCGTCGACGCCGACCCGGCCGCGCAGCTCGCGCCGTTTCCCGGGATCTGGATCGCCCCGGCCAGCCCCTACCGGGACATGGACGGCGCGCTCCGGGCGGTCCGGCACGCGCGCGAGCGCGGCGTCCCGCTCGTCGGTACCTGAGGGGGCTTCCAGCACGCGATCGTCGAGTTCGCGCGCAACGTCCTCGGGATCGAGGACGCCGACCATGCCGAGACGAACCCCGACGCCCCCCGCGCGGTCGTGACGGCCCTCGCCTGCTCCCTGGTAGGCACCGAGCAGGCCGTGACGGTCCTGCCCGACACGACGGCCGCCGCGCTCTACGGCAGGACCGGCCGCGTGATCGAGGACTACTACTGCTCGTACGGCGTCAATCCGGACTATCGGGCGGCGCTGGAGAAGGGCGGCCTCCGCATCAGCGGGCTCGGCGACGAGGGCGAGGTCCGCATCGTCGAGCTGCCTGGCCATCCCTTCTTCCTCGCCACCCTCTTCTTGCCCCAGATGCGCTCGACCGCCGGCCGGCCTCACCCGCTCCTCGCGGGCTACGCGGCGGCCGTCGAGCGGGCCGCGATGACCTCACGCTAGGAGCCCGCATGACGACCGCGACCACGTCCCGCACCCCGACCATCTCTGGCGCGCCGGGCGTCCCGGGCGCCGGATCCGCCTCGCATGGCCGGCGCTTCACCGGCGCGGCGCTCAAGGAGATCGGCTTCCCGCTCGGCGGCATCGGCACCGGGACGATCTCGCTCGGCGGCCGCGGTCAGCTGCGCGACTGGGAGATCTTCAACCGCCCGGCGAAGGGGTGCGATCTGCCGCTCTGCTTCTTCGCGATCTGGGCGCGCCCCGAGGGCGGCGAGGCCGTCGCCCGGATCATGGAGCGGCGCCTCCTGCCGCCGTTCGTGGCCGATCGGGGTCTGTCCCCCTGGGCCGTCGCGTCGCTGCCGCGGCTCGAGGAGGCGACGTTCACCGGCGCGTACCCGACCGCCACGATCCGCTTCCACGATTCGACCCTCCCGGTCGAGGCGGAGCTGGAGGCGTTCACGCCGTTCGTCCCGCTCGACGATCGGATCTCGGGCCTGCCGGTCGCGGTCTTCCTCTGGCGGCTCCGGAATCCCTCGAGCCGGCCGGTCGAGCTCACCCTCGCCTACACCCAGATGAATCCGGTGGGCTTCGACGGCGTCACGCACCTGCCCCGTGGACGCCGGCACGCGATGTTCGGCGGCAACCTGAACCAGTGGACGGAGGAGGGCGCGATCCGCGGGATCCGGATGAGCCGGCCCGGCTTCGACCCGACTCATCCCGGCGCCGGCACGGTCGCGGTGGCGACGACGTGGCGCGACGTCACCTTCTCCGAGCACTGGGAGCGGAGCGGGTGGTTCGACGACATCCAGAACTTCTGGGACGATTTCCGCGCCGACGGCCGCCTGCCCGAGCGAGCCGAGGGCACGGTGAGCCCCGCCGGCGAGACCGACGCGGGCTCGCTCGGGCTCCGGGTCCGGCTCGCGCCCGGCCAGACCGTCGAGCTGCCGTTCGTCCTCGCATGGCACTTCCCGAGCCTGGTGAACTACTGGGGCCCGTTCGAGACGCTCCCCGGCCAGTCGGTCGTCGGCGGCCGCATGACCAACTGGTTCGCCACCCAGTGGCCGGACGCCTGGGCCGCCGCCAAGGAAACGCTCGAGCGGCTGCCGGACCTGACGGCCCGGACGCGGGCGTTCCGCGACGCGCTCTTCGACTCCACCTTGCCGCCCGAGGTGCTCGACGCGGTCTCGAGCCAGATGTCCATCATCCGCACGACGACGTGTCTCAGGACCGCGGACGGCCGGTTCCACGCGTTCGAGGGGTGTGACGACAACGCCGGCTGCTGCCCGATGAACTGCACGCACGTGTGGAACTACGCGCAGGCGCTCGCGTTCCTGTTCCCGCAGCTCGAGCGCACGGTGCGGCTGACCGACTACCAGTTCAACACGCTCCCCGACGGCGAGCAGAAGTTCCGGACCATGCTGCCGCTCCAGACCGGGGTCACCTGGAACTACGTCGCGGCGGCGGACGGCCAGATGGGCACCCTCATGAAGCTCTACCGGGAGTGGCTCGTGTCGGGCGACGACGCGCACCTCCGGTCGCTCTGGCCCCAGGCCAAGAAGACGCTCGCCTACGCCTGGCAGCTCTGGGACCCGGACCGCGACGGCGTGATGGAGGGCGAGCAGCACAACACCTACGACATCGAGTTCTACGGCCCGAACACGATGTGCGGCGCGCTCTACCTCGGCGCGCTGCGGGCGTGCGAGGAGATGGCGCGTCACCTCGGCGACCCCGACGCCGCCGAGTACGCGCGTCTCTACGCGTCCGGCCGGGCGCGGTACGACCGCGAGCTGTGGAACGGTGAGTACTACGAGCAGCACGTGCGGATGCCGGAGCCCCACGAGGTCCAGAAGGGCAAGTACCCGCAGCGGCACCCGCCGGCCATCCGCGAGGGAGAGGACACGCCCCGCTACCAGTACGGGCCGGGGTGTCTCGCGGACCAGCTGCTCGGCCAGTGGTTCGCCCACGTGGTCGGGCTCGGCCACCTCCTGCCCGCGGACCACGTGCGGACTGCCGCGCGGTCCATCTTCCGGTACAACTTCCGCCCGTCCCTGGTCGACCACGAGAGCTGCCAGCGCGCGTATGCCGTCAACGAGGAAGGCGCCGTCCTCCAGTGCACGTGGCCGCGGGGAGGCCGGCCCCGGTATCCCTTCCCGTATGCGGACGAGTGCTGGACGGGCAGCGAGTACGCCGTCGCCGGCCTCCTGATGTACGAGGGGGAGGTCGAGGCGGGGCTCGCGATCGTGCGCGCGGTGCGCGAGCGCCACGACGGCGTCCGCCGCAACCCGTGGGACGAGTTCGAGTGCGGCCACCACTACGCGCGGGCGCTCTCGTCCTGGTCACTCCTCCTCGCGCTCTCGGGCTACCAGTACAGCGGACCGGCCCAGCGGCTCCGCTTCGCGCCGCCCGCGGCGGCCGGCGAGTTCCGCAGCTTCTTCACGGCCGGCACGGCCTGGGGCACGGTCCGGATCACCGCGCAGCAGGCGGAGCTCCGGGTCGAGGCCGGCGAGCTGACGCTCCGGCGCCTCGAGATCGGCGAGCAGGCTCACGACTTCGCGACCCCGGCGGTGGTCCGGCCGGGGCATCCGCTCACCGTGGCGAGGTAGGCGGGCGGCGCGCAGGATGGGCGGGCCGGCTGAGACGGCGTGATGCGCTCCGTCTGATCGGCGCCGCCGGGTCGGGGATGACCATTCAGCGAGCGAACGCGGCGGGATCCGGCCCGGACAGCGCTCTCCTCACCCGTCCGATCCCGTCGACGGGCGAGGCGCTGCCCGCCATCGGCCTCGGGACGTGGCAGACGTTCGACGTCGCGCCGAGCGCGCGGGCCGGGCTCGAAGGGGTCCTCGGCGCCTTCGTGGAGCTCGGCGGCTCGGTGGTCGACTCCTCGCCGATGTACGGGCGCTCGGAGGAGGTCGTCGGCGATCTCGCGGCCAAGCTCGGCGTCCAGTCGACGCTCTTCCTGGCCACCAAGGTGTGGACGTCGGGCAAGACCGCCGGCATCCGCCAGATGGAGGACTCGATGCGCAAGCTCAGGGCGACCCGCATCGACCTCATGCAGGTCCACAACCTGGTCGACGTCGACACGCACCTCGACACGCTGGCCGAGTGGAAGCGCGAGGGCCGCGTGCGCTACGTCGGCGTGACCCACTACACCGCCGGGCACCACGACGCCGTCGCGCGGATCATCGCGGCCCGACCGGTCGACTTCGTGCAGATCAACTACTCGGTCGGCGAGCGCGAGGCGGAGAGCCGACTCCTGCCCCTGGCGCAGGAGCGCGGCGTGGCGGTGCTCGCGAATCGTCCGTTCGCCGGCGGCGATCTCTTCCGCCGGCTGCGCAGTCGACCGCTTCCCGCGTGGGCCGCCGAGATCGACTGCACGAGCTGGGCGCAGGTCCTCCTGAAGTTCGTGATCTCGCACACCGCCATCACCTGCGCGATCCCGGCCACCTCGCAGGTCACGCACCTGCGGGACAACATGCAGGCGGCCCACGGCCGGCTCCCGGACGCGGCGCTCCGGGCGCGCATCGCGGCCGAAGCGGTCTAGCCCGCCGCGGCGACGCCCCGCTCCGGCCCGGTGCAGCGCCGACCGGCGCGGACCCCCGCGCGCCAGGCGCGATTTCTCGCGCCGAAACCTCGGCGGCCCCGCCCGGGGGCACGGTAGAATTTGCGGGCGGTGTGCTGCGCTCGGGTCGCCCTCAATTCTCGTCTCGCGCCGTCTCCCATGGGTCTGCCATGCTGGTGAAGGCGCTCCGCCCGCTCGCCGTCCTGGCGGGGGCGCTGATCGTCGTCTGGCTGGTGTGGGAGATCGGGATCTCGACGCTCGTCACGGAGCTCCGCAAGCTCTCCTGGCGTCTCCCGCTGATCTTGCTTCCCCAGGTCGTGACGAACCTCTTCAAGACCGAGGCGTGGCGGCTCGCCTTCCCGCGCCGGCGTCCGGGCTTCGGGCTCCTGTTCCCCGTTCGCCTCGCGGGCGAGGCGGTGAACGAGACGACGCCGACGGCGACGATGGGCGGAGACGCCCTGAAGGCATACCTCCTCGTCCGCGCGGGCTCGGGCGTGCCGATCGAGGAGGGCTTCGTGTCGGTCGTGGTGGCGAAGACCACACTGGTCGCCTCCCTGGCCGCGTTCATCGGGAGCGCGTTCGTGTTCGCCTGGGCGTTCGGCGACGTGTCCTCGTCGATGCTCGTCCTGCTGGCCCTCCTGTCCCTGTACATGGCGGCATCGACCGCGGGCTTCGCGTGGGCCCAGCGCCGCGGGATGTTCCGGATGGGCGGCCGCGCGCTCGCCTGGATCGGTCTGGGGGAGCGGGTCGCGGTGGGCGCCGAGCGGCTCGACGCCGGGCTCAGCTGGTACTACCGGGAGCGGCGAGCCCAGGCCGTCGCCGTCCTCGGCCTGAGCTTCGTGGGATGGGCGACGGGCGCCCTCGAGACGTGGCTCATGCTCTACCTGCTCGACTCCCCGGTCTCGCTCCTGACGGCGCTGATCATCGAGGCGGGCGCCACCGGCGTCCGCGCCGTCGGCTTCCTGATCCCCGGCTCGATCGGCGTGCTCGAGGGGGGCCTCGTCGGGATCTTCTCGATGCTCGGGCTCGGCTCGGGCACCGGGCTCGCCTTCAGCGTCGCCCGGCGGTTCCGGGAGGGGGTCTGGATCCTCGCGGGCTACGTCTGTCTCGCGGTCATGCGTGGACCGCGCTCGCCGGCCTCGGCCGCGGGGCCCGAGACCGCCGGACCGCCGCCGGACAGCCCGCGCGAGCCCGTCCGCACCGCCTGACCGGCCGGGCCCGTCACCACCACTGGGTCCCCTTCACCTTCCACAGGTAGTCGTCCCAGTTCCCCGCGACCCCGCAGTAGACGAGAACGGCGGCGCCGAAGAGGACCGTCAGGGCGAGCGTGAAGAACGGGCACACGCTCAGCCCGAACAGCACCAGGCCCTTCCCGTACAGCCCCCGCCGGAAATACCAGAGCGGTCCGAAGACGAACGCGCGCCAGTTCCAGGTCGGGACGAACCTCCCGCCGTGGCCGGCGAAGATCGCAAAGGCCGGCTCCTCCGCGGGCTGTGCCACCCCGGCGTGGAGGGGACGCAGGATCACGCCGGCCGGCGCCACACCCGTCGCGTAGAGATCCCGCAGGAGCGCCGCGGCCGCCGCGTCGTCGAGGGAGAGCCGGAGGGCGAGGCCCGAACGCTCGAGGCGCTCGCCGCGCCCTGGATCCGCCGGGGTCGGCGCCCATCGCCCGAGCACCGTCAGCACGGCGCCGCGAATCCACGAATCGGTCAGGGCCGGCAGGCGGAGCTCGTAGGGTCGGGACGCGCGCTCGGTCATCGCGGCCCAGTCTATGCCCTGAGCGTTGCCGCGGGCGCTCAAATACGGCGAGAGTGCGTCGCCGGGGGTCCTATCCCACTCGGATCTCGTTCGCGTGCCGGGCCACCGCTTGCCATCGATCTCGCCGGCTCGGATCCACACCTCCGTGCAGCGACGGCGAATCACCGGCCCGGTGTCGACGACCGTCTCGTGCCCCATCACGATCGCCGTGTTTCCGTGGACGCGGAGCTGCTCGATCTGCCGCTCGTAGGACGCGTGCCGGATGCGCCCGATCGAATGGCATCCAGGAGCTGGCGCTTGCCCAGGACCTGGGCATAGGGATTGGTCGCCTCGTAGCCTGCGGCGCGGAGCTCTCCGTCGCGGCGCGCGACGCCTCGGCGAGCACCGTCGGCACGTCGTGGTCCGGCCGCCGCGGATTACGTGTCCTGGAGGAGCGCATCACGAACTTCGTGAGTCGCCGACCTCGCGGCGCGAAGGCGCGACGCCTGTGGCTGGCGGGCAAGCTGTCGCCGCGGACGCGACAGGAAGGGGTCTCCATCGTCCCGCCGGCCTCGCCCGCGGCCCCCGCAGCTAGGGCGCGCTCCACAGCGCGAAGCTCCTCGGAGCACCCCGGTCGCCGCCGCCGCCGATGGCGGGCGAAGTGCTGGGCGGAGGACAGCATCGCGCCAGTCGTCGATGATAGATTCTGAGGGCCCGTGACATGTCGTGACGCCTTCGCAGGACAGTGCCCGAGCCGTCGCGCGGTCTCGCGCGGGCTCTACATGAAGATGGCCGGCGCCGCGCTGGGCGCCCTCCTCCTGCCGGTCGTCACGACGGCGCACGCGCGGCTCATTCGCTCGGCACCGGCCGATGGCGCGAGCCTGCCGGCCGCCCCCGCCCAGCTGACGCTGTGCTTCAACGAGCTGCTCGAGCGCCAGTTCCATGCGATCGAGCTCGAGGCCGAGCCTGGCCCGGGCCGGCCATCTCGCCCCCTGCAGCTCACGCCCGTCCTCGATCCCCGGGACGGGACCTGCCTGACCGCCCGGGCGCCGTCCCTCGAGCCCGGCCCGTACGTCGTGCGCTGGCGCGTCGTCTCGCGAGACGGCCATGCGACCCGCGGGGTGATCCGCTTCCGCGTCGGGTGAGCGAGCCGGCCGATGGGTGACGTCCTGCTCCGCACGCTCGAGCTCGCCGGGATGTTTGCCGCGCTCGCCGCGCCGGTCCTGGTCCTCGTCCTCGTCGCGCCGGCCCTCCACGTCCTCCGGGGCGATTCCGAGGCGCTCGCGGTGGGCCGGGGGCTCGGCGCGTCGGCCGCGCGCTGGGGCGCGGGGGCGGCGCTCCTCGCGGGTCTCGCGGTGCTCGTCCACCTGCCGAGCCGGGTCGCCGACATCGAGGGCACGACCGTGCTCGCCGGCGTCGATGCTCGGACGGTCGCCCGCTTCGCGTTCACCACGGTGACGGGCCGGCTCGCACTCGTCGAGGCGCTGGCCCTGGTGGCGGCGGCCGCGACGATGGCGTGGGCCCGGCGCGATCCCCTGAGTGCCTCCCGGGCCTGGTGGGCGTCGGCCGGACTCGCGGGCGCGGCGATCGTGGCCCGGAGCCTCGCCGGTCACGCCGCCGCGCAGCCGACGGGACGCGGTCTCGCGATCGCCGCGCAGCTGACGCACCTGGTGGCCGGCTCGGTCTGGATGGGCGTGGTGGGACAGCTTCTGGCCGCCCGCCTCAGCCTCCAACGCGCGACGGCGCCCGGCGCGCAGCGGCTGGTGGCGGCGGTGGTCGCGGGCTTCTCGCCGCTCGCGGCCGCGTCGGCGGGGCTGCTGGCCGCCTCGGGACTCTTCGCCGCGTGGCGGTATCTCGGGACGCCCGGCGCGGTGCTCACCTCCGCCTACGGCCTCACGCTGCTCACGAAGCTCGCCCTCACCGGACCGCTCCTGGCGGCCGCCTTCGTGAACGCGCGCCTGGTCAGCCCCGCGCTCTCGGAGGCCCGCGATCCGCGGCCGGTCCTCGCGCGGCTCTGCCGCGCGCTCGAGGTGGAGGTCGTCGCCGGCGTGCTGGTGATCGCGGTGGCGGGCGTCCTGGCGGCCGTGGCCCCGCCCGGCGCGGATGGGGCCCTGCGCCTCACGCGCGCGGAAGCCCGGGCGCTCGCGACGCCGCGGCTCCCGGCGACGTCGATCGACGATCCGATGACGTGGATCGGCGCGCCGACCCGCACCCTGGGAGATCTCCGCTACGCGGAGTTCACCCACGCGTGGTCCGGCGTGATCGTCTGCCTCCTGGGCCTCGCCTGGCTCCTCCAGCAGCGGGGCGGCCGGCTCGGCCGGCACGCGGGCTGGCTGTGGCCGGCGATCCTGCTGCCGTTCGCCGCGTTCGTCGTGGTGGCCAGCGACCCGGAGTTCTGGCCGCTCGGCCCGGTGGCCATCTCGGAGGGCCTCGCCAACCCGTCGGTCATCGGCCATCGCCTGGGCGCGGGCCTGGTGCTGCTGCTCGCGTGGCTCGGCTGGCGCGCCATGGCGCGGCAGGCGCCGAACCAGCCGCTCGGGAACGCGCTGCCCGCGATCCTGATCGTGGGCAGCCTCCTGTTCCTCGGCCACGTGCACCAGGGATCCGCCGACGCCGCGCGGCTCGAGACGCTGATCGGCGTCCAGCACACGGTGCTCGGCGCGCTCGGGCTCCTGGCAGGCGTCGTGCGGTGGCTGGAGCTCCGCGGATTCCTGCCCCGCCGGGTGGCCGGCATCCTGTGGCCGGGCCTGATCGTCGCCCTCGGCGCCGTCATGGCCTTCTGGTACCGCGAGGTCATCTAGGCGCCGCGACACCGTAAGTCCTGCGATTCGTCTCGGGCTGGCGCGCGGGCGCGGGCCGATCGCCGCGCGCGGGTGGTGCCGGCGATGCTCCAGGGTGAGCGGGACGTGGGCGCGGCGCGGCTACCCGCCGGCCTTCTTGTGCTTGAAGAACTGCACCTGGCGCTCGCGCTTGAGCGCCTCCGCGCGCGTCCGATAGGGACCGCCGAGCTTCCGCGAGCCGTCCTTCGAGTGCAGCACGTAACCCTTGGCCGTCTTCTTGATCATGGAGCCCCTCCTTAGAGCACTCTCGACCTCAAGGGTGAGTGCAAGGGAGGTGCCGGTGAAGGTACGTTCTGTGCGCGACGAGGGGCTCGGAGAGATGGGATCGCGGCCGACAGCGCGACGGCGAGCCCCTACGTGGAGCACCGATCGCCAGGATGGCGTTGATTCGCCATCCTGACGTCGGCGTGAATCCCGTGGGTGGAGTCGCCTAGCGCCTCGCCCCTGCCGCCGCGGGCCGGCGCCCGCGGTCACCGCCCCGCCGCTGGGCGGCCCGCTGCGCCCGCATCGCGGCCAGGCGATCGGCGAGCGGGATCTCGAGCCGCTCGGCCTGGCGCTGGTCGTAGTCGAAGTCGGGCAGCTTGGCGCGCGGGATGCGAGTCCCGATCGCCCGCTCGATGGTCCGGAGGTCCCCCTCCTCACCCGGCGAGACCAGGGTGAGCGCGTCGCCCACCGCTTCGGCGCGCGCGGTCCGGCCCACGCGGTGGATGTAGTCCTCGGGGAGCGGCGGGACGTCGAAGTTCACCACGTGGCTCAGCGCGTCGATGTCGATGCCCCGCGCCGCGATGTCGGTGGCCACCAGCACCTGGTAGAAGCCGCTCTTGAAGCCGGCCAGGGCCTGCGTCCGCTGGGCCTGGCTCCGGTTCCCGTGGATGCGCTCCACGCGGATCCCGTGGCGGCCGAGGAACTCCGCCAGCCGGTTCGCGCGGTGCTTGGTCCGCGTGAAGGCGAGCACGCTGCGGGTGTCGGGGCGCCCGAGGAGGTGGAGCAGGAGGCGCGACTTCAGCTCGGTCGCGACCGGATAGGCGGTGTGCGTGATGCCCGTCGCCGGCGCCGCCGGGCGCTCCACCGCGATCGTCACGGGGTCCCGGAGGATCTCCCGCGCGAGCGCCACGATGGGCGGCGGCATCGTCGCCGAGAAGAAGAGTGTCTGGCGCCGCGCCGGCAGCCGCTGGAGCACACGCCGGATGTCCGGCAGGAACCCCATGTCGAGCATGCGGTCCGCCTCGTCGAGGACCAGCACCTCGAGCCCGGCGAGCCGGGCGTAAGGCTGGGCGAGATGGTCGAGCAGGCGGCCCGGGGTCGCGACGAGGACGTCGACGCCGCGGCGGAGGGCCTGCTCCTGCGGGCCGTAGCCGACGCCGCCGAAGACGGCGGCGCCCGTGAGGCGCGTGTGGCGCCCGAGCTCCTGGCGGTGCTCGTCGATCTGCGCCGCCAGCTCGCGCGTGGGGGCGAGCACGAGGACGCGCGTCGTCCCGCGCGGCCGGTCGAGGAGGCGCTGGAGCACCGGCAGCAGGAACGCGGCGGTCTTGCCGCTGCCGGTCATCGCGCATGCGAGGACGTCGCGGCCCGCGAGGATCGGCGGGATCGCGTCCCGCTGGATCGGGGTCGGCGCCTCGAATCCGAGGGCGGCGACGCCGCGGCGGAGGTCAGGGTGAAGCTGGAACGTGTCGAACGACATGGTGGGAGAGTCCCTTCAGGGCATACCTGGGCCCGGCCAGTCTTCCGCGATGTTTCGTGTCGCGTCCCACCGTGCGGAAGAGGAGGCGGGGTTGCGCGGTCTGAGAAGGACTCGGGCTCGCAGGTGAACCGAAGGTCAGAACCAGACGGGCGTCAGTATACCCTGCGCACACCCGGCGTGCACGGAATTCTTGGCGGCCCCCGCCCCCGATCGCGCCGAGGCCCTCGGGCGCCGCGACGATCCCTTCTCGCTCGTCATCGAGGGTCGCGCCGGGCCCAGCTGACGGTCCGGGCCCCGCGAGCGCGCGGAGCCGGGTCGCTCGACGGGCGCGGCGGGCGCCGGCGCCCTCAGTGTCCCAGGTACGCTCGCCGGATCTGCCCGTCGGCCAGGAGGTCTCGGCCGCGGCCCTCGGCCACCACCCGGCCGACCTGGAGCACGTAGGCGCGGTGGGCGATCGCCAGCGCCTTCGCCGCGTTCTGCTCGACCATCAGGATGGTCGTGCCGGCCGCGTTGATCGCGGTCACCGCGCCGAAGATCGTCTCGATGATGCGGGGCGCCAGTCCCAGCGACGGCTCGTCGAGCAGGAGGAGGCGCGGCTCGCCCATCAGCGCGCGGCCGATGGCCAGCATCTGCTGCTCCCCTCCCGACAGCGTGCCCGACACCTGGGCCGCTCGCTCCCGGAGGATCGGAAAGAGCTGGTGGACCCGTTCCACGCGCGCCGCCACCTCGCCGCGGTCGCGGCAACGGTGGGCGCCCAGCAGGAGGTTCTCGTGTACGGTCATGCGCGGGAACACCTGGCGCCCCTCCGGGCAGTGGATGACGCCCTTCCCGACCACGCGGTGCGCGGCCAGGCCGCCGATCGGCTGCCCCTCGAGGAGGATCTGGCCCGCCGTCGGCCGGAGGAGCCCCGAGATCGCGCGCAGTGTCGTGCTCTTTCCGGCGCCGTTCGAGCCGAGGACCGCCACGATCTCACCCGCCTCGACCCGGAGTGACACCGCGCGGAGGGCGTGGCTCTGGCCGTAATGCACCGCGAGGCCGCGGAGCTCAAGCACGGCCGCGCGCTCCGGCGGTCGCGTCTCGCACCTCGGTGCCCAGGTACGCGGCGTTCACGGCGGGATCGTCGCGGACGGCGGCGGGCGTCCCCTCGGCGATCGCCCGCCCGAAGTTCAGCACGAGGATGCGGTCACAGACCGCCATCACCACTTGCATGTGGTGCTCGACCAGGAGGATCGTCATGCCCTGGTCGCGGATCCGCCGGATCAACGTGATCAGCTCCTCGCACTCGCTCTCGTTCATGCCGGCGGCCGGCTCGTCGAGGAGCAGGAGCCGCGGACCGGTGGCGAGCGCCCGCGCGATCTCGAGCCGCCGCTGGTGGCCGTAGGGCAGGTTGCGGGCCAGCTGCTCGCTGAGGTCCTCGAGCCCGACGAAGCGAAGCAGCGCGTCGGCCTGGCTCCGCACCGCGCCGGCCTCCCGCCGGGCACCCGGCGTCTCGCAGAGGTGCGCGAGCGGGCCCCGCCGGAGGCGCGCGTGGAAGCCCACCTCCACGGTCTCCCAGGCCCGCATCCCGGCGAACGCCCGGATGTTCTGGAAGGTCCGGGCGATGCCGGCGCGCGCCCGCCGGTACGGCGCGAGCCCCGCGAGATCCTGGTCGACGAGCCGGAGCCGGCCGCGCGCGACGGGCGCGACGCCCGTGATGGCGTTGAAGAGCGTGGTCTTGCCGGCGCCGTTCGGCCCGATGATCCCGTACACCTCGCCGCGCGCCACGGAGAACGACACGTCGTCGAGCGCGACCAGCCCGCCGAACCGGACCCGGAGATCCTCGACCCGGAGGAGCGGCGTGCCCGCTTCGGTCTCCGCCGGACCCGGCAGCGGCGCCGCGGCCGGCCGCGCGCGCCGACGTCCGCGGCCGAGCGATCCGACCAGGCCGTCCGGCCGGAACACCGCCGACCCCATCAGGAGGAGCCCGTAGATCAGGAGCCGGTACACGTTGACCACCCGCAGCATCTCCGGCAGCGCGACCAGGAGCCCCGCTCCCACCACGGCGCCGAAGGTGTTCCCGCGGCCGCCCACGATCAGCATCGTGACGATGAGGATCGACTCGACGCTCGTGAAGTTCTCCGGGCTGATGTAGGTGAGGTAGTGCGCGAAGAGGCTGCCGGCCAGCCCGGCCAGACCCGCCGCCGCGCCGAAGGCCGCCACCTTGTGCGCCGTCGTGTGGATGCCGAGGAGACCCGCGGCCAGCTCGTCGTCCCGGATCGCGAGCAGCGCGTGGCCCACCGACGACTGGTGGATCCGGTGGGAGAGCAGGACGCTCAGCAGGACCGCCGCGAGGACCAGATAGTAGAAGCGGTCCTGGCGGCCGAAGTCGATGCCGAGGGCGATCGGCGGGAGGATCCCCGCGATGCCGAGCACGCCCTTGGTGACGCTCTCCCAGCTCCGCAGCACCACGTGCACGATCTCCGCAAACCCGAACGTCGCCATGCCGAGGTAGATGCCCCGGACGCGCAGCACCGGGAGCGCCACCAGCATGCCGACCAGCGCCGCCAGTGCCGCCGCGGCCGGGGCCGCGAGCCAGAAGGACCACCCGGCGCTCACGGTCAGGACGGCGGCGGCGTACGCGCCGAGACCGTAGAAGGCGCCCTGCCCGAGGGACAGCTGCCCGGCGAACCCGTTGATGACGTTCAGCCCGAGAGTCAGGACGCCATAGATGCCCCACATGATCAGGACATGGAGGATGTACTGATCGCTCGCGAGGAAGGGCGCGCCGGCGGCGGCGAGGATGCCGCCGGCGACGAGGAGGCGGGCGGTCACGCGCCGGGCCCCGAACGCGCGCCGGGGCCCGGGCGCCGCCCGCTACACCTTCTCGCCGGCGTCATAGCCGAGGATTCCGGACGGGCGCACGATCAGGATGAGGATCAGGACGCCGAAGACGATGGCGTCCTTGTACTCGAACGAGAGCAGACCGCCCCCCAGGCTCTCGACCAGGCCGAGGAGGAGGCCGCCCAGGCCGGCGCCCACGACGCTGCCCATTCCCCCGAGGACGGCGGCGACGAATCCCTTGATGCCGGGGATGAAGCCCATCGACGGCTGCGCGAAGCTGAAGTAGGCGCCGGTCAGCATGCCCGCCACCGCGCCGATCGCCGAGCCGACCGCGAAGACCGTGACGATCGTCCGCTCGACGTCGATTCCCATGAGCCGCGCCGCCGACAGGTTCTGGGCGATCGCGCGGATCGCGCGCCCCGTCCGCGAGTGCCGCACGAACAGGCCGAGGCCGCCCATCAGGAGCGCGGCGATCGCCATGATCGCGACCTCGAGGTAGGTGATCCGCGCGGGGCCCACCGCGAACCCGCCGGCCGGAAGCGGCGACGGGTACCCGCGGACCTGGGCGCCCCACACGAGCTGCGCCGCCGCCTCCAGCGTGATGGAGGCGCCGATCGTGCTGATCAGCGCGAGCACCCGGGGGGACTCCCGACGGCGGAGGGGCGCGACCGTCGCGCGCTCGACGATCGCGCCGGCGATCGCCACCAGCAGCGCGCTGGCGGCCAGGGCGGGCAGGAAGCCCAGGCCGAGCGCCCCGATCAGCACGAGGCCGAAGTACGCCCCGAGCATGAGCATGGCGCCGTGGCTGAAGTTGATGATCTCCAGCACGCTGAAGACCAGCGAGAAGCCGACCGCGATCAGCGCATAGACGCTGCCCAGGACGAGGCCGTTGATCGCGTGCTGCAGGAGCATGGCGGACGGAGGGAGGTGGAGCGGGCGTGACCCCGGCCCGACGGCGCCCGGATCACGCCCGCGGTGCGCTGCTTACATCTTGAACTTGGTCGGCTGGTACAGCACCCACTTGCCGTCCTTCACCTTCGTCCAGAACAGCTCGCGGACGGGCAGGCGCTCGGCGTCGTAGGAGATCTTGCCGACCAGGCCGGGGAAGTCCTTCAGCTGGCTGACCGCCTTGGCGATGGCGTCGCGATCCTCGGCGTTGCCGACCTTCTTGATCGCGTCGGCGATCACCATCACGCCGTCATAGCTCGTGATGTGGTAGTTGAGCGGCGGCTTGCCGTACGCCGCCTGGAACTTGGCGACCGCCTTCTTGACCCCGGGGTCGTCGAGCGTCGCCAGGAAGTCCACCCACCCCAGTGCGCCCTCGGCGGTCGCGCCCGCGATCTCCGCGTACTGCGGATACACGTTGGTCCCCTGGGCGAGGATCGGCGCGTTCAGGCCCAGCTCCCGGGCCTGCTTCGTGAGGATCGCTCCCTCGGTGTAGTGGGTGTTGAGGATGATCACGTCGGGGTTCTGAGCCTTCACTGCCGTCATCTGGGACTTGAAGTCCCGGTCGCCCTGGGCGTACTCGACCTCGGCCACTACCGTCATCCCGTTGGCCTTGGCCCACTCCGCGGTCGCCTTGCTCACCCCGAGGCCCCAGTCGTCCTTGACCTTCACGATCGCGATCTTCTTGGCTCCCAGCTCCACCTGGGCGAACTTCGGCACCAGCGGCCCGTAGAACGGGATCGCCGGCGACATCAGGTACATGTACTTGTGCTCGGTCACCAGGCTCGCGGTGGAGGCGCTCGGCGAGATCGTGACCAGCCGCGCCCGCTCGAGGATCGGCAGGGCGGCGCGGACGCTCGCGGTGCTGGACGGCCCGATGACGCCGATGACGTTCCGGTTGGCGCCGAGCTTCTGGGCAGCCGCCGCCGCGTTCTTCGGCTGACCCTCGTCGTCGAGGAGCTCGACCCGCAGCTGGCGGCCGAGCACGCCACCGGCCTTGTTCAGGTCGGCGACCGCCAGCTCCGCCCCTTCCTTGAACTGCATCCCCTGCTCTGCCTTGCTGCCGGTCAGGGGCGCGATGACCCCGATCACCAGCTCCTGCGCCGCGGCGCTGCCTGCGGCGCCGAGCCCGAGCCCCAGCGTCACCCCCATCGCGACGGCGGCCCGCGCGATGGATCGCCTCGTCATCCCGGCTCCTCGCATCCCCGCCTCCATCAGTCCCACCACCGCTCGGGCGCCTCGGAGAGCCGCTCGCAGCCGGTGGCGGTGACCACGTAGAGATCCTCGACGCACGCCGTTCCGAAGCCCTTCCGCACGAACATCGGCTCGTACGCGAAGGTCGTGTTCGCTTCCAGGATGACGTTGCTCCCCGGCACGAAGCTCGGCGGGATGTGCGTGGTCGCGCCGATCCCGTGGCCGCGGAAGTAGAACCACTCCTCGTATCCGAACTCCTTCGCCATCTCGGTGGCGCGGGTCGCCACGTCGCCGATGCGGACCCCCGGCCGGATCATCGCGATCGTCTCGTGGATGATCTGGATCTGGGCGTCCAGGAACCGCTTCTGCTCGGCGGTCGGCGCCCGGCCCACCACCTTGCCGCGGGCGGTGTCGCTGCAGTAGCCCTTGAGCTGCGCGCCCAGGTCCGTGAATGCGATCTCCCCCGCCTGCAGCTTCCGGTTCGTGGGGATCGAGTGCTTGAACCCGGAGCGCGGCCCGCCGCAGCCCGCCATCGGGAAGGCGGTGTTCTCGGCGCCGGCCTTGAACATGGCGTAGTTCGCCTCGGCGGCGAGGTCGTGCTCGCTGACGCCCGGCTCGGCGGCCTTCAGGAAGGCGATCATGCCGGCGTCGCTCATGAGGGCGACTTCCTTCATGAGCCGGACCTCGGCGTCGGTCTTCCGCATCATCGCCTCGCCGATCAGGGCGCCGGCCTCGACCAGGCGGACTCCCGGGAACTTCGTCTTCAGGAACTCCCGGGCGTGATACGCGTACTCGCCCGAGATGCCGACCGTGCCCGTCACGAGCTTGCGCTCCGTGAGGAAGTCCTCCAGGTGGTCGTAGATCGTCGTGGTCTGGTAGTCGACCGTGCGCGGATGCGGGGCGCAGCGGACGTCCCGCACCCAGGTGTCCTGGATGCCGGAGTGCATCGGCTCGCCGTGCATCACCGCGTTGGTCGTCAGGCCGACCGCGCCCGACGCAGGGATGACCATCAGCGTGTCGCCCCCGTAGTAATCCTCGAAGTTCGACAGGTAGCGGATCGGCGCCCGCTCGGCCTTGTTGCCGTGCACGATGAGTCCGTCCAGGCCGCGAGCGGCCATCATGCGGCGAATGCGCTCGATCCGGCCCTCGTACTCGGATACCGGGAACGGCAGGTGCAGCCACGGCTCCCGGTCGGTCCAGTCGTATCCCACGCGCCCCCATCCGTACGGCCACTTCACCTCGCGCATCGGTGTCCTGCTCCCTTCCGGCGGTGGACTGTTTGGAGGCGACGGCCGCCGCGCCGGTGCCGGGCGGGCCGCCCTGTCGTGACCCTTTGACCTTACTGCACCGCCGGGGGGCCCACAACCGCATCCCGTCGCGGACTGCGCGGCCTCGCCGCCTTGACACGCCCTCGCGCGCTGGCCAGGCTGTACCGAGGCTTTCCACAAATGACTCCTCGGGACGCTCGGCCGACGGCGTGTGTCGCGTGCGCGGCCGCCGAGCCCCTCGGGTCTCGCCTCTGATGGCCAGCGCCGCCGACTGCCACGCCCACGTCTTCTGCGGCGCGCGGTACCCGTACGATCCGGCCACGGTGTACGAGCCGCATCCGAGCCAGGCCGGGACGACCGCGAAGTTCCTGGCCGTCCTCGACGCGCACGGGATGACGCACGGGCTCCTGGTCGGCGCCGGGCCCTACGGCGCGGACAACCGCTGCCTCCTCGACGGCCTCGCGGCCGGCGCCGGGCGCCTCAAGGGCATCGCGCTCGTCGAGGCCGACGTGTCCGACCGCGAGCTCGCCTCGCTCGCCGACCACGGCGTGGTCGGGATCCGCTTCAACCTGAGCACCCAGGGCATGAGCCAGCTCGTCGCCCCCGGCGTCGACCGCCTGTTCGCCCGCATCAAGGAGATGGGGTGGTTCCTCCAGGTCCACTGCGAGAAGGACGAGCTCGCGGAGGCCGCGCCGTTCCTCCGCCGGGCGGGCGTCCGTGTCATGGTCGACCACTTCGGCCGGCCCGACGTCGCGCGCGGCCTCGGCCACGCCGGGTTCCAGACCCTCCTCGAGCTGGGCCGGACGGGGAACGGCGTCGTCAAGCTGTCCGGTCCCTTCCGCTCGTCCGTCGAAGGCTATCCCTACCGCGACGTCGATCCCTTCGTCGCCGCCGTCATCCAGGCGTTCACCCTCGACCGCTGCGTCTGGGGCTCGGACTGGCCCTTCGTCCGCATGGACGAGCGGATGGACTACGGACCGCCGCTGGTCTGCCTCCAGCGCTGGCTGCCCGACCCCGCCGATCGTCGGACCGTGCTCTGGGAGACGCCGGCCCGGCTGTTCGGCTTCCGGTAGCGCCCCGGCCCAGGCCTCGCCGCGCGGGGCGCTTCGCCGCCTGCGCGTGGAAGGCCTTCAGCGGGATCTCCTGGCGCAGCGCCTGCGGCCAGTACGGCGCGATCTGTCCTGGTAGTTGGCCCAGTCCTCGTGCGAGAAGGGCGGCCGCGCCGGCGCGCCGACCCACGACGTGCCGCTCGAGCGCGGTCGCCATCTCAGGGCAGCCTCGGAGCGCGTGTCAGATCGGGCTGCCGATCGCCCGCCGAGGACGCCTTGACGGGCTCGCGGGGCCGGCGATAGGCTGCCGTCGATGATCCGCCCCTCGTTCGAGCTCCCACGCCGAGCGCCGCGATGATCGTCCGGAGCCGCAGCGCTGACGTCACGGTGCCCGACGTCTCCGTCACGGAGTACGTGATGCGGCAGGCCCGCCGGCTCGGCGACAAGCCGGCCATCATCGAGGGCCCGACCGGCCGCGTCGTGACGTACCGGGAGCTCGACGAGGCGATCCGGCGGGTCGCCACCGGTCTGGCGCGGCGCGGCGTCCGGCAGGGCGACGTGGTGGCCATCTACAGCCCCAACTGTCCCGAGTACGTCGTGGTCTTCCACGCGGTCGCCTCGCTCGGCGCGATCAACACCACGGTCAATCCGCTGTACACCGCCGACGAGCTGGCCGGGCAGCTCCGCGACGCGAAGGCGCGCTTCCTCATCACCTTCCCCCCGTTCCTCGAGCGGGCGCGCGACGCCGGGGCGCGCACGGGCATCGAGGAGATCTTCGTCATCGGGTCGGCCGACGGCGCGCGCTCGATCGCCGAGCTCATGGAGTCCCCGCCGAGCCCGCCGGCCGTCGCCATCGACCCGGCAAAGGACCTCGTCGTGCTGCCCTACTCGAGCGGCACGACCGGGCTGCCCAAGGGCGTCATGCTGACGCACCGCCACCTGGTCGCGAATCTGCGGCAGTGCGAGGGCATGCAGGGCTTCGAGTGCTTCGGCGAGCGGGACACGGTCATGGCCGTGCTGCCGTTCTTCCACATCTACGGCATGGTCGTGATCATGAAGCTGTCGCTCGGGAACGGCAGCACGCTGGTCACGATGCCCCGCTTCGACCTCATGGAGTTCCTGGGCCTCATCCAGAAGCACCGCGTGACCGTCCTGCCCCTCGTGCCGCCCATCGTGCTCGGGCTCGTGAAGCATCCGGCCGTCGCCCAGTTCGACCTCTCCAGCGTCCGCCTCGTCTTCTCCGGGGCGGCGCCCCTCGGCGAGGAGACCGCCCGCGCGCTCATCCAGAAGCTCGGATGCCCCGTCGTCCAGGGCTACGGGATGACCGAGGCCAGCCCCGTCACCCACCTGAGCCCGACGATCGACGCCCCGTCCAAGCCAGGATCCATCGGCCAGGTCGTCCCCAACACCGAGGTGAAGATCGTCGACCTCACGACCGGCCAGGCCCTCGGGCCTCGCGAGCAGGGCGAGCTCCTGATTCGCGGGCCCCAGATCATGCGGGGCTACCTCAACCGGCCCGAGGAGACGGCAGAGTGCATCGACCGTGACGGGTGGTACCACACCGGCGACATCGGGTACGTGGACGACGAGCAGTGGTTCTACATCGTCGACCGCACCAAGGAGCTCATCAAGTACAAGGGGCTCCAGGTGGCGCCCGCCGAGCTGGAGGCGCTCCTCCTGACGCACCCCGCGATCCTCGACGTCGCCGTCATCCGGAAGGACGACGAGGAGGCGGGTGAGGTGCCCCTCGCCTACGTCGTGCTCAAGCCCGACGAGGCCTCGCGGGCGACCGCCGCCGAGGCGCTCATGGCCTGGACGGCGGAGCGGGTGGCGCCGCACAAGCGGATCCGGCACGTCGTGTTCACCGACCAGATCCCCAAGTCCGCGTCGGGCAAGATCCTGCGCCGCGTGCTGCTCGATCGGGAGCGCGCGCGCTAAAATCTCCCTGATGGGCGGAGGTACCTGCATCACGCCCCGGGGCGGAGCCCTCCTGACGGCGATCGCGTTCGCGATCCTCCTGGCCGCTGCGCCCGCCTACCCGGGCGACCTCATGGGGACGTGGCGCGGCACCCTCACCATGGACGGACAGGCGATCGAGTTCACGGCCACCTTCAGCGAGAACGACTACTTCCTCTTCACGTACGAGAACAGCTTCGGAATGGTGCGGATCGTGGAGCTCTCGGGGCCGGGGCAGATCCAGTTCGTGCCGCCGGGCGGCGGCGTGATGACGATGGTCGTGGAATCCGTCGTGAAGCGCCCGCAGGGCATCGCATACATCCTCCGCACGAGCTTCGAGCGCGCCAGCAACGGCTACATGGAGCAGCAGTACATCACCGAGGAGGCCGACTACGCCCTGACCGCCGAGGGGCTCCGGGTGCGAATCGTCCGGCGGCCGGTCTCGTACTTCGGCGACAAGGGCGGGTCCACGGGCGGCGCGCGGAACGTGCGGGTCGTCGAGGGCGTGCTGAAGAAGCGCTAGTGATCGTTCGCGCGCGGCCGACCGCGCGCTTTTGCTCCGCTTCTCCCTTCCCGCTCGCATGGCGTCCGCCTGTCGCCGCCACGACACCGTGACGCCTTCGCGTCACGCGGGCGGCTCAAATGCGGAGAACTTCGTGTCTCGTACGCCGAGGCATGGAAGTTGCCCCTCGTCCGTCAGAAGGGTGGAGGAAGGGAGGGTTCCATGACGAAGAGCAAGGGTTGGAAGGCGACGATCATCGGACTCGTACTCGCGTCCGCCGCCGTCACGACCGCGTGCGGCACGGTCGGCGGCGCGGCGGTCGGCGCGGGCTCAGGCGCCGCGATTGGAGCCGGCACGGGGTACGGCGCCGGCAAGGGCGCGCTCATCGGCACGGGCGTGGGCGCCGCCGCCGGCGCGGTCTACGACATCATGAAGAAGCAGTAAAGCCCAGGAGGCGACATGAAGACATGGACGCAGCGCGGCGGGGCGCTCATCGTGCCGCTGCTCCTGTGGAGCGGCACGGCGCTCGCGCAAGCGACGAGCCCGCCGACACCACGAGACCGCCCAATCCGGCGGCAAACACGCCTGAGGTGGTTTCCGGCCAGGTCGTCAAGATCGACCGCGGCCAGGGGAAGGTTACGATCCGCGAGGGGAACGGCAGGATCCACGAGTTCCAGGCCTCGGCGGACACCCTCAAGGACCTGAAGGAGGGCGACCGCATCGAGGCGCGGCTCCGGCGTTAGCCGGCGCCGCGACACAGCCCCGCCGATCACCGGTCCGAGGGCCGGTGATCGGCGGGCTCATGCCTTTCCCTCAGATCTTCCCCTCGATCCCCATCTGGAAGTACCGGTGCACGACCTTGTCCTGGTTCTCGAGCAGCCAGTCGATCGTCGGCTCGTGGCGCATCGCCTTGGCAATCGCCTTGGCCATGCCGCGCCGGTGGATGTCGAACAGGACCCGGTGGTCGAGATCGGGGACGTCGACGATGCCGGGCGCCAGCCAGACGGCGCAGATGATCCCGAGCTCGTTGACCTGATTCTTCGGCAGGTCGCCGGCACGCACGGCGTCGAGCACCCCGTGCGCGATCGCCGCCTGCACGGTGCCCATGAGGATGTTGGTGTACTTCGTCGCCTTGGTCCCCCCGACCGTCACCTTGCTGACCATCAGGGTGGCCGGACGCACCTGGACGTCGGTGTTGAGGAGCGCGAAGACGCGCGTGTGACCCTTGACCTGGCTGCCCATCAGCGTGGCCATCGCCGTGCCGACCGGGCCGTCCAGGGCGCCGATCACGACCTCGGGCTCGGCCGCGGTCCCCGTCGGCCCTCCCGCCACGAGCGCTTCGCCAGTGCGTAGGATGATCCGTTCCGCCATCGATGCCTCCCGGGTTCAGGTGGGTGCCCCCCGCGCGGCCAATCGGGGCCGCGATGCTCGGGGGCTGCCGGCCGTTGCTCGCGACTCGCGAGGGAAACGACAGCATCTTCCCGGCGGCGCGTCAACCGCGTCGCGTTCCGCGATCGTTGTCTAGTCGCCATCGGCGCTCAGAGCTCGTAGAGGACGCACTCCCCGGTGTCGAGCACCAGGATGTGGCGGTCATCGTCGCTGTCGGGGCCGCCCTCGATGGGCGGGTTCACCGGCACTGGGTACGGGCCGGGTCGCTCTCGTCGTCGTAGTCGAAGGTCACCGAAACGCGGGGCTGGTCGCCCGGCACGGTGACGAAGGGGATGCCGATCGGGCCCCCGTCCCACATGCCGGCGCCGAAGTCCGGGTGCATGGTCCGCGTCGTCCCGACCGGGACGCTTGGACGAGGCGCTACACTAAGGCGTCCCCGGGCGTCGGAACGGAGCCGGGCTTGCGGGACGGAGGCATCGCATGGCGAACGGCACCGTGGTCGTCGACCGCAGTCACGAGACCGAGATCGCGGACATCGGCGCTCGTCCCCTTCCGGTGACGGGCGGGGCTGGGTTCGACTGGCTGATGGCGGCCTTCGGGAGCTGGCTCATCGGAGGCCTCTACCTCGACGGCTGGGCGCATATCCACGTCCCGGCGCTCGAGACGTTCTTCACGCCGTGGCACGCGGTGCTCTACTCGGGCTACATCGCGGGCGCGGTCGCGCTGGCCGAGACCCTCCGGCGGAACCGAGCGCGCGGGGCATCGCGCTGGGACGCGCTGCCCGTCGGCTACGGGCTCTCCCTCGCCGGCGCGTTCCTCTTCTTCTTCGGCGGTCTCGCCGACATGCTGTGGCACATCGTCTTCGGGATCGAGGAGGGCGTCGAGGGTCTCATCAGCCCGAGCCATCTCGTGCTGGCCCTCGGCGGCAGCCTCATGATCACGGGGCCGCTCCGGGCGGGGCTGGCCCATCCGGCGGGGGCCGCACGGCCCTGGCGCGCCCGGATGCCCATGGTGGTGTCCCTGACGATCTTCCTCTCGCTGCTCACCTTCTTCACCGGGTATGCGAGCCCGTACGGGACGATGTGGGTGGCCATGACGCCGAGGACCGGCAGCGGCGCCTTCCTCTCGGCGGGCTTCTCGGGCTTCGTGATCCAGCCCGCGTTGCTGATGGGGCTCGTCCTGTTCGTCTTGCGGCGGCAGGCCTTCCCCGTCGGCGGCTTCACGGCGTTGATGTCGGTGAACGTCGCCCTCATGGCGATCATCCACGACAAGTTCCTCGCCACGGGCCCGTACCCGCTCATCGCGGGCGCCGTCCTGACCGGGCTGATCGGCGACGGCCTGCTCGCCTGGCTCCGGCCGTCGCCCCATCGCGTCCTCGCCTTCCGCGCCGTGGCGTTCGCGATCCCGGCCCTGCAGTACCTCTTCTACTTCCTGGCGGCCATGATCTGGGCGCGGGTGACCTGGTCCGTGCACCTCTGGACGGGGGCGATCGTGATCGCGGGCGCCGTGGGCTGGCTTCTCAGCTTCCTCGTGCTGGCGCCGGACGTCGCCGCGCCATCCCGCTTCACCGAGCGCGGCGCGAGAGCCTAGCGCGCGCCGCGTCTCCGGCCGATGTGCCGGGGCCAGAGTCGCCCGCTCAGGCCGCTTCTCGCGCGCGCGGGTCGAGCACGTCGCGGATACCGTCCCCGAGCAGGTTGAAGCCCAGCACGGTCAGCAGGATCGCCAGCCCGGGAAAGGTGATCACCCACCACGCGGTCCGCATGTGCTGGCGCCCGTCGGCGATCATGCGGCCCCATTCCGGCTCGCCCGGCGGCACGCCGAAGCCGATGAAGCTCAGCGAGGCCGCGGTCAGGATCACGTAGCCGAGATCCAGGGTCGCCTGCACGATGATGGGCGAGATCGTGTTGGGCAGGATGTGGCGGAACAGCACGCGGCGGGGGCTGGCGCCGCCGGCGAGCGCGGCCTGGGCGAACTCGAGCGCGCTGACGGCCATCGTCTGCGCCCGCATGATGCGCGCGTAGGGCGCCCACCAGCGGAGCGCGATGGCCACCACCAGGACGACCAGGCTGCGCTGCTGCACGCCGGCCACCACGGCCATGGCGAGGATCAGCCCGGGGAACGCGAGGAAGACGTCGGTCACGCGCATGATCGCTTCGTCGGTGCGGCCGGCGAAGTAGCCGGCCAGCAACCCCAGGAGCGAGCCGGTGACGGTCGACAGCACGAGGATGATGAGACCGCTCCCCAGGGCGAGCCGTCCGCCGTAGAGGACGCGGCTGAAGATGTCCATGCCCGCGCTGTCGGTGCCGAAGAGGTGCGCGGCGCCCGGCGGGCGCAGCTGGTCCTGCAGGTTGACGCTGCGCGGATCGTGCGTCGCGAGCGCCGGCGCCAGGATGGACACGAGGACCAGGGCGACGATCATCAGCACGCCGACCCGGGAGAGCGGGTTCCGTCCGAGGCGCCGCCACGCCTGCCGCAGCTGGCCCCCGGGGCGCGCGCGGGGCACCTCGGCGGCCGCGCCGCCGATCATGGGCTCCGCGACGGCCGTCACGACCCTCGCTCCCGGAGCCGCGGGTCCAGGCGCATGTAGAGCACGTCGGTCGCCAGGTTCGCGAACACGAAGACGCACGCCGCGATGATCGTGAACGCCATCACCCCGGGGAAGTCGAAGGCGAGGATCGCCTCCACGCCGTAGCGGCCGAGCCCCGGCCAGTAGAACACCACCTCGGTCACGACCGAGCCCGTCAGGAGCCACGCCAGGGACAGCCCGACCACGGTGGTCACCGGGATCAGGGCGTTCCGCAGCCCGTGGCGGTAGTTCACCACCCGCTCGCTCAGCCCCTTGGCCCGGGAGGTCCGGATGTAGTCCTGCCCCAGCACCTCGAGCATCGAGGCGCGCGTCATCCGGCTGATCATCGCGACCTGCGGCAGGGCGAGCGTGATCGCGGGCAGGATCAGGTGGACCAGCGCGTCGTGGAACGCGACCCAGTTTCCGGTGATGACCGTGTCCACCATGAGGAACCCGGTGACGCTCTGCACCGGGCTCGTGTAGCGGATCCGGTTGCTGAGGCGCCCGCCGGGATCCGGCACGAGGCCGAGCCACGCGTAGAAGACCAGCTGGAGGAGGAGCCCCAGCCAGAACACGGGCATCGACACGCCCAGGAGCGCGGTGAGGCGGCTCACGTGGTCGACCAGCGAGTTGCGGCGGACGGCGGACATCACGCCGATCGGGATCCCCAGGAGGAGCGACAGCGCGAGGGCGGCCACGGCCAGCTCGACGGTGTGGGGCAGGAACTGCTTGATCTCGTTGATGACCGGCCGCGTGGTCACCGGCGAGGTCCCGAGGTCGCCGCGCAGGAGGTCCGCCATGTAGTGGAAGTACTGGACCGGGAGCGGCGCGTCGAGGTGGTACTGGCGCGTGAGCTGCGCCGCGGCCTCCGGCGTGGCGCGGAACCCCTGGGCCCCCGCCCAGACGTAGGCGACGTTCTTCGGCACCACCCTCGCCAGCGTGAAGGTGACGAGCGTGATGCCGACCAGCACCGGGATCAGCAGGATGAGCCGGCGCAGGCTGAAGCGGATCACGGCGACTACTCTACCGGATCAGCGCGGGCTCCCGCCGGCTCACCTCGCGGGCGAACACCTCCAGCTGGGCCAGCCCCGCCTGCACCTTGGGCGTCTCCGCGCCGAATCCCAGGCGGACGTGGTTGTCGAACTCCTCGCCGTAGCAGACGCCCGGCACGAGGTACGTCCCCCAGGGCTCGCCGATGAGCGTGCGGCACAGGTCCCACGACGACACCGGCAGCTCGAAGCGCGGAAACGACGTGAACGCCCCGCCCGGCACGACCCAGCTGAAGAGCGCGTTGCGCTCCATCCAGTCGATCACGAGCTGGCGGTTCCGGCGCCCGATCTGCTTCCCCTCCTCCAGCAGGCGGTTCCAGGTCGCCGGCTCGAGGGCCGCCGCGCCGAGGTTCTCGCCGAACACGTCGTTCACCATCACGCCGTACCGGTGGAGCGCGAAGGCCCGGTCCAGGAACTCCTTGTCGCGGCTCCCCACCCAGCCCAGGCGCAGGCCGCACATGCCGAGCGTCTTCGTGAGGCTGCTGGTGACGATGCCGCGCTCGTAGGCGTTGACCGCCGACGGCGACAGCGGGCCGTCCCACTCGAGGCCCCGGTAGATCTCGTCCGACAGGAGGTACGTCCCGTGCCGGCGCAGGACGCCGACGATCGCGCTCATGTCGTCGCTCGAGAGCACCGAGCCCGTCGGGTTGTTCGGATGGTTGATGAACACGAGCTTGGTGCGGTCGGTGACGAGGCGGCGCAGCTCGTCGGGATCCGGCTTCCAGCGGTTCTCCTCGCGGAGTCGCAGGATCTTCACGTTCGCGCCGATGGCCCGGCACAGCACCCCGACCTGGGTCCAGGCGGGCGCCTCGAGGACGACCTCGTCGCCCTTCTCGACGAGGGCCATGACCGCGACGTAGTTCGCCTCGTAGGTGCCGTTGGCCAGGAACAGCTGCTCGGGCTCGAGGTCATAGCCTTGCGTCGCGACCAGCCGCTGCTTCAGCGCCGGCGGCCCGAAGTAGTGGCCGCCCCAGTCGAGGCTCATGCCGCCGTCGATGGTCACCCCCAGGTCCGAGAACCGCGCGGCAGGCCGGCCCACGCTGGTCAGCGAGTACTTCCAGGCCACCTCGCGGCCGTAGATGAACCAATCACCGAGCTTCTCGCGTTCGACTCTCATGGTCGGTTCGACTCCTCTCTGGGTCGGGACGGGGTGACCACGCGGGGCGTGGTCGGTCCGGTTGATCGGATGCGCCGAGGCCGCCCGTCGGCGAGCGCGCGCGTCGCACGCCCGCCGACGGGCCATCCAGCTCCCCGGGGCGAGGAGAGCCGGTGAGGCTCCCCTCGCCGCCGCGGCCTACTTCTCCTTGTACATGTTGTAGAACAGCGGGTGGATCATCGGGTTGTACTCGAACCCCTTCACCGTCGTGGACTGCGCGTTCCACTCGTTGAGGGCGCCGCTCGGCTGGGCGAGCATGATCGTCGACGCGCTCTCCCGGAAGTAGAGCTCGAGCTCCCGGTAGATGGCCCGCCGCTTGGCCGGATCGATCTCCGAGCGGCCGCGGTCGATCATGTCGTCCGTCTTGGGGTCACCCGCGAAGGCCGCGCCGTACCCCATGGTGGGGGGGCCGGGCCAGTACTTGGTCCACGCCGCGTTCTTGAAGTTGTCCGGGTCGGGGAAGTCCGGGTACCAGCGCGCCTCGATCATCGGCTGGCCGGGGGCCGAGGTCTGGAGGCTCGAGAGCGTCGCGGCGTCCACCTCCTCGGGGATCAGCTTGATGCCGATGGTGGCCAGGTCCGCCTGCCACATGAGGACGCCTTCCTTCTGGAGGACGCCGTCCGGCCGGTAGGGCAGCTTCAGGCCCTTCGCGAGCTCCTGCTTGGCCTCCGGCGAGGCCTTGTCCAGGAACTCCTTGGCCTTCTTCAGGTCGTAGGGCCAGAGCGGATAGTCGGGCACGTTCCCGGGGACGCCCTTCGGGATCATGCCGGTCATCCGGATCGCGTAGCCCTTCATCACCTTCTGGTTGTAGAGATCGTAGTTGAAGGAGTGGACCAGGGCCTTCCGCACGTTGACGTCGCTCGTGGGCAGCATCTTGTTGTTCAGGTTGATCCACTGCGTCGAGAGGCTGAGCAGCGGCTGCCCCTTCTTGTCCGCCTTCGTCACGAACAGCGGCAGCTTCTGGTCCTTGATCCGCTGCTCGAGGTCGGCGAGCTGGGTCGTGCCGACCGCCGCGATGTCGAGATCGCCCTTCTCGAGACGCAGGAGCCGGGTCGACTCCTCGGGCACCGTCTCGAGCACGATCCGCTCGAGGTGCTTGCCGCTCCAGCCCTTCCAGTAGCTCGGGTTCTTCGCCAGGACCACGCGGTCGTTCGGCTTGAACTCCTCGACGACGTAGGCGCCGGCGCCCGCGCTGTTGTTGGAGAGCCAGTCGCACTTCTGTCCCTTGACGGGCTCGCCGCACTTCTCGCGGATCACCTTGGGATCGCCGATGCCCGTGACCGCGGGCTGGGAGAGGATCGCCAGCCAGACCGGGTACGGGAAGTTCAGCACGGTCTTCACCGTGTAGTCGTCGATCACGTCGGTGCGGTTGTAGACGTCCCGCGTCATGTAGAGCGGGCCGAGGCCGATGGTGTGGAGCCGGTCCAGGGCGAACTTGACGGCGTGGGCGTTGAGCTCGTTGCCCGTGCTGAACTTGACGCCCTTGCGGATCTTGAACACGTACTCCTTGCCGTCGGGCGACATCGTCCAGGACTCGGCGAGCTGCGGCGCCGCCTGGAGGCTCTGCTCCGGCAGGACGGTCAGGGTGTCGTACAGCTCGGCGAGCACCCACCAGTTCCGGTTGCCCCGGGAGGTCTGCGGGTCGAGGTTGTCGACCTTCTGTCCCCAGCCCACGAAGAGGACGTTGTCCGGACCCGCCGCCGACGCGAGCGCCGGCCAGAGAGCCACGATCGCCAGCAGTGCGGTGGTCCAGCGTCGCCGGCCACACATTTGCCGCAGGTTCATGAGGTCCTCCTTGCTAGTGGTGGCTGGATGCTCCAAGGTGCGCGGGCGCGCGCCGAGCACGGCGCCACGGCCGGCGGACCATGATCGCGTCCACTCGAACGACCCTCGAGGCCGGACGCCTCGGCCGGCCCCGACCTCTTCCCTCATCGACGGCGGTAGAAGTCCTCCATCGCGTCGACCACGTACACGATGTCCGCGCGCGAGAGGCCCGGCCAGTTGGGCAGGATGAGGGTCTCCCGGGCGACCTGCTCGCTGACCGGGCACTGCCCGGGGCGGAACCCGAACCGCTCCACGTACGGCGCGTTCAGGTGGATGGGCAGCTTGTACTCGGGGCTGACCCCGATGTCCTGCTTCCGCAGGTGATCCACGAGGTCGTCGCGCCGCGGCACCAGCGCGACGAGGCGCATGCGGGTGTGGAGGCCCCACGTGGGCTCCCCGGTGATCGTCACGGGCAGGTTGCGCCCGGCCAGAAGCTCCTGGTAGAGGGCCGTGTTCGTCCGGCGCTCGTGGTTCCAGTCGTCGACGTGGCGGAGCTGGACGCGGCCGATCGCCGACAGCACCTCGCTCAGGCGGTAGTTGTAGCCGATGAGCTCCGCGTCGTGGGAGTCCTGGTAGTGCCGGCCGCGCCCGTGGTTCGAGAGAAGCTGGGCGCGGTAGGCGAGCTCGTCGTCGTCGGTGAGCACCATGCCCCCCTCGCCGCCGCAGGTCATCGACTTGTTGCGGACGAAGCTGAAGGCGGCGATGTCGCCGACGGTGGCGTGACGGCTGCCGCGATACGTGGTGCCGATGCTCTGGCAGGAGTCGACGATGAGCTTGAGCCCGTGCCGCCGGGCGATGGCCTCGATCGGCGCCATGTCGCAGGTCAGGCCGTTGTTGTGGACCGGCATGATGGCGCGGGTCCGGGGCGTGATGGCCGCCTCGATCGCCGCCGGATCGAGGTTCAACGTCTCCCGATCGATGTCGACGAAGACCGGGACGGCGCCCACCAGCACGATGACGTCGCCGACGGAGATGAACGTCCGCGACTCGGTGATCACCTCGTCGCCGGGGCCGATGCCGGCGGCCATCATCGCGACGTGGAGCGCCGCGAAGCCCGAGCTGACGGCCACCCCGTGCTTGACCCCCATGTACGCGCAGAACTCGTCCTCGAAGCGGCCGCCGTCGCTGTCCTTCTCCAGGTAGGAGCGGATCAGCCGCCCGTCCTCCAGCGCGCGGACGGCCGCCGCCTTCATCTCGTCCGTCATGATCGGAACGTAGTGGATGCTTCGCTGCGGGTGAGCCACGGGCGACTCTCCTTTCCGTGCCCCGGAGGCCGGGATGCCCTCGGCGAGCATCTCGTGGTACGTGGCCGGTCTCCGGTCGAGGTACAGCCGGTTCGTGTGCCAGCTCGCGCGGCTCGCCGGGATCTCGTCGAGGTCGAGGTCGGCGATGAGGACCTCCTCGACGCCCCGCCCTGCCTGGGCGACGATCTCGCCGAGCGGGCCGCAGAAGTAGCTCTTGCCGAAGTACTCGCCGCTGTCGCAGGGCCGGCCCCGTCCGACGCGGTTCAGGGCGCCGACGAAGTAGCCGTTCGCCAGCGCGTGCGCCTGCTGCTCGAGCTCCCACACCTGCTCCGACCGGGGGCCCCCGGTCGCCGAGGGATTGAAGACGATCTCGGCGCCCTTGACCCCGTAGATGCGCGCGATCTCCGGGAAGTGGCGGTCGTAGCAGATGTAGATGCCGACGCGCCCGTACGCCGTCTCGAAGACCGGGAATCCGACGTCGGGCTGGTGGAAGTAGAAGGGCTCGTAGTTGCCGGCGTGCGGGGTCGGCACGTGGTGCTTCCGGTAGACGCCCAGGAACCGACCGTCCGCGTCGACCACGGCCGCGGAGTTGTAGCGGGCGGCGCCGACCCGCTCGTAGAACGGCGCCACGATGACCATCTCGTGCCGGCGGGCGAGCTCGCGCATCAGCCCGGTGGTGGGCCCCGCGGGGATGGGCTCGGCGGCCGCGTACCAGCGCGGGTCGGTGACCGTCGCGAAGTAGGGCGTGTTGAAGAGCTCGGGCAGCGCCAGCATCCGCGCGCCCCGCGCGGCGGCCGTCGCGATCAGCCCGGCGCACTTGTCGTTGAGCGCGGCCTTGATGTCGTCGACCGGCCGATCCATGGGGAGATCGCTGCCGACCTGGACCAGCGCGCAGCGGATCACGCGTGCCATGTCCCTCGCTCCGTCAGCGCCGCTGGAGGCGCGGGTCCATCACGTCCCGGAGGCCGTTGCTGAAGAGGTTGATCGACAGCGTGGTGGCCATGATGGCGAGCCCCGGGAAGGTGGCGAGCCACCAGTAGTCGCGCATGTAGTCGCGGCCGTCCGCCAGCATCAGGCCCCACTCGGGGGTGGGCGGCTGGGCGCCGAGCCCGAGGAAGTTCAGCGAGGCGACCGAGATGATGGCCACCGAGACGCGGAGCGTCGCGTAGGTGAACAGCGGCGCGACGACGTTGGGCAGGATGTGGAGGCTCATGATGCGGCCGGCCCGGCAGCCCAGCCCGCGGGCCGCCTCGACGTAGACGTGCTCGACGGCCGAGAGCACCGAGCCCCGGACGAGTCGCACGAAGCCGGGAATCGAGCTGACTCCCACCGCGATCATCACGTTGGTGAAGCCGCTGCCGAGGATGGCCACGATCGCCATGGCGAACAGGATGCCGGGGAAGGCCAGCATCACGTCCATCACCCGCATGATCACGTCGTCCAGCCACCCGCCGTAGTAGCCGGACGGGAGCCCCAGGAGCGCGCCGATGGCGGTGCCGATGCCCACCGCGACGAGCCCGGAGGTGAGCGACAGCCGCCCGCCGAAGACGATCCGGCTGAAGAGGTCGCGGCCGTAGCGGTCGGTGCCGAGCGGATGCCGGAGGCTCGGGCCGAGCAGCGCGTCGGCGTAATTCGTCTGGGTGGGATCGTAGCCGGCGACCAGCGGCGCGAAGGCCGCCATCCCGACGAGCACGACCAGCAAGGCGCCGCCCGCGGCGGCCCCCCGGTTGCGGGCGAGGCGTCGGAGAGCCTGGGCCCCCGGGCTCTGGCCGGGCTTGGTCATGTCGAGCGGTCGATGGGCCATCCCCATCGCTACGTCGCCTTCCGGTCCAGGCGGATCCGCGGATCGAGCCAGCCGTACGAGAGGTCCACCAGGAGGTTCGCGAGGACGTAGGACGCCGCCGCGACGAGGATGCCGGCCTGGACCACCGGGAAGTCCTTGTCCTTGATCCCGTTCACCAGCATGAGCCCGAGGCCGGGTCGCGCGAACACCGTCTCCACCACGACCGCCCCGCCGAGGAGCGCCCCGAACTGGAGCCCGACTATGGTGGCCACGGGAATCAGCGCGTTCCGGAGCGCGTGCTTCAGCACGACGGCGGGCGCCGCCATGCCCTTGGCCCGCGCGGTGGCGACGAACTCCATTGCCAGGACCTCGCGGAGGCTCGAGCGGACGAGCGCCGCGATGATCGCCGCGCTGCTGAGCCCGAGCGTCAGCGCGGGCAGCACGATCGCGCCGGGGCTCCCGTGGCCGACCGCGGGCAAGACGCCGAGATGGAGCGCGAACACCAGGAGCAGCATGATGCCGAACCAGAAGCTCGGCATCGAGACGGCGAACAGCGCCGCGGCCATCGTGCCGCTGTCGAGGGCCGATCCCGGCCGGACCGCGGCCAGGGTCCCGAGCGCGACGCCGATCGGGATCGCGAGCCCCAGGCCCACCAGGGTGAGCCGCACGGTGTACGGGAACGACTCGCCGATCAGCGTGGCCACCCGCTGGTTCCCCCGGAAGGAGCGCCCGAGATCGCCGTGGACCGCCCGCCACAGGAACAGGCCGAACTGGACGGGCAGCGGCTTGTCCAGCCCGAGCTCGTGACGGATGCGCTCGTACGTCTCCTGGGACATCTCGGCCATCTTCGCGCCCGAGCCTCCCGTCTCCGACATCATGAGCAGGACGGGATCGCCGGGCAGGAAGTGGAGCATCGAGAACACGACGAGCGACACGCCCAGCAGCACGGGCACCGCCGCCAGGAGCCGCCGCGCGACGTAGACGATCACCGCGTTCTCCAGCCGTCGCGGCCGCGACGCCCGTGTCGCGGCCGGCGGCCGCCGAGCCCGGGAGCCCGGCGGCCGCGCGCCATCGAGGGTCGCGTCAGGCCTTCAACCACGTCTTGTGGAAGAAGAACCGCCCCAGGTTGTCGTAGACGAGCCCTTCGAGGTTCCGGGAGCGGACGTTGATGAGCGTCTGCTCGAACGTGCCGAGGATGAACGCCTCCTCCGTGACGGCCTTCTGGAGCGCCTCGTACATCTGGAAGCGCTTCTTCGGGTCGATCTCCTTGGCGGCCGCGTCCAGCTGGGCGTCGATCTCGGGGTTGCTGAAGCGCGAGCGGTTGCCCTGGGTCCCGCCCTTGATGTTCCGGGAGTGGACCGGGTAGGTCATGACGCCGGGATCGGAGTTGATCTCGCCCAGGCGCCCGATGTGGTGCTCGTTCATCTGGTACTTCGTGAGCGAGGCGGCGTTGCTCATGGCGTCGATCTTCATCTCGATGCCGATCTGCTTCAGCATGTCCTGCACCACCTCGCCCGCCTGCGTGTACTCGGCGCGGTTGGTGGTGATGTAGAGGAGGGAGAGCTTCTCGCCGCCCTTCTCGCGGATGCCCCCCGCCCCGACCTTCCAGCCGGCGGCGTCGAGCAGCGCCTTGGCCTTGTCGGGGCTGAACTTGTACGCCTCCTCGACGCCCTTCCAGTACCCCGGCGTCGACGAGGCCAGGACGCCGTAGCCGGGGCGCCGCACGCCGAAGAAGAGCACGTCGCAGAGCTTCTTCTGGTCCACGGCGTACTGGATCGCCTGCCGCACCCGCTTGTCGTCGAGCGGCGGCTTGGTCACGTTCAGCTGGAGGAGCTGCGGCAGGCCCGGCACCGGGATCACGTCCACGACGAACTTCTGATCGGCGCGGAAGCGCTTGACGTCGGCGTCGGGCACGAAGTCCACCAGCTGGGACTCGCCGCGCTCCAGCGCGATGAGCCGGGTCGAGCTCTCCGGCACGAAGCGCAGGACCACCTTGTCCAGGTAGGCGGGGCCCTTGTGGTCCAGGAAGGCCGGCGCCCAGTTGTAGTCGGCGAAGCGCTCGAAGGTGATCTCCGCGGGGGTGAACTTCGTGAGCGCGAACGGGCCGGTGCCCACGAGGTTCTGGCCGAAGTCGGCGCCCCACTTCTTCACGCCGGCCGGGGACACCGGCCGGAGCGCGACCGCGCTCAGGTAGTGCATGAAGAGCGGGTACGGCTCCTTGAAGCGCACCCGGATCTGGTGGTCGCCCAGGACGTCCGTGCCGTCGTAGGGGCCGAGCTGGCCGATCAGGAGCGCCTTCAGCTGCGGATCCACGATGCGGTCGAACGTCGCCTTGACCGCGGCCGCGTTGCACGGCGTGCCGTCGTGGAACTTCACGCCTTCCCGCAGCGTGAACGTGAAGCGCGTCGCGTCCGGCGTCATCTGCCACGACGTGGCCAGCCCCGGCACGAACTTGCCCGGCTCGGGCTGCCACACCAAGGGGTCCAGGAACGAGTTCAGCAGCCGGCCCAGGGCGTCCGAGTTCGGCACCGGGGGATCGAGGGTGTTGATGGGATCCCGGAAGGCATGGACCAGGGTGCCTCCCTTGACGGCCTGGCCCGCCGACGGACGGGCCGTGAGGACGCCGGCGCCCGCGAGGCCGGCGCCCACGCCGAGCCCGATGAACGCGCGGCGGCTGAGGCTCGCCCCGGACGACGCTGGCCTGTCGATCTTCTCTCGTCCAGCCATGGCATCTGCCTCCACTGTCGTTCTTGGTTCAGGCGCGCTCCCCGCCCGGCGGCGGCGCCGGGCGGGCGTGTCGTCTACCGGACCGCGGCGGCGGTCAGCGCTTCCAGGCGCGCCAGCATCTCGCTGGTCGGCAGCACCTTCGCGTAGATCTCGTCCATGGCGCGCATGGCCGCCCGGTGCATGTCGTCGGACCAGGTCGCCGTGGCGTCCTCGATCAGCAGCACCTGGAAGCCGCGGTCCGCCGCGTCCCGCACCGCGACCTCCACGCACCCGCTGGTCACCACGCCGACCACGATCAGGTGCTGGATGCCGAGGTTCCGCAGGACGTACTCGATGTTCGAGCCGTTGAAGACCCCGCCGCACGTCTTGGTGATCACGATCTCGTCGCCCTGCGGCCCCACCTCCTCGAGGATCTGGGCGTCCTTCGATCCCGGCGGATGGTGGATCCCGAGATGCTTGTGCTCGAGGCTCCGGTCGCGGCCGTCCCGGGTGAGCGACTCGATCTTCGTGTGGATCACCTCGACGCCGGCCTGGCGGCACGCCTCCTGGAGCCGCCGGATGTTCGGGATGACCTGCGTTTCCACGCGGGTCGCGTAGTACTCGGCCGCGGGGCCGTCGCCGCGGTCCCGCATCCGGCGGAGGAGCCCGTGCTCCCGGTGCGCGTCGCCGTACTGCATGTCGATGACGAGGAGCGCCGTGTCCCGCCGCCGGAGGTCCGGGTCGGGCAGGCGGCCGTGGCGTCGACGCAGCCGTCCCTCGATGTCCATCGTCATGTCCTCCCTACGACGGGTTCGCCCAGCCCCGGAAGACGGGGTTGCCGCTGTTGACCACGCGGCGCGGATGCTGGATCCGCACCCGCCCGGTCTTCGGCGACTTGATCTCCTCGACGATCTCGCCGAAGACGTCCTTGATGAGGGCGATCACCTGCCCGGCCTGGACACGGTCGCCCGGCTTGACCTGCGGATGGAACACGCCGCCCCGGCTGGCGTAGGCCACCCAGTTCTCGGTCATCATCAGCGGCTCGTGCGACCGGGTGAACTCGGGCTTGCCCTCGAGCAGCCCGAAGTGCCGCATCACGTTGCGCGCCCCGTTCACGTGCACCGCGATCTCCGGCTCGTTGTACGTCGACAGGTAGCCGGACTCCGCCACGATCGACGGGATTCCGCGGTCGGACAGGGTCCCCACCAGCGTCCCCGGGTATCCGCCCTGATGGGTCATCGACCAGATGACCTCGGTGTCCCACAGGCGCGCGATCTGCTCGGACACCGAGTCCACCTCGGCCTTGCCGGTCCGGTGGAAGATCGCGAAGGGATTGAGCCATTCCGAGGCGTCGCCGCCGTGCATGTCGATGTGCCACTTGCCCCAGCTCGCGAGCAGCTCGACGACGCGATGGGCCATGACGAAGCTGACGGTCCCGCTCGTGTTGCCGGGGAAGATGCGGTTCAGGTTCTGCCCGTCCATCGGGTTGGCGAAGGTCTCGGCCGCCTCCCAGCCGGGCACGTTGACGATGAAGATGAAGCCGATCGGCGCCGCGCACCCTCTTCGGGTCCAGGTCGCGGAAGACACGGACCGCCGCTTCCTGCGCGACGTACTCCGTCCCGTGGACCCCGGCCGTGATCGACAGGCGGGGGCCATCCTCGGCGCCGTTGACCAGGCCGACGGGGCACCGGATCGGCCCTCCCGGCCGCTCCGCGACGTCGAACCACCCGGTGACCTTCGTCCCCGGCGCGGCGCGCAGACTGCCGAACGTTTCGGGCTGTCGCATCGAATCCTCCTCAGACGGATCGCGGGGCGGACAGCTCGGCGACCGCCCGCTCCAGCCGGTTCATTCCTTCGGTGATCTGCTCCATGCTGAAGCAGAAGCTCACGCGCAAGTGGCCCTCGCCCTTCGGGCCGAACTCGAAGCCCGGCGCCACGGACACCCGGCCGTGGCGAAGGATGTGCTCCGCCAGCTGGAACGTCGGCATCCCGAGCCCGCGCACGTCGGGGAAGGTGAAGTAACAGCCCTTCGGCGTGTTGCAGCGGATGCCCGGGATCCGGTTGAGCCGGTCGACCAGGTAGTCCCGCTTCCGCTCGAGGTTCGCGATGTTGTCGCGCAGCCAGGGCTCCATGTCGCCGGTGAGCACGGCGTGCGCCGCGCGCTGCCCGACCGCCGAGCACGCCTGGAGCGAGAAGCGCAGGATGCTGTGCATGTGGTCGATGACCTTGGCGGGGCCGACGGCGTAGCCGATCCGGTAGGCGGTCATCCCGTACGCCTTGGAAAAGGAGAAGGCCGTCACCGTCCGCTCCTTCATCCCGGGCAAGGACGCGATGCTGTAGTGCGTCGTCCCGTCCAGCAGCGTCTTCTCGTACTCCTCGTCGGAGAAGACCCAGCAGTCGAGCCGGCGGGCCAGGTCGGCGATCTGCTCGAGCTCCTCGCGCGTGTACACGATGCCCGACGGGTTGCCGCCGTTGCTCATCACGATGAGCTTCGTCTTGCGGCTCGCCCGGCGCGCCAGCTGGTCGAAGTCGAATCGCCACTCCCCCTTCTCGAGGGTCAGCGGCACGGGGACCACGTGGCCGCCGGCCATCCGGATCGCCGGCTCGGTGCTCGCGTACTCGGGATCGAAGAGCAGCACCTCGTCCCCGGCGCCGACCAGGATCCGGAACGTGCTGTCGATGACCTGCTGGGCGCCGATCGTGATCAGCAGCTCGTCGTCGGGGTCGGCGTGCATGCTGTTCTCGCGCTCGAGCTTCCGCGAGATGGCCTGGCGGAGGTCCTTGTGCCCCTTGACGCCGGGATAGTGGGGGTACTTGTCGACAGCGGCGCGAGCCGCGTCCCGGACGAAGTCCGGCGGCAGGCGGTCGCCGATCGTCCCGCCCGACAGGCTCACGACGTCGCCGAGCTCTTCCGAGAGGTCACTCAGGTAGCGCGCGGCCGTCACGGGGCTGGGCAGCGTTCCGTCCGCGTAGTCCAGCATCAGGGACGCCTTCATGGTGCTGGACAGCCATCGGGACGTGGCGGACTCGGTCAGACGGGCCTGGCGCGCCTCTCGCTTGCTCTTCTCCACGGTCACTCTCCTCGTTGTGGGTCGGTCTCGTTCACGCCGGGCTCGCCACCCGGGCCGGCTGGTCGGCCACCGCCAGTCGCGAGGCGGCCAGCTCGTCACGGAACCGGGCGGCGGAGATCGGGCTCAGGTCGTGCCGCAGCTCGAGGAGCCGCCGCCCGGACGGCGCCGCGCGCGTCACGGCGCGCCGCGCGTGCAGGGAGTGGATGACGACCTCCGCGTCGCGCAGCGCCGCCGCGAGGGCGCGGCCCTCCAGGGGAACCAGCCGGATCGGCGCCGCCGGCATCCAGTACTGCTCGATCAGATGGGCCATGCCGGTCAGGTTCACGCGCTCCGCCACCAGCACCGCGCGGGTCTTGCTGGCGAGCGCGAGCAACTCGGTGCGCGTCTCGGCCGCGAGCTCGAGGGCCAGGCCGAAGACAGGGAGCGCGGTGTCCCGGAGGAGGTTGCGCACCGACGCGTAGCTCCGCACGAGCGTGGCGACGTGCTCCGGCGGCTCCGCCCCGAGCGCCTCGACCCCCCGGCGCTTGAGGTCGCGCAGCAGCACGCCGACCACCTCGACGCCGAGATCCCGCACCGTCTCCGCCAGCAGCGGGGTGTAGTGGTCGACGAACTCCTGCTCCGCGCCGACGAAGGCCACGCGGGGCCGCCCCCTGCTGGCCAGCGCCCGCTGGAACCCGGCCCGGATCTCCTCGGGCGAGTAGCCGAGCGCCCGCGCGCGGTTCAGGGCGGGGACGAAGAGCTCGGCCAGCGCCTCGCGCCGGAGCGATACCTTGAGCCGGGCCGCCTCGCTCAGGTCCGCGACCATGACGCCCTTGCCCGGATGGCTCACCACCAGGTTCTCGGCGGCCAGCGCGTCGTAGGCGTGGCGGACGGTGACCGTCGTGACCCGGAGGCTCGCGGCGAGCTGACGGATCGAGGGCAGGGGCGCGCCAGCCTGGAGGCGGCCGAGGGCGATCTCGTAGACGAGCTGATGCCGGATCTGGAGGTAGATCGGGAGCCCGCTGGCCCGGTCGATCGTGATCACGTCGCGATTCACCGCCTCGTGATACTGTGCTATCCGATCAGCACAGTACCATCCTCACTCGCGGAGCGTCAACGCCCTCCGGCGACCGCGATCGTCTCGACGGCCCGCACCTCGTCCGGCGTCAGCGCCAGCGCGCGGCTTCCGAGGTCCTCCCGCATGTGGGCCGCATCGGTGGTGCCCGTCAGCGGGAGCATGCCGACGGCCTGCGCGAACCGGAACACCACCTGGGCGGGCGTCGCCTGATGGCGCGCGGCGATCCCGACGAGCAGCGGATGGCGGAGCGCCTCCACGTTCGCCGTGAGGAGCGAGAACCCCTGGTAGACGATCTTCTGCGTCGCGCAGAACTGGCGCACGTCCCAGTCCCAGCCGACACGCGCGAAGCAGCGGTTCTGGACGAAGGCCGGTGTCTCGCCGCCGGAGGCGCCAGCTGCTGGAGGTGGCGGAGCGACACGTTGCTCACACCGAGGAGCCGCACGCGCCCGGCGTCGCGCTCCCGCGCCATCGCGCCCCAGACCTCGCTGTCGTGGGCCGTCCACCCGTGGCCGGAGGCGGGGCCGTGCAGCACATAGCTGTCGACGTGGTCCGTTCCCAGGTGCTCGAGCGAGCTGGCCACCGACTGCGCGACCTGGGCCGACAGGTCCGCCGCGGGATCGTAGGGCAGCCGGTGGTCCTGTCCCGCCTGGTACGTGAACTTCGTCTGGAGGAAGAGATCTTCGCGCGAGACGATCCCCGCGCGGTAGGCGGCGGCGAGCCCCTGCCCCACGCCGGCCTCGAAGTAGTGGCGCCGCTGGTTCGCGGTGTCGATGCCCCGGAAGCCGCTGCGGAGCGCGAGCTCGGTCAGCTCCGCGGTGCGGTCCTCCTTCCAGGCCGTGCCGTAGAGGAAGTCCGGGGTCATTCCGCCCTGGCCGCCCTGGCCGCCCTGCGACCGCGCGGGGCGCCACCGACACGCCCCGGGCACCCGTACGCTCGATCCCGCGGGCGACCAGGCCGGACGCCTTCGCGTCCTCGACGACGCCGCGGAGGAACGCGAGCCCCGCGTCGCGGCCCCGCGGCACCCCGATGGCCTGCGGCACTCCCATGAAGCGGCCGTCGAGCACGCGCGATCCGGGCAGCCGCTCCACCAGGCCCAGCAACGCCTGTCTGAGGCCGGCAAGCGCGTCCGCCCGCCCCGCCTGCAGGATCTCGAAGGCCGCGGGGTGGCCCGGCGCGCGCACGAGCTCGGCCCGCTTCAGCTCGCGGGTCAGGAACAGCTCGTAGTTCGCGCGCGCCGCCGCGACCACGCGCACGCCCTCGCGGTCGACGTCCGCCACCGTGGCGATCCTCGATCCCTCCGGCACCAGGTAGGTGGCCTCGATCTCGAGATAGGCAGCGGTGAA